>CAVPZH010000012.1:0-23328 GCA_963710125.1 uncultured Actinomycetes bacterium | reverse complement strand
ACTCGAACCCGCGACCTCCGGCGTGACAGGCCGCTACGGGCCATCCCTCCCGAGACGACGCGATACGACCGGATGGGCCGGAACCCGCATGGCAACGAGGGTTCCGGCCCGGTCGCCCCGCATCGGCGCTGAGCTCGCGCTCTCGCGACGTTCCGGCGTTTAGGTGTCGCGTAGGTGTCGCGCGCGGGGAGCCTTCGCCCGCTCACGATGACGCAGGCGCGATGACGAAGAAGCGCTACTAAGGAGACCTGGACGCCTGCGGGAAGAGGGCTAGACGAAAGGGGGGCCGCAAGGCCCCCCACCGTGGTTACTACTGACGTTCCGCGGCGCTGGCGAAGTTACCGTCGCGGCGTTTCGGTCAACCGCAAGGGGGGACAGATGGAAAGTCGTGATCCAGTCAAGCGCTGGATCCTCCGCCACAAGATCCTGACGGTGGTCTTGGGCATCGCCGGACTGATCATCATCGGAGCCGCACTCGGCTACTCCGAGGACAGCAGCACCTCTAGCGGGCCGTCGCAGGCGTCGACCGAGAGCACGAGCTCGTCACGGTGCGAGCCGATGCCCAGCGTCGCCGCCGACTTCTTGGAGTCGGCCTTGTTCGGCAAGCAGCTGGTGGGCCCGGTCGTTGTGCGATCTGACGACTTCAAGCACGTCTACTTCGTCGCCGGTCGCGTCGACGGAGAGTCTGCACTGTGGGCGATGAACCAGCTCGACGGCGGTGGGCTGATCATGTCGATCAACCAGCACGCCTACGACGTGTCGGAGATGGAATTCGGCGAGACCACCGACGCCCACGTCACCGAGGACGACGACGGCGCTTCCGAGGCGCTCGGCTGCGTGGCCGCGTAGGGCCCCGACGGGTTGCGGCCGAGACCGGCCCGACGGCCGGGCATGGGAGCTCCGGCGTCTCCCCGGTGGCGAACGTCACGGGGAGCCGCCAGCCGTGATCCGGCCGCGGACAACGCGGCGAGGGTTCGCGATCGCCTGATCAGACGCTCGGGAGCAGGTGCGTGCGCCACGACTGGTCGACGTGGTCGACGACGAGGTCCCATGCGTCACGGGCGATGAGCGCGGCCTCGTCGAAGTCGGGCGACGGGCTGGCGGCTGCGGCGAAGGCGACGCGCCAGTCGAGGTAGCGGTCGACGGCGTCGAGGCGCGGGTAGAACAGCAGGACGCCGAGGTCGCGGCCGTCCGGGTGCCTTGCGGGGACGAACGTCTCGGGAACGATGCGCCCGTGGACGAGCCGGTTCCGGTAGGCCCGCACCGGCCGCAGCGGGTCGGCCGTCGCCTGAGCTCGCCATGCGCGTCGCGCGTTGCCGCCGTCGCGCTCGTCCCACGCGTCGTACCTGCCGGGGCTCGCACGGCGCGCGAGTAGCTCATCGGCAAGGTCGCTGACGCCGCTCAGCCGTGCGAACGACTCGAAGAAGTGATCGGGTCCGAAGGGGCGGTTGCCGCGGTGCTCGCGTGGGCTCAGGAACGACGCGTGCGCGTCGTCGAGGAGCACGAACACGCGATGCAGGTGCCGGAGCAGCGTGTAGTGAAGCTGCGCGACGGTGACATCCTCGTCGGTGTAGCCGGCGGTGCTGAGCTCAGCGGTCTTCTGGAACCGGACGTTGCCCCGGTCACGGACCCGGTAGGTGAGGGGCACGATCCGTGCCGCCCAGAACGTCTCGTAGCTCGGGAACCGACTCTGCGTCCATTGGGGCCACGTCTCTCGCTCGAGCTCGTCGCCGTCGGTGGGGATGGTGAAGGGAGCGGTCACGGTCGCCGAGCGTAGTGCCCGAGTCGGATCGTGTTGTCCCCTCTGACGCGCGTAGGGACTGTTCGACGTGACGCGGGCCCGACGAGCGGGCCCGCACTCACGAGAGGACGTCACCCATGACGAAGCTCAGCACCCGGGCCGCGATCGAGAAGGTCATGACCGGCACCCGCAAGTCGGTGACCGTCGCCGCCATCTTCGAGGCCGCGTTCCCGCTGACCGCGCTGGCCGGCCAGACGCCGAAGCAAACCTTCTACGGCGTCCTGTACGGCGAAGCGAAGAAGGCTGACGGGCTCGTCGTCCGCGTCGACAAGGGCACCTTCCGACTCAACCCGCGCCGCCGCAAGGTCGCCGCGTTGACCACGCTCGAACAGCAGGCCCGCGAGTCGTTCGCCGCCGACGTCAGAGTCGTCGCTGCGACGCTCGCGCAGTCGACGACGGTTGCCGAGTTCGTAGACGCACTTCGTGAGCTCATCGAGGTCGCGTCCGACTGGCGTGTCCTCGTCGCCGACAGCGACTGGCGTGTCCTCGTCGCCGACAGCGGCGACGAGGATCTCGAGGTGAGGGTGGCGCGTGCTGAGTTCGTCGTCAGTGCGGCTCGGCGTCGTTCGCGCCGTCCGCGTTGACGCTCGCGGCAAGCCGATGACGAAGGTCGTTCAGGAGGGCACCGTCGAGTCGTGCGACGCGCCACGCGAACCAGCCATCGAGCGAAGCGATGCCTGCGGCCTCCATTCCCGCTCGGGAGGGGGACGAGAACACGCGTCCGTCCGACAGCCGAATCGCCCCGGTCTCGGTCACGCTTGCCTCATACCGGTTGCCGAGTTGCGGTCGATCCCAGTAGAGCTCGTCACCCGGGGCCAGAAGCTCGTACTCCAAGAGGTCGGTCAGCCGGACGCGGTGTCCGTTGATCTTCGTGTGGTCAATGACCTCGACCCCTGGCTCGGTGCCGCCTGCGGTGAACTCTGGTTCGTGCTCTGCTTCGATGTCCAGGAACTTCCTGCCCTGCTGGTCTTCGTAGATCGAGATCGGCACGACCTTGACCGGGGCCCGGTTGTCGATGAGAAAGTCGATCGCGGCCCGCGTCCGAGCGTGGAACGAACCCGCGAGCAGGATGAGGCGGGGCGACGGGTTGACGATCGCCGGAACCTCTGAGCCGGTGAACTCCTGCCAGTCCGGGAAGAAACGCTCTGCTCCGAACCGATACATCTGCGAGAGCTCGTCGAGGTTGGTGCGTCGAGCCCACCCCGCGTACTCAAGGCACTGAGCTAGTTGTTGCCGCTCGAACTCGCGCTTCACTTCGATCACGACGACGCGAGCCTCGCGGTCGAGCGCCACGATGTCCGCGATGCCAGCATGGTGGAGAGACGCTTGTCGACGGACTAGAAACAGGTTCTCTCCGGTTACCTCCTCCGGGTTAGCCCAAGCGAGGTCCTCGATCTGACGCTCGTAGAGGTTCTCACCACCGCGAAGTCGGCGGAACGGAACGAGCTCACCTGACGCGTCGATCTCGAAGAGGGGCACGGCGCGATCATAGGGGCCACCCGACCGAGGTGCGGGGGACCCCCTAACCCCGGAAGAGAGAACCCCGGGAGGGGGCAGTCGTGGGTGAAAAAACCGCTGAGAATCCGAGGCCCGAGGGAGGAGCAGATGGCTTCTCCTAATTGGGCAACGTCCCGGGGAGCGCGTACCCTCGAGACGTGACCGAGAGATCCGACGCCGCAGCCGACCGCTGGATGCGCAGCGGCCGGAGCCGCATTGTCGGCGGCGACCCCGCGCTCGACGCCACCTCACCACCTGCTCGGCCGCTCGTCAGCCAGGGCCCACGCTCAGAGCGCCACCCGCGCCTGCGCGAGGAGCTCAACCCCGACGAGTGGCTCCGTGAAGCCATCGCCGAGGTCTCCGTGAGACCGCGCCGATGGACGCTCTGATCTAGGAGGCAGGTGAACCATGACCACGACCGACGCGCCGATCCGGTTTGGCCGCGCGACCGCGCGCGGCCACCGCCACAAGCTTGACCACCCGCTCCCGCCGACGCTCGCCGCGATGCCCGAACTCCGGGAGCCCGGGGCGGACCATGCGCGTCTCGCGGAGCGGGTCGCCCGCGCGCGTGACGCTGCGACGGTCGCCGCACGGGAGCTTGTCGAGGCCGAGCGCGGAGACGAGCAGCGCCGCGTCGACGCCGCGCTCGCCGGTAGGACGCCGCCATCGGCACGCAAGACGATCGCCGCACGCGCGAAGGTCGAAGAGACCGCCGCCGAGGTCAAGACGCTCGACGCCGCGCTCGCACTGTCCGCCGATCAGCTGCTCGCGGTCGCGCTCGCGCAGGTGCCGCAGGCGGTCGAGCAGGCTCGCGAGGAGCAGGCCTCGGCGCTTGCGCGGGCGATGGACCTGTTTGCCGCCGCCGACCGGGAGCTCGAGCACGCCCAGGAGCTCGCCGGAGAGCTCGGGTGGCTCGTCGCGCGACGTGCGGGCGAGCGGAACGTTGCCCCGTTCCGCGCGAGCGTTGCTGACCCGCAGCTCGGCCAGGTCCGTGGGCGCGTCCGCGCGGAGCTCCACGGGCTGGTCGAGCGGCGCGACGCCGCCGAGCGGGAGCGTGAGCGGGTCGCCGCGTGGGGGTTGGAGCACGAGGCCGAGTGGGCGCGGCGGGAGGCGGAGGCCCGTGAGCGCGCGGAGCGTTCGCGGGTTGTGATCGACTCGGAGAATTGGCAGGTCGAGCCGGCGGCGAATCGCACGGGCTGAGACTTCCGGGCGTGGCGCTGTCCTGCTCTCGCGGTACGCTCGCGGTGTCGGGTCGAGCCCACACTTGACCGTCCGCGGGCCTCCATCTCGGGGGCCCGTGTCCTAGTCGACCGGCAATGTCCGGGCGTCCTGTCACCATCCTGGCGTGGGCTCCTCGACAAAGCATCCTGTCGTGACCTCTGAGCTCGAGTTCGGGCTCATGCTGCTCGACGAGCACGACCGCGGCGCATCCACGTCTGAGCTCGCCGTTCGCGCCGTGTCCGACGCAGAGGAGCTCCGGTTGCAGCGCGAGCTCATGGCGCAGGTTCCCGAGGCCGCAGCGCCGCTCGCGCGACTGAACGACTTGCAGGGCCGCGTCCACCCGGTCCCGGCCACGGCCGCTCCTGCCCTCGCGCCGGCCGCGGGAGCCCGCGCTCGGTCGAGCGCCCGCAGGCGTCGCTCAACGCGTACCTCACGCGCACGCAGCCGGTCCCCCGGCCGACAAGAGCCCGAGCCAGAGCCGCCCGGTAGCGCCGCTCACGCGGCGAGAGAGGCCGCGGCGTGAACGGCTGGACCGAAGCGGACCAGGCCGAGCTCGACGTGCTCGTCCACGCGCTCGCCGCTGACTTCGAGGTCCACCGCCAACTCTGCCGCGCCTGCCCCGCCGAGCCGTGCCCCCGCTACGAGGCTTGGCTCGCGCACAAGGCCGACTGCCTGGTCTGCGACGGGTCCAACCACCCCTGGTGGAAGAGACATGCGCCGCTCACCTACGGGTGGCGCTGCGAATGGCGCGAGAGGTTCCTCGTCGAGCACCGCGACTGCGTCCGGTGCCTGCCGTGCCCGCACCTGCAAGCGGCGATCGCGGTGGTCGTCGAGTGGCGCGAGGCTCGCGCGCTGCTCTCGCGTGCCGAGTGGCTTCGGCATCACTTCAACGAACGGGGTGTCACATGACGACGCTCGTCCTCGACGACGTCCGAGCGTTCGTTCGCCGCTTCGTGGTGCTCGATGACGCGCAGGCGGACACCGTGACGTTGTGGGTCGCGCACACGCACACGATCGACTCGTTCGAGTGCACGCCGTACCTGGCCGTGACCTCCGCGGAGAAGCGCTCGGGGAAGTCGCGCCTGCTCGAGGTGCTCGGCCTGCTGGTCGCAAGGCGGATGTACACGGCCAACATCTCGGACGCGGCCCTGTTCCGGGCGATCGACAAGACCCGCCCGACGGTGCTGATCGACGAAGTCGACGCGATCTTCTCGAAGGCATCTCCGCGCGAGGAGCTCCGCGGCATGTTGAACGCGGGCTACCGGCAGGGCGCGACGACCTACCGGATGGGTGGCGCGAACAGCACCAAGCTCCAAGAGTTCACGGTCTTCTGCGCGAAGGCACTCGCAGGGCTCGGCAACCTGCCCGACACCGTCGCGGACCGCTCGGTGCCGATCCGCCTTCATCGGCGTCCCCGCTCAACAGTCATCGACCGGTTCCGGGCCCGGGACGTCACCCCGGTCGGGCACGGTCTCCGCGACAGGCTCACCGACTGGCTCGAACCGCAGGCCGACTACGCGGCCGGGCTGCGTCCCGTGCTGCCGGACGAGCTCGACGACCGGGCGCAGGACGTATGGGAGCCGTTGTTCGCAATCGCCGAGCTCGCCGAGGGCGACTGGCCCGACCGCGCCCGTCGAGCGGCGCTCGCGCTCTCGACCGGAAAGGAGCGCGAGGACGACTCGCTCACGGCGCTCCTGATCCGCGACGTCGCGCAGGCGTTCGACGTCGCCGGCGTCGAGCGACTCAAGACGAGTGACCTGCTCGGACACCTCTACGCGATCGAGGAGTCGCCGTGGGCGACTACTACGGCAAGCCTCTGAGCGCGCAGGCGCTATCGAAGCTCCTGCGTGTGCACCGGATCAAGACGATGCCGGTCAAGGTCGAACGGCAGACCGTCCGCGGCTACAAGATCGAGCAGTTCGCCGCCGCCTTCGTCGAGCTTGGCGTAGTAGGCGTTACCGGCGTTACCTGCGTTACCTCCGAGGCTCCAAGCCATGCGGGAGGTAACGCGGGTAACGCCGGTAACGCCTACCTCACGAACGAGCGTCAGCTTGCGCTCGGCTACGAGCTCGAAGACCACCGCGCCGCGATCGCCGACGGCGAGGACGACGACTGGTGACCGACCGGCTCCTCACCGCCCGCGAGGTCGCCGACCTACTCGGCCTGAGCGCCGAGACGGTTCTCCGATGGACGCGGCGAGGAGAGCTCCCGGCGATCCGTCTGCCGGGAACCACGAAGGGCCGACTCCGGTTCCGCGCGTCAGAGCTCGAGGTGTGGCTCGTCGAGCACGAAACGGGCGCGGCCCACCGAGGAGTGCTACCAACCCGAACAGGCCGCGCCCGGGTCGGAGCGTATGCGCGATCCTTCTCGGAGCTACCAACCCGGCCGCACCGAGCGGCCCCAACCGAGGAGGAAGACCATGCCCGCTGACGCGCGCGGGAGCGTCTACAAGACGCCGGCCGGACACGGCTTCCGGTGGTACGAGAACGGCGAACGTAAGCACCAGTCGGGTTTCGTGACGAGGACCGAGGCTCGCCGATGGTTCGACGACAACGTGAAGCCGAGGCTCCGGTCGGGAGCGCCCGACCAGTCGATCACGTTCGACGAGTTCTGCGACCTGTACGTCACGCGGCACGGCGCGACCGTGGCGAAGCGGACGTGCGAGACGATCGAGGAACGACTCGCCCCGGCGCGGGCCGTCTTCGGGACGTGGACCCTCCGCGAGCTTGAAGGTGCCGCGAGCGACATCGCCGCGTGGCGGGCAGGACTGTCGGACGGGTCGCGCTACCGGCTGACGGGCGCGCTCCGGCAGGCGCTCGGCGCAGGCGTCCGATGGCGCTACCTCACGACCAACCCGGCCGTCGACGCGGGCCGCAACCCGGAGCCCGGTCGTGAGGAGCTTCGGCCCTTCACCCGCGACGAGGTCGACGCGCTCGCGGACGAGCTCGGCCCGACGCACGGCCCCCTGATCGTCGTCGCCGCGGAGACCGGGCTCCGCACGAACGAGTGGGTTGCGCTCGAACGACGGGACGTCGATCGTGCGGGGCGCGCGGTCACCGTTCAGCGCCGCTTCGCCGACGGCGTCCTCACCGGCTACCCGAAGACCGACCGGTCACGTCGCCGCGTTCCGCTGACCTCCCGCGCGGTCGACGCGATCGCATCGCTTCCGCCGCGCCTCGACACGCCGCTCTTGTTCACGGCACCCGAGGGCGGCTACTTGTCGCTCGACAACTGGCGGACGCGTGACTGGTACCCGGCGCTCGAAGCCGCCGGGATCGAGAAGCGCGGGCCCTACCACCTGCGCCACACGTTCGCGACCGAGGCGCTCGCCGCGGGTGTCTCGATCTTCGAGCTCGCCCGTCTCATGGGGACGAGCGTGAAGATGATCGACCGCACCTACGGCCACTTCGCGCTCGACTCCGAGGAGACGATCCGCGACCGGCTCGACGCTCGCGGTAGCACCGCGCAGGACGACCGGGAACGCGACACCGGCGTTTAGGTGTCGCGTAGGTGTCGAGAACGGCGCAGGAGATGCGGCTCTGACGTACGAAACCCCCGCGCTTGCAGGGGGTTCCGAGGACGGGAGCGACGGGACTCGAACCCGCGACCTCCGGCGTGACAGGCCGGCGTTCTAACCAACTGAACTACGCCCCCAGGGCCGCGTGATTGTAGCCGTGCCGCGATCGGGCGAGGACACGGGCCCCGCGATGTGCATGCTTTGCAGGATGAATCTCGTCGACTGGATCGCGCTCGCGGTCATCGTCCTCACCGGGGTCGCGGGCGTGCGCCGCGGTCTGATCACCGGCGTCCTGTCCCTCGGAGGGCTCGTCGCGGGCGCCATCGCCGGGTCGCGGCTCGCGCCCGGGTTCCTGGGCGGGCTCGGCGGGTGGACGCCGCTCGTCGCCCTCGCCGGCGCGGCCGTCGGCGGGATTCTCGGGCAGTACGTCGGGCTGTTCGTGGGCCACACCGCTCGGCGCTCGCTGCTCCCGGTGCCGCCGCTGCGGATCATCGACTCGGCCGGCGGGGTGCTGCTGGGCGCCGTCACGGGGATCGCGCTCTGCTGGGTCGTCGGCGCCGCCCTCCTCTACATGCCCGGCCAGAGCAACCTGCGGCGGCTCGCGCAGGAGTCGTCGATCCTCTCGGGGCTCACCGAGGCGCTTCCGCCGGAGCGCGTGATGGACGCGCTCGACAAGATCGACACCTTCTCCGCGATCGTCGGCCCAGCCTCGGGCGTCTCGGAGCCCGATCCCGCGATCGCCCGCGACGCCGAGATCAGGTCGGCGCGGAGCTCGGTCGTGCGCGTGCGGGGGTTCGCATGCGGCCTCGGGATCGAGGGCTCGGGATGGATCGTGCGACGCGGGTTCGTCGTGACGAACGCGCACGTCGTCGCGGGCATCCGGTCGCCGGTCGTCGACCGCGGCGACGGTCGCGGCACCCCCGGCGTGGTGGTCGCGTTCGACGCCTCGAACGACGTCGCGATCCTGAAGGTCCCCGGCCTCGAGGGCAGGCCGCTGTCGCTCGCCGATCCGCAGCGGGGCGACCCGGCGGCGCTGCTCGGCTACCCCCTCGACGGGCCGTACGTCGTGACGCCCGTCCGCCTCGGGCGCACGTCGCGCGTCGCCGCGCGCGATGCGTACGGGCGCCTGAAGCTCGGACGCTCGGTGGTCGGCTTCCGCGGCGGGGTGCGGAGCGGGAACTCCGGTGGGCCGATCGTCGATCCTCAGGGCAACGTCGTCGCGACCGCGTTCGCGCGGCGCCAGAGCTCGGACGACGGGTTCGCGGTGCCGAATGCCGCAGTGCGCGGGGCACTCGGGAACGTCGCCTCGCGCGGGCTGAGCACCGCCTGCGTCGAGCGCTAGCTCCGAAGCTCAGTCCGGTGGAACGATCCGGGCGACCGGCTCCGGACGTGGTGCGCCACGCGCGGCGTCGCCCGGCCCGCTCTCCGCGAGCGCGCCCGCCTCGGCGAGCAAAGCAGTCAGCGACCGCACGAGCGCACGCTGCTCCTCCGACGCGAGGCGGTACCCGGCGGGGCCGACGTCGTCGGGCCGGTCGACGAGCTCCGGGTACGAGCGCTCGCCGTCCACCTGCGACTGCCAGGCGTGCGCGAATTGCTCGAGCTGCGTCGCGAGCGCGGCGACCGCGCTGCGATAGCGCACCCAGCGGTGGTTGTCCCACGAGAGGCCGGGCGCGGTGCCGGGCGTCTCCGCGAACCGCTCGACCAGCGCGCGGCCCGCCGCGCGGCCGCGGGACGTGAGCGCCTCGATCACGGCGGCCGGCATCGTGAGGTTCATGCCCCCCTCGTCCGGTGCGGTGTGGACGTGGACGATCCGGTCGCGGTAGCCGGGCTGGTGCGTGAGCGCCGCGTCGACGTGGTTCTGCATGGTGCGGACGATCCCGCCGAGGAAGCCGGTGAGGCTGCCCAGCCCCGGCTTGGGATCGAGGCGGTGCCACGTGTCGAGCAGGCCGCCGACGTTGGTCGACGGCAGGTAGACGTTCTCGGCCTGGTCCTCGCTGCGCGCGAAGTCGGGGTGGAAGCCGTCGAGGTCGATCGCGAAGGTCGGTCGGGTCGGGAGCGGCGTGTCGAAGAAGTGGACGGGGAAGTTGCTGGTGATGCCGCCGTCCGAGAACCAGCACACGTCGGCTTCCAAGGGCGTGGCGGGCACGCGACCGGCCTCGACCGCCGCGAGCGCGTCGCGCGTGCTCGCGCGCGTGAGGTCGAGCGCGTGGAGCGGCACTGCGCTGATCAGCAGCGGGAAGCTGAGGCTCATGCGCGCGGCCACGACGACGGGGAGATCGTCCGGGTCAGGGAACGGCCGGAGCGGCGCCAGCGCGTCCAGCGTCCTCCGTCTCCGCTCGCCCTCCTCGCCGTCCCCGGCCGCGGGAGGGTGCGCCTCCATCCAGGCGACGACGCGCTCGGGGAACAGCCGCCTCAGCTCGGTGGGGTCGAAGAGCAGCTGGTGGTGATCCCACGGCATGCGCTGCGGCCGCCTGTGGGTCACGTTCGTCGTCATCACCTGCAGGCGGATGCCCTTCGCTCGCAGGTCGCCGAAGGTGAGCGGGTCGTCGCCGTCCTTGCCCGCGAGGTCGTCGATCAGGCCCGCGAGCCACGGCGTGAGGGCGGGAGCATCGCTCCCCTCGGGGGAGTTCCCCGTGCAGAGACCGAGGTCGTTCCGACCCACCGCCCGGGGCAGCCCGACGGCGAGGCGGAGCGCGAGGGCGAGGCCGAGGCCCAGCACCGCGAGCACCACCCCTGCCAGGATCGCGCAGACCGCCAGCGCGCCCGAGCCCGTCCACGCGGCGAGCACCACGAGCGCGACCCCCGGGGCGAGCCCCGCGAGCACCGTGAGCGGAAAGCCCCGTACGACCGCCCAGCCCAGCCGGAGCCACTTCCCCGCGCCCGTGCTCCCGAGCCCCGCGGTGAAGAGCCGGAAGTACGGGCGCGTGCTCCGCTGCGGCTGGAACAGTCCCAGGAGGTTCCCGCCGGCGCCGATCCAGGCGGGCAGCGCGGCAAGCCACTCGAAGCCTCCCCGGTCGCGGCCGTGCTCCGCCGCGGCCGCCCCCGCCGCCGCGATCGCGCCGGCCGACGTCCCGCCGACGTTGACGAACCGGTACGTCCGCGCCAGCTCGCAGATCGCGTGCGGGTACACGACGCCGCTGGTGATGCCCCCCTTCATCACCACGTCGCAGGTCAGGGTCGGGTGCGAGTAGTCGTAGGCGCGCGGATCGTCGCTCACGACGTCAGCTCCTCGAGCACGGGCTCGATCAGGGCTCGAGCGGTGGCGCTGTACTCGTGCTCGGGGTCGATGAAGCGGGCCAGCGCCTGGAGCTCGAGGGCGAGCAGCGCCTCCAGATCGGCGTCGGGGCCGTCCTGCTCGAGCTTCTGCGCGAGCCCCCGCGCGATCGAGATGTGCGTGAGGACCTCGATCTGCAGCGCGCGGCGCGCCTGGACGAGCCCGCGACGCAGGAGTGCATAGACCCGGATCGACTCCTTGCCCTTGCGCGAGCGCCAGCTCACGATCCCGTCGGGCTCGAAGGTGAAGTGCGTCTCCGGGCGGTCGAGGCACGGGTGCACGAGCAGCCGGGACTCGGCCTTCTCGTCTCCCTCCTTCGCCGCGCGCACGTCCTCAGAGGAGAGCGGGAACTGGTTCGCCTTGCCCTGGGTCTGCTCGCTGCCGTCGGGCAGCGACTGCTTGCGCGGCCGGTTGCAGTCGGTGCACGAGGGCAGGAGGTTGCCCCAGCTCGCCGCGAGCCAGTAGTAGACGCCCCACACGAGCTTCGTCCCGACGAGCACCCCGCTCTTCGGGCGGAAGTGCTCGACGTCGAGCGGCTGCGTCGCGCCGAAGTAGCTCTCGCAGTAGGCGCACTTGAAACGGAAGGTGTCGTTGAGCGCGCTCTTCACCGCGGGGAGCTTGTAGGCGCCGAACGCGAATGGATTGCCGTCGTTCGCCGGGTCGCCGAAGTGCGCGCGCGCCTTGCCCAGCTCGACGGCGCCCTTGTCGACGAGCTCCTGCGGCGCCGCCGGCAGGCGGACCCTGATCACCGGACCGCTGTGCCCGCGCTCGCCTGCTCCCAGATCTTCGCGATCCTGCGCTTGGTCGACTGCCTGAGCGCGAGCCGCGCGTCCGGGTCCGCCAGGGCGCCCGCCTGGGCGAGGTAGTCGTCGGCCGCCTCGAGCACGATCCGCTCGCGTCTCGTCGAGCCGAGTGCCTCCAAGCCGTCGAGCCGGGCGTGGAGCTCCTGCGTACGCCGCCGGTCGGCCGCGGTGGGATGCGGCTTCGCCTTCAGGAGGTAGTACTCCGCGAAGAGCGCGTCGAGCTCGGGGTCGATCGTGCTGTTGAGGCCGAAGTGCTCCGACGTCAGCAGCTGGTCGACCCTGAGTCCCGCAACCGGAGGGAGGTCGGTCACGGCGACGATCGCCCCCACCTCGTCGCGTTTCACGACGACGACCTCGCCGTCGCCGAGGCCGCGGAGGCAGAGCGGATCGTGCGTCGAGCAGATGAACTGCACCCGCGGGAACACCTGGCGCAGGCTCGTCACGATCCGCATCCGCCACCTCGGGTGCAGGTGGGCGCCCAGCTCGTCGATCAGGACGGTGCCTTCGGCGGCGTCGACGGTGGGCCACTGCTGGAGGAGCGAGATCATCAGGTCCGTCGAGAGCGCGACGACCGATTGGTAGCCGTCGCTCAGATGCTCCAGCGGCACCCGGATCCCGAACGCCTCGACGTCGACGCGGCCGGCCCTCCGGTTGCGGATCAGCCTGTCGCCGCTCTCGAGCTCGAGCAGGACCTTGAGCGCCCGCGCGATCGCCCCGAACGTGTCGTCGTCGAGCGAGAGCAGCCAGTCGGTCGAGTTGCCGATCGGCGAGAACGGGTCGAACAGGTTGCGGACGCGGGCGCGGGCCGAGGCCGGCGGCGGGGCCTGGTCGCCCGCGCGCGGGAGCAGCCGCGTCGCACCGTACGCGAGCAGGATCACCTTCGGGTCGTCTCCGCCCGCGAACGTCCGCTGCCCGCGCGAGAACCTCAGCTCGATCGGCTCCGGGCTCCCGGCGAGGTGCACGCGGACATGGCCGCTGCTCGTGCCGTTGCGCACGCAGCTGGACGCGTCCAGTCCGAGCGCGTCCCGCTCGTCGGCCCCCATGAGCGCGAGCGCGACCGCCTGCAGGAGCGAGCTCTTGCCGCAGCCGTTCTCGCCGAGGAACATCAGCCACGGTGCGGTGGCCGCGGAGGAGGCGAGGCTCGCCGGGGTCAGGTCGAGGTGGGCGATCACCTTGAAGTTCCGCACCTCGATCCGCTCGATCCTCCTCGTGCGGCGGAAGTAGTCCTCGCTCGCGTTCGCCTCGCCCGCGAGCGAGTACGCGTCCTGCGCGACCTGCGCCTGGACGAACGCGCCCTTCACCCGCGTCCGCTCCGCGCCGGTCACGACCGGCAGGTCGCCTGCGACCTCGGCGACGGACGACGGCCCCTCGGGGGCGGCCTCCAGCGCGCGGTCGAGCTCCGGCCGCCGGGCGTTGGCCCACGTGTTGAGGAACTGGCGACGCAGGCCGGAGAACGGGAGGCGGCGGTCGAAGAGCGCGTCGAACGAGACCGGGTCGATCCCTGCCTTCTTCGCCACGCCCGAGGCGGTGGACTCCCACTCGCGCCGCACGTCGGCGAGAGCGGCGACCCGGTCGGCGACCAGCTGGGCCCGGTTCAGCCCGAGGACGTCGATGGTGGTGCGCCCCTCCTCGGTGCTCGACGCGACCGTCCCGTCCTCGGCGTACACGAGGTGCTGCTCGGGGTCGTCGTGGCGCGGCTCGAGCAGCAGCGGCCGCTCGGCCCGGAGGGACTCGCCGGTCGTCCCGGGCGCGGCCCGCGCCTCGCGCACGGGGAAGCGCGAGCCCTTGAAGCTCAGGCACTCGACGCAGCTCGGATAGAGGTTCTCCCACGTGTAGGCGAGCCACCAGTAGTGATCGGGGCTGAGCGTCCCGTCGAGTGCGAGCGCGTCACTCGGCGGCCGGAAGCGGTCGACGTACATCGCCTGCTCGGTCAGCGGCGTCTCGCAGTACGCGCACTTCCCCGCGTACGCCTCCCTGAGGGCCGACCGAACCTCGGCGTCGGCGAGCGGTCCGTCGGCGAACGCGAAGCTCTCCTGCGCGCGTTCCTTCGCGGGCCGTTCGAAGAACGCCTGCGCCCGGTCGTGGAGCGCCCGCGTCTCCGCTGACGCGAGTGCCCGCGGCGCGTCGGGCTCGCTCGTGGCGGCGATCACGCGGGGCCCTCCCGGGCGGGGCGCCGTGCCGCAGCGTCAGCGGGTCGGTGCATCTGCTCCCTCCGAGCGCTGGTGAGCAGCGTTACACAGCCGTGCCCGGACGCCAAGCGCGCCGCGCGGGCGGCGCGCGCTCAGACGAGGAGATCGAGCGCGGCGAGCGGCTGCTTGAAGGGCGGGATGACGTAGATCCCTGCCGCGCGCGTGCGGGATCCGGCGACGAGCTCCCGCGCGAGGTCCAGACCGACGGACGGCGCGTCCGCGCCCGCAGCCTCGAGCGCGTCGAGCACCGCGGCGGGCACCGAGATCCCGGGAACCTCGTTGTGGAGGCGAAGCGCCATCGCGTGGCTGCGCAGCGGCCAGATCCCCACCAGCAGCGGGACCGGCCAGCCGCCCAGGCGCTCTGCGAACCGGTCGAGCAGCGCGATGTCGAAGATCGCCTGTGTCATCGCGAAGTGCGCGCCGGCCTCCACCTTGAGTCGGAAGCGCTCCAGCTCGAGCTCGAGCTCGTCCGCCGAGGGGTTCACCGCCACGCCGACGAAGAACGAGGTCGGGGCGTCGAGCCCCTTGCCGACGTAGTCCTCCCCACGGTTCAGCGACGAGACGAGCTGCACGAGCCCGATCGCGTCCACCTCGTAGACGCCGCGCGCACCGGGATAGTCGCCGACGTGGGGCGGGTCGCCGGTCACCGCCAGCACGTTCCGCACGCCCTCGGCGTGCGCGCCGAGGAGCATGCCCTCGAGGCCCATCACGGTCGTGTCGCGCGGGGTCACGTGCGGGATCGTCTCGATGCCGACCTCGCGCTGGAGTGTGGCGGAGGTCATCAGGGCATTCATCCGCGCGCGCGCCATCGGGTTGTCGTTGACGTCGACGAACCCGACCCTTCCCGACGCATGGAGCTCCCGCGTCGTCTCGACGAGCCCGTGCAGGGAGCCGCCTTTCGGAGGGTCGAGCTCGACGCACACGACCCACTCGCCCTCGCGGAACGCGCGCGCGAGGCCGGTCTCCACCGCGTCGGCGGCGGGGGCGACGGGCAGCACCGGCTCGTCGACCAGCAGCGTCGCGGCGGGCGTGCGCCCCGCGTCGAAGGCCCTGCGGATCGCCTCGATCTGGGCGGGAGTGGTGCCGCAGCAGCCCCCGACGATCCGCGCCCCGAGGGCGACGGCCTGCACCGCGAACTCGGCGAAGTAGTCCGGCGTCGAGTGTGGATACACGATCTGCCGCCCCGTGAGGCTCGCGAGCCCGACGTTCGGGAGCGCGGCGAGCGGCAGCCCCGCGTCGCCCATCTCCCGCAGCGCCCGGAGCGCGACCGTCGGCCCAGCCCCGTGGTTCGTGCCGATCGCGGCGACGTCCAGCGCGGCGAGGCGCGCTGCCGCCGCGCCCGCTCCCACGCCCCCGGTCACCTCCGCCTCGTCGTCGAACGTCAGCAGCGCCACGATCGGCAGGGACGAGACCGAGCGCACCGCGTCGACCGCGACGACCAGCTCGTCGAGGTCGAAGAACGTCTCCACGGTGAACAGGTCGACGCCGCGGCCCTCGAGCACCCTCGCCTGCTCGGCGTACAGCGGCCCGTGCTCCGCCGGGTCGAAGACCTCGAGCTCGCCCAGAGGCCCGATCGAGCCCGCGACGAAGACGTCCCGACCCGAGACCTCACGCGCCTCGCGCGCGAGGCGGACGCCCGCCGAGTTCAGCTCCTCGAACGCGTCGTCGAGCATCACGCGGGCGAGCTTCCGGCGGTTCGCGCCGAACGTGTTCGTCTCGATCAGCTCCGCGCCCGCGGCGATGAAGCCGGCGTGGACCGCGACGACGCTCTCCGGCGCCCGCAGGTTCGCCTCCTCGGGGCAGCGGAGACCGTGGACGGCCCCGGACACGAGCGCGCCCATCCCGCCGTCTGCGACGAGCGGCAGGCCCGTGCTGAGTCGGTCGAGGAAGCGGCTCACCGGACGGCCACTGTAGACTCGCGCGCCCGCCAGGCGGGTCCAGAGGGACGAGGCAGGGCTGCCGCCGGTCCCTGCTCCGTCCGCTGCCGGCCCCGCCGGAGGGGAACCGAGCCCGCCCTCGCGCCCCGCGCGGCGGACGAGCCTCCCGACCATCGGCGCGGCGCCCGGGGCGGTCGATCACCCTTGCGGGTAGGGGCCCTGGAGGTTTCGCGGGCAGCGAGAAGGGGCGGCCAGCGCCGCCCCTGTCTCGAACTCCGCGGCCACGGAAATGATTGCCGTCAGTTCCCGACCAGGAGCTCTCTTCCACCATCGGCAGGAACGCGCCGAGCTTGAGTCCGCCCTCGCTGAGACGCCGCTACGGCTCGGGGTGCACGACGCGCCCCTCCATCCCGCCGGCGACGGTCACGAGCTCACCCGTCACGTGGCCGGAGAGCCGCTCCGAGGCGAGCACGACGACCTGCGCGGCGACGTCGTCCGGCGTCGCGACCTTGCGCAGAGGCATCGTGCGCGTGATCCGCTCCACGTCGTCGGGCTCGAGCAGCCCGCGCGTCATCGGCGACGCCGTCCAGCCGGGCGCGACGGCGTTCACGCGCACGCCCGGGCCGAGCCGGGCGGCCTCGTTCTTGAGCGACAGGAGCAGACCGACCTGGATCGCGGCCTTGGCGGCGGCGTAGTCGGCGTGTCCCGCCTCGCCGAACCGGCCCGCGGTCGAGCCGACGAGCACGAGCGAGCCGCGACCCGTACGGGCCGCCTCGCGGAAGAAGGCCCGCGCCGTGAGGAACGTCGCGGTGAGGTTCTGCGCGATCGTCCGCTCGAAGCGGTCGAGCCCCAGCTCCCAGACCGGCTCGTCGGCCGACGGGTAGACGCCCGCGACCGCCGCGCAGACGTCGACGGCCCCGAGCGCCTCGCGCGCCTGCGCGAACAGCCTGTCGACGTCGGCCTCGGCCGTGAGGTCGGCGCGGACGAGCGAGGCGCCGCCGAGCTCCGCCGCGAGCGCCCGCGCACGCTCCTCGCCGCGGTGGTAGTGGACGAGCACGCGCGCCCCCTCCGCGGCGAACATCCGGGCGCAGGCCGCCCCGATGCCCCCCGAGGCGCCGGTGACGACGACACCCTGTCCGGCGAGACCGGTCTCCACGCCGCGAGCCTACGAGGTCAGTAGGTCTCGAGCGAGGCGCGGCGGCGGCCCTCGGCCTCGAACACCCGGAAGAGGACGTACGCGGCCGTGGCATACGCGAGCCCGATCAGCGCCTCGGTCGCAAGCAGGCCCGAGACGTCCGACAGCGGCGTGCCGTCGACGATCTCGCGCGCGGCCTCGATCCCGTGCGTGAGAGGCAGGCAGCGGCCGATCGCGCCGAGCCAGTTCGGCAGGTCATCGTTCGCGATGTTGACGCCGCAGACGAGCAGCATCACGAAGTACACGAAGTTCGCGCCGAAGAACACGTCGCGCGCGCGTAGGCCGATCGAGCCGATCACCATGCCGAGCGCGACGCACGAGCAGGTCGTGATCAGCATCGCGACGCCGAGCGCGGGGAGGCTGCCCTCCGCGGGGCTGAAGTCGAGGAAGAGCCACGCGACGCAGAACCCGAACGTCGACACGAGCAGCCCGTTCGCGATGAAGGGCAGCGCCCGGCCCGAGAACATCGCGAGCCGGTTCGCGGGCGTCGCGAGCAGCGGTTGCAGCGTCCCGTACTGTCGCTCGTTCGCGATGCCCATCGTCATCCCGTAGATCCCGGCCTGCGCCGAGACCTGGATCGCGTTCCCGACGATGAAGAACGCGTCGTCCTGGGAGCCCGCGTACCGGCCGAGGTACGTGAAGAACAGGATCTGGAAGAGCGGCGCCCCGAGCATCGTGGTCGCGTACGTGATCGGGTCGATCCAGTTGAAGAGCGCGCGATACGAGATCACGCCCCCCACGAGGAAGACCCTGGACGTCGCGTTCACGTGAGCGACAGCGTCGCGCGATCCCGCGCGAGCCGCTCGAAGTTCCGCAGGGCGAGAGCGCCGAGCGCCACGTAGACGACGCCGAGCGCGCCGCAGAGCGCGATCTCGGGCCATGCGTCTCCCCCGAACGCGGCCTCGCGGATCGCCCGCATGCCCCAGGTCGGCGCGAGGACCCACGACAGCGGGCCGACCCACCCCGGCAGGAGCGACAGGGGCACGAGCAGACCCGTGACCAGCCAGACCGGGTACTCGAGCAGGTTCGAGAAGGCGTTCGCGTGCCGGTAGAGCACGAACGTCGACGCGAGCAGGAGGCCGAGCATCCCGAGGCTGAGGATCGTCGTCGGCAGGGCGACGGCGAGCTGGAAGGGCTCGGCGAAGTCGAGCGGCACGCCGAAGAAGATGCGGCCCCAGACGAGCGTCGCGACGATCGAGTAGAGCCCGAGCGTCGCGGTCGCGACCGTCATCGGGAGCAGCACGGCGACGAACGGCGGCGGTGCGCCGACCAGGAGCTCGAGTGTCCCCTGCCAGCGCTGCCACTGGATCGCGCCTCCCGACCCGAACAGCGTCGCCGACCAGACGCCCATCAGCCCGGCGCCGAGCGCGACGTAGAGCAGCGTCCCGGAGCTGCTCCCGGTATCGACCATGAAGAACGCGATCGAGGCGAAGATGATCGGCTGCATGATCGAGATCAGCACGAAGAACAGCGAGTTCGTGAGCGTCTTCAGGTTGAAGAGCCAGCCGATCCAGAAGAGGCGCAGCGTCACGCCGCCACGCTACCCGCCTGGGGAGCGGACGGCGCGCCCTCAGTACCACTTGCCGCGCGCGAAGCCCCCGAACGCGACGAGCCCGACCAGCGCGATCAGGATCCCGATCCACACGCTCCAGACGATCGCGACGACGACGCCGACGATCACGAGGATCCCACCCAGCCCGATGCCGAAGGCTCCACGGTCTGCGGTCCGATCAGCCATCTCTCCTCCTTGGGTCGATCGTCTACGGGGCGTCCAGTACCCGCAATCGCCCCGGGGTACTCGCCGCGTCTCGCAGCGAGCGAGGTCCGATGCTTCGAACCTCGGGCCGCCGGGTACACGTCGGGTATGGCACCGAAGAGAGAGCATACGACGAGCCGCGCGAGCGAGGAGAGCCCCGACCCGAGGCCGCCGGACATCCCCGAGCCCGCGCCGAGCCCCGACCCGGTACCCACGCCGCGGCCCCAGCCGGGCGAGCCCGACCCCGGCCCGCAAGGAACAGGGGACGAGCACCCGCTCGAGGCCGACTATCCGGACGCCGGCGACGAGGGCCGTCCCGACTGAGGCGGCCGGTGGAGCCGTCTCGGGCACCGCGGGCGGAGGAGCCGCTCCGGCTCGCAGAGCCGGGGCCGCCGCCCCGACTCCGTGACCTCTCGCTCTCCGAGTGGCGCGAGATCGGGGCCCGCGCGGTGCGGGAGTCCCTCGACGACGACGTGCCGTTGATGGCCTCGGCGCTCGCCTACAGCGCGTTCTTCGCGATCCCGTCCGCGCTGCTGCTCGTGCTGGGCATCTTCACGCTCGTCGCCGACCAGGCGACGATCGCCGATCTCGTCGACCGCCTCACGGCGATCGCGCCCTCCGACGCCGCGACCCTGTTCGGCAGCAGCCTCGACCGGCTCAGCCGCCGCCCCTCGACCGGGATCACGCTGACGCTGGTGGGTCTCGGCCTCGCCGTCTGGTCGATGACGAGCGCGATGAGCACCGTGATGGCCGCGCTCAACGTCGCTTACGACCGGAAGGATCGACGCGGCTTCGTGCGGAAGCGCCTGACGGCGCTGGCGATGGCGGTCTGCGTCGGCGCAGCGGCCCTGCTCGCAGGCGTTCTCCTGATCATGGGGCCGCACCTGCAGGCGTGGCTCGGCAGCGCTCTCGACGCCCAGGGGACGGTCGCGATGGTGTGGTGGATCGGCCAGTGGCCGATCCTCGTGGCCGCCATGCTCGTCGCGTTCGCGGTCGTCCTGGCCCTCGGCCCCGACCTCGACCGGCGGAGCTGGCAGGTCCTCACACCCGGCGCCGTGGTCGCGGTGGTGGTCTGGCTCGCCGTCTCCGGTGCGTTCTCGTTCTACACGGCGCGCTTCGGCTCGTACGACAAGACGTGGGGCTCGCTCGGAGCCGTGATCGTGACGCTGATCTGGCTCTGGCTCGCGGGCCTCTCGCTCCTTTTCGGGGGTGAGCTGAACGCGGAGACGCGGCGGCGCGGGCGGCCGCGAGAACGCGCGGGCGCGCGCAGCCGTCCCTGACCGTACGCTGCGGCGATGGCGACCGCCGAGGTCGAGGCGCTCTACGGGCTGCCGCTCTCCGAGTTCACGGAGGCCCGCGCCGCGCTCGTCCGCGGGCTCCGCTCGGAGGGGCGTCGCGACGAGGCGGCCGAGGTGGCGGCGCTGCGCAAGCCCGTGCTCGCGGCGTGGGTGGTGAACCGGCTCGCGCGGGACGAGCGGCGCGAGATGCGCCGCCTCGTCGACTCCGCGGCGGCGGTCAGAGCGGGACGCACCGGAGCGGACGTCGGCTTCCGCGAGGCGCTCGACCGGCTCACCACCGCCGCCCGGGAGCTGCTGGTCGCGGCGGGGCGGCGGCCGGACGACGTCGTCCAGCAGGTCGCGAGCACGCTGCGCGCGGGGGCCGCGACCGCACCGGAGCTGCTCGCCGCGGGCAGGCTCACCCGGCCGCTCGAGTCGACCGGGTTCGAGGCGATGGCCGGTGCGACAGCTCGGCGGGCGCGGCATGCCGCGGGATCGCCGCGCGAGCAGCGGGCCACGCCGAAGGTCGATCGCAGGGGGATCGAGGCGGCAAGGCGCGCCGTCGCCGAGGCGCGCGACGAGGCCCGGCGGCTCGAGCGGGCCGCCCGCGACGCGGAGCGCACGGCGCACACGGCACGGGCCGCCGCGGAGTCGGCGCGTTCGCGTGTCGCCGCGGCGGAGGCACGCCTGGCCGAGGCGCGCGGACGCTGACGGCCGGGCCTGCCGGCGACCCGAGCGGCGTTCAGCGGGCGCGTGCGGGAAGACGCTGGTAGCGGGGGAGGAGCTCGGACGCACAGAACTCCAGGAAGCCCCGCTGGTCGGGGCCCACCTGGTGCAGGCACACGTGGGTGAAGCCGGCCGCGAGGTACTCGTCGATCCGTCGCGCATGCGCCTCCGGGTCGGGACCGCAGACGATCGCGTCGGCGATGCTCTCCTCCGTGACCATCCGCGCCGCCGCCTCGAAGTGGGAGGGAAGCGGGAGCTCCTGACCGAGCGGGCCTGCGAGCCCCGCGTTCGGCCAGTGCTCCAGGGCCGTGCGGCGGGCGTCCTGCTCACGCTCCGCCCAGCACACCGTCGCCTGCGCATAGCGGGGCTTGCCGTCCCCGCCCGCCGAGTCGAACGCCTCGACCACCGCTGCGTCCGGGGCGGTGCAGATCAGTCCGTCGCCGATCCGACCGGCGAGCTCGGCCGCCTCGGGGCCGCCGGCGGCGACCAGCACGTCGATCGGCTCCTCCGGGAGCGTGTAGATCCGGGCGTTCTCCACCGTGTAGTGACGTCCTCGATGGCTCGTCAGATCCCCGTCCCACAGGAGACGCATGACCTCGACTGCCTCCTCGAGCAGCTCGCGCCTGATCTGCGTCGACGGCCAGCGCTGACCGAGCACGTGCTCGTTGAGGTTCTCGCCGGTGCCCACACCGAGGAAGAACCTTCCCGGCAGCATCGACGCCGCGGTCGCGGCCGCCTGCGCGACGATCACGGGATGGATGCGGAGCGAGGGGCACGTGACACCCGTCCCGACCACGAGGCGCTCGGTCGCGAGCGCGAGGCCGCCCAGGACCCCCCAGACGAACGGGCTCTGACCCTGGCGGTCGATCCACGGGTGGAAGTGGTCGGAGACGAGCGCGAACTCGAAGCCGGCCTCCTCGGCGTGCACGGCATTGCGGACGAGGTCAAGGGGCCGGTGCTCCTCGCTCGACAGCGCGTATCCCAGCGTCATGGCGTCCTCCGTCGTCGTGTGCCGTCGGCTTCCCGCTTCCTCCGGGGCCCAAACGCCTCCCGGCGTCGATCCTCAGATGAGGGCGGCGGCGGCGCGGTCCACGATCGCGAGCGTCCGTCCGGCGGCAGAGCGGACGAGCGAGGCGGGTGTGGCGCTCGAGGGCGGCTCGGCAAACGCGCGCCGCGCCGCCTCCGCCTTGCCCTCGCCGACGACGAGGTACACGACCTCGCGTGCAGCGCAGAGCATCGGGATCGTCATGGTCACGCGCTCGACCCACGGCTCGAGACCCGCAGGCGCGGCCACCGCCCGCGCCTCCCGCTCGGCGAGCGACGGCGCGTCGGGGAACAACGAGGCGGTGTGGCCGTCTGGGCCGAGCCCCTGGAGGGCGAGACCGAGCTCGACGCCGTCCAGCTCGGCGTCGTATGCGGCCGCCGCCCGAACGGGCGAGAGCGTGGTCTCCACGGGATGCAGTCGCGGCGCGTGCGCGGCGCGGGCGACGAGCGTCTCGCGGACGAGACGGGCGTTCGACCGCTCGTCGTCCTGCGGGACGCAGCGCTCGTCGCCGAGCCACACGTCGACGGCCGACCAGTCGGGCTCGAGGCCGGCCGCGAGCTCGTAGGCTCGCCGCGGCGTCGATCCGCCGGAGAGCGCGACGTGGGCTCCCCGCGCGGCCGCCTCCGCGAGGCGCTCGGCCGCGATTCGCGCGGCGTCCTCCGCGTCCTGCGCGATCACGAGCTCGACACCCATCCGCCGAGAGTAGTCGCAGCTCGGGCGCGGCCGTACACTTGGGCACCGCCCGTTCCCCGAGCCAGGGACCCCGACATGAGCGACGCGCCGAGCATCGCCGACCTGCTCCACGAGGCGGCCGAGACCCACCACCTCGTGTGGCGCATCACCGACGGCGACGACCCCGACTGGGCCTCGTGGTACGCGGACTGGCTGCTCGACCATTCCGAGCTGCCGACGCTGCTGGGCCGCGCGCCGGTCCGGAGCCATCTCGTCCACGCGCTGGTCGAGCTCGACCGCGACCACCTCGCGAGCGGCTCGGACGAGCGCTGGGAGGACGTCTACGCGCGCGGGCTCGTCGAGCGCTTCCGGGCGGGGAGCCAGAGCTAGTTACAAGTTGTAACTTTCGCTGCCCGCCGCTCCCGTCCGATCCCGCGACGCGGACGAACGTGGGCCGCGAGTTGCTCGTCTGCAGTGC
>CAVPZH010000011.1:0-76045 GCA_963710125.1 uncultured Actinomycetes bacterium | reverse complement strand
GTGTCGGGAGAGCGGACGGCTCGGTCGACCGCGCTGCGGGCGTCTCCCCGCGACGGCGCGGCGCCCGCACCTTCAGGTACTCGGCGGCGTAGTACGAGCCGACGACCAGCGCGGCCGCGAGCCCCTGGGCTCCGAGCGTCTCCCAGGTCGGGACGACCTCGAACCACCGCGCCCACCAGTCAGGGAACTGGACCCCGAGCGGCGTCCGCGAGAGCCAGCCGACGTCCTGCAGCGTCCGTGCGCTTCCACCGACCATGACCACGAGCACGACGCCGAGCATGACCCCTGTCATGACGAGCATCCGCTTGTACGGCAGCTTCCGCTGGAGATGGAAGGTGACGAAGCCGACCGCCGCCGTGCCGGCGAGCCCGATCGCGACCCCTTCGACCACCGCTGCGGTTCCCGCCTGGAGCTGCAGGCTCTGGAGGAAGAGGACGACCTCGAAGCCCTCGCGGTACACGCTCGTGAACCCGAGCGCGACGAGGCCGGCCACCTGGAGACCGACAAACCCTGCTTCGCCTCTGGAGAGAACCCGCTTGCGCTGGGCGTTCCGTGCCCCGATCCACTTCGTCCAGTACACCTTGTGGAAGAACCAGTTCATGACCACGAGCAGGACGGCGATCGCGAGCAGCCCGGTCACGGCCTGGAGGCGGTCGCCGTACTGGGAGAACTGCGCCAGGATCGCCTGGGCGACGAACCACGTGCCGACCGCGGCGGCGAACGCGACCGCCACGCCTCCCGCGATCGGACGCCGCAGCCGACGCTGCGAGCCGAGCATGGGCGCGGTCACGGCGGCGAGGATGAGGACCGCCTCGAGGCCCTCGCGGAAGACGATGATCGCGCTGTTGGCGACCACGACCGCGTGCGGCTCCTCCGCCCCGCGCGCGTCGGTCGGGTCGGGGGCACCCTGCGAGGCGTAGACCAGGCTGCCGACGAGCGTGGCCACGATGACGCCGGCGAAGATCCAGACGCCCAAGGCGCGCCACCAGTGGCGGCGCTTGACCTCCTCGCAGAAGACCTCGCTCACGGCGTCGAAACCTATCACGTCGTGTAAGGCGTCCCTTACACGAACCGGCGCCTACGGCTGGTCGGCATGCGCGCCGGGGCGCGCGACCCCACCTTCGTCGTGGGACGGGCTGGACGTACAGCCAGCCCCGGCGGTCGCGCGAGTCCCTAGCCTCCCGGGCATTGGGGGATCCCGGCGAACGGGCCGCACGGGGGCGTGCGGCCCTCGCCGGTTGACCGAGGGGGCAACCGCGCCGGGCAGAGGAGGCAGTCGGGGCCTGCCGCGCCAGCTCGCCCGGCCCGCGGCGTTCGCGCTCGTGACGTCGCCTCATCCGCACGGGTGCCGGAGGAGTGCGTTTTGCATACTCGCTCGCCGGGCATCCAACGCGTGGCGGCTCCGGGCATCCATTAACCTGCCCTCGAGGGGGCACCGTCGTGGGGACGGGACCGAGCGAACTGGCGGCAACCGCTGCTCGGGGTGCTTGGAGTTCGTGAGCCGCCACTTTGCCGCCGGACGTCGTCGAGTCTCGCCACAAACAAAATCGAGAGTCGGAACGCGGGGCACCGATGTTGCTGGGCGGAGTGGCAGTGGAAGACAGGCTCGTCCGAGAGTTGGTGTCGATCGTCGACAAGTCGCTCGGAGCGAAGCTGGAGACGGCGCTCCTCTTCCGGGCCAAGATCGTCGGCCTGACGAAGGACGAACGGGCCGCCGTCCTGCGGGCGCTCGAGCACGGGCCGGCCGACCTTCGACACGTGCTGGATCTGCTCCTGGCGGACGACGACTGGCGACTCAACAGGCGCCTCCCGTGAGCAGCCGGAGCCCAGGCGTGCGCCGCCGTGAGGAGCAGCGGGACGGTGGGGACCGGGTGGGCGCCCAGACGCGCGTTTGCCCGTGGCTCTGCGCGGGGATACGCCTCGCATGGGTATAGAGCCACCACCCGCCCCGACGCCGTTCCCGCCGCCCGCGCCGACGCCCCAGCCGACCCCGCCGATTCCGGGACCGGATCCGCTTCCGCCGCCCGACCCGACGCCACCCGGCGAACCGGGCCCACCGACGGTCGCCTGAACCCGCGTACAGGTCACGTGCGGGTTCGGGCGGCGTGCGGCGTCTACCGGCGTCCCTGACACGGACCGCCCGATCGCGGATAATCGAGCGCCAGCAGTCTCTGTCACGGACGAGGAGGGTCGGAATGCCTATCCAAGGCTCGGACCGGAAGTGGGCGCTCGTCGGCCGCGGGACGGTCTTCGACGGCGCCGCCTACTGGGTGACGCTGATCGGGGTCTACGTCATGGTCGGCGGGCTGATGTTCTACTCCGGGAAGGAGAAGCTGTTCGACGACGACGGCAACGCGCCGCAGGGAATCAAGGAACAGTTCAAGGGGACGTTCCTCGACACGGTCCCCGGCACCGATGCGGCGTGGGTCATCCTCGGGCTCCTGGAGTTCGGCGTGTTTCTTCTCCTCGTGGCGAGTCTCCTTCGAGGCGAGTTCTTCCCGCACAAGGACAAGTCGTTCCTGCAGGTCGGATTGGCGGTTGCGCTGCTGACGTACGCGTTTCTCGCCTTCGGCCAGACCGCGACGAAGCAGTACGCCGGCACGGCCCAGCTGTACACGTACTTCGCCTCGACCGCCGTGATCCTCATTCTCGTGAGCCTGATGCCGCCGAACAGGCCCGACCGCTGGCTCGGAGGCTCCGAACCGAGTGGGTCGGCGGATTCGTAAGCGTCCTCGAGCCGTGCGGCCGTCGCCGGCCAATCTCGAACGCAAACCGAGTGTCGCTCGCAGTACCCTCGATCGAGGTCGACTGAGTTGGACGCGCCGCCGAACTGGCGCTTACCCGAGCTCTGACGAAAGCGGGTGAAGCGCCTTGTACGCCTTGATGACCTTTCCGTCGAAGGTCTCGAGGCGGACGTCGGCGTGTCCGCGCTTTTCGGCATGAATTGCGGTGGCAAGGGCGTAGGCGTCCGGGAGCTTGAGCCGGGTCCGTGCGCTCACAGCGGCTGCCCGGCGTGCCATCGCCATGTCCACCTGGATCGTTTCGATGCCGAAGCGCACGAACATCGCGTCGACCGTCTCTGCGCCGGCAGCCCCGGCTTTCTGGAGCGGGCCGATCAGGACCTCGCTGTAGTTCACGGCTGATACGAGTCTTCGCGTTCCCGGTTCGAGCGCATGTCGCATCCGCTCGACGGCCTGGGCATGGTGGGCGTCGTCGCGGCCGAGATACGCGATCAGAACATCCGCGTCGAAGACGATTACGGCCACTCGCGACGCAACTCCCCGAGGTAGCCCTCGGGGTATACGGTCGCATCGAACACGCCTGCGAACTCATCGACCAACTCATCTGCGCGGACCAGCTCCAAGCGTCCCGGGCCGACCACTTGGACGCGCACGTCGTCCCCGGGCTCCAAGCCGGCGGCTCGTAACGCCTCGATCGGCAACGTCAGCTGATTTTTGCGAGAGATGACACTCACGCCTTTACTCTATCAGGTCAAGGTAAAGGCAGCAGTCTGACGCTAGCCTTGGGGATCAGTTCGTGACCGGCGCCTCGTGCGCTCGTCGACGCTCACCTGGTGACCGGAGCCACGAGCTGTGCAGGCTAGGCGTCGTGCTCGCGGAGGAACTCCGCCGACTTGGGCGGACCTTGGGTAAACCCGGCCTCCTGAAAGATCGCCGGGACATCGGGGTCTGAGACGAAGCTCTGCCAGCCCGCCTGATCCCAGTCGAAGATCGCCCAAACCCGGTCACTTTCGTTTGGATCCTGAAAGACGTGCGACCCCTTGCAACCGTGCTGCTTTCGCTTCTCAGCGCCCTTGGTCGAGAAGGTATTCCAGAACCGGTCGAAATCCTCGATCTTCGCCGTTGCCAGGACCATCTCGCTCCTCCTCTGTTGGACGTGCGCTCGCGGTCGTGCGACGCCGCACAGTAACGCACTCCTGAGGAGCCCCCGTGCGTCGCATTGCGACCTACAAGCGTGTGCACGGGGTGTGCACCGGACGCGCAGACCTGGCACGCATGACGGCCTGACCGGCATAGCTGATATGGAGGGAAGCTTGTCAAGTGCGCATCCTTCGAGGGCCCGCTTGTTGCGGGCCTTCGTATTGCAGTGAGGGGAGCGCACCGGCCGTCGTCGACGCCTGTGTCACGGCTGATATGCGCGGGTTGGGACCGCATGACCGGGTGTGCGAGCTGAGGAGCGGCGCCGCTCTCTAGGGTCGAGCGTCGCCCCAAGGGCTGCTCGTAGCTATGCCGCGGGTCGCTCTTCGCGTCCTCGCCGGTGCGCTCTCCTCACCGGGCCGCTGGGAGGGGCGGGCTACTTCATGGTCGCCAGTGCCCAGCAGTGGCCGGCCAGCTCGCGCGCGACCGCGACGGCGACGATCGTGCGCCGCTTGCCGCGGCTCTCGAGCGCGTGCCAGCGCGCGTGCAGACGGCGGGCGCTTGCGTCGGCGCGTGCTCGGACTGCAGCCGGTTGCCCTTGCCGGCGGCGTTCGAGCTGAGCACTTGCGCGCAGCGGCCGGCGCTGGTGCCAGGAGGCCTCGACGAGCAGTCGGCGTGCGTGCGTGTTGCCGGTCTTTGTGATCGCCCCTTGCCGGCGGCGCGCGCCCGTGGAGTCCTCGCTCGGGGTCAGGCCGAGAAAGGGGCCGAGCGAGCGCGGCCGGAAGCGCTCCCAGTCGCCAAGCTCGACGGTGAGCGCGAGCGCGGTGAGCGTCGAGACGCCGCGCAGGCAGACGAGCCGGCCGACGACCTCCGCGAAGGGCGCTTCGCCCGCGAGCTCGGCGATCGCCTGGTCGAGCGCGTCACGACGTCCCTTCGCGTGGGCGACGGCGCCATACGACTCGTCGAAGGCGACGGAGAGCGAACGGCTTGCGAAATGCTGGCGGCGAAGCCAAGCATCGTGGGCGAGCGTCCAGGCCGAACCCTCGAACACGAGCCCGTGACGCAGGAGCAGCTTCGAGAGCCGATGCCGCGCTCTCATGAGATCGCCACGCGCGTCCTCGCGCGCACGCACGAGGTCGCGTGCGGCCTCCTCGTGCGGCTCGGGCACCCGCACCGAGACGAGCTCGCCCAGGCGCAGCAGGCGCGCCAGGCGCTCGGCGTCACGGCGGTCGGTCTTGACCCGATCCCCCGGCGCACGCGGGATCTTCGAGGGCGCGGCGACGGTGCACGCGATCCCCGCTCGCGCGCAGGCCCGCGCGAGCCCGTATCCCGTCGGTCCCGCCTCATAGGCAACTCGCACCGGCTGCGGCAGTGTCTGCAACCACGCCACCGTCAGCTCGCTTGCAGGCGGTACGCCCAACGCGCGCAGCTCACCGCTTCGAGCATCGAGCACACCCGCGACCACCGAGCGTGCGTGCACGTCCAGCCCGACCCAGCTACCTTCGCTCATTCCGGCGCCTCCCGTAATTGCGGCTCTACCGCCGGGACAGCCCCGACGGCAACCCGCGCCAACTTACGAGTGAGGCGCCGGGCACTCCATACGGTCTAAGCCAGATCGGCTCGGCTACGCGGGTCGTCATGGGCGGAACTTGGCGGTGCGCAAACCATCCGCTTCTGGAGACGGAGCCCTTGCGGGTCGGCTGAAGGCCCGGCTCAGGACGGTTCGACGCGCCGAATCGTGGTGACTCGGTCGATCGTGCGGTCGAACGATGCGATCGTTCCGACGCCGCTGGCTTCTGCACTCGCGACGAGGTAGGCCTCGGCGAAGTCAATCCGTTCGACCTCGTAAACCTCGAGTGCGCGCAGGAGCAGCGGCTCGTCGGCGACGATGATGGCGGGGAAGGCGATGATCGCGCGAACGAGCTCTGCGACACGTTGGCGCCCGAGCTCGTAGAAGGACTCGAGGACGTAGACGACCTCGGCGAGGATCAGGTCGGGCACGAGCAGCTCATCCGCTCGCTCGAGAAAAGCGGTGGCCCGATGCGCCTGGGCCGGCGGGTCTCCGGTCAGGTGCCGGATCAGGACGTTCGTGTCGAGGAATGCGCTCAAGCGCGCGTCTTTGCCCGTGCCTCCCGCGTGCGGCGCCTGACCTCCGGCCAGGGCGTGCCGCGCTTCTGCGCGGGGACGGGCACGGATCCGGCGAGATCGAGCAGGCCGGCCGTGCGAGCCATGAGCGCCCGCTTGCCCTCGACGCGGAAAACGACCTGATCGCCCTCGGTGAGGCCGAGGGCGTCGCGAACCGCCTTCGGCACCGTCAGCTGTCCCTTCGACGAGAGCTGTGCGCTCACGTCCATTCAGCCTCCTTACATTGCGATGAAGGTAAGGATAGCGGATGTCGTGGACGACGGTTGGTCTTGATCCAAGTTCAGTGGGCGCACCTGGGATCGAACCAGGGACCTCTCGCGTGTGAAGCGAGCGCTCTCCCGCTGAGCTATGCGCCCGGGGCGAGGAAGGCTATCGGAGAACGGCGGCCGGTCCGGGGCTCAGGGGAGCACCCAGACGTCGTCCGTGATGATCGGCACCTCGGCGCCACCCGGCTCGACACCGGTGACCGCGACGTCGGGGCCGCCGATCATGAAGTCCGTGTGCACGATCGAGTCGTTGTAGCCGCAGTCGGCGAGCTCGGCGGCCGTCAGCTCCTCGCCGCGCTCGAGCGCGGTCGGGATGCCCTGGCCCCATGCGATGTGGCAGGACGCGTTCTCGTCGAAGAGCGTGTCGAGAAAGACGACGCCCGTCTTGCGCACACGTGAGTCGCCGTCGACGAGGGCGACCTCGCCGACGTAGCTGGCGCCCTCGTCGGTCGCCATCTCCGCGCGCACCGCATCGGCGCCTGCCTCCGCGCGGACCTCCACGACCCGGCCGCCGTCGAAGCGGAGCTCGAGCCCTCGCACGATCGTGCCGCCGAAGGCGAGCGGGAACGTGGAGCGCACGGTCCCCTCGGTGCGCCGGCGGTCGGGGGTGGTGTACACCTCCTCCGTCGGGACGTTGACGACGTGGGGAACACCCTCGACGCTGACCTCGGCGGCGGTCAGCCAGTGGTGCCGCTCGCAGAGGCCGACCAGCAGGTCGGTGCCCGGGCCCCTGAACCGGATCGCGTCGAACCGTCGCTCGTCGAGCGAGGCGGCGCGGCGCCGGAGGCGGTCGAGATGGTCGCGCCACGCTGCGATCGGGTCGGGCTCGTCGAGGCGGGTCGCGGTGATCACCGCCTCCCAGAGGCGCTCGACGTCCGGCTCCCCGAACACGGCCCTCGCCCAGCCTTCGTTCGGATAGCCGACGATCGTCCACTGGATGAGGCGTCGGTTCTCGGCGTCGAGCAGCTTCTCGGTGGCCAGCCGGGCCCTCGCCTTCTGCGCGCGCCGCTGGTCGAGGTCGGCCAGGAGCTCGGGCTCGGACTCGCCGGTGATCGCGATCGTCGCGCCCCGTGTCTCGATCATGTGGTCGACCAGCGCGAGCGTCCACGGAGGGCTCCACTCGAGCGAGTCCTCGGGTGCGTGCTCGATGCGAGCCCGGCGAAGGTGGGGGTCGCGAAACTGGGTTTCGACGTAGCGCGCACCGCGCTCGTACGCGATCGTCCCGATCGCGCGTACGAGCGGAAGATGCTCGGGCTCGGCCGAGATCCGGAGGAACTGTCCGGGTTGGAGATTGACGGCGACCTCCACCGCCAGCCGCGCGTAGCGCTCGAGCCGTTCGTCAGGAGTCACCGCCCAAACCCTATTCGGTTCCTGGGGCGAACGCTCCCCCCGAGCCCGCCGAACCAGCGTGGTAGCGTCCTCGCGATGTTCATCGCGGCGCTCACGAGCCTCGGCAAGACCGTGTCCCTGATCGTCGCGATCTCGTTCATCACCTGGGCGATCGTGACGGCGATCTTCGTGCCGAAGCGTCACGCCGGGTTCCCGCGCCGCCTCGACGCGTACATCCTCGTCTCGGCGATCCTCTTCATCGCCCAGATGACGACCGTCGTGTGGGCGGCCAACACCCAGGAGGTCGAGGCGACCGCCGCCGAGGCTCCGTCCGGCCAGGGCGGGGAAGGGGGCGGACCGACGACGACGCCCGCGACCCCCACCACGCCGACCGCGCCGACGACTCCCTCGGGCGACGCGACGGCCGGAAAGCAGGTGTTCGAGACCGCCGGCTGCACCTCGTGTCACACGCTCGCGGACGCGGGCGCGACGGGCACCGTGGGGCCGAACCTCGACCAGGCGAAACCGCCGGCCTCGCTCGTGGTCGACCGTGTGACGCACGGCAAGGGCGTGATGCCCTCGTTCTCAGGCCAGCTCTCCGAGCAGCAGATCCAGGACGTCGCCGCGTACGTGTCCTCGGTCGCAGGGACGTCGTAAGGATTCCGTTCGAACCGGTTGGAACCTCCCGCCTGCTCGGGCACGCTCCCGGGTGAGGAATCCGGCCCGCGCATCCGCGCGCGGCCGTCACCGGGAGGGGGTTCCAGCGATGAGAGCACTGATCGTGATGGCCACCGCCGCCGCACTGGCGGCCATCCTGACGACCGCGGCGCTCGCCGCCACCGCCACGCCGTTCGGCGGCGCGACCGCAAGCGGCGGCGTCCTCACCCTCGTGTCCGACACGGGCGACGCGAGCAGCGCGAACGACGCCTCGGGCGCGAGCTTCACCGGGACCGGCGTGACGACCTTCGAGAGCATCACGAAGCTCTTGGCCGAGTTCGACGTCACCGACGACGACTGCGCCGGCGGCTCGCCGCGCTTCCAGCTGCAGGTGCAGACACCGGCGGGCCCGAAGAACGTGTTCGTCTACCTCGGCCCCACGCCGTCGTTCACGGGCTGCTCGCAGAACATCTGGATCGCGTCCGGCAACCTCGTCGGGTCGACGGACACCCGCTTCGACACGAGCCAGGTGCAGTCGGGGACGCAGGTGTCGACGTACGCGCAGGCGCGTGCGCTCGTCGGGAGCTACCAGGTGACAGGGATCTCGCTCGTGGTCGACTCCGGCTGGGCGCTCGCAGACAAGGAGCAGACGGTCATGGTGCGGAACGTCGAGGTCAACGACTCGACGTTCTACGGGCACGGCGCCACCACCCCACCGGATCAGGGGCACGAGCACGGCGGCCACGGCCATGGGACGAGCCCGGGCCAGGCCTGCAAGGAGCTTCGCTCCGACATGGGACTGGACGCATTCCGCGCCGCGTTCGGCACGAACCGGAACCACCGGAACGCGTTCGGCAAGTGCGTCTCGCACATGGCGCACATGAAGAGCGGCATGGCCCGCACGCACGCCGTCGAGCGGATCTCGCACGCCGCCGACCGCTGCCACGAGCGCACGGCGTCGGGGCACGGCCGCGGCAAGGGGAACGGGCACGGGAAGGAGAAGGGGAAGGCCAGGCACGCGCTGCGCGCATGCCTGGTCGACGCCGTCTGAGCCAGAGGACGGCGCCCGAGGACGTAAGCGGAAAGGCCCCTCGAGGGGCCTTTCCGCACGGAGAGGGCGGGATTTGAACCCGCGACGCAGCTTTCACCACGTACGCGATTTCCAGTCGCGCTCCTTCGGCCGCTCGGACACCTCTCCGAGGCGTCCAGCGTAGCCGGTCGTCGGTGGCGGCGAGCCCCGGCAGTCAAGCCCGCGCTACCGATCACATCACTTCCCCTTTCCTCCCCGCCTCCTTCCCCCACTCTCACCACTCTCTCTCCATCACACGTACCGGCGTCGGTGGCCGGCGAGCCCCGGCCGTCAAGTCGTCCCGCTCGCTGCCGATGACATCGCATGGCCGTTCCTGCGCGCCGCGTGCCGCCGTCGGAGGAGCGTTCGACTCTCTTCGGCTACGCGGTCGCGATGCCGTCGTTCCCCGGCGCCGAGCGGCCCGCGCCCGAGTCGCGCAGCCGCCGGCGGCTGATCCACGTCGCCTCGCTCGTGGCGGTCCTCGCGACGCTGGCCTACCTCGTCTGGCGGACCTTCTTCACCCTCGATCTGTCGTACTGGTGGGTTGCCCTGCCGCTGCTCGCGCTCGAGCTCCACAACGCCTTCGGGCTGACGATGTTCACCGTGGCGCTGTGGGACGTCGACGCCGGGCCCCGGGTCGACCCACGGGAGACGACCGACGCGCGGATCGCGGTGCTGATCCCCACCTACGACGAGCCCGAGACCGTTCTGCTGCCGACGGTCGCCGCGGCCGTCGCCCTCCAGCCCGCCCACGAGACATGGGTGCTCGACGACGGACGGAGGCCGGCAGTCGCGCGTCTCGCCCGGGACCTCGGGGCGCGCTACCTCACCAGGCCGGATCGGGCCGACGCGAAGGCCGGGAACCTCAACCACGCGCTCGCGTCGATCGACGCGGATCTCGTGGCCGTGCTCGACGCCGACCACATCGCGCGGCACGACCTCCTCCGCCACACGCTCGGGTACTTCGACGACCCGGACGTCGCGCTCGTCCAGACCCCGCAGGACTTCTACAACCTCGACTCGTTCGAGCACCAGGTGCGGGGCGGGGCGAGGCTCTTCAACGAGCAGTCCGTCTTCTACCGCGTGATCGCGGCCGCGAAGAACCGCTGGAGCGCCGCGTTCTGGTGCGGTACCGGCGCCGTCCTGCGCGTCGAGGCGCTTCGCTCGGTGGGCGGGGTGGCGACCGGCACCGTGACGGAGGACATCCACACGACGATCCGTCTCCACCGTGCCGGCTGGAAGACGATCTACCACAACGAGGTGCTCGCGCGAGGGATCGCGGCGCGCACCGCGTCCGAGTACATGCTCCAGCGGCACCGTTGGGCGACCGGGGCGATGCAGGTGCTCCGCCGCGAGCGACCGCTCAGCGGGAGCGGGCTCACCTTCGGGCAGCGCCTCGGCTACGCGACGACGCTCTGGGGCTGGTTCGACGCGTGGCGCAGCCTCGGGTACATCGTGCTGCCGATCGCCGTGATCGCGACCGGCGCGATTCCGATCGCCGCTCCGCTCGTCGTCTTCGCGCCCCTGTTCCTCGGCGTCCTCGCGCTCCAGTTCGCCGCGCTCAGGCTGCTCGCCCGCGGCCACTATCCGCCTGTCCTCTCGATCCTCTTCGAGTTCCTCCGGATGCCCGCAGTCCTGTCCGGGACGCTCGCGCTCCTCCACGATCGCGGCCGTCGGTTCAGCGTCACGCCGAAGGGCGCGGCCGAAGGCGCCCATGCGAAGGCGCGCGTGCCGAGGCTCACCGTCGTCCTGCTCGCTCTCACCGCCGCCTCGCTCGTGTGGTTCGCCCTGACGATCGCGGGGCTCGGCCCGGTCGAGTACCCGGAGCCGGGCGTCGTCGTGGCGGCGTGCGTCTTCCTCGTCGCGAACGGGATCCTGCTGGCCGCGGCAGCGCAGCGGATCCGGCAGCTGCGGTTCGCCCCCGACCGCCGAACGGGTGTCCGGCTGCCCCTCGTGCTCCGCGGCAGCGTCGACGGCCTTCCCTGCGCGATGCTCGATCTCTCGCTCGCCGGGGCGCGCGTGATGGTCGAGGACGCAGGGCCTGCGATCGGCGACGAGGTCAGGTTCGCCGTCGAGCTGCCGCAGGACACCGTGGAGCTGCGGGCGATCGTTCGCCGAAGGCCGAGCGACGAGCCCGGCCGCAGGGAGCTCGGCCTCGAGTTCGCTCCCCGCCAGCGCGCCGCTCGCGCGCGGCTGGCGGTGGCCCTGCTGAGCACGGAGCTCGCCGGCCCGCCGTCCGCAGAGGCGCGGACGGACGACCGCCCGGGGTGGCGGGCGGGACGCCGCAGGAAGGTCGTCTCCGGCCGTCGTCGCAGGCGGGGCGCGAAGGCTCCGGCGGCGCAACTCGCCGGCCGCCAGCCGGGCTGACGGAATCTCCAGAGCCCGCCTCGGGCAACGCGACCGCGACGTCGCCCGGGCGCCGGAGCCGCCCCGCGTGCGGGAGAGCGGAGGGGAGGGGTTGAACGGACAGCCGGACGTCGAGAGCTTGCGGTTCTGTATACCTTGTGGTTCTATGCATGGTAGTTCGAGTCATGGAGGGTCGACCTGCGCATCGACAAGGACCTGGTCGCGGCCTCGGCGACACCGCTCGTGCTGGCGATCCTGGCCGACGGCGAGAGCTACGGGTACGCCATCCTCAAGCGCGTCCGTGCGCTCTCGGAGGGGGAGCTCGAGTGGAGCGACGGGATGCTCTACCCGCTGCTCCATCGCCTCGGCCGGCTCGGCTACGTGACGACGGAGTGGCGGTCGCCGCCGGAGGGACGGCGCCGCAAGTACTACGTGATCACCGAAGAGGGGCGAGCGGCGCTCGCTGAGCACCAGCGGCAGTGGGTCGCGGTCACTCGTGCGCTCAATGACGTGTGGCCGGGCTCCGGGGTGCTTCTGACCGCGCTCGGAGGGGCGCGAGCATGAAGGGCGTCGAGTCACAGATCGCAGAGTGGCGGACGTACGTCGGCAACGCTCCGGCGGTCAACGGCCATGACGTCGACGAGCTGGAGGACCACCTCCGCCACCAGATCGCCGAGCTGAGCGCGGCCGGCCTCGCAGAGGACGAGGCGTTCCTGGTCGCCGTGAAACGGATGGGCGACGTGGACACCGTGTCTCGGGAGTTCGCACGCGAGCACAGCGACCGGCTGTGGAAACAACTGCTCGGAGCCGGCGAGGATGCTTCGCCTGCTCCCAGCGGTTGGGTGGAGGCGCTGGTCTTCGCCCTCGCCGCGGCCGTGGTGATCGAGCTCGCGCGCCTCGCCGCGGGCTTCCCGGACGATCAGCCGACCTGGTTCGCGCGGAATCTCAGCCTGTTCGTGTTGCCGTTCCTCGCCGCGTACTTCGCCCGCCGACGACAGCTCGACGCGCGGGGCTGGATGCTGACGGCCGTGCCGTTCGTGCTCGCCGCGCTCGTGATCAACCTCTATCCGTACGACGCGGACTCGGACACCGAGATCCTGGTGGCGCTCCACCTGCCCGTCGTCCTGTGGTTCGTGGTCGCGTTCCCGTACATGGGCGGGACGATCCGGTCGCACGAGCGGCGCATGGACTTCGTCCGCTTCACCGGCGAATGGTTCATCTACTACGTGCTGATCGCGCTCGGGGGCGGAGTGCTCATGGCGTTGACCGCCGGGATCTTCGAGCCGGCGGGGGTCGACGTCGATCGGATCGCCCAGTGGGTGCTGCCTGCCGGCGCTGCGGGCGGCGTCATCGTGGCCGCCTGGCTGGTCGAGTCGAAGCAGCGGGTGGTGGAGAACATGGCGCCGGTGCTCACGATGCTCTTCACGCCGCTGTTCGCGTTCATGCTGGCGTGCGCCGCCGTCGTCTATGCCGTGACGGAGCTCGGCGGAGCCTTCGACCGCGACCTGCTCAGCGTCTTCGACGCCCTGTTGCTCGTCGTTCTCGCACTCGTCCTCTACGGGATGTCCGCGCGGGATCCGTCGACGTCGCCGAACTGGATGGACTGGATCCAGCTGGTCGCCGTCGCCAGCGCGCTCCTCCTGGACACGATGGTGCTCGGCTCGATGATCGCGCGGATCGGCGACCTCGGATTCACTCCGAACCGGACCGCGGCGCTCGGGCTCAACGTCGTCCTCCTCGTCAACCTCGCCGGGGCGGCCGTGCTCTCCGTGCGGTTCCTCACAGGACGGAGCACCCTCCACCGGCTCGAGCGGTGGCAGACGACGTACCTGCCCGTCTTCGTCCTGTGGGCGGCGACGGTGGTGGTCGTGCTGCCGCCGCTGTTCGGCTTTTCCTGATCGCCGCCGGTGGGGCGGCCGCAGGACGTATGCGAGACGGCGGAGCAGCTTCGCGACAACGGCTCAACCATGCGCGGTTGAGCCGTGTGTGGAGCGGAGGGGGAGGGATTTGAACCCTCGAAGAGCTTGCACCCTTAACGGTTTTCGAGACCGCCCCGTTCGACCGCTCCGGCACCCCTCCGGCGCGTAGCCTAGCGACCCCGGCGACGTCGAAGATCGGGTTTGCGACCGCGACAGCGGGCGCCTTCAGGGATCTGCCCCGCTCGGCGGGGATTTGGCGGATTCGCTGTGGACAGATCGTGGTTTGCGACCGCGACCGCGGGCGCCTTCAGGGACCTGCCCCGCCCGCAGGGCGGGGATCAAGCGGCGGAATCCGCGCGAGCGGATTCCGCTTCGCGAACCAACCACAGCGGAGAAGGAGGGATTCGAACCCTCGAGGCAGGGATTACCCCACCTAACGCCTTAGCAGGGCGCCGCCTTCAGCCACTCGGCCACTTCTCCGGGTCTGGAGCAGGATATCGGCCGCTCGGACGGATCCGGTCAGTCGTGGACGCGTGCGATCAGCTCGTCGCGCTTGACGACCTTGACCTCGATCCCGCCGAGCCGCACCTCGTATCCCGCCTCCCGCGGGTACAGGACCTTGTCGCCGGGCTCGACCCCGGTGACATCCGCGCCGATCGCGGTGACGATCCCGGTGCGGCATGCGGCGGCCTGCGCGGCGGACGCCGGCAGGATCAGCCCGGCGCGGGTCTCGGTCTCGTCGCTCGACGGCTGGATCACGAGGTACTCGTCGAGCGGCTCGAGCGAGACGTCGACGCGATGCGGGTCCTGGAGCACGGGGAAACGATAACCAGAGGCGCCGCTAGAGACGGCCCGCGGCCACGATCCGCTGGAGGAACTGCCGCGTCCGCTCCTCCCGCGGCGAGCCGAAGATCTCCTCGGGCGAGCCCTGCTCGAGGATCCTGCCCTCGTGCAGGAAGCAGACGCGGCTTGCGACGTCGCGGGCGAACCCCATCTCGTGCGTCGCGATCAGCATGGTCATCCCGCCGCCGGCGAGCTCGCGGATCACGTCGAGCACCTCTGCGACCAGCTCGGGGTCGAGCGCGCTCGTGACCTCGTCGAGGAGCAAGAGTCGCGGCTGCATCGCGAGCGCGCGCACGATCGCCACACGCTGCTGCTGGCCGCCCGAGAGGCGGTCGGGATACTCGTCCCGCTTGTCCGCGAGCCCGAACCGGAGCAGCAGCCGGTCCGCCTCGGCCGTCGCCTCCGCGCGCGGGCGGCCCCGAGCCTTGCGCGGAGCGAGTGTGACGTTCTCGAGCACGCTCATGTGGGGGAACAGGTTGAACGCCTGGAAGACGATCCCGATCTCGCGGCGCACCCGGTTGACGTCGACGCCTCGTCTCGTCACGTCCTCGCCGCCGATCACGATGCGGCCGGCCTCGATCGGCTCGAGCAGGTTCACGCAGCGGAGCAGGGTCGACTTGCCCGAGCCGGAGGCGCCGATCAGGCACACCACGTCGTGCTCGTCCAGGGACAGGTCGATCCCCCGGAGCACCTCGAGCTTCCCGAACGACTTGTGCACGCCCTCCATCAGCAGGGCGTCGCCCGTCACGCGAGCCTCCCGGCCTGCTGGCGCCGGCGGTCGCGCGCGACGAGCCAGTCGGTGAACCGTGCGAGGGGGATCGTGATCGCGACGAACAGCGTCGCAGCGACGAGGTAGTACGTCCCGTTGAATGTCGCCGCCTGGTCGATCTGCGCCTGCCGGAACGCCTCGACCACCCCGAGCGTGCCCACGAGCGCGGTGTCCTTCTGCAGTCCGATGAAGTCGTTCAGGAGCGGCGGGATCACGCGCCGGACGGCCTGCGGCAGGACGACGAACCGGAGCGCCTGGCCGTGGCTGAGACCGAGCGACCGTGCGGCCGCCGTCTGCGAGGAGTGGACGGACTCGATCCCGGCGCGGTACACCTCCGACACGTATGCCGTGTAGACGAGCGTGAGCGACACCACCGCCCAGAAGAACTGGGAGTCGGGGATCCAGGAAAGCCCCAGAGCGGGCATCCCGAAGCCGAGCATGAAGATCACGAGGATCGTCGGTATCCCGCGGAACAGATCGGCGTAGACGATCGCGAGTGCCCGGATCGGGAAGAAGACGGGGCCGGGCAGGCTCCGCAGAACAGCGAGCAGGAGGGCCGCGGGGAGAATGATCACCTCCGCGAGGCAGAACAGCTTCACGTTCACCCAGAACGCGTCGAGGATCTCCGGGAAGGACTCCCGGTAGTAGCCCCAGTTGAAGAAGTAGGCCTTGAACGCCTCCCAGCCCGGGGAGCGCGTGACGACGACGACGATCGTCGTCACGACCACGATCGTCGAGACGAGGGCGATCGCGACCGTCCGCGACTCGCTCGAGCCGCGGACGGTCGCGCCGCCGAGGATCCGGGAGCTCCGGTTCCCGTCCAGCGGGGGCTACTTCAGATCCGGGGCGCCGGCGCGCGCGAGGTAGACGCGCTGGAGCTTCTTGATCGTTCCGTTGCGCCAGAGCCGGTTGAGCGCCTTGTTCACGCACCCCCGCAGCGAGTTGCCCTTCTGGAACACCATCCCGAAGCGCTCCTTCGTGCCCTTCGTCGGCAGCTTGCCGACGATCAGGCCGTCGGGCACCTGCACGGCCGTCACGTAGAACGCCGTCGGCAGATCGACCACGATCCCGTCGATCTGGCCGTTCTTGAGCGCCTGCACCGCGGCGTCGTTCGTGTCGTACACGAGCGGGCTGGACGAGGGCTTGATGTGGTCGACGATGTAGGAGTAGCTCGTGGTGCCGACCTGCGCCCCGAGCTTGTACGACCTGAGCCCGGCGATCGAGCGCACTTTCGCGATCGACGTGCCCTTGCGGCCGACGACCGCCTGGTTGACGAAGTAGTACGACTTCGAGAAGTCCACAGCCTTCGCACGGGCGGGGCTGAACGAGACCTGCGTGATGTAGAAGTCGAACGGCTTGTTCCCCGGCCGGAAGGAGTTGTTGAACGGGACGACCGTCCACTTCACGTCGGCCCTGCGGAACCCGAGCTGGCGCGCGACCGCGTACGCGACCGCGGACTCGTAGCCCTTGCCGCTGTACGGATCGGACACCTTCCACGGCTTGGTCTTCTCGGCGCCGCCGAACCAGGGCGGGAAGGCGGGGTTGTCGGCGCCGACCGTGAGCACGCCGTCCTCGATCAGGTTCAGGGAGCCCGGGGCGCAGCCGGGGATGGCCGCCGGAGCCGCGGCAGTGGAGCGGGCTCCGGTCGCCGCCGCGACCACCGCGAGGCCGGCTGCGGCGATGACGACGAGGCTCGAGATGGACAGCTTCCGCATGGTCGTTCGACTCCTCACGAGGGGACCTTGACTCGCGCGCGAGGCTACCACAGTCGATCCCGATACTTCATTTTGTGAAGCGTTCGGCGGGTCGAACGGCTCCGCCGGTGTCCGACTTCAAGTCGGACACCCTGGTCCCGCGTGGCTCTGCTGGTGTCCGATTTCAAGTTGGACACCCGTGTCCGCGTGGCTTGGCTGGTGTCCGACTTCAAGTCGGACACCAGGTTCCGCGTGGCTCTGCTGGCCCCTCCCGCAGCAACGTGTCCGACGCCGCACCGGCGTTTGGCCGCACGTGGCGGCGAGTAGGGTCACGGGATGGCGTCACCGTTCGTCGAGCTCGAGGTCGGGGGGCGCACCGTCAAGGTGACGAACCCCGACAAGGTGCTGTTCCCGGCCGCGGGGCACACCAAGCGGGACCTGGTCGACTACTACGTCGCGGTCGGCGACGGGATCGTGCGGGCGCTGCGCGAGCGGCCGACGCAGCTCCGGCGCTTCCCGGACGGCATCGCCGGCGAGCAGATCTACCAGAAGCGTGTGCCCGAGAAACGCCCCGAGTGGGTGGAGGTCGCGCGGGTCACGTTCCCGTCGGGCAGGCACGCGGACGAGCTGTGCGTGACTGAGCTGGCGCAGGTCGTCTGGGCGGCGAACCTCGCGGTGGTCGACTTCCATCCGTGGCCGTCGCGGCGTGCGGACGTCGACCGCCCGGACGAGCTGCGGATCGACGTCGACCCCCAGCCGGGAACGACCTTCGCGGACGGCAAGCGGGTCGCCGCGATCGTGCGCGAGACGCTCGACGAGATGGGCTACGTCGGCTGGCCGAAGACGTCGGGCAACCGCGGCATCCACGTCGCAGTGCGGATCGAGCCGCGCTGGGAGTTCCCGGTCGTCCGCCGCTGCGCGCTCGCCTTCGCCCGCGAGATCGAGCGTCGCGCGCCCGAGCTCGTGACGACCGCGTGGTGGAAGGAGGAGCGGGGAGAGAAGGTCTTCATCGACTACAACCAGAACGCGCGCGACCGCACGATCGCCTCCGCGTACTCCGTGCGACCGCGCCCGGACGCCACCGTCTCGGCGCCCGTGACGTGGGAGGAGCTCCCCGACGTCGAGACCGAGGACTTCACGCTCGTGTCGATGCAGGAGCGCGTCGCGCGGCTCGGCGACGTCCAGGGCGGGATCGACGACGTCGTCTGCGACCTCGAGGTGCTGCTCGACTGGGTCGCCCGCGAGGAGTCCGAGGGCGTGGGGGAGGCGCCCTACCCGCCGAACTTCCCCAAGATGCCGGGCGAGCCGCCGCGCGTGCAGCCCTCTCGCGCCCGGAAGGACCCGTAAGGATTGCGTGTGACCCCTTGCCGTCGCGGCGGCGTAGGAGTGAACATGGAGGTGAGATGAGGCCGCCCGCGCGTGTGCTCGGGATCGGTGCCGTCGTCGTGGTCTGCGCGACGCTGACGGGAGCCGTCGCCGACGCTGCGAGCCCCGCTCCGAGCGGGCTGAGGCCGTTCGACGGCTGCCCGGCGTTCGGCGCCTACATGCGCTCCCACGCTGTTCCCCTCGTCGGTCGCTATGCGCCCGGCGTCGGGGTCGCCGTCGGCGCCCAGCCCGGAGCGGCGCCGGGCAAGGCAGCCGGCTCGCCGGGATCGACCGACCCGGCGTACTCCGGCACGAACGTGCAGGAGGAGGGCGTCGACGAGCCGGACACGGTCAAGTCGGACGGCCGCTACCTGTACGTCGCGAGCGCAGGGCGGATCAGCGCGATCGACGTACGGTCGGGCAAGCCCGCGCTCTCCGGCACGCTGAAGCTCGAGCCGGGCGGCACGTACGAGCTCCTGCTGCACGGCAGCCGTCTGCTGGCGCTCTCGCGCAGGGTCGTCGTCCCGCTCCCCGGTCGGACGGCCGGAGTCGCCCCGATCCTGCCGCGGCCCATCGCGTCGACGATGACCGAGATCGACGTCTCGAACCCGGCGCGGATGCACGTCGTGCGCACGATGGAGCTCGGCGGCGCGTACGTCACGGCTCGCCTCGTGGGCTCCACGGCCCGGATCGTGCTCGCGTCGGCTCCGATCACCGAGCTCCCGCTGGTGCCGTCGGTCGGGACAGGCGCCTCCGCCGCACAGGCTGCTGCGCAGAACCGAGGGGTCGTCGGGGCGGCCGCCCCGACGAGCTGGCTTCCCCGCTACACCGTGAGGAGCCGAGCGGGGAAGGTCACCCGCTCGGGGCTCCTCGTCGGGTGCCGCGACGTCCTCCGCCCGCGCAGGTTCTCCGGCCTCGGGCTCGTCACGGTGCTGACCGTCGACCTCGCCCGCGGACTGCAGCCCGTGGACTCCGACGCGCTGGCCGGCGACGCGCGCGCCGTCTACGCCTCGCCGTCGAGCCTCTACGTCGCGACCGCCGAGCCCGACCGGCTCACCGCGCGCGGCCCGATCACGCCGGGCGGCACGACGATCCACGAGTTCGACGTCGCGAGCCCGTCGCAGACGCGGTACCGCGCGAGCGCTCACGTGCCGGGCGTGCTGCTCGACCAGTGGTCGCTGTCGGAGCGGAACGGCGTCCTGCGGGTCGCGAGCACCTCGCTCCCCGTCACCACGGGCGGCCCCGGAAGCGACAGCGAGACGTCCGTGACCACCTTCGCCGAGCGGGGTGGCGCGCTCGCGCGACTCGGCAGCGTGGGCGGGCTCGGTAAGGGAGAGCGGGTCTACGCGGTGCGGTTCGTCGACGACATCGGCTACGTCGTCACCTTCAAGCAGATCGACCCGCTGTACGTCGTCGACCTCTCGACCCCCGCGCGGCCGGTCGTGAAGGGCACGCTGGAGCTCCGCGGCTACTCGGCCTACCTCCACCCCGTCGGCGACGGCCTGCTACTCGGCATCGGGCAGGACGCGACCGCCGACGGCAGGACGGTCGGGACGCTCGCCTCGCTGTTCGACGTCTCCGACCCGTCGCACCCGACGCGGCTCGACTCCCTCACGCTCGGGCGCACGCAGTCGCAGGCGGAGGCCGACCACCATGCGTTCCTCTGGTGGCCGCGGACGCGCCTGGCGGTGATCCCGATCCAGACGTACACCGACACGCCGTTCGTCGGCGCGCTCGGGCTGCGCGTCCGCCGTGCGGGGATCTCGGAGGTCGGACGCATCGCACACCCCGGCCGGCCGGGCGTCGACCCCGTCGGCTCGCCCGGGACCCCGATCGAACGCTCCGTCGTCGTGGGCGACACGCTCTACACGGTCTCGGCGGCGGGCGTGAAGGGATCGTCCCTCGCCACGTTCGCCGACCGCGGCTTCGTGCGGCTGCCCTTCGACGACTCGGCCGGGTCGCCTCCGCCGCCTCCGCCGCCCCGGGGGTAAACGACTATCCGAGCAGGCGGGCGAGCGTCGGGTCGCCCGGCTCGCCCGGTGGGCGCAGCTCGCGCCACGTGCACTGCGCCGGATCCTTGTCCGGCCGCAGCCTGAGCAGCTTCGTCCCGTGGCGAAACCGGCGGCCCTGCACCTTGTCGTAGCGGACCTCGACGACGAGCTCCGGTCGCACAGCGGCCTCCTCGAGCTCGCCGCCGCCCCACCGGTTCGGCTCCGAGAACCGCCGCTCGGGCGCGTCGCGGAGCAGCGGCTTCACCGCGGCGGCGATCTCGTCGTGGCGCGCGGGAGCGACGACGGCGGAACCGACGTAGTCGAGCTCCCCGTCGTCGTCGTACAGGCCGAGCAGGAGCGTGGCGACGCGTCCCTCTCCGTCCGCCTTGAAGCGGAGCCCGGCGACGACGCAGTCCGCGGTCTTCTCCGGCTTGACCTTCGCCACCGCCTCACGTGAGCCGGCGGCGTACGGACGGTCGCGCCGCTTCGCGATCACGCCGTCGAGCCCGATCGCCTCGAAGGACTCGAGCCACTCCAGCGCCTCGGCGCGGTCGAGCGTGACGGGCGAAAGCGTGAGCTCGCGGCCTATCTGCTCGAGCGTGGCCCGCCGCTGCGCGAGCGGTGCGTGCCAGTGCTCGACGCCGTCCCAGACGAGGACGTCGAACCCGACGAAGCGCGCCGGGATCTCCGCGGACAGCTTCCGCACGCGGCTCTCCGCGGGATGCAGTCGCGTCTGCATGGCGTCGAAGTCGAGCACGCCGTCGCGCACGATCACGATCTCGCCGTCGAGCGCGGAGCGCGGCGGCAGGAGCTCGCCGAGCGTCTCGAGCTCGGGGAAGTAGCGCAGCAACGGCCGTGCGTTCCGCGACCAGAGCCGAAGCTCGCCCGACGCGTTCTCGAGCAGGCCGCGAAAGCCGTCCCACTTCGGCTCGTACTGCCATTCCTCCCCGGAGGGGAGCTCGCGGACGAGCTCCGCCTCCATCGGCGGGAACGGGATCGAGCGGTCGAGGTCGGGCGGCCGCTCGACCGGCTCGGTGCTCCTCCGCGAGCGCGGCATGCGCGGAACCGTAGCCACGGCACGCTCGAGGCCTTGCCGGAGGCTGCCTTCCGCGTACGCTGAGTGGACACGGCGAGCGGGCACCCCATCACCCTCGTGCGCCGCGGTCGGTGCCTGTATCGGGCGCGCTGCCCGTCGTCGTGTCCACCTCCGCCCCGCACAAGTAGGCTCTCTGCCCCATGCGCAGGGTCGCGATCACCGGTCTCGGGGCCGTCACGCCGATCGGGCTCGACGCTCCCGCGACGTGGGACGCCGCGGTGTCGGGACGAAGCGGCGTGGGGTGGATCGAGGCGTTCGACGCCTCGGACTACCCGGTGCGGATCGCGGCGGAGGTCTCGGGCTTCGACCCGGGCGACCTCGTGCCGGCGAAGGAGGCGCGCCGCATGGACCGCAACGTGCTGCTCGCGGTCGCCGCCGCCCAGCAGGCGTGGGACGACGCGCGCCTGGAGGAGGGGATCGACCGCTCCCGGGTCGGCATCCTCGTCGGCTCCGCGATCGGGGGGATCGCCACGATCGCGCAGCAGCAGCAGGTGCTCGCCGAGCGCGGCCGCGAGCGCGTGTCCCCCTTCTTCATCCCGTCGGTGCTGGTCGACACGGCGAGCGGCCAGATCGCGATCCAGCTGGGGATCACGGGGCCGAACTACGCGCCGGTCTCCGCGTGCGCGACGGGCTCGACCGCGATCGGCGAGGGGGCCGAGGCGATCCGCCGGGGGCAGGCCGACGTCGTGCTCGCGGGCGGGACGGAGGCGCCGATCACGCCGCTCATCCTCGCCGGGTTCTGCGCGATGCGCGGCCTCGTCGCCGAGGAGGAGGATCCCACGCTGGCATCCCGCCCGTTCGACGCGACGCGCGCCGGGTTCGTGATGGGGGAGGGGGCGTGCATCCTCGTCCTCGAGGAGCTCGATGCCGCTCGGGCGCGCGGGGCGACGATCTACGCGGAGGTGCTGGGCTACGGCGCCTCGAACGACGCGCACCATCTCGCGCAGCCGGAGCCGGAGGCGACCGGCGTCGCGCACATGATCCAGGTCGCCCTCGAGACCGCGGGCATCGAGCGCGAGCGGGTGGGGTACGTGAACGCCCACGGCACGTCGACCCCACTCGGCGACCTCGCGGAGACCCGGGCGCTGAAGCAGGTGTTCGGCGACCATGCGTACCAACTCGCGGTCTCCTCGACGAAGTCGGTCACGGGACACTGCTTCGGGTCCGCAGGCGCGCTCGAGGCGATGATGTGCGCGCTCGCTCTGCGTGACGGCGTGCTCCCGCCGACGATCAACTACCGCAACCCCGACCCGGAGTGCGACCTCGACTACGTCCCCAACGAGGCGCGCCGCGTCGAGGTCGACGTCGCGCTCTCGAACGCGATGGGCCTCGGCGGCCACAACGCCTGCGTCCTGCTCGGGCGAGCCGGATAGGCGAGGCAAGAGGCTCGACAGCGACCGTCTCTTAAGGAGAATGGAAGAGATGGCAGAGCCAGAGCCTCTCGCACCGTCACACCTCGAGGCCGTGCCGGGCGCAACCGTGTGCCGACACTGCGGGGCGCCGCTCGGGTTGACGATGGTCGATCTCGGGAAGTCGCCACTCTGTCAGACGGTGCTGACCGACGACGACCTCGAGCGCGGCGAGGCCTTCTACCCGCTGCACGTCCGCGTCTGTGAGCGTTGCTGGCTCGCGCAGATACCCGAGCTGGCCGCGCCCGAGGAGATCTTCATGGAGTACGCGTACTTCTCGGCGTACTCGGACTCCTGGGTCGACCACGCCCGGAGCTACGTCGATCAGATAACGGAGAGGCTCTCGCTCGGGTCCCACCAGCCTCGTCGTCGAGCTCGCCTCGAACGACGGCTACCTGCTCCAGCACTTCCTGCCGAAGGGGATCCCGGTGTTGGGAGTCGAGCCGGCGCGCAACGTGGCAGAGGCTGCGGTGGCCCGCGGCGTGCCGACGATCACGGAGTTCTTCGGCGCCGAGCTCGGCGCACGACTGGCGGCCGAACGTGGCCCGGCGGACCTCGTTCTCGGCAACAACGTGCTGGCCCAGGTGCCGGACATCAACGACTTCGTCGCCGGCGTCGCCGAGCTCCTCGCGCCGGACGGGACGGCGACGTTCGAGTTCCCCCACCTTGCGAAGCTGATCGAGCACCTCGAATACGACACGATCTACCACGAGCACTTCTCGTACTTCTCGCTCCACTCGATCCAGTCGATCTTCGGCGCGCAGGGACTCGACCTGGTGGACGTCGAGGAGCTTCCGAGCCACGGCGGCTCACTGCGGGTTTTCCTCCGACACGCCGCCGTCGGAGCGACCGCGGCGCCCCAGGTTGCCGAGCTTCTCCAGCGCGAGGACGAGCAGGGGGTCACGGATCCAGCGTCGTACGCGCGGTTCGCCGACGGCGTGCGCGAGTCCAAGCGGGCGCTCCTGGAGCTCCTGATCGAGCTCCGGCGCGGCGGGAAACAGGTCGTCGGCTACGGCGCGCCGGGCAAGGGCAACACGCTGCTCAACTACTGTGGGATCCGAACGGACTTCCTCGACTACACCGTCGACCGCAACCCGTACAAGCAGGGCAAGCACACGCCCGGGACACACATCCCGATCCATCCGCCCGAGAAGATCTCCGAGACAAGGCCGGATGTGATCGTGATCCTCCCGTGGAACCTCGCGACCGAGATCAGCGAGCAGCTCGCCTACACAGCCGAGTGGGGCGCGCGCCTCGTCGTGCCGATCCCGACGGCGCGGTACCTCGAGGGCCCGGTCCGGGCTTGACTTGCTCGGATCGGTCATCCTTACTGCGTGAAGGACTAGGGGAGAGGAGTTGGTCTGGTGGGGGTGGAAACGGCGCGATGAAGGTCGTGATCTTCTGTGGCGGACTAGGCGTCCGCATGGGCGAGGAGACGCAGCGCATTCCCAAGCCGATGATCCGCATCGGCAACCGCCCAATCCTGTGGCACATCATGCGCTACTACGCTGCCTGGGGGCACACCGAGTTCGTTCTCTGTCTCGGCTACAAGGGTGATGTGATCAAGGAGTACTTCTTGAGCCACAACGAGGCCCTGATACACGACTTCGTGCTTGAGGGCTACGGAGCCGAACCGGAGGTGGAGATCCTGAACCGCGACGGAGGGCCGTGGCGAATCACGTTCGCCGACACCGGTACGCGCTCCACCATCGGCGAGCGCCTGAAGCTGGTCGAGCCCTATCTCGGCGACGACGAGATCTTCATGGCGACCTACGGTGACGGGCTCAGCGACGTCGATCTGCCGGCGCTCGTGCGTTCTTTCGAAGCCTCGGGAAAGAAGATCATGTTCGCGCTCGTGCGACCGCATTTCCACGCGCACATCGTCGAGGCGAGCCCCGACGGGACAGTGCAGGACGTGCGGGCGATGGACACGTCGGGCGTGCGCATCAACGGCGGGTTCTTCGTGATGCGGCGCGAGATCTTCGATTGGATCGCGCCAGGCGACGAGCTCGTCGAGGAGACCTTCGCGAAGCTGATCCCGCGCGGCGACGTGGGGGCGTACGTGCACGACGGGTTCTTCGGGCCGATGGACACGATCAAGGACCGGCAGTGGCTCGAGGGGCTGTTCGACTCGGGCCGCGCCCCCTGGCTTCGCGTCGGCCTCGACCCCGCCGAGTCGCCGGTCGCGTGATGCGCCCCCTGGGTTTCGCGGGCGGTTCGCCTCTTCGTCGCGTGCTCGCGATTGGTGCGCATTCGGACGACCTCGAGATCGGGTGCGGTGGCACGGTGCTTGCGCTCGCCCGCGCGAACCCGGGTCTCGCGGTTGACTGGGTCGTGCTCGCAGCGGAGAGCGACCGGGCGGGCGAGGCGCGTAAGAGCGCCGAGGTGCTTCTCGCCGGCGCGGGAGAGCGATCGATCGAGGTGCACGGTTTCCGCGACGGCTACCTCCCGCACAACGCGGCTCCGGTGAAGGACGCCTTTGAGGATCTCAAGGCTCGGGTTGCCCCCGACCTCGTCCTCACGCATACGCGCGACGACCTCCATCAGGATCACCGGCTTGTGTGCGAGCTGACATGGAACACCTTCCGGGATCACCTGGTGCTGGAGTACGAGATCCCGAAATGGGACGGCGACACCGGCCGGCCGAACGTCTACGTCTCGCTCGAGGAGTCGGTGGTGCAGGAAAAGCTTGGTCTGCTCGCCGGCCACTTTGACACCCAGCGCCGCAAGGACTGGTACGACGTCGAGGTGTTCCGCGGCTTGATGAGAATCCGTGGCATGGAATGCCGATCACCGAGCGGCTACGCGGAGGCGTTCGTCGCACGCAAGCTCGAGCTCGTGCCCCGGACGGCGGATACGACCTCGTGAAGGTCCTCGTCACGGGCAGCGGCGGCTACGTCGGCTCCGTCCTCTGCCCGGTCTTCGAGGAGCACGGGCACGACGTCGTCGGCCTGGACATCGGGTATTACGACGGCTGCGACTTCGGCGCGTACGAGCCCGAGCGCCAGCGGCTCGCGGTCGACGTCCGCGACGTCGGGCCGATGCATCTCGCGGGATTCGAGGCGGTCGTGCACCTCGCTGCGCTCTCGAACGACCCGCTGGGCGACCTCAGCCCCGAGCTGACCCACGAGATCAACCACCAGGGGACGGTCCGCGTCGCGCGTGCGGCGAAGAGCGCCGGCGTCCCGCGGTTCGTCTTCGCCTCGTCCTGCTCCATGTACGGCGCCTCCGACGCGGACGGGCTCCTTGGCGAAGACGCGCCTCTGCGGCCGCTGACAGCCTACGCCGAGTCCAAGGTCCGCTCGGAGGAGGCGCTGCGGGAGCTCGACGGCGACGGGCTCACCACCGTCTCGATGCGCAACGCGACCGTGTACGGGGTGTCATCGCGTCTGCGGCTCGACATCGTGCTGAACAACCTCGCCGCATGGAGCCACGTCACGGGTCGGATCCGGCTCCTGAGCGACGGGATGTCGTGGCGTCCGCTTCTCCACGTGCGCGACCTCGCGAAGGTCGCGGTGCGCATGGTCGAGGCGCCCGCCGAGCTCGTCGGCGGCAAGGCCTTCAACATCGGCTCCGCTGCGCAGAACTACCTCGTGCGGGACCTCGCGGAGATCCTCGCCGGCGTGACCGGTTGCGAGGTCGAGTTCGCCGGCGACGCGTCGCCCGACCCGCGCTCGTACCGCGTCGACTTCTCGGCGCTCGAGTGCGCCTTCCCCGACCTGACGCTCGACTGGGACGCGCAGCGCGGGGCGAAAGAGCTCGTCGAGGCCTACCGCGCAGTGGGGCTCACGAGCGACGACTTCGAAGGTCGCTCATACGTGCGTCTGCGTCAACTGCGCCATCTCCTGGACGAGCACCGCCTCGACGACGACCTGCGTTGGGCTCGCGCCGCCTGACATGCGCTTCGTCGAGACCGCGATCGCCGGGGTCGTCGTCGTGGAGCTGGAGGAGCACATCGACGAACGCGGCTCCTTCGCCCGGACGTGGTGTCGCGACGAGATGGCCGCGGCAGGTCTCGCGAGCAAGCTGGCGCAGTGCAGCCTCTCTCGGAACTCCCGTGCAGGAACCCTGCGCGGGCTCCATTTCCAGCGCGCTCCGGACGAGGAGGCGAAGCTCGTCCGCTGCACCCGAGGCGCGATCTTCGACGTCGCGGTCGACCTCCGTCCCGGATCTCCCACGCGGGGAGAGTGGTTCGGCGTCCGGCTCGACCCGGAGAGCGGGCGCGCCCTCTACGTCCCCGAGGGCTGCGCGCACGGCTTCCAGACGCTCGTCGACGAGAGCGACGTCGCCTACATGATCTCGAAGCCGTACGCGGCGGACGCGTCGGCTGGCGTCCGTTGGGACGATCCGGTGCTCGCGATCCCCTGGCCGGAGGTCGACGGCGAGCGGACGATCAGCAAGCGCGACCGCGCGCTCCCCGGCTTCGAGCCGGAGCCGGCCTGAGCGTCGGCGGGCGGAGCAGCCCGACGTCGAGGAGCGCGTCGGCGGCCGCGCGAATCGCCGAGAAAGGCAGACCTGAACGTGCCGTGATGTCGAGCAGGCTCGCCGTTCCGTCCGAGAGGCTGAGGACCCAGAGGAGGGCCGACTCCTCGCTCGATCCGCCCGCAAGCGAGCGGTAGAGACCTCTGCGCCCGAGCTGAGGCTCGCCGTACGGCGACGTGTTGACGAGCGTTTGATCCCGCTCGAGGGCGTCGACGATCTGGAGCGCTGCGTGGAGCGAGTCGCCAAGCGCCTCCGGGCGAACCAGGTTCAAGTTGTCGGCGGACGAGTGGTACTCGGGGAACGCGTCCGCGGGCGTGCGCGAGAACGCGCCGAACGGCAGGTTGAAGCCGGGCGAGCAGAACTGACGCTCCTCGCCGCCGTAGGGCGACCACGGTCGAATTGTCGCGCCGTCCCGGTCGCGCAGCACGACCTCTGCGGCCCTGTCGACCGCCGTGTCCTCCCGGCGGCTGCGCTTGTACGTCAGCGGCCCCGGGTCGCCGGCGCACGACACCGCGAACCCGTGGCGAACGCGCTCGACGAGCTCGCGGTTCATGTGAAGCCAGCAGAGCGGGCCGATCGTCCCGGGACTCCACACGAGGCGGAACGAGTGGCGCAGTGCAGCCTGTGCCGCGAGAATCCGGGCGAGTCCCGCGAGGAGGACGACGCCGGAGAGGTTGTCGTTCGCGAGGGCGGGGTGGCACACGGTCGTCGTCAGCAGGAAGACGTCGTCGCTCTCGCCCTCGAGGACGACCTCGCCGTAGGTGACGTGCCCGTCCTCGAGAGTCGCATCGATCCGAACTCGGTAATTCCCCTCGGGGAGGGCGTCCGCGAGGCGCTCGCTCGTGCAGAACCCCCAGCGCTCGGCCCAGTACGACGTGCGGTACGGCACGACGTCCGGGTCACGCGGGTCGGTGAAGAGGTGGTCGCGAAGCTCGGCGAGCTCGACCGTCGTGTCCACGGGGACGCTGTACCCGAGGAGGTTGAGGGACGAGTCCGCTACGTCGATCACGCGTGTGCCGTCCGGTCCTTCGACCCACGCCTCCCGGACGCTCCACTCGCGCGGCAGCGTCCAGTCGAAGACCTCGGTACCGCTCGGAAGCTCGACCGTCCGGAGTGGCACGTCACGGCCGAGACGCTCGAGCGTCGCGCGCACTCCATCGCCCGTCAGGCTCCGGGGGAGTGGGAAGAGCTCCGCGATCAACCCGTGGAGCTCGCGGCCGACCGCGTCGGCCTCCGGAACGGTGGTCCAGTCGATCGGCATCGTGTGTCGGTGGGCGCGCGGGCCCGCGTGCCTCACACTAGTGCACGGCTCGTGGGGCGGCCTGGCCCGCAGTCGATCCTGCTACTACAGTGAGACCGTGGAGTTGGGGGAGCACACAGAGCGCGGCGCTGCCCTGGAGACGGCCACCGAGCCGTCGCTCGACCGGTCCCACGAGCTCGGCGCACGGTTGAGCGACCTGGTGCCGGGCGGCTCCCACACGTACGCGAAGGGCGACGACCAGTTCCCCGAGGGCCTGGCACCGATCATGGAGCGTGGCTCGGGCTGCCACGTCTGGGACGTGGACGGCAACGAGTACATCGAGTGGGGCATGGGCCTGCGGGCCGTCACCCTCGGCCACGGGCACCCGGCGGTCGCCGAGGCGGTCGCGGCGCAGGTGACGCGCGGCACGAACTTCGTGCGTCCGTCGCGGCTGGAGCTCGAGGCCGCCGAAACTTTCCTCGACCTCGTCACGCGGGCCGAGATGGTCAAGTTCACGAAGGACGGCTCGACGGCGAACACGGGCGCGGTCAAGCTCGCGCGGGCGTTCACCGGGCGCGACCTCGTCGCATTGTGTGTCGACCACCCGTTCTTCTCCTACGACGACTGGGCGATGGTCACGACTCCGGTGCGCGGCGGTATCCCGCGTGGTGTGGAGGAGCAGACGCTTACCTTCCACTACGACGATCTCGCCTCGGTCGAGGAGCTCCTCGCGAAGCATCCCGGGGAGATCGCCTGCTTCATCCTGGAACCGGAGCGTACGACGCCGCCCAGCGAAGGGTTCCTCGAACGGTTGCAGGAGCTCGTCCGGGCCGACGGCGCACTCGTCGTCTTCGACGAGAACGTCACGGGCTTCCGTTGGCACACGGGTGGTGCGCAGGAGGTTCACGGGATCACGCCCGACCTGTCCAGCTGGGGGAAGGGGATCGCCAACGGCTTCGCCCTCTCTGCGCTCGCGGGCAGGCGCGAGGTCATGCGACTGGGCGGCCTCGAGCACGACCGGGAGCGGGTCTTCCTCCTGTCGACGACGCACGGGGCAGAGCACGTCGGCCTCGCGGCGGGCATCGCGACGATGGCGACGTACCGGGACGAGCCCGTGATCGAGACGTTGTACGCCCGCGGCGACAGGCTGCGGGAAGGCGTCACGGAGGTCGCGCGGCGACACGGCGTCGAGGATCGCTTCACCGTGGCCGGCCGCAGCTCGTGCCTGTTCTTCGGCACCGCCGACGCCGAAGGAAAGCCCTCACAGCCCTTCCGCACGCTGTTCCTCCAGGAGACCATTGCGCGCGGGCTGCTCGCGCCGTCCTTCGTCGTGAGCTACTCGCACACGGACGCGGACGTCGACCGAACCGTCGAGATCGTCGACGAGGCTCTCGGCGTTTACGCCGCCGCGCTTGAGAGCGGAGTCGAGAAGTTCCTCCGAGGACGGACCGTGCAGCCCGTATACCGCCGGTTCAACTGAGTGGGATCGCGGCGTCGAGTTCGTCCAGCGAGCGGACGACGACGTCGGCGAGTGCGAGCACCTCCGCCGGTGGCGGGTAATGCCGGTTGGGGTACGCGATCACGCGCATTCCTGCCGCATGCGCAGCGCGGATGCCGCTGGCGGAGTCCTCGATCGCGGCACACTCCTCCGGCGGAACCCCTAGGCGACGCGCGGCCTCCAGGTAGACGTCCGGAGCGGGCTTGCCACGGGCGACCTCCTCGGAGGAGACCGTCACGGCGAAGAGCGCGGTCAGCTCCAGGCGGCGCAGCACGGCGTCGATCAGCTCCCGGTTCGAGGAGGACGCGAGCGCGAGCCGGAGCCCCGCCTCCCCCAGGCGGCGAACCGCCTCTGGCGCGCCGGGAACGACGGGCAGCTCGGCCTCGTAGCGCTCCAGCATGCGCCGGACGACCTCTGCGTTGATCTCCTCCGGTGCCGGACGCAGTCCGACGGTCTCGTGCAGGTAGCGCGACCACTCGGTCGAGCTCATCCCCATCATTGCCTCCTGGGCCTCCGGCGTGTAGCGCCCGCCCCACTCGGCCGTCAGCTGCTCGCGCACCTCGTCCCAGAGATGCTCGGTGTCGACGAGCACCCCGTCCATGTCGAAGACGACTGCAACGATCTGCCCCGCAGGCACGATCCGATCGTAGACTCGCCGGGCGGGCACCCGTTGTCAGAGGAGTCACGCCGCCCCGCTCTAGACTGACCGTATGAGCCTCGGGTCACCGCGGTCTACGCGGCCGCCTTGCGAGGAACGCGGGTGACTGCCGGCGTCTCGGGGCTGACGCACGGCACACTGCGCTCGACCGCGCCCGTCTGTCGTGACTGCGTCTGGTGGCAGTCCCGCGGCAACAAGACGGCAGCCAAGGAGCGCTGGATCGAGCGAGCCGAGGACGAGTGGGGCGAGTGGGGGTCGATCTACCTCGACGAGAACGACCGTCTGCTCGGGTCGCTGCAGTACGGGCCTTCCCATCTCTTCCCGCGCTCGGCGGACCTCCCGGCAGGGCCCGCCTCCGACGACGCGGCGCTCGTGACGTGCGTCTACCTGATGCGCGCCGGTGCGGGCTGGGTCGAGAAGTCGCTGCTCCTCGCGGCGATCGGAGAGTCGCGTGACCGGGGCGTCGCCGCGCTCGAGGCATTCGCGTACCGCTATCCGGAGCGCGAGACGGAGGAAGAGCGGTTCCTCGTGCACCGCACGGTGTTTCCGCGTGACTTTCTCGATGAGTTCGGCTTCGTCACGCTGCGCGCCCAGGGCCGGGTCGAGCTGTGCCGGCTCGAGCTGGGTGGCCTCCAGCCGGTGCTGGAGGGACGCCGCGCGAAGGTGCTGCGCGTCGTCCAGGACGCCTTCACGCCCAACCCCGTGCCGGCACCGCGCCCGTAGCTGGGCTCAGAACTCGTTGCAGAATGAAGCCCGGTGCCGCCGGATCGCGCTGCGCGGCGCGCTGCTGCGTCCTCGGTCGCCCCGATATGCCTGCAGCGGGGTATCCGGATGACGCCCCTTGCCTGTTCATGGGCGGCCGCCGGTGATCGCCGCGACGGGGACGTGATCGATCTGTACGGCTTGCTCGAGGAGGCGGTGGAAGAGCAGTCCGCGCTGGCGGGAGCTGCGGCGGTTGAAGCGGAAGGCGAACTCGTCGAGGTAGAAGTCGAGCTGCTGTGGTCTGGTGGCGCCTTGGTGGGTGCCGAGCAGCCAGCGCTTGAGCAGCGAGGAGACGCGGTGGGCGCGCGGCATGACCACGTGGGCGGGATCGCCGCTGGCGGCGATGCTCGTCCGCATGTGGACGAGTCCGGCGGCGACGAGCCCGTCGTAGCCTCGCCAGTGGTCGGTGTAAACGACCGCTCCGGGCGCGACCGCGCCGCCAACGAACTCGGTCAGGGTGGGCGCGGAGCAGTCGGGGATGCGGGCGAGGCGAACGCGACCGCAGGCGCCGCGCGGGCGCGCCTCGACCGCGATCGCGACGATCGCCTTGTCCGCGAACGTCCCTCGGCCCAGCTTCCCCGGCCTGGAGGGGCCGATCGCGGTCTCGTCGACCTCGAGCTCGCCGGCGAGCGGGTCACGTCCCGGTCGCACCATCGCTCGGCGCAGCTTGTGCAAAAGCGCCCAGGCGGTCTCGTAGCTGCCCAGGCCGAGCAGACGCTGCAGACCGAGCGCGCTCACACCGTGCTTGGTGCCGGTCACATACCAGGCGGCCTGGAACCAGGTCGAGAGCGGCAGCCTCGTGTCGGCGAAGATCGTCCCGGCGGTGACCGAGTGATCGATCCGGCAACGTGCGCAGCGGAGATTACGCCCCTTGCCCATCCGCCACGCCCGGTCGCCGCCGCAAACCGCGCACACGAACCCGCCCGGCCAGCGCAGCCCGGCCAGATAGCCAAGGCACGCCTGATCGTCCGGAAACCAGGCGTTGAACTCACGCAGCGTCCCCGGATAGTCACGGCCGGCAACCGGAACGTCCATGCCGATCAGGATCGCAACCGGCCAAGACAGCATCCGCACAAAGGGGCGTTGCGTGGATACCCCGTTGCCTGCATATCGGGGCTCCCTGCGTCCTTGCATCGCACTCGCGCAACGCGCCCCGTCGACGAAGCGTCATTCCGCAACGAGTTCTCAGACCGGCTTGCAGAGCGTGTCGCTGCCGTAGACCTCGCGCTGCAGATCGGTGAGCCGGCGGTCGACCGACGCGTCGTAGGCGCCGGGTGCGGCGCCCTCCCAGGTGACGTCGGGCAGCACGCCGGGGCCGATCGCGATCGCGCGGTAGCGTGTCCCCTTGCCCTCGGGCCTGCGACCGGTGGCCGGATAGCCGGGATACGGGTCGTGGGGGTAGAGCCCGTAGCAGAACACCCCTGTGCCCTTGTGCGCGAGGAAGCTGTTCTCCCGCTTCCAGCCCGGCCCATACGCCGAGTCAAGCGTGTCGAGGTAGATGTTGCGACCGAAGCCGTCCGTCGGCGCGCCGCTCGTGCTCGAACCGAACCCGTACACCGGCTGGCCGAGGTAGGTGAAGTGGCCGAAGACGTGGTCGAAGTGCTTGCCGTACGCCCAGTTGACCCAGAGCTCGAGCTTCGGCAGCTCGGTGCTCCAGTGGCTGAGGCGCAACTCGGTCGTCGCCTGCAGCGGCTTCCACGGATCGACGCCAAGGTTCGGAAGTCCTCGTTGCCACGCCTGCAGTGCCCAGTGGCTGCCGTCGCCCGTCGTGCACCCGGCGACGAAGAACGCGAGCGGCGGGCCGGAGTACGGCCGGCATGCGTTCCGGAACCCGGCCGCGAGAGTCTTGCGATACTTCCCCCAGCCGCCGGCGTAATCGAGCTTCAGCTTCACCTGCGGCTGGTGTGCCGCGGGCTGGAGCGCGTTGATCGCACCCCAGGCGAGCACCGACCACGTCTTCCCCTTCGAGCGATAGCCGATGAGCGCCTGACCCTGCGAGTCCACTCTGAGGGTCACGTCGCGCGCGTCGCGCGCGATCAGCTGCGACGCCGCCGCGCCGGCAGGCGCGACCAGGGTCACGAGCAGGACGAGACTGAGCGCCAGGCGCCGCACGGACCATGAGGTCGGCTGCACTGGCGGGAGACTAGACCCCCGATGTGAGGGATCGACGCGACGGGCTTCAGTCGACGTTGTCCTCGCTGCGATACATGACGCGGTGCCGAGTCTTGGCGATCCACTCCTCGAGGGCGGCGTCGTCCATCAGGCGCGCGCGGTCGAACCGGTCCCAGCTCACGATCTCGTCGAGCTGCTTCTTCCAGCGCTTGTACACCGGCTTCGCGGGCGGACCGAAGCACATGACGTCGAGGATGGAGAGCTGGTCGGGGACGTCCAGCAGGGGTTTGAGCGCAGCCTGCGCGTCCTCCTGCCCGATCGCCGTCACCCACCAGACGTTGTAGCCGAGCGCCGCCGCAGCGAGGTGCGCCGACATCGTCGCCGCCGCGACGCTCTGGAGCAGGATTCGCTCGGCGTTCTCGTAGTACGGGCGGTTGAGCTCGGATTCCGGGTCCTCCTGCCGGAGGACCGGGAACGCACGGACGAACCGGAAGTCGGTGGCGACGACGACGAACCCCGGCGCCGTCGCCATGCCGCGGTAGTCCGGAGTCGGGAACTTCATGCCGAGGCGGGCTCGACGATGTTGCTCCTCGACGAAGTACTCCGAGATCGCGCGCTTGGTCTCGGGTGCCTCGACCACGATGAAGTGCCACGGCTGCGCGTTGGCGCCGGAGGGGGCGTGGCGCGCGGCGTCGACGATCAGCTCGAAGTGCTCGCGGGGGACGACGTAGTCGGCGCGGAACGCCCTGGTCGTGATCCGATTGCGAACCACGTCCATGAGCACGTCGTAGCGCTCCCGGTCGCCGATCGGACTCACGACTTCCGCGGTGCCATCGCTCACGTCCCACCTCCCATTCCGAGACGGCATCACGGAGTGCGCCGCCGCTCACCATGCTCGCAGCGGCACGCGGAGCCGTCCAGTCCGGCGCCGCGCAGGTCCCGGGCTGAGCTCGTGCCTCTTTGCCCTGAGGCCTGGCCGCTCGCCCGGTCGGCCGCGCATGTTGCGAGTCCGGGTTCAGGCGGGTATCTGCGTTCCGATCCAATACGCGCCGTAGGCGAGCAGTGCGATCCACGCGACCTGTATGACGCAGGTTCCGACCACGAGTACTAGGCTGGCCGCGCGATGGCGTCTGCTCGAGCCGGGCGGTTCAACATCGGTCTGTTGATCGCGGTGACGTTGTCCCTCGGGTTCTGGGTGTTGATCGTCGTCGCGGTCACGTGGCTGAAGTAGCGCCGTCGCCGCAGGCTGTGCGTTCGGCACGTCCTCGTTCATACCAATCCCCCGTTTCCTCCCCAAGCCGCCTCCGGGCGGCCCCTTCCGCTCAAGTGATACACGGTCCCGGCGCATTTGTGGAGGCTCCGCGGCAATCGTTGACGGGCCGGGCTGTGAGTGATTGCGCGAGGAGGTTGGGATCGGGCACGTTGCGCCCCACGAGCCGCGTCTCGTCGCTGACAGACCGACGTGGGACGGCGCTACGCGGCTTCGGTCGAGCGTACGTTCTGCCCCGCGAGCTCCTCCGCGCGCCGCAGGTCGCGGACGGCGCACAGGAGCTTCACCTTCGCGATCGCCGTCTGCATGTCGATCGGGACGAGGTGCCGCGCGAGGCGCTCGCCGAGCGTGACGTCGAGCACGACGTTGCGTCCGTTCGCGCGCAGCGTCCGTCGGACCGTCTCGCGGACGTCGGCGCGACCCTCGAAGAGCGGCGTCACCTCGATCGCCTCACGCACGGCCACGAGCTCCGCTCGCGTCCATCGCACGTGCAGGTCCCCCTCGCTCGCCATGTCCTCCACTGTACCCCGATAGGGGGAGAGCGCAACCCGTTCGAGGGATTGGCGTCGCCCGTCCGGGGCGTCGAGGGGCCGGCGCGTACACTCGGCGGCTCGATGGCCGAGCAGCGCGAGCGCTTCCGGGTCGCCTGGGTCGACACCGACGCCGGGGGCCGGATCCACTTCACGGCCGCGTTCCGCTGGGCCGAGGCGACCGAGACGTCGCTCTACCGACGGCTCGGCCTCCTGCAGGACGGGCGCGGCGACCTCCCCCGCCGGCATGTGGAGGCGGAGTTCCGGCGCGCGCTGGTCTTCGAGGACGAGATCGAGGTGCAGCTCCGCGTCGTGCGGGTGGGGACGACGTCGATCACGTATGAGTGGGAGATCTCGAAGGATGGAGAGATCGCGGTCGACGGGGCGCACACCGTCGTGCACGTGGGGCCTGACGGCCTCCCCGTCCCGATCGATGCGGAGATGCGCGCGCTCCTCGGCTGAGGGACACCGGCCGCCGGCGGAGGAAGCGCCGTCAAACCGACCGGGGCAGATCGGCGTCGAACCCATCAGATCTACCGGGTCGACCGTTTGACTAACCGGTCAGACGACGAAAGAATGACCGTCCTGGACGGTCAGGAAGGAAGGAGGAGGTCGGTGATGCGATTCAGGTTGGTCGCTGCTGTGGCTGCCGTAGCGTCGTTCGTCGCCGTGCTCGGTGGGTCGAGCGCGTTCGGCGGATCGGGCGTGGCGAGCGAGACCGCCAAGGGGAACCCCATCAAGATCGGCGTGCTCACGTCGCTCACGGGGAATTTCGCACCATGGGGCATCCAGTACCGCGCAGGGGCGGCGCTGGCGGTGAACGAGATCAACAGGAAGGGCGGCGTCAAGGGGCGGCTGCTGAACATCGCCGTCGGGGACGACCAGTCGACCCCGAACGGGGGCATCGACGCGTTCAGGAAGCTCACCCAGCAGGACAAGGTCGTCTCGGTGGGCGGCGTGGTCGGCAGCAACGTCGGTCTCGCGACCGCGCGGCTGGCCGAGCAGGCGCAGGTGCCGCAGTTCCTGTTGCGAGCGGGTGACGACAAGATCCTCACGCTGCAGAGCCGGTACACCTTCCGCACGTGCTTGCCTCCCGCGCAGGAGGACGGGCCTCCGATCCTCGATCTCGCCCAGGCACGGGGCCTGAAGAGCGTCGGCGCGATCGTCGCCGACTACGCCTGGGGTCAGGCGTTCAAGTCGGCGCTGCAGGACGCGTTCGGCGGCCAGTCGGCCATCAAGCTGAACGTCCAGGTGGCGCCGCTGCCGACGACCGACTTCACGCCGTACCTGCGTGCGCTGGGCAGCGTGGGGCTGATCGTCGCGACCGGTCATCCGCCGGGAGGCGGGGCGATCCTCGCGCAGGCCGGGCAGCTCGGGATGAAGGTGCCCGTGATCGGTGCCTATTCGCCGTTCACGTTGACCGCGAAGGCAGCGGGATCGGCGGCGTACGGCCGCTGGGCCGACTTCAAGTGCATCAACGTGGCGAGCAAGGCGTATCGCGCGCTCGCCAAGCGGTACCTCCGGACGTTCCCGCAGAACGGGTTCTTCGAGGACGAGGCGATGGAAGGCTACGCATACGTGAAGATCGTCGCGGAGGCGGTCGGGAAGGTCGGCACCGATCCGAAGAAGGTCACGGCCTACGTCCACTCCCACACGTTCAACATCCCCGGGTACGCGTTCCCGTTGAAGTGGACGGCCTGGGGCGAGATGGTGGGCCCGACGCCCTTCCTCACCATCCTGACCAAGGGCCCGGCGCCCGACGCGGCGCTGAACAAGGCCGGCGACTGGTGGCCGAGGAACCTGTCGAAGTCGAAGCCCCTCAACCCGTACAGGCCGTCGTAGCCGCGGAGCCGAGCTGCTCCTCCAGGTTGACGCGGTCACGAAGCGCTTCGGCGGCCTCCCGGCCGTTGCAGGCGTCACCTTCGGGATCGACGACGGCGAGATCGTCGCCGTCGTCGGTCCCAACGGGGCCGGCAAGAGCACGCTGCTGAAGATCATCGGCGGCCTCGAGCGGCCGACGTCGGGCAGCGTCCGCCTGGACGGTGTGTCGGTGGGCGGCCTCGCAACGCATCGGGTCCGCCGCAAGGGCATCGCGATGGTGCTCCAGACGCCCCTCTCGTTCGGCTCGCTGACCGTGCTCGAGAACGCCGTCGTCGGCGCGATGTACGGCGCGGGGCACGGCATCGTCCCGGAGGGGGAGGCTCGACGGCGTGCGCTCGAGTCCCTCGCGTTCGTCGGGCTCGAGGGGCGGGCCCGGCAGCCGGTCAAGAGCCTGAACCTCCATCAACAACGGTTCCTCGAGCTCGCGAAGGCGCTCTCCGGGAAGCCGCGGCTGCTGCTGCTCGACGAGGTGATGGCCGGTCTCAACGAGACCGAACTCGCGGCCTCCGTCGAGATCGTCCGACGGGTCCGCGACGAGCTGGGGACGACCGTCGTCTGGGTCGAGCACGTGATGAGCGCCGTGATCCAGCTCGCCGAGCGAGCGATCGTGCTCAACTTCGGCGAGATCCTCACCGAGGGTGTGCCCGAGGCCGTGATGCGACACCCCGACGTCGTCGACGCCTATCTCGGGCAGACCCATGCTGCTTGAGGTCAGGGGGCTCGCGGCCGGCTACCTCGGCGAGAAGGTCGTCTCGGACATCGACTTCGAGCTCTCGGCGGGGGAGGCGGTGGCGATCGTCGGCTCGAACGGCGCCGGCAAGTCGACCCTGCTCAAGGCCATCGCCGGCCTGCTCAGCCCGATGGAGGGGCAGGTGCTTCTCGACGGACGGGACCTGACCCGCCGGGCCGCCCACCGCATCGCGCGCGCGGGCGTCGCATACGTTCCCGCCGAGCGGCACCTGTTCCCCGCGATGACCGTAAAGACGAACCTCACGCTCGGGGCGTACCCGCACAGGCCGGACCGTGAGGTGCTCGACCTCGTGTTCGACCTCTTTCCACGCCTCCGGGAGCGCGTGCATCAGAGGGCGGCGACGCTGAGCGGGGGGGAGCAGCAGATGCTGGCCGTGGGGCGGGCGCTCATGTCGCGCCCGCGCGTGCTGATGCTGGACGAGCCGACCACGGGCCTCGCCCCGAAGCTCGCCAAGGCGGCGTTCGAGGCGCTCGAGGGCCTCAACGAGACGGGGCTCACCCTGCTCATCGCCGAGCAGCAGGTGCCGCTCGCGCTCTCGGTCGCCGATCGCGGCTACGTGCTCGAGAACGGCCGCTTCCGGCTCGAGGGCACCCCCGACGAGCTCGAGGCAAACCCCGAAGTCCGACGCGCCTACCTGGGGGTGGCATGAGCCGTCGGCTCGACCGAGGCGGGCGGGCATGACGGCGGTGATCCTCGACGGGATCGTGCTCGGGCTCGGCTTCGGGCTGCTGGGGGTTGGCCTGACGCTGGTCTACGGGCTCGGCGGAGTCCTCAATCTCGCGTACGGCGAGATCGCCGTGTTCGGCGCGATCGTGGTCTCGCAGGTGATGAACCGCGGGGCGTCGACGCTCCTCGCAGTCGCGGTCGGCATGCTCGCCGCCGCCGGTCTGAGCGTGCTGCTCGACCTCACGCTGATGCGCCCGGTGTACCGGCAGACCGGGGAGCAGAGGACGCTGCTCGGGCTGCTGCTGACGTTGGGGGTGGCCTTCGTGATCGTCGGGCTGCTCAACTGGAAGTACCCGACCGGCGCGCTCTACATCTTCGTCAGCGGAGATCCGATCTCGATCGCCGGCGTCCCGATGTCGGCCGGGAGCATCTGGGCCTCGTTGATCGCGGTCGGCGCCGCCGGCCTCCTCTTGCTGTTCTTCGGCCTCACGACCTTCGGACGCGGCGTCCGCTCCGTGATCCAGGACGAGACGGGCGCGCGTCTGGTCGGCATCAGCCCGTCGCTCGTCCGCACGTCGATCTTCGCGCTGAGCGGCGGCCTGGCGGGACTCGTCGCTGTCACGCGCTCGATGACGGCGCCGCTGACGATCACCCAAGGCTTCACGCTCACGACCTTTGCGCTGATCGTCGCGGTCGTGGGCGGGCTCGGCAGCGTCGCGGGAGCGTTCCTCGCCGGCATCGTCCTCGGGATCGTCAGCAACGTGAGCGCCCACTACATCGGGGAATACATCACCGAGATCGTGCTGCTCGGCGCCGCCGCGCTCACGATTCTCGTGCGGCCACGAGGGCTGCTCGGACGGTAGGCGCAGTGGCGGAGCCTCCCGAGACGAGGCCGCGCCGCGCGGCGGTTCTGTCTGCGGCCGTCCGCGTGCTGCTCCCGATCGCGGTCACGGCCGCGATCCTCGTCGTGCTCCCCCGGTTCTGGTTCGGGGACTCGCCCTACACGACGGGGCTCGCGGTGGAGGCGCTCGTGTTCGGATGCTACGCGGTCGGGTTCAACCTGATCTTCGGCAGCACGAACCAGCTCTTCCTGTGCGTGGGCGCGCTCGCGGGCGTCGGCGGCTACGCGACCGCGATCCTCTCGGACCGCGCATCGCTGCCGCTCGCGGTCGGCGTCGCGCTCGGGACGGTGAGCGCCGGGGTCGTGGGCGGGCTCCTCGCCTGGATCGCGGTGCGGCGCTCGCTCGACGTGATCTTCACCGGGATCGTGACCCTCGTGTTCTCGCTCGCGTTCACGCAGCTGCTCATCGGTCAGAGCGATCTGACGGGAGGCGACACGGGCCACGTCCTCGAGAGGGCCGCGACGAACCTCGCCGACGACCATGTCGGTGGCTACTACCTCTTCGTGGGCCTGCTCGTCGGCCTGCTGATCGTCTTTCGCGTGCTCCAGCTCTCCCACATCGGCTGGGCCTTCAGGGCGCTCCGCGACAACGAGACGGCCGCCGAGCTGGCGGGCGTCGACGTCGCCCGCTACCGCGTGTACGCGGCGGTGATCGGATCGGCGATGATCGGACTGACAGGCGGGCTCTACGCGTACAGCCTCGGGTTCATCAGCCCGACCACCTATGAGTTCGCGCAGATCGACGTGCAGGTGCTGGTGATCGTGGCGTTCGGCGGTCTCGGAACGCTGCTCGGGCCGGTGATCGGCGCCGCGACGTTCGGGTTCCTGGATCGAGCGCTGACGAACAGCGGGCAATTGCGCGAGGCGTACTACGGCGCGTTCGTGATCGCGATCTTCCTGTTCCTCCGACAGGGCGTGATCCCGACCGTGACGTCCCTCGTGCGTCGGCTGAGGCGCATACGTCGCAAGGAGGCGGAGTGGCGACCGTCGTCCTAGGAGACGCCGTGGGAGCGGCGCCCGCGTCGAGCCCGTGAGCGGCGGCCAGGACCTCGTCCGGCCCTCGCTCCCGGAGGGCCGCAGGCAGACGGCCAAGCAGGAGGAGCTCCTCCGCGTCGCGTACCGGCTGATGGCTGACAAGGGGATGCACCGGATGACGCTGCAGGACGTCGCGGACGCAGCGGGGATGTCCAAGGCGAACGTCGTCTACCACTACAAGACGAAGGAGGACCTCGTCCTCACCGCCATCAAGTGGGTGCTCGAGCGCGTCGCGGCGCGGGTCGTCGAGGCGACGTCGTCGGCTGTGGGCCGCGACGCGAAGGTCCGCGCGATGATCGATGCGATCTTCCTCGACCCACAGCGCAACCGATCGTTCTACATCGTCTACGCCGAGCTGATCGCGCACTCGTCGCGCAACAGTCGGTTCGCGGCGCTGAACGGCTGGTTCCGCGACATCGTCACCGGGCAGTACGCGGCGGTGATCGGCAGCACGAGCGCGGCCGCGGAGACCTCGGTCGCGGAGTCGGCGATGGTCGTGCGGGCCTTGATCGACGGGCTCTTCCTCCAGTGGCTCGAGGAGCCCGCCTGGGAGGCACGGCACGCGGAGTACAAGGACCTTTGCGTCCGCTCGATCATCGCCTTCCTCGACGGGTGATAGTGACACTGACAGGCGAGTTGACACTGACCGTCCGGTCGGTCAAGCTCTCGGGGTGAACAACGAGGCGGTTCTCGAACGGCTGGCGAGAGGGCAGCTCGTCGAAGGGCCCGAGTACGCGAGCGAGGACTACGTCAAGGGGCTCGCACGAACACTGATCGTGTCCGGCGACACCGAGCTGATCAGCGCCCCCGCCTACCTCAAGGCCGCCGCGCACGCGCCGCGGCTCCAGTCCTTCGTGTCCGTGGTCGGCATCATCCAGGACGAGCTCGGCCATGCACACATCGCGTACCGGATGCTGCGCGACCTCGGGGTCGACACGGACAAGCTGATCTACGAGCGCGACTCCACCGACTTCCGCCACCCGTACGCGTTCGACGTCCCGCTCGAGAGCTGGTCGGAGATGGTGGTCGCGAACGGGTTCTACGACCGTGCCGGGTTCGTGCTGTTGAGCGACATCTTCGAGCACACGAGCTACGCCCCGTGGAAGCGCGCGCTCGTCAAGGTCGACCGCGAGGAGGGCTTCCACCTCCGGCACGGGGAGCAGTGGATGAAGACGCTCGCAGCCGACCCGGCGACCCGCGACGACCTCCAGCACGCCGTCGACTGGATGTTCCTGATGACGTTGGAGTGGTTCGGGCTTCCCGACGACCTCAAGCGGCATCGCGACCAGATCGACTTCGGGCTCAAGGGCAGGACGAACGACGAGCTCCGCCAGATCTGGATGTCGACCGCGGTGCCGTTCTGCGAGTCGATCGGGATCGAGGTCCCGGCCCACGTCGACGCGGCGACCGGGACGTACGTGATCGACACGCCGTTCCCGCAGCAGTTCGACGAGCGCGAGAAGCGCTGGCTGACGGAGGAGGGGGAGATCTCGTGGGACGTCGTGCTCGAGCGGTGGCGCGCGCGAGGCCCGGCGAACGAGGAGCTCGTCGAGATGATCCAGCGCGGTCGCGTCGAGCTCGCGGAGGCTGCCTGATGGCGTCGCGCGACGTCGTCGAGCGTGCGCTCGCAGATGTGCTCGACCCCGAGTACCCGGTCAGCCTGGTCGACCTCGGGCTCGTCCGCGGCGTCGAGGTCGACGGCGGGACGGCGAGGGTGACGATCTCGTACTGCTCGCTCGGCTGCCCGTGCATCGGGCTGATCGAGCAGGACGTCGAGGAGCGCCTGCTCCGGCTCGAGGGGATCGAGCGCGTGGAGGTGATCGAGTCGTTCGAGCACTGGACGCGCAAGGACGTCTCGCGACGCGGGCTCCGACTGTTGCGCCGCGCGGGGGTCGCGTGAGGAGCCCGGTGCCGGCCTCCGAGCCGTGGGAGGTCTTTGCGCGGCAGGATTCCCGGATCCCGATCCGCCACGTGGGGCGCGTCGACGCCGCGACGCTCGACGACGCGGTCGTGTTCGCCTCGACGCTCTACGAGGAGTGGAAGTGGGCGGACATGTTCATCGTGCCGCGACGCGACGTCGACCAGCTCGTCAAGCCGGCATGACGCTGCGCGTGTACGGCCGCACCGAGTATGCCGAGCCCCTCGTGGAGCTCGGCAGCGCGGAGGACGGTAGCGACGTGCGCGGCGCCTACGAGGGCGAGTGGGTCGAGCTGGTCGCCTTCCCGGAGGACGCCATCCACTGGGTCATCCGGGACGGCGAGAGGGCCGAGGATGACTGAGCTGTCGCCGGAGCTCTCCCGGACGACCGCGCACGTGGTCGTGGCGCTCGCAGACAACAAGTACTACCTCGCACAACGTCTCGCCGTGTGGGGCGTCGGCGCCCCGACGCTGGAGAGCGCCGTGGCGTGCACGGCGATCGCGCAGGAGGAGGCAGGACATGCGCGCGGTCTCTACTCGTTGCTCGAGGACTTCCCGCGCGACGTCGCGCCGGTGCCTCTCGAGCGTGAGCACGATCGCGAGCGCAAGTACGTGCTGTCGTACCTCCTCGAGCCGACGACCTCGTTCGTGCGCGGCGTCGCGGCGCTCGCGCTCGCCGACCGGGCCTGCACGGTCCTGCTCGACGCTGCGAGCGCGTCCAGCATGGACGGGCTCCGGAAGCGCGCGATCAGGATCCTCGCCGACGAGGCGTTCCATCGCCGCTACGCCGACGGGCGGCTGCGCGAGCTGGCCGGATTGCCGGCGCTCGAGCACGAGCTCGCGGCGCTTCTGCCGGAGACCCTGTGCTGGTTCGGCCCCCCGGGAGAGCCCGGCGTCGAGGCGCTCGTGGACGCCGGTGTCCTCTCCCGGCGAAACGAGGAGCTGCGCCAGACGTTCGTCGCGCAGCTCGCGGCCGTCACCGAGCTGGTCGGCGTCGAGCTGCCGATCGCACGCGACGAGGACGGAACCTGGACCTATCCGGAGCTGCCGTGGGACAAGTGGAGCAGCCTGGAGCGCCGCCTGACGGCGACTCCGGCGACGACGAGGTCGTGACGTGCGTATGGTGCGGGTCGACGAACGTCGAGCGCCTCGGCGAGTTCGGCCCGGGACTCATGACCGAACAGTGGATATGTCTCGACTGTCACAGCCCGTTCGAGTGGATCCGCAAGCGGTAGCGGTCGAGCGCGACGGCGCCGTGCTGACGGTGCGGCTCGACCGGCCCGAGGCGCGGAACGCGCTCACCGACGCGATGGTCGCGGCGTTGCGGACAGCGCTCGAGAACGCTGCGACCGACGACGCGGTCGCCGCGGTGGTGCTCACCGGGACGGGAAGCGCCTTCTGCGCGGGAGCCGACCTCTCGCGGTTCGATGCCGCCCCCGACGGCCGCCGGTTCCGGTTCGAGAGCCACCGGCTCACCGAGCTCGTCGGCCTCGTCGAGCGCGTCGAGAAGCCCGTCGTCGCCGCGGTCAACGGGATCGCGGTCGGGCTCGGCGTGCAGCTCGCCCTCGCCTGTGACCTGCGCGTCGGCGGCGTCTCGGCGCGTTTCGCCTTCACCGAGGGCAGGCTCGGCCTGCTGCCGGCGCACGGCGGAGTGGGGCGGCTCGTCAAGCTCGTGGGGCTCGCCCGCGCGCGAGACCTCCTGCTCTCGAGCGCGACGATCGACGCGTCGCAGGCGCTCGCCGCGGGCCTCCTCACCGAGGTCGTCCCCGACGACGACCTGTCCGTGGCCGCCCGGGGACTGGTGGAGCGGGCGCTCGCCCGCGCGCCCGAGTCCTACGCGCTCACGAAGCGGCTGCTGCTCGTCGCCGCGAACGCGGATCTCGCCACCGTCACGAGTGCCGAGGCCATCGGCCAGAGCCTGCTGATCGGCACCGACGACCACCTCGAGGGGCGGCAGGCGGCGCGCGAGCGCCGGACGCCGCAGTTCCGGGGCCGCTGATGCCGCTCTACCGACTCGGGGAGCGGGAGCCGCTGGTGCCCGACGACGCATTCGTCGCCCCGACCGCGACGTTGATCGGCGCGGTCGAGCTCGGCAGCGAGTCGAGTGTCTGGTTCGGCGCCGTGCTCCGCGGCGACTTCGACCGGATCGCAATCGGCGACGGGTCGTGCGTGCAGGACAACGCCGTGATCCATTCCGCCGAGGGCCTGCCGACGATCGTCGGCGCGAACGTCACCGTCGGCCACGCGGCGATGCTGGAGGGCTGCGTCCTCGAGGACGGCGCGTTGATCTCGATGGGTGCGATCGTCCTCCAGCGGGCACGCGTCGGAGCAGGAGCGCTCGTCGCTGCGGGGAGCGTCGTGCTCGAGGGCCAGGAGATTCCGGCCGGCGTCGTCGCGGCGGGCGTCCCGGCTGTGGTGAAGAAGGAGGTCGACGGCTCGTCCCGCGGCTGGATCGAGACCGCCGCCGCCGAGTACCGCGCGCTTCGGCGACGCTACCTGGAAGAGCTGGCAGTGAGAGAGGAGACGCGATGGTGAAGATGCTGATCGCCGGTGAGCAGACGGACGCGACCGCGACCGACGAGCTCGAGGTCGTCGATCCGGCGACCGAGGACGTGTACGAGACGGTGCCCGCGGGCGGCGTCGACGCCGTCGAGCTCGCCGTACAGGCGGCGGACGCGGCCTTCCCCGAATGGTCGCGGACGGACGCGGAGAAGCGAGCCGAGATCCTGCGGAAGGCGCTCGACCTCGTCGGCGAGCACCGGGACGAGATCGTCGAGACGCTCACCCACGAGCAGGGCAAGCCGACGCTCGAGGCCGCGGGAGAGCTCCAGCATTTCGTCCACGGCATGCACTACTACGCCGATCTCGCGACGAAGGTCCGCGGCGCCTACCAGGAGCTGCCGTCCACGCTCGGCCGCTCGTACGGCATGGTGATCAAGCGCCCGGTCGGGCCGGTCGCGGCGATCGTCCCGTACAACTACCCGCTGACGTTGATGGGCACGAAGATCGGCCCGGCGCTCGCGGCGGGGAACACGGTGGTGGTCAAGCCAGCGTCGTCGACGCCGCTCGCGACCCTGCGCGTGGCGGAGCTGTTCCACGAGGCGGGGCTGCCGGCCGGCGTGCTGAACGTCGTCACCGGCCGGGGCGCGACGATCGGCGACGCGCTCGTGGGACACCCGCTGATCCGCCGGGTCGCGTTCACGGGCGAGACCGGCACCGGCAGGCACGTCGCCGCGCTCGCGGCACCGACCTTCAAGCGGATCTCGCTCGAGCTCGGCGGCTCCGACCCGATGATCGTCTGCCCCGACGTCGACGTGAAGGCGGTGATCAAGAGCGCCGTGATCGCGCGCTTCTGGAACGCGGGCCAGTCGTGCCTCGCCGCGAAGCGGCTGTACGTCTTCGACGAGGTCTACGACGAGCTCGTCGGCGGGCTCGCGCAGGAGCTCGAGCGCTACGAGTGCGGCACCGGCTGGACGAAGCCGGAAAAGCCGAAGCTGCGCATGGGCCCCGTCCATACGAAGGGCGGCCGGCAAGAGCTCGCCGAGCAGCTCGAGGACGCGGTCTCGCGCGGCGCGAAGGTGCTGGTCGGCGGCGGCCCGCCGGAGGGCGCGGACAAGGGCTACTTCTTCCGGCCGACACTCGTCGAGGGCGCGCCGCACGACTCGCGCCTCGTGCAGGACGAGGTCTTCGGCCCGATCCTGCCGGTCTTTCGCGTCAAGGACATCGACGAGGCGATCCGCCTCGCGAACGACACGCGCTACGGGCTCGGCTCCTCCATCTGGACGCACGATGCCCGCTACATCGACAGGGCGGCGCGGGAGATCGAGGCCGGGATGACCTGGGTGAACCAGATCCACTACGGCTACGACGAGCTGCCGTTCGGCGGCCTCAAGGAGAGCGGGCTCGGCAAGGAGCACGGGCTCGAGGCGATGATGGACCACTACTTCGAGACGAAGTCCGTGGTCGTGGGAGGGCTCGGGTAGTGCCTGCCGTCTCGTTCTCGGCGGAGGGCGGTATCGGCACGATCCTCCTCGACAAGCCGCCCGCGAACTCGTACGACCTCGAGTACGTGCAGGAGCTCGGCGCCGCGGTGGAGGAGGCGGCGGCCGACGACGACGTCAAGGTCGTGCTCCTCCGCAGCGCGTCGGAGAAGTTCTTCTGTGCCGGCGCCGACATCAAGGCGTTCCAGGCCGGGCCGCACGAGCGCAACATGGAGATGATCGAGACGTCGCACCGGACGCTCTCGTCGATCGCGGGGATCCCGAAGATCTTCGTCGCCGAGCTCAACGGGCACGCGCTCGGCGGTGGGCTCGAGATCCCGCTCGCGTGCGACCTCCGCTTCGCCGCCGACGGCGACTACCGCCTGGGGACCCCCGAGGCGACCCTGGGGCTCCTCCCGGGCAACGGCGGCACGCAGCGCCTGCCGCGGTTGATCGGGCGGAGCCGCGCGCTCGACCTGATGATCACGGGCCGGACGGTGACGCCGTCCGAGGCGTACGAGCTCGGCATCGTCGACAGGCTCTTCGCCGCCGCCGAGCTGCACGAGAGGACGCTCGACTACGCCCGGAAGCTCGCCTCCGGGGCGACGAAGGCGATCGGCAACATCAAGCTCGCCGTCAACGAGGGCATCGACGACGGGCTCGAGCGTGGTCTCGAGCGCGAGCGCGAGCTGGTCGAGGAGCTGTTCCTGAGCGAGGACGGGCGCGAGGGCCTTGCGGCCTTCAGCGAGAAGCGGCAGCCCGCGTTCAGGGGGGCCTGATGGCGACGACGGTCGACACCGGCGTCACCGTGATCCGCGACCCCGCGTCGGGCGACGAGGTGGGGCGCGTCCCGCAGGCGGGCCCGGCCGACGCCGCCGAGGCGATCGGACGCGCCGCCGAGGCCTTTCCCGGCTGGTGGGAGACCCCCGCTGCGGCACGCGGGGCGATCGTCCGCGCCGGCGCCGAGGCGGTGCTCGCGCAGCGCGACGAGCTGGCGCGGCAGCTGACGCTCGAGCAGGGAAAGCCGCTGCGCGAGGCGCGAATCGAGATCACGCGCTTCGTGCACACGATCGAGCACTACGCGGGGCTCGCGAAGAGCCTGCGCGGTGCGTACGTGCCGAGTCTCGACGTGCGCACGCACGGGCTCGTCGTCAGGCGGCCGCTCGGCGTCGTGGTCGCGATCGTGCCGTGGAACTTCCCGACGACGCTGCTCGGCAACAAGCTCGGCCCGGCGCTCGTCTGCGGCAACACGCTCGTCGCGAAGCCCGCCGAGTCGACGCCGCTGACGACGCTGCGGATCGCCGAGCTGATGCGCGAGGCCGGGCTCCCCGACGGCGTGTTCCAGGTGATCACCGGCAAGGGCTCGGTGCTCGGCGAGGCGCTCGTCACCGATCCGCGCGTGGCCAAGGTCGCGTTCACGGGCTCGACGCCGGTGGGCAAGCACGTCGCCGAGCTGGCCGCCCGGGGCGTGAAGCGCGTCACGCTCGAGCTCGGCGGCTCGGACCCGATGATCATCCTCGACGACGCCGATGTCGACGCCGCGGTCAGCGCGGCGAGCGTCGGACGATTCTTCAACTGCGGCCAGGCGTGCCTCGCCGTCAAGCGCCTCTACGTCCACGAGCGTGTCGTGGACGAGGTCGTGGACAAGCTCCGGGCGAAGGTTGCGAAGCTGACGCTCGGTGCGGGGAGCGCCGAGGGGACGATGCTCGGCCCGCTCCACTCGGAGGCGCAGCGCGCGACCCTGGAGGAGCAGGTGTCGGACACGCTCGCCCGCGGCGGCGAGCTCCTGGCGGGCGGCGGGCGGCCTGACGGCACGGAGCTCGAGGCCGGCTGGTTCTACGAGCCGACGCTGATCTTCGAGCCGCCGCACGAGTCGAAGGTCGCCGTCGAGGAGGTGTTCGGGCCGGCGCTGCCCGATCTGGACCGTGCGCGGGCTGGACGAGGCGATCGAGCGGGCGAACGCCTCGCAGTTCGGGCTCGGCTCGTCTGTCTGGACGCGCGACCTGACCGCGGCCACGCTCGCCGCCGAGAGGCTCGAGGCGGGCTACACGTGGGTCAACTCCCCACAGATCGTCTACGACGAGCTGCCGTTCGGCGGCTTCGGCGAGTCCGGCCTGGGCAAGGAGCACGGCAACGAGGCGCTCGACTACTACCAGGAGTCCAAGTCTGTCGTCGTCCGGCAAAGTCCCCGCTAGCGGAGAGCGGCACGCTCTGCACGTCTGGAGCGACCGCCCCGCCCAGCCAACGCGGCCGCCGCGGCCGGCACGGCCGGCACGGCCGGCACGGCCCCATCGGTCCGAGCGGCCCGCGCGGCCCCATCGGTCCGAGCGGCGCCTCCCGACCGTGCGTCCGCGACTCCCGACCGCCTCGACCGTCTCGGGCGTCTCGAACGGCGCGTCGCACAACGCTTGTGTTGATTCAACACAAGCGTTGTCAGAACGCAGCGTCGATCGATGGAGCGCGCCGTTTCCGGCCGAACGTCGCGCGAGCGCACGCTGCTGACGAATGGCGCCGCTCCACTTCGAGGACATCGAGGTCGGCTTCCGCTTCGAGACGCCGAGCCGCACGATCACCGAGGCGGACCTCGTCGCCTTCGCCGGGGTCTCGGGGGACTTCAACCCACTCCACACCGACCGGGTCTTCGCCGCGGAGTCGATCTACGGCGAGCGGATCGCGCACGGGGCGCTCGTCCTGTCGCTCACGACGGGGCTGCGGCAGCGGGTGGGCCTGTTCGACGGGACGTTGATGGGCCTGCTCGAGATCCGCAGCTGGCGGTTCTCGGCGCCGGTCCGGATCGGAGACACGATCCGCGTCGTCTGCGAGGTCACCGAGCTGCGCGAGACCTCGAAGCCCGACCGCGGGATCATGGTGCAGCGGATCGGCGTGCTCAACCAGGACGAGACGGCCGTGGCGGGCGGCGAGTTCGTGATGATGCTGCGGCGCCGTTGAGCATGCTCCACCGGCGCCGGCCACTTCAGTGGGGCATCCACCGCGCAGCTTCGGGCTCGGGCTCGAGCTCTGGCGGGGCTGCACGCCCGGCCTCGATCAGAAGTGGGGCGAAGAACGCCGCCAGCTCGGCGTAGGCGTCGAGCGGGAGCACGTGGGCGACGTACTGGTCCGGCCGGACGACCACAAGTGCGCCCTGGTCGCGCGCGATGCAGCGCAGGTCGAAGATGTCGTCGCTCCTCGGGTCGGGCGTGAACGCCTTCTCGTAGTCGACGAGGCCGTAGCGGCCCTTGCGCGGCACGAGCAGCGACGGCAGGTCGGCGAGGGCGAGGTCGCGATGGTGCTGCTGAAACACGGCGCGTACGTCGAACACGCCGTCGGCGTCGGCCGCGGCAGCGGTGTACCGCCGTAGCGGCGAGTCGGCCGAGTGTTCCAGGCGCTCGCACAGCACCCGCAGCCGCGACCCCGGGTCGCCGGGCCTGGCCGCGTCGGCGAAGGCGTAGAGCCGCCAGCGGCCGTCGGCCCGGGCGACGTGGCCGAGCTGGACCGGTTTGGCGTCGGCCAGGCGGATCACCGATGCCGAGTGGAATCGCATCCCGATGGTGAAGCCTTCGGCTAGGTGCTGGTAGGTCGCCGCGCCGGTGAGTGCCGAGGGCGCGTAACGGGTGGCGACGCCGGCGGTGTACCGAAGGGACCGCTGGAAGTACTCCTGCAGCTCGGCCGGGTCGACGCCGCCGGCGCCGGGGTTGGCCGGGTCCCTGGGCGGCGAGGCGATCAGCGTCGACCACTCCTTGTCGAACTCGATCAGCTCGTGGGCGATCGCATGGCGTTCGGCCGAGTAGGTGTGCAGCAGCGTCTCGGGGCTGCGGCCCTCCAGCACGGCCGCGAGCTTCCAGCCGAGGTTGAACGTGTCCTGCATCGACACGTTCATGCCCAGCCCGGCCTTGGCGCTGTGCGTGTGGCACGCGTCGCCCGCGATGAAGACGCGTGGGGAGCGGACGCCGACGAGGTCGGCCGGCACGTCGTCGAACTTGTCCGCGAGGCGCTGGCCCACCTCGTAGATCGAGAACCAGGCGACCTCCTTCACGTCGAGCGTGTACGGGTGCAGCACGCGCCGGGCGATCGCGATGACCTCGTCGGATTGCATCCCGAGCACGGCGGCCCGGTCGGCCGGGTCGATCTCGCCGAGGTCGACGTACAGACGCACGAGGTAGCCCCCCTCGCGGGGGATGAGGAGGATGTTGCCGCCGCTCGAGGACTGGATCGCCGCCTTGAGCCGGACGTCGGGGAAGTCGGTCACGGCGAGGATGTCCATCACGCCCCAGCCGTGGTTGGCGGTGTCGCCGTGGAGCTCGCGTCCGATCGATCGCCGCACGGCGCTCCGCGCACCGTCGCAGCCGACCACGTACTTGGCTCGCACCGCGACCTCCGCCCCCGCGCGCGCGGCATCGGTGCGGCGCAGGGTGACGGTGACGGGGCGCTCACCCGACTCGCCGATCGCGACATGCACGACCTCGAGGTCGTAGTCGGGCTCGAGCCTGCTCGGCGAGCGGCGCATCGCGGTGAGAAGGTGGTCGTGGATGCGCGCCTGGTTGCAGATCACGTGGGGGAACTCGGACAGGCCGTCCTCGACATCCTGCACCCGTCCCGTGCGCACGATGCGCGAGCGGTCCCGCGCGTCGGGTCGCCAGAACACCGTCTCGTTCACCCAGTAGGCCTCGGCGACGAGCTGCTCGCTGAGCCCGAACGCCTCGAACATCTCCACCGTGCGGCACGCGACGCCGTCCGCCTGACCAAGCTCGAGCGGTCCGGACTTGCGCTCGACGATGCGCGTCGTGATCGCCGGGAACTCGGCCAGTTGGGCGGCGAGCACCAGTCCCGCCGGTCCGCAGCCGACGATCAGCACGTCGACCTCGCCCGGCAGGGCCGCGGGCCGTGCCGCCGCTGCCGGATCGGCCGGCCGGACACGCGGGTCTCCGGCCCGGAACCCGTCCACGTGGAATTGCATCGTCAATCTCCTTCGTGCGCTCGCTGCACCGACGCTGCGTGATTCTCGCGACGAGTCAGGGAGCGGCGTCGCGCAGCTCCCGAAAGGCGCGCGCGACGTGCGTGGCGATCATCCGCTTGCGATACGACGGAGGCAGGTCCAGCGCGTCCATCGGCTTCGCCAGTGCCGTCGCGAGCTGTGCGGCCTCCGCGATCGCCTCGTCGCCGAGCATCGACCCGACGAGAGCCGCGGCCGCCTTCGGCGCGGGCAACGGCGCCGTCGCGACCGCGCCGAGGACGATCCGCGCGTCGGTGCAGACGCCGCTCTCGTCCGTGCGCACGGCCGCTGCGACGCCGAGCAGCGGAAAGTCGATCGCGCCTCGTCGCCGGAACTTGACGTAGGTGGCACGCAGCCCGTCGCTCGCCGGCAGGTCGAGACGCGTCAGCACCTCGTCGCGCTGCTTCTGCAGGTAGTCGATGCCGTCGTCCATCGTGTAGAGCGCGGCGATCGGCAGCGTGCGCTCGCCGCGCGGACCGACCAGCCTGACCGACGCGCCCAGAACGTGCCCGACCGGCGCAAGGTCGGTCGAGGAGACCGCCCAGCACCGATCCCCGCCCGGCGCGAGCGCGCAGATGTCGCCCTCGGCCTTCATGCACGACCCGTGCGCGCAGCGCCGGTCGTACGACAGGTCGTAGTAGTTGCAGCGCGTGTCGACGCAGAGGTTGCCGCCGACCGTACCCGCGTTCCGGATCTGCGGGCTCGCGACGAGCGACGCGGCACGAGCGAGCGCCGGGAAGCGCTGCAGGATCTCCGGCGCGGACGCGAGCTCGTGGAGCTTCGTGCCGGCGCCGACCGACACGGCGCCGTTGGCCTCGATCCCGCGAAGCTCGGTGACTCCGTGCAGGCCGACCAGCGCGGCCGGCCGGAGCTGCAGGCGTTTCATCTTCGGATAGAGGTCGGTGCCGCCCGCGACGAGCTGCGCCTCCGGGTTCTCCGCAAGCAGCTGGACCGCCTCCGCGACGCTCGTCGCCGGCAGGTACGCGAAGCGTGGCAACCGCATCACAGCCCGACCACCCCCCGTCCCGGAAGCTGCTCGGGCGGCTCGACCCTGATCGGCTCGCCGTAGTCGAAGTCGGGCATGCGCTTCGGGCCGACGCGTGGCTCCTTGCCCTGCTCCTCGAGCCGGAGCGCCCGCACGACCTTGTCGGGCGAGATCGGCACCTCGTCGATGCGCACGCCGACAGCGTCGAAGACCGCGTTGGCCACGGCGGGGATCACCGGCAGCAGCGGCCCCTGCCCGACCTCCTTGGCTCCGAACGGCCCCTCGGGGTCGTCGGTCTCGACGAGGAACGTCTCCACCTCCGGCATCTCGAGGAACGTCGGGCTCCGGTACTCGAGGATCGTCGGGTTCTTCAGGTAGCCGCCGCGGAACGCCTGCTCCTCGTAGAGCGCCTCGCCGAGCGCCATGTAGACGCTGCCCACGATCTGCCCCTCGACGGAGACGAGGTTGATCGGCCTGCCGATGTCGTGCGCGATCCAGACTCGCTCGACCTCGACGAGGCCCGTCTCCGGGTCGCAGTCGACCTCGACGACCGCGGCCGTGTAGCTGTACGCGGGCGACGGGCCGACCCCGGCGCCCTTGTACGGGCCGGCGAGCTTCGGGGCCCGATACGACCCGGCGGTGACGAGCGGACGCTCGAGCACCGAGGCGACGTGCACCGCCCCCTGCCAGTCCATCCCCACGCCCGGTGCCTCTTCGTCGTAGACGCGCCCGCCGCGTGCGACGAGCCGGTCGACGGGGACGCCGAGGTCGGCGGAGACGGCCGCGAAGATCTTGTCGCGCATCCGCGCGGCGGCCTCCAGTGCCGCGTTGCCGGCCATGAACGTGACACGGCTCGAGTAGCTGCCGAGGTCGATCGGCGTGAGGTCGGTGTCCGCGGCGACGAGCGCGATGTCGCGGGGCCGTAGGCCCAGCACCTCGGCGACGACGGTCACGAGCATCTGGTCGGATCCCTGGCCGATGTCGATCGCCATCGAGTAGACGGTGACGCCCCCGCCCCGGTCGACCTTGATCTGCACCTCGGACTGCGCCATGTCGTTGAAGTAGATCGGGAGCCCTGCGCCGCACATGTACGCGCCGACGGCGAAGCCGACCCCGCGTCCACGGGGCAGCTTCCCCCACTTCTCGCGCCAGCCCGACGTCTCGGCGACCGTCTCGACGCACTCGCGGAGCCCACAGGTCGTGACGCGCATGTGGTTGACGGTCATCGTGTACGGCTCGATCAGGTTCTTCAGGCGCAGGTCGACCGGGTCGAGGCCGAGGTCGACGGCGACCTTGTCGAGCTGGCACTCGAGCGCGAAGCGCGGCTGCGGTGTGCCGTGTCCGCGCTTGGGGCCGCACGGAGGCTTGTTCGTCAGGAGGCGGACGCCCTCGAACTTGTAGACGGGGACGTCGTACGTGACGGTCTGCAACGCCCCCGTGTAGTACAGGGTCGCAGGGCCGTAGCTGCCGAAGGCGCCACCGTCGAGCATCGTTCGGAACGCCATCGCGGTGAGCTCGCCGTCGTCCGTGAAGCCGGTCTGCACGCGCATCAGCACCGGATGGCGACCGCGGTGAGCGTAGAAGACCTCTTCGCGTGTGAGCGCGAACTTCACCGGCCGGCCCGTCATCATCGCGAGCCGAGCGGCGCAGAGCTCGTGCGAGAACGGATCGCTCTTGCCGCCGAAGCCTCCGCCGACGGGAGTCGCGATCACGCGGATGCGGTCGGGTGGCAGCTCCAGCACCTTCGCCAGCGTGCGGTGCAGGTAGTGCGGTACCTGCGTCGACGACCAGACCGTCACCCGCCCGCGCGGCTCCGGCTCCCACTGCGCGACCGCGGCGTGCTCCTCCATCGGCAGGTGCGTGTTGCCCTCGAAGAAGAAGAGATCCTCGTACGTGTGGTCGGCCCGCGCGAACCCATCTGCGACGTCGCCGAACTCGAGCGATCCGAGACGGTTCACCTGCCGGCCCGGCCCGTTGCCTGCGATCAGCGGCAGCTCCGGGTCGAGCGCGTCCTCGATCGAGCTGACCGGCGCCAGCTCCTCGTACTCGACCTCGATCAGCCGCACCGCCTCCTCCGCGGTCTCCTCGTCGATCGCCGCAACCGCCGCGACCGGCTCGCCGTGGTAGCGGACCTTCTCGAGCGCGAGCGCGTGCTCGTCCTGCGCGACGGGCATGATCCCGAACAGAATCGGGAGGTCCTCGCCGGTGAGGATTCCGTGCACCCCTGGGAGCGCCGCCGCCCTCCCGACGTCGACACGCAGGATCCGCGCGTGTCGGGAGGGGCTTCGTAGGAGCTTCCCGATCAGCATGCGCGGCAGATGGAGGTCGTCGGCGTAGACCGTCTGACCGGTCGCCTTCGCGTGTGCGGTGATGTTCGGGTCGCTGCCGCCGACGACGGACTGCTCGTCTGTACGCGTGGTCTCGATCGTGGCCATCAGGCCGCGCTCCTCATACGGGCGGCCGCGAGCTCCACCGCGTCGATGATCGCGAGATAGCCGGTGCAGCGGCACAGGTTGCCGGCGAGCGCCTCGCGGACCTCGTCTCGCGTCGGCGCCTCGTTGGTCTCGAGCAGAGCCAGCGCCGACATCAGCATCCCGGGCGAGCAGTACCCGCACTGGGACGCTCCCGTCTCGACGTAGGCCTGCTGCAGCGGGTGGAGCGCGCCGCCGCGGGCGATCCCCTCCACTGTGCGGATCGCGCGTCCCTGCGCCTCGACCGCGAGCGTCAGGCACGAGAACTGGGGCAAGCCGTCGACGATGACGGTGCAGAGGCCGCATTCCCCCAGCTCGCAGCCGTGCTTCGTCCCGGTCAGGCCCGCCTCTTCGCGCAGCACCTCGAGCAACGTGTGGTGCGGCGCGACCGCGAGCTCCATGTCCTCGCCGTTCACGTGCAGCGTGACGAGCTGCTTCATGATCCGGGCGACCGCAACGGTCGCTGCGCGGCCGACGAATCCGAGACGGCTGCGAGCCGGCGGGTGGACTCCGCCGCGGCGGCCACGACCGCTTCGGCAAGCTCCTTCATCCGCCCGGCCATGCGTGCGCCGACCCCGACGACGCTGAGGGTGCCCAGCGCGCGACCGTCGCGCCCGAGCACCGCCGCCGAGACGGCTCGAACACCCACCAGGTACTCCTCGTTCTCGACCGCGTAGCCACGTCGGCGGGCGCGCGCGACCTCGTCGAGGTACGCGTCGGGGTCGACGATCGAGCGCGGTGTGAAGACCGGCAGCGGCTGCGCTCGCACGATCGCCTCCGTCTCCTGGTGGGGGAGCGACGCGAGCAGGGCCTTCGCGACCGACCCGGCGAAGGCCGGCAGGTGATGTCCGAGCGGTGCGACGACCTTCAGCTGGTGCGCCGGCTCGACGCGCTCCGCGATGATGGTGCCGTCGCCGCTCGGCACGTGGAGAATCGCGGTCTCGCCGCTCAGCTCGGCCAGCCGCTCGAGCTCGGGACGGGCCGCATCACGCACGTCGACCTGGGCGGCGGCCACGGTAATCGCGAGCTTCGCGAGGCCCGGGCCGAGACGAAAGCGCCGGCTCGCGTCGTCCCGTTCGACGAGCGCGTGGTGCTCGAGCGTCGCGAGCAGCGCCGACAGCGTGCTCTTCGAGACACCGAGCTCGCGGCTGAGCTCGGAGAGGCTCCGCTCGCCACCCGACGCGAGCGTCTCCAGGACGCGGACCGCCCGGTCGACTGCCGGCACCCGAGAGGGAGACGAGAGGGACCGTTCGGTCACGGGAACACCGTTCACAATATCGAACGATAGACGAGCTTGGGCTCACAGTACAGCACGCCCCGGAGGGAGGGGCGCGGCATGCGCCGCGCCCCTCGAGGTTCCGGTTGCCTAACGTCGCCCGGGTTTCGGTCCGCTTTCCGTGAACCCTCGGTCGTCTGGCACGCAGCTCCAGTTGGCTGCGCTGTCCACGTCACCGGTCCCCGAATAGACCGCCTTCTCGCCGTAGAGGCACACGGGCCGCGTTGCGCCGGTCGCGAGGCGCACGCCCGCGAGCGTGTCCGGTGCGTTCCCGTTCTCGACCCAGTCGACGAGCGCGTCGAACGTGTTCAGCGGCGTGGCGCCCACACCGCCGAAACAGTGGTTGACGCCCGGCGCGACGAAGAAGCGGTAGAAGTCGCGCGTCTTCTCGAGCCCGCCCATCCGGTGCATGAGGTCCACGTAGTACTGGATCGACCCCTGTGGGTAGATCAGCTGGTCGGTCGTTCCGACCCAGCCCACGATCTTCCCGCCCGCGGCCCGGAACGCCGTCAGATCGCGGTCGTCCGTCCCGATCACGCTCCGGTACTGGTCGACGGACTGGCGGAAGAGGTCGAAGTACTGGTCGAGCGTCAACGTCTTCCAGTCGAAGGCGGGATCCTGCTTCAGCCAGTACTTGATGTGGTTCACGGAGAAGACGAAGCCGTCGGGACTGTTCAGCGGGGGAATGTCTGCCCCCGGCAAGAGCCCGTACCACAGGTAGTGCTTGCCGCGGTCGTTCGGACCTGCCCAGATCTTGTTGATGATGTCGGCGTCGGTCGCCGTGATCTCGCCACACGGAGTCACCGTTCCGATCAGTGTCCGGGCGTCGAACGTGCAGTCGTGCCACGCGCCGATCACGCCGTCGGTGACGCCGTCGAGCGCATCACACGCTGCCACGGCCGCATTGTTGGCCGCCTGGAACTTGCACGGCGGGATGACGTCCCCGGCCAGGTTCATCTGCAGCGAGCCCCACAGCTGGGCCATCATGAAGCGATCCCAGTTGATCGCCGGAGAGGTCGACGCGATCCCGTCGTAATCCGTCGGGTAGCGCTGGGCCTCCATCAGACCCTGGCGGCCGCCGGTCGAGCAGCCGTTGAAGTACGAGTACTGCGGCCCGCCGCCGTAATACGCGGCGATCACGGCCTTCGACGTCACCGTCATCTCGTGGATGCCCAGGAACGAGAAGTCGTCGATCAGTTGCTGGTTCAGCGTGTTGTCGGGGTTGAGGGCGAATGCCCCGTTGCCGCCCGAGCCGGCATGACCGGTGTCGGTTCCGGCGGTCGCGTACCCCGCCTGGAGCGCGGCGGTGTTGGGCGCGTCGGGGTTGCCTCCGACGAAGCCCCCTCCGCCGATCGCCTGAAACCTGCCGTTCCAGTCGTCCGGCAGGAACACACCGACGCGCACGGCGTCGTTCGAGGGTGGGTTGTTGACGGTGAGCTCGACCGCGCAGTAGCCGGGTGTCGGCGGCGAGGCGGCCACCGGGGTGGCGCTGTCCACGGTCGTGTTGGGAAGGCTCAGGCCTGAGAGGCTCGCGCACGCCGCTGCCGGGGCCTGCGCGACGGCCAGGGCCGACCTCGACGTCGCGGCGGACACGGTCCCTCCCAGCCCAGAGGTCGCCACAACGGCGGCGAGCGCACTCACTGCCAGACCTGCGCACGCGAGGCGCAGCCACCCTCCCGCACGCGCGCGCCCACCGGGGCGACGGTGACGAAGCGATCGACGACGAATCATGGACCAGCCCTCCTCTCGTCCGACGGTTCGCTCCCCGCCGTGAGCGAGGAGTCCCGAGCTGCTCGCAGCCAGACGAGCTCGGTGTTCGACCACGAGAACTCGTTCACAATGTCGAACAAGAGACTAGACGAGTCGAGCCCGCCTGTATAGGCTCGTCCGAGTGAACGCGGCCGCGTACCTCCTGGAGGTCGGCGAGTCCGAGCGCGTCGCGATCGAGGCCGGTGACGGTGAGATCACATACGGCGAGCTGCGCGAGCGCGTCGGGCGGGCAGCGGCCGCCTGGCAGTCCCTCGGTGTCCGCCCCGACGACCGCGTGCTCGTGCTCGGCCCCGACTCGATCGGCTGGGTGGTCGCTTACCTCGGCGCGATCTGGGCCGGCGGCGTTGCGGTCGGTCTGAACTCGCGCCTGTTCGAGCGCGAGCTGGCAATGGTCATCGCCAAGAGCGGCGCCCGGTGCGTCTGGTGCCTTCCGGACTCGCTCGACCTGCTCGCCCGCTGCACAGCGGACGGGCGAGGTCCGTCGCCCGTGCTCGCCCCGGAGCTCGACACGTTGCTCGAGGGGCAGCAGCCGATCGACGCAGTCGAGCGGAGCGACGACGACGTCGCATTCTGGATCTACACGTCGGGGACGACCGGCCTGCCGAAGGCGGCGATGCATGCACACCGGTGCGTGTGGGCGTCCACGGACGTCGCCTCCGAGGTGTTGGGCGCCGGCCGCAGCGATCGCTTCTACTCCTCGTCGCGGCTCTTCTTCGCCTACGCCCTCGCGAACAGCCTCTTCGCCGGTCTCCGCAGCGGTGCGACGGTGATCCTCGATCCGGAGTGGCCGACCGCGGAGCGTGTCGTCGAGATCGTCGAGCGGAGCCGGCCGACCGCGGCGTTCATCGTGCCCACGCTCTACCTGAAGCTGCTGCAGGCCGGGCTCGCACCCCGGCTCGCGCGAGTCCAGCACTTCGTCTCCGCGGGCGAGAAGCTGCCGGCCGCGCTTCGAGCCGGCTGGCTGGATGCCACCGGACGCGGAATCGTCGACGGCTACGGGACGACCGAGACGAACTTCCTGATGCTCCACGACCCGGACGGCAGCGAGACTCTCCGGCCGACCCCGCGCGTGGAGGCGTGGTGGCGCGAGCCGCGCGAGCCCGGCCCGGGCAGGCTTTGGCTCCGCCACCCCTCCGTCGCGCTCGGGTACTGGCAGCAACCGGACGAAAGCGCGGACTGCTTCCAGGGCATGTGCTTCTCGCCCGGCGACGTCTTTCTGGAGGCAGGCGACGATCGCTACGGGATCCGCGGCCGGCAGGACGACCTGATCAAGATCTCGGGTCAGTGGGTCAGCGTCGTCGATGTGGACGCGGCGCTGCTCGCGGCCTGCAGGGAAAGTGTCCAGGAGCTCGGGACGGCGCCTTTCGTGAACGATGACGGGCTGAACTCGATCGCGGTCTTCGCCGTGGCGAAGCCCGCCTCGCCCGAGCGCGCGGAGCAAGCGCTCCGGGAGGCGATCGAGGCGCTGCCGAAGACGCGCCGCCCGAGGGAGACGCACTGGGTGGACGTGTTGCCCCGAACGCCGACGGGCAAGCTCCAGCGGAACAAGTTACGGGACCTGCGAGCGTCGGGACTCACCCCGCAGCGCTAGGCGCCCCGGCCCGTCGTGGCCGGCGCCGTGCGGCCGGGCCGAGGGCGCGTCGTCCGTTCAGGGCCGCGTGACCGCGGCGAGGTGGCCGAGCCGGTAGACGCGGCGGGCGTTCCCGGCGAGGATGTCCGCCAGGACGTCCTCCGCGAAACCGAGTGCGGCGACGGCCTCCGCGTTCACCCGGATCCCCGGGACTCCCGGCCAGTCCGTGCCGAAGACGAACGTGCGACCCAGGCGGTCGAGGTCGTGACGGGCGTAGTACTCGGGGAGCTTCTGCGGGGGCAGCCCGGAGATCTCGATCCAGACCTGCTCGCGCATCAGGGCGAGGAACGCCGCGGCGTCGTACCACCACCCGCGCCCGCCGTGGGCGAGCACGATCGTGAGCGTCGGGAAGTCCTTTGCGACGTCCTCGACGTAGAGCGGGTCGGCGAAGCGGTTGACCGCGCCGGCGAAGTTGCTCGTGCCGCAGTGGAAGATCACCGGCACGCCGCGCTCCTGGCAGATCGCATAGGCGGGATAGAGCTCGCGCGCGTTCGGCGGAAAGCCGCCGTGCACGGGGTGGATCTTCAGGGCGACGGCGCCGAGCGCGAGCTGGCGCTCGACCTCTGCCGCCACGGGGTAGTGCAGGTGCGGGTTCACGTTCGCAGCCACGCGGATCCGCGTGGGGTCGTGAGACGCGACGGCGACGATGTCCTCGATCGGCTGCACGCCCGTCACACGCGGGCTGTACTCCGCGAGCAGGATCGCGCAGTCGACGCCCTCCTGCTCGAGGTACGCGACGAAGCGCTCGGGGATCGGCGAGCCCTCGTGGTCGTAGATCGCGCGCGGATCCCCGTCCGCGCGGCGCTGCATCGCCCATGCGTCCCAGCTCATCTTCAGCGTCGGGATCCGCGCCAGATGCACGTGCGCGTCGACGAGCGCTCGGCCGTCGAGCATCAGGGGTCGCGCAGCCTGAAGCGCTGGATCTTGCCCGTGGCCGTCTTGGGCAGCGCGTCCACGAACGCGAACAGCTGCGGGACCTGGAACCGGTGCAGGCGCTCCCGGCAGAACGCCTGCAGCTCTTCGACGAGCTCGTCCTCAGGGGCCGCCCCCTCCTGCGCGATCACGTACGCCTTCGCCTTCGTCAGCCCTTCGACCTCGCCTGCGACGACCGCCGCCTCGATCACCGCCGGGTGCTCGATCAGCCGGCCCTCCACGTCGGCCGGGGAGACCCAGAGACCGCTGACCTTGAACATGTCGTCGGCGCGCCCCTCGTACCAGTAGTTCCCGTCGGCGTCGCGCCGGTACCGGTCGCGTGTGTAGAACCAGTCGTCCCGGATGCAGTCCGCCGTCTTCTCCGGCTGGTTCCAGTAGCCGGAGAACATGCTTTCCCCGCGCACGTACAGGTCGCCGGAGGCTTCGCCCTCGAGCTCGCGGCCCGTGTCGTCGCACAGCTTCACGTCGTACCCGGGCACCGGCGTCCCGCTCGATCCCGGCACGACCCGGCCGTGGGTGTTGGAGCAGTAGATGTGCAGCATCTCGGTCGAGCCGATGCCGTCGAGGATCTCGAGCCCGTGTCGCTCGTGCCAGCGATGCGAGACCTCGGCGGGCAGGGGCTCCGCCGCGGAGACGCAGACGCGTACGGACGACCAGTCCTGCCCGCCGGGGTCGGCGTGGAGCATCGCGTTGTAGAGGGTCGGCGCCGAGAACACGATCGTCGGGCGCTCCTGACCGACCGTCTCGAAGACAGCCTCCGGCGTCGGCCGCCCGTTGTGCAGGACGGTCGACGCCCCGGCCCAGTACGGGAACGAGAGGTTGTTGCCGAGACCGTAGGCGTGGAAGAGCTTCGTGGTCGAGAACGTCACGTCGTCCTCGCGGATGCCGAGCACCTGCTTCCCGTAGGTCTCGCAGGTGACGAGGATGTCGCGCTGCCGGTGGATGACGCCTTTCGGACGACCCGTCGAGCCCGAGCTGTAGAGCCAGAACGCCACGTCGTCCGCCCCCGTGGGTGCGGGTGGGAAGTCGTCGCTCAGGCCGCGGAGCTCGTCGACGACGACAACGCGCGGCGCAGGCACCTTCTCGGCGCGGGCCGTGTCGACGACGGCGACCGACGCGGCGCTGTCCGACACGAAGAACGCGTACTCCTCGGGGGCGTAGAGGGGGTTGACGGGAACCGGCACCGCGCCGACGCGGATCGCGCCGAGGAAGACGGCCGGGAAGTCGACGCAGTCGTCCATCACGAGCAGCACGCGCTCGCCGGGACCGACGCCGAGCTCGCGCAGCATCGAGCCCGCGCCGCAGGCCCGCGCGTAGAGCTCCCCGTACGTGACGCGCTCGCCGGCGCAGGAGATCACGGTCTTCGCGCCGCGGCCTGCGGCGAGATTCGCGTCGAGCAGCGCGCTGACGTTGTTCGGGCCGGCGGCGGTCCGCGTCTCCACGACGTCAAAAACTAACCGCTCGGTCAGTGTTCTTCAAACGCGACGCCCGACCCGGGTGCGGCCGGTGTGCGGTTTCCCATCCCCCTACAGTCGTCGAATGGAGACGCCCCAGCGCACGGGCGACGTCGCGACGGCGTAGGCGATCGCGACCTTCGCGGCGATGCGCTACGACGTGTCGATTCCGTCGACCGAGCCCGCGGTGTACGACGTCGTGATCGACGACGGGGCACGTTCGTGACGACCGCCTTCGTCGGGTGGGCCTCCGAAGGATCCATTCCAACGGGGTCCGTCGTGAAGCGCACCGTGGAGAACTCGTACGACTGGCTGTACGTTCTCGATGGAGGAGCCGCCGAGCACCCCATCGGGCAATGCCTTGCCCGGGAGGCGGTCGGTGACCCTCCGCGACGTCGACAAGCTCGGAGCGGTGGCAGAGTCTGGCTTATTGCAGCTGCCTTGAAAGCAGCCGGCTCGTTCACGCGGGCCCGGGGGTTCGAATCCCTCCCGCTCCGCTGACCATTCGCAGGTGCCGTCGAGACGATCTACGCGGCGGCCGACGCTGCGACGGCCCCGGCTCGAGTCGCCAGGTCAAGCCGCGTCGTAGATTCCGAGCCCGGTGTCGGGATCGAAGAAGTGCAGTCGGCCGACGTCCACGGCGAGTGCGAGCGGCTCGCCCTCGCGTGCGTGCGTTGCCCGCTCGAGTCGCGCGACGAACGGGACTCCGAGCGCGCGGGCCCGCTCTGCTGCGAGCCTCGCCTCCTCGTCGGCCGGCGCTTCGAGCGCCGCTTCCGTGAGCTCCTTGGCGGTGACCGCTTCGCCCTTGACGTTGAAGTGCACGTAGACGTCGGAGCCCATGTCCTCGCGGATGTCGCACACCACCGGCAGCTCCCGGTCGGCGGAGCCCTCCTGGAGCGACGCGTCGGTGAAATCCTCTGGGCGGATGCCCAGCACGATCGGGCGCCCCTCGAACCGGCCCAGGCCGGGGTGCCGCTCGAGGGTCGCCTCGCTGGTCCGTAGCCGGTGCGTTCCGAACTGCACCCACAGGTGCCCGTCCTCCCGGACGAGCTCCGCCATCACGACGTTCATCGCGGGCGAGCCGATGAACTCGGCGACGAACAGGTTGCGGGGACGCTCGTAGAGCACCTGCGGGGCGGCCACCTGCTGGAGGAGGCCGCCCCGCATGACCGCCACGCGATCTCCCATCGTCATCGCCTCCACCTGGTCGTGCGTGACGTACACGGTGGTCACGGCCAGGTCGCGCTGGATGCGCGAGATCTCGGCGCGCATCTCGACGCGGAGCTTCGCATCGAGGTTGGAGAGCGGCTCGTCCATGAGAAACGCCTGCGGATTCCGGACGATCGCCCGCCCCATGGCCACCCGCTGCCGCTGGCCGCCCGAGAGGGTCCGAGGCTTCTTGTCGAGAGACTCCGCGAGGCCGAGGATGCGTGCCGCCTCGCGGACCCGGAGGTCGATCTCCTGCTTCGGCAGCCCCCGCATCTTCAGCGCGAACCCCATGTTCTTGGCCGTGTTCATATGCGGGTAGAGCGCGTAGTTCTGGAAGACCATCGCCATGTCGCGGTCCTTCGGAGGAAGGTCGTTGACGACGGTCCCGTCGATCTTCACCTGGCCCGACGTGATCGTCTCGAGCCCGGCAACCATGCGGAGCGCGGTCGTCTTCCCGCACCCCGACGGGCCTACGAGGACCATGAACTCCCCGGCGCCGATGTGGAGGTCGAGGTCGGTGAGCGCTCGCGTTCCGTCCGGGTAGACCTTCGTGAGGCTCTCGATCGCAATCTCTGCCATGTGTGTCCTCGGCGGGGAGAATCTACTAGTATCGCGGGCCGATGGAGGCGCAGGCTGCCCCGTGGAAGCCTGAGACCCGTCGCTGGAGGCGGATCCTCGAAAGCCGCCGCTTCCTCGCGCCTGCGCTCCTGGCGCCGGCAATCGTCTTCATGGCCATCGTCGTCGGGGTGCCGTTCGGCTGGGCGATCTACCTCAGTTTCACCGACGCGGTCGGGGGCTCGCTCTCGGGGCACTTCGTCGGTCTGGACAACTTCACGACCGCATGGCACGACGAGAACTTCCGGAGGGCGCTCCGCAACACGCTGATCTTCACGTTCGGCTCGCAGGCGATCGTCCTGGTCGGGGCGGCGATCATCTCCCACTACCTGATCCGCGACTTCCGCGGGAAGTGGTTCCTGCGGTTTCTGATCATCCTGCCGTGGGCCGCTCCGGTCGCGCTCGGCACGCTCGGCTGGCTCTGGATCTTCGACTCGCTGTTCAGCGTGATCAACTGGACGCTCGGGCACGGGCTCGGAGTGGTGGACACGGCCAACCCGCCGCAGTGGCTCGGTCGCCCGAACCTCGCACTCCTCGCGGTCACGCTGGTGCACGCATGGCGGATCCTGCCCTTCGCGGTGATCATCTTCGTCGCGGGTCTCGCCTCGATCCCGACCGAGGTCGACGACGCCGCCAAGATCGACGGCGCGACGGGCCTGAAGAAGCTCTGGTACGTGACGCTGCCGCTGCAGCTTCCGATCGCGCTCGTCGCCCTCCTCTTCGGGATCGTGTTCACCGCCGCCGACTTCACGGTCGTCTACGTGCTGACACAGGGCGGCCCGTTCAACTCGACCCAGATGTTGACGACCTGGTCGTTCCAGATCGGGATCAACTCGGGGTCGCTGGGCGAGGGCGCCGCCATCTCCCTCTACCTCTTCCCGCTCCTGGCCGCGGTGAGCATCGGGATGCTGTTCTTCGCTCGACGGGCGCAGGTGTCGTGATGTTCCGCGGGCTTCGCACCTACGGAGTCCTCGCGCCGTTCGCGATCCTCCTCGCGTTCCCCTTCTACTGGATGCTCGTGACCATGTTCAAGGAGGACCTCGACCTCTACAACACGAGCAACGTCCCATATGTCTACAACCCGCTCAGGTGGAAGTTCTGGGAGTCGGCGACGACCAAGCACGTCACGTTCCTGTTCACCGACACGGACTATCCGCGCTGGATCCTCAACACCGCGATCGTCGGCACGCTCGTCGTCATCATCACGCTCGTCGTCGCTCTCCCCGCCGGGTACGCCCTCGCGCGGTACTCGGGGAGGTGGGGCCAGACCGCCGGCGTCGCGATCTTCCTCGTCTACCTTGTCCCGCCGACGCTCCTCTTCCTGCCGATGTCGCGCTTGATCGTCGAGCTCGGGCGGCTCCCCGGGATCGACGACCAGCGCGGCCTCCAGGACTCGCTCTGGTCGCTCGTCCTCGTCTACCCGTCGTTTCACGATCCCGTTCGCGACCTGGCTCCTGATGGGCTTCTTCAAGACGATTCCCCAGGAGCTCGAGGACGCCGCGCTGATCGACGGATGCTCGCGAATCCAGGCGCTCGTGCGGATCGTGTTCCCGGTGTCGCTGCCAGGGATCCTGACGGTCGTGATCTTCGCGTTCTCGCTCTGCGTGAACGAGTTCATCTACGCGTTCACGTTCATCTCCACCTCGGAGCACCGGACGATCTCCGCGGGTGTCCCGAATCAGCTGATCCGCGGCGACGTCTTCTTCTGGCAGTCGCTGATGGCGGCGACGCTCATTCCCAGCATCGTGCTCGCGCTCCTCTACAACGTGTTCCTCGACCGTTTCATCAAGGGGTTTACAGGAGGCGCATTCCGCTAGAGATCGCAATCCGAAAGGAGGCGTGCTTTGGCAAGGACAGTTGACGAGCCGAACGAGCAGAGGGCGGGGATGACCCGCGGTGCCCTGCTCAGGAGAGGGACCGCAGCAGCGTTTGCGGTCAGCATGTTCGGAGCACTGAGCGATCGGGCGCTCGGGTTCTACGGCCCGCTCAGGTTCGCCCACAAGCAGCTCTCGGGCGAGCTCAGGATCCTGCAATGGGATCACTTCGTGCCGGCCTACGACAAGTGGCTCGACGGCACGTATCTCAAGCGGTGGGGCGAGAAAAACGACGTGGACGTCAAGATCGACCACATCAACAACGCGCTGCTGTTCAGTACCGCGTCGTCCGAGGTCGCCGCGCAGAGCGGTCACGACCTCTTCCAGTTCCTGTCCCCGCCGTCGTCGTTCCAGAAGCAGATCGTCCCTGTCAACGACATCGTCCAGGAGGTCACGAAGAAGCTCGGGCCGATGTCGAAAGTGGGGCAGAAGAGCACGTTCAATCCCAAGACGAAGAACTACTTCGCCTTTCCGGACAACTACGTCCCGGACCCGATCCAGTACAGGGGCAGTCTCTGGAACCAGATCGACACGCCGGTGCGGACATGGGACGACATCCGGAGCGGCGCCCCCAAGCTGAAGGCCATGGGGCATCCGGTCGGCCTCGGCATGTCGAACGAGATCGACTCGAACATGCTCCTGTTCGCGCTCCTCTACTGCTACGGCGGCTTCGTGCAGAACGAGAACAACCAGATCGTGTTCGGCAAGGGCTCGAACCGGAAGGGCGCGATCGCTGCGCTGACGCTGATGCGGGACATCTACAAGAACGGCATGTCGGACGAGGTGTTCGCGTGGACTGCGGCGTCCAACAACCAGGCGTTCCTGGCGGGCAGGCTGTCGCTCGCCGAGAACGCGATCTCGATCGCCCGCTCTGCGGAGGACTCCGGCAACCAGACCCTCTCGGACGACACGTGGCTCGCTCCGATCCCCCGCGGCCCGGTCATGCGGATGGGCAACGAGCACGTGATGGGCGTCTACGTGATCTGGAAGTTCGCCCAGAACAAGGCGGCGGCGAAGAAGTACCTCGTCGATCAGCAGCTCGACTACCGCGAGCACTTCCTCCAGAGCAAGTTCTACAACTTCCCCGGTTGGACGGGCGCGATCAAAGGCGGCTTCAAGTCGATCCGCAAGATCGCGGCGGCCGACACGCACAAGCCGCGCGGCAAGTACACCGTCCTGACGACGATCGCCGAGAAGTACACCACGAACATCGGGTATCCCGGCTACTCGAACGCGGCCATCGACGAGATCTTCAACCGCTACCTCGTCCCGCAGATGTTCGCCCAGGTTGCCCAGGGGAAGCTGACCCCGGGTGAGGCGGTGACCGCCTTCGACAAGGAGTTCCAGCGCATCCACCGCAAGTGGGCGAACCAGAAGCTCGTGTAACCGCCCACGCCGCGCGCAGCTTCGAGGGCCTCGTCAGTCGAGGCCCTCGGTGTCTCGCAGGGCGCCGTCGAGACGAACTACGCCGCGGCCGACGCGGCGACGGCCGTGTCGGGCGCCGGTGCCACCGGGGTGTTGGACCTGAGCGTCGGCCGCTGCGTGGGGCGCACCGTGTCGGCGACGCCGCGCTTGCGCGGGCCGCGAACGGCGAGCAGGAGCTTCGCGCGCGCCATGGCGGTCGCGCCGTCGATCGGGACGATCCTCGAGCCGAGCCGCTCGGCGAGCGTGTAGTCGAGCGTCACGTCGCGGAGCCGCGGGCTGCGGAAGGCGACCCGCAGCACCTCGCGCGCCTCGAGGCGTCCCTCGAAGTTGGGCGTCACCTCGAGCGCCTCACGGATCGCCGTCAGCTCCGCCCGCGTCCACCGAACGCGCACTGCCCCCTCATGCCGCATGTCTATGACGCTAATCGCGCCTGCTGCACCACGTACTACCCGGTCGGGTGAATCGACCCCCCGATCTGGGTAGGGGCGCCATACGCGTGCAGCGCCTCCGGCACGAGCCCTCCGAAGGTCTCGAGGATGGCCAGCAGCACGCGATCGGTGACGACGGTGCCGTTGAGCGTGTGCGGTGGCACGAGCCCCTCGGGGGAGCGCCAGCGGATGCCGAGGCGGCGCGCCTGGAAGTCGGTCGTGTTCGAGCAGGAGGTGACCTCGCGGTAGCGCCCCTGCGACGGGAACCAGGCCTCGAGGTCGATCTTGCGCACCGCGGAGGCTCCGAGGTCGCCCGCCGCGACGTCGACGGCGCGGTACGGCACGCCGAGAGCCTGGAGCAGCTCCTCCTCGAGCGCCACCATCCGCTCGTGCTCCCCACGCGAGTCCTCCGGGCGCGTGAACACGAACATCTCGACCTTGTTGAACTGGTGGACGCGAAACATGCCGCGCGTGTCCTTGCCCGCGGCGCCCGCCTCGCGGCGGAAGCAGGTCGAGAAGCCCGCGTAGCGGATCGGCAGCGCGTCCGCCTCGAGGACCTCTCCCATGTGCATCCCCGCGAGCGCGACCTCAGACGTGCCGGTGAGGTAGAGGCCGTCCGCTTCGAGCGCGTAGATGTTCGTCCGCTCGGTCGGGAAGAACCCCGTTCCCACCATCGCCTCCTCGCGCACGAGCACGGGGGGAAGGACCGGGGTGAACCCCGCCCGCGACACGTGGTCGATCGCGAAGCGGTAGAGCGCGAGCGCGACCAGGGCCGTGTCGCCGACCATGTAGCCGAAGCGGGAGCCCGACAGCCGTGCCGCGCGCTCGAGCTCGAAGCGCCCGATCTCGGCCGCCTCCCTCGTCCCGCCCGCCCGCGGCTCGCCCACGCGGCGGAGCTCGGCGGCGTCGTCCTCGCTGTCCCCGTCGGGAACCCCCTCGTCCGGTGGGTTCGGGACGTCGAGCAGCGCGGCGTCCCGCTCGGCCTCCGCGGCGGCGAGCGCCTCCTCCGCCTCCTTCAGCTCGACCTTCACGCGCTGGAGCTCCTCGAGCTGCTCGGGAGTCGGCTTGCCGCGGAGCTTCGTCCGCGAGCGGAGCTCGTCGACCCGTGGGACGAGCTCGCGCCAGCGCGCGTCCGCCTCGAGCAGGCGGTCGAACGCCTCCGCGCCACCCTTGCGCGCGAGCGCAGCCCGCATGGCCTCGGGCTCGGCGCGCGCTGCCTTGAGGTCGATCACGTCAGAGAGTCTAGGACGGCCTCGATCACGGTCGCGACGCCGTCGTCCTCCGGGCCCGCGCACGTGGCGTCGGCGATCGCCAGCAGCCGTGGATGGCCCCGCTCGATCGCGACCCCGAACCCGGCTGCGTCGAGCAGCTCGACGTCGTTCTCGCCGTCTCCGAAGGCGACCAGGTGGGCGAGGTCGATCCCGAGCTCCGCCGCTGCGAAGGTGATTCCGGAGCCCTTGGTCACGGAGGGGTTGCCGAGCTCGAGCATGTGCGGGAGCGAGGTCGTCACGAACATCCTCCCGTCGAACCGTCGCTCGAGCCCCGGCCGGATCTCCGCGAGCACCGGCGGGTCGGCCACCTGCACGAGCTTGGTCGGTGCGCGGTGGAGCCAGCCGAGCAGGTCACCGACCTCGGTCACCGGGAGGTGCTGGAACACGGAGTAGGCCCGTGAGTACTCGGTCTCGCGGGCGACGAACAGCTCGTCGTCGACGTAGACGTTCGGCGACAGCCCGAGCTCGGCGAGCGCCGCGACCGCCTCCCGGGCCACGTCGAGCGCGAGCGGCACGTGGAGCAGGAACTCGCCCGAGCCGGGGTCGACCACCGCTGCGCCCTGGTAGCAGACGACCGGCTCGCCGATCGCTGCGTCACGCAGGTACGGCGCCACCGAGCGGAACATCCGGCCGGTCGCGACGAGCACGGGGATGCCCGCCTCCTGTGCGCGGGAGATCGCCGCGCGGGTGCGAGGCCGGAGCACGCCGTCGCGTCCGATCAACGTGCCGTCGAGGTCGCAGGCGAACGCCTCGACGACGCGCGGCAGGGCCTCGGCGCGGATCAGCCTCCCGCCGACGATGAGACGAACTGCGCGACGTCCGCGATCTGCTGCGGCTCGAGCTGGTCCTTGAAGGAGGGCATGCCGCCCTGGCCGAGCGTGACGCGCTGGACGACGAGCTCGTCCGAGGGCTTTGCCTGGTCCAGGTTCGGGCCGACGGTTCCCGTCGAGCCGGCGGCGGAGAGGGTGTGGCAGGCCGTGCAGCCGGCCGTCTCGAACACCTGCTTGCCGGCGGTCGCGTCCCCGGTCAGCTTCAGGGCCGGCAGATCGGCGTTCGCGCCGCCGGTGGTCTCCTGGGGCAGCGTGCCCTCGACGGTGTCTGGCGTCGCGGTGACCTCTCCCTCGTAGCAGCCTGCCGCGGCGACGCCGAGCCCGACGGCGGCGAGCGCGACTGCGAGAAGGGCGGCGGGGCGGCGCATCGCGCGCAGTCTATCCAGCCACATCGGCGCGTCGTGCGCGGTGCGCTCGAAGCGCCAGAGCACGAATGCGGCGACGGCGCCCATGCCCAGCACGTCGCCGGGCGTGTCGTTGACGAGCAGCGAGACGAGGAGGCCGACGAGGATCGAGTCCGTCAACGGGCCCCGCGGCCGGCGGGTGGCGACGAACACCAGCACGGCGAGCGACGCGAGCGCGGCGAATGCCGGTCCCAGCCCCGCGAACGTCCGGCGCGCGGAGATCTCCAGGCGGTCGGCGAGGTCGCCGAGGACGGCGCCCGGCCCGTCGCCGACCGCGTGCGTGACGTGGCTCGAGCCGCCGAGCGCGGCGTCGACCCCGACGAGCAGGGCGCCGACGGCCACGACGCCCGCCCCGACGAGCGCGAGGCGGGCGACGCCGAGGCGCCTCCCGGTCGTGCGTAGTGCGAGGGTCGCGTAGACCGCGAGCAGGACCAGCAGGCCACCGCCGTCCGCGCCGAACCGGCTTCCTGCGACCGTGACCACCGCGAGGGTGGCGACCGCCGGCCAGGCCCGCCCCACGCGGGCGACGCCGAGGATCGCGGGCACGAGCAGCATCGTCTCCAGCAGGTTCGAGACGCCGTAGAAGCGGCCCGCCTGGGACGGGCCGAACGGCGAGAGCGCGACCGACTCCGGATCGAGCCCGAGCGCGAGGAGGTACGCCGCGAGCACGGCGGCGCAGGCGGGGCCGAGGGGCAGCGCGATCGCCGCGGCGACGGAGAGCGCGACGACCCACCACCCCGCCAGCCAGAGGTTCGCTGCGAGCGCGACGAGCAGTACGCGCGGCGCCAGACGCGGCGCGAGCACCGCCGCGACGTACGCGAGCGCGCCGACGAGGAGCGTCAGCGGCAGGCGGATGCGGTCGTTCCGCTCGATGCGGCGCTCGAGCCGCTCGAGGGTCGCGACGGGGTCGGAGACCGAGACCACCTCGAGCTTCCCGTGCGCCACGTCCGCCAGCGACACCAGCCCGTCGATCCGGGTCGAGTCGGAGGTGAGCACCCCGCGCGGGCCCGGCGTGACGGCGATCGGATACCGGTCGTTCTCGCTCCTCCCCGGCGGCGGGAGCACCACGAGCGTGTCCGGCGGCGGGCCACTCCCGAGCGTGATCAGCGGCCTTCCCGCCGCGGCGCCGCCGAGCAGGGAGCTCTCGACCCGGCCGGTGAGCAGCGTGTGGAGCGCGCTCTCGCGGGTCACGGTCGGCCCGGCCCCGGGCACCGCGAGCCCGATCGCGCCGCTCCCCGCGTATCGGTCGAGCGGGAACGGCTGGACGACATGGACCGCGGCGGCTGCCGGCCCCGCCACGGCCAGCCCCACGAGGATCCCAGCGAGCGCGCGTCTCACGCGGGGAGTCTCGCGAAGCGAGGCGCATCCGCGTAGCCTGTGACCGTGGTCATCGAGGGCTCCATGGACTCGCGCTGGCTGTCGAACGCGTTCGTCGTCGGCGACGAGCCGGGCGGCGTCGCGGTCTTCGTGGACTCCGGCGCGCCGCTGGAGCCGCTCCTGGAGGCCGTCGAGCGCGAGCGCCTGACCCCGACGCACGTCCTGCGTACGCACGGCCACCCGGATCACGTCGAGCACGAGGAGGAGCTGACCGGACGTTTCGGCATCCCCGTCGTCACGGGCTCTGTCGACACCGGAGGCCTGCGGGTCGAGTCCATCCCGACCCCGGGCCACTCCGACGACGGCGTCGCGTTCGTCGTCAACGGCGACGTCTGCTTCACGGGCGACACCCTGTTCCGGGACGCCGTCGGCGGCGGCCCGGCCGACGTGGTGCGCGACTCCGTGATGGAGCGGCTCATGACCCTGCCCCACGAGACCCGGGTGCTCCCCGGGCACACCGTCGAGACGACGATCGGCCGCGAGTGGGAGCGGAACCCGTTCGTGCGCTTCTGGCGCGGGCTCGAGGGCGAGGTCGGCTCCCGGTGCCGGGTCGGCGGTGTCGACGGCGTCGTGCTCGTGGAGTCGCCCGACTACGACGGCAAGGGGAAGCTCCTCGTCCGGCTCGACGGCGGCGAGGAGCGGATCGTCGGCGCGTCCCGCGTCGAGCTCCTCTGATGCTAGTTCGCAAGCAGGAATCCGCGGGAGCGGATTCCTGCGCTCGGATCCCCGCCTTCGGCGTGGCACACCCCTAAAGGCGCCCGCTGTCGCGGTCGCGACGTGCGTCACCTCCCCGGGCGAACGTCGCGCTGTGCTCGCCGGCCGCGTCCGCGACGGACGCTACGGTCCAGCGCCCGTGCGTCTCGTCGTCGCCCGTTGCGAGGTCACGTACACCGGCCGCCTGACGGCGTACCTGCCGGAGGCGGTCCGGCTGCTCGTCTTCAAGGCGGACGGCTCGGTGCTCGTCCATGCCGACAGCGGCGGGTACAAGCCGCTCAACTGGATGACGCCGCCGACCGTGATCGAGGACGGCGAGGGCGTGATCGTCGTGCGCAAGCGCGCCGGGCGATCGGAGGACCGGCTCGAGATCCGGATCGCCGAGCTGCTCGCCGAGTTCGAGCACGAGCTGGGGGAGGACGCCGGGCTCGAGAAGGACGGGGTCGAGCGGCACCTGCAGGAGGCGCTCGCCGGGCTCCCCTCGGCCGTGGAGCCGGGGCTGCGCCTCGTGCGCCGGGAATGGCCCACCGACATCGGCCCCGTCGACCTCATGTGCCGCGACGCCGACGGGGCGTGGGTCGCGGTCGAGATCAAGCGGGTGGGGACGATCGAGGCCGTCGAGCAGCTCTCCCGCTACCTCGAGGTCCTCCAGCGAGACGCGGCGCTCGCCGCGTGTCGCGGGATCCTCGCCGCGGAGTCCGTCAAGCCGCAGGCGCGGACGCTCTGCGCGGCGCGCGGGCTCGGCTGCGTGGAGGTCGACCTCGCCGCGCTCCGGGGCGAGCGCGAGCCCGACCTGACGCTGTTCGAGGCGTAGCCGGCGCGGTCAGGGGCGGACGGCCGCCTTCAGGTAGTCGCGCGGAGGGTCGTCGAACAGCGAGGCCACGCCCTCGAGCCCGACCTCGTGCGTGACGAGGCGCTCGAACGGGTATGCGCCGCTGGCGAGGAAGGCGAGCGCCGCGCGGAAGTGCCGGGGCGTGTGGTGGAACGAGCCCACCAGCCGCACCTCCTCGTAGTGGATCCGGTACGGGTCGAGCGCGACACGCGCGTCGCGAGGTAGGCCGCCGAACGCCAGCACCGTGCCGCCGGGCCGGACCAGCGCGATCGCGTGCTCCCACGCGTCCACCGTGCCGGCTGCCTCGATCACGACGTCCGCGCCCTCCGGCTCCGCCGCCACCGAGCCGAAGGACGGCGCGAGCGCGCGCCGCTCCTCGCGCGAGCCGACGCCGACCGGACGTCCGCCGGCGTCGGCGACGCAGGCGCAGAGCATCAGCCCGATCGGTCCGAGCCCGACGACCGCCACCGTGTCTCCGTCCTGCACGCCCGCCGCGTCGATCCCGTGCAGGCAGCAGGCGAGCGGCTCGGCCAGCGCCGCGACCTCGGGAGCAAGACCGGCCGGCACGGGGAGGAGGTTCCGGCCGGCGATCCGAGCGGGGACGAGCAGCAGCTCCGCGTACGCGCCGTTCAGGAGCGGGAAGAGCGCCTCGCAGAGGGTCTCCTGCCCGCGCGCGCAGGGCGGGCACGAGCCGCACGGCGCCGAGTTGGCGGCGACCACCCTTCGGCCCGTGGCCACGTCGATGCCGCACACCTCGTGCCCGAACGGGCTCGGCAGCGGCCCGAGCAGCACCGGGTGCCCCCGCCGGTAGGCCTTGAGATCGGTCCCGTCGGTGAGCGCGACCTCGACCTGCACGAGCACGTCTCCGTCGCCCGGCACGGGCTCGGGCACCTCTTCGAGCCGGAGGTCACCCGGCCCGTGCAGGATCAGTGCGCGCACGTCGCCATCCGTCGGGGCGAGAGTGTGCCCGTCGTCAGCCGGCCACGCTGAACACGACCTTCGCCGCGTCGCGACGGCGATGGAGCTCGAGCCCCTCTGCGAAGCGCTCGAGCGGCAGGACCAGCGGCTCGGGGACCTCGAGGTCGTGCAACAGCGCGACGGCCTCCGGCATGCGGTGCGGCGCCGCGGAGCGGCTGCCCACGACGGTCAGCTCCCGCCTGTAGATCTCCCCGGCCGGCACCGAGCCCGCATCGGCAAACACGAGCACGGTGCCGCCGGACGAGACGTGCTCGAGCGCGGTCTCGACCCCTCCCGGCCCGCAGAGCACCGCCGAGTCGACGGGCCCGTCGGGTGCGCGCCCCGCGCGGCGGGGATCCGCGTCGACCGCGAAGACGTCGTCCCCGCGCCGTGCGAGCACCGCGCCGAACAGGCCTCCCACGAACCCGTTGCCGACGATCAGCACCCGCCCGCGCGGCACGCGCGCCGCTCCGCGCAGGACACACGCGAGCGGCTCCACGATCGCGCCGCGCCAGTCCGGCCAGTCCGCCGGGAGCTCGACCCAGCCCTGCGCGTGGACGCGCTCGGCGAGGCCACCCGGCCGGATCGTCGGCTCCGCGAACCGCTCGCAGGTCGACTCGTGGCCCGCGAGGCAGCGTGGGCATTCTCCGCAGGAGGCGTGGTGGACGAGCGCGACCCTGCGCCCGTCCTCGAGACGCGCGACCACCTCGTGCCCAAGCACGGTGCCCGCATGGGCCGGCGAGAGCTTCTCGACGTCGGAGCCGCAGAGCCCGCAGGCGACCACGCGCACCCGCTCACCCGGCCCGTCGGGCTCCGGGACGTCCGCGAGGGACGCCTCGCCCTCGGGGCCCACGACGACGGCGCGCACCGGCCTAGCGTAGGCGGCCGTGAGGGCTTGTGTTGATTCAACACAAGCTCCGTCCGCCTCCCGGATCTGATCGCCTCCGGCGCTACACTTCGCCCTCCGCGGGGCTATAGCTCAGTTGGGAGAGCGCCTGGATCGCACCCAGGAGGTCGCCGGTTCGAGTCCGGCTAGCTCCATGACACGACGTCGCGGCCCGGTGGCGAGCGAGACGGCTACATGCCACAGTCCGAGGGGATGGCCGGTGCAGCTCGTGGGAGTCCTGTCTTGGTGATCCCGGGGATAGGGACGGCGTGAGCCTCCCGGAAGGCTTCAGCCTGCGGTCGGCCCGCGACGAGGATGCCGAGCGGGCGGCCGAGCTCGTCAATGACGAGGCGCGTGTCCACCTCGGCACACCAATCTGGTCGACAGACCAGCTGCTCCGGCACTGGAGCAACCCGGTCGTCGACCGCGAGCGCGACGTCGTGGTCGTCGAGGCGCCAGGCGGGGAAATCTGCGCCTGGCTCTCGGTCGTCTGCGGCCCGCCGCACGTCGAGATCTTCGCGCTCGGGGTCGTCGGGCTCGCCTGGCGAGGGCGCGGTGTTGGCGCCTGGGTCCTCGCCGAGACCGAGCGGCGGGCGCACCGGTTCCTCGAGCTCGCCCCGGCCGGCGCGCGGGTCGTGATCCATGCGGGCGCGCTCGCCGACGAGCCGGCCGTCGGGGCGCTGCTCGCGGCAGCCGGCTACGGCGAGATCCGTTGTTTCCAGCTGATGCGGGTCGACTTCGCAGGCGTCCCGCCGGCCCCGAGCGTGCCCGCAGGCATCCGCATCGAGCAGCTCGACCCCGAGCTCGACGTCGCCGCCGCGTTCGACGCGCACCACGAAGCCTTCGCCGACCACTGGGGCCAGACGGAGGAGACGCCCGAAGAGTTCCGGCACTGGCTCGTCGACACGCCGCGCTTCGACAGGGAGCTGTCGCTCCTCGCGCGGGACGGGCCGGTCGTCGCCGGACACCTGTTCGCGTGGGCCGATGCGGAGGAGGATCCCTCCCGCGGCTATGTGGCGGCGCTCGGCACCCGTCGCGCCTACCGCGGCAGGGGGATCGCCGAGGCGCTGCTGCGGCATGTCTTCGGCACGCTGTTCGATCGCGGCAAGCGAGGCTGTGACCTCCACGTCGACTCGGACTCGCTGACGGGCGCCACGCGCCTCTACGAGCGCGTCGGCATGACCGCACACCCGCGCTTCGCCACCTGGGAGAAGGAGTTGCGGCCAGGGAGCGCCCTCGGGTCGTGAGCGACAGC
>CAVPZH010000010.1:0-136446 GCA_963710125.1 uncultured Actinomycetes bacterium | reverse complement strand
TCGGCCGTCGGTATCCCCGACCTCGCCTAGGGTGCGTTGTCCAACTTGGCGGAACTCGTGCCACCAGCGGTGCTGCCAAACTGAGCGAATCGAGCAGAACTGAGATCACGCGGCCCAAGCAGCAAAGCCCGGGAGATCTGTACGGACCGTGGTCGGGGCGCATCGCACCCAGGAGGTCGCCGGTTCGAGTCCGGCTAGCTCCATCGTTGGAAGCCCTGCTCGCCCGAAACTCTGGAGTTCGGCCTGTCGGGGGGGCGATTTGACGGCACGGCGGGTTCACATCGCCTGCCGCGGAAGGAGGGAGGGGCCTTCCGCAGTTCAACTTCTCGGGATCTTCGGCACCCTGCGGGCTCGTCGGCAGTGACTCGCGGGGCTTGAGGCCGGGGCCAGCCGGTGCGATCATCTCAGGACCGTGCCTGAACTGCCGGCCGGTACGGTCACCTTCCTCGTCACCGACGTCGAGGCGTCAACGGCCGTCGTCAGGAAGCTCGGCGCCCGCTACGCGGACGCGCTCCGCCTTAGCCGCGATGTCCTTCGCGCTGCGTTTGGCGGGCACGACGGTCACGAGGTCGATACCCAGGGCGACTCGTTCTTCGTCGCGTTCGCTCGTGCGCGTGATGCCGCGCTGGCCGCGGTGAGCGCGCAGCGTGCACTCGCCGCAACCGAACAGTGGCCGGAAGATCAACGTCTCCGCGTCCGCATGGGCCTTCACACCGCCGAGCCGCATCGCTGGGAGGGTGGCTACGTCGGCATCGGCGTCCACCGCGCCTCCCGGATCTGCGCCGTCGGGCACGGCGGCCAGGTGCTGCTTTCTCGCTCGACGGCCGGGGTGATCGACGACGAGGACATACCGGGGGTCGGCCTCCGAGACCTGGGTGCGCACCGGCTAAAGGGGCTTGACCGCCCCGAGCGCATCTTCCAGCTCCTCGTCGATGATCTGCCGATGGAGTTTCCGCCCCTCAACACGCCCGAGGGCGCCGGCCTCGCGACGGAGATGCTCGTGATCCTCTTCGGCGACCTCGGCTCGTCGACGCCGTCGCACGAGACGGATCCGGGCGAGTTCCGGCAGATGATCGCGGACTTCCATCGAACCGTGGAGTCGGTGTTCGCGGAGCATGGTGGCGTGCTGACGGCGTCGTTCGGAGATGCGGTCGGCGGCGTGTTCCGCTCGGCGCGGACGGCGCTCGCGACGGCGGAGGAGCTGCACACGCGGCTGGCAGTACACCGGTGGCCGACCGGCGAGCCGCTGCAGATCTCGCTCGGCCTCGCCGCCGGCGAGGCGGTCGCGACCGCGTTCGGCTACTTCGGTGCCGCCGTCAACACGAGCATGGCGCTGTGCAGCCTCGCCGCGCCAGGTCAGACGCTGGCCTCCGACGCCGTGCGGGTCCTTCTGGACGGCAGCGACCGCGACCGCCTCCAGCGAAGCAGCGTCGGCAAGAAGGCGATCGGCAACGCCCCGCCGTTCGATGTCTACGAACTCGTCAGCGGATGATCACGACTCTTGACGACCACCGTGGGCTTGACACGAGCAGCAGCAGGTGAGAGAGTCTTTGGTTCCCGGCAGGGCGAGCTTGCCAGGCAGACGGTGAAAGGAGGTCAGCATGAGGTACGCATTCGAACTCGAAGCAGGCTGGCCTCTCGGTACCCGCGTCATTACCTGAGCGTAGGCCCGATAGGCCTCAACGCACCGTGAGGCCCGCGGCGTTTTCCTCTGTGGCCGCGGAAGGCCGGTAATTGCCGGCTCCGCTCCGCGCTCGCAGACGAGCCGCCTCGCGGCCAGGTCAGGCGCTCGGCCACGAGCGCGAAGCACGCGAAAGGAGCCCCAGTTGACTGACCCGTCGAGCAATGACTGGTCACTCAGCGCGACTCCCCGGAGGAGGAGCCGTGTACATCTACTACCAGCGCTACGAGGCCCGTGAGCAGGTCAGTACGCGGAGCCGCCAAGCCCGGCCCAAACGAATCATCCAGCGCATCTGCCAATGGCGTCGCGAGCGCAAGCGGCGTCGCGGCTACTTCGCGGACGCGCTGGGCAGCCTCATTGGGACGGCCGGACCGGTGGACTCGCTGAGCTTCGGCTGTTGAGGACGCCCGGTTTTGCCGGGCGCGTTTCCTCTCCTGAGGCGAGGCCGCATATCTCGGATTGCCGGGAGATCGAGTTTCCGGCAGGGACAGATCGGCTCGCGAAACTGAGAACATCCAGGCTCACGCAGCGAACCCCCCGAGAGCCGTACTGGTAGGCCTTGGGGCAGATCGCACACAGGGGGATCGCCGGTTCGAGTCCGGCTAGCTCCATCCTGGAGGACGTCAGGCGCTGACGCGGGCCCTGTCTTCGAGCACCCGCCGCTTGAGCGCTTCTGCGAACGGCGAGTCGCAGACGACGTGCTCGAGCTCGATCTCTTCGGAATCCAGCAGCTGCAACCGCAGGTGGTCGTGTCCGTCCGCCGCCTGCAGGACGAGGCCCGAGGCGAAGAAGCCGAGCTCGTTGAGCTCGGCGGTCGCCTCGTCGACCTCCCCCGCCGCCACCAGGTCGAGATCGGCGTAGACGACGTCGACGTGATGCGACAGCACGTGTCGCACGGCGCGGTGGAGCGCCATGCGTGTCTCGCCGTCCCAGCGCCTGACCCGTAGGAAGCCGAGGGCGCGCGGCTCGTCGACCTCGGCCGTGACCGCTTCGCCCTCGACGGTGGCCGGCTCGGCGCGCGCCTCGACCGAGAGACCGAGGTTCGCGTAGGCGCTCTCGAGCAGGTCGCGGTAAGGAGCGGGTAGCGCCGCTCGACGCGGGCGTTCGTCGAGCGGCCGGTAGGAGCGGAGCGTCGCCGTTCGTCGTCTCGGCCCCTCCCCGCCGAACCCGCGCATCGTCGTCTGCGCCGGAACCATGCCGAGCTGGAGCGCCGTCTCCCGGTAGCCGTGCGAGTGCTCGGCACGTTGGCTGAACGGGTGGATCGTGACGGCATCGCCGAAGACCGAGGCGAGGTCGCGCTCGCTCGCCGCCTCGAGCGTGCGTTCGAACAGACGGGCGAAGAGACCGAGGCCGCGGTAGGCCGAGTGGACGACGGCCGCACCAGTCTCGGCGGAGGGGACGCCCGCACGCGGCATCAGGGCGTGGTGCCCGATCACCTGTCCCTCGTGGAGGGCGATCGTGGAAACGAGCCGGCCCGAGGCGAGCGCCGTCATCAGGTACCGCGGTCGGTAGAAGTCGGCGTGCACGTAGCTGAGGTGGTAGTTCTCGTAGAGGAGCTGAGCGATCGCCTCCGCGTCGTCGCGTGTGGCCGCCCGCACCTCGAACGCGTCGGTCGTTTCTGCCCCCGTGCGGGCGCGGCGTGGTGCAGCCTCGATGTGGTGCAGCCCTCCCCGTTCACGATCGGCCGAGCGCACCGAGACCTCCGCTGCCAGACGCTTCCCGTCGGCACCGAGGTTCAGGAGCTGGACGTTCCCTGCAACGGTCGCGAGGGCGGCGAGCGGCTCGGGCAGCGGGCCGTAGTCGCCGCCGGCGCTCGTGAGCGGCACGCCCCAGTCGTGCACGCCGACGTGGACGAAACCGTCCCCGGCCTCGAGCGTGACCTCGATCTCGCCGAGGTCGTCGTCCGGGTATGCGTTGTCGAGCGTGAAGCCGAGCAGCCCTTCGACGACCGTGCCCAGCCGCCGTGCCTCGTCTGCGGTGATTCCGGCGGAAGCCGCAAAGGCAGCGAGCACGGCCGCCACCAACGACGACGCGCTCGCGTCGCTCAGAACGGTGAGCTTCACCCTCGACACGACGAGAGGCGATGGTAGAGACTGCGCCGGGCTGCGTCTCGGGCGGAGCACCGAGTGGGGACTCGTACCGGGCGAGCCCCGAAGAATCTCGGCAAGCGGTGCGCCTACACCTCGTCGAAGCCGCGCCTCGCTACTCGCGAACGGGCTCTGTCTCGGGTGTGGAGTTCTCCGAGGCGGCGAGCTTGCGCGCTTCCTTCTTGTCCTGTTTCCGTGCGCGCTTCTCCAGGCGAACCCGTTCGCGGTCGCGCTTCGCGTGCGTCATCTGAGCCTTTGATCTCGCCATCCTGCTCCTCTCTCTCAGTCCCCGACGCGGCTCTATGCCTGAGACAGGCCGCGTCGGAAAGCGTTGCGGAGCTCATCGACGGTCCCGGCGACGAGCGTGCGGTATGTCAGCTCCTCCTGCTCGGCCCGGTCGAACAGGTCGAGGAACGCTGCGATCTTCGGCTCGGGCCGCACCGGCCTGCGCCCGGGCCGCCACCCGTACCCTTCCTCCAGCCGAACGAGATGTTCGCGCTCGTCCTCGCTCAGCGTCGGCTCGTGCCGAGCGAGCAGCCCTGCGAGCTCGACCTGCAACTCCTCGGCCCTATCCGCCATCGCCCTGCCCAAGCCGGTGGACGGTGCGTCCACGGCCGAGGTCGTCCGCGGAGACCTCGAGGCGCACGTGGTCAGCGGGGGCCATCCGGATCCGGCATCGCTCGATCGTTCCAGCGGTGAAGCCGGTCATCTCGTGCCCGTCGTCGAGCGTGATGCGAGCATGCGGTCAGCCACCTCCCTTACCGACTCACGAACGCGTAAGGAAGGCGCAGAAAGCGCAGACCGGACCCGCTCTTACCTGCGGCGGACCGTAGCAGCCGGAACGGATCCGGTCGTGTGAGGAGAGCCAACGAAGCCGCGCGAGAGCCTCGAGCCCCAAACCGGCGGCTCAACCCGATGCCCTTCCGGCGGGGTGGTGTTCAGGCCACTCTGTGCAATCGCGACCAGGGTGTAGGAGAGGACGTGGTGCCGGACACGGATCGTCACGAAAGCGTGATCGACGGGCAGCCCCGGCCGGGAACGCTCGGCCTCGCTGCACTCGTCTCGATCGGAGTCGGAGGCATGGTCGGCGGCGGCATCTTCTCCGTGCTCGGGCTCACGGTGCAACTGGCGGGCGCTGCCGCCTACGTGTCGTTCGTGGTGGGAGGGATCGTCGCCGGGTTGACGGGAAGCTCGTACGCACGCCTGTCCGTGAAGTTCCGCAGCCGCGGGGGGACGGCCACCTTTCTGGATCGCGCGTTCGGCACGACCATCGCCGGCCCGCTCAACCTGCTTCTGTGGCTGAGCTACTTCGTCATGCTCGGCCTCTACGCCGTCGCCTTCGGCGCCTACCTCGCGGCGCTCCTCGGCCTCGACCCGAACGGGGAGTGGCGGAGGATCTTCGGGAGCGCCGTGGTCGTCGGCTTCGCGCTGCTCAACCTCGCGGGCGCCCGTGTGGTGGGTCGTGCGGAGGCGGCGCTCGTCTACTTCAAGGTCACAGTCCTCCTTCTGTTCTGCCTGGGGGGCCTGGCGTTCGTCGACTCCGCCCGAGTCGCTCCCTCGGAGTTCCCGTCGCTCGGCTCGATCGTCTTCGCGGGCGCTCTCATCTTCCTGGGCTACGAGGGCTTCGAGCTGATCGCGAACGCCTCCGAGGACGCCCGCGCCCCAGAGTGGACGCTGCCTCGCGCCTACCTGATCGCGATCGGAAGCGTCATCTGCCTGTACGTGCTCGTGGCCTTCGTCGCGGTCGGCAACCTCTCGCCGGAGGCGATCGCGCGCGAACGCGACTACGCGCTCGCCGCCGCCGCGCAGCCGTTTCTCGGCTCGGCGGGGTTCAAGCTGATCGCGATCGCGGCCGTCGTCTCGACGGCGAGCGCGATCAACGCCACGCTGTACGGGGCGGCGAAGTTCACGTTCCTGATGGCCCGTCACGGCGAGCTGCCCGAGCGCCTCGGCCGGCCCGTGTGGAGCAAACCGATCGGCGGCCTGCTCGCGACGACGCTCGGCACGCTGCTGATCGTGAACACCGTCGAGATCGAGGGGATCAGCCTCATGGGCTCTGCGGGCTTCCTGATCGTGTTCGCGGCCGTCAATCTCGCCGCGGTGCGGCTCGCAGCCCCTGGTCGCGCGTCGCAGGCTCTCTCGTTCGGCGGCGCCGTCGCATGTATCGGCTGCCTCGTCGCCCTGCTCGCGTACGCCGTCATCGACATCCCCCGCCAGCTCGGCGTGCTCGGCGGGTTGCTCGCAGTTGCCTTCGTCGGAGAGACCGTGATCCGGGTGCGGGGCCGACGCAGGACGAAACCCCCGCAGTTGCGGGGGTTTCGAGCGTGACCGTGACCGGCGTGGACGACGATCGCTACGACCGGAACTCGTCCCGGTTCGCGTGGTCGAAGAAGTGCCCTCGCCCGGAGGTGATGCTGTGCCGGCCGAACTAGGCGTCGTAGCGGCCGACCAGCTCAGCCGCCTGTGGCTTCCCCACGTGCCCGGCCTCCTGCATGATCGGCGGCACCTCCGGGTCGGAGACGAAGCGCTGCCAACCCTCGGCGGTCCAATCGAAGATCGCCCAGAGCCTGTCGTCCTCGCTCGGGTCGCGGAACACGGTCGACCCTTTGGAACCGTGCTGCTTGCGCTTCTCGGCGCCCTTGGTCGAGTAGATCTCCACAAACCGATCGAGATCCTCGATCTTCGTGGTTGCCAGGAGCATGTCCGTCCTCCTCTGTCCCGCGCGCCGCGGCTCGGCGCGATGTGCGGTGAGTCTGCTCCCACACCCGTCGGGGGGCATCGGGCGAACGCCCTATCCGGCGTGCACGAGATCGTGCTCGAACGCCCAGACCGTCGCGGCGGCACGGCTGCTGACGCCGGCCTTCTGGTAGACGTGCTGGACGTGATGCCCGACGGTCTTGGCGGAGATGCCGAGACCGTCCGCGATCACCTGGTTCGACTTTCCGCGCACCAGGGAGAGGAGGACTTCGAGCTCTCGCCCGGTCAGGCCGGCGGGCAGCTCGCGGGGGCGCTTCGGCACGCGGTGTCCCGCGGCGCCGAGGACGGCGTCGACGACCTCCGGGTCGAGCCGTCCTTCCTCGACCTCCCGCAGGAGCTCTGCCTCCGCCGCATCGGCCTCGAGGGCCGCCCTGTACGGTCGCGCCTCGCGCATCGCCCCGTAGCAGTCGGCAGCGGCGAGGATGCGGGACGGCTGGTCGAGCGCGGCCCCGCGCGTGCCGCGGTGGTAGCCCGAGCCGTCGAGGCGCTCGTGGTGCGCGCCCGCGACGAGCCCGATCGGGGCGAGCGCCGGCGACTGGGCGAAGGCGCGCTCCGTGTAGTGGGGATGCAGGCGAACGCGCTCCCACTCGCCGAACCCGAGCGGCCCGGGTTTCTCCCAGATCGCGTTCTGCACCCCTATGCGGCCGAGATCGTGCGCGAGCGCGGCGCGTCGTACGAGCGTCACCGAGGCTGCCGGGAGACCCATGCGCCACGCGGCGGCCTCGGCAAGCTCGGCGACGCCGGTCGGGTGCTCGCGTAGCCACGGCGACTTGAGGCCGGTGAGCGTCGCGATCGCCATGAAAGCCGCATCGACCCGCTCGCCCTGGATTCGAACCTGGGGAAACGGCTCGGTGTCGAGTGCCTGCTCCCACATCCGCGCGTCGTCCAGGTCACCGAGCAGGTCGCCGAAGTTTCGCGTGGCGAGCCGGGCGAGCCGGGGCTCGTACGCCGCGCCGGTGCGGTTCTCGACGACCGTCCGCGCCTCGTCGGGGCCACCGGCGGAGAGAAAGAGGGAGATGTCGCGGGCCACGTGCAGGAGACGCATCGGCAACGGGATCGCGTCCCCGCGGGCATCCGGGAACCCCTTCCCGTCCCAGCGCGCGAACACGTAGGCAAGGGCGGTCTCGACGCTCGCGCCGAGCTCGAGCCACCCTGCGAAGCGCTGCGCGACCTCGCACATCGTCGCGAACGCGTCGCGGGCCCTCGGGCCGGCGTTGGCGGTCGCGTCTTCGATCATCCTGGCGCGAACCTCCGGCGCTCGTCCCGCCCCGACGTGGGCCCGGTAGAACCCCAGAACCTCGTCCCGGTTGGTCGGGTCGATCAGGTAGAAGGCGGCTCGGTGCCCGATGTCGTCGCCGTAGAGCTGCGCCGCCTCGTGGCTGTTGGACGTGCACCCGGACGCGTGCAGGAGGGAGAGGTAGTAGCCGTCGGCAAGCTCCTGCGCCGATGCGCCGGCGAGCTCGCCGAGACGGACCGCGAGCACGGCGGTACGCAACGCGTGCTCGAGTGGCTGCCCCGTGCCGAGGTCGGTCGCGAGCGACAGAGCGCCGACCACCTCGGCTGCACGGATCGGGCGCTCGTCCGACGCGGCCGCTCCGGGATCCTCCGCCGCCACATCGGGATCCTAGGCCGCTAGACCAACCGGTGCTGGGTCGCCCAGCGGGTGAGCTCGTGCCTGGTCGAGAGCTGGAGCTTGCGCAGGACGTTCGAGACGTGGCTCTCGACCGTCTTCACGGACAGATGGAGCCGGGCGGCGATCTCCTTGTACATGTAGCCGCGCGCGATCAGCTGCAGCACCTCCCGCTCACGCGGGGTGAGCTCGTCGAGCTCTGCGTCGCCGCCCACCTGCTCGCCGGCGCGGAAGGCGTCGAGCACGAAACCCGCCAGGCGGGGCGAGAAGACGGCGTCACCCGTTGCGACCCGCTCGATCGCGGAGGCCAGCTCCGTCCCGGAGATCGTCTTCGTCACGTAGCCGCGGGCGCCGGCCCGGATGACCGCGATCACGTCCTCGGCCGCGTCCGAGACCGAGAGCGCGAGGAACCGGACACCGGGACGATCGGGTGCGACGGCGTTGATGATCGCATCCCCGCTTCCGTCGGGCAGGTGGACGTCGAGCAGCACGACGTCGGGATCGAGCTCCCTGATCAGAGGCACCGCGTCCGCGATCGTCCCGGCCTGCCCGACGACCTCGACCCGGTCGCCGAGCTCGGCGCGCACGCCGGCGAGGAACAGATCGTGGTCGTCGATCAGCACGACGCGCCGCTTCACGACGCAGCCCTCGGAAGGTGGAGCTCGACCTCGGTGCCGCCGCCGGGGCTCGACACGACCGTGGCGCGACCGCCGGCGCGCTCCATGCGCCCCTCGATCGACTCGACGAGCCCCCGCCGGTCGGCGGGAACCGCCTCGCGGTCGAAGCCGGCGCCGCGGTCGCGCACGAACACGCCGACCGTGTCCGCGGTCACCTCGGCGTAGACGTCGATCTCGTCGACGCCGGCGAACTTGGCCGCGTTCGTCATCGCCTCGCGCGCCGCGAGCACGAGGGCGCCCACCGGCTGGTCGACCGGGCAGTCGCCGGCGCTGGCGAGCTCGACGCGCACGCCGTGAAGCTCCTCGACGTCGCCGGCTGCCGCCTGGAGCGCCGCCATCAGCGACGCGCTGTCGTCGCCGAGCGGCTGGTCGGCGTAGAGCCAGCCGCGCAGCTCGCGCTCCTGCCGGCGCGCGAGCGACGCGACACGACGGGGCTCCTGCGCGTGCCTCTGGATCAGGGCCAGCGTCTGCAGCACCGAGTCGTGCACGCGGGCGGCCATGTCCGATCGCTCCTCGCTGCGGATGCGCGCCGTCCGCTCGACATCGCGCTCGACCGCGAGCCGCCACACCCACGGGCCGCCGATCAGCAGCAACGCTCCCGCGACCGCGCCCGGCGCGAGCAGTGCCGAGGACGTGCCCCCGTCCGACAGCAGCACCACCGCGCCGACCGCCGCGAGCCCGATCCCCCCGTACGACAGCGGCGCCTCGGGGTGGAAGCTGCCGCCCTGCCGCCAGGCGAGCGCGAGCCCGCCGCCGATCAGCGCGACCCCGACCACCGAGCGGTTCGAGAGCCCGAGCGCCCCGAGCAGCGCGCAACCCGCGACGAACGCGAGCATGGCTGCGATCCACACGCGCTTCCCCTCGGCCCAGGCCCAGAGGGCGAGGTACAGGAGGACTCCCGCTCCGCCGGCGAGCGCCAGCAGCGCGAACACGAGCCGGACGAGCGTCGGATCGACCGCGAGGGTCTGCGCGATGCCCGCGCAGACCCCCGCGATCACCCGCTCGTCAGAGCTCGGCGCGAACGTCCGCAGCGACATGCCGGCTCATCGTACGGCCCGCTCGACCCGCAGGTTCCCGGCCCCGACGTGCGCGTCGAGCACGAGGACGCGGGGGCCGGTGTCGGCCACGTCGACGTCCGCCTTCCAGCCGTCGTCCTCCTTGCCGAGCAGGTCGACGTGCCCCGCCTTGACCTCGCCGTGGCCGCGGAGGGCCACGCCGCGCGGGAGGACCACCTGCAGGTCGCCGACGTCGACGCTGGTCGCGACGTGCGTCTCGCCGACCGGGAACTGCATCCGGCTGAGGTCGAGCTCGAGCGAGCCGATGCCGAGCCGGTAGTCGCCCTCGAGCTCCTGTGCGCTCGTGACGACGTAGGTGCGATCGTCGATCCCGCGCCCGACATGGACGGAGAACACCGCCATGAAGGTGGCGACCGCGACGATCAGCAGCGCGACGAGGGACGCCACGACGATGCCGAGCCGCTTGAGCATCCGCCGCATGCGACGCGAGTCCGCGGCCGCGAGCGTCTTCGCATCGGACGTCGCCTCGGTGCTCGTCTCGGTCGCGGAGCTCCGCGTGACCCAGAGGATCAGGGCGCCCGCGATCAGGAACAGCCACCACGTGTCGCCGTCGGGCCACAGCGTCGCCCGCGACAGCAGGATCGCGCCCGCCACCGCGAGGAGGCCGAGCCCGATCAGCGGCCACGGCCGGTCCCGCCGCTGACGGAGCGCCGCCGTGGCGATCGAGTCCTGCTTGCCCTCGTCGGGGATGACGAGCGCCGCGGCGGCGTAGATCAGGAGGCCGGCCCCGCCCAGGAGGGTGAGGACGACGAAGCCGACGCGGAACACGGCGGGATGGATCTCGAAGTAGCGAGCCAGTCCGCCGCTCACGCCGGCAACCATGCGATCCGAGCGGCTGCGCTGCAGCGGCCGGATCTCGGGGATGTGTGTTGTGTGTTCGCTCATGAGCCCAGGATGGCCTCAGCCGTCCGCCTTGACCATCCGGAATGACCCCGAGTCGACCCCGAGACCCCCCTGAGCAGGCCCGGATCGGCGAGAATCCGCCCGTGGCGAGCGGAGACGTCGAGATCCCGGTCGTCGACCCCCGCCGGCTCGAGCCGTTCATCGGCGCCGAGCGCGTCGAGCACCTGGTCGCCGCTGCGGCCCGCCTACGTGGCCTGCTGGACGGCAGGCGTGTCGTGAACGTCAACTCCACGGCCGCGGGTGGCGGCGTGGCGGAGATGCTGAACGCCGTGCTCGGCTACGTCCGCGGCCTGGAGATCGAGACGACGTGGGTCGTGATCGAGGGCGACCCGGAGTTCTTCACGGTCACGAAGCGCGTCCATAACGGGCTCTACGGATCTCCGGGCGACGGCGGCGAGCTCGGCGCGCCCGAGCGCGAGACGTACGAGCGGACCGTCGCGCGCAATGCCGAGCGCCTGCTCCGAGAGGTCCGACTGGGCGACGTCGTGATCGTCCACGACCCGCAGCCGGCGGGCCTGATCGCGTCGTTCGCCGCCCTCGGCGCGCGCGTGATCTGGCGCTGCCACGTCGGCTTCGACGGCGCGAACGAATGGACGGAGCGGGCCTGGGCGTTCGTCCGGCCGTACGTGGAGCCCGCCGACGCGCACGTGTTCTCGCGCGCGGCCTTCGCGCCGCCGTGGATCGAGCCTGCGCGCGTCCGCGTGATTCCGCCCTCGATCGATCCGTTCGCGCCGAAGAATCGTGAGCTCGGCCCCGCGGAGGTGCTCGGCCTGCTGGGCGCCGCGGGAATCCTCGGGGGGAACGGCGTGCGCCCCGACCCGCGCGTACGCCGTCGGGCGCAGATCGTCGGGGAGCGCGACGCGGTCGATCCGGGGTCGGCGGTCGTGGTGCAGGTGTCGCGCTGGGACGTTCTGAAGGACATGGCCGGGGTGCTGCACGGGTTCGTCCGCCACGTGCGGGCGCCGGGCGCCCAGCTCGTCCTCGCAGGGCCGGCGGCGGACGGCGTCGACGACGACCCGGAAGGGGCGCGGGTGTGGAGGGAGACGGTCGCGGCGTGGCGGGCGCTGGCATCCGGGGACCGGGCGCGGGCCCATCTCGTCGCGATCCCGATGGACGACCCGCTCGAGAACGCCCTCGTCGTGAACGCCCTCCAACGGCATGCCACGGTGGTCGTGCAGAAGAGCCTCGCCGAGGGCTTCGGCCTGACCGTGGCCGAGGCGCTGTGGAAGACGCGGCCGGTCGTCGCCAGCGCGGTCGGCGGGATCGTCGATCAGGTCGTCGACGGCGAGACGGGGCTGCTCGTCGCGGATCCGTACGACCTCGAGAGCTTCGGGGGCGCCGTCGATCGGCTGCTGTTCGACAAGGCCCTCCGCGACCGTCTCGCCCTGGGCGGCCGGCGCCACGTCGAGCGCAGGTTCCTGGGCGACAGGCAGCTCATGGACTACGCGTCGCTCGTCGCCGACCTCCTCGCCTCCGAATAGCCGGGGAGGGGCAGCGACCGCCTGGCTCAACCCCCGGCCGGGATGCTCTCGGCGCGAGCGATGCCGGGCCCGGCTCCAAGGGCCCGGTAGAGGTGGAGCGCACGCTCCGCCTGAGCATCCGCCTCCTCGCGGCTGCCCTCGTCGGCGAGCGCCTGGGCGGCAGCGAGGCGGGCTCCAGCCTCGTCGAACGCACACATCGCGGCCAGGATCTCGGCCGCCCGGAGAGGCTCGTCCGACAGCAGCGCGACGGCCGCGTCGCTCCAGCGGGTGCTGCCGCCTCGGTCGACCGTCTCGAGGAGCTCGGTCACGCGGTCGAGGAGCGCCGCGGCGACGGCCGCGTCATAGATCCACGCACCCTGGACGAACGAGCCCGTCGGGCCGCGGCAGATCTCGAGCAGCTCGTCCAGATGGCGACCGGCGCCGTCTGCGTCGCCGGTCGTCGCGAGCGCGCGGGCCACTGTGGCGACCCACGGGAGCAGGACCTGGACGTCGGCGATCTCCCTCGCGCGCGCGGAGATGCGGCCGATGTCCTCTGCGTCCAGCGGCTCGCCCCGCTCCGCCGCGATCAGCAGCAACACGCCCTTGGCTTCGGATTCGTGATAGCCGTCCCGCACGTCGTCGGCGAACCTCTCCGCCAGCTCGATTGCCTCCGGCCACAGTCCCGTGAGCAGCCGGTTGCGTGCGAGCTCCGACGTCGTGATCCGCTCGAAGCGGCCCCAGCCGACGCGCTGGGCGAACTCCAGGCCGGCGGAGAGATGCTCGTATGCCGCGGCGAGCTCACCTCGATCGTCGAGCGTGGAGCCGAGGTTGATACGGCAGCGCCCGACGTCGGAAGAACCGATCTCGAGGGAGATCTCGAGTGCCCTCTCGATGTCGGCGATCCCGTCGGGGTCACCCAGGTTCCAGCGGGCGACGCCGCGGTTGTTCAGCGCCCAGGCGTAGAGGCGGCGATCGCCGACGCGCTCCGCGCCCGCCATCGCCAGCTCGTCGAGCGGCACTGCCTCGGCGGCACGGCCGGCGAGCCCGTAGAAGCGGCCCAGGCTGCCGTGCACATAGGCGCCGACGCGCGTGTCCACGTCGCCGCCGATCAGCTCGCACGCCCGCTCCAGCAGTGCCGTGCTCGTCTGTCCGCCGACCCAGCGCACCTCGTGCAACGCGACCAGCGCCTCGCACGCCGTCTCGACGTCCCCGGTCGCGAGGAGCCCCTCGACCGCTTGCTCGAGCTCCTCCTCGCCGGCGTTCTCCCCGTACACGAGGGAGCGGCCGAGCGCGAAGAGGACCTGGGGATCCGGGTCCTGACCGGGCGCGATGTCCAGAGCAGCGCGGTAGAAGCGGGCGGCCTCGCGCGGTGCCCCGAGCCACCAGGCACGATCGCCTGCCTCGCGGAGCGCGCGCGCGGCGACCGGCCGCAGGTCGTCGACGGGAATGCCCGCTGCCGTTCCGTACTCGATCGCTCTCCCCAGGTGGTGGGCGAGCACCTCGGCGCGGTCCTCCGAGCGGTCGCCGGGGAGCGACGCGATCCATTCGGCGGCGAGCCGGTGCTCCCGGGCGCGGTCGGCGCGCGGGATCTGGCCGTACGCGGTGTCCCGGACGAGCCCATGGACGAACGCGTACTGGCGCGCGCCTTCCACCGAGGAGCGCCGCTCGCGGCGGAGGAACTCCTTGCGCTCGAGGGCGTGCAACCGCTCGTCGAGCGACTGGTGCTCGTCCCCCGTCGTGGCGGCCAGGCCATCGCTCCAGAAGACCTTGCCGAGAACGGAGGCGGTGTGCAGGAGCCGCTTCTCGTCGTCCGGCAGCCCGTCGATGCGTGCGGCCATGATGCCCTGGAGCGTCTGCGGGACGGCGTCGGCGCCCGCGCCGGTTCCCAGCATGCGCGCGAACTCCTCCGCGAACAGCGGCACCCCGCCGGCGTTGCGCAGGAGCGCCGACTGGGTGCTCGCCGAGAGGACGCTCCGCTCGAGCAGCGACTGCAGGAGTCGCGCGGTGTCGTCGTCGGAGAGCGCCGCAAGCGACACGGTCTGGGCATTCCGCTTGCCGCCGCCCCAGCCGGGCCGGCGCTCGAGCAGCTCGGGGCGCGCCGTGCACACGACGAGCAGGGGAACGCCCGATACGCGATCCACGAGCGCGTCGACGAAGTCGAGCAGCCCGTCGTCGGCCCAGTGCAGGTCCTCGAAGACGAGCACCGCGGGCGAGGAGTCCGCGATCGCCTCCAGGAACCGCCGCCACGCGAGCCCGGCCTCCGCCATGTGCTCCTCGCCACCCGCGGTGACGTCCGCCGCGAGGCCCGCGAGCGGGCGCAGGTGACGCTCGACCCACGCCCGTTCGCTCTCGTCCACGAGCACGTCACCCACGGCACGTCGGAGCTTGGCCGCGGCGACCTCCGCCGGGTCCGACTCGAGGATTCCCGACTGCGCCTTCACCATCTCGCCGAGCGCCCAGAACGAGACGCCCTCGCCGTAGGGGAGCGACCGTCCCTGGCGCCACGCGATCAGCTCGGGGTCCTCCTCGACGACCCGCAACAGCTCCTGCACGAGCCGGCTCTTGCCGATCCCGGGCACTCCGACGAGCGTCACGAGCTGTGGCTCGCGCTCCGCCCGGGCGCGCTCGAGGGCGCCCGCGAGCAGCGCCGTCTCCCGGTCCCGACCGACGAGCGGCGCACGGCCGGCTCCGCCCAGGTCGACGCCGAACCGCGCCCGGGGAGCGACGGCGCGCCATGCGCGCACCGGCTCCGACTTGCCCTTGGCGGCGACCGCGTCGACCTGCTCGTAGTCGATCACCCGCTCGGTGGCCCTGTACGTCGCCTCCCCGACCAGCACGCCGCCGGGTGGCGCGGCTGCCTGCAGGCGCGCACCCGTGTTGATCACGTCACCCGCGACCATCCCCTCGCCCTCGGCCGGCGAGGCGTCGAGCGAGACCAGCGCCTCGCCCGTGTTGACGCCGACGCGGACCTGGAGCTCGAGCGTCGGGGTTGCTTCGTTGAGCTCGGCGATCGCGTCCTGGATCGCGAGCGCCGCACGGACCGCACGCTCCGGATCGTCCTCGTGCACGACCGGAGCCCCGAACACGGCGACCACGGCGTCGCCGATGAACTTCTCGACCGTGCCGCCGAAGTGCTCGAGCTCGTGGCGGAGCCGTGCGTGGTAGGGCGCGAGCACCGCGCGGACGTCCTCGGGGTCGGCGTGCTCCGCGCGCGCCGTCGATCCGACGAGGTCCGCGAACACGACCGTGACGACCTTCCGCTCCTCGCGACGCGCGACGCGCACGAGCGGCGTCCCGCACGAGGCGCAGTAGCGCTCGCCGTCCGGGCTCTCCCGCCCGCACCGGGTGCAGACGATCATCGCCGAACGGCGGGGCCGACGACGTGGGCGGCGCAGAGGACCGGGGTATGACGAGGATCGCCACGTCCGTCGGCCGTCCGGAACGTGCCGCGCCTCGGCGTGAGGCAACGCATCGCTAACGCGCCGTTCATGTTCCCGTCTGCACCCTTGCATACGTGAGGCGGCATCGCATCGTGCTCGGCCTGCTCGTGCTCGTCGCGGCGGTCTCGGCGGGCGCGGTCGTCGCCCCGGGAGAGGCCGCGCGCCCGGATGTCCTGGTCCGCCTGCGGCCGGACGCTCCTAGCGGCTCGGCGGCCGTCCTCGCCCGTGCGGGAGGCGTTGTCGTCGCGAAGGAGCTCGACCTGTGGAGACTGCCAGGCGGCTCGGCGGCTCGAGCGCTGCGCACGTTGCGCGCGCAGAAGGCCGTCGCGTTCGCCCAGCCGGACGCGACGTACACCGCCGCGGTCGCATCGGTGTCGCTGTCCGACCCGCTCGTGCCCCAGGAGTGGTGGCGCGGCGCGATCGGGGCGGACTCCGTCACGCCGCCCGGGCCCGGTGTCCCGGTGTCGCTCGTCGACTCCGGCGTCGACCTGGGCCATCCGGAGTTCGCCGGGAGGCCGAACCTCATCGCGCTCAACACGCAGGAGCCCCAGCCGCTCGGCGGCGTCCACGGCACCGCGGTCGCCTCGGTCGTCGGGGCGCAGGAGAACGGCGTCGGCGTCGTGGGCCTGTACCCGGACGCGGTGATCCGCAGCTGGGACGCCGCGATCGGGTCGGGCACCGAGCTGACCTCGAGCGCGATCGTGAACGGCATCCTGGCCGTCTCGGGGGCCGGAAAGGGCGTGATCAACCTGAGCCTCGGCGGCCCCGGCCCCGATCCCGCGATCGAGTCGGCCGTCGAGCTCGCCGTCGCGCGCGGCTCGCTCGTCGTCGCCGCCTCCGGGAACGACGGGCAGGACGGCAACGCGCTCGGGTACCCGGCCGCGTATCCCCATGTGCTCACCGTCGCCGCGACCCAGCCGGACGGGTCCGTCGCGCCGTGGTCGAGCAGGTCTCGCTTCGTCGACATCGCCGCGCCGGGGGCGCAGATCCCCGTGGCGACCGTCGACCCCGCGACCGGCGCGACAGGGTGGGCGCCCGAGGACGGGACGAGCTTCGCCACGCCGCTCGTCTCGGCTGCGGCTGCGTGGATCTGGACCGTCCGGCCCACGCTCGACGCGGGCCAGGTGGCGCAGCTCCTCCGCACTACCGCGACCGACATCGGCGCGCCCGGACGGGACGCCGCGAGCGGGTACGGGCTCCTGAACCTCCCGGCCGCGCTGGCGGCGCCCACTCCTCCGCGTGACGCGGGCGAGCCGAACGACGACGCCAACGAGGTCGTCCCCGGTCGCGACGGCTACCACAGCGTCCCCGCGCTCCTCCGCAGGAACACGACCTCGACGCGCATTGCAGGCACGGTCGACCGCTCCGAGGATCCGCGCGACGTGTACAGGGTGTGGGTCCCGAAGGGACGGAGGCTGACCGTGAGGGCGACCTCCGACGCCGGAGCCGCGCTGACCCTCGTGCGGTCGGCCGCGTACTCGGTCGCGCCGCGGGCGTCTGCCGCCGACGTGCTCGCGGCCGGCACCCGGACGCCCTCCGCGCCGACGCTCACGTATCGCAACACGGGTCAGGGGCGGTTCGCGCTCCTCGTGGTGACTCCGAGGACGGCGGCGGCGACCGGCTACGCGGCCTCGATCAACACGCGATAGGCCGTCCCGGCGGACGCGACGCCGCGTTCCCCGCCGCAGAGGCGGACGGCTCTCCGAGCCGGTCGGTTCAGCCGACCGCCGCGAGCGGCCGCAACGCGTTCTGCAGGAGCACGACGGTCCGGAGCTCGGACAGCCCGTACGGGCAGTCGGCGAGCGCGAGGAGGATCGCCTCCCGGTCGCCGTCGTCGAGCGAGGCGATGTCCCGCTCCTCGGCGCACGCGCTTTCGAGCGTCTCGGCGGTGTCGTCCAGCCCTTGCGCGCGGAGCCACTGGGCGAGTTCGACCACGAGTCGTTCCGGGACCTCGAGTCCTGCGACGAGCACAGCTCCGTATCCTACGCCTTCGGGCGTCCGCGCGAGCTCGACCGCGGCACGGAGGCGCCGAGCCGTCAGGCGGCAGCGGAGACGAGGGGCGCGGCTGCCAGCGACGAGAAGATCGCCTCGCCCTCGACGAGCGCCCTGGCGTCGCCGGCGCGCCCCAGGCCGAGCAACGCGTACGCCCGCTCGACCACATTGCCGTAGTCCGCCCAGCCGGCGGCTGCGGCGCGGAAGAGGTCCGCCGCCTCCTCCCTCTTTCCCCGCGCCTCCGCGAGCGCTGCACGCGCCGACAGGCGTCCGGACACGCTCGACCTCGACGGATTGTCGGAGCCGTCGAGAAACGCCTCCACCAGATGAAGCTCGCCCGCCGAGGCGGCGATGCGCGACGGCCAGAGCAGGCATTGCGTCCGCCCCCATGCGGACCCGCGCGTGATCTCCTCGAGCTCGGCGACGTGACCGAGCGCCTCGCCCACGTCACCGCGCGCGGACGAGACGAGCGCGGCAACTGTCAGCCCTGGAACGAGGACCTGCGGATCGCCGCTGCTGCGCGCCGGCGGGAGGAGCGCCTCGACCCGGTCGGCCGCCTCGCCGAGCTCGCCGCGGTGGACGAGGACGTCCGCCGAGTGGATCCGGGCGAAGATCTCCACCTGTCCGCCGCCGTGGCCTCGTGTCCACTCCAGGACGTCGTCGGCCTCGCTGCGCAGCTCGTCCCATTCGCCGAGGTCGTGGAGCGCGCGCAGGCGCTCCGCGCGGGCCCACAACGCCGCACCGAGGATGCCCCGGGCGCGCGCGAACTCGATCGCCTCGTCCCAGGCCTCCCTCGCAGCGCGCACGGACTCGAAGTAGTACAACGCGTCGGCGAGGTTGTTCAGCGCGACCGCCGTCGCCCGACCGAGACCCAGGCGGAGACCGAGCTCGCACGACTGACGGCAGTCGTCGACGGCCCGCGGGTCGCCGGCGTAGGCGCGGACGGCGGCCCGCGCCTGGAGGTGTGCGACGACGTCCTCCACACCCAGCTCCTCGGCGAGCGTCAGGCCCTGCTCCGCGAAGCGCATCGCCTCGTCGGGACGGCCGCCGATCGCCGCCTGATGCGCGGCCGATCCGTATGCGGCGACGAGCTCCGGGCCGGGGTAGTCGGCGAGCAGCGCGATTGCCGACTCGCGGAGCGTCGTCGCATTGTCGACCTTGCCGAGCGCCCACCACGTTCGCGAGAGGCTCCACATGGCGGCGCCTGCCGCGCGCGGATCGAGGTCGCGCAGCGCCGAGATCGCGTCCTCGTACGCCGCGACCGCCTCCTCGATCTCGCCGCGGAGGACGAGGACGTCCGCGAGCTTCCCCAGGATCCTGGCCCGGGCCAGCTCGTCCGACCCGGCAAGCTCGAGCGCGCGACGGTAGTGCGCTTCGGCCGCTTCCGCGTCCAGCTGGAGGGCGCGGTCGCCGGCGAGGTCGACGAAGCGCACGAGGCTCGACTCGATCTCGGTCGTGGACTCGCCCGCGGCCCGTGCCAGCTCGAGCGCCTCCCCGTAGTGGTGGACGAGGATCTCGGCATGGTCGACGGCGCGCGACTCTGCGGTCCGTTCGAGCCAGCGGGCGGCGGCAAGGTGCTTGCCGGCCCGGGGCGAGCGGGGAATCTGCTGGTACGCGACGTCGCGCAGGAGCGCGTGCCAGAAGGCGAACTCGTCCTCCCCGTCGATCGACGAGACGCGCACCGGACGGACGAACTCGCGATGCACGAGCTCGTTCAGCCCGCGGCGGACGAGCTCCGTCTCCCGCTCCCCGATCGAGGCGACCGCGCCGCTCCAGAAGATCCGGCCGACCACGGACGCGTCCTGCACGAGCAGCTTCAGCTCGGGCCGGAGCGTGTCGAGCCTGGCCGTCATCAGCGCCTGCACGTTCTCCGGCACCGCGACCTCCTCCACCGAGCCGCGCTCCTCGAGCATCCGGGCGAACTGCTCCGCGTAGAGCGGGTTGCCGCCGGCGCGCTCGAGCAGCACCGCCTGGGTCTCGGCCGGCAGCAGCGTCCGGTCGAGCAGGAGCTGCAGGAGCCGTCCCGACTCCTCCGTCGACAACGGTGACAGCGAGATCGTCGTCGAGTTGCGCTTGCCGCCGCCCCAGCTCGAGTCTCGCTCGAAGAGCTCCGGCCGGGCCGTGCAGAGCAAGAGCAGCGGAACCGGTGTGCTCCAGTCGAGCAGGTGCTCGACGAACTCGAGCAGCGCGGCGTCGGCCCAGTGGATGTCCTCGAGCGCCAGTACGCACGGCCGGCGGGCGGCCATCGCCTCGAGGAACCGGCGCCAGGCAGTGAACGTCTCCTCGCGGGTCGCGGCGGTCGCGTCGTCGCCCACGCCGACGAGGGGCGCGAGCCGCGAGACGAGCCAGGCCCGCTCCGCGTCCTCGGTGAAGTAGTCCGCGACGGTGGCCTCGAGCTTGCGCACCGTCTGGCCGTCGTCGTCCGAGTCGAGAATCCCCGCTTCGGCCTTGACGATCTCGCCGAGGGCCCAGAACGCGATCCCGTCGCCGTACGGGAGGCAGCGGCCGTGCCGCCAGGTGACGAGCTCGGGACGCTCGTCCAGCGTCGTCCGGAGCTCGGTCACGAGCCGGCTCTTGCCGATCCCCGGCTCCCCGACGACCGTCACGAGCTGCACCGACGACTCGCGCTCCGCGCGCGAGAACGTCTCGAGCAGAAGCGTGCGCTCGTGCGTCCGCCCGACGAACGGCGTGTGGGCGGCCGCCTCCGGCTGCCCGACCTTGCTCCGGGTGGCGGCCACCCTCCACACGGGGATCGGCTCGGCCTTCCCCTTCGCCTCGACCGGCTCGGCGGGCTCGAACGTGATCGCCGCCCCTGCCGAGCGCATCGTCGTCTCGTCGGCGAGGACGCCACCGACCGGGGCGGCGGCCTGGAGCCGGGCGGCCGTGTTCACGACGTCGCCGGTGACGATGCCCTCTCCACGCTCAGGTCGCGCGCCCAGCGAGACGACCGCCTCGCCCGTCGTGACGGCGGCGCGCACGGCCAGCTCGAGCCCCTCCCCGCGCAGCTCGTCGATCGTCTCGAGGATCCTGAGCGCCGCGCGCACCGCTCGCTCGGCGTCGTCCTCGTGGGCCACCGGGGCGCCGAAGGCCGCCATCACCGCGTCGCCGATGAACTTCTCGACCGTGCCGCCGAAGCGCTCGATGTCGGTCTTGACCCGCTCGTGGTAGGGGCGGAGGGTCGCGCGTACGTCCTCGGGGTCTGCTCGGTCGGAACGGCCCGTGAACCCGACGAGGTCGACGAAGAGCACCGACACGACCTTGCGCTCCTCGCCCGCGGGCGCCTGGCTCGCGAGCTCCCGACCGCACGAGAGGCAGAAGCGCGCGCGCTCCGGATTCTCCTCGCCGCACGAGGGGCACACGATCATCGGAGAATCTTCGCAGCGGAGCGCGGATCCCGCCCCGCGCGGCGCCGGACCGTCCCGTGCCGCCGTCCCTGTGCTATCTGTTCGAGCCGTGCCCACGCGTCGATGGTGGATCTCGAGCACGGTCGTCGTAGTCGTCGCGCTCGCGGTGGCGGTCGAGCTCGCGTTCTCCGCGCCCCGTGCCTCGAGCGGGCCGTGGATCGTGTTCTCGGCACACCCGGACGGGACGCAGGTGCAGCAGCTGTTTCGCATCCAGTCGACCGGCGAGGGCCTCCAGCAGATCTCGACCGGCCCCCGTCCTGCGACCGACCCGGCGTTCTCGACCGACGGGGCACGCATCGTGTTCGTCCGCCTCGGCTCCGGGATCTTTTCGATGAGCCTCGACGGCACGAACGTCAAGCAGCTGACGGCGAACCCCCGGGACAGCTTCCCCGTCTGGTCGCCGAACGGACGCCAGATCGCGTTCCTGCGCCCGTACCGGAAGCAGTGGACGGTCTTCGTGATGTCCTCGTCGGGTGCGAAGCAGCACCGGCTGCCGCTCGCGCCGCCGGGCGGGCGCCCCGCGTGGACGGCGAACGGCAAGTCGCTCTTCGTGCCCACGGTGGCGGACGTGTCGAAGGTCGACGCGACGACCGGCAGGGTCCAGGGGCGCTTCGACATCCGGGCCGAGCTCGTCACCTCGACGGCCGCGGCCGTCGCGCCGAACGGCAGGTCGATCGCGTACATCGCCCGGCGGCCGTTGACCGGTCCCGAGGACTGCGGGGAGTCGCCGTGCCCGATGTTCGCCCTCTACCGCGTCTCCACCGCCCGTCGCAAGCCCGCGAAGGTCGCGAACGGCACCGGCCCGGCGAGCTGGTTGCCCGACGGGAAGTCGCTCATCTACGTCACGGGCGGGAAGCTCGCCGTGACCGCGCCCGGCGGCAAGACGTCGACGATCGCGCTGGGGGAGCATCTGGCCGCGGGGGACGCCCCGCCCGCGTGGCAGCCGAGCTAGCGGCGGCCCGACGCTCAGGTGATCCGGAAGGTGCCCTTCATGCGCGGCTTCTTCCGGTCGGCGGGGAGCGCTCCGATGTAAGGCACCTTCCCGCGGTAGTCGAGGAAGAGCAGGAGGATCGCCTGCTCGCTCGGCTTGACGAGCTTGTGAAAGCCGGTCTGCACGCCTGCACCCTTCTTGGTGGCGCCGAACGCGATCGCGTGGGACCTCTTGCCCACGTTGAGCAGGATGAACCGGGCGTAGGCGCCGCGTACGGCCTTCTTCGGCGAGAAGACGATTCCCCGGTCGGAGATCTTGACCTTGATGTCGACGACCGGAGGAGGCGCGGTGGTCTGGCTGCTCTCCCGAGCGGCCTGGGCAGCCGGAACGAGTGCCGCTGCGAGCGTCGCCGCTGCCAGTAGGAGCCGTCGGTTCACACGCGCTAGCGTACCAACCCCGTGGTCGCCTCCAGGAGCGCTTTCGCCGCCGCGGCCGTTCTCGTCCTGCTCCCCGCCGGCTGCGGGTCCGGAGACGCTCCGGAACGGTGGCCGCTGCCGAACGCCGACCTCGCCGGGACCCGTGCGACGTCGTCGTCGATCCCCGCGGGCGACATCCGCCGGCTCGCCGTGCGCTGGCGGTTCCCGCTCACGGGCGCGCCGAGCGCGTCGGGCAGCTTCGCCTCGACCCCGGTCGCCGACGACGACACCGTGTACGTCCAGGACCTGAGCAGCAACGTCTACGCCCTCGACCGGCGCACGGGCGGGCTTCGCTGGGAACATCGGTACCACGCGCCGACGGACGGTCCGAACGGCCTCGCCGTCGTCGGAGGCCGCGTGTACGGCTCGACGGACGCGGATGCCTTCGCGCTGTCCGCCGAGACGGGCGCCGAGGTCTGGCGGCGCCACCTCACGGGCGGCACGGAGCAGTTCACGGACGTCGCCCCGGTCGTCTGGGAGGGGCTCGTCATCACCGGCACCGTCGGGTACGCGCCGCGCGGCCGGGGCGCGATCTACGCGCTCGATGCCGACACCGGCTCGATCGTGTGGAGGTTCGACACGATCGAGAAGCCGTGGCCCCACCCGCTCGAGTCGGGCGGAGGCGGGATCTGGTACCCCGTGTCGATCGATCCGGAGGGCCGGCTCTACGCGGGCATCGCGAACCCGACACCGTGGGGAGGCACTCCCGAGCGTCCCAACGGGGCGGCGTTCCCCGGCCCGGCGCGCTACACCGACTCGCTCGTCGTGCTCGACGCTCGCACGGGCCGCCTCCTGTGGTTCGACCAGGTCACCCCGCACGACGTCAGGGACCAGGACTTCGAGGCGACGCCCATCGTCGCCGGCGACGCCGTGATCGGGGCGGGCAAGGGAGGACGCGTGATCGCGTGGGGCAGGGAGAGCCGCCGGCGCCGCTGGACCGCGACGGTGGGCGTGCACCTGAACGACGCCGGGCCGCTTCCGAGACGGCGGGTCACGGTGTGCCCCGGGCTGCTCGGGGGCGTCGAGACCCCGATGGCCTTCGCGGCGGGTCGCGTGTTCGTGCCGGTCGTCGACCTCTGCGGATGGGGGAGCGCGGTCTCGCGGCAGGACTACACGAGCGTCGACCCGGCCAAGGGTCGCGGCCGGCTCGTCGCTCTGGACGCGGCCACCGGGCACGCGCTGTGGGAGCGGCGGCTGCCGTCACCGGTGCTCGGCTGCGCCACGGTCGCCGGCGACGTCGTGTTCACCTCGACGTACGCCGGAGCCGCCTATGCGTTCGGCACGGAGGACGGGAGGCGTCTCTGGTCCGCCCGGCTGCGCGCGGGGATCAACGGGTGCCCGGCGGTCGTCGGGGACCTCGTGCTCTTCGGAGCCGGCGTCCCGAGGCGGGGCGGAGGGGGGCCCGAGCTCGTCGCGTTCGGCCTGCCTCCGGCCTAGCGTCGCCTCCGGGCGGGACTCCCGGCCGGACGGTTACCGGTGCCAGGCGACCTTGAAGGGGTTCGAGCGGGCGACGACCCGGCCGTCGGCATTCCGCAGCGTGACGCGATAGGTGACCGTGCCGAAGTGGTTACCCGTGACCGAGTTCGAGACGACCGCCGCGAGCGCCGCGTCGTTGGAGGTCCCGATCATCCCCCAACCGGGAGTGTCCGCCAGGCGAACGCCGTTCCCGATCGGGCGCTGCTCCAGCCGCAGCGTCGTTCCGGCGGGAAGTGCCTTGCCGGCCTTTGCGCGGCAGTTGGGGAGGGGGCTCGGCTGGTCCCAGACCGCGCAGAGCTCGAAGCTCTTGAGCTTCACCTTGACGAGCTTGAGCCACAGGTACGTGCGCCAGGGGCCCGGGCCCGGAGTCTTCCCGCGCAGCGTGATCTTCGCCGCGCTCGCCGAGGCCCCGGTCTCGTTGCCGAGGGCCGCCGCCCCGACCGCGGCGGGCGCGACGAGCACCGCCGAGACACACAACGCTGCAACCGCCGACCGGAGCATGCGCCAACTCTACCTTCCCGTCGCCGTGCCAGAACGGGCAACGGAGACTTTGTGATCGTGTCAGCACAAGCGTGGATAGTTGCGCGGACAACTGCCGAAGTGAAATAGTCGGGTGTCCCCCACAACCTTCGGAGAGGAAGCCAGATGCGTAGGGTCGTATTGCTTTTGGTCGCCTTCGGTGTGGGGTTGCTCGTTGCAGGCGCAGGTGTCGTCTCGGCGGGCGAGTCGTCGTCAGCACGGCCGACGATCGCTCCCTCGCCGGCGTATACCGCCGCTCAGCTCAGCGCTCCTCCGGGGGCCAACTGGCTGACGCACATGGGCAGCCTCGATGGCAAGCGCTACTCGTCGTTGAAGCAGATCACGACGGCGAACGTGGGTCAGTTGAAAGAGGCCTGGCACATCAACCTCGGGACCTGCCCGACGAAGGACGCAGCCTGCGGCTCTCTCGAGGCGAACGCGGTGGTCGCCGACGGCACGTACTTCATCCAGACGCCCAAGAGCGACGTCTTCGCCCTCGACGCGGCGACCGGCGCGACGCTCTGGCACTGGGTCCCGACGTACGAGCAGGGCTACAACGTCGGCAGCGGCGGCCGGTCGCCGGGCGTCGCCATCGGCGGCGGCCTGGTGTACGCGGGCATGCGTGACGGTCACCTGATCGCGCTCGACCAGCTGATGGGCGGCGAGGTCTGGAAGACCGAGGTGCTGCCCTGGCGCAAGGGCGGCCGGATCTCGGACGCGCCCATCTACTACAACGGCATGATCATTACCGGCGACAGCGGCGCCGACGGCGGGAGCGTGTCGAACGGCATGCACGCGTACGACGCCAAGAACGGTCGGCCGCTGTGGACCTGGAGCTCCGTGCCTCAGCCGGGGGCGCCGGGCAGCAACACGTGGACCGCCACCGACACGCACTACGGCGGCGGCGCGATGTGGGAGTCGCCCGTGATCGACCCGAAGCTGAACCTCGCGATCTTCGGCACCGGCAACCCGGTCCCGTGGAACTCGCGTGGCCCGGGCATGAACCTCTACACGGACGCGATCGTCGCGCTCAACGTGTACACGGGCCAGCTGGTCTGGGCCTACCAGACCGCCCACCACGACCTGTGGGACTCGGACCTGCCGAACAACCCGGTCTCGTTCGAGGCGAAGTACAAGATCCCCGTCACCGTGACCAAGAAGGTCAAGGTCAAGGTGAAGGGCAAGGTCGTGACGAGGAAGAAGAAGGTCCGGACGACCGCGCTGCGGCTGCGTCCCGCGATCGCCGAGGTGAACAAGTACGGCATGACGTTCATCCTCGACCGTGAGACGGGCAAGCCGCTGATCCCGGTCAAGGAGGTCCCGGTCCCGCAGAACAAGTCGCCGGACGTGAACACCTGGCCGACGCAGCCCGTTCCCCAGGCCGACAACGTGCTGTTCAACAAGATCGGCAAGGACGGGCGGCCGTGCTCGGACGGGAACATCACGCAGACGAACGCGTACATCCCGTACGCCCAGGCGACGGCACCCGACGGGAAGCCGTTCAAGATCGGCTGCGCGTACGACCCGTACGACACGACGCAGTACGTGGTCACGCCGTTCGAGAACATGGACTGGCCGGCGAGCTCGTACAGCCCGGAGAACCACACGTTCATCACGTGCGGCGTCACGAACCGGGCCGGGAGCTTCGAGCAGATCCCGCGCGCCTCGCAGGTCGCGGGCGCGAACGGCGGCATCGGCGCGGGCCGCCTCGGCGTCGGCGACACGTCGACCTCGAACAGCGGCAACTTCTCGGCGCTGGACGTGACCACGGGCAAGCTCACGTGGCACCAGCACTGGGAGGCGCCCTGCTACAGCGGGTCGATGAACACGGCCGCCGGGATCACCTTCATCGGCCACCTGGGCGAGGGCAACGCCCAGGACGGGAAGGGCTACCTGGAGGCGATCGACACCAAGACCGGGAAGTCGCTGTGGAAGTCGCCGCTCATGACCGCACCGGTCGGCGCGGCGCCGGTCACCTACATGGTGAACGGCAAGCAGTACGTCTCGGTCGCCGTCGGCGGCGAGTCGCACAACGACGTCTCCCGCCCGGCCGGCCTGACGAACCCGGCCCGTCTACGGGACGACAGCATCTACACGTTCGTATTGCCGTAAGGGACACGGATCGGTCGGGGCGGCGGCAGCGCGCCGCCGCCCCGACCTCCGAGTGTCGTGGGCAGCTGCGCTCGGCCCGCGACGGCATCGATACCCTGCTGGAGGGTCAATCTTTTCGAGGAGGTCTGCATGCGTCGAGGAGTGAGTCTGGTTGTGCTCTCGGCACTGGCGCTGGGCGGGCTCGCTGCCGGGCTGCTGGCGCCGGGCGGGGGCGCAACCGTCGTGAGCCCGGCGAAGACGCACACGGGGAAGGCGAGCAAGGTCACCCGGGTCACCGTCGTCGCGAAGGAGTTCAACTTCAAGCTCTCGAAGCGGAAGGTTCCGAAGGGCACGGTGATCTTCACGGTCGTCAACAGAGGCAAGATCTCGCACGACTTCAAGATCGCCGGCAAGAAGACGAAGACGCTCAACCCCGGCAAGAAGGCGACGCTCCGCGTCGTCTTCAAGAAGAAGGGCCGGTTCAAGTACGTCTGCACCCTGCCCGGTCACGCGCGGCTCGGGATGAAGGGCGTGCTCGGCGTCGCCGTCAAGCCGCCGGCCGTGAAGCCGCCGCCCACGACGGGCACGACGACGACCACGCCGCCCCCGCCGCCGACCGGCACGGTCGGCACGGCGAACACGACGGTCAAGGTCGACATGTACGAGTACCGCTTCGACCTGTCGCAGACGTCGGTCCCGTCCGGCCAGGTCACGTTCGTGATCACGAACAGGGGCGAGGAGGTCCACAACTGGGATCTCATCGGCGTGAAGCCCGGCAAGCTGCTCGCGCCCGGCCAGTCGGAGACCTGGACCGTGGGTCTGCCGGCGAAGACGTACACGGGCGTCTGCGACGTCCCGTTCCACGTCGATCGCGGCATGACGATCGGGTTCAACGTCACGCCCTGACGGGCGGCCTGGATCGCGCCTCCGCACGCCCCGCCCGCGGGCGTGCGGAGGCCGCGACGCGCATCTCGGATGGGTTCCCGGGGCGCCGCCACGCGGCGCGTGCGAGCAGCCGTGGCGACTCGACTCCGGGCGGGAACTAGCATGCGGCCATGAGCGGCGCGGTGCGGCGCGAGGACGAGTCGAGCCGGCCCGGCCGGGCCAGCGCGCTCGCGCGTTCGCTGCTCGCCAACGTCGAGACGGTCGTCCACGGCAAGCGCGACGAGGTCGCCCTCGTCCTCTCGGCGCTCGTCTGCGAGGGCCACGTGCTCCTCGAAGACGTCCCGGGCACCGCGAAGACCGTCCTCGCCCGCTCGATCGCGCAGACGATCGATGGAGCGACGGTCACCCGGATCCAGTGCACGCCGGATCTCCAGCCGTCCGACGTGACCGGCCTCTCGATCTACGACCAGCGGACGCGCGACTTCGAGTTCAGGCCGGGACCGGTGTTCGCCAACGTCGTGCTCGTGGACGAGATCAACCGTGCGATGCCGAAGACGCAGTCCGCCCTGCTCGAGGCGATGGCGGAGCGCCAGGTGACCGTCGACGGCGTCACGCGGCCGCTGCCGGCGCCGTTCCTCGTGATCGCGACCGAGAACCCGATCGAGCAGGAGGGCACGTTCCCGCTGCCGGAGGCGCAGCTCGACCGCTTCACCCTGCGCACCTCGCTCGGATACCCGTCGCGCGAGGACGAGGCGCGGATCGTCCGCGAGCAACGCCACGGACACCCGCTCGGGAGGCTCGAGCCCGCCGTGACCGCCGACGAGGTGCGCGAGCTGCAGCGCGCGGTCGAGGACGTCTACGTCGACGACCTGATCCTCGACTGGCTCGTCGACCTCGTCCGGGCGACGAGAGCGGTCGAGGGCGTGTCGACCGGAGCTTCGGTCAGGGGCAGTCTCGCGCTCGAGCGCGCCGCGCGCGGCCGCGCCCTGCTCCACGAGCGCGAGTACGTGGTGCCGGAGGACGTCGAGGAGCTGTTCCTGCCGGTGCTCGGCCACCGGATCCTCCTGACGACGACGTTCCTCGCGGAGATCCGGGGGCTGGGGCGCGACGCCGCCCTCGAGCGGATCCGCGCGCGCAGCTTCGAGCTCGCGCCACGGCCCGAGCCGGACTGGGACGAGCGCGGTCGCGTGCCGGAGCCGCTCGACCCGGCCGCCTCCTGAGGTGGAGGGCGCTCCGGCGCAGCGGCGCCTCTTTCCGCTCGTCCCGCGCCCGCGGCTCGTCGGGCTGCCGTTCGGCGAGCACCGGAGCGCCCGCCGCGGCGCCGGCACGGACATCGTCGGCGCCCGCCCGTACCTCCCCGGCGACCCGGTCGCGACCATCGACTGGCGCGCGTCCGCGAGGCTCTCCGCCGCGCGTGACGACGACGAGTTCGTGGTGCGCGCCTACCAGGCAGACGAGGCGCCGCGCGTCGTCGTCGTCTGCGACCGGCGCCCCGCGATGGGGATCTACGCCGCGCCGTTTCCCTGGCTCCGGAAGCCGGCGGCGCTGTACGCCGCCACACAGCTGATCGTGTCGAGCGCGGTCGCGGCCCGCGGGGACGTCGGCTCGCTCGACCACGCGGGCGGAGGACCGGAGGGCGACGCATACTGGCTCCCGCCGGGGGGACGCGGCGACCGCTGGCTGATCGAGCAGCGGCAGGCGCCTGAGACCGCCTTCGACGCCCCCGAGGACACGGTCGAGCGGGCGCTCGCGTACCTGGGCCGCATGCGCTCCGCGCTTCCCGCCGGAAGCTTCCTCTTCATCCTGTCCGACTTCCTCGCACCGCCGCCGGTCGCCGCGTGGCTCGACGCCGGCGCGCACCGCTGGGACGTCGTCCCGGTCGTGATCCAGGACCCCGTCTGGGAACAGAGCTTCCCCGACGTCGGCTCGGTCGTCGTCCCCGTGGCCGACCCCTCGGGCGGCAGGCCGCGTCTCGTTCGACTGAGCGCCCGTGAGGCGCGCGCGCGCCGCGGCGCGAACGAGGCACGCCTCGCCCGGCTGCTCGACGAGTTCGCGTCGCTCGGCTTCGACCCGCTCGTCGTCGGCAGCGAGCACCCCGAGCAGATCGACGCCGCGTTCCTCGACTGGGCCGACCTGCGCCGGACGGCCAGGTGGCAGCGGTGATCGCGGCCGCGTGGGTGGCGGCCGCCGCGGCCCTGGTCAGCGGGGCGCCGTCGGCGTCGACGTCGCTCGAGCCCGCCCGGCCGCAGGTCGCGGACCGGATCGCCGCGACCGCGGTCGTGCGCGTCGACGACGCGGTGGTCGATCCGTCACGGGTGCGCGTCGTCGCCTCGTTCGCGCCGCTCGACGTCCTCGCAGGCCCCGTGGTCGAGCGGAGCGCGCGTGGCGGCCTGACGGAGCTCCGCTTCCGCTGGGACGTCGCCTGCCTGAACGAGGACTGCGTCCCCGGTGACGCACCGCGCGCCGTCCGGCTGAGTCCGCTGCGGGTCACGGTGACGCGACGAGACGGATCGCAGTCGACCTCGGTGGTGCGCTGGCCCGCTCTGTCGATCTCGGGGCGTGTGACGCGTGCCGAGGCGGGCGCCGCCACGCCGCCGTTCCGCCGCGAGACCGGTCTGCCGCGCCCGACGTATCGCATCGCGCCCGGGACGCTCTCGGCGGTCCTGCAAGGCGGAGCCGCGGCGCTCCTGCTCGGGGCCGCCGCGCTCGCAGTCGTCGGCCTGCTGCGGCTCCGGCGGCACAGGGCTGCCGAGCGGCTCGCGCGCCTCTCTCCGCTCGAGCGCGCGCTCCTGTACGCACGCGAGGCCGAGCGGCGCGGCCCCGCTGACAGACGGCGTGCGCTCGGGCTGCTGGGACGCGTGCTCGGCGGGTCGGGGTACGCGCTCGGCGGCACCGCCTCGCGGCTGGCCTGGTCGCCGCGGGAGCCCTCGCCCGAGCAGATCGAGACAGTCGTCGACCAGGTCGAGGGGAGGCTCGAGACGTGAGCGCGATCCCGCTCGCGGACGCGCCTGCGCTGCGTCGAGCCGCCCGGCGCACCGATGTCGTGCGCCTCGTGCTCGCCGTGCTGCTGCTCGCGCTGCTCGGAACGATCGCCGTGCTCGCCGGGCACGCACGGGTGCGCACGCTGCACCTGCTGCCGCCGGGCTCGACGGCCATCGTGGCGCTCGACCTCTCGGCGAGCGTGTCCCAGGACACGTACGCGCGGATCGGGGCGACGCTCGACGACCTCGCCGCCTCGAACGGCCGCTACGGCGTCGTCGTCTTCTCCGGCACCGCCTACGAGGCGCTTCCCCCGGGCACGCGGGCCGCCGAGCTCGAGCCGCTCGTGCGCTACTTCACGCTGCCCGAGCAGAAGACGCCCGGATTCATCCCGACGTTTCCCGTCAACCCCTGGTCGCGCACGTTCAGTGCCGGGACACGCATCTCCTCCGGGCTCGAGCTCGCCCGCCGGCTCGCGCTCGAGCAGCGAGGTCATCGCCCCGGGGTCATCCTGATCTCCGACCTGTCGGACGATCCGGCCGACCTTCGCCGTGTGGCGCTCACGCTCCTCGCCTACCGGCGCGACCGGATCCCGCTGCGCATCGTCGGGCTCAATCCCGTGCCCGCCGACGAGCAGTTCTTCCGTCGGCTGCTCGGGCCCCAGGCGACGATCAGCGACGCCCGGCTCCCCGAGGAGGCATCCGCGGTGTCCGGGCGGGGCGGCTTCCCGTGGGTGCTCGCGGCGCTCGCAGTCGCGCTGACCGCCGCGCTGGCGGTCAACGAGGTCGTCCTCGCCCGCGTCACCTGGAAGGAGGCGTGATGAGGCTCCGCGTCTGGGGCGCGGCGGTGGGCCTCGTCCTGGTGGCCGCAGTCCTCCTCCTGCTCGCGCACGACGTCCGCGCCTGGCAGACGTCGCTGCGCGAGGGCGACGCGCGCTACTCGGCGGCGCCGGGAGCGGCCCGCTGGCGCGCGTCGACGTCGCTGCCGTTCGGCGTCGCGGGCGATCTCCTCGGCGTGGACGACGACCTCGCCGCCCGGCGGGCGATCCGGCTCTTCCGCCTCGCCGACGCCGCCCGCGGCGGGCTCGACACGGCGCTCGAGCGGCAGGGAACGCGCGCACGGGCCGAGCTCGCGCTCGCCGACGTCGCGCGCGACGCCCGTCCGGCCGTTGCGTCGCAGGCGAGCGACCTGCTCGGCGTCCTCGCCTTCGGCGACTTCGCATCGGGGGGCGGCCGAGACGCCGACCAGGCGGGCCGGGCCGTGTCCGCGTTCGCCGACGCGGTGCGCCTGGATCCCGCCAACGAGGACGCGAAGGTGAACCTCGAGCTCGTCCTGCGCCTCTTCCGCGCGCACGGCGTGCGGCCGGGTGCCAGCCCGACCGCGGGCGGGACGGGCACCGGTCGGCGCGGCGCCGGCGCCGGGCTCCCCGGGAAGGGGTACTGAGTGACCGCCTCGCTCGTGCTCCTCACCCCGCTCGGCGGTCTCGTCGCGCTCGGCGTCGTGCCCGTGCTGGCAGCGTTCGTCCTCGCGGCCCGCCGTGTCGACGCGGTGCGAGCCGCGCTCCGGCTCGAGGCTCCCGGAGCCGACCGGGCCGTAGCGGTGCGAGCCGCGCTCCGGCTCGAGGCTCCCGGAGCCGACCGGGCCGTGCTCGTCTCCCTCGTCGCCGTCACGCTGCTCGTCGCCCTGGTCGCCGTGCAGCCTGCCTGGGAGGCCCGCGCCGTCCAACGCGTCCGCACCGACGCGCAGGTCGACGTCGTGCTCGACACGTCCCGCTCGATGCTGGCGTCGTCGAGCGCGCACGCCCCGACGCGCCTGGAGCGGGCCAGGGCGGCGGCGATCGCGATCCGTGCGGCACTCCCCGGCGTGGAGGCCGGCGTCGGCACGCTCACCGACCGCGTGCTGCCAAACCTGCTGCCCAGCCCGAGCGAGGAGAGCTTCGACGCGACGGTGCGCGAGGCGATCGGCATCGAGCAGCCGCCTCCCGCCTCCACCGGGGTCACGGCCTCGACGCTTGCCGCGCTTGCGCAGGTCCCGGCCGGGGGCACCTTCGCCCCGACCGCCCGCAAGCGGGCGCTCGTCGTGCTCACGGACGGCGAGAGCCGGCCGTTCGACCCGGGGGCGGTGGCCTCCGCGCTGGGACGCGACCCGGCGACGGCGCTCGTGCTCGTCCACGTGTGGGGCGCGAGAGAGGCGATCTTCGCCGCCGACGGCACCCGCGAGGCCGGGTACCGGCCGGATCCGGAGAGCGCGGCGGCGCTGTCGTCGCTCGCCGCCGCGAGCGGTGGCTCCGTGTTCGGCGAGCGGGACGCGAACCGGGTCGCGAGCGCGGTCCGGAACGCGCTCGGGCAGGGACCGACGGCACGCGCGGGCGTCGACCGCCGGAGGCAGCCCCTCGGTCGCTACGCCGCGCTCGGGGCGCTCGTCCCGCTCGGCGTGCTCCTCCGGCGACGCAACGTGTTCCGAGCGCGGTCTTTGGCCGGGCGAGCCCGCGGCCTATGATTGCCTGACATGCCAGCGCGTCGCGGACGATACGTTGCGCTCGCCGTCGCGCTCGGGATCGTGCTCGCGGTGGCGAGTGGAACCGCGGGCGGGGCGACGAGCCCCTCTGGGGACTGGCCGGGCTGGGGGAACACCCCGGATCAGAACCGGCACAGCGCGCTGACCCAGATCGACAAGGACAACGTCGACCGCCTCGGCCGCCTCTACACGGTCGACTTCCGCCAGATCGACCCCACCATCCGCCGGGGGACGCAGTCGTTTCCGCTCGCGATCGGGGGGCGTCTCTACGTCACGACGAACGACGACAACGTCTTCGCCCTGAACGCCACGACGGGCGCAGTGATCTGGCGCTGGAAGCCCGACAACGTCGCCGTCTTCCGGAACTTCGGCATCGCGGCGAGCCGCGGCCTGGCCTTCTGTCAGGGAAAGCTCTTCATCGCGACGCTCGACATGTACCTGGTCTCGCTCGACGCCCGTAGCGGGCGGCTGATCAAGCGGGTGCCCATCTCCGCCGCGGTGCCGCGGGCGACGCCGAGCTACGGCTACTCCGAGACCAGCCCGCCCGTCTGCGCCGACGGGCGCGTCGTGGTCGGCGCGGCGGGCTCGGAGTACGGCGTGCGCGGCTTCGTGATGGCGTACACGCCAGACCTCGACCCGGCCTGGCCGAACCCGTTCTGGACGATTCCGCCCGAGGGCACGAGCTGGCGCCGGCTCTCCCGGATCGTCGGCGGCGGCGTCGTCTGGACACCGCAGACGATCGACCCGACGACGCACACCCTCTACTTCGGCACGGGCTCGGCGACGCCACTCTACTTCCCGCAGTTCCGGCCGGGGCAGAACCCCCGCACCGACTCGCTGATCGCGGTCGACCTCCGGAGCGGCCGGATGAAGTGGTGGCAGCAGCAGATGTCGTTCAACGAGTGGTCGTACGACACCGCGCAGCCGCCCCTCGTCTACGACGGCAAGGTGGGCGGCAAGACCCGCCGCATCGTCTCGGTCGCGACGATGGAGGGCCTCTGGTTCGCGTACGACGCCGCGACGGGCGCCCCGATCCACCAGCGCGTCAAGGTGATCGACCGCACCGAGCACCCGCGGCTCCAGCCAGGCAAGGCGGTGCCGGTCTACCCTGGCTCGATCGGCGGGCTGAACTTCTCGCCCGCGTCCTACGACCCGAAGACCAACTACGTCCTGAACGCGGCCGCCGAGACCGCCGCCCTCCTCACGCAGGCGAGGCTGACCCCGACGCAGAAGAAGCGGAAGCTGACGCTCGGCGACGTCTTCCTGGGCCTCGAGAACGGCAACTTCGGGTCGTTCCTGCCCGGCTGGCACGATCACGGGTCGATCAGCGCGATCGACGTGAGCACGGGACGTCGTGTCTGGAAGTTCAACACCCCCGAGCCGGAGCGCGGGGGCGTCACCACCACGGCGAGCGGGCTCGGCTTCGCCGGCGGCGGGGACGGAGTGCTGCGCGCCTTCGACACCAAGACCGGCAAGGTGCTCTGGACGTTCCAGACCGGGCACCAGATCGCCGCGGGGCCGACGATCTTCTCGGTCGGCGGCAAGGAGTACCTCGCGATCTCCTCCGGTGGGTCGCCCACGTCGTCGGGCGGCGGCAACGCGAGCGAGCTCCAGGTCTTCACGCTCGGCGCGTCGCAGAAGCCGTCTCCGCCCCCCGCGCTGTCGTCGCGGCCGAGCGGTGACGGTCCCGCGGTCGGACGCGTGCTCGCCTCGACCGCCAGGGCATCGCGCCACGCGGCACCCGCCGGCACGGTCGCGACGCCACGGACGACGAGGCTCGGGCGCGCGCGGATCACGACCCAGTCGGGCCTGATGGTGCGGGGCTGGACCGCCGCCTCCTCGAACACGCAGGTCGTCACGGGCCGCGTGCTCCTCGGTCGGACGCCCGTGCAGGGAGCACGCGTCGCGGTCGAGGGGTATCGCATTCCCGCGGCGACCGCCGCGGACGGGAGCTTCCGCTACTCCGTCGACAGCACGATCCCGCTGCGTCACGTGGTCACGGTCGTGTCGGCCAACAGGGCGCGCGCGAACGGTCGCGCGCTCTCCCGCGCCGAGCGGAACGCGCTCGTCGGCGTCCAGGCGGGCTTCAACGTGGGGTACCGGATCCAGGGGCTGACGGCGAAGGCGAGGGGGGACGGTCGGATCGTCGTCTCGGGGAGGCTCGTCTCGACAGACGGCGCCCCGCCGCCGACCGTCGCGCTCTACACGTACCGCCTCACGGGCGTGGTCACGGACAGCGCGGGCAAGCCGGTCTCCGGCGCGGTCGTGGTCACCCGGACGCGCGACCGTGACTTCTGGACGTTCTCGTCGCGCAGCGATTCGCTCGGCCGCTACACGTCGTTCTTCGCCGCATCCGACGAGACGGCCGCCGACCCCGTCACGCTCAGCGTGCAGGTCGCCGTGGGGAGCGACTCGTTCGGCCTGCCCGTCGGGGTCGACGTGCAGTTCGACCGGCTCCACAGCGCGCGCATGAACATCCAGCTGCCGGGGTCGGGGAACGGGCTGCCGACGCCGAAGCCGACCTCGTATGCGGGCGCGGTGTACGAGGGCATGCTCGTCGGCGTCTCGGCCCCGGGCGTCGTGAAGCCCGTGTCGGCCCGGTGGCCCGACCGGCGCGGCAGCTTCTCGTTCGTGCTGCCCGCGTCGCTCCGCGGGAAGACGGTCAGCCTGTGGGAGAGCTTCCAGCAGCTCTTCCAGAGCGTGCCGACGGGCCCGGGACGGCCGATCGACCTCGCGTCCTGGCCGACACGCCTGCAGGACGACGTCCCGCGGGCGCTCGGAACGCTGAAGCTTCCGCGGTAGCTACTCCGGCGGCGTGATCGAGAGGGGCTCGTCGAAGCCCGAGTAGACGTGGTGCATGAAGTGCGCCGCCGCGGTCATCTCGAGCTCGAGCGTGCGTCCTGTGCGCATGTCGATCGCGACCGTGTACCAGGCGGGCACGCTCCGGTCGACGAACGAGACGCGCCAGACGGGCCGCCCTCGCACCGATCCGCGCCCGAGCAGCGTCGCGCGGGCGGGCGCGCGGCCCCAGGTCGGGCTCGGCTGCTTGACGGGCAGCTGGGGCGACTCGACCCAGTCCGTGCCGGGGTTGCGATCCCAGCGGCGGGCGCCGACCACGACCGCCTGGGAGCCGCCGTCGATCGTGTACTCGAGTCGGTTCGGCGCGAGCAGGCGCCAGATCGTGTGGTGGACGTTCGCCGCGTCGGAGCCGAGGTGCTCGTCGATGGTGAGCGTCCGCAGCGCCGCGAACACCCTCGTCGCCTGCCGCGCGAGGTGGGTCGCCGCGGGAGGCGGCCAGCGCGAGGGGAACGGGAAGCGGACGCTCGAGGGCGCGCGCCCGAGCCGCCGGATCGTCACGTCGGCGAACCGCGGCCGTCCCGCGACGCGCACGGTCGCGGCGTAGCACCCCGCGCCGCACGCCGCGGCCGAAGCGCTCGAGCGGGTTCCCGAGCGGAGGCGGACACCGACACCGAGCCCGGTGGCTGCCTGGCCGTCCGGCCCGATCACCGTGGCCGTGAGCCCCAGGCGACCCGGGCCGGCGGGCCGTGCGGCCAGTCCGATCGCGAGATCGTCGTCCTCGCGTGCGAGGACGAATGGCCCCTCGGGGATGGCGCGGCTCTCGATGGGGCCCGGACCGATGCGCGCGCCGGGGTGCGTCGGGTAGCGCAGCGAGCGCTCGCTCAGCATGCCCGCTCGGACGATCCGCTCGCGGCGGAGCCGGTTCCGTGCGTCGACCCACGCCCGCACCCAGGTCGTGCCGTCCCCGGACGTGTAGACGAGCTCGGTCAGGCCGTGCTCGAGGCCCACGACGCGGACGTCGGTCGGCGACTCGACCGCGTCGGCCGCGAGGAACCCGCGGCCGGTCAGGTGGAGCGTCGACGTCGAGCGCGGGGTTCCCGGGCCGGCGCTCACGCGCTCGACGACGTCCACGCCGGAGGCGGCCCGCACGGTCCTCTCCATGCGGCGGAGGAGGGCGGGTCGCGCCCGCCCGATCGGCCCGGGCACCGCAAAGCGGACGTTCGCGGCGGGGAAGCTGGCCGACGCCACGGTCGCGGTCACCACCGTCGTGCCGGGGCGCAGCCCGAACCGGATCGAGAAGCAGCCGTCGCCGCAAGGCCGTGGATAGAGCGTCGTGCCCTTGCCGCCGGGGCGGGTCGCCTCCGCAGTGAGCTCGAGGCCCGCTGCGGATCGGCCGCGCGGGGGCATGACCGTGAACTGGAGCTCCTCAGGCGAGGCGGCGAGGCCGACCGCCAGCGGGCCTGCGAACCCCGCCAGCCGGACAGCAGGCCCTCCGCCCGAGGAGGGCGTCAGCGGAGAGGCTGCGCCGGCGGCAGCGACCGAGGTCCTGGGAGGCGCGAGGTTGACGAGCAACCCGACCGCGGCCAGGGCTGCGGCGACGAGCGTGAGCTCGCCCGCCGTCAGCCGGCGGAGCAGCGGGAGCTCGACCCCTGGGTTGCCGCGCAAAGCGAAGAGCCTGCTCCCGAGCGCGAGGCCGAGCGCGGCCGCCACGAGGCCCGTCTTCACGACGAGCGTGCGGCCGTAACCCGTGTCGAACACGGAGGCCAGGCTGTGGAACTCGGCGAGCGCGGTCAGCGCGCCGCTGCCGAGCACGACGAGGACGGTCGGGAGCGCCAGCGCGGCGTAGCGGCGGACGGGGATCTCGTACCGCTCCCTTCCCTCGGGCGCCCGGACGAGCACGAGCACGAGATGCGCGAGCGCGCCGGCCCAGGCGGCGGCGGCGAGCAGGTGGACCGAGTCGGCCAGCGGCGCCCACCAGTCGCCGCTCGTGCCCGCGTGGCCACGCCAGGCGACGAGGATTCCGGCGACGGAGAGCGGCACGAGCGCCGCGAGGCGCGTCCGGGGCGCGATCACGAGCGCTGCGGAGACGACGAGCGCCGCGATCACGCCGAGGGTCAGCTCGCCGGGGCGGCTCGTCGCGACCGCGCGCAGCGCGCGCAGCTGGAGGCCGGCGGTGACGCCGCCGTTCTCACGGTCGGCGGCGAGGAAGACGAACAGCGTGGCCGACGCGGCGACGGCGACCGCGATGCCGGCCGGCGCGGGGGCGGGCACGGGGGGGAGACGCCAGACGAGGCGCTCGCTGAGGAGCCCGCCGAACGCGAGGGCAAATCCGGCGAAGAACAGCCAGCTCGCCACGACCTCCGACCGGCGCGGCCCGCTCGCCGAGCCGGAGGCGGCAGGCAGCGCGCCGGCGGTGGCGACCGAGAACGCGAAGTCGCCGTCGACGAGGTGGCCGTCGTCCGACAGGAGCGACCACGAGACGACGAAGATTCCGCGCAGGCCGGCTGGCAGCGGCTGCACGATGCGGGCCCCGCCGCCGGAGACCGGAGGAAGGGAGACGAACGAGCCGTCGCTCTTCCGGAGCGAGACGTGCGCGCTGCCGGCGACGTACGCCTCGTCGAACCGCAGCACGAGCTGGTCGGGCGGCGAGGACAGCCGCGCCCCTGCCGGCGGGTCGGTCCCGATCAGCGTCGCGTGCGCGCTCGCTGCGGCGGGCAGGAGCGCGGCGACCACGGTCGCCGTGAGGAGCGTCGACACGACACGCCGCGTCCGGCGCCGGTCTCGGCCGCCGATGGTCTCGGGTCTCACCACGTCATGGTAGGAGTCGCCGCTCTGCGAGTGCCTCGTGCGGATGCCTCCGCGTCGGCTCTGGTCGAGGTCGTCAGCCGAGCGGCACCAGCCGCGTGGCGGTGGCCTTGAACGTCGCGATGCCCGGGCCGCCGCGAGAGAGCTCGAGACGCCTCGCCGAGGACGTCGTGACTTCGGCGGTGATCGGCCCGATCGACACGCGGATCCGGTTGCCGAGCTCGACGAGCGCCCCGATCTCGCCGTGGATCGCGTTCATCGCGGAGTCCTCGTGGTGCGCGCGCGCGACCGAGACGTCCCACGGGTAGACGACGACGCCCACGGCGCCCTCCGCGGTGTCGGCCGAGTAGACGGTCTCCCCCGTGTCGAGCAGCACGTGCGTGACGTCGTCGGCGACCGGCCTCGCGACGCCGCGCAACAGGTTGGCGCCGGTGAACGACGCGACGAACGCGTCGCTGGGTCGGGCGACCAGCTGCTGTGGGGAGGCGAGCTGGCGGAGCCTCCCGTCGACGAGGACGCCGACCTCGTCGGCCAGCGCGGCTGCGTCCTGGAAGTCGTGGGTGACGAGGATCGTCGGCAGTGCGAGCTCCCGGAGCAGCTGCTGCAGCTCGGTGCGCACCCCGGCCTTCGTGTGCGCGTCCAGGGCGGAGAGCGGCTCGTCGAGCAGCAGCACCGCCGGGTCGCGCGCGAGGGCCCGCGCGAGCGCGACGCGCTGCCGCTCGCCTCCCGACAGCTCTGCGGGCCAGGCGCCCGCGAGATGGGCGATGCGGAAGCGCTCGAGGTACGGGTCGGCGCGGCCGCGGCCGGCGTACTCGACGTTCCGGCGGACGTCGAGATGCGGAAACAGCGCGTAGTCCTGGAAGAGGAGCCCCACGCGGCGCTCCTCGGGGCGGCGGGCGATCCTGCGCGCGCTGTCGAACCACACGTCGTCGTCCAGGGCGACGCGGCCGGCCCGCGGGCGGACGAGACCGGCGATCGCGCGGAGGACGGAGGTCTTGCCCGCCCCGGACGGTCCGACCAGCGCGACCGTCCCGCCGACCTCGAGCGTCAGCTCCAGCTCAAAAGACCGGAGGGGGAGCGCGAGCTCCGCCGCGAGGCTTGCCATATCGTCGTGAGCTTGAGGGTCAGGAGCAGCGCGGCGCTGATCACCACGAGCAGTGCGCCCATGGCCAACGTCGCGTCGAAGTTGCGGTCGAACTCCGCGTAGATGGCCAGCGGGAGCGTCTGGGTCACGCCCTGCAGGCTGCCGGCGAACATGATCGTCGCGCCGAACTCGCCGAGGCCGCGGGCGAGCGCGAGGGCGAACCCCGCGGCGAGGCCGCCCCGTGCGAGCGGCAGGATCACCCTGAAGAACGTCCGCGTCGACCCCGCGCCGAGCGTCCGGGAGGCGGCGACGAGGTTCGGGTCGACCGACTCGAAGGCCGCGATCGCCTGGCGCAGGTAGAGAGGGCTCGCGACGAAGACCACCGCGAGGACGACCGCGGTCTGCGTGAACGGGATCGAGACGCCGAAGACGTCGAGCGTCGAGCCGAGCAGCCCGTTGCGGCCGAAGGCGACGAGCAGGCCCAGCCCGGCGACCGCGGGCGGCAGCACGAGCGGTAGCTCGACGAGCGTGATCACGAGCGCGTGGCCGGGGAACCGACGCGTCGCGAGCAGGTAGGCCGTCGGCGTCCCGAACGCGACCACCACCAGTTGGGCGATCGCGCTCGCTCTCAGGCTCACGACGAGGGCGTCGACGACGGCGGGGTTCGAGAGCTGCGAGAGGAGGTTCCCGGGCTCGGTGTGGACGAAGATCGCCACGATCGGCAGGAGCAGGAACCCCAGCGCGACGCAGGCCGCCCCGAAGATCGCGATCGTGCCGAGCGCCCGGCGCACGCGGTCCCCCTAGCCCCCCGTCGAGGCGGTCTTCGTCCTCCGCGGCAAGAAGCCGGCAGCGACGAGCGTCGCCTGCCCCGCAGGGCTGAGCACCCGCTTCACGAACGCCTTCGCGTCCGCGTCGTCCCGGGCGGACGTCGGGATGCAGATGCCGTACTGGACGGCAGGCTGTGCCCGCGCAGGGAGGGAGAGGGTCGTGACCGTGCGCGCCACGGTCTGCGCGTCGGTCGAGTACACGAACCCCGCGTCGGCTTCGCCGAGCGAGACCTTCGCGAGCACCTCGCGCACGTTGGTCTCGTTGCTCACCACGTTCGCGAGCACGCTCGTCAGCCGCAGATTCGCCAGCGCGCGGCGCGTGTAGCTCCCGACCGGCACCCCCTCGCCCGCCACGACGAGCTTCGTGCCCCGTGCGAGGAGGTCGTGCACGCTCTCGATCCCGGCCGGGTTCCCACGCGGGACGATCAGCACGAGCGCATTGCGCGTGAACACGATCGGCCTGGTGCAAAGGCCCTGCCGCGCGAGCTTCCGCGGCAACGTCATGTTCGCGGACGCGAACACCTGCGCCGGGGCGCCCTGCCGAATCTGCGCGGCCAGCGTGTTCGACCCCGCGAACGAGTACCTCGGGGAGGAGTCGATCTTCGGGAAGACGTCCGTGAGGGAGGAGGCGGCGAACACCGTGATCTGCGCCTGGCGCGCACCCGAGGCGCCACCCGTGAGCAGCGTCGCCGAGACCCCCAGCGCGGCCGCTGCCCCGAGCGCCGTCGCGGCGACGAGCAGACGACGAAGGCGAGGCTTCACGTCGGCCTCGTCTCAGCTCTCGATCATCACGGAGGTCGACTTCACGACCGCGGTCGTGGGCATCCCGGGCCTGACGCCGAGCTCGTCGACCGCGTCGCGGGTCACGATCGCGACCAGCCGGACGGGATCGCTGACCACGATCTCGACCTGCGCCATGAGACCCTCGACCTTGACGTCCGTGACCACGCCCCGGAAGCGGTTGCGGGCGCTCAGGTGCGCGGTGCCGGCGTCACCGCGCAGCCGCTCGAGCTCGGCCGCGCGGACGACGCGGCGGTTCGCGCGGTCGCGTTCCGTCCGGATCCGGCCTTCCCGGTCCCAGCGGCGGAGCGTGTCCATGCTGATGCCGAGCGACTTGGCCGCCTCGCTCGCGCTGTAGAGCTCCTTCGGCATCGTGCTACTCCCGGCCTCCGAAGTCGGAGCACGCCGTGATTCCTCCACCGAGGAAGAGCGAGGCAATCAGTAGGCGAGCGGATGCAAGACCGCTGCCGGGCAAGACGTCGGCCGCGCGCCCGCTGCCGACCAGCGATCGGCTGCCATTCACCTGGAAAGTCGGGTTTGTGTGCTGCGAGGAAGGAGGTTTGTTCCGCCGAGGGTTCACGTCAGGAGGTCTCGTTTCGAGAGTAATTCCTATGCATATCATATGCATCATCTCAAAGACCTAGACTACCAAACCCTGCTCCGGCGGGTCGTGCGGCTCGTCCGGAAAGCTGCCTTCGCTTGCGTGGACATATACCCTGCATGGGTATATGATGGAGGCATGAGCGAGACGGTCGTCTCCCCGTCCGACCAGGCGCGCGACACCGGTGAGCGCATCGACCTCGAGATCTCCGGGATGAGCTGCGCCTCGTGTGCGACGCGGGTCGAGCGCGGGTTGAACGCCCTCGACGGGGTCGAGGCGAGCGTCAACTACGCGACCGGCAACGCGGCGGTGCGCTTCGACGCCGACGTCGTCCGGGTGGACGACCTGATCCACGCCGTCGAGTCGAGCGGCTACGGCGCCGCGCTCCCCGGCGAGGTCGGTGAGGACGACGCGGCCGAGGAGGCGTCGCGCGTCCGCCTGCGGCTCACGGTGTCCGCCGCGCTGACCGCGCCGCTGGCGGTGCTCGCGATGGTCGAGCCGGTCCAGTTCGCCGGGTGGGAATGGGTCGCGCTCGCTCTCGCCGTGCCGGTCGTCCTCTGGGGCGGCCTGCCGTTCCACCGCGCGGCAGTCGCGAACGCGCGTCACGGCGTCGCGACCATGGACACGCTGATCTCCATCGCCACGCTCGCCGCGCTGACGTGGTCGGCGGTCGTGATCGTCGCCGGGCTCGACCGGTCGAGCTACTTCGAGGTGGGGGCGGTGATCACGACGTTGATCCTGCTCGGCCGGTTCCTCGAGGCACGCGCGCGCCGCCGGTCGGGCGAGGCGATCCGGGCGCTCGTCGAGCTCGGCGCGAAGGAGGCGCGCGTGCTGCGCGACGGCGAGGAGGTGCTCGTCCCCGCGGAGGCGGTCGAGGTCGGCGACCTGCTCGTCGTGCGTCCGGGGGAGAAGATCCCGGCCGACGGCGTCGTCGTCGACGGATCGTCCTCCGTCGACCAGTCGATGCTGACCGGCGAGTCGATCCCGGTCGACGTCGGTCCGGGGTCGGAGGTCGCGGGCGCGACCCTGAACGGCTACGGACGCCTGCTCGTGCGGGCGGACAAGGTGGGCGCCGACACCGCGCTCGCGCAGATCACGAGGCTCGTGGCGGAGGCGCAGGCCGGCAAGGCGCCGGTGCAGCGGCTCGCCGACCGCGTCTCCGCGGTCTTCGTGCCGATTGTGCTCGTGCTCTCGCTCGCGACGCTCGTCGGCTGGCTGCTGCTCGACGGTGACGTGACCGCCGCGTTCACCGCCGCCGTCGCCGTGCTGATCATCGCCTGCCCGTGTGCGCTGGGCCTTGCGACGCCGACCGCGCTCCTGGTCGGCACGGGCCGCGGCGCGCAGCTCGGCATCCTGATCAAGGGCCCGGAGATCCTCGAGCACACGCGCGGGATCGACACCGTGCTGCTCGACAAGACCGGCACCGTCACCAGCGGCTCGCTCGAGCTCGTCGCCGTCCAGCCGGCGAACGGCGCTCCGCGCCAGGAGGTGCTGCGCTACGCAGGCGCGGTCGAGGCGGCGAGCGAGCATCCCGTCGGCGTCGCGGTCGCGGCCGCCGCCCGCGCGGAGCTGGGCGCGCTGCCCGACGTGACGGACTTCAGCAACCGCCCGGGCATCGGCGTCGCCGGCCGGGTCGACGGGCGGCTGGTCGAGGTCGGGCGAGGACCGGACGGCACCGAGGTGCGCCTCGACGGCACGCCACTCGCGACGCTGACGGTGCGCGACACGCTCAAGCCGACCAGCCGTGCCGCGGTCGCCGCGCTGCGCGAGCTGGGCCTCACCCCGGTGCTCCTGACCGGCGACCGGCGCGAGGCCGCGGAGCCGATCGCGGCGGCGGTCGGCATCGACCGCGTGTTGGCCGAGGTGTACCCGGAGGACAAGGCGGGCGAGGTCGGCCGCCTCCAGGCGGAGGGGCACGTCGTGGCCATGGTCGGCGACGGGGTGAACGACGCGCCCGCGCTCGCACAGGCAGACCTCGGTATCGCGATCGGCACCGGCACCGAGGTGGCGATCGAGGCGTCCGACCTCACGCTCGTGACCGGCGACCTACGCGCTGTGGCGGACGCGATCCGGCTCTCTCGCCGCACCCTGCGGACGATCGAGGGCAACCTCTTCTGGGCGTTCGCGTACAACGTCGCCGCGATCCCGCTCGCGATGGCCGGGGTGCTCAGCCCGATCGTCGCCGCCGCCGCGATGGCGTTCTCGAGCGTGTTCGTGGTCTCGAACTCGCTGCGGCTGCGGCGCTTCCGCGGCCTGCGGGAGGGCTGACCGCATGGCGACGCACGGGTACGACAAGGAGCGCATCCGCAACCGGCTGCACCGGGTGGAGGGCCAGGTGCGCGGGATCGAGCGGATGGTGGAGGACGACCGGTACTGCATCGACATCCTCACGCAGGTCGCCGCCGTTCGCACCGCGCTCGAGAGCATCGGCTACGAGATCCTCTCCGACCACGTGACGCACTGCGTCAGCGACGCGCTCGCGTCGGGCGACGCGGAGCGCGCGAACGAGAAGAGCCGGGAGCTCCTCGCAGCGGTCCAGCGTTTCGCGAAGACCACCTGACGCGGCTCCGACGAGCTCCGACCGCGCAGGCGGTCGATTCCCTCGTGAGCGGTCTCGCCCCGGCGCGGTGCTGGCATCCTGCGCAGGTGGAGCATGAGCTCGCGATCCGCATGCGCGGGGTCGTCAAGCGCTACGGGTCGATCACCGCGGTGGCCGGCCTCGACCTCGAGGTGCCGATGGGTACCTGCGTCGGCCTGCTCGGGCCGAACGGCGCCGGCAAGTCGACGACGATGCGCCTCCTCACCGCGCAGTCGATCGCCGACGAGGGCGAGCTCGAGGTGCTCGGGTTCACGCTGCCCGCCGAGTCGAAGCAGGCGCGGGCGCGGTGCGGCGTCGTGCCTCAGCTCGACAACCTCGACACCACGCTCACCGTCGCGCAGAACCTGCTCGTGTTCACCCACCTCTACCGCGTCCCCCGCCCGGAACGGCGCGACGCGATCGAGCGCGCGCTCGAGCTCGCGAAGCTCGGCGACCGCCGCGACGACCGCGTGGACAAGCTGTCCGGTGGGATGCGGCGACGCCTGCTGATCGCGCGAGCGCTCGTGCACCGACCTCAGCTCGTGCTGCTCGACGAGCCGACCGTCGGGCTCGACCCGCAGGTGCGGCAGGAGCTGTGGGCGCTGATCGACGCGCTGCGCAGCGAGGGCACCACGCTCCTGATGTCGACCCACTACATCGAGGAGGCGGAGCGCCTCGCGGACACCGTCCTGATCATGTCCCACGGCACCGCCGTCGCCGCGGGCCCGCCCTCCGAGCTCGTCCGCGAGCACGCGGGCAGCGAGGCGCTCGAGGTGTACGGCCCACCCTCCCGGCTCGCCGAGGTCGAGGCGGAGGCGGTCTCCGCGGGGCTGCGCACCCGCCGGACGGGCACGAGCGTCTCGGTGCTCGGGATCGACGGGCGGAACGGCACCCCGTTCGAGGGCGAGCGCCGCCCTGCGAACCTCGAGGACGTGTTCGTCCTGCTGACCGGCGAGGAGATCGCGTAGTGCCCGTTCCGGCAATGCCCTCCGGGCCAGGAACGTGGCCGCATCACCGGAAGGGGCACTGATGGCGACGCCGGAGGCACGCGCCCCGCGCATCGGCCGCCTGGAGCGATCGGCGCTGACCGGTGTGCTCGTGCGCGAGGTGGTGAACTTCTCGTCGTACTGGAAGTCGACGACGTTCTCGTCGACGGTCGAGCCGACGATCTACCTGATCGCGTTCGGCTTCGGGTTCGGCTCGCTCGTGAGCACGATCGGGGGCTACGACTACGTCGACTTCGTCGGCACGGGCACCGTCGCCACCGCGGTGCTCTTCTCGAGCGCGTTCCCGGCGATGTTCGGCACCTTCGTGAAGTACCAGTTCCAGCGCACGTACGACGCGATCCTCGCCGCCCCCGTCGACACCGAGGAGCTCGTCACCGCAGAGGCGCTGTGGATCGCGACGCGCGCGGGCGTGTACGGCTGCGTCCCGATGCTGGTCGCGATCGCCTTCGGGCTCGACCCGGCGTGGGGGATGCTCCTCGTGCCGTTCATCGGCTGGATAGCGGGGTTCGGGTGGGCGAACTTCGGGATCTCGATCGCGGGCTACTCGAAGTCGTTCGAGAACTTCAACTACGTGATCAGCGCGGTGCTGACGCCGCTGTTCCTCCTCGCGGGCTCGTTCTTCCCGCTGGACGGGTTCCCGGAGTGGGCCCAGGTGCTCGCCGCGTTCAACCCGCTCTACCAGTGCGTGCAGCTGATCCGCGCCGCGGTCTTCGGGCTGCTCGGCTGGGACGACCTCTTCCGCGTGGCGGTCCTCGTCGCGTTCGGTCTGCTCGTCTGGCGCGTCGCGATCCGCGCGATGACGAAGAAGCTCATCGATTGAGCTGCCTCGCCTTGACAACGCTTGTGTTGAATCAACACAAGCGTTGTCCGCCGACCTCGCCGCCGCGGGGCTGGCAGCGTGGGCACCAGTACGCCGTGCGGTTCGCGTCGCCGAGCCCGCGCGAGGCGATGGCCGTGCCGCAGCGGCGGCAGGCCATCCCCGCGCGGCGGTAGACGGCGCGTCGCCCGCGCGGTGCGCGGACGGCCGCGCGCATCGCGTCGCGCACCCAGCCGAGCGCGTGCCCGAGCTCGTCGTCCGAAACGGCGCCCAGGTCCGCCCACGGGGAGACACGCGCCTCCCAGAGCGCCTCGGCGAGCCACATGTTCCCGATCCCCGCGACGACGCGTTGGTCGACGAGCGCCTCGCCGACGAGGCGGGCCGGCGGCTCCCTGCGCAGACGGGAGACGACGACCGCGACGTCGGTCTCGTCGGCGAGGAGGTCCGGTCCGAGTCGCCGCAGCGGACGTCGTTCGAGCGTGAGCACCGGCCCGTTCCACTGCGTCGCCGCCCAGCGCCCGCCGAGGAGGACGAGCCACGGCCGGCCTTTCACCGCGCCCGTGCGCGGGCCGACCCGCCATCGCCCGTTCATCCGCAGGTGGCTGCGGAGCACGACGCCGCCTTCGAAGTGGAGGAGGAGGTGCTTGCCGACCGCCTCGACCCGCTCGAGCACCCGTCCGTCGACCGCCCGGGCGACGCCCGTCGCTTCGCCCTGCGGGTTCGGGCTCGCCGCTTCGATGCGCTCGCCGACGAGGGCCTGCAGCCGTGCGGCCGCCCGGTGGAGCGCGTCACCCTCCGGCATCGGGTCGAATCATGCGACGGCGACGGAGTCGCTCAACCGCATGGCGAGCTCGCGCACGCGCTCCCGGAGCTCCTCGGGCTCGTGAATGGTGAACCCGCAGCCGAGCCGCGCGAGGACTCCTGCCATCCACTCGAGCGAGCCGACGCGCATCCGGAGCTGCGTCCGGCCCTCGCCGGCCTCGACGAGCTCGGCGATCGTCGCGGGCACGCGACGGGCGGCCTCGTCGAGCGGCAGGTCGAGCACCACGACGACCTCCCAACGCCAGGGAACCCGGGCGAGCGAGCGGCTGACGGACGCAACGGCGTCGAAGCCCTTCGGCGGCGACCGCCATGTCCCCTCGGCCAGCGCGACGCGCGTCATGCGGTCGACGCGGAACGTGCGCCGGTCGTCCCGGCCATGGTCGAAGGCGGCGAGGTACCACCGACCCGAGTGGACGACGAGGCCGTGCGGGCTGACGTCGCGCGCCGTCTCCTCGCCCGCGAACGCGGTGTACGCGAACGAGACGCGCAGCTGCCGCCTGATCGCCTCGGCGAGCAGGAGCGCGACGTCGCTCGCGACAGGTGCTCCGGCTCGCTCGGCGGCGGTGAAGCCCAGCGTGGTCTCGAGCGCCTCGACACGGCGGCGCAGCGGATCGGGGAGCACGCGATGGAGCTTCGCGAGCGCACCGTCGACCGAGCCCTCGCTCGACTCGAGCCCCTGCCTGCCGTGCCGCGAGCAGGCCGAGCACGACGACGACCGCCTCGTCGCCCGACAGCATCAGCGGGGGAAGCCGGAACCCGGGCCTCACCCGGTAGCCGCCGCCGACGCCCCGCTGCCCCTCGACGGGGATCCCGAGCTCCTTGAGCGCATCGACGTAGCGACGGACCGTGCGCGCGTCGATCGCAAGCCGCTCGGAGATCTCGCGCCCGGTCGTCAGCGGGCGCTCCTGGAGGAGCTCGAGCAGCTCGAGGAGGCGTCCGGTCGGCGTCTGCACGGACCGAGTGAAGCACACATAGAGGGCGGAAGTCGCCCTAATTACCCGATAGCGTTCCCGGCGGAGCGACGAGCGACCGATCCGAGGGAGGCGAGATGAGCGAGACAGTGCACGCCGGCTCGACCGTGAGGGACTTCGACTTCTGGATGGGGAGCTGGACCGCCCGGAACAGGAGACTGCGCGAGCGGTTGGCGGGATCGGACGAGTGGGACGAGTTCGACTCCACCAGCAGGGCCTGGCCGATCCTCGCCGGCACCGGGAACGAGGACGACTTCCACACCGACTACCAGGGCGGGTTCGCGGGGATGTCGATCCGATTCTTCGACCCCGAGACCAGGCAATGGTCGATCTACTGGGCCGACAGCCGGCGTCCCGGCCTGCTCGATCCGCCGGTGATCGGCGGGTTCGACGGCGACACGGGGATCTTCGAGGGTGACGACACGTTCGAGGGCCGGCCGATCCGCGTGCGGTTCACGTGGTCGCGCGTCGACACGCCGACTCCCCGCTGGGAGCAGGCGTTCTCCGAGGACGGCGGCACGACCTGGGAGACGAACTGGATCGCGGACTTCACACGCGTGGGGGAGGCGTCGTGACGTCCGCGTCGCTGGAGGCGCCGCACGGGGTCGACGCCGACTACCGCCACGTGGCGAAGCACGCGCAGCCGGCCACGAGCATCGGAATCGGTGAGGCCGTGCTCAAGTGGTACGACGTCGCGCGCCCGGAGGACCCCGTCCCGGACGACATCCGTGCGCTCGCGCGGCGGGCGCTCGACGACGCGTCCCAGCTCGGCGAGCTGCAGCTGGGCGACGGGCTCGGCTTTGCGATCCTCCACCGCTGCGGGAGCGAGGGGTTCCACTTCCTGCTCGTCCAGACGTGGCGGAACGACAACGAGCTCTGGCAGACCGTCTGGGCAAAGCACGACGACGCCGACCCCGGCTTCCACCCGTGGGTCGTGGAGAGCGGGCACCGGCCGACGTTCTGCGTCTGGGAGCTCGGCGTCGTCGCGCACGAGCGGCTCGCCTGGTCGGCGTACCTCTCCTCCGAGCGCGACGCCGCCGCACGGCGGACGTACCTGGGCGACGTCTACGAGGGGCCGGTATGAGTCGCCATAGCCGGCTCGCACGGGCGCCGCCCGCTGTCCAGTGGCGCGGCGGGAGCGCGCTGCGCGGCTGGAGAAGCGGCCGTGCGGCTGCTTGGCAGCAAGTCAGCCGGCGCAGGTCAACGGCCGCGGGAACGCCCGCTTTCAGGGATGTGCCCGCCGCAGCGGTGATCAAGCGGCGGGGATCCGCTCCCGCGGATTCCCGCTTGGCGAGCATGTCGAAGGTGTGGATAGCCGCACCATCCGACTGGCGCGACCCCCCGAACTGTCGGACGAAGGACACGCCATGCTCTGGGCGTGTCGACGAAGAGACGCACGAGGAGCACCATGACGAGGACGTTCGCCCAGAGACGAGACGGCCGACGGGAGGTCGCCGGCCTGATCTCCGAGATCCAGCAGCTCACCACCGAGCGGCGTCGGCTGGTGGCGCGCGGCGCCGAGGGCTTCGAGCTCGAGGCGAACGAGCGGACGCTCGACGAGCTGCGCTGGCTGCTGGCCGAGGCGGCCCGACGCTCCGCGGTCGAGCCCGTGAGCGCCGCCTGACACGTTCACCCGGCGCGACGCACCCCGCATGCTGAACACTTAGGGCGTGCTCAGAGAGACGAACGACACCGACCCGGTCGAGACCCGAGAGTGGCTGGACTCCGTCGACGCGGTCGTCGAGTCGGACGGCCGTCGGCGCATGGGCCAGCTGCTCGACACCGTCGTCGACCATGCGCAGGACCTCGGCGTCTCGGTCGAGGCGGGCCTCTCGACCCCGTACGTCAACACGATCCTCCCCGAGGACGAGCCGGAGCTCCCCGGCGACCCGGAGCTCGAGCGGCTGGCGACGGCGCTCGTCCGCTGGAACGCGATCGCGATCGTCCTCCAGGCGAACGCCGAGTCGACGGAGCTCGGAGGTCACATCGCCAGCTACCAGTCGGCGGAGACGCTGTACGAGGTCGGCTTCAACCACTTCTGGCGTGGCCGGTCGGATGGCCAGCTCGGCGATCTCGTCTACCTCCAGGGCCACTCGTCGCCGGGCTTCTACGCACGGGCGTTCCTCGAGGGCCGCCTGAGCGAGGACGAGCTCCATCGCTTCCGGCAGGAGGTCGGCGGCGGCGGGCTGTCGTCGTACCCGCACCCGTGGCTGATGCCCGGCTTCTGGCAGTTCCCGACGGTCTCGATGGGCCTCGGCCCGCTGATGGCGATCTACCAGGCGCGCTTCATGAAGTACCTCGATGCACGGGGGATCGTCGACGCCGGCGACCGCAAGGTGTGGGCGTTCATGGGCGACGGGGAGATGGACGAGCCCGAGTCGATGGGCGCCATCTCGCTCGCCGGACGCGAGCGGCTCGACAACCTGATCTTCGTCGTCAACTGCAACCTCCAGCGGCTCGACGGGCCGGTGCGCGGCAACGGGAAGATCATCCAGGAGCTCGAGACGAACTTCCGCGGTGCCGGCTGGAACGTGATCAAGGTGATCTGGGGGTCGAGCTGGGACCCCCTCCTGGCCGCGGACGAGGACGGCCGGCTGCGCCGGCTGATGGAGGAGTGCGTCGACGGGGAGTACCAGACGTTCAAGGCGAACGACGGCGCATTCGTGCGCGAGCACTTCTTCGGCAAGTACCCCGAGACGGCCGCGATGGTCGAGGACTGGACCGACGACGAGATCTGGGCTCTCCGGCGGGGCGGCCACGACCCCGCCAAGGTCTACGCGGCGTATCACGCCGCGGTCCGTCACACGGGCCAGCCGACTGTGATCCTCGCGAAGACGATCAAGGGATACGGGATGGGCGTCGCGGGCGAGGGGCGCAACATCACGCACCAGCAGAAGGCGATGAACGAGGAGGCGCGACTCGCGATCCGCGACCGGCTCGGGATCCCGCTGACGGACGAGGAGGCGACCGGCGCGTTCTTCCACCGGCCGCCGGAGGACAGCCCCGAGCTGCGCTACCTGCTCGAGCGGCGGCAGGCGCTCGGCGGGAGCCTCCCGGCGCGCCACACCGAGGCAGAACCGCTGCCGACCCCGGAGCCGTTCACGACCCTCCTCGAGGGCAGCGGCGACCGCGAGAACTCGACGACGATGGCCTTCGTCCGGGTCCTCAACACGCTCGTGCGCGACAAGACCCTCGGCCCGCGCGTGGTGCCGATCGTGCCGGACGAGTCGCGCACGTTCGGGATGGAGGGGATGTTCCGCCAGCTCGGCATCTACTCGCAGGTCGGGCAGCTCTACCAGCCCGAGGACGCCGGGGACTTCATGTACTACCACGAGGACCGCGACGGCCAGATCCTGCAGGAGGGGATCAACGAGCCGGGCGCGTTCTCGTCGTGGCTCGCCGCCGCGACCGCGTACGCGAACCACGGCGTGACGATGATTCCCTTCTACGTCTTCTACTCGATGTTCGGCTTCCAGCGGGTCGGCGACCTCGCGTGGGCCGCCGGGGACAGTCGCGCGCGCGGCTTCCTCGTCGGCGGCACCGCGGGGCGGACGACCCTGAACGGCGAGGGGCTCCAGCACGAGGACGGCCATTCGCACGTGCTCGCGTCCGTGATCCCCAACTGCGTCGCGTACGACCCCACCTACGCGTACGAGCTCGGCGTGATCGTCCGCGAGGGGCTTCGCCGCATGTGCACCGAGCAGGAGGACGTCTTCTACTACCTCACCGTGATGAACGAGAACTACGTCCATCCGCCGATGTCAGAAGGCGTCGAGGAGGGGATCCTGCGCGGCATGTACCTCCTTCACGAGGCGCCGGAGGGAGACGGCCCGCGCGTGCAGCTGATGGGCTCCGGGTCGATCCTGCGCGAGGTCGAGGCGGCCGCCGAGCTGCTCGCGGCGGACTTCTCCGTCGCGTCGGACGTGTGGAGCGCGACCAGCTTCACGGAGCTCCGCCGCGACGGCCTCGAGGTCGAGCGCTGGAACAGGCTCCATCCCACCGAGCCGCAGCGCCGGGCGTTCGTCGAGGAGTGCCTCTCCGGCCGCGAGGGCCCCGCCGTCGCTGCCTCGGACTACATCCGCACCTTCGCCGACCAGATCCGGCCGTTCGTCCCCTGCCGCTACACGGTGCTCGGCACCGACGGGTTCGGCCGCAGCGACTACCGGGTCAGGCTGCGGCAGTTCTTCGAGGTCGACCGCCATCACGTCGCGGTCGCCGCGCTGAAGGCGCTCGCCGACGAGGGCACGATCGAGCCGGCCGTCGTCGCGCAGGCGATCGAGCGCTACGGCATCGAGGCCGACTCGGCTCCTCCGTGGACGGTGTGAGCGCGACGCCCGCGGAGCGCCGTGCACGCTTCGGTGAGCTCCACGCCCGCGCGGGGACCTTCCTGATGCCGAATCCGTGGGACGTCGGCTCGGCCCGGCTCCTCGCCTCCATCGGGTACGAGGCGCTCGCCACCACGAGCGCGGGCCTCGCGTGGACGCTGGGCCGGCTCGACGGCGCCGTGACCCGGGCGGAGCTCGTCGTCCACGTCGAGCGCGTCGCCGACGCGACTCCGCTGCCGCTGAACGTCGACAGCGAGCGCTGCTTCCCGGAGGAGCCCGGCGGAGTGGCGGAGACGGTGCGGCTGCTCGGCGAGGCAGGCGCCGCGGGCTGCTCGATCGAGGACTGGAATCCCCGCAGCGGGCGCATCGAGGGGCTCGACCTGGCGGAGGAGCGCGTCGGCGGGGCCGCGGCAGCCGCACACGCCTTCGACCCGCCGCTCGTGCTCACCGGCCGGGCGGAGAACCACCTGCGCGGCGTCGACGACCTGGAGGACACGATCGCCCGGCTCGTCGCCTACCGCGACGCCGGCGCGGACTGCCTCTACGCGCCCGGCCTCGCCACCGTTGCCCAGGTCGCGGCCGTCGTCGAGGCCGTGGAGGCGCCCGTGAACGTGCTCGCGCTCCCCGGCGGGCCGACCGTCGGCGAGCTCGAGGCCGCCGGCGTCCGGCGGGTCTCCACCGGTGGCCTGCTCGCCTCCGCCGCGTACGGTGCGCTCGTGGCTGCGGCGCGCGAGCTGCTGCACGAGGGCACCTCCCGCTACGCCGCGGGTCGCCTCTCCGAGGCGGACAGGGAGGCGGCGTTCGCGCCCCAGGTCGGGCCGTAGAGCTCTTTACACGCCGCGCGGCGCCTCGTCGTCCACGGAGACGCGCACGAGGTCGCGGATCGAGATCATGCCGATCACGTCGTCCCCCTCGACGACGGGGAGGTGGCGGAAGCCGCCGTGGATCATCAGCACCGCCGCGTGACCCGCGCTCTCGTCCGGCCCGATCGTCTCCGGCCCGTGCGTCATCGCGTCCCGGACCGGGCCGTCGACTCCGCCTGTGGCGACGGCCCTGAGGACGTCCCGCTCGGTGAGGATCCCCACCAGACGGCCGCCGTCGAGCACCACGACCGCGCCGACGCGCCGCTCGTGCATGCGCGACGCGGCGTCGACGAGGCTCGTCGTCGGATCCACGCTCAACGCGACCCTCGTCATGATCTCTGCGACTGCGGGCACGGGCCGATCGTAGACGGCCCGGCGCCGCGCCGAAAGATGGCGGGCGCTTGCGGCCCCCCGCGCGCGGCCACTGCAGGCTGGTGTCCGACTCGAAGTCGGACACCGGGCCCCTGCGCTCCCGCGACCTCAGGTTGGTGTCCGACTTGAAGTCGGACACCAGGGCCCGGCGCACCCGCGGTGGCGTGTCGGTGTCCGACCCGAAGTTGGACACCGGGCCGCCGGAGTGTCATCTGCGGCCCTTCGCCCGGCCGATCTCGCGCGCTGCGGCCGACAGCGCCTTCCAGCGCTTGCGCTCCTCGGAGGCCGCGCGCCGGTCGAGCCGCCGCTCGAGGTGCGCGAGCTCGCGCTGGAGCTTGAGGTAGCTCTCCCAGCGCTCGGGGGCGAGCGTTCCCGCGGCGAGCGCCTCCTTGACCGCGCAGCCCGGCTCGCTCTCGTGAGCGCAGTCCGAGAAACGGCAGTGCGCGAACAGCTCGGTCACGTCCTCGAAGGCCTCCTCGAGACCATCGTCGGCGGTCCAGAGCTGCAGCTCGCGCATCCCCGGCGAGTCGATCACGAGGGCGCCGCCCGGCAGCTGGACGAGTTCGCGACGCGTCGTCGTGTGGCGACCCTTCCCGTCGTCCCGGATCTCGCGCGTCTCGAGGAGCTCCTCGCCGGCCAGGGTGTTGACGAGCGTCGACTTGCCCACGCCGGAGGACCCGAGCAGGGCCGCGGTGACACCCGGGGCGAGGTGCGCGCGCAGCGCGTCGAGGCCGTCCCCTGTGACGCTCGAGATCGCGTGCACGGGCGCGCCGAACGCAACCGACTCGACGGCGGCGACCCCGCCCGGGACGTCGCCCGCGAGGTCGGCCTTCGTGAGCACGAGCACCGGCCGGGCGCCGCTCTCCCACGCGAGCGTGAGATAGCGCTCGAGGCGTCGGAGGTTGAGGTCCTCGTTGAGCGAGCTGACGATCAGCACGACGTCGACGTTGGCGGCGAGCACCTGCTCCTCTGAGGCCTGCCACGCCGTCTTGCGCGAGAACTTCGTCCGGCGGGACAGCACGGCCTGCACGGTGCCGGCGTGCTCCTCGGGTCGGGGAGCGACCGCGACCCAGTCGCCCACCGCGGGGAGGTCGGCGGGTGACGCGGCCTCGTCGTAGAGGCGGCCGGGGACGTCGCAGCGCAGCTCGCCGTGCTCGGTGAGGACGTCGTAGGCGCCGCGATGTTGCACGGCGACGCGGCCGGGGATCGACCCGGCGCGGGCGAACGGCTCGAATTCCTCGGCGAAGGCGTCGTCCCAGCCGAGGGCGGTGAGATCGTGCACGGTGGAGGTCTCCTCTCGGTGCTACGTACAGGACGCGGGGCGGCGCGCCCGTTGCGAGAGGCCCGTCTCCGGCAGTGCGATTATCGGCCGACGGGCCGCGCGGGGCGCAGCCAGGAGGAAGCAGTCTCGGTCATCGCGCCAACCTCCTTCGTCGGGGACCCGTCCAGTATGCCCGACGCTCCGGCGCAGGTGAAGCGCCGGGCTACGCGGCGCGCCGCAACTGGTCGTCGAGCGGGACGAGGGAGACGGGGAAGGCGCGTGCCGCAGCGTCGTCCGCGACGACGTTGTCGCCGGCTTCCATCATCTTCAAGAGGTCGCGGGTGAGCGGGATGTTCCCCGGCAGGCGCTCCGTCACGAGCGCGTTCGCCCGCATGACGGCCATCGGCACGTGGATGCTCGGCCTGTGGACTCCGAGAGCCTCCTTGAGGCGCGCCCAGAGCTCGTTCCAGCTGACGACGTCGGGCCCCCCGAGCTCGTACGTGCCCTCCACCGAACCGTCGACGGCGGCGACGAAGTACGAGGCGACGTCGTCCACCCAGATCGGCTGGAGGCGCTGCTCGCCGGATCCGGTGATCGGCGTCACCGGCGCGAGCTTCGCGAGCTTGCGGAACGTCGGCAGGATGCCCCCGTCCGCGCCGAAGACGAAGCTCGGGCGGAAGATCACGGCGGGGAGCGAGGAGCTCTGGACCGCCTGCTCCATCTCCCACTTGGCGCGGTAGTAGGGCACCAGGTCCTTCGTCTCCTCGCTCACGCCCAGCGCGCTCATGTGCACGAAGCGCCGGACACCTGACCTCCTGCGCCGCGGCGAGGAGGTCGCGCGTGCCCTGGGCCATGATCCGCTCGAACTGCTCCTGCCCGCCCTGCCGGATCGCGACGAGGTGCACGACGCTCTCGACGCCCTCGACGGCGGCCCGCAGGCTCTCCGCATCGGTCATGTCGCCGGCGACGAGCTCGCAGCCGAGCCGCGCGAGCGGGTTCGCACGGCGCGGGTCGCGCACGAGGCAGCGCACCGGCCGCTCCGTCTCGCGCAGCGCGCGCACGACGTGTCCGCCGACGAACCCGGTTCCACCGGTCAGAAGGATCATCCCGCAGGTTGTAGTAGCCCGTGCGGGCCCGGTCAAACCTCGTCCGCCGGTTGCCTCAGCGGGCCCGCGGGCCGGTGTGCCAGAAGACGAGTGCGGCCGCCGTCGCCTCCGCGAAGAGGCTGAGCGCCGCGACGAGCTTGAGTGAGTTCGGAATCCGCCGCATATACCGGTTATCGGCAGATTCGGCGAGTTTGTCCAGCGGACCGGCGCACTACGATGGCCATCCCGTGAGCGCTCCGTTCGTCCACCTGCACGTCCACTCGGAGTACTCCATCCTCGACGGGGCGTGTCGGATCCCCGCGCTCGCCGAGAAGGCCGCCCGGCTGGAGATGCCCGCGGTCTCGCTCACCGACCACGGCTCCATGGCCGGCGCGGTCGACCTCTACAAGGCTGCGCGCGAGCAGGGGATCAAGCCGATCTTCGGCTGCGAGGTCTACGTCGTCGACGACCGCACGGTGCAGAAGAAGGGGCATGCGCACCTGACCCTCCTCGCGGCCGACAACACCGGCTACGCGAACCTCGTCAGGCTCTGCTCGCTCGGCTACCTCGAGGGGTACTACTACAAGCCCCGCGTCGACTGGGAGCTGCTCGAGCGGTACGCGCAGGGGTTGATTGCGCTCTCGGGCTGCCTCTCCGGCCGCGTCTCGCGCGCGCTCAGCGAGCATCGCGAGGACGACGCGGAGGCCGAGCTCGACCGGCTCGCCCAGATCTTCGGCCGGGACTCGACGTACGTCGAGCTCCAGAACGTCGGGCTCGAGGCACAGCAGGCGGCCTTCCACGGGCTCCCGGGCCTCGCGGAGCGCCGCAAGCTGCCGCTCGTCGCGACGGGCGACGTGCACTATCTCGACGCGTCGGACGCGTCGAGCCACGACGCGCTGCTGTGCATCCAGTCGGGCGACTCGCTGAAGAACCCGAATCGCTGGCGGTTCGGGGCCGACGAGTTCTACTTCAAGACCCCCGCCGAGATGGCGCTCGACTTCCCGGGCCACGAGGAGGCGCTCCGGCGCAGCCTCGAGGTCGCCGAGCGCTGCAACGTCGAGCTCGAGCTCGGGCGGATCCGGCTGCCGCGGTTCCCGGTCCCGGACGGACGCGACGCGTTCGACTACCTCGTCGAGCTCTGCGAGCGGGGGCTCGCCAGGCGGTACGGCGCGTCGACCCCCGAGCTCGAGGACCGGCTCCGCTTCGAGCTGAAGACCATCCACGAGATGGGGTTCGCCGACTACTTCCTGATCGTCGCGGACTTCATCGGCTTCGCGAAGCGGAACGGCGTCTCGGTCGGGCCCGGGCGCGGGTCGGCGGCGGGCTCGCTCGCCGCGTACTGCCTGGAGATCACCGACATCGACCCGCTGCGCTACGGCCTCCTCTTCGAGCGCTTCCTCAATCCGGCACGCAAGGACATGCCCGACATGGACATCGACTTCGCAGTCGAGGGTCGGGAGCGCGTGATCAACTACGTCGCCGAGAAGTACGGGCGCGACCGCGTCGCGCAGATCATCACGTTCTCGAAGATGGCCGCCCGCGCGGCGCTGCGCGACGCCGGGCGGGTGCTCGAGGTCCCGTACGGCGTCGTCGACCGGATCGCGAAGCTCGTGCCCGAGGGACCCGGCCAGACCCTCCAGGAGGCGCTCAAGCCGGGTGCCGAGCTCGCGCGGGCGGTCGCCGAGGACCCGGTCGCGAAGGAGATCGTCGACCTCGCCCGACCGCTCGAGGGCCTGACCCGCGCGGACTCGATCCATGCGGCGGGGGTCGTGATCGGCGCGGAGCCGCTGATCGACGTCGTGCCGCTCCAGCAGAAGGGCCCGGACGCGGAGGTCGTCACCCAGCTCTCGATGAAGAACGTGGAGGCGCTCGGCCTGCTCAAGGTCGACTTCCTCGGGCTGCGGAACCTCGACGTGATCGACAAGGCGGTCGAGCTGATCGGAGGGGTCGACATCGGCGCGCTCCCGCTCGACGACGTCCCGACGTACGAGATGCTCGCGCGCGCCGACGCGACCGGCGTCTTCCAGTTCGAGTCCTCGGGCATGCGCGACGCCCTGCGGGCCGTGAAGCCCACCGAGTTCGAGGACCTGATCGCGCTCGTCGCGCTGTACCGGCCGGGACCGATGCAGTACATCCCGACGTACGCCGCACGCAAGAACGGCCGCGAGGCGGTCGCGTACATCGACCCGCGGCTGGAGCCGATCACCGGCGACTCGTACGGGATCTGCATCTACCAGGAGCAGTACATGCAGATCGCGAAGGAGCTCGCGGGCTTCTCGCCCGCCGAGGCCGAGACGCTGCGCCGCGCGATCGGGAAGAAGATCCACGAGCTGATGGCGTCGCTCAAGGGCAAGTTCCTCGACGGCTGTGCGCAGAACGGCGTCTCTCCGTCCGTTGCCGACCAGCTCTGGAAGGACATGGAGTCGTCGCAGGACTACTCCTTCAACAAGGCGCACGCGGCCTGCTACGCGCTGATCGCCTACCGGACGGCATGGCTCAAGGCGAACCACCCCTGCGAGTACATGGCGGCGTTGATCTCGAGCGTGATGAACACGAAGGACCGCGTGCCGTTCTACGTGAACGCGTGCGACGAGCTGGGCATCGACGTGTTGCCTCCGGACGTGAACTCCTCGGCGGTCGACTTCGCGGTCGTGGAGGGGAGGATCCGCTTCGGGCTCAACGCCGTGAAGAACGTGGGCGAGACCGCCGCGCAGCGCATCGTGGCCGCCCGGGCGAAGGACGGGCCGTTCGCCTCGATCTGGGACTTCACCGAGCGCGTCGACCCCCAGGTGGTGAACAAGCGCTCGCTCGAGTCCCTCGTCAAGTGCGGCGCGCTGGACTCGACCGGGGCGTCGCGGATGGGGATGCTGGCGGTGCTCGAGCAGGCGCTGGCCCACGGCCAGAAGCTCGCCCAGGATCGCCTGATCGGCCAGTCGTCGCTGTTCGACGGCGCGTTCGACGCCGACGACCGTCCCGCGCCCAAGCACCATCCGCCGATCCCGCCGGGAGAGCTGTCCAAGCAGGAGCTGCTGCGGCTCGAGAAGGAGACGCTCGGCCTCTACGTCTCGGAGCATCCGCTGTCGGCCGTGCGCGACCAGCTTCGCCGCAAGACCGACGCGACGCTCTCGGAGCTCGAACGGCGCCGCGACGGCGAGGTGGTCACCCTCGGCGGGATCGTGACGGACGTGAAGCAGGTCACCACGAAGCGCGGCGACCCGATGGTCTTCCTGACGCTCGACGATCCGACCGGCTCGGCGGAGGTGGTCGTCTTCAACTCGGCCTACCAGGCCGCCCGGGAGCTGTGCGTCGCCGACCGCATCCTCGTCGTCAAGGGCCGAATCGACCACAAGCAGCAGGGCGAGACGAAGCTCGTCGCGCTGGAGGTGTCGGCGTTCGAGGCGGTGTCCGAGCGGAGCGAGGTCCGCTTCTCGCTCGACGCGCGCGACGCGCCCGCGGGCGTGATCCGGGAGCTCGCCCGGCTCGTGCGCGAGTTCCCCGGCGAATCGCCGGTGTACCTCGCCCTCGACACGTCGGAGGGACCGAAGACCTACGCGCTCGGCCCGGCGTACCGCGTCCGCGCCGACGCGGACTTCCTCGCCGAGGCGCGCTCGCTGCTCGGCGGCGCCCCTCTCGGCTAGCGCTCCCGCGCTACAGGAGGATCCGCAGGGCTAGATCGACCGGGCAGCCCTGCTCGAGGAGCGTGACCGCACGATGCAGGTCGACCTCGGGAGAAGCGGCGAGCACCGAGGCCGACTCGAGGTCGTACCCGGCCCGCTCGAGCGACGCCATGCGCCACTGCTCGACCCTGTCGACCTCGAAGTCCAGCTCTGTCAGGTGTGCCGCTGTCATATCCCTCTACCTCTCGAAACGACGGTGCCCCTACCGGTATTCGGCGTGAGCTTCAAATCGGTTGTCCTGTTCTACGCCACGGAGGTCTGGGAAATGCATTTGCCACGTGAACTTGCTGTTAAACCTCGGCCGGTCCCGGACGGCGTCGGACTTGCAGTTTCGGGCGTCGCCCTCGTAGGATCGAACGGTGCTGCAGAAGGATGCGAAGATCGAGCTCCTGCGCCGCGTGCCGCTGTTCGCGGGCTGCACCAAGGCGGAGCTCCAGCAGATCGCGCAGCTCGCCGACGAGCTCGACCTCGCGGAGGGCGCGACGCTCATCCGCGAGGGCGAGCGCGGACGCGAGTTCATCGTCGTCGCGGACGGCACGGTGAGGGTCAGCCGCGAGGGAAAGACGATCCGCGAGCTCGGATCGGGAGACTTCATCGGCGAGATCGCCCTCGTCGTAGACCGGCCGCGCACCGCCACCGTGACAGCGGTCTCGCCGGTGCGGCTGCTCGTCGTGACCGACCGTGCGTTCAGCCGTCTGCTCGAGCAGGTGCCCTCCATCTCGCTGAAGGTGATGCAGAGCCTCGGCGAGCGGCTGCACGCGGACGCGGTGTAGTTTTTGCTTCGCGAAGCAGGAATCCGCTCGCGCGGATTCCTGCCGCTGGATCCCCCGCCTGCGGCGGGGGCACATCCCTGAAGGCGCCCGCTGTCGCGGTCGCAACTACATTCTGTTCGCGAAGCGGGCTTCCGCAGGAGCGGATTCCTGCCGCTTGATCCCGCGCCTTCGGGGGCAGATCCCTGAAGACGCCCGCTGTCGCGGTCGCGGTTCCCGCTGCCTGTCGGGAGCCGCTCGCGGGGCGACACGCCCGCGCGCTAGCCTCGGCGGATGGCCGGGCTCGTCGGGATCAACCACGTCGCGCTCGAGGTCGGCTCGGTCGACGAGGCGCTGGCGTTCTGGGAGCGGCTGTTCGGTGGGCTGAGGCTCCGGGGCCGCGTCGGCTCGATGGCGTTCGTCGACATGGGCGACCAGTTCCTCGCGTTGTCGGAGCCGCGCACGCAGTCGCCCGACGTCGCCCGCCACGTCGGCATCGTCGTCGCCGACAAGGATGCCGTCCGCAGGAACGCGGTGGCCGCGGGGCTGGAGGTCTCTCCTGCTCCGGGGCTGGACATCAGGGATCCGTGGGGCAACGTCCTGCAGATCGTCGACTACCGCGACGTCCAGTTCACGAAGAGCGAGACGGTGCTCGCCGGTATGGGGCTCGCGGGGCTGCGCAAGAGCCCCGCTGCGCTGGAAGAGCTGCGCGCGAAGGGGCTCGTGTAGGCGCAATTCGGGCGGGCGAGCCCTGGAGCGAGGGCGGTTGGAGGACCGTCGTGAGACGGCTGTAGGCAGAATGCCCGGGCGGTGAGCGTCCTCGCGTCGATTCCCTCGCCGAGCTCCGGGACGGTCGAGCTCGGGCCGCTGACCGTCCACATGTACGGGCTGACGCTGCTCGTCGCGATCGTCGTCTGCACGTACGTCGCCGGCCGGCGCTGGGTCGCCCGCGGCGGCGACTGGGACCTGATCTTCCGGTGCGCGGTCTGGGGCGTCGCGGCGGGGATCGTCGGCGCGCGGATCTACCACGTCGTGACGAGCTGGGACCAGGTCCCGGACGCCTGGTGGGGCCCCTTCGCGATCTGGCGCGGCGGTCTCGGCGTCTGGGGCGGCATCGCGCTCGGCTGTCTTGTCGGCGGAATCGTCGCGAAGCGGGCCGGGGCCGACGTCTGGCTGCTCGCAGACTGCCTCGCGCCCGGCCTGCTGCTCGCGCAGGGGATCGGTCGTCTCGGCAACTGGTGGAACCAGGAGCTGTTCGGCAAACCGACCGACCTGCCCTGGGGCCTCGAGATCGACCCGATCAACCGACCGGTCGACCATCTCGACTCGGCCACCTTCCACCCGACATTCCTCTACGAGCTGCTCTGGGACTTCGCAGCAGCCGCGTTCCTGGTCTACGTGATCGAGCGCCGGCTGCGGCCGCGGCCCCCGGGGCTCTTCGCGGCGTACATCGCCCTGTACTGCGTCGGCCGGTTCGGCGAGGAGCTGCTGCGGATCGACCCGGCGCACCACATCGCCGGCCTGCGCCTCAACGCGTGGGTGTCCCTGCTCGGCATCGTGGTCGGAGTCACCTGGTACGTCCTCTCCCAGCGCCGGGGCCGCGAGGCGCCGCCACGGGGCGGGACCCGCGGGCGGCCGGCGAAGCCACAACGGCGCATGGCCGTTCCGGGCGCCAGACGCGTCCGACCGCCCGGCTAGATTCGCCGGGTGGCGTCGGCGGTTCGCGATCTCGAGCTGGACCTCGACGCGTTCGAGGGGCCGTTCGACCTCCTGCTCACGCTCGTCCTCAAGGAGCAGCTCGAGCCGGCGGAGATCGACGTCGCGGGGATCGTGGTCGCGTTCGTCGACGGGCTTGCTGCGCGAGACCGGATCGACCTCGACGCCTGCGGCGAGTTCCTCGTCCTCGTCGCCGCCCTGCTCGAGATCAAGGCGCGGCACCTGTTCCCGGACGAGGGAGCCGAGCTGTCCGAGCTCGAGCCGGAGGAGGCGGCCGAGGAGCTCGCCCGGCGGCTCGCGGAGTACCGCCGGATGAAGGACGCGGCGGGCTGGCTGCGGGAGCGGCTGACCGCCGAGCGAGACCGCTGGTTCCGGCTCGGCCCGGCGCCGCTCGCGCCCCGGGTGGAGCGCCGCCTCGCGGCGCAGGACCCGGCCTCGCTCGCCGCGGCGCTCGCAGGGTTGGCGGCGCCCCCGCCGAAGGTGTCCCTCTCGCACATGGCCCTCCGCTTCCCGCCCGTCGCGCAGTTCCTCGAGCGCTTCCGCGCCGTCCTCCGCCGGCGCCGCGTGTTCGACTTCGACGGCGAGGTCGTCGGCCTCTCCCGGGTCGAGCAGGCCGTCGCGTTCCTCGCGCTGCTCGAGCTGCGCAAGAGCGGCGAGGTCGCGCTCGCGCAGGCGGGGCCGTTCTCACCGATCCGCGTCTCCCGTCCCGTGAAGGAAAGGATCCCGCAGTGGACCGTCCGCTCCGCCTGATCTCCCGCGACACGATCGCCGGGAGCCCGATCGACGCGCTCGCGCGCACGATCGAGGCGCTCCTCGTGATCACCTCTCAACCGCTGTCCGTCGAGCAGCTCGCCGAGGCGACCGAGGACGACGCCGAGCGCATCGAGACCGCGCTCGGACTGCTCGGCGAGCGCTACCGCGAGGGGCGCAGCGGCATCGTCCTCGAGCGTGCGGCAGGCGGCTATGCGTTCCGCGCGGCCCGCGAGGCGGCCGACGCCTGCGGACGGCTCTTCGAGCGACCCGTCGAGCGCGGCCTCTCCCAGGCTGCGCTCGAGACGCTGGCGATCGTCGCCTACATGGGCCCGGTATCGCGGCCCGAGATCGCGCGCATCCGCGGCGTCGCCGCGGACTCGACGGTCGCCTCGCTCGTCGAGCGCGGGCTGATCGCCGAGGCCGGCCGCGAGGCAGGCCCCGGTGGAGCGGTTCGCTACCGCGCGACTCCGCTCTTCGAGCGCGTCTTCGGGCTCGACACGCTCGCCGAGCTGCCCCGGCTGGACGACCTGGGCGAGGACGCGGCCGCGATCCGCGAGCGGCTCCTCGAGGTGGCGGGAGCCCGCGCCTCGTAGAGGAGCACGCCGCAGCGGACCGTGCATGCGGTTCTCCCACTAGCATCGCGGCATGACGCGCATCGCGATCGTCCTCTTCGAGGGCGTCGAGGAGCTCGACTTCGCCGGGCCCTGGGAGGTGCTCGCGGCCTGGGCGACGCAGTTCCCGGACGATGGGGCCTCGGTGTTCACGGTGGCGGACGGCACCGAGCTCGTCACCTGCGCGAAGGGTCTCAGGGTCGCGCCTGACTACACGTGGGCGACGGCGCCCGCCGCCGACGTCCTGCTCGTGCCCGGCGGGTACGGCGTCAACGCGAAGCTCGAGGACGCAGCGTTCCTCGAGCGGCTCCGCGACGAGTCGGCGCGGGGGACGCTCGTGACGAGCGTGTGCACCGGCGCGCTCGCGCTCGCCGCCGCCGGCCTGCTGCGGAACCGGCCGGCGACGACCTGGTGGGGGAGGCTCGACCGCCTTGCGGAGCTCGAGCCCACGGTCGAAGTGCGCCCCGACGACCGGTTCGTCGACAGCGGGGAGATCGTGACCGCGGCCGGCGTGTCGGCCGGGATCGACATGGCGCTGCACCTCGTCGCGCGGCTCCACTCCACCGAGCGCGCGCGCGAGGTACGCCGCTACATCCAGTACGACCCCGAGCCGCCCGTCTGAGGCCGTCCACGGGCGGCGCGCGCGTCGACCTCCCGGCGCAGGTCACGCCCTCGTCCCCACCGACTCGAGGTACGCGCCCGGGACCGCGACTGGCCCGCCGGCGGGCAGCCGGTTCCAGCCGTGCACGAGCACGCGGAGGTCTTCCTCGAGCGCGGGGCCGGCCGCCTCGACCGCCTTGAGGGTCGGTCCGTAGTAGCGGGCGAACGTCTCGACGAACGCGTCCGCCGACGCGAACCGGAACGTGAACGTGCGGCGCCGATGCCGCCACGAGACCTCGTCGCCGAAGAGGCCGAGGAGGTGCTGCTCGCTGCCCCACTGCATCGCGGGCGCGAGGCCGGGCGGCGGGGGGACGTGGTCGGAAACCGTCCGGAAGAGCGCGCCGAGGAAGCCCTCGGGCGTCCAGCTCGCCAGCCCGATCGTGCCGCCCGGGCGAGAGACGCGCACGAGCTCGGCCGCGGCCCGCCGGTGGTCGGGCGCGAACATCGTGCCGTAGACCGAGAGCACGGCGTCGAAGGACCCGTCGGGGAACGGAATCGCTTCCGCGTCGCCGTCCACGAAGCCGACGTCGAGCCGCTCGGCCGCGGCGCGCGCCCGGCCTCGCTCGAGCAGCGTGGGAACGTAGTCGATGCCGATCACGTCGCAGCCGAGACGCGCCGCGGCGATCGCCGCGTTGCCCGTCCCGGTCGCGACGTCGAGCACCTTCCAGCCGGAGCGGAGGTCGGCCGCGTCGGCGAGCCGCTCGGCGACGGGGACGATCATGGTCGCGATCTCGGCGTATTCGCCGCTCGCCCAGGTCGCCTGCTGGCGGCGCTTGACCGCCTCGAGGTCCGGTGTCGGTTCGGCAATCGCAGTCATCATGTCCTCCTAGTTAGTACGATCGTTCGTGCAGAGTGCATACTATACGACCGCTCGTGCTAACTTGTCAAGCATGAGCTCGAAGACCAGGCACTCACGCCGGCGGTCGGCGCGCAGTGACGGCATCCGCACTCGTCGGGCGATCCTCGACGAGGCGGCGAGCCTCGCGACGGTCGAGGGTCTCGACGGGCTCTCGCTGGCGCGGCTGGCCGAGCGCGTCGGGATCAGCAAGAGCGGGCTCTTTGCCCACTTCGGCTCGAAGGAGGAGCTCCAGCTCGCGACCGTGGAGCGGGCGACCGAGATCTTCGACGAGGTCGTCGTCCGCCCGGCGGCGGGCGCTCCCGACGGGCTCGAGCGCCTACGGGCGCTGCTGGAGGGGTTCCTCGGTCACGTCGAGGTGGGCGTGTTCCCGGGCGGCTGCTTCTTCGCCTCGGCCGCCGCGGAGCTCGACACCCGCTCGGGGCCCGTGCGCGAGCTCGCGCTCGGGGTGGTTGCGGACTGGACGGAGGCGCTCGAAGCGGCGGTCCGCGAGGCGCAGGACGAGGGCCGCATCGTTCGCGACGTCGACCCGGTCCAGCTCGTGTTCGAGCTCGACGCGTACGTCATGCTCGCGAACGCGCAGTTCGTCGCGTCGGGCTCGAATGACCCGCTCGAACGCGCCCGGCGGGCGATCGCCGACCGTCTCGCAGCCGTGGTCGCCGTCGCGCGGCGCCCGTAGCGCAGCGTCACATCTGCCAGGCGCCGGAACGGAGCAGCGGCACGACGTCGCCGTCACGGGTGATGCCGTCGACGTCGAGCTCGGGCGAGCCGATCATGAAGTCCACGTGCACGACCGAGTCGTTCACGCGCGCGAGGTCGCCGTCGTCCTCCACGCCGAGGGCGTAGCCATGACCGAGCGCGATGTGGCTGGCGGCGTTCTCGTCGAGCAGCGTCTCGTAGAACACGGTGCCGAGCGGCCCGATACGGCCCTCGCCGTCGACGAGCGCCAGCTCGCCGAGGCGTGCCGCCCCCTCGTCCTTCCCGGCGATCGCCCGCAGCGTGTCCGCACCGCGGTCGGCGTCGATGCGCACCGCGCGCCCGCCCTCGAACTCCACCCGGATGCCGTCGATCACCGCCCCGTACACCTCGAGCGGTCGCGTCGCCGCGACGTGTCCGTCGACACGCGTGGGATCCGGCGTCGTGAAGATCTCCTCGCTGGGGATGTTCGGGAAGTGGCGCAGCCCGTCGGCCGTCTCGAAGTCGGCCGCGTGCCAGAGCGAAGAGGGGAAGAGGCCGACGTTGAGGTCGGTTCCCGGCCCCCGCAGACGGATGGCGTCGAAACGGCGCTCGGTCAGCCGGGTCGCGACCGCCTCGAGCGTGCGTGCCCGCTCGCGCCAGGCGTCCTCGGGATCGTCGGCGTCGAGCCGGCAGACGTAGGCGACCTCCTCCCAGAGCCGGTCGTAGGCAGCGTTCGGCTCCAGGTCCGGGTACACGACCGCCGCCCAGCCCGGCGTCGGAGCGGGGGCGACGCACCAGTTCGTCGTGCGCGCGTTCACGACCTCGCCCGTCTTCGGGAGGTAGGGCATGACGTCGCGGCCCGCACGGGCGGGGTCGATCCCGTCGAGCGAGTCCGGCGCCGACGGGCCGTTGAGCGTGACCCGGGCGGCCCGCTCGTCCGAGAGCCACTCGAGCCGATCGACGAGCCACGGCGGGACGTACTCCAGCGTCGACTCGTCCGCGTGTGCGAGTCGCTCGCGCTTCACCCACGGGTCGAACGTGACGACGTCGACCCAGCGCGCGCCGCGCTCGTATGCCGCCCGGGCCACCTCACGCGTGAGCGCCTCCTTGCCGGTGTAGGTCGTGACCCCCACGATCTGCCCGGGCTGCACGTTCGCGCCGTAGCCGACGACCAGGTCGGCGAGGCGGCGCGTGACCTCGGCGTGGGCGTTCACGGCAGGGAGGGTAGCCGCGACAATGACCGGCGATGCGCCTGAACGCCTACCTCGCCCGTGCAGGGGTGGCCTCCCGCCGCGGCGCGGACGGGCTGATCAAGGCGGGTCGCGTGACGGTGAACGGCATGCGTGGCGAGCTGAACACGTTCGTCGAGCGGGCCGACGACGTCCGTGTCGACGGGCGTCCGGTCGGCGTGCAGCGCCTGCGCCACGTGCTCCTGAACAAGCCTCGCGGCACGATCACGACCGCGCGCGACCCGCAGGGCCGCCCCACGGTCGTCGACCTCGTCGGCGGAGAGGTCCGCGTCGTCCCGGTGGGGCGGCTCGACCGCGACACGACGGGGGCGCTCCTGCTCACGAACGACGGGCAGCTCGCGCATCGCCTCGCGCATCCTCGATACCGGGTCGAGAAGGTCTACGTCGCCGACGTGGAGGGCGAGCCGGACGACGACGCCGTCCGGGCTCTCGGCCGCGGGGTCGAGCTGGAGGACGGGCCGACGGCGCCCGCCCACGTGCGCCGCCTCGGGCCGTCGCGCCTCGAGCTCGGCCTGCACGAGGGGCGCAACCGCCAGGTGAAGCGCATGCTCGACGCCGTCGGCCACCCGGTCGTGCGGCTCCGCCGCTCCCGCTACGCCGGCGTCGGCACCGGCAGGCTGCGGCCGGGCGAGTGGCGCGAGCTGAAGAGCGCCGAAGTCGCCGCGCTGCGCAGGCTCGTCGGGCTCTAGCGGCAGCGGCCCGACAGCGCGCCGACGCCTACTCGAACCAGACCAGCGTCGCGAGCACGACGTAGAGGCTCACGAGCGCGAGCCCTTCGAACAGGACGGCCCGGCCGTCGCCGGTGATCTGCCAGAGGGCGATCGCGGTGAGCGCGAGCGCTCCGAGGTAGACGGGGGGGATCACGAACGTCAGCCGGTGCGCGAATGCGAGCGACGCGATGACCAGCACCGGCCAGAGGAAGCACGCGATCTGTGCCACGGAGTTCTTCACGACCGAGATCGCGAGGTCGCTCTGCCGTTTCCAGGCGAGCTGCACCGCGACGACGTTCTCGACCGCGTTGCCCGCGATCGCGACGATCACCAGCCCGGTGAACGCCTTCGAGATGCCGAGCGCCTCGACGGCGGGATCGAGCTCCGCGACGAACCAGTCCGAGACGAGCGCGGCCGCCACGCCCGACAGTGCCAGCAGGGTCAGGGCGGCGCCGAACGGCAGCACGGCGTGCGTCGGCTCGGAGAGTGCCGGCTCCGCCGTCCTCTCGGAGCGGAGGTAGCCGATGAGCCACGCCGCGTAGACGACGAGCAGGCAGACCGCCCCCACCACCGAGATCTCCACCTGGTGCTGGCTGGCACGGTCGCCGACCTGGTCGGAGAGGCCGAGGATCGCGATCAGGAACACCGCGAGCAGGAGCAGGGTGGCCGTGTCGTTCGGGAGGCGGGCGCCGAACGACATCGTCCCGTCCCGGTTGCGGGTCGAGCCGGCCGCGATCGCGAGCCCCAGGACGAGCAGCGCGTTCGCGAACAGCGAGCCGAGGATCGAGAACTGTGCGACGACCACCTCGCCGGCCGATAGCGCGAACAGCACGATGAACAGCTCGGGCAGGTTGCCGAGCGTCGACTGGAGCGCGCCGGTCACGGCCGGGCCGAACCTCGCGCCGACGGACTCGGTCGCGATGCCGATCGTCCAGGCGACCCCCCCGAGGGCCGCCCCGCAGACGACGAACGTCACGGTCGGCGAGGCGCCCGCGTAGTGGAGGACGCCCCCGGCGATCGCGACGGCGAAGACGCCCGCCGCGACCGCGTAGACCCTGATCACGGGATCCTCACGAAGCCCATGCGCTCGTACATGGCCGCGAGCGTCGGCGCCGCGGCCTCGCGCGCCTTCGCCGCTCCCGCCGCGAGGAGGCGCAGCAGCTCGGGCTCGTCCGCCCGGAGCTCCAGGTATCGCTCCCGGACCGGTCCGAGCAGCGCGACGACGGCGTCGCCGACGTCACGCTTCAGGTCGCCGTACCCGGAGCCGTCGTAGGCGCGCTCGACGTCCTCCGGTGTGCGCTCCGTGGCGACCGAGAGGATGTCGACGAGGTTCGTGACGCCGGGCTTGTCGTCGCCCCGCCGGATCTCGCGGCCCGAATCCGTCACGGCCGAGCGGAACTTCTTCCGGATCACGTCGGGCTCGTCGAGGAGCTTTACCGTGCCCTGCTCGGTGCCTCCTGTCGTGGACATCTTCCTCGTCGGCTCCTGCAGATCCATGATCCGCGCGCCGACCTCCGGGTAGATGCCCTCGGGGACCACGAAGGTCTCGCCGAAGCGGGCGTTGAAGCGTTGCGCGACGTCACGCGCGAGCTCCAGGTGCTGCCGCTGGTCGTCGCCGATCGGCACGCGGTCGGTCTGGTACAGGAGGATGTCGCCGGCCATCAGCACCGGGTAGGTGAACAGCCCGGAGGAGACGAACTCGCGCTGATCCGCCTTGTCCTTGAACTGCGTCATCCGCCCGAGCTGCCCGTAGCTCGTGACCGCGGACAGCAGCCAACTCGCCTCCGCGTGGGCGGTGACGTGGCTCTGGGCGAAGACCGTCGAGCGCTCGGGGTCGAGGCCTGTCGCGACGAGCATGGCGAACAGGTCGAGGGTGCGGTCGTGGAGGTCGGTCGGGTCGTACTCGACGGTGACCGAGTGGAGGTCGACGATGCAGAAGTACGCCTCGCCGAGCTCCTGGGTGCGCGCGTACTGCCGGAAGCCGCCGATGTAGTTGCCGAGATGCTTGTCGCCGGTGGGCTGGATGCCCGAGAAGATCCTCACAGCAGTCCTTTCGCTCGCCTTCGGCGACCGACAGGACTGCTAGGTGCCCTCGCGGCCGCCGGTTGACAGGGGCGTCATCGCCCGCCAGAAGACTGTGTGGCGATCGATACCGGGCATGCTGCAGGTTCTAGCGTTTTCTGGCGCGATGCGCCAGAAACCCGCTGGATACACTCGCCCGATGGCCGTGATCGAGCCCTGGACGCCGTCGTCGTGGCGCTCGCTGCCTGCCCTCCAGCAGCCCGACTGGCCCGACCCTGCGGCGGTCTCCGCCGTTCGTGAGCGGCTCGGGCAGCTCCCGCCGCTCGTCTTCGCCGGCGAGGCGCGGGCGCTCCTGCGGGCCCTCGGCGAGGCGGTCGAGGGTCGCGCGTTCCTCCTGCAGGCCGGTGACTGCGCCGAGTCGTTCCGCGACGTCTCGGCGGTTGCGATCCGCGAGCGACTCAAGGTGATCCTGCAGATGTCGGCCGTCCTCACGTACGGGGCGACGCTGCCCGTCGTGAAGGTCGGGCGGATCGCGGGACAGTTCACCAAGCCCCGCTCGACGCCGACCGAGCGCGTCGGCGGGGTCGAGCTGCCGACGTTCCGGGGCCACGCGATCCACTCCGACGAGCCGAGCGTCGCGGCGCGCACCCCCGACCCAGAGCGGATGGTGCAGGCGTACTACCAGGCCGTCTCGACGCTCAACCTCCTGCGCGCGTTCACGAAGGGTGGGTTCGCCGACCTGACCCAGGTGCACACGTGGAACCAGGAGTTCGTCTCGAGCTCGCTCGAGGGCCGGCGCTACGAGGTGATCGCGAACGAGATCGGGCGTGCGCTGCGCTTCATGCAGGCGATCGGGATCGACCTGGGCGACGAGCGCTCGATCCACGAGGTCGACGTCTGGACGAGCCACGAGGCGCTGCTGCTCGACTACGAGGAGCCGCTCGTCCGGCGTGACTCGACGACGGGGGACTGGTACGCGTGCTCGGCCCACTTCCTCTGGGTGGGGGAGCGGACGCGGCAGCCCGACGGCGCGCACGTCGCGTTCCTCGCCGGAGTCGAGAACCCGGTGGGGGCGAAGGTCGGTCCCGACGCGACGCCGGACGAGCTCGTCGCGCTCTGCGAGCGGCTCAACCCGGGGCGCGTGCCCGGGCGCCTGACGCTCGTGACGCGCCTCGGCGCCGGGCACGTCCGTGACGTGCTGCCGCCGCTGGTCTCCGCGGTGCGCGAGTGCGGCGTCCCCGTGCTCTGGGTCTGCGACCCGATGCACGCGAACACGTTCGTGACCCCGTCCGGGCACAAGACGCGACGGTTCGACGACGTCCTCGGCGAGATCGAGGGCTTCTTCGCCGCGCACCGCGCGGCCGGCACCTGGCCGGGCGGCGTGCACCTCGAGATCACCGGGGAGGACGTGACGGAATGCTTGGGCGGATCGGAGGAGGTGCTCGAGGAGCAGCTCGACACCCGCTACGAGACGCTCTGCGACCCGCGGCTCAACGCCCGCCAGTCGCTCGACCTCGCGTTCCGCGTCGCGGAGCTCATGCGGGCCGCATGATCGCCTACGGCGACCATGCGGCCTAGGTCAGGGTCGTGAGCACCGTGCAGGTCAGGAGGCTGGCGATTGTCGGGACGGGGCTGATCGGGGCGTCCGCCGGGCTCGCCGCGCGCGGCGCCGGGGTCTCCGTGACGGGCTGGGACCCGGATGCAGAGTCGCTGGGCGTCGCGGCCCAGCGCGGCGCCGTCGACCCGGCGTCGAGCCTGGTCGAGGCGGTCGGCGGCGCCGACCTCGCCCTCGTGGCGGTTCCCGTCGGCGATCTGCCCGAGACCGTCCGCGAAGTCCTAGACCGTGCAGGCGAAGCCTGCACGGTCACGGACGTCGGCTCGACGAAGCAGGCGGTCTGCGCGGCGGCCGCCAGTGACTCGCGCTTCATCGGCGGGCATCCGATCTGCGGCGCCGAGACGCGTGGGCCGGGGCGGGCCGCCGCCGAGCTGTTCCAGGGCGCGACGTGGTTCCTCACCCCGACCGCCGCGACGGCGCCCGAGCGGCTGCGCCTCGTGCACGGGTTCGTGGCCGCGCTCGGCGCGCGCCCGGTCGCGATCGGCCCCGAGGCACACGACCGGCTCGTCGGGCTCACGAGCCACCTCCCGCACGTGCTGGCGAACGTCCTGCTGAACCAGGCGGGCTCGACGCGGATCGAGGGACACGACCCGCTGCAGGGAGCGGGCGGCTCGCTGCGTGACATGACGCGGATCGCGGGCGCGAACCCGCGGATCTGGGTCGACATCTTCCTCGACAACCGGGAGGCGCTCGCAACCGCGCTGGCAGAGCAACGGCGCGCGCTCGAGCAGGTCGAGCGTGCGCTGGCCGCGGGCGACGCGGGCTTCCTCGCCCGCTGGATCGGCGAGGCGAGCGGCCACCGCAGGCGGCTGCTCGCGAGCGCCTTCGCCGACCCGGGCGCCCTCCAGAGGCTTCGCGTCCACATCCCGGACCGGCCCGGCGTCCTCGCCGGGATCTTCCAGACGCTCGGCGCGGAGCGGATCAACGTCGAGGACTTCGAGCTGGACCACGTCTCGAGCGAGCGCGGGGGCACGCTGACCGTGCTCGTCTCGGGGGAGGGGGAGGCGGAGCGCGCCGTCGAGCTCCTCGAGGGGCAGGGCTACGGCGTCGTCGCGGCGCCGGTGATCGACGAGTGAGCAGCGAGACGCGTGTCCACGTCGAGCCCGTGCCGCGACTCCTCGGTCACGTCGCAGTCCCGGGCGACAAGTCGATCTCGCACCGGGCGGTGCTGATCGGCGCGATCTGCGACGGGGAGACCCGCATCGCAGGCTTCGGTCGCTCGGCCGACACCGAGGCCACGATCGCCGCCGTACGAGCGTGCGGTGTCACCGTGTCCGAGCAGGCGCACGACGAGCTGCGCGTCGCGGGCGTCGGCCTCCGCGGGCTGACCGCCCCGCGCGGACCAATCGACTGCCGCAACGCCGGCACGCTCGTCCGTCTGTTCGCGGGCATCCTGGCCGGTCAACCGTGGCAGGAGTTCGAGCTCGTCGGAGACGCGTCGCTCAGCGCCCGTCCGATGGGGCGGATCGTCGATCCGCTGCGGGAGATGGGTGCGGGCATCGAGAGCGCTGACGGAAGGCTCCCCCTCGGCGTGCAGGGGCGCCAGCTCCACGCGGTCACCTACCGGCTGCCGGTGGCGAGTGCGCAGGTGAAGTCGGCCATCCTCCTCGCCGGGCTCTATGCGGACGGCGAGACGACGGTCGTCGAGCCCGTCCCGACTCGCGACCACACCGAGCGGATGCTCGAGACCGCCGGCGCACCGGTCACACGGCGGCCCGAGAGCGTCAGCATCCGTCCCGCCGAGCGGCTGTCGCTCGGCGAGGTCGAGGTTCCGGGTGACTTCTCCTCGGCCGCGCCACTGATCGTCGCCGCGACGCTCGTGCCCGGCTCGGAGCTCCACGTGCACGGCGTCAACCTCAATCCGCGGCGCACGGGCCTCCTCGGAATCCTCGAGCGGATGGGCGCCCGTGTGACGACGTACAACCGGCGCGAGATCGGTGCCGAGCCCGCGGGCGACATCGAGGTGCACGCGGCGCCACTCGTGGGGACGACCGTCGACGGGCACGAGGTCCCGGTCGCGATCGACGAGCTCCCGCTCTTCGCGCTCGCCGCTGCGTGCGCGCGCGGCGAGAGCGTGCTGCGCGGCGCGGAGGAGCTGCGGGCGAAGGAGTCCGACCGGATCGAGACGACCGTGGACGCCCTTCGCGCGCTCGGGGTCCGCGCGCGGGCGACGGCGGACGGCTTCCGGATCACGGGGGTGCCGGCGCGGCTGCGCGGCGGGCACGTCTCGAGCCGCGGCGATCACCGTGTCGCGATGCTGGGCGCAGTCGCCGGACTCGTCTCCCGCGAGGGCGTGCGGGTGGACGGCGCGGACGCCGTCGCCGTCAGCTTCCCCGGCTTCTTCGAGCTGCTGACCGAGCTCCGCCGGGCCTCGGACGTCGCGGAGGACGACCGCCGATAACCTCCGGCGCGTGATCGTCGCGATCGACGGGCCCGCCGGCGCGGGGAAGAGCTCGGTTGCGAGGGCGCTCGCGGCTCTGCTCGGCTTCAAGTACCTCGATACGGGGGCGATGTACCGCGCGCTCACGTGGCTCGCCCTCCACGAGGGCGTCCCGCTCGACGACGGGCCGGCGCTCGAGGCGCTGGCCGCCGCCAACCCGGTCGGATTCGGGGTGGGAGGAGCCGTGTCGATCGCGGGCGAGGACGTCACGGCCCGGATCCGCGAGCCGGAGATCGACGCCGCGGTGCCGGTCGTGGCGCGGCATCCCGAGGTGCGGGAGGTGATGCGCGGGCGCCAACGAGAGCTCGGCCGCTCGGGCGACTCCGTCATCGAGGGGCGCGACATCGGCGTCGTGGTCGTGCCCGAGGCGGAGGTGAAGGTCTGGCTCGTCGCCGATCCCGGCGTGCGTGCCCGCCGGCGCCATGCCGAGCGGGTGGGGCTCGGCGTCGCAGAGCTCGCGGAGGAGCTCCGCCGGAGGGACGAGCGGGACGCCGTCAACACGCACCAGGCCGCCGACGCCGTCGAGGTCGACACGACCGACCTCACGCTGGACGAGGTCGTCGAGCGCGTCGCCGCGCTGGTCGCGGAGATCCGATGAACGTCGCGCCGCTCACGTGGGCGATCGGCCGGCCGACGATGGGGACCGCCGCGAGCCTCGCCTCGCGGCTCAAGGTGTACGGCAAGGAGCGCGTGCCGCGCGAGGGGGGCTGCGTGGTCGCGGCCAACCACTTCTCCTGGCTCGACCCCCTCGTGCTCGGCGCCGCGAGCCCGCGCGTCCTCTACTACATGGCGAAGGTCGAGGCGCACAGGGTCCCGGGGTTCGGCGCGTTCATCCGCGCGTTCGGCTGCTTCCCGGTGCGCCGGGGAGAGTCGGATCGCGAGGCGGTGCGGACGATGCGCCGCATCGTCGCCGAGGGCAACGCGCTCGGCCTCTTCGTCGAGGGCACGCGGCAGCACGCGGGCGTCCCCGGCGAGGTTCAGCCCGGGGCTGCGATGGTCGCGCTGCAGGAGGGCGTTCCGATCGTGCCCGTCGCGATCCACGGAACCCAGTCGTGGCGGCCCGGGAGCCGGCAGCCCGTCTCGATCGCCTGGGGCGAGCCGCTCGAGCTCGGCGGGCTGCCGAAAGGGGGCAGGGGGTACAAGGCAGCCTCGGCGGAGCTCCAGCGCGAGATCCGGCGGCTCTGGGACTGGCTCGTCGTCGTGCACGAGCACGGCCGCCGCGGCGGCGTACCACCTGCGGCGGAACGCCACTAGGCATGGAGGGGGCGGGAGCTAGCACTTCTGAGCCCGAAGGGGTCAGAAGTGCCGGGACGGTCGCGATCGTCGGCTTTCCGAACGTCGGCAAGTCGACGCTCGTCAACCGCCTGACGCAGAGCCGGGCCGCGGTCGTGCACGAGACCCCGGGTGTGACGCGCGACCGCAAGGAGCTCCTCTGCGACTGGAACGGCGTCACGTTCCGGCTGGTCGACACGGGCGGCGTGGACGAGCAGGACCGAGGCCCCTTCGGCCGCCACATCGCCGACCAGGCACGGGCGGCGGTCGCGGAGGCGGACCTCGTGCTCTTCGTCGTCGACGCGAGGGCCGGGATCACGCCGGGCGACGAGGACCTGGCTGCGCTGCTCCGTGCCTCCGGCACGCCGGTGATCGTCCTCGCGAACAAGATCGACGACCCCCGCCGCGACCTCGAGGCGGTGGAGTTCCACCGGCTCGGCCTCGGCGACCCGGTGCCGCTCTCGGCGCTGCACGGCCACGGCACGGGCGACCTCCTCGACGAGGTCGTCGCGCGGCTGCCCGGACGCGACGAGCCCGTCGTCGACGAGTCGGCGATCCGCGTCGCGATCCTCGGGCGGCCCAACGTCGGCAAGTCGTCGCTGCTCAATGCGCTGCTCGGCGAGGAGCGCGTGATCGTCTCCGAGGTGCCAGGCACGACGCGCGACACGATCGACACCGTCCTCATCCGTGACGGGACGACCTTCGTCCTCGTCGACACGGCCGGCCTCCGCCGGAAGCGGCGGCAGCGCCAGGGCATCGAGTACTACTCGGAGCTGCGGGCGCTCGAGGCGGCGGAGCGCGCGGACGTCGCAGTCGTGCTCGTCGACTCCTCGGAGGGAGTCGTCGAGCAGGACCTCGCCGTCGCCGACGTGGCCCGCAGGGCGGGGTGCTCGACGCTGGTCGTGCTCTCGAAGTGGGACGCCGGCGTGGTCGACCTCCAGGAGACGCGCGGGCTGCTCAACAGACGGCTGCGCCAGCGGCCCCCGGTGATCGCGGTGTCCGCGCTGACCGGGCGCGGCCTGCGGCGGCTGCTCGACCATGTCGAGGCGCTGTTCGAGAAGCACGTGACCCGGATCCCGACACCCGCGCTGAACCGCGCGATCGGCGAGCTGAAGCAGGCCCGCCCGGGACCGTCCGGCGAGCGCGGACGGCGCCTCAGGCTCCTCTACGCGACCCAGACCGCGACGCGCCCGCCACGCCTGCGGGTGTTCGTCAACGACCCGCGGCTCGTGACCAGGGACTACGGCTACTGGGTCGAGAACGAGCTGCGCGCGCGCTTCGACCTCCAGGGAGTGCCCGTTTCGATCGACTTCCAGCGGTCGTCCTAGGACGCCGTGCGGCCGCGACGGCCTCCCGTCGCAGGGCGTAGGGTCGTGTCGATGGACGTGGTGGTGGTGGGCGGGGGCTCGTGGGGAACGGCGTTCTCGCGTCTGCTCGCGGACAACGGCCACACGGTCACGCTCGCCTGCCGCGATCCCGCCCAGGCGGAGGAGATCGGACGGACGGCCCGGAACCCGCGCTACCTGACGAACGTCGACCTCGGCGGCGTGTCCGCCACGACGATCGCGGGGGCGGACGTCGAGCACGCGAACCTCGTCGTGCTCGCCGTGCCGAGCGTCGCGTACGCGGGCGTCGTGTCCGGTCTCCCGGGCCGCGCGCCCGTCCTGAGCCTCACGAAGGGGCTCGACCCCGGGTCGGGCGACCGTCTCTCCACGCTCGTCCGCGACCGGCCGGTCGCGGTCCTCTCTGGCCCGAACATCGCCGAGGAGATCGCCCGTGGGCTCCCCGCCGCCGCCGTGATCGCCTGCGAGAGCCTGCCCCTCGCGGTGCAGCTCCAGCTCGCGATCACCTCCACGGCGTTCCGCGTGTACGTGAACGACGACGTGGTCGGGGTCGAGCTCTGCGCCGCCGCGAAGAACGTCATCGCGTTGGCCGCTGGGGGCGCGGACGGCCTCGGGCTCGGCGACAACGCCAAGGCCGCGCTGGTCGCCCGCGGCCTCGCGGAGATGAGGCGCCTCGCCGAGGTCGCGGGTGCGCGCCCCGAGACGTTCGCGGGCCTCGCGGGGATGGGCGACCTCGTCGTGACGTGCTGGTCGCGATCCGGCCGCAACAGGCGCTGCGGCGAGCTCGTCGCGCAGGGCGCGACACCGGCCGAGGCGGTGCGCTCGATCGGGATGACCGTCGAGGGTCTCACGACAGCGCCTGTCCTGCGCGGCCTCGCTCACCGGCTCGGGGTCGAGATGCCGATCACCGAGGGGGTGTGCGCCGTGCTCGACGGGGTCTCGCTGACCACTCTCGTCGCCCAGCTGATGGAGCGCGAGCCGACCGTCGAGTGACGGGCGCTTGCCGGTCGGGCGATCGTGGCTAGGGTTCGACGCACGATGGGCGCGCGCACCTTCCAGTTCACGTCCGAGTCGGTGACGGAGGGGCATCCCGACAAGATCGCCGACCAGATCTCGGACGCAGTGCTCGACGCGGTGCTCGCAGACGACGAGAACGGCCGCGTCGCGTGCGAGACGCTGATCACCACCGGGCTCGTCGTCGTGGCCGGCGAGATCACGACCAAGACGTACGTCGACGTGCGCGCGATCGTCCGCGACACGATCAGGGACATCGGCTACACGCGCGCGAAGTACGGCTTCGACGCCGAGACCTGCGGCGTGATGGTCGCGATCGACGAGCAGTCCGTGGACATCGCCCAGGGCGTCGAGGAGTCGTTCGAGGCCCAGCACGGCGACACGGACCCGATCGACCGGATCGGCGCCGGCGACCAGGGGATGATGTTCGGCTACGCGGCCCGGGAGACGGAGGAGCTGATGCCGCTCCCGATCATGCTCGCGCACAAGCTGACGAGGCGTCTCGCGGCCGTTCGCAAGGCCGACGTCCTGCCGTACCTGCGCCCGGACGGCAAGTCGCAGGTCACCGTGCGCTACGAGATCGACGAGCACGGTCGCCAGCGGCCGGTGGAGATCGAGCGCGTGCTGATCTCCACGCAGCATCGGGACGGTCTCGACGCCGAGACCCTGATCAAGCCCGACCTGCTGGAGCACGTCGTCGAGCCGATCCTCCACGCCGACTACCGTGACCTGTTCGATCCGGCGAAGCTCGTCGACGTCGACTTCCTCCACGTGAACCCGACCGGGAAGTTCGTGATCGGCGGGCCGATGGGTGACACCGGCCTCACCGGGCGCAAGATCATCGTCGACACCTACGGCGGCGCCGCACCGCACGGCGGCGGCGCGTTCTCGGGCAAGGACCCGACGAAGGTCGACCGCTCGGCGGCGTACGCGGCCCGTCACGCCGCGAAGAACGTCGTCGCTGCGGGACTGGCCGACCGGTGCCAGCTCCAGGTCTCCTACGCGATCGGCGTCGCGCACCCCATGAGCGTGCTCGTCGACACCTTCGGCACCGAGGCGCCGGGGCTGTCGAACGAGCGCATCGCCGAGCTCGTCGCAGAGCATTTCGACCTCCGGCCCGGCGCGATCGTGCGCGACCTCGACCTCAAGCGGCCCATCTATCGCAAGACCGCCGCCTACGGCCACTTCGGCCGGGCGGACGCGGACTTCTCGTGGGAGCGCACGGACAAGGCGGACGCGCTCCGGGCCGCCGCGGGGCTCGGGTCAGATACGCGAAGCGGGAATCCGCAGGAGCGGATCCCCGCCGCTTGATCCGATTCTCCTTCGCAAGCAGAAATCCGCGGCAGCGGATTTCTGCCGCTTGATCCCCGCCTGCGGCGGGGCAGATCCCTGAAGGCGTCGCCTTGCGGCGCCGCCGGCAGCGAAGGCTAGGAGGGAGGCGTGCGCTCGACGGCCTTCTTCAGGACGCCGGTGATCCGCGCGAGGATCTCGTCCGCCCGCGCCTGCGTGAGCCGCTTGTCCTGCACGGCCTTGTCGAGGCGCGTCTTCAGAGGGGCGAGCATCGCGTTCACGAGACCGTCCTCGGTCTTGCCGTGGGCGGTCGCGATCTGCGCGAGCGACTTGCCGGAACGCAGCTCGGTGCGGAGCTCCTGCGGGGTGATCCCGATGTACTTCGCGATCACGCCTGGTGCGTGCGCGCGAACCCGGATGCCGGGGAAGAACGGCACGCCGGAGTGCTGCCGGAGCGCCCGGCGGAACGCGAGTCGGCCGAGGCCCTTCGCGTTCGCGATGCGCTCCTTGAGCTTCGCAGCCTGCTCGGGCGTCAGCTTGCCGGCCTTGACGGCCGCGTCGACCCGCGCCTCGAGCGCATCCCGGAACGCGGCGCGGAGCTTGTCGGGGGAGACACCCAGCCGAGCAGCGACGTCGTCGACAAGCGACGGCGGGTTTGCCGCCGCGACGCTGGACGCTCCGAGCCCGAGGGCTGCGACGGCGGCTGCGACGGCGACGATGGCGCTGATGCGTCTCACGGGGATCACTCCTTCCGACGAGGTGCCCGGATCGAACCAGCGTCGCATGCGGAGGGCATGAGCAGAGCGTAAGTGGCGTGTAAGTCAGGCAGCAAGCCTGACGTACAGCCCCTGAGCGGCCTTCTCGCCGATCTCCCGCTCGCTCGCGTCGAGCACGACCGCCAGCTGGCCCGCCGAGGGGTGGACGGCCCGGATCTCGATCTTCGAGCCGGGGACGTAGCCCTCGTCGTAGAACCAGTGCAGGAGATCGCCGTCGTGCTCGGCGAGCCGCACGATCTCGCCCGCCTGGCCCGGCGCGAGCTCGGAGAGCGCCACGAGGCCCTCGTTCTCCGTCTGCTCGAACTCGGTCGAGACCGGCCAGCCGTGCGGGCACCGGTCGGGCTGCCCGAGCCGCTCGTACATCCGCTCGATCATCTCGTCGGTGAAGGTGTCGCCGAGCTCGTCCGCGTGGACGTGGGACTCCGAGGCCGTGTACCCCATGAAATCGGTGAGGAAGCGCTCGATGATGCGGTGCTTGCGCACGACCTTCTCGGCGCGCTCGATGCCCGCCGCGGTGAGGATCGCCTCCTTCTGCTCGCCCCGCTCGACGAGCCCGTCGGCCTCGAGCCGCTTCAGCATCTCGCCGGCCGACGCGCGCGAGACCCCGAGCATGTCCGCCACGCGTGACGCGATCGCGCTCTCGCCTGCCGGCCGGTACTCGCCGATCGGGAACGCGAGGAAGTAGATCACCTCGAGGTACTCGTCGACGGAGTGCCCGTGACCCGCCATGGGGCGAGTCTACCCCGGGGTCGGCGACGATCGTCCCGCGCGCGCCCGGGAAGGGGCACGTCGCGGGCCCCGAGTACGCTCGTCCCGTGCCTCTCGCCTCCGTCTACCCGCTGGTCTCGACGCGGACGCTGGCCCGCCCGTTCACGTACGAGGTGCCGGAGGGGACCGGGAAGGGCGCCGTGGTCAGCGTCCGGCTCGGGCGTCGTGCGACGCGCGGCGTCGTCTCGGACGTCGGGGTCGGCGCGCCGCCGGGGATCGAGCTCGCGCCGGTCGGGCGCCTGCTCGACGAGATCCCGCCCCAGCTCGTCGACCTCGCACTCTGGCTCGCGGACTACTACGGCTCGACACCGGCGCGGGCCCTCGAGCTCGTCGCGCCGGTGCGCCGGTCGCCGCGCGGCCGGCGCCCGTCTCCCGCCCTCCGTGAGTCGCTCGAGGGCGAGCCGGAGCCAGACCGCCTCTCGGACGAGCAGCGGGCCGCCGTCGCACGGATCGTCGCGGCGCTCGACGAGGGCGTGGGCGAGCACGTGCTGCTCGAGGGACCGACGGGCAGCGGGAAGACCGAGGTCTACCTGCAGGCGTGCGCCGCGGCGCTCGAGCGGGGTCTCGGGACGATCGTGCTCGTGCCGGAGATCGCGCTCGCGCCGCAGACCGTCGGCCGGTTCCGGCGGCGCTTCGGCGACCTCGTCGCGATCCTCCACTCCTCGCTCGGGGGAGCGGAGCGTCGTGACGAGCGTGACCGGATCGCCCGGGGCGAGGCGCGCATCGTGGTCGGTGCGCGCTCGGCGGTGTTCGCGCCGATGCGCGGCGTCGGGCTGATCGTGGTCGACGAGGAGCACGACGCCGCGTACAAGCAGGAGTCCGATCCGCGCTACGACGCGCGCACGGTCGCCGCCAAGCGGGCCGCGCTCGAGGGCGCGGTGGCCGTCTACGGCTCCGCCACCCCGCGGCCCGAGAGCTGGGCGCGTCTCGCTCGCTGCTCGCTCACCGCGCGGATCGGCGCGCCGATGCCGCGCGTCTCGCTGGTCGACCTCCGCCGGGAGGCCGGATACCCGCTCTCGGCACCGCTGCTCGAGGCGCTCGGCGGCCTCGTCGAGCAGGGCGGCCGCGCCGTGCTGCTCCTCAACCGCCGGGGAGTCGCGCCGGCCGTCCACTGCCGTGCGTGCGGGGTGTCGCGACGCTGCCCGAACTGCGACGTCGCACTCACCCTCCACACGGGAGGCTCGCTCCGCTGCCACCACTGCGGCCGGTCGGATCCCGTGCCCGCGTCGTGCCCGGAGTGCGGCTCGAGCGAGGTCGCCCGCATCGGCGCCGGGACGCAGCGCCTGGAGGCGGAGCTCGCGAAGCGACTGCCCGAGCTCGAGCGGATCCGGCTCGACGCCGACGTGGCCACCCGACCGGGCGCAGTACGCGAGGCGATCGAACGGTTCCGCGCCACCGAGCGGGCGGTGCTCGTCGGAACCCAGATGGTCGCGAAGGGGCACCACGTGCCCGGTGTCGCGCTCGCGGCCGTGGTCGACGCGGACACGAGCCTCGCGCTGCCGGACTTCCGCGCCGAGGAGCGAACCTTCCAGCTCGTGACCCAGCTCGCCGGACGGAGCGGGCGCGACGCGCCGGGCCGGGTGCTCGTGCAGACGTTCCAGCCCGACGCGACTCCTCTGCGGCACGCCGTCAACCACGACGTGGCCGGGTTTCTCGCCGGCGAGCTCGAGCGGCGGGAGGCGCTCGGCTACCCGCCGTTCCGGCACCTCGTCTCGATCCTCGTCTCCGGCCCCGACCCGCAGGCGCCGCTCGCCGCGCTGCGCGAGCTGCGCGCCCGCCTCGACGGCGTGGAAGGGGAGCTGCTCGGTCCCGCCCCGGTGCTCCGCCTCCGCGCCCGCTTTCGCGCGCAGCTCCTCGTGAAGACGTCCCAGCCGCGCTCGGTCGCGCGGCAGGCGTCCGCGCTGCTCGCCTCGGCGGCGAAGACGATGCGGCGCGACGGGCTCACCGCGGTCGTGGACGTGGACCCGCAGTCCTTGTAGGAATCCCCCGGTGGACGAGAGCCTCACACGACTGCTCCGCGAGGGGATGCCGCTGGCCGGCCTGCTCGGCTTCGAGGGCGTGGCGGGCGGCCCCGACGGCGTCACGCTGAAGGGCGCGTGGGCCGCCGAGCGGTGCACGGCGGCCGGCGTGCTCCACGGCGGGTACCTGATGGCGCTCGCCGACTCGGCCGCGGCGACCCTCGCGTTCCTGAACCTGCCGCGCGGCGCCACGACCTCGACGATCGAGGCGAAGACGAACTTCCTCGCCGCCGTGCGCGCTGGCTCCGTGACGGCAAGGGCAGAGCTCGTCCACAAGGGACGAACGACGATCGTCGTGCAGACGGACGTCACAGACGACAGCGGCCGGCTGGTCTCGCGCACGCTCCAGACCCAGGCCGTGTTGCCGGAGAGCGAGGACCGGAACGATCCGCAGGGCGCGGGCTAAGATCGGGCTGTGTCCGAGCACGAGCACGAGCACGACCACGACCACGAGCACGAGGACGACGAGCACGAGCCCACCGAGGCGGAGGCCCGTGCCGAGGCGGAGCGCCTCGTCCGCAAGGAGGTCGCACTCGCGCAGATCCGCCAGTACGGCGACCCCGTGCTGCGCATGCGCGCGGCCGACGTCGAGAGCTTCGACGACGAGCTCGCGCGCATCACCGGCCGGATGACCGAGCTGATGCACGACGCCGACGGCATCGGGCTCGCGGCGACGCAGATCGGGATCCTGCGGCGCTTCCTCGTCTGCACCCTCGACGGGGAGGACCGGGTGCTCGTCAACCCGCGCGTGGCGCCGGTCGGCGAGGAGACCGAGGTCGACGACGAGGGCTGCCTCTCGCTCGGCTCGATCCGCGTCCCGGTCGAGCGAGCCGTGCGAGTCACCGTCGAGGCACGCGACGCGGCGGGCGAACCGGTGGCGTTCGAGCTCGAGGGGATGGACGCACGCGTCGTCCAGCACGAGCTCGATCACCTCGACGGGGTGCTCCTCCTCGACCGCACCGACGTGGAGTCGCGCCGCGACGCGCTCGCCCAGCTTCGGCCGAGGCTCGTCCTCACGTCCTAGGCGGCCGCGTGGCACGGATCGCCGTCGCCGCGACCGCACCGTTCGGGGCGGACGTCCTCGAGCGGCTCGCCGCCGGTCACGAGGTGGTCGTGCTGCTCACGCGGCCGGACGCGCGGGCGGGAAGGGGGCGCCGGTTCGCGGCGCCGCCCGCCAAGGAGGTCGCCGTCCGGCTCGGGATCCCCGTGCTCCAGCCCGAGCGTCCCACGCCGGGGCTCGACCTCGGCGCCCCGACCGTCGTCGTCTGCGCGTACGGGCTGCTCGTGCCCGAGCCGCTGCTCGAGGAGCGCTCCTGGCTCAACGTGCACCCCTCGCTCCTACCCCGCTGGCGCGGGGCCGCGCCGGTCGAGCGGGCGATCATGGCCGGCGACGCGGAGACGGGCGTCACGATCCACGAGACCGTGGCCGAGCTGGACGCGGGACCGATCGCCGCCCAGCAGGCCTTCCCGATCGGGCCCGACGACGACGCGGGCGCGGTCTACGGAAAGGCGGCGGAGACCGCCGCACGCCTGCTCGACTCGGTTCTCGCCGACGCGGCCCCGCCCCTTGCTCCCCAGTCCGGGGAGGTGACGTACGCCGACAAGATCCGGCCCGAGGACCGCCGCCTCGACCTCGAGCGGCCCGCGGAGGAGCTCGTGCTCACGGTGCGGGCGCTGAGCCCGCACATCGGCGCACGCGCGGAGCTGGAGGGCCGACCTGTCACGGTGTGGCGGGCCCGGGTCGCGGAGGACGGATCCTTCGAGCCGCTCGAGGTGCAGCCGGAGGGAGGTCGGCGAATGTCCGCGGACGCGTGGCGCCGCGGACTGCGATGAGCGCCGTCTCGCCGGCACGTGCGGTCGCCTTTCGCGTCCTGCGGCGGGTCGCAGAGGACGGCGCCTACGCCGACCTGGCGCTGCGGTCGGAGTCCCGGTCGCTCGACGATCGGGACCGCGCGCTCGCGCGCCGGCTCGCCTATGGCACGGTGCAGCGGCAGCGGACGCTCGACCACGCGATCGAGACCCTCGGCCGGCGCCCGGTGCGCAGGCTCGACGCTCCCGTCGTCGCGGCTCTCCGGCTCGGCGCCTACCAGCTCGCCTTCATGGACGGCGTGCCCCGCTACGCCGCCGTCAACGAGTCCGTCGAGCTCGTGCGCCGCGCCGGCCTCGAGCGCGCTGTCTCCTTCACGAACGCGGTCATGCGACGCCTCGCGGACGGCGCGCGTGCGCTCTGCGACTCGCTCCCCGAGGGGACGGCCCGCGAGGCCGCGTTGCGGCACTCGTATCCGGACTGGGTCGCGGAGACCTGGTGGGACGAGCTTGGCCCGGCGGAGGCGCGGGCGTCGATGGTCGCGCAGAACGAGGAGCCGGAGACCGCGGTCCGCCTCGTGCGCGGAGCGGTCGAGGGCCGCGAGGACACGGAGATTCCAGGAGCGTGGGTCGTCGAGCGGGTCGACGAGGAGGCGCTGGCCGACGGCCGCATCTGGCCGCAGAGCCGCGCCTCGCAGCTCGTCGGGCTCGTCGTCGGCTCCGAGCCCGGCGAGAGGACGCTCGACCTCTGCGCGGCACCGGGCGGGAAGGCGACGATGCTCGCGGGCGAGGTCGACGCGGTCGAGGTGGACGAGCACCGGGCAGAGGCGCTGCGCAGGACGGCCGCGCGGCTCGGCGCCACCGGGGTCCGAGTCGTGCTCGCCGACGGGAGGGCGCTGCCGCCCGGCATGACCGGCTACGACCGCGCACTGGTCGATGCTCCCTGCTCGGGGCTCGGCGTCTTGGCTTCACGTCCCGATCTGCGCTGGCGCGCGACGCCGCTTCCCGAGCTCCAGCTCGAGCTCCTGCGCGCCGCGGTCGAGCGAACGGGGCCCGGCGGGACGGTCGTCTACTCCGTCTGCACGATCCATGCCGCCGAGTCCGAGGACGTCGTCGACGCGCTCGCGGCCGACGGCGCCGTCGCGATCGACCCGACGCTCGGCGGCGAATGGCCGCAGTTCCGGCACCGCGCCCGACCCGAGTTCCTGCAGACGCTGCCGCACCTCCACGGGACGAGCGGCTTCTTCGTCGCCCGTCTGAGGGTCGGTACGGAGCGATAGTCGCAAGGGGCAGTTGCGGCGGCGAGGCCGACGTCTCTAAGCAGGCGGGGATCGAGCCGCAGGAAGCCGCGCGAGCGGAATCCTGCCCGGCGAGCAGGAACTAGGATCGCCGCCGTGGGGTGGAGCGAGTGGATCCGCGCGGGCGTCGAGGTCGAGCCGTCGCTCTACGCGGCCGACTTCCGTCGCCTCGGGGAGCAGATCGACGGGCTGCTCGCCTCCGGCTGCAGCGTGTTCCACTTCGACTGCGGCGACGCCCACTTCGTGCCGCCGGTGACGATGGGGCCGGTGGTGCTGCGCTCGATCGCGCCGTCGATCCACGACGCGGGCGGGGTACTGGACTGCCACCTGATGGTCGACGACCCGGTACACCACCTCGAGGAGTTCGCGGCGTCGGGAGCGGATTCCGTCACGTTCCACGTCGAAGCCGCGGCGGACCCGGCCGAGGTCGCGCAGCAGGCGCGCGCGCTCGGACTCGGGGTCGGGATTGCGTTCAATCCCGAGACGGACGCTGCCACCGCCGCCGCGGCCGCGCGAGAGGCGGGTGCCGACCTCGTGCTCTGCATGAGCATCCATCCCGGGTACTCGGGGCAGTCGTTCATGCCCGAGGCGCTCGACCGGATCGCGGCCCTTGCGACGCTCCTCAGCATCCCGATCCAGGTCGACGGCGGCGTGGGGGAAGGGAATGCGCGCGCCCTGCGGAACGTAGGCGCCTCGCTGTTCGTGGCGGGAAGCGCGGTGTTCGCCGACCCCGAGCCTGCCGCCGCGTACAGGCGTCTCGCGGCCGCCGTGGCGGCGTGAGCCTCGAGCGCGCGCTCGCGCTCGCCGACGCCGCGCTCGGACGCGGGTATCCGAATCCGACCGTCGGCGCCGTGGTCGTCGCGCCCGACGGGGCGGTGGCCGGCGAGGGCGTCTCCGAACCGGCGGGCGGCCCGCACGCCGAGGTCGTCGCGCTCGACGCGGCCGGCGCGGCGGCACGTGGCGGGACGCTCTACGTGACGATGGAGCCGTGTGCCCACCACGGCCGGACGCCTCCCTGCGTCGACAGGGTCGTCGAGGCGGGAATCGCCCGGGTCGTGGCTGCGTGCGCCGATCCCAACCCGGAGGCCGGGGGTGGGGCGGAGCGACTTCGCGCAGCGGGGGTCGACGTCGAGCTGCTCGACCTACCCGAGGCGCGTCGCCAGAACGAGGCGTGGCGCACCTGGGTCGCGCGAGGCCGGCCGCACGTGACGCTCAAGCTCGCGATCTCCGTCGACGGACGGGTCGCGGTCCGGGGCCGGCGCTGGGTGACGGGCGAGCAGGCGCGCCGCAGGGTGCACGAGCTGCGCGCCGCGGTGGACGCCGTCGTCGTCGGCATGGGCACGGTTCGCGCCGACGCCCCGCGGCTCGACGCGCGCGACGTGCCCGTCGCGCGGCAGCCGCGGCGACTCGCCTTCGGGCGGGGCCCGCTGCCCGACGGATCCGACCTCGAGCTCAGGAGCGGGCCGATCGCCGACGAGCTCGCCGCGCTCGCGACGGAGGGTGTCCAGTCGCTCCTGCTCGAGGGCGGCCCGACGATCGCCGCCTCGTTCCTGGCGGCCGGCCTGGTCGACCGGCTGCTCGTGCTCGTCGCGCCGGTCATTGCGGGCGACGGCCCGCCGATGCTCGGCCCTCTGGCCGAGCCGCTCGACCTCGGCTCGCCGGAGATCGAGCGCGTGGGCACGGACGTCCTCCTCGGCTGGAGGTTGCAGGAGGTGTAGACCGAGCTTGTGTTGAATCAACACAAGCTCGCTCGCCGGTAGCCTCGCGTGCGTGTTCACGGGGATCGTGCGGGAGGTGGGCCGCGTCGTCGACGTCGAGGGCGGCGACGACGGCCGGACGCTGCACGTCGAGGCGCCGCGCACCGCGTCCGGGATCGCGCAGGGAGACTCCGTCTCGGTCGCCGGCGTCTGCCTGACGGCGGAGGCAGTCGACGGCGGGTCGATCCGCTTCCACGCGGTGCCCGAGACCCTCGTGCGGACGACGCTCTCCCGCCTCGGGCCGGGGGACGCGGTGAACGTCGAGCCGGCGCTCCGCGCGGGCGAGCCGCTCGGCGGCCACATCGTCCAGGGGCACGTGGACGGTCTGGGGAGGGTCGAGTCGCTCGAGCGAGAGGGGGACGGTCGCCGGCTCGTGGTCGAGGCGCCGCCCGAGGTGCTCCGCTACTGCGTCGAGAAGGGCTCCGTGACCGTCGACGGGGTGTCGCTGACGGTCGCGGGGCTCGGCGCCGAGACGTTCTCGGTCGCCCTCGTGCCCCACACGCTGAGCGCGACGACGCTCGCCGAGCTCGACGCGGGCTCGGCGGTGAACCTCGAGGTCGACATCCTCGCCAAGTACGTCGAGAGGCTGCTGGACCGCCGGTGAGGGGGGCTACGATGGAGCGGGTGAGCACGACGACGAAGCCCGAGACGAGCCCGTTCGCCACCATCGAGGAGGCGATCGAGGAGATCCGCACGGGCCGCTTCGTCGTCGTCGCCGACGACGCCGACCGCGAGAACGAGGGCGACCTCACGATCGCCGCCCAGTTCGTGACCCCGGACGCCGTGAACTTCATGGCCACGCACGGGCGCGGCCTGATCTGCCTGTGCCTCACCCCGGAGCGGTGCGACGAGCTCGGGCTGCGCCAGATGACCGACCAGAACGAGGCGCAGTTCGGCACGGCGTTCACGGTCTCGATCGAGGCCCGCGACGGCGTCTCGACGGGGATCTCGGCCGCGGACCGCGCGCGCACGATCCAGGTCGCGGTCGACCCGACGTCGACCCCGCACGACCTCGTGCACCCGGGGCACGTCTTCCCGCTGCGCGCCCGCGCCGGCGGAGTGCTCAAGCGGTCGGGACAGACCGAGGCGGCCGTCGACCTCGCCCGGCTGGCGGGCCTCGCCCCCGCGGGCGTCGTCTGCGAGATCATGAAGGACGACGGGACGATGGCGCGCGTGCCCGACCTCGTCGAGTTCTGCGAGCGCCACGGCCTCAAGCTCGTCACCGTCGCCGACCTGATCGAGTACCGGCGGCGCACCGAGAAGCTCGTCGAGCGCGTCGTCTCCGTCCGGCTCCCGACCGACCACGGCGACTTCCAGGCCGTCGCGTATCGCGAGGCGCTGACCGGCAAGCAGCACATCGCGCTCGTCAAGGGCGACGTGGAGGGACAGGAGGACGTCCTCGTGCGCGTCCACTCGGAGTGCCTCACCGGCGACGTCTTCCACTCTCGACGCTGTGACTGCGGCGAGCAGCTCGAGTGGGCGCTGGCCAAGATCGAGCAGGAGGGGCGGGGCGTGCTCCTCTACCTCGCGCAGGAAGGCCGCGGGATCGGGCTCCTCAACAAGCTGCGGGCCTACGAGCTGCAGGAGCAGGGGCTCGACACGGTCGAGGCCAACATCGAGCTGGGGTTCAAGGCCGACGCCCGCGAGTACGGGATCGGGTCGCAGATCCTCGCCGACCTCGGCCTGACCACGATCCGCGTGCTCACGAACAACCCGGAGAAGATCTCGGGGGTGAGCGGCTTCGGGCTCGAGGTCGTCTCGCAGGAGCCGATCGAGATCGAGCCGAACGACGAGAACCGGAGCTACCTGGAGACCAAGCGCGAGAAGCTGGGCCATACGATCGGCCGCAGGCTCCACCACCAGCGTGAGCGCTACGGCCAAGACGACTCCTGAGGAAGGTGACGATGAACTCGAGCGACGGGCCGGAGCGGCGGGGCGACGACGGGAGCGCCTGGGAGGGCGACGAGCTCGAGCGCGCGAGCGAGAACGTCCTCGGCGCGTGGCCGAGCGCCCAGCTCGACGACCCACCCGCCGACCCCGCGCGCCCCGGCGTCCCCCGACGACCCGGAGCTCGTCGCGCCGTCGCCGCCGGAGACCGGCGCAGAGGATGGTGACGTGGCGTTCGCCGAGCCCGCCCCCGGCGAGCCCGCCGCCGACGGGCTCCCGCGCGACGAGCCCGCCGCCCAGGAGGAGCCGATGGTCGACGAGCCCGCCGTCCAGGAGGAGCCGATGGCCGACGAGCCCGAGGGCTCGGTCTCCGAGGTCGAGGCGGCAGTCGAGGCCGGCGACGTCGTCGAGGTCGGCGAGACGAGCGCGGAGCACGCGCCCGGCGACCTCGAGGTGCCACCGGGCTACCCCGTCCTCGAGGGCGAGCCGCGCGGCGCGCGGCGTGCGGTCGGCATCGTCGTCAGCCGGTTCAACGGCGAGGTCACCGCCGGCCTGCTCCAGTCGGCGCTGTCGGAGCTCGACGCGCTGGGTGTCGAGCAGGACTCGGTCACGGTGATGCCGGTCCCGGGCGCATTCGAGCTGCCCCTCGCCGCGATGGCGCTCGCGAAGACGCGCCGTTTCGCGTGCATCGTCGCGCTCGGCTGCGTGATCCGCGGCGACACGCCGCACTTCGACTACGTCGCGAGCGAGGCCGCCTCCGGCCTCCAGCTCGCGGCGATCGAGACCGGCGTGCCGGTGTCGTTCGGCGTGCTCACGCTCGACCGGCCGGATCAGGCCGAGCCGCGCCTCGAGAAGGGCGCCGAGGCCGTGCGCACGGCCCTCGAGATGGCCGACCTCTTCGCGAACCTCAGGGCTGCGGCGGCGCGCTGAGGCCGGGGCCGAGCCGCCGCGGCGCACGCTCGAGCTCGTCCTCGGTCTCCTGGTGCCGTCGACCGCTCGACGGCGGGACCGGGGTGGGCCCAAGTTACAAGTTGTAACTTGCGGTCGTTCGGGCCCCGGACGATGTGCGCCCGGCCGCTCGGGCCTCGGGCCTTGGTCGGCACAACACCGTGCGGGTGGAGCGGCCGGCGCGCCCCTCCGCGCCTCGCGTCGCCTGGGCCGGGTCGCGGACTCTGCCGGTGGAGGCCGGCGGCGCTGTTCGGCTACGATTCTCGGCCGCATGTCCAGGGTCTGCGTCATCTGCGGCAAGAAGCCGGCGGCGGGGAACTCCCGCTCCCACTCGATGGTCGCGACGAAGCGGCGCTTCGAGCCGAACCTCCAGCGCGTGCGACTCGTCCTGCACGGGAAGCCGACCCGTGACTACGTCTGCACCCGCTGCCTGAAGGCCGGCAAGGTCCAGAAGGCCGTCTGAGCTCGTCCCGCGGCGGCTCCCGGGCGTCGCATCCGCCCCCGGCGGCAGGCCCGACGACCGCGGCGCGCGCGTGGGGCGATTGCGCGATCATCGCGCCGATGCTCTACCGTCCCGACGCGTTCGAGCCGCTCACCGACGAGCCGTGGGACGCGAGGCGGGTGCGCGCCGCGGTCAGGCGCATCGTGGCTCGCACCGACCACGCGTTCGACCGCGTCGAGCTCTGGCCGGCCGACGAGTGGGACGCGTGGCGCGCGCCCACACCGCTGAAGAACCTCTACGCCGGTGCCGCGGGCGTGGTCTGGGCGCTCGACCGGCTACGCGAGCGCGGGCTGGCCGAGACCGGGCTCGAGCTCGCCTCGGTGGCCGAGGCCACGCTCGAGGCGTGGCGACGCGAGCCGGACTTCATGCGGGAGACCGAGCTCCCCGAGCGGAAGGAATGTGGCCTGCTCAGCGGCGAGACGGGAATCCTGCTCGTCGCCTGGCGTCTCACCGGCGAGAGAGCGCTTGCCGACGACCTGTACGCGCGGGTGCGCGCCAACGTCGTCGGCGAGGCCGAGGACGTGATGTGGGGCACCCCGGGCACGCTCGTCGCGGCCCGATCGATGCTCGAGGCCACCGGCGAGCCGCGCTGGCGCGACGCATGCGCGGAGAGCGCGGAGGCGCTCTGGGCCCGGCGCGACGGGTGCGGGCTCTGGACGCAGCGGCTCTACGGGAACTCGTTCCGGGGTCTCGGGACGGCGCACGGCCTCGTCGGGAACGCGGCGGCGCTCCGGCCGGCGCTCGACCGGGAACGTCGGGACGAGCTGGAACAGAGCGTGAACGCCGTCCTCGCCGCGACGGCGCTCGTGGAGGGCGACCTCGCGAACTGGCGCGCCACGCCGGATGCCGCCCGGGGCGAGAGCGAGCCCAGGCTCCAGTGGTGCTGGGGCGCCCCCGGCGTGGTCGTCGCGGCGAGCGACTACCTCGACGAGGACCTCCTCGCGGCCGGCGCGCGTCTCACCGAGCGGGCCGGCGCGCCCACCGCGGAGAAGGGGTACGGGATCTGTCACGGGACGGCCGGCAACGGCTACGCGCTGCTCGCGGCTTTCGAGCGCACGGGAGACGAGGCGTGGCTCGCAGGCGCGCGGCGGTTCGCCGTGCACGCGCTCCAGCAGGTCGAGGCGGGCCAGGGCCGCCATTCGCTCTGGACGGGCGACGTCGGCGTCGCGCACTTCGCCGCCGACTGCCTGGACGGACGGGCGTGCTACCCGATCCTCGGCTGAGCGCCGACGGTCGCGCGGCGTAGACTCGCGCCGTGACGAGGCCGCTCGACCAGACGTGCGGCGCCGCGAGGGCAGACTGATCGACGTCGCGCTGACCACGCGGCTCGCACGGGCCGCCGCCGACAACCTCGAGCGTCACCGGCGACGGATCGACGCGCTGAACGTCTATCCGGTCCCCGACGGCGACACGGGCACGAACCTCGCGCTGACCGTCGCGGGCGTCGTCGAGGCCCTCGAGCAGTCACGCGCGGCGACCCCGGTCGAGCTGGCGGCCGAGGTGCAGCGGGCGGCGACAATGGAGGCGAAGGGCAACTCGGGCGTGATCCTCTCCACGATCGTGCGCGCGATGGCCGCCGTCCTCGCCCGCCGCGCAGGACGGCTCGACGGACCCGTGCTCGCCGAGTCGCTCCGCGCAGGCACGTCGAGCGCCTACGAGGCGGTCACCCGCCCGGTCGAGGGGACGATGCTGACCGTGATTCGCGAGATGGCGGAAGAGGCAGAGCGCGCCGACGTGTCCGCGCTCCCGTTCGCCGCCGCGCTCGCACGGGCCGTCGAGCGCGGCGACGAGGCCGTGAAGCGGACGCCCGAGCTGCTCGAGACGCTCCGCGAGGCGGGAGTCGTCGACGCGGGAGGGGTGGGGGTCGTGGAGCTCGCCCGGGGCGTGCTGCACGAGCTGACCGGCGAGCCGCTGCCCGACGTGCCCGAGGTGACGGAGGAGCTGACCGAGGAGTCGATCCACCAGGAGGAGTCCGAGCGCCGGTACTGCACGACGTTCGTCGTCGAGGGAAGCGGCCTAGACCTCGCCGGGATCCACGCGGAGCTCGACCCCCTCGGAGACTCGCTGCTCGTCACCGGAGACGAGTCGGTGGCGAAGGTGCACGTCCACACCGACGAGCCCGAGCGAGCGCTCGACGTCGGCCGTGCGGTCGGAGTCGTCGACCCGGCGAGGATCGAGGTCGCCGACATGCACAGCCAGACGGCGGAGCGCGAGCGCTGGCTGTCGCAGCTCCAGGCGGCGGTGGCCGCGCCGGCGACGCCCAGCGGGCTCGTCGCGGTCGCCCAGGGAGGGGGCAACAGGGACATCCTGCGCAGCGAGGGCGTTGCGATCGTGGTGGACGGCGGGCCGACCGCCAACCCGTCCGTCGGCCAGCTGCTCGAGGCGATCACCGCCGTGAGCTCCGAGCACGTGATCGTCCTCCCGAACGACCCGAACGTCCGTCTCGCGGCCGAGCGCGCGGCCGACGAGTCGACGAAGGACGTGCGGGTGATCGCGACGCGCTCGATCCCCGAGGGAATCGCCGCCGCGCTCCCGTTCGACGCGGAGGCGGACGTCGACGCGAACGAGCGGGCGATGCGCGCGGCGGCGACCGGCGTCGCGGCCGCGGAGATCACGCGGGCGTCGCGGAGTGCCGCCGTCGACGGCGTCGAGGTGCGCGAGGGCGACTATCTCGCGCTGCTCGGCGGCCGCGCGTTCGCGACCGGGAGCGACGTCTGGGCGGCGCTCGACCCGCTCCTCGAGCGCTTCGCCACGGACGGGCTGTCGTTCGTGCAGGTGCTGAGGGGCGACGGCGCCCCCGAGGCGGAAGTGATCGCGGACCGGTACGCGAGCCGCGCGCCCGGCCTCGAGCTCGACGTCCAGTGGGGAGGGCAGCCGCACTACCCGCTGCTCCTCTCCGCGGAGTAGGTATGCCGACGCGCGTGCTGCTGGTCGAGGACAACGACGTGTATCGCTCTGCCCTCGAGCTTCTCCTCGGGCTCCAACCGGGCCTCGAGGTCGTCGGCGCGGTCGGCTCGGGCGACGAGGCGGCGGGCGCGGCGGCGTCCCTCCGTGCCGACGTCGTGCTGATGGACTACCGACTGCCCGGCATCGACGGCGCGGCCGCGACGCGGGCGGTGATCGCCTCCTCCGGCGCGGCCGTCGTGTGCCTCACCGCAGAGGCCACGCACGAGGAGCGCGACGACGTGCTCCGGGCCGGCGCCGTCGCGCTCGTCGAGAAGGGCGGCCCGATCGACGCGCTCGCGGCGGCGATCCGTACGGCCTCCGCCTCGGGCGACGCGCGTTAGGGTCACACCGTGGAGCTGACGCGCGAGAGCACCGCGGTCGTGCTCGACTCGACGTCCGACTTCGTCGACGCGCGCGAGCGGCACGCGAACATGCGGATCGTCCCGCTCTACGTCCTCTTCGACGGAGTCCCGCTGCGCGACCAGGTCGACATCGCGCCCGCGGCGTTCTACGAGCGGCTCGCCGCCGCCAGGACGCTCCCCACGACGTCGCAGCCGACGCCCGAGGATTTCCTCGCCTGCTACCGCGAGCTGCTCGAGGCCGGCTACGCGCGCATCTGGTCGCTGCACCTCTCGTCGAAGCTGTCGGGCACCTACGAGTCGGCCCGCCGCGCCGCGGACGAGCTGGGCGGCGGCCACGTGCGTCCCGTGGACACGGGCACCGCATCCCTCGCGTGCGCGCTCCTGGCGGAAGCGATCGACCGGCGGCTCGCCCGCGGCACGAGCGACGAGGAGATCGAGGAGCTCGTCGGACGCTTCGAGCGCACGAACCGGGTGGTGTTCACGTGCGCGACCCTCGAGTACCTCCAGAAGGGCGGCAGGATCGGCAAGGCGCAGGCGCTCGCTGGCTCCCTCCTCAACGTCAAGCCGATCCTGGAGATCCGCGACGGAGTGGTCGAGCCGGTGGGCCGGGTGCGCGGGCGGCAGAAGGCGCTCGAGGAGTTCGGCCGGCTGTTCACGGACGACACCCAGGACCGCGACGGCCTGCGGACCGCGATCGCGCACGCGAACGCGCCCGAGTGGGTCGACGTGCTCACCGACCTCGTCGCGAGAGCGCGTCCCAGGGCGACGGTGGACCTCGTCGAGCCGCTCGGCGCCGTCGTCGGCACCCACGCCGGACCGGGTGCCGTCGGCTTCTTCTGGTTCCAGGACCCCTGACGGCGCCCGCCCGAGCAGCCCCGCTGCGACGACGGGACGCCACCTCCCGCCGGGGCGCCTCCTAGACTCGGTCCCCGTGCCTCCCGCACCTGCGCGCATCCGGCTGCCGGCCGGCTTCGGCGGCATGGACCGGCCCGCTCGGCTGCCGCGCACCGGAGCGGTCCCGCGCCCGGACGTGCTCGAGCGGCCCGTGGAGACGCTCTCCGGCGTCGGGCCCGCCCTGCGGCGGAAGCTCGGGCGCCTCGGGATCGAGACCGTCGGCGACCTGCTCGCCCACCGCCCGCGGCGGTACGAGTCGGCCGCGGAGGAGCGCACGGTGGCGGCGCTCTTCGGCGAGGAGGAGGCCGTGCTGGACGTCGTCGTCCGCCGGGCGTCGGGCCGGCGCCGGGGCCGGCTCCACATCCTCACGGCCCACGTCGCCGACGAGACGGGCGAGATCCGGGCGACCTGGTTCAACCAGCCGTGGCTCGAGGCGCAGCTCGTGCCGGGAACGCGCCTGCGACTCCGCGGGAAGCGCAACCGGTTCGGCTTCCAGGTCTCGTCCTACGACCTGGGCGAGGCGGCCCAGACGGCGGACTTCGCCCCGGTCTATCCGGCGACGGGCGACCTGGCGCAGAAGACCCTGCGGACGCTGACCGACCAGGCGCTCGGGCTCGCGCGGGACGGCGGCGAGCCGTTGCCGGCGCGGATCCGGTCGGAGTCGTCGCTGCCGCTCCGGGCCGACGCGCTCGTCGCGCTCCACCGTCCGCGCTCGGAGGACGAGGCGGAGCGGGCACGCCGCCGGCTGGCGCTCGACGAGCTCCTGATCCTGCAGCTCGCACTCCGCCGCCGGGCGGCCGAGCGAGAGCGGCTCGTCGCCGAGCCGTTGCCGCCGGCCGGTCCGCTCCTGGGTCGCTACCGCGAGGTCCTCCCGTTCACGCTGACGCGTGCCCAGGAGCACGCGATCGCCGAGATCGACGCGGATCTCGCCCGTTCGACGCCTATGCAGCGCCTGCTCCAGGGCGATGTCGGGTCGGGCAAGACGGCGGTCGCGCTCTACGCGGTCCTGCGGGCCGTCGAGGTGGGGCGGCAGGGCGCGCTGATGGCGCCGACCGAGACGCTCGCCGAGCAGCACTTCCTCACGATCGAGGGCGTCTGCGCCGAGCTCGGCGTGCGAGTCGCGCTGCTCACCTCGAGCGTGACCGCGCGGGAGCGTCGCGCCGCGCACCAGCTCGTCGCCTCCGGCGACGTCGGGATCGCGGTCGGGACGCACGCCCTGATCCAGCACGAGGTCGAGTTCGCCGACCTCGCGGTGGCCGTCGTCGACGAGCAGCACCGCTTCGGCGTCGAGCAGCGGGCCGCCCTGGCCGAGGGACGCAGTCCGCACGTCCTGCACATGACCGCCACGCCGATCCCGCGCACGCTGGCGTTGACCGTCTACGGCGACCTCGCGGTCTCGGAGATCGCCGCGCCCCCCGCCGACCGCAAGCCGATCGTGACGCGCTGGGTGACCGAGGAGCGGAGCTCGGAGGCGTACTCGCGGCTCCGGCGGCATCTCGACGCAGGCAGGCAGGCCTACGTCGTGTGTCCGCTCGTCGAGGGGACGGAGACGACACTCGCCCGGGCTGCGGAGGACGAGGCCGAGCGGCTGCGCGCGCACGAGCTGCGCGGGTACCGCGTGGGCTGCGTGCACGGCAGGCTGAAGGCGGCCGAGCGCCGGTCGGTGATGGCCGCGTTCACGAAGGGGGAGCTGGACGTGCTCGTCGCGACGACCGTGATCGAGGTCGGGGTGGACGTCCCGAACGCGACGATCATGATCGTCCAGGAGGCCGATCGCTTCGGGCTCGCGCAGCTCCACCAGCTGCGCGGACGCGTCGGGCGAGGCGCCGAGCAGTCCTTCTGCCTGCTGATCTCGCGTTCCCAGGACGAGCTCGGCGAGTCCGCCATAGAGCGCCTCGAGGCGCTGGTCGCGACGACAGACGGGTTCGAGCTCGCCGAGCGTGACCTGGAGATTCGCGGCGAGGGCCAGCTCGTCGGCGCGCGCCAGTCCGGGCTGACCGACCTCCGCTTCACGCGGCTCCGCGCCGACCGCGACCTGCTCGAGCAGGCGAAGGAGGTCGCCGGCCTGCTCGGCGACGACTCGCTGCTCGCGGAGGCGGTGGAGCGCCTGCTCGGGGAGGCCGAGCACGTCGGGGAGTCGTGACCCCGACGCGCCGACGGCTCGCCGTGACCGGCGCGGGGGAGAGCGACCCCGCAAGTTACAACTTGTAACTTGCGGGGCCTGGAGCCGCTCGAGGAGCCGCACCACCACGACGTCCACGGCGTTCTTGCGGATCGCGGTGTCGAGCTCATCGCCCGCCGGCCGTATCGTCCCCCTCCGTGCGGATCATCGCGGGCACGCACCGGGGCCGCCGGCTCGTCGCGCCGAAGGGGGTGCACACCCGCCCCACGGGAGACCGCGTGCGCGAGGCGCTGTTCGACCTCGTCGGCCCCGTCGACGACGCGTCCGTGCTCGATCTCTATGCAGGCTCGGGAGCGCTCGGGCTCGAGGCCCTCTCCCGCGGCGCGGCGCGGTGCGTGTTCGTCGACACGGACGCCGCCGCGTGCCGCGCGATCCGGCACAACCTCGAGTCGCTCGCGCTGGACGAGGGACTCGTGCTGCAGCGTGACGCGACGGCCGTGCTCCGCGCCGAGTCCGCGGCCGGACGCCGTCACGAGCTCGTGCTGCTCGACCCCCCGTACGAGCGCTGGGAGGCGCTCGAGCCGCAGCTCGCGGCGCTGCTCCCCGCCGTCGTCGCTCCGTCCGGGCTGGTGGTGGTCGAGACGGGCGCGCGCGTCGAGCCGCGGCTGCCCCTCGACCTCGTGACCAGCCGACGGTACGGTTCCGCCCGTCTCACCGTCTTCACGGACGTCGCACGAGCGCCGCTCCCTGCGTCATGACCTCACGCCCGCCCATCGTCGCGATCAACCCCGGCACGTTCGACCCCGTGACGCTCGGTCACGTCGACGTGATCCGGCGGGCCGCCGAGATCTTCGACCGCGTCGTGGTCGGCGTCGTGCGCGACCCGACGCACAAGCAGACGACGTTCACGGTCGAGGAGCGCGTGGCGTTCCTCGAGGAGGCACTCGCCGAGCTGGACAACGTCGTCGTCGACGTGTTCAGCGAGCTCGTCGTCGACTTCGCGCGCAAGCACGGGGCCCGCACGATGGTGAAGGGGCTGCGGGTGATCGCGGACTTCGAGTGGGAGTTCCAGATGAACCGCCTCAACCACCTCCTCGCGCCCGAGATCGAGACGATGTACGTGATGTCGAGCCCCGAGTACGCGTTCGTCTCGTCGAGCGGCGTCAAGGAGATCGCGTCCTTCGGCGGCAACGTCGGCGGCCTCGTCACCCGGGCCGTCGCCGAGCGCTTCCGCGAGCTCTATCCGGACGGCCGTCCCGGCGCGCCGCTCAGCCCGCAGGAGTAGCCGCGGCGCCCCCGGGTCGCTCGGCGTCCCCCGCGATCCGGCAGCGCGAGTACCATCCCAGCCATGGACGTCCTGGTACTCATCGACAAGCTCGACGATCTCGTGCACAACGCGAAGGCGGTGCCGCTCACCGATCAGGTCCGTATCGACCGCGAGGAGATCTACGACATCCTCGACCAGATGCGGGCCACGATCCCCGAGGAGATCAAGCAGGCACGGTGGATCGTGAAGGAACGGCAGGAGATGCTCGCGGAGGCGAAGCGCGAGTGCGATCGGCTGATCGGCGAGGCGCGCGAGCAGGCGGTTCGCGAGGCATCGCAGACCGAGATCGTGAAGCTCGCGGAGCGGCAGTCGCAGGACATCGTGGAAGAGGCTCGGCGCGGCGCCCGCGAGACGCGGCTCGAGATGGAGGACTGGGCCGACGGGATCCTCTCCACGCTCGAGGTCAACCTGGACAAGTTCCTCGGAGCCGTCCGGCGCGGTCGCGAACGGCTGCACGAGCGCTCGCAGGAGACCGTCGTGGCGGGCATCGGTCCCGTCGATCGCGACGGCTCGCTCGAAGACTCCTACCAGTAGCGCCGCCTCACCGCCCGAGCGGCAGACGACGCAGAGGGGGCCGCCGTCCGGACGGCTCTCTCACGCTGCCTGGCGGTCGGTCCGTGGAGTTTGTCGCGGCGGGCGCGGCAGCGGCAGCGGCCGCGGCCGCGGTCAGGGGCGCGCCCGACCGGTAGGCGGTCCCGAAGGGGGATCCCGCTCCCGCGGAATCCCCCTTTCGGGACGAGCCCTCAGCGTGCGAGTGGCACCTGGACGAGGCGTGTGCCGGAGACGCCGCCGAGCGCGGGGTCGCCCCGGCGGTGCGCCTTGACGTAGAACTGGAGGTTGTAGCCGTTCCGCAGGGCCGGGAAGTCGACCTCGGGCGTCACCGTGAGCCGGAGCCAGCCGTCCTGGCCGGTCGCCTGGTCCTGGGCGTTCTGCGTGACGAGCGGGGTCGAGCGGAAGAACACGAGCGCGTCGCGGACGACGTAGCCGCGCGTGTCCTTCACCCGGATCTGCACCTCGAACGGCGAAGTCCTCGACCGGACCGGGTTCGTGACGAAGCGGACCTGGTCGACGACGAGGTTCTCGTCGGCGGGGACGCTCGACGCAGGGATCGACTTCTCGCCGCTCGGCAGCGTGATCACGCCCGCAGGGCCCTGCGGCCCCTGCACCGTCGGGCTCTGGGCGGTCAGCCGACTCGACTCGCCCCGGCTGTTCCGTGCGATGACGCGGGCGCGCACGGTCTTCCCGACGTCGCCCTCGCGCAGCACGTAGGCGTCGTCCGTGAAGCCCGACTGGAGGATGCAGTTGTTGCCCGCCGTGTCGCAGCGGAGCCACCGGAAGCTGAACGTGATCGGCTGGCGGCCGTTCCACGTGCCCGGGGTCACGTGCAGCGTCGCCCCCTGCGACGCGCTGCCGCTGAGGGCCGGCGCCGCGACGTTCACGGGCCTGCCGGATGCCGGCTGGCGGACGAGCGGCGTCGCATTCGACGTCGCCGCCTGGGAGCCGTCGTCGTTCGTGGCCGTGACCCGTACCCGGAGCCGGTGGCCGGCGTCTGCCGTGGCGACGATGTACTTCGTGGTCGTCGCTCCGCCGATCGCGGCGCAGTCCGAGCCGGTGGGCAGCCCGCCGCCTCTCGGGCAGCGGAGCCACTGGTAGGCGAAGCTCTTCGGCTCGCCCGTCCACGAGCCGGTGCTCGCGGACAGCGTCCCACCGACCGACGCCGACCCGGTGATCCGTGGCTCGGCGGTGTTGGCGGGCCGGTCCTGCGTGGTGGCCGCACCACCGCCGGGAAGCGCCAGGACGGTCGCGAGCGAGGCCAGAGCCGCCGCCGCGATCGTCGAGACGAGGTTGAACCGTCCTGTCGTGCGCATCGCGCAGTCCTTTCGTCGAATCTGACGACAACACGACTAGCCCGGATCTCGAGCACCGAACCACCTGCTTACGGAAGATTCATCCGTCTTACGGAAGCTTCACGGCGCCCTGAGCCGTCGCTGACAGACGCGCGCCGGCGCTACCCTCGCCCTGATGGTCGAGTTCTCCCTGCGCAGGTTGCGGCTCCGCCCCGGAGAGGAGCACCGCGAGGAGCTCGGCGTCGACCTTCCAGCCCTGACGCTGGGGGGCGTGCGCTACGAGCCGTCGCCGGCCGCGGTGGCCGCCGAGCTCGTCGTCCAGCGCGCCACGAGCGGAGACGTCTTCCGGCTGCGGCTCGAGACCCGCGTGGAGGGGCCGTGCATGCGCTGCCTGGGGCACGCAGCCGTCGACGTGGCGGTCGAGGCGCAGGACTACGACGCGTCCGATCCGGCCGCTCCCGAAGAGCTCCGTTCGGAGTACGTGCGCGACGGCGAGCTGGACGTCGGCGCGTGGGCGCGTGACCAGGTGGCGCTGAACCTGCCCGAGCCGATCCTCTGCCGGCCCGACTGCGCCGGCCTGTGCCCGGTGTGCGGCAAGAACCTCAACGACGAGCCGCACGAGCACGACGAGGTCGCGACCGACCCGCGCTGGGCGGCCCTGGAGGCGCTCCGCTCCGAGCCGGCCGGCGAGCGCTGAGCGACCTCCTCCGGCCCGGGCCCTGCGGAGATGCGGCGGGCAGCTCCGCCGTCCGGTGTGGCGTCGGCGCGGGATTCCGCTCCGGCGGGTCCTCTCGCGGGAGCGGGTACAATGCGCGACCGCTCATGGCTGTTCCCAAGCGAAAGACCTCCAAGGCACGGCGCGACAAGCGCCGCGCCCAGCACGCCATCGGTGCCCCGCGCGTCTCGACGTGCGAGCACTGCGGCGCGCCGAAGCAGTCCCACCGCGTGTGTCCCACCTGCAAGACGTACCGCGGTCGCGAGGTCTCCCCGCTCCGAACGCCCGCTCCCTGACCTCCGTGGCGACCCGCGTCGCGGTCGACGCTCTCGGCGGGGATCACGCCCCTGAGGAGGTCGTCGCGGGCGCGCTCGAGGCGGCGTCCGACGCCATCGCGCCGATCCTGTTCGGCCCTGCATCCCTGGCGGACACGGGGCTGGAGCTCGTCCCGTGCAGCGACGGGATCTCGATGAGCGACAAGCCCGCCGAGGCGGTGCGGTCGAAGCCGGACTCCTCGCTCGTCCGCGCGGTGCGCGCCGTCGGGCAGGGCGACGCGGCCGCCGTGCTCTCCGCCGGCAACACCGGCGCTGTGCTCGCCGCGTCGCTGCTGCACGTCCGCCGGCTGCCCGGCGTCCACCGGCCCGGGATCGCGATCGTGATCCCCGGTCGCAACGGCCCCACGGTGCTGATCGACGCCGGCGCGAACGCCGACGCGCGCCCCGAGCACCTCGTCCAGTTCGGCCACATGGGAACCGTCTTCGCCGAGGACATGCTCGACGTTCGCGACCCGTGCGTCCGCCTGCTCTCGATCGGGGAGGAGCCGGAGAAGGGGAACCAGCTGACGCTCGAGGCGCACGCCCTCCTCGAGGCGTCCGACCTCCGTTTCGAGGGCAACATCGAGGGCCGCGCGCTCCTCGAGGGCGAGGCGGACGTCGTCGTCTGCGACGGGTTCACGGGGAACGTCGCGCTCAAGACGCTCGAGGGCACGATCCGCAGCGTGCTCGGCGCACTGCGCGACGAGATCGGGGCGTCGGCCACCGGCCGGCTCGGCGGCCTCCTGATCCGACCGGCCGCGCGGGGCCTTCGCGCCCAGCTCGATCCCGATACGCATGGCGGCGGCTACCTCCTCGGCCTGCGCGGTCTCGTCGTGATCGCACACGGCTCCAGCTCGCGGACCGCGATTGCGAACGCGACTCGGATGGCTGCGCGCGGAGTGGAGCATCGGCTCGTCGAGCGCCTCGCCGAACGCCTGCCGGTGGCACGGTCGGAGATCCGCGCCGCCGCCGGTGACGGCTGTTAGAGTCCTGCGCTCACATCCACCCCGGCGACGATCAGTGAGGTTCGAGAGTGGCACTTTCCCGCGATGAGGTCTTCGAGCGCGTCAAGTCGGCGCTCGGCGAGCAGCTCGGCGTCGACGAGGGCGAGATCACCAACGAGGCGTCGTTCCAGGACGACCTCGATGCTGACTCGCTCGACCTCGTCGAGCTGATCATGGAGCTCGAGGATCAGTTCGGGATCAAGATCCCGGACGAGGATGCGCAGAAGCTGACGACGGTCGGGCAGGCGGTCGACTACGTCGTCCAGCATCAGTGAGGTGCCGGCGGGGAAGGGCGAGGCGCTCGCGCGCCTGATCGACACCCTTCCCCCCGCCCGTCGAGAGCAGGTCTTCACCCACACCTCCTGGGCGCCCGACCGGGCATCCTCGTACGAGCGGCTCGAGTTCCTCGGGGACTCGGTGCTGGAGCTCGCGGTCGCCCGGGCGCTCTACGACCGCTTCCCCGACGCCTCGGAAGGGAGGCTCGCGAAGATCCGCGCGCACGTCGTGTCGCGGCAGAGCTGCGCGAGCGTCGCGCGCACCCTCGACCTCGGGTCCGTGCTCGTCCAGCGGGCCCAGGACATCCCCGGGCCCGAGCTGACGCGGATCTCGCTCAGCCGCAACGTCCTCGGCGCCCTCCTCGAGGCCGCGATCGCCGCCGTGTACCTCGAGCACGGTTTCGAGCAGGTGGAGGAGGCCGTCGTCGACGCCTTCGACGAGCGGATCGAGTTCGCGAGCACCGGGCACGTGGACTCGAAGACCGACCTCCAGGAGGCGCTCGCACGGAGTGGCCGGATGGTCCAGTACGACGTGCTCGCGGTCGAGGGCCCGCCGCACGAGCGGCGGTTCGTGTGCGCGGCGCTGATCGACGGCGAGGAGCTGGGGGTCGGGCGGGGCTCGACGAAGAAGGCGGCCGAGCAGGAGGCGGCGGCCCAGGCGCTCGCGGCGCTGCAGCTGCGACGCGTCGACGTCTGAGCGCCGGTCCTGTCCGCAAGGCAGGAACCCGCACGAGCGGATCCCTGCCGCGGCGGATCTCCGACCTACGGCCGGGGTACATCGCTGAAGGCGTCGGCTTCGCAGCAGCACGGAGCGTCCACGGTGCAGACGTCACCGAGGGTGCGCGCCGCGCGCGACTCTACGTCGCGCCGACGGACCGGCCGACGAGGCTTCGTCCGTCTCGGTCGCGATACTTCCGGGCCGTGCACCTGCGCTCGATCAAGCTGCGCGGCTTCAAGTCGTTCCCGGACCCGGTCGAGGTCGTCCTCGAGCCCGGGGTCGCGGTGGTGGTCGGCCCGAACGGGTCGGGCAAGTCGAACGTCTCCGACGCGATCGTGTGGGCCGCGGGCTCGCTCACACCCTCCGAGCTGCGCGCCGACCGTCCCGACGACGTCCTCTTCGGAGGCTCCGCGACCCGCCCGGCGGCGGACCACTGCGAGGTCGAGCTCGTCTTCGACAACGAGGACGGCGGGTTCGGCGACGCGCTCGACTTCAGCGAGATCTCGATCGCACGCAGGCTCGTGCGCGGGGCGGAGGGCCAGTATCTCGTCAACCGCGCACCGGTGCGGCGGACCGACCTCGTCGAGCTGCTCGCCGACGTCGGGCTCGGCGGGACCATGCACTCGATCGTCTCCCAGGGCAAGGTCGACGCGGTGCTCGCGTCGCGGCCGGAGGACCGGCGTGCTCTCGTCGAGGAGGCGGCCGGGCTCGGAAAGTTCAAGCGCCGCCGTCACCGCGCCGAGCTGAAGCTCGCCCGTGTCGCGACGCAGGTCGAGCGTGCGCGGGACGTCGAGGACGAGGTGCGCAAGCGACTCCGGCCGCTGGCGCTGCAGGCGACGGCCGCCGAGCGGGCGGAGAAGCTCGCCGGGGAGATCGCGACTCTGCGCGCGCGCGGTGCGGCGCTCGACCTCGACGCGCTCGAGGCGAGGCGTGTCGAGGCCGAGGAGCGGAGAGGCGCCGCCGCCCTCGCGCGGCGCACGAGCCAGGAGCGCCTCTCGTCCGTGCTGGCCGACCGCGAGGCTGCGGAGATCGAGCTGTCCGACGCCGCCGGGGCACGCGAGGCCGCGCTCGGCGCCCTCTACCGGCTGCAGGGGGCGAGCGAGCGGCTGACCGTCCGATCCGAGTCGATCGACGCGCTCGAGGCGCGTCTGCGCGCAGACCTCGGGGAGGCAGAGCGCGCAGCGGCGACGCGCTCCGACGGCGCCCTCCGCGCGCTCGACGACGCGTTCCGCGACGCCGCCGCCGTCGCACGCGACGCGGCGACCGAGAGCGGGCGTGCGGCGGAGCGAGCGAGGCACGCACAAGCGCTGCTCGCCGCCGGCGAGCGCGCGACGGCCACGGCCGCCGAGCAGCAACTCGACGAGGTCCGTTCGGAGAGGGAGGCGATCGACCGCGGGCTCGGCGAGCTCGCCGGAGGATCGGGCGACGCGCACCGCGCCCTCGTCGCGCTCGGCGCTGCGCGTGAGCGGCTTCGGGCCAGGCACGAGCGGGCTGCAGACCTCGCGCGCGACCTCCGCCGGCGGCACGAGACGGCGCGCGCCCACGCCCGCAGCGGTCAGGCGAGTCCGGCGGAGCTCGAGGGTCGAGCCGACGAGGCGGCTCAGGAGGCTCGTACCGCCGCGCGCGAGCGCGACGACCTCGCCGAGCGGGCTCGCTCGACCCGCGATCGGGTGGCAGCGCTCGAGCGCTCCCTCGACGAGCGCGAGGGAATTACGCCTGCAGCGCGGGCCCTCGCCGCACAGGGCGAGCGTCTCGCGCTCCAGGGGCTCGAGGTCGAGCCCGGCCTGGAGAAGGCCGTCGCGGCGGCGCTCGCCTCCCGTGCCTCGGCGCTCCTCGCGGCCGATCCAGCCGCCGCGCTGGCGCTGCTCGAGCGCGCACGGGCGGACGCGCTCGGCAGCCTCGACGTGATCGTGGCGGCAGACCGGCGGCGGAGCGAGCCGCTTCCCGACGGCGCCGAGCGGCTCTCCGACCACGTGCAGGGGGCCGACGACGCGGTTCACCTGCTCGACGGCGTGTGGCTGGTGGCAACAGAGCAGCTCCTCGACGTCCGGGCAGGGACGGCGGTCACGCGCGAGGGTCACGGATTCGACGCCGAACGGGGGGAGCTCTGGTTCGCTGGGCAGGCGGGCGAGGCGATGCTGCTGGAGCTGGAGGCTCGGCGCCGGGCGCTCGCCGACGAGGCGGACGAGCTCGAGGCGCGCGTCACGGCGGCCGCGCGCGAGGCGGAGGAGGCGGCCGAGCGTGCCCGGGCAGCCGAGGCGGCCTACGCCGCCGTCGCCCACCTCCGGTCCCACTCGCTCGATCCGGCGCTGCTCGGCCGGCTCGAGGCGATCGCGGGTGCTCTCGTCGACCAGGCCGTACGGGCCACGGAGGCCGTCGGCCGGGTCGAGGCGCCCCTCAGCGCGCGGCTCTCGGCAGCCGCGCGGCGCTCCGCCGAGCTGGGCGAGGAGCTGCGGCGCCTGAGCACGCTCGAGGCGGAGACGAGGCGCGAGGCAACCGAGACCGGACGCCGCGCCGCAGAGGCGGAGGTCGTCCTTGCGCGACTCGGCGGCGCTCCGCTCGGTGCGGCGGCCGTCGAGGGCCGTTCGCTCGCCGAGCTCGCCGAGCGGGCGCAGGCGGCGCTCGCCGAGTCCGAGCGGGCCGTCGTCCGCGCCCGGGCCGCAGGTGACGACGCACGGACGAGGGAGGCCGCGTTGCGGGAGCGGACACCCCGCTCGGCGTCCCTCGACGTCGATTTGCTCCGGCGCATCGTCGCTGCAACCGACGTGCTCGGTCGGTCGCTGGGCCGTGCGTCGGGGCTCGCGACCCGTTTCGACGCGCCTGTGCGGGCGCGTGTCGACGCCGGCGCGGAGAGGGCGACTCAGCTGGGTGCCGAGCTCCGGCGGCACGGGGCCGCCGAGGTCGAGCTGCGCCAGCAGGCGGACTCCGCGTCCGAGCGGCTCACCGCGATCGAGGTCGAGCTCGCCCGCCTCGACGGCGAGTCGGTCGAGGCTCGCCGCCGACTCGACGAGGCTGTCGCGGCCGGAGGAGAGGCCCCCGCCGGCGAGGACGTTCTCCACGGCGAGACACGCGAGGAACTCGCCGCGCGGGCGCAGCGCCTCGAGGCCAGGCGCGAGGCGCTCGGAAAGGTGAACCCGCTGGCGAAGGAGGAGTACGCCGCCGAGCAGGAGCGCCTCGAGGAGCTCTCGCTGCAGCGCGCGGACCTCGAGGCGTCGCTCCGGGAGCTGGAGTCGTTGCGCGACGAGCTCGCGGAGACCGTCCGACGCCGCTTCGACGAGACGTTCGCGGCGGTCGCCGCGAACTTCGAGGAGGTCGCCGCGACGCTGTTCCCCGGCGGCGACGGCCGGCTGAGGCTCGTGGAGGCAGACGAGGACGGCGAGGAGGCGGAGCCGGGCATCGAGGTCGAGCTTCGGCCTGCCGGCAAGCGGATCACGCGTCTCACGCTGCTCTCCGGCGGCGAGAAGGCGCTCGGCGCGATCTCCTTCCTGTTCGCGCTGTTCCTCGCGAAGCCGTGCCCCTTCTACCTCCTGGACGAGGTGGAGGCGGCGCTCGACGACACGAACATCGCCCGGTTCGTGGAGCTCCTGCGGCGGTACGCCGACCGCGCGCAGTTCGTGGTGATCACGCACCAGAAGCGGACGATGGAGGCCGCCGACGTCCTGTACGGCGTGACCATGGGAGACGACGGCATCTCGCAGATCGTCTCCCGGCGCCTGCCGCGCGACCAGCACGCGGCCGCCACCGCCTGAGCGCGCGGCCGGCGGTAGCGTTCGCGCGATGTCGCGGACGTGGGCGGAGCTCCTCGGAGATGCCGAGGCCGGGGAGCGGGAGGACTCCGAGGGCACGGGCTTCTTCTCACGTCTGCGCGATTCGCTCGGGAAGAGCAGGCGCGCGCTCGCGGCGGAGCTCGGAGGATCGTTCGACCCGAGCGAGGAGGATGCCTGGGAGCGGCTCGAGATCGCGCTGATCCGGGCCGACGTCGGCGTCCCGGCGACCGCGGAGCTCGTGCGGCGGCTGGAGTCGCGAGGCGACGTGACGGACCTCGGCGAGGCGCTCGCCGAGGAGCTGGAGCTGCTCTTCGGCGAGCCGCCTCTGCTCGCGGCCGCCCCCGAGCCGCCGACGGTCGTCCTCGTCGTCGGCGTCAACGGCACCGGGAAGACCACCACGATCGGCAAGCTCGCCCGCACGCTCTCGGAGCACGGTCGCTCGGTGCTCGTGGCGGCCGCCGACACGTTTCGCGCCGCAGCCGACGAGCAGCTCGAGATCTGGGCGGAGCGCGCGGGGGCGGACTTCGTCGGCGGCTCGCGGGGCGCCGACCCTGCGGCCGTCGCCTTCGACGCGATCGAGGCCGGCCGCGCCCGCGGGCGCGACGTCGTGATCGTGGACACCGCCGGCCGGCTGCACACGCAGAGCAACCTCATGGACGAGCTCGCGAAGGTCCGCCGCGTGATCGAGGGCCGGATCGCGGGGGCCCCGCACGAGACCCTGCTCGTCGTCGACGCGACCACCGGGCAGAACGGCCTCCAGCAGGCACGGCTCTTCTCCGGGACCGCAGGCGTGACCGGAGTGGCGCTGACCAAGCTCGACGGATCCGCGAAGGGCGGCGTCGCAGCCGCGATCGTCCACGAGCTCGGGCTTCCCGTGAAGCTCGTCGGCGTGGGGGAGGGTCTCGCGGACCTCCGTCCTTTCGACGCCCACGACTACGCGCGGGCGCTCGTCCGCGAGTGAGCGCCGGGCCGGGGTTGACGGACTGCGGTACGCGTCACTACAACGAGGGAGTCACTACCGCTTTCGGGGGAGGAAGGGAGGAGTTGGCATGGCGGTTGCAGTGATCACCCGCTATCCGGATCTGGGCGCCGCGTCGTACGAGGAGATCATCGCGTCACTCGATCTGGACGTGAACCCGCCTGCAGGGGCGATCCTGCACGTCGCCGGGGGAGGTGACGCCGGCTTCGTGGTCTCGGAGATCTGGCAGACGGAGCAGACGTTCCGCGCGTTCTACGACTATCGTCTCGGCCCGGCGCTGCGGATGCACGGGGTGCATCGAGACCCCGTCGTCGAGGTCCAGCCGTTGCACAACGTCTACGCGCCGGAGCTCTACACGATCGAGCGCATGGGCGCGGTCTCGCTGCCGGTGCACGCCGCCGGTTCGCCGCTCTAGCGTTCGCGCGCGCAGTCGGGCCGGAGCGAGTTTGCGCTCCCATAGGGGGACGAGATACCCTCGTCCGAGTGATTGCCGTAATCGTCGTCCCGACGCGAAGAGGAGCGTACGCAGGATGGCTGTGAGCGTTGTGACTCGGTATCCCGCCCTTTCAGCGGCAACCTACGACCAGGTGATCGCGTCGCTCGACCTGGATGCGAACCCGCCTGCCGGGGCCATCCTGCACGTCGCCGGCGGCGACGAGGGCGGCGTCGTGATCTCGGAGATCTGGCAGACGGAGCAGACGTTCCAGGCGTTCTACGACTACCGCTTCAAGCCCGCGCTGCGGATGCAGGGCGTGGTCGGGGAGCCGACCGTCGAGATCACGCCGCTCCGCAACGTCTTCGCAGCGGAGATGGACACCGTCGAGCGGATGGGCTCCGTCTCGCTGCCGTCGACGTACTCCGGCGCGGTGCTGTAGGGCCCACGTTCAACCGCGAGCCGAGCGCGGTCTCGTCGCCGCACTCATCGCGCGCAGCCCCCGTTGCACGCGTCGGCGCGGCACGGGTACACCTGGGACGACCGTGCGCCCAGGGGTGCGATGCTCGCCTGACCACCGCACCCCTTCCTCGTCCACCCGGTCGCTAGGCGGTGCCGCCGAGCTTCACCTTGTGCTCGGAGATCCGCGGGTTCGACACCGTCACGAGGTGATAGAGAACGACGTACTCCTTCCCGATGTTCGCCGCGCTCTTCGCAATCGCCTTGCCTGCAGCATCCTCCAGCGCATCGTGGAGCGTCTCGCCGCAGCCCTCGAACTCTTCGATCGGAATCCGCTTCTCGTCCATCCTTCCAACCTCCCTTCCTTCGGACAGGCGGTGACACATCGTGCGCATGACGCCACTGGGTTCACAAGTGGCGAGCGCTCGTACGAGAGCTGGCTCGACCGCCGCCAGCCGGGCGGCGTCCACGAGCGTGTCGGCGGGATCGTCAGGTGGCAGCGCCGAGCACGACCTTGTGCTCGGAGATCCGCGGGTTCGACACCGTCACGACGTGCGCCAGGACGACGTACTCCTTCCCGACGTTGGCGCGGTCCTTCGTGATGGCGGCGCGTGCAGCGTCGTTGAGCGCCGCGGTCAGCGTTCTTCCATGCCCGTTGAAGATCTCGATTTCCGCTCGGTGCTTGGCCATTCGAGCTCCTTCCCTTCCTGGACGCCTGGCGATCGACATCGTGCGCAGGTCGAGGCACTTCGCACAAGCGTCGCCCGTCAGACGAGCGCAGGCTCGACCCCGGCGGCGAGGGCTGCCTCGACGACGGAGAGCCTCCGGCCCTCGCGGATCGCGTCCGGGAATCGCTCGAACCGCTCTCGCGCCTCGGTCTCGAGCTGGCGCTCCACGGCCACCGCCGTCACGCCGGCCCGCTCGCGCGCGGCGAGCGCCGCACCCAATAGCTGTGCGCCCCGCTCCCCGTCCTCGGTGAGCGCGAGTGCGACGAGGCACTCGGCCGCGATCGCCTCGTTGCCGAGTTGGGCGAAGATGCCGAGCGCCTCGAGCAACAGCGCGCGAGCGCCTTCCGGCTCGCCCCGGAGCACGGCCGCCTCGCCGAGGCCGCAGAGCGCCCCACCCTGATGGAGGGCGTCCCCTACCGCGCGGGCGAGCTCGAGGCATTCGCGGAAGGCGTGTTCGGCATCGTCCAGGTCGCCGTCCGCGAGGGCCGCCGTGCCGGCCGTGAGCGCGGCGTCCGCGATCAGCAGACGGTCGCCGATCCGGCGCCGGATCTCGAGAGACTCGAGAGCGAGGGCGCGCGCACGTGCCGGCTCGGCGCGCTCGGTGGCGAGGAACGCCAGAGCATTGAGCGCACTCGACGCCGCCCGCTCGTCCCGGGCGGCGCGGGCGTTCTCGAGCGCCTCGCTGGCCTGGCGCTCGGCGAGATCGAGGTCGCCGGTGTCGAGCGACATCCAGGCGAGCTCCGTGAGCGCGAAGGAGACCTCGCGCTCGGCACCAAGCGCCCTGTAGAGCTCGAGCGCCTCCCTCAGGGGGCCCGCGGCCGCCACGGCCTCTCCCTGCGCCGCTGCCAGGCGGGCGAGTGTCCAGAGTGCGCGAGCGCGCAGACGCACGTCCTCGGGAGGCGCGGCCGCCAACGCTGCCGCGAGGACCTGTCTGACCTCGTCGACGTGGAGATGGGCGCGCCAGAACCGTTCGAGCGACGAGACCATGCGGATGATCCGCTCGTGGTCGCCCGCCCGCCTCGCATCCTCGAGCGAGGCGCGGAGGTCGGGCAGCCACGACTCCAGCTCGGTCAGCCAGTCGGCCGGATCGGAGCCCGACAGCTCCTCGGACGCCCGCTCGACGAGGTCGTCGAGCCACCGGTCCCGCTCGCCACGCGCGCGACCGAACTCGGCCGGGTCGAGTCGCTCGAGCGCGAGCTCGCGCACCGTGCGGAGCATCACGAGCCCCGTGCGCGGGCCGCTGTCGGCCCGTCGTAGCAGCGCCGCCGAGACGAGCGTCTCGAGATCCTCGATGCTCGCGCCGAACCCCACGTACGCCGCGGGCGGCGTGAACCTCCCCTGGAACACCGCGAGGCGCGCATGGAGCGAGCGGTGCTCGGGGGAGAGGATCGCGTAGCTCCAGGCCAGCGTCGCCGCAAGCGTTCTCTGGCGCTCCGGCAGATCATGGGCCGCGGCGGCGCCGAGCCAGACCTGCATCTGCGACGCGAGGTCGTGCACCGTCAGCAGCCCCGCGCGGGCGGCCGCGATCTCGATCGCGAGCGGGAGGCCGTCGAGACGGCCGCACAACTCGCGCAGCACCGGCTCGTCGGCGGGGTCGAGCCGGAACCGGCTGTCCGCGGTCCGCGCGCGCTCGACGAACAGCTCGACGGCGGCGTCCTCGTCGAGCGGGTCGACGACGACCACGCGCTCGTGGGAGAGATGGAGAGGCGAACGACTCGTACCGAGCACGACGAGGCGATCGGAGCGCTCCACGAGGTCGGAGACGAACGGCGCGGCCCCGGTCACGTGCTCGAAGTTGTCCAGGACGAGCAGCAGCTCGCGGTCGGCGAGGTAGTCGAACAGCGCCTCCTCGACGTCCCTCTGCTCCTGGATCTCGAGCGATCGCGCGATCTCGGTCACGACGAGCTCCGGGGCGTCGATCGCGGCGAGCCGCACGAGGTGGACCCCGTGCGCGAGCTCGCCCACCAACGCGCGCGCGGCCTCGATCGCGAGGCGCGACTTGCCTGCGCCCCCGGGCCCCACCAGCGTCACCAGCCGCGCGCCGGAGCGAAGCAGCTCGCCGAGCTCGGCGAGCGCCTCGACCCGTCCGATGGTCGGCCCCCGGAGGACGGGCAGGTTCGACGCGGTGGACGTGCGCAGCGGCGGGAACGCCGCGTCCGGGTCGGGGCCGACGAGCTGGAAGAGGCGCTCGTCACCGACGTCGCGCAGCCGGTGACGACCGAGGTCGACGAAGGACGAGGCCCGACTCCTCGCGCGCGAGCGAGCGCGTGACGCTCGAGAGCACGATCTGGCCGCCGTGGGCGGCCGCGCAGATCCGTGCGCCCCGGTGGACGTCCAGCCCGACGTACCCTCGGTCGCGCAGCTCCGGCTCACCGGTGTGGATCCCCATCCGCACCCTCAACTCGGTGTCGCCCGGCCAGACGGCCGAGGCGAGTGCGCGCTGTGCGTCTCGAGCGGCGTTGAGCGCGCCGTCGGCGCTCCCGAACGCGACGAGGAACGCGTCGCCCTGGGTGTCGACCTCGACGCCGCCGTGGCTCGCGATCACCTCGCGGATCAGGGCCCGGTGCAGGGCGAGCGCGTCGCCGTACGACGTGCCGAGCGCGTGCAGCGCAGCCGTCGACCCCTCGACGTCGGTGAAGAGCAGCGTCACGGTTCCCGTGGGGAGCTCCGTCACCCATCGAGTGTAGGCCGGAACCGGCGCCGTTGTCCCTTCCGCCGACGTGCGGCGCTCCGGCCTATTCTGATCGCGTGAGAAGCGAGGACGCCGCCGTGTTCGACCTGCGCCCGTGGGGCGCCGACGAGAAGCTCGTCGAGCTGCTCGGCGAACAGGGCGCGGCCGAGTTCCGCGCGCTCTTCGACCCCTACCCGGACCCGGTCGGCATCCTCTGGGCGTTGCGGGACGACGGGCGGGCGATCGTCGACTTCGCGTTCGGGTACGGCAACCTCGCGATGATGGCCGGTTTCCGGCTGCCGGCGGCGACACCCGACCGCTACACCCTGCTCGAGGCCCTCCCGTCCATGCGGCACAGCGACGCGCTCGTCGCGTACATCCGGGTGTGCGAGACCGGGGAGCCGTGGGTCAGCGAGATCACGTACGACACGCCGTTCGGGGACGGGTACATGCTCGGGACGTTCGTCCAGCGCGTCGCGAAGCTCGGCGACGGGCTGATCGTGTTCCTCGACGACGTCACCGACAAGCGGCGGATGGAGACGGAGCTCCAGGCGTATGCGAACCTCGTCGCCCACGACCTGAGCGAGCCTCTCGCCAGCATGCAGCTCCTCGTGGCGCTCCTCGAGCAGCGCCCCGACACGCCGCCGTCGGGCGAGGTGCTCCTCCAGCTGCGACGGAGCGCCGCGAGAGCGCGCGAGCTCGTGGACGGCGTGCTCGCCTACGCGCGGTCGGGCGAGCTGCGGCTCGAGCGCGTTGAGCTCGGGCGTGTGCTGGCGGACGTGGCCGAGGACCTTCGTCCCGCGCTCCTCGAGGGAGGCGCGGAGCTCACCGTCGGCGACCTCCCGGAGCTCCAGGCGGATCCACGGCAGCTGCGGCGCGTCTTCCAGAATCTCGTCAGCAACGCGTTGCGGTTCCGGAGCGCCGCGCCACCGCGGATCGAGGTCTTCGCGCTCCAGGACGCGCGGGAGTGGCTCGTGACCGTCCGCGACAACGGGATCGGCGTCCCCCCCGAGCACTCGAGCCGGGTCTTCGGGATGTTCGCCCGCCTCCACGCTCGCCCGGAGGGGATCGGCGTCGGGCTCGCCGTGTGCCGGCGGGTGGTCGAGGCGCACGGAGGCCGTATCTGGGTCGAGCCCGGCGACGGCGGCGGGAGCGCCTTCCGCTTCACGCTGCCCCGCTAGCCCGGGGGGCGGGGCGCTCGCCGGTACCGTTTCGACTCTCGTGTTCGACGCGCTCTCCAACCGCCTCCAGGATGCACTCGGCGACCTCGGCCGCAGGACACGCCTCGACGAGGAGACGGTCACGCGCGCGACACGCGAGATCCGCCTCGCGCTCCTCGAGGCGGATGTCGACTTCGAGGTCGTGAAGCAGTTCGTCGACTCCGTGCGCGCCCGCGCGCTGGGCCAGGACGTGCTGAAGGGGCTCGAGCCCGGGCAGCAGGTGGTGAAGATCGTCCACGAGGAGCTCACGGAGCTCATGGGCGCCGGTGACTCGAAGCTCGTGTTCGGCCGTCCCCCGACGGTCGTCCTGCTCTGCGGTCTCCAGGGATCCGGCAAGACCACCGCCGCGGCGAAGCTCGCCTTGCATCTCCGCCGCCACGAGCACAAGACGCCGGGCCTCGTCGCCGCCGACCTCCAGCGTCCCGCGGCGATCGACCAGCTGGAGCAGCTCGGACGGCAGATCCAGGTGCCCGTCTACCGCACGGACACCGGCGACGCGGTCGTGGCCGCGCGCGAGGGGCTCGAGCGCGCGACCGCCGACCGGTGCGACGTCGTGATCGTGGACACGGCCGGCCGGTTGCAGATCGACGAGGCTCTGATGGACGAGCTCGTGCGCGTGCGCGACGCGGTCAAGCCGCTCGACGTGCTGCTCGTTCTCGACGCGATGACCGGCCAGGAGGCGGTCGCCGTCGCGCGCGCCTTCCAGGAGCGGGTCGCCTTCGACGGCGTCGTGCTGACGAAGCTCGACGGCGATGCGCGCGGCGGCGCGGCGCTCTCGGTGAAGGCGGTCACCGGCCGGCCCGTGATGCTCGCCTCCGTCGGAGAGAAGCTCGACCAGCTCGAGGTGTTCCATCCCGACCGGATGGCGTCGCGCATCCTCGGGATGGGTGACGTGCTGACGCTGATCGAGAAGGCGGAGCAGGCGGTCGAGCAGGACGAGCAGGAGGACCTCGAGCGCCGCATGCTCGCCGGTCAGTTCACGTTCGACGACTTTCTCGCATCGACGCGGATGCTCAAGAAGATGGGCCCGCTCAAGGGCGTCATGAACCTCGTGCCGGGCATGGGCCGCCAGCTCGAGGGACTCGACGTCGACGACGGGCAGATGGCCCGGGTCGAGGCGATCGTGCTCTCGATGACCCCGCACGAGAGGCGGACGCCGCATCTGATCAACGGCCCCCGGCGCCGGCGGATCGCAGCGGGCAGCGGGACGTCGATCGAGGACGTGAACCGACTGCTTCAGGCGCGCAAGCAGATGGAGAAGATGATGCGGGCGATGGGGAAGGGCAAGCTTCCCGGGCTCCCGCCCGAGCTGACGGGCGGCGCCGGCGGCGGCGCGAAGCGCGGCCGCCGCTAGTTAACCGAATCCGCGCAGCGGATTCGGGCACAATGGTGCGTCGCACACACCCCACGAAAGGGATTCCACGGAATGGCAGTACGCATCAGGTTGACGCGGGTCGGCTCGAAGAAGAACCCGATCTACCGCGTCGTCGTCGCCGACGGGCGCTCGCCCCGAGACGGCCGCTTCATCGAGATCGTGGGCCGGTACAACCCGCAGACGGATCCGTCGACGATCGACCTCGACGCCGACAAGGTGAAGGGGTGGCTCGCGAAGGGCGCGCAGCCCTCCGCACCGGTGGCGCGGCTGATCAAGGCCGCGGGCATCGAATAGGGCGCCACGATGGATGAGCTGCTCGCCTGGATCGCGAGAGGGCTCGTCGACGACCCGGGCGCCGTGCGGGTCGAGCGCGTCGAGGAGGGCGACGCGGTCGTGCTCAGGCTGTTCGTCGCCGACGACGACGTCGGCAAGGTGATCGGTCGCCAGGGGCGCGTGGCGCGGGCGCTGCGCACGGTCGTCCGCTCGGCAGGAGCGCGCAGCGACCGACGGCTGGTGCTCGAGATCGAGGGCTAGTGCTCGTCCCGATCGGGAGGGTCGGGCGACCGCACGGCCTCGACGGCGCCTTCGTCGTGGAGCGTCCCAGCTCCGACGACCGACGCTGGCGGGTCGGCGAGACCGTTCTCCTCGACGGGGTGCCGGCCACGATCACGCTCGCGCGGAGGGCCGGCGGCACGCGTCTCGCGATCCGCCTCGACCGCGAGGCCCCCCGCGGGGCGCAGCTCGCGATTCGCGACTCCGACCTTCCGCCGCCGGACCCCGACAGCTACTACGTCTTCCAGCTCGTCGGGCTCCGTGCCGTCGACGAGAGCGGGTCGGAGCTCGGATACGTGACCGAGGTCCACCCCGGCGCGGCCAACGACAATCTCGAGCTCGACGACGGAACGCTCGTGCCGCTCGTCGAGGATGCCGTGCAGGAGATCGACCTGGAGGCCGGGAGGCTCGTGGTCGCCCGCCGCTTCCTGTAGCGGACGTCGATCCCGGTCTCCGGCGGCGGCGGCGCGAAGCGGGGTACCCTGGGTCGCTCGTGCGCGTCGACGTCTTCACGCAGGTTCCGCATGCGTTCGGCTGGCTCACGGAGCAGCAGCCGCTCGCGGGGGTGCTCGGCGAGCAGCTCGAGCTGCGGCTCTTCAACTACCGGGACACGACACCGCTGCGCGCGGGACAGGTCGACGACGGCCCGTACGGCGGCGGGCCGGGGATGGTGCTTCGGGTCGACGTCGTCGACGCAGCGCTCGAAGCCGCGTACGGCAACGACCGGCCCGCCCGCGTCGTCGCTCTCACCCCCGCCGGACGACAGCTCGACCAGGACCTCGTCGAGACGCTGGCCGCCGAGCGCGAGCTCACCCTGCTCTCGTCCCGCTTCGAGGGGTTCGACGAGCGCATCGTGAGCCACCTCTGCACCGACGCGATCTCGATCGGGCCGTACGTCCTCTCCGGGGGCGAGCTCCCTGCGATGGTGCTACTCGACGCGCTCGCCCGACGGTTGCCGGGAGCGCTGGCCGAGGGATCCGGCGAGCACGAGAGCTTCTCCGTCGCCCTCGAGGGAGGTCTCGAATACCCGCACTACACGCGGCCGGCCGAGTATCGCGGCTGGGACGTGCCGTCCGTCCTGCTGTCCGGCGACCACGGGAAGGTCGAGCTGTGGCGCCGCGAGCAGAGCCGTGTGAGGAGCGTCCGCTGAGCGACGCCGAAGACCGCGACCTGCCGCACGAGCAGGGCGTCACGCCGCATCACCCCGAGCCAGGGCAGGGCGTCGGCGGCGCTGCGACGGAGCCGCACCCCGGAGCCGACCAGGCGCCGACGGCGACGCATCCGGCTGGCCGACCACGCCGGCGGAGATCCCGCTCGGGGGCCCGGCTGTCGACGACGCCGCGCAGCCGCCCGAGCCCGCGCCCGCTCCGCCCAGGCATCGCTCCCGCAACCCGGTCGATCGGCTCACCCGCGGCCTCCCCGACCCCATCCGCGTCGTCGTCGACTGGGTCGTGACGATCGTCGCGGCGGTGGCGATCGTCCTCCTCGTGAAGGCGTACGTCGTGAACCCGTACAAGATCCCGTCCTCGTCGATGGAGCCGACGCTCCACTGCGCGCGCCCGAAGATCGGCTGTGAGGCACGGTTCGACGACCGCGTCCTCGCGAACCGCTTCATCTACCACCTGCGGAGCCCGCACCGTGGGGAGATCGTCGTGTTCGACACGCCGCCCGCCGCGCGCGTCGCCTGCGGCGAAGGCGGGACGTTCGTGAAGCGCCTGATCGGACTGCCGGGCGAGACGATCGAGGTACGCCTGAACGCGAGGGGGAAGGGGATCGTGTACATCAACGGCAAGCGGCTCGACGAGCCGTACATCCAGCCGAGCCGGCTCCCCGACAAGGCGTACGGGCCGCAGAAGGTCCCCGCCGGCAGCTACTTCATGATGGGAGACAACCGCGCGCAGTCCTGCGACTCGCGCGAGTGGGGCCCCGTGCCCCGTGACCACCTGATCGGCAAGGTGTTCGCGACCTACTGGCCGCCGAACCGGATCAGCTTCCACTGAGATCTGCTCGCGAAGCGGGATTCCGCGGGAGCGGAATCCTGCCGCTTGATCCCCCGCCTGCGGCGGGGGCAGATCCCTGAAGGCGCCCGCTGTCGCGGTCGCAACCGCGGTCGGCGCAGGGTCTGCTCGCGAAGCAGGAATCCGCTCGCGCGGATTCCTGCCGCTTGATCCCCCGCCGGCGGCGGGGGCAGTCCCTGAAGGCGCCCGCTGTCGCGGTCGCAACCACGGTCGGCGCAGGGCCTGCTCGCGAAGGTCTGCTCGCGAAGCGGGATTCTGCGGGAGCGGATTCCCGCCGCTTGATCCCCGCCTGCGGCGGGGCACACCCCTGAAGGCGTCGGCTCCGCCGCCGCAAACCACGCCGGCCCTCGCCGGTGCCTGCCGACCAGACTTGCTCGCGAAGCGGCATTCCGCGGGAGCGGAACCCCGCCGCTTGATCCCCGGCCTGCGGCGGGGGCAGATCCCTGAGGCGCCCGCTGTCGCGGTCGCAGCCCCGGTCGGCGCAGGCGGCTTTCGCTATCATGCCCGCCCGGCCACGGCCGACCTTTTCGCATGAGCACGATCGTCGAGAGCATCGAGCGGCGCCAGCTGCGTGACGTCCCGGCCTTCAAGGCGGGTGACACGGTGCGCGTGCACTTCAAGGTGATCGAAGGCTCCCGGCAGCGTCTCCAGGTGTTCGAGGGCATCTGCATCAAGCGGCAGGGCTCGGGAGTGCGCGAGACGTTCACGGTGCGCAAGAACTCGTTTGGCGTCGGGGTCGAGCGGACGTTCCCGCTCCATTCGCCGAAGATCGAGAAGCTCGAGGTCGCGATGATCGGCGACGTGAACCGCGCGAAGCTCTACTACCTCCGGGGCCGCGTGGGCAAGAAGTCGCGGGTCCGCGAGCTCCGCCAGTCGTAGCCGCGTCGCGCGCGCACTAGGCTCACGCCATGCGCGGCCTGCTTGCGCTCGGTCTTCTGCTCACCGCTCTCGCCGGGTGCAGCGGCCCGGAGGACGCGACGCAGCGCTTCGCCCGCGAGGCGACCGAGTCGTACCTCGCGCACGACCCGTCCTACGACACGGGCAGGATCCATTGCACGGGGAATCCCCGTCCGTGGCTCGTCGAGCGTCAGGCCCGCGTCGTGATCTGCGCCGCGCAGCGGGCCGACGGCGGGTGCGACTGGTACCGGGTCGACCTCGTGCCCCTCGGCTCGCGGGTGACCACGAGGATCCGGCTCGACGCGAGAGACGCCGGCTGCATGCTCTGAGCGCCGTCACGGTCACGTGACGATCCTGGCACGGTCCCGTCCGGGGGAGGCGGATATCCTCGGGCCGTGCCGCTCTCCACGGGTCAGCGCCTGCTCCGTTTCGACCGGCGGCTCGACACGCGGTTCGTGGCGGGAGCAGACGAGGCGGGCCGCGGCTCGCTCGCCGGCCCCCTGGTCGTCGCGGGCGTCCTCTTCGACTACGCCTCGCTGCGCGGCCACCGTGTGCGTCCGCTCGCGCTCCTCAACGACTCGAAGCAGGTCGAGCCCGACGAGCGCGAGCGCCTCTACCACGCGATCCTCGCCACCGCGACGCGCATCGTGGTCTGCGTCATCGCCTCCTCCGAGATCGACCGCGCCGGCCTCCACCGCTCCAATCTGTGGGGTCTGCGGGAGGTCCTGGGCGAGCTGCACCCGCCTGCCGGCGCGTGCCTCGTGGACGGCTTCCGTCTCGGCCCCCTCGCCCCTCCGCACGTCGCGGTCGTCGACGGCGACACGAAGAGCGCGGCGATTGCCGCGGCGTCGGTCGTCGCGAAGGTGACGCGCGACCGGCTGATGCGGCGACTCGACGCCGTCTACCCGAGGTACGGGTTCTCCTCGCATGTCGGGTACATCACGCCGGCCCACACCCGGGCGGTGCTCGACCACGGGCCGTGTCCCCAGCACCGGCGGTCGTTCGCGAGCCGTGCGTACCTCGCCGCGTGAACCGCGGCGAGCGCATCGCCGCGCGGCACTACCGCCTCCGCGGCTACCGCATCCTTGGTGCCAACGTGCGTGCGGGGCCGAACGAGGTCGATCTGATCGCGCGGCGCGGCCGCCGACTCGTCTTCGTCGAGGTGAAGGAACGGGCCAGGAACACGTACGGCGGCGGCGTCGGCGCCGTCGACCGGGAGAAACGGCGGCGCGTCCGGCGCGGCGCGGCTTCCTGGCTCCAGGCGCATCCGGAGGCGGCCCAGCTCGAGGTCCGCTTCGAGGTCGCCTCGGTCACCGGCGGCCGCGTCGAGCGGCTCGACTTCGCGGCCGACTAGCTCTGCCGCAGGGTCGTCCGGCGCGACGCCGAAAGGAGTCGCATGGCGGCCACGCAGGAGGCCCTGTACGGACGGCTCGACCTCTCGCTGTCGTGGTCCGAGGCGGAGCTGCCGGAGCGCGTGCGGACGAAGCACGTGCACCGGCTCCATCCGTATCTCGGCAAGTTCGTGCCGCAGCTCGTGGAGGCGCTCCTCGAGCGGTACGTCGTACCGGCGGGTCGCGTGCTCGACCCGTTCGCGGGCTCCGGGACGACGCTCGTGCAGTGCCTCGAGTCGGGACACGACGCGGTCGGGGTCGACGTGGCGCCGTTCAACTGCCTGCTCATGCGGGTCAAGACGGAGGAGCACGACCTCGACGTGCTGCGCGAGGACGTCCGCCGCGCGAGCGACCACGCCGCGTCGTTCGACTGGGACGGACGGGCGCCCGACGGCGTGTCGCAGTTCGTGCGGGACTGGTTCGCCCCCCGTGCAGCCGCCGAGCTGCTCGACTTCCGGGCGCTGGCCGACAGGGCGCGCTCCCGCGACGTCCTGCGGGTCGTGCTCGCCCGTGCGGCGCGCTCCGCACGACGCACGACACACTTCGACCTCGACTTCCCCCGGGCGCCGCAGCTCGGGCCCTACCGCTGCCGCAAGCACCGGCGCACGTGCCGTCCGGTGGAGGAGGCCCGCAGGTTCCTCCTCCGCTACACGCGCGACACGCTTGCTCGGATCGAGGCATTCAACGGCGTGCGCTCCGCGGACGCGCAGGCGACGGTGCTGCACGGCGACGCCCGCGCGCTCGACCTGGGTGGGCCTTTCGACGGAGTGATCACGTCGCCGCCGTACCCGGGGCTGATCGACTACCACGACCAGCACCGCTACGCGTACGAGCTGCTCGAGCTGCCCGACTGCGGGGGCTCCGAGCTCGGCCGGCCCGCGCACGGGCTCGGTCGCGCGGCGATCGGGGCGTACGTCGACGGGGTCGCCGCCGTGCTCGCGAACGCGCGCCGGAGGCTCGCGCCGGGCGCCCCCGTGTGCATCGTCGTGAACGACCGGCGCGATCTCTACCCCGAGATCCTGCGCCATGCAGGGCTCCACCTCGAGGACCGACTCGAACGCCACGTCAACCGCCGCACGGGTCTGAGGGCGGGCGAGTACTTCGAGTCGGTGCTCGTGTGCAGGGCGGCTTGACGCCGCACGGAACCGTCCCCGACCCAGGAGGTCACATGCACCGGCTCATTCGGCACAGACCCTCGCCCGCGCTGGTCATCGCCTGCCTCGCGCTCCTCGTCGCGCTGGGCGGGTCGAGCGTCGCGGCAGTCAACGCACTCGGTCGCAACACCGTCGGCGCGCCGCAGATCAAGCCGAACGCGGTCTCCACCTCGGAGCTGCGCAACGGCGCCGTGACGAACGCGAAGCTGCACGCCAACGCCGTGACCGGCCTCAAGGTGCGGAACCACTCGCTCACCGCGGCGGACTTCATCGCGGGAACGCTTCCCGCAGGGCCGCAGGGCCCGGCCGGACCGGCCGGCCCCGCCGGGGCCGCCGGCCCCGCAGGCACGATCGGCCCGATCACGGTCCGCCAGAACAGCGTCGTGGTTCCTGGCGGCAGCGGCAGCGCTGTGCAGGACGGGGCCTATGCAACGGGCACGGTGTCGGTCGCCTGCAACCCGGGCGAGAAGGCGATCTCGGCGGGTACTGGCTGGAGCGACGACGCAGCCGGCCGCGAGCTGTGGGTTCAGCGCCTGACGCCGGTGATCACGAATGGCAGTGTGACCGGGTACCGGGGCACGGGAGGGAACGACAGCGGCAACGGGAGCACCTTCACCCTCTACGTCCTCTGCTACACCGGCTGACCCGTCGGTCGAGCGGGCGGGCCGCCGACTCCGAGCTTCACGGCGGCACGCCCGCCTCGTCCGTGCCCGCGAGCTCGGAATATGCGGCCGGCCCGTTCGTTGGCAGACGTATGCAGATCACCACGATAGGACGCGGCAACATCGGAGGCGGGCTCGCCAGCCTGTGGGAGCAAGCGGGCCACACGGTGACGACGATCGGCCGCGACGGCGGGGATGCCGAGGCCGCCGACGTCGTTCTCGTCGCGGTGCCGTCCGGCTCGATCTCCAAGGCGCTCTCGCAGGTGACGGGGCTCGAGGGCAAGGTCGCGGTGGACGCGACGAACGCGTTCACGGGCCGCGACGAGCAGTACGAGTCGCTGGCGCACGAGGTCAAGGCGCACACGCACGGGCCGGTGGCGAAGGCGTTCAACGCGAACTTCGCGGCGCTCTACGACCGGATCGCCGGAGAGCGCATCCCCCCGGGCTGCCTGTACGCGGCCGAGGACGGCGCCCGCGAGGTGACCGAGCGCCTGATCCGTGACGCCGGCTACGAGCCGATCGGCGTCGGCGGGATCGAGAACGCACGCGCGCTCGAGGACTTCGTGCCGGGTCTGCTCGCGCAGGTCGGCCGGGTGTTCTACCGCTTCGCGCCACCGGGCGAGCTGTAGCCGGCGCGCCGCCGGCGCCCGTCACGCTTTCGGCACGAAGCGGGCTCGCTCCCGTGACGGCTTCGGCCGTACCGTCGAGGAGTGCTCGGCCGCGCGGTCACGTTCGCGCTCGTCGGCCTCGAGCCACGCCGCGTCGAGGTCGAGGCCCACCTGCGCTCCGGGCAGCAGCCCACGTTCTCGATCGTCGGGCTGGCCGACCGTGCGTGCCAGGAAGCGAAGCATCGTGTCCGCAGCGGCGTGCACTCGGCGCTGCTCAAATGGCCCGAACGCGTGATCACCGTCAACCTCGCGCCCGCCGCCCTGCGCAAGGAAGGCACGGGATTCGATCTCGCGATCGCGCTCACGCTGCTCGCCGCCTCCGAGCAGGTCCCGGCCGCCCGTCTCGCGCAGCACGCGTGCATCGGCGAGCTCGGTCTCGACGGCAGGGTCCGTCCGGTCGCCGGGATGCTCGCCGCGGCCGAGGGGGCGGCACGTGCGGGGATCGAGCGCGTGCTCTGCCCGGCGGAGTCGGCCGGCGAGGCGGCCCTCGCCGGGGTCGAGGCGATCGGCGTTCGCCACCTCGCCGAGGCGGTCGGCTACCTGCTCGGGCACGACGCGATCGAGCCGGCGACCGCCGGCGAGAGCCGCCGCGCCGGCGCGCAGCTGCCGGACCTCGGCGACGTCCGGGGCCAGGAGCGGGGGCGGCGGGCGCTCGAGCTCGCGGCCGCAGGGGCGCACAACCTGCTGCTCGCCGGCCCTCCCGGGACCGGCAAGACGATGCTCGCCCGCCGGCTTCCGTCGATCCTGCCTGTGCTGAGCGCGGCGGAGGCTCTCGAGGTGACGAGGATCCACTCGATCGCCGGGACGCTCCCGCCGGGGTCGGGTCTCGTCGCGGAGCCGCCATTCCGGGCTCCGCACCACGGCGCCTCGGCGGCGGCCGTCGTCGGCGGTGGTGTCGTGCCGAGACCCGGTGAGGTCAGCCTGGCCCATCGCGGCGTCTTGCTCCTGGACGAGCTGCCCGAGTTCCCGCGGTCGGTGCTCGAGGCCTTGCGCCAGCCGCTGGAGGACGGCGTCGTCTCGGTCGCACGCGTCGGGGGGCGGGCGCTCTTCCCCGCCCGCTTCCGGCTCGTTGCCACGATGAACCTCTGCCCGTGCGGTGGGCGCGGCGATTCGCGGGTCGAGTGCACGTGCACGCCTGCGCGGGTCTCGGCGTACCGCGACCGGGTCTCGCGGGCTCTCCTCGACCGCTTCGACCTCGTGGTGGCGATGCCGCGGCCACGCGCGGACGAGCTCGCGTCGTCGTCCGCGGAGCAGTCGGCGACCGTGCGGGAGCGGGTGCGGGAGGCGGCCTCGCGCCTCGACCGCGAGACTCCACGCCGCCGGCCCTCGGCCTCGGAGCTCCTCGATCGGGCCGTCGACAGGCTGCCGCTCTCCGGCCGCGGGCGCGCACGCGTCGCACGGGTCGCGCGCACGATCGCGGCGCTCGCTGGGTCTGCGGAGGTGCTGCCGGAGCACGTGGCCGAGGCGCTCTCCTACCGCTCGCCCGCGGAGCTCTCGCGCTCGTGACGATCGGGCGCATCCGGCGGGGTGAGCGAGGATACCCAGCCTTGCTGGGCCAGATCCCGGACCCACCCGCGTCGCTCTGGATCCGCGGAGACGTGGATCCCGCTCTGCTAGGCGAGACGTCGGTTGCGATCGTGGGGGCGCGTGCCTGCTCCGGCTACGGTCGCTCGGTCGCCCGCCTGCTCGCGTCGGGCGCGGCGGCAGCGGGCGCGGTCGTCGTCAGCGGGCTCGCGCGGGGTATCGACGGCGAGGCGCACCGCGGCGCGCTCGCCGCACGCGGGGCGACGGTTGCGGTGCTCGGCTGCGGCATCGATCGCGACTATCCGGCCGCCCACGCGGAGCTCGCGCGGGCGATCGTCGCAGCGGGCGGCCTCGTCGTCTCCGAGTACGAGCCCGGCGTCGAGCCCGCCCCGTGGCGCTTTCCGGCACGCAACCGGATCATCGCCGGCCTCGCGGCGGCCACGGTAGTCGTCGAGGCGCGAGAGCGGTCGGGTGCGCTCATCAGCGCGGACTTCGCGCTGGAGGACGGTCGCGACGTGCTCGCGGTTCCGGGCGAGATCACCAGCACGCTGAGCGCGGGAGCCAATGCATTGCTCCGTCAGGGCGCAACGCCGGCCACGTGCGTGGGCGACGTCCTCGAGGCGTTGGGGCTCGACCCCCGAGCGCCGGGTGGGGACGTCCCGGACGACCCAGGGTCGGCCGCCGTGCTGGCCGCGCTCGCCGCGGGAGCCGGCACCGCGGACGAGCTGGCGCGCGCGACCGGCCTCGCCGCGGGCGAGCTCGCCGCCGCGCTCGCCCTGCTCGAGCTGGCCGGCGCGGTCGCGGTGGAGGAGGGGGTGGTGCGCAGTACGATCGCGCGGTGACGCTGTCCTACTGGCTCGAGGAGCCCACTTCCCCTTTGCCGCGCGGGGCCGGGACGGAGCCCGTCGACGTCGGCGTCGTCGGCGCGGGCGTGACGGGATGCGCGTGTGCGCTCGCGCTGGCGGAGAGCGGTCTGCGCGTCCGCGTCGTCGACGAGCGGCGGGTGGCGGGGGGCGCGAGCGGCCGAAACGGCGGCTTCGCGCTCCGGGGCACCGCGGCCCCGTACGACGAGGTGGTGGCCTCGTTCGGCCGAGAACGGGCACTCGAGCTGTGGCGCTGGACGGAAGCAGAGCTCGACGCGATCGCCGCGCTGGCGGGCGACGCGTTCCGCCGCGGCGGCAGCCTGCGGCTCGCGGCGGACGCGGAGGAGCGCGAGGAGCTGCGGGACGAGGTTGAGGGGCTCTGGGCCGACGGTCTCGAGGCGGAGTGGATCGATGCGCCATCCGGGGCGCTCGAGGGTCGCTTTACCGCTGCCATCCGCCACCCCACCGACGGCGCCCTGCAGCCGGCCCGCTGGGTGCGACGGCTCGCCGGGCTGGCCGCCTCCGCGGGAGCGGAGTTCGTCGAGGGGCAGCGGGTGTCGGATCCGGCGCAGCTTGGGGCGGACACGGTCGTGGTGGCGACGGACGGCTATCCGAGCGGGCTACTCGGCGAGCTCGAGGGACTGATCGTGCCGACCCGCGGACAGGTGATCGCGACAGAGCCGCTCACGGAGCGCTTGTTCGAGGCACCGCACTACGGCCGGCACGGGTTCGACTACTGGCATCAGCCGGCGGACGGAAGACTCGTCGCCGGGGGCTTCCGCGACGTGGCGCTCGAACGGGAGTTCACCGCCGACGAGGAGCTGACCGACGAGGTGCAGGCGTCCCTCGAGCGGTTCGTGAACGAGCTGGTCGGTCGAGAGGTGCGGGTCGACTACCGCTGGGCCGGGATCTTCGGGCTCGTGCTCGACTTCATGCCGGTCGTCGGCCGCGTGCCGGGTCGATCCGAGACGTGGGTCGCCGGCGGGTACTCGGGGCACGGCAACGTGCTCGGTTTCGCGTGCGGGCGCCTCGTCGCCCGGGCGATCACCGGCGACCGCGACTCCCTCCTCGACCTCTTCGAGCCCGCCCGGCTGCTCGGGTGACAAACCGGGCCCGGCGGCGCCGCGGCAACTGCGGCAATGGCGTTCGGTCGGCCGTACCGCGCGGGACCCCGTCTCGCGTGGCACGGTTCGCGAGCGCCCGCCAGGGGCGGCACCGTCCCCGCCGGCCGGAGCGGGATCAAATGACCCCGCTCGGCCGGCCGGGGCTCGCGTGCGCTACTGGTCGCCGATCAGGAACGCGATCTGGCGGTCGCTGCCGACGCGTGCGTCGAGCGACTTGTCGTCCAGCAGGTCCGAGGCGCCGCTCTCCAGAAAGACCCGCGCGCCCTGCTCCTCGATCACCTCGTCGTCCTCGCCGGGGACCGAGGCGATGCTGAGCTCGAACGACGCTCGCCCCTCCGCGGTCTCGCTGGCGACGATCCTCATACCGCTCGAATCCTGATCGCCCGGAGCCGAAGCCACGATCTCCTTCACGGCCTCCACCGCGTTCTCGGTGAGTGTGAGCGACATGCTCACACCTCCTTCCTCTCGGGTGTGGGTCGGAAGAGCCTCACGCTAGCAACGCATCGGCCGCCGTCCGCCCGTCTTTACGTGGTCGTAAGAAACTCGGGGGCGGGCGGGGCCGCCGCCGCTAGAGCGCGAGCCGTTGGAGGTCGAGCTCGTCCGCGTGGACGAGCGCCGCGCCCGCGATCGCGAGGTCCTGGATCGCGAGGCCGGTGGAGTCGAAGAGCGTGATCTCGTGCTCGTCCGACCGCCCCGGCGCGTCGCCCGCCAGCACCGCGCCGAGCTGGGTCACGTCGTCCGGCCCGAGCGCGCCCGCCCCGACTGCTGCGGTCAGCTCGCCCCCGTGGCTCGCCTGATCCCAGTCGTCGCAGAAGACGCGCGCGCGCGCGAGCTCGCCGACGGCGATCTCGGCCTTTCCCGGGCCGTCGGCGCCCATCAGCGAGACGTGCTGCCCGGGCTGCAGCGACCCGTCGGCGAAGAGGATCGCGCCGCCCGGCGTCACCGTGATCACGACGTCCGCGGCGAGCGCCTCGTGGAGGCTCGCCGCGGCCCGGACGCCGAGCTCCGCCGCGATCGACGCGAGCCGGGCGGGATCGACGTCCCAGACGATCGTGTCGGTTCCCCGCGCCCGGAGCAGGCGTGCGGTCTCTGCGCCGTTGACGCCGCAGCCGACGACCGCTGCGCCGACGCCGGGTCGGCCGAGCGTCTCGGCGGCGATCACGCCCGCCGCCGCAGTCCGCAGCGCCGTGACGGCGGCGGCGTCGAGCAGCGCCTCGAGCTCTCCCGTCTCGGCGTTCGAGAGCACGACCAGGCCCGCGACGGTCGGGAGCCCCCGCCCGGGGTTGCCGGGGAAGGACGTGACCCATTTGAGGAGCGCGTGGCCGCCGCCGAGCGCAGGCATCGCCCGGAAGTCGCCGGCGGGGTAGTTCGTCACATAGAGCTTCGGCTGCATCGTCCACTCGCCCCGCGCGTGGCGGACGAACGCGTCCCGGACGGCGGCGTGGGCCTCGAGCGGCGAGACGGCGTCGCGCACCGCCGCGCCGGAGAACACCGGCACGGTGCGAGTCACTGGGCCTTGACGGCGCCGATCAGCTTCACGACGGAGTCCTTCGCGTCGCCGAACAGCATCGTCGTGCGCGGGTCGAGGTACAGCTCGTTGTCGATCCCCGCGAAGCCGGGATTCATGCTCCGCTTCATGACGATCACGCTCGCCGCCTTGTCGACGTCGAGGATCGGCATCCCGTAGATCGGACTGGACGGATCGCTGCGCGCCGCGGGGTTCGTCACGTCGTTCGCCCCGATCACGAGCGCGACGTCGGTCTGCGCGAACTCGGGGTTGATCTCGTCCATCTCCTTGAGCTGGTCGTACGGCACGTTCGCCTCCGCCAGCAGAACGTTCATGTGCCCGGGCATCCGGCCAGCCACCGGGTGGATCGCGTACGCCACGTCGACGCCCCGCTCCTCGAGCACCTCGGCGAGCTGACGGACGTCGTGCTGCGCCTGGGCCACCGCCATCCCGTAGCCCGGCACGACCACGACCTTGCGGGCGAAGGAGAGCTGCACGGCCACGTCCTCCGGGGTGGTCGCCCGCACGGTGCGGCCGTCGTCGGCCCGCTCGCCCGGAGCGACTGCCTGCACCTGCCCGAACGCGCCGAACAGGACGTTGGCGACCGAGCGGTTCATCGCCGTGGCCATCTTCAGCGTGAGCAGCGTGCCCGAGGCGCCGACGAGCATCCCTGCCACGATCAGCACCGTCGAGTCCAGTACGAAGCCGGTCGCGGACGCGGCGAGCCCGGTGAACGCGTTCAGCAGCGAGATCACGACGGGCATGTCCGCGCCGCCGATCGGCAGGACGAACATGACGCCGAAGAGGAGCGCGAAGCCGATCAGTGCCACCAGCGCCCACTGCTCCTCGAGCCCCGCCACGAGCGCGATGCCGAGGGCGACCGCGCCGAGGAGGATCGCGGAGTCGACCACGTTCTGGCCTCTGAACACGATCGGCCTGCCCGACACCAGCTCCTGCAGCTTCGCGAACGCGACCATCGACCCCGCGAACGAGACCGAGCCGATCAGGCTCGAGAGCACGATCGAGACGATCTCGTCGCCCGAGACGTCGCCGCCCGCGACGTGGAACTCGGAGAACGCGACGAGAGCCGCCGCGCCGCCGCCGACCCCGTTGAACAGGGCCACCATCTGGGGCATCGCGGTCATCTTCACGGTGCGTGCCCCGACCAGCCCGACCACGGCGCCGATCGCGGCGCCGCCGATGATCAGCCCCCAGTTGCCGATCCCGTCGAGCGCGAGCGTGGTCCCGATCGCGACCAGCATCCCGATCCCGCCGATCCAGTTGCCCCGGCGGGCGTGCTTCGGGGAGGAGAGGAACCGCAGCGCGACGATGAAGCAGACGATCGCGACGAGGTAGAGGAGCCCGACGACGTCGGGATCGGAGATCACCGCTTGCGCTCCCGGTCGGTCGGCCGTCGCTTGAACATCTCCAGCATGCGGTCGGTGACGAACCAGCCGCCGACCACGTTCGCCGTGGCGAGCACCATCGCCACGAATCCGATCGTCTTGGTCACGCCGTCGTCCGCGTACCCGAGCACGATGATCGCGCCCACGATCACGATCCCGTGGATGAAGTTCGTGCCGGACATGAGCGGCGTGTGCAGCATCGTCGGCACCTTCGAGATCACCTCGAAGCCCAGGAAGATCGCGAGCACGAGGATCGTCAGCTCGACGACGAGGCTCGTGTTCGTCACGCGGCCGCCTCCGTGGGTTGTCCGGCCACGCACGCGCCGGCAGTGATCTCGTCGGAGAAGTCGAGGTTCAGCTCCCCGTCGGGCGCGAGGTGCTCGAGCAAGGCGACCACGTTGCGCGCGTACAGGCGGCTCGCGTCCTGGGGCATGAGCGAGGGGACGTTCGTCAGGCCGACGATCGTCACGCCGGCGTGGGCGATCTCGTGGCCCGGAGAGGTGAGCTCGCAGTTGCCACCCGTGTCGGCGGCGAGGTCGACGATCACGGAGCCCGGCCGCATCGACTCGACCGCGCCGGCGGGAATCAGCCGCGGCGCAGGCCGTCCCGGGACCGCGGCGGTCGTGATCACGACGTCGAAGTCGGGGATCCGCGCCTCGAGAGCGCGCTGCTGTGCCTCCTGCTGCTCGGCGGTGAGCTCGCGCGCGTACCCGCCCTCGGTCTCCTCGCCGCTGATCCCGAGATCGAGGAACGTCGCGCCGAGCGACTCGACCTGCTCGGCCACCGCCGGCCGCACGTCGAAGGCCGAGACCACGGCGCCCAGCCGACGTGAGGTCGCGATTGCCTGGAGGCCCGCGACCCCTGCGCCCAGCACGAGCACGCGGGCCGGCGCGATCGTGCCCGCGGCGGTCATCATCATCGGGAACAGCTTCGGGCTGCGGTCGGCGGCGAGCAGCACGCCCTTGTAGCCGGCCACCGTCGCCTGCGACGAGAGCGCGTCCATCGACTGCGCGCGCGTGATCCGCGGGATCGACTCCATTGCGAACGCGACCACCCCTCGTTCCCGCAAGAGGGCGAGTCCCTCGTCGTCGGTCAACGGCTGTAGAAAACCGACCAGCACCAGGCCCGCCCGCATCGCCCGGACGTCCTCCTCGGGCGGGCGGCCGACCCGCACGACGCCGTCGACGTCCTCGAGCGACTCCCCGCGGTCGGCGAGGCCGGCTCCTGCATCGGCGTACGCGTCGTCCGGAAACCCGGCGACCACTCCGGCGCCCCGCTCGACCGCGATCTCGAATCCCGCCGACCGGAGCTTCGACACGGTCTCCGGCGTCAATGCGACCCGGTGTTCTCCGGGCCCGGACTCCCGGGGCACACGCACGCGCATCGGCGAAAAATACGGGAAGGGTTCCGGCCGTGCGGCGGGAACGAGACATCCCGTGGTCCGCCTCGCCGCCTTTGCCACCGCGATGGACGTGTGCGACCCCGCGCTCGCGTCACACGCCGCAAGGGTCTCCTCGAACGCCGAGGCCGTCGCGCTGCGGCTGGGCTGGGCCGACCACAGGCTCGAGGGGCTCCGCCTCGGCGCGGCGCTCCACGACGTCGGGAAGGTGAACGTGCGGCCGGAGGTGCTCGGCAAGCCGGGCCTGCTCGACGAGCGCGAGCTCGCGGAGATCCGTGCGCATCCGGTCGAAGGCACGTGGCTGATCGCCGGCGTCCCGTCTCTCTCGCCCGCGCTGCCCTACGTCCTCTTCCACCACGAGCGGTGGGACGGGGCCGGGTATCCGACCCGGCGTGCCGGCGCCGCGATCCCGCTCGAGGGCCGCGTGCTCGCGGTCGCGGACGCCTTCGACGCGATGACCTCCCGGCGTCCCTACCGACGGTCGCTCTCGACGGACGAGGCCGCGAACGAGATCGTCCGCTGCGCCGGCACCCAGTTCGACCCCGGCATCGCCGACGCGTTCCTCGAGGCGCTCGACGCCGGGGAGATCCTTCCCGGGGAAGCCGCCGTCGCAGCCTGAGACAGGGTGTCCGACTCCAAGTCGGACACCGAGCGCAGCCGACACCCGGAACGAGGTGGATGCGCCGCTAGAGCGACGCCCAGACGTCGAGCTTGGTGCGGGTCCGCCGGATGACCTCGTCGGTGAACGCCGTCGTACCGTGGTGACCGCCGAGGTCGGCGGTGCGGATGCCCTCGGCGACCGCCTCGAGCGTCGCCTCGCGGATCGCGCGGCCCGCCTCCTGGCACCGCTCCTCGTCCGTCTGCACGAGCAGCGCGGCAGCGGCGAGGATCATGGCCATCGGGTTCGCGACGTCCTTGCCCTCGAGCGCGGGGGCGGTGCCGTGCGCGGCCTCCGCCATCACCGCGGTGGGGAGGTCGATCCCCTCGTCGCCGAACGCGACGAGGAGAGACTCCGACCCTGCGATCGAGCCGAACAGCGGGAGCACGAGGTCGGAGAGGATGTCGCCGTCGCGGTTGAGGGCGGGAATGACCATCGGGGCGCCGCTCGAGGAGATCAGGAGCGCGAACGTCGCATCGATCAGCTGTGGCTCGTACGGCACGTCGGGATGCCGTCCCGCCGCGGCGTCCATCTCCTCCTTGAGCATGCCCTCGTAGACGGGGCTCACCGTGTACTTCGGCCCGCCGAAGACCTTGGCGCCGGTCCGCTCCGCCTGCCGGAACGAGAACTCCGCGACTGCACGGCAGATGCGTCGCTCGATGCGCTCGGTGCGGAACGCGACCTCCTCGTCGCCGGAGCCCTCGCGCCACTCCGTCGCGCCGTAGGCGTCGCCGACCGCCATCCGGACGACCGAGATCGGCGCATGGACCCCGCCCACCGGAACCACGCCGGGAATGCGTCGTCCGGTGCGGACGATCACCTTGCCCCCGATGTCCTCGCGCAGGATCCGGTTCGGCGAGCCCACGTCGTCGGCCCCCTCGGGCGTGATCGTGGCGGCCTTCAGCCCGAGCCCGTGCTCGGCGACCGCTCGGGCGGCGTCGTGCACGACCGCGTTGTTCGTCGCACGGCGGTTCGCGAGCGACAGATCGAATTCCGGGAACGAAAGCTCGACGCCGACGACGTCTGCCTGGAGGACCCTGAGCGCCGCCTCCAGGAGCTCCTGTCCGGTCTGGTCGCCCCCCAACACCACGATCGTGTGTGCGTCCATCTCGCGGAGTGTAATAACGCGGCCGCTTTCGCAGCCGCACTAGAATTCGAAGGAAGATTTTGCGTATCATTCCGAAGTCCGACGTCATCCATGACCTAGTGGAAATCGCGTAGCCATTTCCACTACTGGAGGAAAAATCGTGGCACGAAAGACAGTGCTCGTTTGCGACTCGTGCGGCAAGGAAGTCGAGGAAGGCAAGGGAGCCGTGCTCCGCGTGACCTTCAACGACGCACGGCGCGGCGCGAAGGCCGCGGATCTCTGTGATTCCTGTGCCGGCGGCATGCCCGGCGCTGCGGTCGCACGCCGCGGCCGCAAGCCGAAGTCGCTCGCCTAGGCTCCAGCTTCGCTGGAGCCTAGGTCCTGCCAGACGTGTGACCGAGCTCCGGGTGCGCATGGTAGGTCGCAAAGAGCGATGAGCAGTACCTAGCGGGCTCCGGCCGAAGGCCGGAGCCCGCTTTACCATGCACCGGTGGGTCTCTCCCTCGTCGTCGGACCGGCGCACGCCGGGAAGGTCGCGCTCCTGCTCGACCGGTTCGTCGAGGCGATCGACCGCGACCCCTGGCTGATCGTCCCGAATCGCGCCGAGGTCGACCGGGCCGAGCGCGAGCTCGTCGGCCGCTGCGAGGGACTGCTGTCGGGCACGGTCGGGACGTTCGACACGCTCTTCGAGGAGCTCGCCGCCGGAGCGAACGGCGACCGGAGACGGCTTCTCGGCGATACGGAGCGGCATCTGCTCCTGCGACGGGTGGTCGGCGAGGGCGACGCGCCGGGAGGCCGTCACCCGGGCTTCGCGGACGCTCTCGCGCACACGCTCGCCGAGCTCGACGGCGCCCTGCTCGAGCCGGACGCCCTGGGCGAGCCGCTCGGGCCGCTCATGCGCCGCTACCGCGAGGAGCTCGAGCGCCTCCACGCCTGGGACCGCGGCGCGCTGCGCCGTCACGCGATCCGGCGGCTGACGAGCGAGCTCGGCGCCTGGAACGGCCGCCCCGTCCTCGCGCACGGCTTCGAGGACCTGACGGCGGCCGAGTGGCGTCTGCTCGAGGCGCTGGCCGGCCGGGCCGAGGTGCACGTCTCGCTTCCGTACGAGCCCGGGCGCGCCGTGTACGCGTCGCTCTCGCGCACCGCCGGCGATCTCGCGGCGCTCGCCACCGGCTCGGTGCGCGAGCTGCGCACGCGGAGCTCGGAGTACCTGCCTGCGCCGCTGGCACACCTCGAGCGCGAGCTCTTCGCCGAGACACCGACCCGGGCGCCGCTCGACGGCTCCGTCCGCTTCCTGGAGGGCGCGGGCACCCGGGGCACGCTCGAGCTCGTCGGCCGAGGAGATCCTGGCGCTCGTCCGCGCCGGCACCGCGCCCGAGGAGATCGCGCTCGTCTGCCCGTCGGTCGACGCGATCCGAGTGCCCCTCGAGAGCGCGTTCGCCGCGGTCGGCGTCCCGCTCGCGTTCGAGGGCCGCAGAGCGCTGCGCGCGACCCCGCTCGGCGCCTCCCTGCTCTCGCTGCTGCGCTTCGCCTGGCTCGGAGGGGAGCGGCCGCAGCTGTACGCGCACCTGCGCTCGCCGTACTCAGGGCTCACGCGCCGCGACGTCGACTGGGTCGAGGGCAAGCTGCGCGGGCGGGGGATCCTGCGCGGCGACCGGACGATCGAGGTCACGAGCGAGCTGCGCGGCGGCCGGATGCCAGCGCTGCTCGACCTCGTGCTGGCCGACGCACCGCCGGTCGAGACCGTCAGGTCGCTGACGGACGCGATGGTCCGGAACGCCCACGGGACGCTGTCGCCGGCGACCGGGCCGGACGTCGAGGACGACCTTCGCGCCCACGACGGCGCGGCGCGGACGCTGGACGAGCTCGAGGCGCTCGGGACGGCAATGCCGGTCGGCCGCCTCGACGTGCTCTCCAGCCTCGAGCGCGCGACCGTGCAGGGCGACCGGCCGGGGGCACAGGGCCGGGTCGCCGTCCTCGACCTCCTGCGCGCGCGCACCCGGCGCTACGACACCGTCTTCGTGCTCGGACTGGAGCAGGGGACGCTCCCGCGCCGTACGCGGGTGGAGCCCTTCCTCGACGACGAGGAGCGCAGCAGGCTCGACGAGCGGCACGGCGGCCGGCTCGTCCGCCCCGACCGGGCGAGCCGCGACCGGTATCTGTTCGCGACCGCCTGCACGCGACCGACGCGTGGGCTCGTGCTCGTCCGGCAGGCGGCCGGGGACGAGGGAACGCCGCGCGAGCCGAGCCCGTTCTGGGAGGCGGTGCGCGAGGTCTTCGACCCGGACGACGTCCGACGCCACACGACGCGGCGACCGCTCTCGGCACTCACCCGGGAGCTCGAGGCTGCGCCGACCGAGCGGGAACGGCTGCGCTCGCTGGCCAGGCTCTCCGTCGGTGCGCCGGCGGAGGCCGTCGCCCTCGCCCGTGAGAACGGCTGGGAGCGTCGGCTGCGGCGGGCGCGCAGGGCGTTCGAACGGCCGACGGCGCTCACGCACGAGCGAGCGCTCCGGCTCGTCGGCAGCAGGGAGGCATACTCGGTCTCGGAGCTCGAGCGGATGGCGTCGTGCTCCGCGGCGTGGTTCGTGGAGCGGTACCTGCGCCCCGCCACGATCGACAAGGAGATCGACCGCATGATGCGCGGCTCGATCCTCCATGCCGCCTTGCAGCGCTTCTACCAGCAGCTGCCGAGCGCGATCCCGGGTGCCGACCGGGTGGACGAGGGAAACGTCGAGGCGGCGGTCGTGTTGATGCACGACTGCGTGACGCAGGCCGTCGAGACGGGGCTGAGGATCGACGCGGGCGACCTCGACCGGCGCGAGCTCGAGCAGGGGCTCCAACGCGACCTCGAGCAGCTCGTGCGCGACGAGGCCGCCACCGGATCGCCGTTCGTGCCGCGTCACCTCGAGGTGTCGTTCCGGTCGTACGAGCTCGAGCCCGGGGTCGTCGTGAGCGGGAAGATCGACCGGGTCGACGGGGACCCCATGGGCGCGAGAGGGATCGTCGTGGACTACAAGTCGGGCGCCGCGTCGTCCGCCTCGGAGATCCGCGAGCGCGACCTCCTCCAGCTCCCGCTCTACATGCTCGTGCTCCGCGACCAGCTCGGGATCGAGCCCGTCGGAGGGGTCTACGTCCCGGTCGGCGGTGGGCGCCGCCCCCGCGGCATGCTGCGCTCGGGCGCCGACGGCGTCCCGGGTTTCAGCGCGCGCGACTACCTCGAGCCCGCCGAGTTCGACGAGGCGGTGGAGGGAGCTCGCGGCACGGCGGTCGGGCTGGTCGAGCGCATCCGCGCGGGCGACGTCCGGCACGATCCGCAGGGCGGCGACTGTCCGCACTGGTGCGACCTGTGGCGGATCTGCCGGAAGGCGCGCCCGTGAGACCTGCTCCCAACGCCCAGCAGCGCGCCGCGATCGAGGCACGCGGGAACGTCTTCGTCGCGGCGGGGGCAGGCACCGGCAAGACGGCCGTGCTCGTGGAGCGGTTCGTGCGCGCGGTGGTCGACGAGGGGCTCGACGTGCAGTCGCTGCTCGTGATCACGTACACGGAGCGCGCCGCGGGCGAGCTGCGGGCGCGGATCCGCGGACGGCTGCTCGAGCTGCGTCGGCCCGATCTCGCGCTCGAGCTCGACGGCGCCTGGGTCTCGACGATCCACGGCTTCTGTCGGCGGCTCCTCGGCGCGCATCCGCTCGCGGCGGGGTCGACCCGTCCTTCCGCGTTCTGGACGAGCCCCAGGCGACGGTCGTGCAGGCCGAGGCGTTCACGACCGCGCTCGAGCGGTTCTGCGCGGCAGACGAGCCCGACCGCTGGCGCCTGCTCGCGACGTACGGTGCGACCGGGCTCCGGCAGATGCTCGTCGGCGTGTACGCGACGCTCCGCTCGGCGGGACGGGCGCTCGTGCTGGAGCCGGCGGCGCGCGCCGCGCTCGACGAGCGTGCGGAGGAGCTTCGCGACGCGGCGACGTGCCTCGTCGACGACCTCCGGGCGACCGAGCTCCAGCGCGGGGCGGCCCAGGCGGCGCTCGACCTGCTCGCAGTCTCGACCCTGCCGGAGAGGCTCCTCGCGCTGTCCGACCTGAAGGCGCGCGGGCCGCGGGCGGCGACGTTCGTCGAGGCCCGCGACGCGGTCGTGGCGGCCGCGCTCGAGGAGCTCGCGGCGCGCGATCGGGAGCTGCTCCAGGAGCTCCTGAGCGACTTCGCGGACGCGTACGCGGAGGCGAAGGACAGGGAGGCGGCGCTCGACTTCGAGGACCTTCAGCTCCGCGCGCGCGACCTCCTCCGCGACCACGCGGAGCTGCGCGCACGCACGCGAGAGCGCTTCCGGTCGATCATGGTCGACGAGTTCCAGGACACGAACCGGCTGCAGACCGAGCTGCTCGACCTCCTCTCGGAAGGCACGGGCGGCGACCTCTTCGTGGTCGGGGACGAGTACCAGTCCATCTACGGCTTCCGCCACGCCGACGTCGCCGTGTTCAGGGAGCGACGCGCGGCGGCCGAGACCGTTCTGCCGCTGACGCGCAACCACCGCTCGCGCCCCGAGGTGCTCGCCGCCGTGAACGAGCTGTTCGGCTCGGAGTTCGGCGACGAGTTCCAGCGGCTCGAGCCGGCCGAAGGCGCCGGCGAGCACGGGCTCGGAGGCGCGTTCGAGCTGCTCGTCACCGACAAGGCCGCCGCGGCGGAGGCGGCGGTGCACTGGCGGCGCTCCGAGGCGAGACACGTCGCGCGTCGGGTGCGCGAGCTCGTCGACGCGGGCGTCGCGCGCCCCGGCGAGATCGTGCTGCTGTTCGCGGCCGGCACCGACGCGGAATGGTTCGAGGAGGAGCTCCGCGCCCTCGACCTGCCGACGTTCAGGGCCGCGGGCCGCAGCTATTTCGGGCAGCAGCAGGTCGTCGACCTGCTCGCGTACCTGAGGCTCCTGCACAACCGGTACGACGACGAGGCGCTGCTCACCGTGCTCGCGTCGCCCTTCGTCGGGATCTCGAACGACGCC
>CAVPZH010000009.1:0-212018 GCA_963710125.1 uncultured Actinomycetes bacterium | reverse complement strand
GCGACGTGTCAACCGGAGCGTCGCAACGGGGACAGGTTCGAAGCACGGAGCTGGTCGCGGCCCTGTGCTTGGCGTCGGACCTCGGCATGGGGTTCCCGTTCGAGCACGGCCTGCACAGCACGCTGATCGCGATGAGGCTCGCCGACCGTCTTGGCGTCGACGGCGAGGAGTCCTCGCAGACCTACTACGCCTGCCTCCTCTCCCACTCAGGCTGTACGACGGACGCGCACGTCACGGCGGAGGTCTTCGGCGATTCGCTCCTGGCCCGTTTCCACCCTGTCAGGTACGGGTCAGGACGGGAGGTCCTGACCGGGCTCATCCGTGCGCTTCCCGACCCGCAGAGCCGGAGGCTCGTGCGTGCGGGCCAGGTCGCCCGTCGGCTGCCGAGGATGGCGCGGGAGATGCGTCCGCACCTCGCCGCCACGTGCGAGGTGGCTGAGATGCTTGCCGATGGGTTCGGTCTCTCAGGGTCGGTGCAAGGCCTTTTCGCGCACCGCTTCGAGCGTTGGGACGGTCACGGCCCGCTGGGCCGCGCGAAAGGCGATGCCATCGCGCTGCCGATGCGGATCGTCCATCTCGCGGTGGACGCCGCCTTCCAACACCTGCTCGGGGGCGAGGAGCGCGTCGTGCGGCTGGCCCGCGACCGTGCGGGGCACGCCTTCGACCCCGAGCTCGCCGCCTGCCTTACCGACCATGCGGGGGAGATCCTCGCCTGGGACGAACAGGCCTCAGTCTGGGAAGAGACGCTCTCCCGCGAGCCACGCCCGCCGCTGTTTCTCGAGGGGGAGACGCTCGATCGCGCGCTCGCGGCGATGGGCAACTTCGCCGATCTGATCTCGCCGTATCTGGCGGGTCACGCGGCCGCCGTGGCGCAGCTCGCCGCAGCGGCTGCGCAGCGCTGCGGGGTGGACGAAGCCGGCGTCGCCGCGCTCCGGCAAGCCGCGCTCGTCCACGATATGGGACGAGTCGCGGTCGCATCGCGGATCTGGCAGAAGCCCGGACCGTTGAACGCGGATGAGTGGGAGCAGGTGAGGCTCCATCCCTATTACACGGAGCGGGTCCTCGCACGCTCGGAGTTCCTGGCGTCGCTCGCACCCGTTGCGGGCGCCCACCACGAGCGCCTCGACCGCTCCGGCTACCACCGCGGAGTCGCCGGTGCGGCACTAACGCTCGCGGCCCGCGTGCTGGCCGTCGCCGACGCCTACTGCGCGATGACGGCGCCGCGGCCCTACCGCGAGCCATTGCCGCCCGAGCAGGTGACGGACGAGCTCGCCCGGGAGACAAGCGCCGGACGGCTCGACGCCGACGCCGTGACCGCGGTCTTAGATGCCGCCGGGCAGCGAGTGCCGCGACTCGAGAGACCAGCAGGGCTTACGGAGCGCGAGGCCAGGGTCGTGGGCATGCTCGCCCGCGGCCTGCAGACCAAGGAGATCGCGGCAGCGCTCGGGATCTCCTCGAAGACCGCCGACACCCACATCCAGAACGCCTACCGCAAGATCGGCGTGTCGACCCGCGCGGCGGCGACCCTGTTTGCGATGGAGCACGGGCTGGTGGCATCGGGAGAACTCCCGATTGCCCGGCCAGCAGCCCACTCGTAGCGTCTCCGTCAGCCGCTACAGCTGAACCCAAAGGAGCAGCCATGCCGGGCGACACGACGCATGCCACCGAAGACGCGACGATGAGCTCGTTCGAGGGGGTCCGGATCGCCGATGTCAACGGGGCCGCGCTTGCGTACCGCGAGCAGGGCGAGGGCGAGCCTGTTGTATTCGTCCACGGCAGCGCCGACGATCTCCGCTCGTGGATCCACCAGCTCCCGGCGATCGGGGCGTCCCACCATGCGATCGCCTACAGCCGCCGCTACGCGCGGCCCAATGCGGACATCGAGCCCGATGTGGACAACCAGACACTCCCCCACGTGGACGATCTGGTCGCCTTCCTGGGGGTGCTGGACGCCACGCCCGCCCACCTCGTCGGCCACTCATGGGGCGGGCTCATTTGTTTGCTGGCCGCGATTCGGCATCCGCAGGTCGTTCGCAGTCTCGTGCTCCAAGAGCCGCCCGTGCTGTCGCTCTTCACGAGCACGCGGCCGCGCCCAACGGAGCTGCTCCGGCTCTTCGTACGGCGGCCGAGGACCGCGCGTGTGATCCTCAGCTTTGGTGTGAAGACGGCTTTGCCCGCCGAGAAGGCCTTCCGGCGGGGCGACGACGAGGCGGCGATGCAGGCATATGCCCTTGGTCTGCTCGGCAAGGACACCTGGGAGCGGCTACCGCAGGAGCGCAAGCAGCAGGCGTTCGAGAACCTGAGCACATTGCGGGCGCAAGTGCTCGGTGCAGGCTTCCCACCGCTGAGCGACGACGACGTGCGCAGTGTCCAGGCTCCCACGCTGCTAATGACCGGCGAGCGGAGTCCCGCCTACCTGCCGCGGCTGACCGACCGCCTGCAGCAACTCCTGCCGAACGCGGAGCGGTTCGAGATCGCGAGCGCGTCGCACCTCATGAACGAGGAGAACCCGGGCGCGGCCAACGAGGCGATCCTCGACTTCCTGTCGCGGGCAGGTCCGCGAAGATAGCCGAGATGCGAATTCTCATCGTTGGAGGTGGCATCGCTGGGCTTGCTGCCGCTCGAACGCTCGCCCGTGCTGGCTTCGCTGTCGAGGCGGTCGAAAGCGAACCCGCGTGGGACGGGGCGGGCACGGGTGTCTACCTGCCCGGGAATGCCTCCCGTGCGTTGCGGCGGCTCGGCCTCGAGCAGGCGGTCTTGGAGCGAGGGATCGTGATCCCCCGGCAGCGCGTCAGCGACCACCGCGGCCGGTTGCTCGTCGAGGTCGATTTGGCGGCGTTGTGGAACGGCGTCGGCCCCTGCTTGGCGCTTCATCGTGCAGATCTCCACGACGTCCTGCTCGACGGGGCTCGCGACGCCCCAATTCGGATGGGAGTCGAAGTTCGTCAGCTTCGCGACGAAGGCGAAGCTGTCGCAGTCGAGTTCGGCGACGGAACCGCCGGCGAGTTCGGCATCGTGATCGGTGCGGACGGAATCCGCAGCGCCGTTCGCCGGCTCGCCTTCGGTGACCAGGCGACCGCGCGCCCGGTTGGGCAAGTGGGATGGCGGTTCGTCACTGCCTGCCCGCCCGCGATCACGAGCTGGTCAGTGATGCTGGGCCACCGCACGGCCTTCCTCATGATCCCGATTGGGAACGGGCGCGTGTACTGCTACTGCGACGTCGCGTCGCAATCCGGCACAGGACAGCACGAAGACCTCGACCAGCTCTTCTCCAGTTATGCGGAGCCCGCGCCCAGCCTCATCGACTCACTGCTGGACCGGGCGCTTGTGCACCGGGCGGCGATCGAGGAGGTTGCGCTCGATACCTGGGTTCGCGGGCGGGTGCTGCTCATTGGCGACGCGGCCCATGCCACCTCGCCCAACATGGCCGAGGGCGCTGCGATGGCGCTCGAAGACGCGCTGGTGCTTGCCGAATGCCTGCAGCGATCCGACGCGGTTCCACTTGCCCTGGCGGCGTTCGAGGCCCGTCGCCGGCCGCGAACGGACTGGGTTCGTGCGCAGACGCATCGCCGGGACCGAACTCGCTATCTACCGACGGCGATCCGAAACGCTGTTCTACGCGCAGCCGGCCAAAGGATCTTCCGATCGAACTACCGACCTCTGCTCGACGAGGCCTGAGGAGGCGACGTGGACGAGGACCAGATCCACGTGGCGGTTTCGAACGACGGCACGACGATCGCAGGACGGGTTCAGGGGCAAGGGGCACCGATCGTCCTCGTTCACGGTGGGTTGGGTGATGGCGAGGTCTCGTGGTTCTTCCTGCTCCCGTTCCTCGTCGAGCACTTCACGTGCTACCTGATGAGCACGAGAGGTCGTGGCTTGAGCGGCGACAGCGCCGACCATTCGCGTGAACGCCAGTTCGAGGATGTCGCCGCGTTCGTGGAGAGCATCGGCGAACCGGTAGGCGTATTCGGCCATTCGAGCGGGGCCGTCTGGGCGCTCGGCGGGGCCGCTTTCTCGCCGGCTCGAGTCCGCGCTCTGGCGCTCTACGAGCCACCGTTCCCAGCGCTGGAACCGCCGACGAGTGACCAGCAGTACGCACGACTCAAGGCCGCGATCGCGGCGGGCAGGGCCGCCGATGCCGTGCAAGTCCTAACCGGCGAGATCATCGGCCTCGATGCGGACGAGCAGGCGCTCTTCTCGGCGCCCGGCGTGGCAGAGCGCGCCCAGGCGGCCCTTCCAGTCGCCGTTCAGGAGCTCCCGGAGGTGAACCGGCCGTTCAAGGCCGCACTGCTCGAGAAGCTCTCGATGCCGGTGCTCGTTCTCCACGGGGGGCGCTCGCGCATCGAGTTCAAGGCCGCCGCACGCAACCTCAGCGAGCGGCTCGCCGATGCCCGCCTCGCCGAGATCGCCGCCGCCGGCCACGTTGGCCCGCTGACTACCGCCGAACCCGTCGCCAACGAGTTGGTCGCGTTCTTCAGCAGCTGAGCACGTCGACGTTCGAGGCCGAGAGTGGCGTCGCCGTTCTCGACAACGCCAACAGCGGCCGTGCATCACCGGTGCATCACAAGGGCAGCATTCGACGGCCTTCTACAACTAGCCTTCCTTTTCCCCTTTAATCCAATTTCCTTTCAACTATAGCAGTTATGTCTCAGCTGACAGCTGTCGTGCTCAGCGGCGAGGAGCGGGAGGTTCTGGAGCGGTGGGCGCGGCGTCCGAGCTCGCAGGCGCTCGCATTTCGCTGCCGTGTCGTGTTGGCGGCCGCGGAGGGCCAGTCCAGCGTCGAGATCGCCGACGAGCTCGGCTGTAACTCCTCGACGGTCGGCGGTGGCGGGTGCGTTCGCTTGGCTCGGCTTGACTGGTTGCACGACGAGCCGCGGCCGGCAGCCCGCTCGATCAGCGATCGAGCAGGTGGAGCGGGGATCGTGAAGACGCTCGAGGAGCAGCCGGGTGCGACGCATTGGTCGACGCGCTCGATGGCGGCAGCGACGGGGATCTCGCAGTCTGCGTCAGCCGCATCTGGAGAGCCTTCGGGCTAAGCCGCACCAGACGGAGACGTTCAAGCTCTCGCCAGATCCGCGTTCATCGACAAGGTGCGCGACATCGTCTGGCTCTACCTCAACCCGCCCGAGGCTGCGGTCGTGCTCTGTGTCGACGAGAAGTCGCAGATCCAGGCGCTCTACCGCTCGGCGCCGGTGTTGCCGCTGTGCCCGGGTCCCTGCGCGGCAGAGCCACGACTACGTCCGCACGGCACCACCAACCTCTACGCCGCGCTCGACGTCGCCTCCGGGCAGGTGCTGGCAGAGATGACGCCGCGACATCGCGCCGAGGAGTTCCGCCGCTTCCTCAACCTGATCGATGCCTCCGTGCCTGCCCACCTCGACGTGCACGTCGTGCTCGACAACTCCTCGACCCACAAGACGCCCTCGATCCAGCGCTGGCTCCTCCGCCACCCGCGCTTCACGCTGCACTTCACGCCTACCTACAGCTCCTGGCTCAATCTCGTCGAGCGCTACGTGCGCAGGCGAACCCGCATGGCCCAGCCAGATGCCGAAGCGTTCGTTGAAGAATCCGGCGTAGAGGCCTGCTAAGGAAACCCCTGCAAATGCGGGGGTTTCTACTTAGGCATGCATCACCCGTGCATCGCTGGATTGCCGCTCGACGTCGGCGTATGGGAATGTCAGAAAGGCGTTTGCTTACCGAGGAAGACTCGCCGTACGCACGATGATTCGGCCAGCTCCAGCGCCAACCCCGATCGCGCGCTGCTGAGCTGGAGTCCGAGTGTCAGGATTGTCGCGACGGTCATGACAGACGACGTTGTCGGACGAGAGTCGGAGCTCGGCTCGATCCACGCCTTCCTCGACGCTCCCGTCGAGGCGCCTGCTGGGCTTGCGCTCGAAGGGGAGCCGGGGATCGGGAAGTCGACGCTCTGGCTCGCGGCGGCCGCAGCGGCGCGTGAACGCGGCTTTCTCGTGCTCGTCTCGCGTCCGGCCGAGGCCGAGCGCGGGCTCGCACACGTCGGGCTCGGCGATCTCCTCGACCGCGTACTCGACGACGTGATTGGCGAGCTGTCCGCGCCGAGACGACGCGCGCTCGAGGTCGCGCTTCTGCGCGAGGAAAGCGCAGACGACGTCGCCGACCACCGCGCGCTCGCCGTGGCCGTGCACGACGTGCTCGGCCTGCTGCGCGAGCGGAAGCCGGTCGTCCTCGCGATCGATGACGTCCAGTGGCTCGATTCCTCGTCGGCGAGCGCACTCGCCTTCGCGCTGCGGCGCCTCGACGGCCCCGTTCGGCTCGTCTTTGCCCGCCGGCTTGAGCCGTCCGAGCTCGAGCAGGCGGTCGACGTTCAACGGCTGCGGATCGGCCCGCTCAGCGTCGGCGCGCTGCACCGGCTGCTTTACGACCGCTTCGACAGGCCGTTTGCGCGTCAGACGTTGCTGCGCATCCACGAGCGCTCGGGCGGAAATCCGTTCTTCGCGCTGGAAGTTGCGCGCGTGCTGGACGAGGACGTCGACCCGCTCCAGCCGCTGCCGGTCCCGGAGACGCTGGAAGGGCTTGTCCGCACGCGTCTCGCCGGCCTTCCTGCGACCACGCGCGACGCGCTCGCGCTCGCGTCAGCGCTCGGGACACCGTCGGAGTCGCTGCTCGAGCGCGCCGGCGTGGCGCCGCGCGCGCTCGACCCCGGGATCGCGGCACACGTGGTGGAGCGCGAGCAAGGCGTGATTCGGTTCACCCATCCGCTGCTCGCGTCGGTTCTCTACAACGATCTCGGGGCTCAGCGCCGGGTCGTGCACGAGCGGATCGCCGCGATCGTCCCGGACCCCGTCACGCGCGCTCGTCATCTCGCGCTCGCGACGGACGAGCCCGACGCCGCCGTCGCGTCTGCGTTGGACGATGCGGCGACGGTCGCCGCGGGTCGCGGCGCGTCGGCGAGCGCGGCCGAGCTGGCTGAGGCGGCGCTGCGGCTGACGCCGGCGGATGAGGTCGGCGAGCGCCACCGGCGCGCCCTGGCGGCAGCTCGCGCTCATCGCGCCTGCGGGGAATGGACGCGCGCACGAACGATCGCGAGCGCGCTGCTCGAGGACAGCGAGATCGGCCCATTGCGTGCCGACGTGCTGTTCCTCCTCGCCGAGCTCGAGGGCCTCGACCGCGCCGTCGCGCTGCTCGAAGAAGCGTTGCACGAAGCGACGTCGCGCCCGGCGCTGCAGGCGGCCATTCAGTGCCGGCTGGCATGGTCGTCGCGCTTCAAGGAGGGGTACGCCGAAGCGGTCGAGCACGCGCGTGTTTCCCTCGACCTCGCCGACGAAGTGGATGACGACGCGCTGCGGGTCGACGCGCTTGCGATGATGACCTTTCTCGGGACCGCCGTCGGTGATCCGCGGGCGCCGGCGTACGCAGCGCGAGCACACGACATCGCGGTTGCGACCGGCGACGCACGGATGTTGGGCACGGCGCGGTTCGCACTGATGGAAACGATCGAGAGCAGCGACCCCGATGGCGCGCGTGCATTGCTCGAGCGCGAGTACGAAGAGTGTCGCGGGCGCGACGATCTGTCGGCGGCCCGGGCACTGAACGGCCTCGCATGGCTCGAGCTGTCGGCGAGGAGGTGGGAGCTCGCGGCCGAGTACGCCGAACGTGCATATGAGCTCAGGACACAGTACGGCCTCGAGGTGCCGTGGGACCATCTGCCCATCGCGATCGCTGCCGCGCACCGCGGGCAGCTCGAGCTCGCACGCGCGCATTCGGAGCGGTCTCTGCAGCTCGGCGAGGAGCAGATCGGGCTGCACACGCCCGTGCACCTCGGCACCCTCGGATTCGTCGCGCTGCAGGGTGGCGACCCACACACGGCGTTGAGGTGGTTCGCCGAGGCCGAGGAGGTGACGACGAGGCTCGGCTGGCGCGACGCAAGCCGCCGCTGGTGGGTCGGTGACCAGATCGAGGCGCTGCTCGCGCTCGAGCGCTTCGACGAGGCCGCACGAGTCCTCGACGCTTGGGAGAAGGAGCGAAAGCCGGGCGACGACCAGGTTCTTGCGCACGTGACGCGCTGCCGGGGCCTTGCCGCGGCCGCGCGTGGGGACGTCGCCAAAGCCGCCTCTCTCCTCGAGGACGCGGTAGCTCAGCACGAGAGGGTCGGAGATCGCTTCGGCCGTGCCCGCGCGCTGCTCGCGCTCGGCGTCGTCCGCAGGCGGGGGCGGCAGAAGCGCGCCGCCCGCGAGGCGATCGAGGAAGCATTCGCCGGATTCGAGGAAGTCGGTGCCGCAACGTGGATCGAGAAAGCCCGCACCGAGCTCGGCCGGATCGGCGGGCGCACCCGCGAGCAAGGACTAACAGCCGCCGAGCGCCGTGTCGCGGCGCTCGTCGCCGAGGGTCGAACGAACAGGGAGGTGGCCGCGGCCCTCTTCCTGGGTGAGCGGACGGTTGAGACGCACCTCTCCCACGTGTACGCGAAGCTCGGCGTGCGCTCGCGCGCCGAACTCGCACGCGTGTACCGGCCGGACTCCGAGGTGGCCGAGCAAAGTTCAGGGGGACTCACGATTTCAAGCTGACCACGGCCGCCTAGCGTCGGTCGGGTGCCGAGCTACCTCGTCGAGACGTTCCTCGCCCGCGGCGCTGCCGGTGACCGTCGGGCGCGGGAGCGGCGGGCGCGCTCGGCCGCCGAGGCGATGACGCGGGAGGGGACGCGTGTCGGCTTCGAGGGATCGATCCACGTCCCCGAGGACGAGATCTGCTTCTTCACGTTCGCGGCCGCATCGGTCCGCGAGGCCGCCGTGGCGGCTCAGCGGGCGGGGCTCGAGCCGCTTCGTGTCGTCGAGGCGATCGCGTCAGGGAAGGAGGAAACGTGAAATCGAAACTGGCTCTTCTGGCCGTGGTGGGTACGGTCGGGCTCGTCGGCGGCGGGGAGGTAGGTGCAACACCGCCGGCCACCCAGTGCGCGCCCCCCGCGAATTACGCGGCAGCGACGACACCGGTCGCCTTCTGGAGCACGGAGGCCCGATGCGCGATCGTGCCGTCCGGGCCGGGCGGCGTCTTCGGTTCGGAGAACTTCGGCAACAAGTTCCCGGGCGAGGCGGCCGTCTACATGGGCATCGTCCACGTCGCCATCTACGACGCGGCGGTGGCGATCGAGGGCGGCTACACGCCGTACGCGCCCACGCCCACCGCTCCCCCGGGCACATCGGCCGGCGCCGCGATCGCCACCGCAGCCTATGAGACGCTCACGGGCCTGCAGCCCCAGCTGGGGGCGAACCAGACGATCCTCGACGCCGACCACGCCGCCTACATGGCTGCCATCTCCGACGGTGCGGCGAAGACGAATGGGATCGCGATCGGCGAGCAGGTCGCACAAGCTGTGCTCGCCCGCCGCACGAACGACGGCCGTGGGTGCAGGACGACGCTCACGGATCTCGGCCCGCTTCCACCCGCGCCTGGCGTCTGGCAGCCTGCGCCGGGCACGGTGCTCGGCCTCTGCCTCCCAGGAATGCGGCCGCTCGCGCTCACCAGCGCCTCCCGATTCCGGCCCGACGGCCCCAACGCCCTCGCGAGCCGGGAGTACGCCGACGACCTCAACCAAGTCCGGCAACTCGGCCGTTCCGACAGCGCGATCAGGACGCCGGAGCAGACGAACGAGGCGCTCTTCTGGACCGACCACGACATCCGGCAGTGGAACGACGGCCTGCTCCGCCTTGCTGCCGCCCGCGGGCTCGACTTCATGCAGACAGCCCGGATGCTTGCGATGGCGCACGTCGCGGGCGGCGACGCGATGATCGCCTGCTTCGACGCGAAGTACCACTTCTGGTTCTGGCGTCCTTACCAAGCGATCCCGCTCGCGGACACGGACGGCAACCCGGGTACGGTGGCCGACTCGACCTGGCTGCCGCTGCGCACGACGCCGAACTTCCCGGAGTACCCGTCGGCGCACGCCTGCCACAGCACCGGCGTCGTCGAGGCCCTCGACGCGTTCTTCGGCACCGACAAGGTTGCGTTCTCGCTCGACAGCCGCGTCACGGGCACAACGGACGACTACGAACGCCTCCACGACGTCGTCAAGGAGGTCGACTGGGCGCGTGTGCTTGTCGGCTTCCATTTCCGCAACTCCGACCTGCAGGGCTCCGCGCTCGGGCGGAAGGTCGGCCGCTATGTCGCCGACCATCTCTTCCAGCCGGCCGGCTGAAGTACGCCATTCGGTGCGGGAGGCGGCTCGACGGGAGCCGCTTCCCGCCAGCCCTTCGATCGCCTGGGTGGTTCAAGAAATGGCGAGCGCGTCAGCGCTGTCGCCGTGCATCACCGGTGCATCACGGGCATAGCACTTGGCACCACTTGGCGCCATCGCCGACCGAGGCAAAACCGCATGGTTGAGCCAAATCTGGTGGCTCGCCGGGTGCTGGGAAGAAGACGCTCTTTGGCGCGGTTCTGGGTGTCTCTGTCCCCGTAGGGGTCGATTCGGACGCGCGACGGAACGGATCGTCGGACGGCGAGATCGAGGCACGCGCGGTGGGAGCGCCGTCGCATGCAGAAGCCGATCGTGCCGTACTGAGGGCGCTGGAGGAGATGCTCGTCGCGGCGCGGGTGGCAGGGGATGGACGGGCTCCGCTCGAGGTCATCAGGTCCTCTCTCCCAAACCACCGAAGGCCGCCTTCCGCGGCGCCGGCCGACCCGATCTCTCTCCGACAAGCGCGCGACGACTGGCTCCGCCGGCTGGGGGCCTCGCGCAGGAGCGAGAGCTCGGTGGTGGCGTACCGCGTGGCGATCGACGACCTGCTCGACTGGTCGGAGCCGCTGGGTCGCAGCGTGTTCGAGGAGGAGACGATCGTCGACTACCTGAGCGCCTACCAGCAACGCGCAAGCCCGGCGTCGGCGACCTACTACCGCCGCTTCCTGCTTCTCCGCCGCTTCCTCGGCTGGGTCTGCCGGCGCATTGGCGCGCCGAACCCGTTCCGCGAACTCGACCCGCCCCCGAAGCCACGTCAGGAGTGCGACTGGCTGACGCGCGTGGAGTTTCAGCGGCTGCTCGACGCCGCCGGGAAGCCGGAGCGGAACCTGCCCGGCCCTCGCCGAGCGTGACCAGCTCGTGCTGACCACGCTCGTCACGACCGGCCTGCGTCGCTCGGAGCTGTGCGCGCTCGAGTGGCGGGACCTCGAGCTCGACGGACGTAAGCGGTCGCTGCTTGTCCGCCACGGGAAAGGCGACAAGTCCCGGAGGCAACCGATCCCTGCTCGCCTCGCCGGCGAGCTACGCAGGTTGCGCGACGTCCGCCAGCCCAAGCCGACCGATCCCGTCTTCTGCGGGCTCGCCGGCGGACGCCTGCAAGAGACGATCCTCGCCGACATCATCCGACGAGCCGCGACGCGGGCCGGGATCGAGAAGCACGGCACCGCCCACACGCTGCGCCACACCGCCGCGACCTGGCTGCGGCAAGAGCGCGGCGACACCCGCCTCGTCGCCGAGTACCTCGGCCACGCCGACCTCTCGACCGTGGCCCGCTACGCGGACGTCGATCGCGACGAGCTCTTCGCGGCCGCAGGTCGCCTGGAACAGCTCGCCGTTCGCGGGGACGACCCGCCCACGCCGGCCGATGTCGAGTCGGTGGGTGACGCTCAGTCGGATCGGTCTTCTGCGTCCGAATTCCGCCCCGACGACGCACCGACCGAATCAGAGCGACCGCGCCGTCGACGACGTCGTCGTCGGGGCCGCCACCGCCGTTGAGCGGGCCGTGACGTCGATCGAGATCCAAGTGCTTGAGAAGAACTCTTCTCAAATGAATAGAAGACTTATCGACCGCTCTCAGGGTCGGACGTAACGCGTGCCGCGACGAGTCCCAACCCGTTCGAGCAGACCCTCGGAAACGAGCTCGTCGAGAAGCCTCAGCGCCTCAGCACGATCGAGCCCGGTCCGCTCCCGAACACGGGCGTTGGTGAGCGGCGGGGCGTCATCGCTTGCAAGCTGCAAGATGAGCTCCTTAAGTGCCTGCCGCGTCAGGCGAAGTCCCGCCGGCGGCGCGAGCGACTCGTTCAGCGTGTAAGTGGCGCCGCCTCGATATCCATGCTGGACGAGGAAGTCGGCATCGCGGAGGCGCTGCAGCGCCCGACGCGCCTCATGCGCGTCGGTACCGACGAGCTCTCGCACTCGGCCGTTAGTCAGCGTCTCACCCCGGGCGGCATGGACGAGCAGGATCCGATCCCCAGGATCTATCAGCCCTCTCGTCTCGACCTCCCGTACCCACGCTCGCTCGGTGGGGGTGACTGTGCTTCGGATCGGCAGGGTGACCGAAACCGAGTGGCCAGAGTCCTCGAAGACCGGCGGATCGAGCATCTCCTCCAGCATCGAGTCAACCATCACATCCACTCCTCGTCCGGCGTCCTCAGCCAAACCCAGACGGCGCAAGAAGGTGATTACGCGGTAGTTCCTTGCAGCCTGCGTCTCCCTGATGTTCTCGACTGTGACCGGCTCTGGTAGCCCACCGGGCGAGATGACCCGAACGGCATGCGGGTACAGCTCGATGCGGATCGAGGTGCCCTGCATCTCATAGGAGCGGTGTGCCAATGCGTTTGCTATCGCCTCGCGGAGGACTATCTGGGGAAGCCGCGGGAGGTCATACCGACGGACACCCAGGACGACGAGCTCGCTGCCCAACTCGCTCATGACCTCGTCGACAGCACGCTGCAGCTGGCGATGGAGTGGCCCGCGCAGTTCAAGCCGGCGATCGTAGTCCGCGTCATCGGCCGGGAAGCGGAGGATCTCGATGAACGTCTTCCCGAGCAGCTCGGCCGGGTCGGGAAGGAGAAACAGCGCGCCTGCGATCGTCAACCGGTTCCGTCCATCTCCAAGCAGCAGGCCGTGTTCGGAGAGTCGCTCGGGCACATCGCGCGACCAGCCGAAGCTCGCCGCGAGCTCGGACACGAGGTCGGAGTCGGCCTCGTCGAGAGTCACGCGGGCCTCGGTCTCCTCAAACCGTTGGAGCGAGCGCTCGTTGATGAAGCGGGCCAGTTCGGCACCGAAGAGCGCCATCTTCATCGTCCCGCGACGGACGAGTACGCGCCCGCTCGAAGTCTGTGAGAACCCTTCGACCCTTCGCGCGATCGACAGAACGACAACCGACCTTCCGTCAACACTCAGCTCGTGTACTGCGTATCGACCGGGATCGCGAGCATCCCGAATCGCCGTGTGGATGTCGTCGAGCAGGGCGGGCGTGAGCTCCCTCCCCACGATCGCGCCGTCATCATCGACGCCAATCAAGATCACTCCGCCGTCTGCATTGGAGAACGCGACGGCTGCCTCCTGGACAGCCGTCCGGTTGAAACCGCTCTTGCGTTCGACGAACTCGTTCTCCGACGGGAACGCTTCGGCGAACTCCAGGAGCGACATGAACAGCGGCATCGGAGCCGAGCTTGAGGGGTGAAACGGAGGATATGCCATATTTCTCAAAGCGCTCTGCCTAGATTAAGAAGAATGGCATATCGCGCGGACGTTCAGCCAACCCACCTCAGCCGCTTGATTGCTCCTCTGAGCTCGTGCGCGTTCACGCGCGTGTAGCGCTGAGTCGAGTCGAGCTGCTTGTGGCCGAGCAGCTCCTGGATCTGGCGCAGATTCGCCCCGGCGTGCAGGAGCTCGGTGGCGAAGACGTGCCGGAGCGTGTGCGGAGTGACGCGCTTGCGCTCGTTGACGCCGGCGGCATTGACGTAGTGGCGGAAGGTCTGACCGAGCTGGGTGTAGTGGAGCCGGTTGCCCTGCACGCCCACGAAAACCGCCTGCTCGGTCAGCGGCACGCGCGTCGCGTAGTACTCGGCGAAGAGCGGCGCGAGCGCCGGATGGATCGGGATCGTCCGCTGCCGGCCGCCCTTCGCCTTCCGCACCCGTAGCAGCCGCCGCGAGAGGTCGACGTCCTCCCAGTCGAGCCCGAGGAGCTCGCTCCGGCGCAGGCCACCGTATGCCATCAAAGCGAGCAACAGCCGGTCGCGCTCCGGCTTGCCCGGGAAGTGACGCTCCCAGAGCTCGGCACGCTCGGGCTGCGCGAGTAGTCGCTCCAGCTCGACCACGGTCAGCACATCGGGCAACGCCTCCCGCTTCTTCGGTGTCCGCAGCGGCAGCGCCGGGTCGCGGACGATTCGCTCCTCCTCGACGAGGAAGCGGAAGAAGCACTTGAGCGCCGCCGTCGTCCGCGCCTGGCTCGAGACAGCAGGCCGCCGCTTCTCCTCTTCGGCGAGGAAGGCGCGCAGGTGCGTCACCTTCACCTCCGCGAGCTCGATCCCCGCAGTCTGCAGGTAAGCCAGGCACGCCGAAACGTCACGCTCGTACGCCGCGCAAGTCGTCGGGGCAAGCCGCCGCTCCGACGCACAAAAACGCCGGAAATCGGCCAGTTCCCTCGTCCATCGTCTCTTCATCGCTCCTCCTTCGGGCAGCCTTCCGGCCCCCGCTGGAGCGACCCTGAGAGCTATCCGGCTTACAGGCCCGCTACGGGAAAACCCTGCATTTTGCAGGGTTTTCCTATCGGCGAACCGATTGCCTCGTGAGGCGGGCAGCGCGACGGCGGTTCTACCGGCCGAGCGGGTCGATCAGCTGGCGGTACGCGGCACGGCTGCGAGGCTGACCGGAGATGTCCCAGGGGGAACCAGGGCGTCCGTTGAAATAGGCGAGCAGCGTGACCCGGCGGTGCGTGCGCACGAAGTTGGCCATCTTCGCGACGAAGTCGGCGTCGTCGAAGCCCCAGTTCGCCCACTCGGCGATCGCGTACGGCTTGTTCGGGTGCGCTGCGTAGAGCTTCTCGTTGGCGTCCCAGGCGGCGCTACCCCGGATGTTGTACAGATCGTTGGCGACCACGTCGACGTACGCATCGCCCGGGTAGTACGCGGCGGCGCTGTTCCCTGGCAGGTCCGGACTGCCGTAGCTCTGAGGGTTCCAGACCACCTGCAGCCGCGAGACCGGGTTGGACGAGAGCTCGCCCGTGCGGGCGGGCGGCAGGCCGAGCCGACGTAGCCGTGCGTTCACGGCCCCCAGCGGCCCGCCGTGGGCGAGCAGGTAGATGCGCGCGAAAGCGTTCCGAAACGCGCTCGTGGACCGGGTCGGCCCGCGCGACGAGCCGTCCTGCTCGAAGGCGCAATAGTCGTTCCAGTGGCCGTTCATCTCCGGCAGCGGCCTGAGGAAGACCTGCCCGCCGTGCTCCGCCACCGCGTGGTTGAGCTCGGCGAGGAAGGCGTCGCCTCTGCCGAGGGCGATGTCGCGAGGCGTCATGGAGCCGTTCGACTTGATCGCGAGCATGGGGATCTCGCCGAGCGCGCCGAGGATCCGCGTCACCGGTCCCTGCCCCCACCCCGCGATCACGTGACCGACGACGGTGTGCTGTCCGGTCACCTGGTCGAAGCGCTCCCGGCCTCCGAGCAGCCCGAGCAGCACGTGGCGGGGCGCCGCGTTCGCCCGGATCGCGCGGGTCGCCGGCGCACCGTCCGACGCGGGCACCGCGACGAAGAGCACGGCGACCGCTGTCGCAATGCCGACTGCCCATGCGCGCCTGGTCATCCCACCGGCCACTCCAACCACTCCGCACAGTCATCCCCGCCAACCGGGGACCAGCAGCCTAGGCGATCTGCGCCCGGGCGGGCTGTCGCCGTTCCGACGACCTCGACGACGAGGCTGTAGTACTGGTACCCGAGAGACATGAACGTGCCCACGCCCTCCGACGAGCTCGTCTCGCTCTCGGCGACGAAGCTCGCTGCGCTGATCCGGGCCCGCGAGGTGTCCTCGGTCGAGGTCGTCGAGGCCCATCTGCGGCGGATCGGCGAGACGAACCCGCTCGTGAACGCTGTCGTCCAGCTCGACGGCGAGCGCGCGCTGCTCGAGGCCCGCGAGGCCGATGCCGCGCTCGGGCGGGCCGAGACCGTCGGCCCCCTCCACGGCGTGCCGTTCACCGCCAAGGACAACCTGGAGACCGAGCAGCTGGTGACGGCCGTCGGCGTGCCGGAGCGGAAGGACGTGCGCCCCGGGCGCGATGCGACCGTGGTCGCGCGCATGCGCTCGGCCGGCGCGATCCTGCTCGGCAAGACGAACTGCCCGCCGTGGGGCGGAGGGAGCGTCACCGACAACGCGCTCTACGGACGCACGAACAACCCGTACGACCTCGAGCGGACGCCCGGCGGGAGCAGCGGCGGCGAGGCGGCGATCGTGGCGGCAGGGGGCTCCCCGTGCGGATTGGGGACCGACTCGGGCGGCAGCCTCCGCCAGCCGGCGCACTTCTGCGGCGTGGCGTGCCACAAGCCGACCGCGACCCTGGTCTCCGTCGGAGGCGTCGTCGACGACGAGGGATATTTCGGCGCGCTCGGCGATCCCCGGACGCAGGTCGGCCCCCTCGCCCGCTTCGTCGAGGACCTGACGCTCGTGTTGCGGGTGATCGCCGGACCGGATCCGCTCGACCCCGACGTCCCGCCGGTCGACGTCGGCGACCCGGCGGCGGTGACGCTGCGCGGCCTGCGTGCCGCGGTCCATGTCGAGACCGAGATCTCGAGCGCTGAGCCCGACGTCGCGGCCGCGGTCGCGGCGGCGGCGGACGCGCTCTCCCAGGTGGGCGTGGCGGTCGACGAGCGCCCGCTTCCGCTCGGCGGCCATGGGCTGACGCGTGAGATCTGGGCCTCCTATGGCGGGCGGATGGGGAGCGACGAGCTCTATCGCGTGCTCCGCCGCTGGGACTCGTACCGCCGGGAGATGCTCGCGTTCATGGAGGGGTACGACCTGATTGTCTGCCCGGCGTTCGACGGCCCTGCGCCGAGGCACGACGAGGTCGAGGAGGCTGGTCGCTGGGACGGGGTCAGCTTCACCACGCCGTTCAGCCTGACCGGGTGGCCGGCGGTCGTCGTCCGGGCCGGATCGGCAGAAGGAGGCCTTCCGCTCGGAGCCCAGCTGGTCGCGCGGCCGTGGCGCGACGATGTCGCGCTCGCGGCCGCCGCGCGTGTCGAAGAGGCGCTCGGCGGCTGGCAGCCTCCGCGCCTCGAGACCGCGGGTCACGGGTCGACGCCCGCCTGACGCAGGCGACGGGCGGTCGATCCGTTCCCGGTCCGCCCGACCGGGCGTGGTGCAGGTGCGCCCTTCGGCGCCCCGCACGTCGCGCCGCTCCCGCGCCCCCCGACGAGCCGACCGGCACCGCGCGATTCCACACCACCGCAGTTCATGAACAGGACGACGCCCGAGGCTTTGTCGTTCCGAAATGGATCTCATTACGATCTAATCGAAGATCGCCGCGGGTGCGGCCGGGCCCGTGGGCGGCTGGACGAGCCCTGCGTGGGCACTCGCTAGAGTGGCCGACCGAGGCCTGTGGGCAGGGTGCTGTATCGCATCGGCTGGCTCGCGGCCAGGCACAGTTGGCTCGTCCTGGGCGGCTGGCTGGCCGTCGCCGCGGCGTTGGTCCTGGTCGTCCACGTGTACGGCTCGAACACGAGCGACAACCTGCGGCTGCCCGGCACCGACAGCCAGGCGGCGGCGGACCTCCTGGCCGACCGTTTCCCGCCCCAACAGAACGGCACGAGCCCGATCGTCTTCCACGCCGCGTCGGGGAAGGTCACGGACACCTCGAAGAAGCAGGCGATCGAGGCCTCGCGGGCGGCGATCGTGAACCTCCCGGACGTCTACAGCGCCAGGGACCCGTTCAGCCAGCAGGGGCAGGGGCAGGTCTCCAAGGACGGCCAGACGGCGTACATCCCGGTCGTCATGGACGTCGGCTCGAGCGACCTCACCCAGGAGATCGCCGAGAGCGTCCTCGACGCGGCCCAACCGGGGGTCGAGGCCGGCATGGAGGTCGCCGCCGGCGGCCCGATCGGCAGCGAGCTGTCCGAGCCGGCGACGGAGAGCAGCGAGGTGATCGGGATCGCCGCCGCCGTGCTGATCCTCTCGGTGGCGTTCGGCACCATCGTCGCGATGGGAATGCCCATCGCCACTGCGGTGGTGGGGCTCGTCGTGGGGCTCGCGGGAATCGGCCTGCTCGGTCACGTCGCGACCGTGCCGTCGATCGCGCCCACCCTCGCGACGATGATCGGGCTCGGCGTCGGCATCGACTACGCGCTGTTCCTCGTCAGTCGCCACCGCGCTCATCTCCACGAGGGCATGGAGCTCCACGAGTCGGTCGCGCTCACGGTCGCGACCTCCGGCAGCGCGATCGTCTACGCGGGCGGCACCGTCGTGATCGCGCTGCTGTCGCTGATCGTCGCCGGCATCCCGCTCGTCACCTCACTCGGGTATGCCTCGGCGGTCGCGGTCGCGACAGCGGTGCTCGCGGCCATCAGCTTCCTGCCGGCCCTCCTGTCGCTGGTCGGGAGGAGGATCGAGGCGCTCCGTCTTCCGAGCTTCCTGCGCCCGAAGCCGAAGGCCGCCGGCACGGGACTGTGGGCGGGTTGGGCACGCTTCGTCACCGGCCACCCCGCGCTGACGGCGTTTGCGGCCGTCGCCGTGCTCGTGCCGCTCCTCGTCCCGTTTCGGTCGCTCCAGTACGGCCAGACGGACGTCGGCGCCGAGCCGAAGTCGACCACCGAGAGGCAGGCCTACGACCTGATGTCGGCAGGGTTCGGTGTCGGCTACAACGGCCCGCTCCTCATCGCCGTCGAGCTCGGACAGCCGGCCACGCCGAGCTCGGCGTACGAGAGCCAGCTGAAGCAGGCCCAGTCGCTGCAAGCGCAGCTCGAGCAGGAGCAGAGCTCGGGCACGACGCAGAAGGACGAGCTCCAGCAGCAACAGTCCGAGCTCGAGCGCCAGCAGGCGGCACTCGAGCAGCAGCAGGCGGAGCTCGAGAGCCAGGAGCAGGCGCTCGAGCAGCAGTCCCAGCAGCTGACTTCGGCCCAGCAGGCGCTGCGAGCCCAGGCGCAGGGAGTCGAGCAGGAGGCCAAGCGGGTGCAGGCCGGGCAACGAGCTCTCGCGCGCCGCGAGGTGACGCTCGTGGAGGAGGCACTCGTCCTCGAGCGGAAGCTCGGGTCGGTCTCGCGCGCGCTCGCGCGCAACCGCGCGGAGACCCGCGCCACCGAGGCTCTGCTCACCAAGGCCGCCACGGCGAAGCGGAGGGCCGCGCTTCGCACGAAGCTCCAGCTGCTCCAGCAGCGGGGCGACTCGCTCCAGCGCCGGCTGGTGAGCCTCGTGAGCCAGGCCGAGCGACTGCGCACGGAGCAGGAGGCGCTACGGGACGAGCAGGCTGCGCTCCGCAAGCGCGAGGCGGCGCTCACCGCCGAGGCTGCCTCGCTCGCCCGCCAGGCGTACACGCTCGCCGGAGAGTCGGCGGCGCTGCTGCAGCAGAAGCAGGATCTCCAGCAGGAGGCGAACGCCCTTCAGGTGCAGGCGGCGAACCTGAAGACGCAGGCGGCGGATCTCATGACCCAGCAGGCGCAGCTCGAGAACGTGCAGCAGCAGGCGACGCAGCAGCAGCAGCAGGCCGAGCAGCTGCAGAAGGAGCTCACCCAGGAGCTGACGGCGGCGGGCGGAGACGACCGCGGCACCGACCCCCGTCTCGTCCAGCTGCAGGACGCCCTCGGCGCGACCGACGGCGTCGCCGCGGTCTCGCCGCCCCAGATCAACCAGGACGGCAACGCATCGACGTTCAGCGTCATCGCGACCACCGCCCCTGCCTCGCCCAAGACGGCAGACCTCGTGCGGACGCTGCGCACCTACACGATCCCGCAGGCGACCGCAGGCACGGACGAGGAGGCGTTCGTGGGCGGCTCCACGGCCGCCAACGTCGACCTGGCGAACGAGATCTCGTCCCGGCTGCTGCTCGTGATCCTGACCGTGATCTCGCTCAGCTTCCTCGTGCTGATGGCCGCCTACCGCTCGCTCGTCGTTCCCACCCAGGCGGCCATCGCGAACGTGCTCGCCGTATCCGCCGCCTTCGGCATCCTCACGGCCGTGTTCCAGTGGGGGTGGGGGCTGAAGGTCGTCGGCCTCGCGGATGCCGGTGGGAGCGTTCCGATCGCGAGCTACGTGCCGCTGATGATGTTCGCGGTGCTCTTCGGGCTCTCGATGGACTACCAGGTGTTCCTGCTCAGCCAGATCGAGCACCACCGCTCACGCGGGGAGGACTCGACGCGCGCCGTCGCCTCCGGCCTCGAGGTGAGTGGGCCCGTGATCCTGTCGGCCGCGCTGATCATGATGAGCGTCTTCGGCAGCTTCGTCCTGGACGGCGACCCGACCGTGAAGCAGTTCGGCGTGGGCCTCGCCGTCGGCGTGGCCCTGGCGGCGACGATGGTGCTGTCGTTCGCCCCCGCTGTGCTCGTCCTCGTCGGGCGCAGGAGCTGGTGGCTGCCGGAGCGACTCGGCCGTGTCCTGCCGCGACTGGACATCGAGGGCCGCTCGCAGGAAGCCGACGCGAGGCCCGCGGACGCCTCCTGAGCGCCCGCGGACGCCCCGGGCGCGCGCCGTGTAGGCTCGGCGCGGCGTGGAGTCCCGCGAAGCGACCGCAGCGCACGACCGCCGGGACTCGCTGACGGTGCGCACGACTCGGTCGGTCGAGACAGGTTCCCTGCGTCCGTACGCGACGCTCACGGCGGTTCATCGGTGACGCTCGCCGGCTTCCCGCTCGATCACGGTCAGCTGGTCGTCGCCGCGGCGACGAAGCCGGAGCTTCGCTCGTTCGTGCTCGTCCTGCTCGCCTCGACGCTCGGGGCGTTCTTCTCGCGGCTGAGCGGACGGATCGTGCTCCCCACCGTCGTGGTCGAGATCGTGCTCGGCATGGTGATCGGCCCCGACGTGCTCGACATCGCGCACGTCAACCAGTACGTCACGGTGTTCTCCAACATCGGGCTCGCGTTCCTCTTCTTCTTCGCGGGAATCGAGGTGGTCGAGGAGCGCGTCGCGCGACGCGCGCTGCGGCTCGGCACCGGCGGCTGGATCATCTCGCTGGTGATCGGACTTGTGCTCGGGGCCGTCCTGCAGCAGGCAGGTCTCGACGCGGAGTGGTGGCTGCTCGGGGTCGCGCTGTGCACGACGGCACTGGGGACGCTCGTCCCGATCCTCTCGGACGCGCGGCTCCTGTCGACGCCGTTCGGGTCGGCGGTCCTGGGCACGGGCGTCGCCGGGGAGTTCTGGCCGATCATCTTCATCTCCGTCTTCCTGACAGGCGTGTACGGCGCCGGCGCGGAGGTGCTGCTCCTGTTCGGCTTCGGCACCGTCGTGATGCTGGCGGCGACGGCGGTCCTGCGCGCGCGCCCTTCGCGCGTCGTCCGGATCCTGCAGGAGACCGTGCACACGAGCGGGCAGACGGCGGTCCGCGCGTCGATCCTGCTGCTCGCGACGCTGGTGCTGCTGGCGAGCAACGCGGGGTTCGAGTTCGTGCTCGGCGCGTTCGCCGCGGGCCTCGTCGTCGGGCTCGCGCTCGACTCGCCGGAGGGGAAGCTCGTCCGTCTGAGGCTCGAGGGAATCGGCTTCGGGTTCGTGATCCCGATCTACTTCGTCGTCACCGGCATGAACTTCGACCTGAACAGCCTGCTCACGGTGACAGGGCTCACGCTGGGCGCGCTCTTCCTGGCGCTCTTCCTCGTCGTCCGCGGCGCCTCCGCGCTGCTCTGGCTCCGCGACCTCGAGCCCCGTCAGCTGGTGGGCCTCGCGCTGTGCGGCGCGACCGGGCTGCCGCTGATCGCGGCGATCGTCGGCATCGCGACCGAGCGGGAGGCGATCTCGTCCAGCGTCGGCGCCTCCCTCGTCGGCGCGGGGATGATCTCGGTGCTGGTCTACCCGTTCATCGCGACCCGGCTCGTGCCCCCGCCTCCGGAGCCCGCGGCAGACGGAGCGTAGAGAGCGCGCGCCTGCCTTCGGGGAGGGCCGAGCCGGACGACGAAGTGTCGGCCGCTGAGGTGACGAGAGGCCACGGCATGGCCTCCCGTCACCTCACGGCGCCCCCCGTCTCCCCCACCTGAGCCCGAGGCTCGCGCTCCCACGATCGCCCGTGCAGGAACGAGAGCAGCCCGGCGTCGTCCTTGAAGGCCGCCGTCTGCCCGCTGCCGAGGTGCTCGACGACGCCCCGCAGCTCCCCGAGCTCCTGCTCGGGCCCCGTCGAGGGCGACCACAGGCGGACGACGAACGCATGCACCGCCCACCATCGTGCGCGACCGGGTTCCGGCCGTCTTAGCGCCCGCTTAGGGCGGGCCCGGGAAAGGCGCTGATTCGACGCCGATCGAGTCCATCCGCGCGCAGTAGGCGCGGTACGCGCGGCGCGCCTCGCCGTGCCGCCCCCCGCTGTAGAGCGTCTCGACGAGCCCGAGATGCGCCGGCTCGTCGTAGGAGTCGCGCTCGAGCACGCGAAGGTAGTAGCGCGTCGCCGAGTCGGCCTTCCCCAGCACCGCAGCGTCCTCCGCCAGCGCACGCGCGACCTCGACGTACGCGGCGCGCGCCTCCTCCCGCACGGCGACGGCCCAGTCCTCGTAGGCGTCCTCCTCGAGGAAGTCGCCCGCATAGGCAGCCTCCGCGGCGGCCAGCGGGGTCGTCCACGGATGGCTCTTGCCGCTGGCAGCCAGGGCTCCCTGGCTCCGCCGCGTGCTACCGACCGTGCTCGTCGCGCAGTTCGCGTAATCCCGCCGGGTCCGGAGAAGGACCTCGGGGTGGACGGCGTGTCAATAACCGCTAGAATTGTTTTAGTGGTTAGTTCGGCAGACCGACGCCCGCGGTTCCAGCGGGTGGTCGACGGGCTGGTGCTGCCCGCCCCGGTGGCGGGTGTGCCCGCCCTCGACTTCTGCAACACGCTCGCGGGGTGGAACTCCGCGGAGCAGCACGACTACCTCGAGAGCTACGCCCACCTGACCGTCTGGGCACGCGAGGCCGGCCTCGTCGACGCAGGAACGGCGGCACGCCTGCGCGAGGACGCGGCTTTGGCCCCGCGGGAGGCGAGCCGTCAGCTTCGGCGCGCCTGCGCGCTGCGACAGGCCCTCTACACCGCCTGCCGCGACCCGGCCGGCGCCGATGCCTGGGAGGCGGTCGCCCGGGAGGCCCGCTCGGCGGCCGGCAGCTCCGTGCTGCTGCCGGACGCGCCTCCCGGCCGCCGGTGGGGAGTCCCCGCCCGCGCCGGACTCGCCCTGCCGGTGCTCGCGCTCGCGCGGGAGGCGGGCGACCTGCTCGCGACGATCGACCTGCGCCACGTCAAGGCGTGCCCCGGCACGGTGTGCGGCTGGCTCTTCGTCGACCGCAGCGGCCGCCGGCGCTGGTGCACCATGGCGGTCTGCGGCAACCGCGCGAAGGCGAGGCGCCACGCGCAGCGCGCACGGAATGACCGGCAGCTCGATCGAGGCGACGGCTGAGGTGCTGCAGTACGCCCTCAGACGCCTGCTCTGGACGGTGCCCGTCCTCCTCGTCTGCACGACGCTCTTGTTCGGGCTCATGCACGTGGGCGGCGGGAACTTCCTGCGGCACCCCCCGCCGGCGGGCCTCTCGAACGTCGCCTGGGTCAAGTACGGCGACCCGAAGCCCGAGTCCATCTCGGAGAACATCGAGCGCCGGCTCGGCCTCGACCGTCCCTGGTACGACCAGTACCTCCGCTACCTGGGCTCCCTCGCCCGCCTCGACTTCGGCCCGACGTTCACGTTCGCCAACCGCTCGGTCAACTCGATCCTGCGCGAGCAGGGGCCGATCACCCTCGAGCTGGCACTCCTCGCGCTGGGCTGGGCGGTGGCGCTCGGCATCCCCGTGGGCGTGATGGCCGCCCTCAGACGCGGCTCGCTGCTCGATCGGGCGATCACGGTGCTGACCGCCACGACCATGGGTCTGCCGATCTTCTTCTTCGGCACGGTCCTCGCCTGGCTGTTCTCGGTCAAGCTCGGCCTCGTGCCGCCGTTCGGCTGGAGCAGCTGGCGCACGAAGGTCGTACCGGTGCTCGTGCTTGGCCTGCTGCCGTTCTCGCAGATCGTCCGGGTGCTCCGGTTCGAGATGCTCGAGGTCCTCGGCCGGGAGCATGTGCTCGTCGCCCGGGCGAAGGGCCTGCGTCACGGGCGAGTCGTCCAGGCGCACGTCCTCCGGCCGGCGCTGATCCCGCTCGCCTCGATGCCCGGCCCGCTGCTCGGACAGCTGGTCGCCGGGCTGTTCGTGGTCGAGTGGATCTTCTCGATCCCGGGTCTCGGCCGGTACTTCATCGCCGCGGCCGAGGTCGGCGACTACCCGTTGACCCTCGGCCTGACGATCGCGCTGACGGCAATGATCGCGGTCGCGAACGTGCTCTCCGACATCGCCCTCGCGGCGCTCGACCCCCGTCTCCGAGACACCCTGCTCGATGGCTGACCGGTCGCGCCCTCGACGGCGGTCGCCGGCGCGAGGGCGGGCACCCCCCGACCGCCGGCGTCAGGAGCGGACGAAGTCCAGCAGCTCCGAGAGGTGTGCGTGCGCCATGCAGACCACCGTGTCGGCGCCGCCGTAGTAGATCGTGATCCGGTCCGAGGCCGCGTCGACGAGCGCCGCGCACGGGAAGACGACGTTGGGCACGTCGCCGACCTGCTCGTACGAGGCGTGCGGCGCGAGCAGGAAGCTGCTCCCGCGAGCGACGACCCGCCATGGCTCGTCGAGGTCGAGCAGTGCCGCCCCCATCGAGTAGACGAACCCGTTGCACGACGTGAGCACGCCGTGGTAGAGCATCAGCCAGCCCGCGTCCGTCTCGATCGGCGTCGGGCCTGGACCGATCTTGGTCGCCTCCCAGGTGAGCTCCACGGGGGCCAGCACGTGGCGGTGGCGCCCCCAGTGCACGAGATCCGGGCTCTCCGAGTAGAAGATGTCGCCGAACGGCGTGTGGCCGCCGTCGCTCGGGCGGTTCAGCATCGCGTAGCGGTCGCCGATCCGGCGCGGGAACAGCACGCCGTTGCGGTTGAACGGCAGGAAGGCGTTGTCGAGCTGCGTGAACGTGCGGAAGTCGTACGTGTACCCGAGCCCGATCGTCGGCCCGTGGTAGCCGTTGCACCACGTCAGGTAGTACCGGTCCTCGAGCCAGGTGACCCGTGGGTCGTACGCGTAGTCGAACCGCTCCTGGATCTCTCCGACCCGGCCGTCGTGCGGGACGAACGCGATCGGCTCCGGCTCGATCTCCCACTCGACGCCGTCCCCGCTGCGCCCGGCGTGGACGTTCATCGTCCGCCGCGTGTCGTCGACGCGGAAGACCCCGGCGTAGCCGTCCTCGAACGGCACGACGGCCGAGTTGAGGATGCTGTTCGCGCGCGGCACCGCGGCGCGGGTGAGGATCGGGTTGCGGCTCGAGCGCCAGACGACGTCGCCCGTCCCCGCAGGCCGGTCCTCCCAGGGGATGTCGGCCGCCCCTCCGCGGCTGTCGGGCAGGGCGGTCTCGCCCGCGTGCGTCGTCATCGCGAGGACCCGCCCCCGTCGTGGCCGGTAGCGACGAGGTGGTCGGGCTCCATCGCCACGAGCGCCGGAGCGGCCACGTCCGCCGTCGACGCGACCGCGGGCGGACTGTGTGCCTCCCGCGCATCCCAGCGCGTGTGCAGCTGGGGCACGGACGAGAGCAGCATCTTCGTGTACGGGTGGAGCGGGTTGCCGAACACCTTCTCGGTCGCTCCCAGCTCGACGATCTCGCCGTGCCGCAGGATCACGGTGCGGTCGCTGATGTAGTTGCCGAGCGAGAGGTCGTGGGTGACGAAGAGGACGCCGAGCCCCCGCCGCTTCAGGTCGCCCAGGAGGTTGAGGACGTCGATTCGCGTCGACGCGTCGAGCATGCTGATGATCTCGTCCGCCACGAGCAGCTTGATGTCGAGCAGCAGGGCGCGCGCGACGAGGAGCCGCTGCAGCTGGCCTCCGCTCAGCTGGTGCGGGTACTTGCCGAGACACGTGCTCGGATCGAGCCGCACGGCCTGGAGCGACGCCTCGACCTTCCCGTCCCATTCGCTCTTCGAGATCCCGGGGAAGAAGCCCTTGACGAGCGTGAGCACGCGGTCGGCCTTGAAGATCGGGTTGTAGGAGCTGAACGGGTCCTGGAACACGCCCTGCACGTCCGCGTAGTACGTCCGCAGCTCGGCCTTGCGAAGCGCGGAGACGTCCTTCCCCTCGAACGAGATCGTCCCCGTCGTGATTCGCGAGAGCCCGAGGATCATGCGGCCGATCGTGCTCTTGCCGCTCCCGCTCTCGCCGATCAGGGACACGATCTCGCCCGCACCGACGTCGAACGTGACGCCGTTCACGGCGCGCAGGCGCGTGCCCCCGAACGTCCCGACCTTGTAGACCTTCGAGACGTCCTTCACCTCGAGCATCACGCGGCCGCCTTCCAGCATGCGACCTGGTGCCCCGCGCCGACCTCGACGAACGGCGGCTCCTCCTCGCACTTCGCGAACGCGAGCGGGCAGCGGTCTCGGAACCGGCAGCCGGTGGGCGGCGAGAGCAGTGACGGCGGCTTCCCCGGGATTCCGGCCAGACGCGTCTCCTCGAACCGCACGCCGACCTCCGGCAGGGACGAGATCAGGAGCTGCGTGTACGGGTGCCTCGGTCCGTGCACGACGGTCTCGGCCGACGCCTTCTCCGCGAGCTTGCCCGCGTACATCACGAGGATCGTGTCGGCCACCTGGTACAGGATCGCGAGGTCGTGGGTGATCACGATCATGCTCTTCACGAACCCGCGGTCGCGGAACTCGACGAGCAGCTCGCCCACCGCCCGCTGGCTCGACACGTCGAGCGCGGAGGTGATCTCGTCGGCGATCAGGAGCGAGGGGTCGAGCAGCGTCGAGAGCACCATCACCGTGCGCTGCTTCATGCCGCCGGAGAGCTCGATCGGATAGCGCGCGAGCACGTCCTGGGAGAGCCCAACCAGCTGGAGCCGCCGCACGAGCTCGGGCCGTACGGTCTCGAAGCGAACTCCGCGCGACTCGAGCAGCTCCTCGGCGATCGTGCCCACCCTCCGGGTCGGCGTGAGCGCGCTCATCGAGTACTGAGGCACGATCGAGACGTCGCGGAACCGGAACTCGTTCATCTGCGAGTCGTCGTCGATCGGCAGCTCGCGACCGTCGAGCTCCACGCGGCCACGCACGTGTCGCATGCGTGCGTCCATGCGGATCAGGCTCTTGCCCAGGCTCGACTTGCCGCAGCCGGACTCGCCCGCGAGCCCCATGATCTCGCCGTCGCCGATCGCGAACGACGCGCCGTCGACCGCCTTCACGTCGCCGCGCAGCGAGCGGTAGTAGACGGTCAGGTCGTCGACGCGGAGGCTCACAGTTCACGCAGCTTCGGGTTGAAGACCTCGTCGAGCCCGACGTTCATCACGTACAGACCGCCGACGATCGCGACGATTCCGAGGCCCGGCGGCAGGAACCACCACCACGACCCGAGCAGGAGCGCCGAGGCGAGGAAGGCGTTGTTCATCATCAGGCCGAGCGAGATCGACGCGGAAGGGCCGAGCCCGAGAAAGTCGAGCGAGGCGCCGATCAGGATCGCGCCGCCGAACAGGAGGATGAACATCATCAGCAGGTACGAGCTCATGTTCGGCGCGAGCTCGGTCGCGATGATCTGCCGGGTGTTGCGGCCGCTCAGCCGCGCGACCTCGACGAACTCCCGCGTCTTCAGCGAGAACGTCTGCGAGCGCACGGCCCGCGCTGCCCACGGCCACGACGTGAGACCGATGATCACCGCCTCGGTGGAGTAGCTCTGCACCTCGAGGTAGGCGGCGACGATGATCAGGATCGCGAGGGTCGGGATCACGAGCACGACGTTCGTGAGCATGTTCAGCACGTCGTCGATCCAGCCGCCGCGGTACCCGGCGGTGAAACCGATCGCGGCGCCGAGGAGCCAGGCGATCCCGCCGCCCAGCGCCCCGACGAGGAACGCCGCGCGGAGCCCGTACACGAACTGGGCGTACACGTCCTGGCCGAACGAGGTGGTGCCGAACCAGTACTCCCGGGAGGGCGGTTGGTCGGTCGGCCCCGTGAACTCGAGTGGGGTGTGGTCGGTCAGCAGCGGGCCGACGAGCGCGAGCGCAAGACACGAGAGCACGACGGCGGCGCCGAGCACGAACTTCCAGTTGCGGAAGGCGAAGTAGAGGAACTCCGAGCGGACGCGGGGCGTCGTGGGCTCTCCCGGCTCGTGCACGGTCGCGACCGGCGGCGAGACCGCCTCGGTCGCCTCGACGGCGCCGAGCGCGACACCCGCCCCGCGTCCCCTGGCGGCCATCAGCTGCCGCCCTGCATGCCCACTCGGGTGCGCGGGTCGATGACGACGTAGGCGATGTCGATCAGGAAGTTCGCGATCAGGACGCCGGTGATCAGGAACAGGAAGATGCCCTGGATGAGGAAGTAGTCGCGGTTCTGGATCGCCGAGAGCGTGAGCGTGCCGAGACCCGGGTACGAGAAGACGATCTCGACGACGATCGCGCCCGCCACGACCGCGCCCAGCGCGAGCGCGAGTCCCGTGACCTGGGGCAGCAGCGCGTTGCGGTACGCGTACTTGCGGACGAGCTTCGTCGGCGCGCCGAGCGCGGCGAGGTAGTTCGAGTAGTCCGACTCGAGCTCGTAGATGATCAAGTTGCGCATCCCGATCGCCCAGCCGCCGAACGCGACGAGGAACAGCGCCGAGAACGGCAGGATCCAGTGGTAGAGGAAGCTCAGCACGAACTCGAGCGACCAGGCGGGCTGGACGTCGAGGCCGTACGCGCCGGAGACGGGGAAGATGGCCCATGTCGACGCGAACAGCCAGGCGAGCACGATGCCGAGCCACATCTGCGGGGTCGCGGTGAGCACGTAGCCGGCCGGCAGCACCGTGTTGTCGAGCACCTTCCGCCGGGCGGCCATCGCGCCGACCTTGTTGCCCGCCCAGAAGCTGAGCAGGATCGCCGGCACGAGCAGCGCGAGCGTGTACGGCAGGGCGCTCATGATCAGCTCGGTCACGGAGGTGGGGAAGTTCTGGATGCTGCGCCCGAGGTCGCCGTGGAAGAGCGCGGCCCAGAAGTTGAGGTACTGCTTCCAGAGCGGGACGTCGAAGCCGAACGCGTTCGTGTAGTAGCCGGAGAGCGCCGCCTCGGACGACGGCTGCGCGTGCATGCGTGAAAGGAGCCCCTCGATCGGATCGCCGGGCATGAAGCGCGGGATCGCCCAGTCGACCGTCACCGCGACCCAGAACGTGAGGAGGTAGATCAGCACCTTCCGCGAGAGATAGCGCAGCACTCAGATCCCTCCCACCCGAGGTCCCGCGTCCACCGCGAGCCGGTCACAGCGCAGAGCGACGGCGACCCCCCTTCCGGTAGCGGGCCGGGAGGGGGGTCGCCGTGTCATCGCGTCGACGCTCTCCGCTCTAGTCCGCCTTCGCGGGGCGAAGGTGGGTGAGCATGTCGATGCTGGTCATCTGGAAGTAGTTCCGCCACGAGCTCGGCGTGTACTGGTTCGAGCTCGCGGACGGCCAGCCCGTCCAGTACTGCGTGTTCACCATCGACCACATGCCGTTGTACCAGAGCGGAATGGCCGGGAGATCCCGCAGGAACAGCTTCTGCAGGCTCGTCAGCACCGCCCCGTACGCCTTCGTGTTGGTCGACGGAGTCCTGTTCAGCTTCTGCGTGAGGTTGAACGCCGCCTGGCTGGTGAAGCGCCCGTAGTTCATCGTCGTCTGATTGTCGGCGATCGGCAGGTTGTAGATGTACTGGTAGTACGTCCACGGCGTGTTGCTCATCTGCCGGTCGTTCCCGAGCAGCAGGTCGAATCGCGCGTGCCCGCGATCGTCCACGAGCGTCGCGTAGTCCGGGTAGCCCGGCGTGATCTTGATGCCGACCTGCTTCGCGCTCTCGGAGATGACCTGGATCGCGGTCATCCAGTCCGACCAGCCGTTCGGGACGACGATGTTCAGGGCGATCGCCGAACCGTCCTTGTTCTCGACGTACCCGTCGCCGTTCGTGTCCTTGTAGCCGGCGGCGGCGAGGAGCGCCTTTGCCTTCGCCGGGCTGTACGAGAAGCCGTTCTGCGCGACGACCTTCTTGTTGATCCACTTGTTCCAGATCGGCAGCAGGCCGGTGGGGCTCGCCTTGTTGACGAGGCCCTGGTAGGCCTTGTCGATGATCTGGCCCATGTTGATCGAGTAGGCCAGCGCCCGCCGGAACTGGCGGTCGTTCAGCGGCTTCTTCGTCGTGTTCGGGAAGAGCCAGGTCGTGTTCGCGCCGAGGTGATACGGCGCCTTGTCGAAGTACGTCTTGAACCTGCCCTTGATCGCCGACTTCGGCGCGAAGTTGTTGAACAGGTCGATGTTGCCGGCCAGGAGGTTCGACAGCGCGGCCGCGTTCGTCCCGTTCTTGATGTCAACGATGTACTGCGGGGCGACGTTCATGCCGAGCGCCCGGCTCGCCCACCAGTTCGGGTTCTTCTTCCACACGACCGTGTTGGACGAGGCACCGAAGCCGGACTGGTAGAGGTACGGCCCGGTCCCGACGATCTTCTTCGGGTTCCCCAGGTTGCCGGTCGTGATGTCGGTGGTGCTGTAGCCCTTGAAGACGTGCTGCGGCACGACCGCGACGTTGAAGCGGTAGTTGTCGAACTCCTGGTACGCGGGCGTACCCGAGAACGTGAACACCACGTTGTTCCCCGACGCCTTGACGCTCTTCAGCCCGGTGTCCGCGAACAGCGGATGCTGCGGGTGCGTTGGGCTCTTGAGCAGGTTGAAGCTGTAGGCGACGTCCTTCGCCGTCATCGGCTGGCCGTCGCTCCACTTGACGCCGCTGCGGATCGTCATCGCGTACGTGCTCTTCGACGTCCACTTGCCGCCGCTCGCGAGCCAGGGGATGAACCTGTCCTTGAGCGGGTCGTAGCGGAACGGCGTCTCGTACGCGAAGCCGACGAGCCCGGTCACGTAGTCCCAGTTCTTGGCCGGGTTGAGGTCGACGTTCGGCGACCACTGGTTACCGCTCATGTAGAGCGTCTGTGCACGCGGCAGCGCGGCCAGCGTCTGCCCTCCGGCCCCGGCGCCACCCGCCGTCAGCGCGGCGAGCGTGGCGAATGCCGCCAGCGCGACGAGCGCACCGACGCCTCTTGCCCTACGGCTCGACATGACATTCCCTCCTTTGATTCTCGGCTGCGGCTGCGCCTGCCGGAAGCGCGAGAAAGCGGGCGACGCCGGCCCCGCTAGCGACGGCTGGATCGCCGTTCTGGCGAAAGCCTCGGAACAACTCCGGCGTCGGAGTCAACAAGCGCATGTGCGCACTTCATCACTTATCCGGTTAAGTGTCAACCCGAAATTCCCATGATCGGGCCCGCGTAGTTCACCGCAGACCCGGAACCCGGCTCCTCGGAGGTCCCGTGCTGCCCCGAGTGGTCAGCGCGCCGGCCTCGGTCTCGAGGTCGCCGACCGGCTGACCGTCGATCGTCGCGAGGAGGTGCCGCGTCACCGCGACCCCGTAGGCTTCGATGTCCCGCGTGATCGCGGTCAGCGGCGGATGCACGACCTGGCTGATCAGCGAATCGTCCCAGCCGATGATCGAGACGTCGTCCGGGACGACCAAACCCATCTGCTGGGCGACTCCGAGACCGGTGACGGCGAGCACATCGCTGTCGAAGACGATCGCGCTGGGACGCCTCGGCGAGGAGAGCAGCCGCCGTGTCGCCCGGGCGCCGCTCTCGGCGGAGTAGTCGGTCTCGACGATCTCCGCCTCGACTCCGAGCTCGCTCGTGACCCGTCTGAAGGCCGCCGCCCGCTGCGTCGTGTGGACGAACTCGCCGACGCCGGTGACGTGCGCCACGCGCGTGTGCCCGAGCGCCGCGAGGTACTGAACCGCCTCCGCCACCGCCTGGCCTTCGTCGTGCCAAACAGCTGGTATTGCGTGGTTTTCGAGCGGTCCGCCGACGACGACGGCGGGGAGGCCGAGACGCGTCAGCTCGTCGACCCGCGGGTCGTCGAGACGCAGGTCGACCATGAGGACGCCGTCGACGCGGTGCTCGCCCCACCACCGCCGGTAGACGGCCATCTCCTCCTCGACGTCACCGACGAGCTGGATCGTCAGCGCGATCGAATGCGAGGCGAGCTCGAGCTCTGCGCCGGCGATGAACTCCATGAAGAACGGCTCGAGCGCGATCGTCCGCGCGGGGCGGGCGAGCACCAGCCCGCACGCGTCGGCACGCGCCGCCGAGAGGGCGCGGGCGGCTCGGTTCGGGTACCAGCCGAGCTCCTGCGCGATCGCGAGGATCCGCTCGCGGGTCTGCGCCGAGACGCCGGGGCGCCCGTTGAGCGCGTACGACACCGCGCCCTTCGAGACGCCGGCGCGCTCGGCGATGTCCCGGATCGTGACGCGGGACGCGCGTTGCTCGGACGGATCTCCGGGTTCCTGCTTGCCACGGGCGACCTGAGACGTATGATCTCCTTTACCGGTTCACCAATGGAGCCTACACGGAACATGCAGAAGAGGTGGCTTCCCCCCCGGGTTCGTCTGGGGCGCGGCCACTGCCGCCTACCAGACGGAGGGGGCGGCGACCGAGGACGGGCGGGGCGAGAGCATCTGGGACCGCTTCACCGCCCAGCCGGGCCGCATCGCGAACGGGGACACCGGGCGCATCGCCTGCGACTCGTACCACCGGTATCCGGAGGACGTCCGGCTCGTCCGCGAGCTCGGCCTCGATGCGTACCGCTTCTCGATCGCCTGGCCGCGCGTCCTGCCCGACGGCCGCGGCAGGGTGAACCCCGCCGGGCTCGACTTCTACGACCGGCTCGTCGACGAGCTGCTCGCGGCCGGCATCGAGCCCTTCGCCACCCTCTACCACTGGGACCTTCCGCAGGCGCTCGAGGACCGTGGTGGCTGGCCGGCGCGCGAGACCGTCGACGCGTTCGCGGAGTACGTCGAGGTCGTCGTCGCCCGCCTGGGCGACCGCGTCTCCCACTGGATCACGCAGAACGAGCCGTGGGTGGTGGCGTGGCTCGGCTACGGACGCGGCGAGCACGCTCCCGGCCGGCACAGCGAGCGCGACGCGCTCGCGGCCGCGCACCACGTGCTCGTCTCGCACGGACGGGCCGTCGAGGTGCTGAGGCGCGAGCGGCCGGACGCGCAGGTCGGCATCACGATCGACGTGATCCCGATCCACCCGCTGACGACGTCGGAGGCGGACGTCGCCGCCGCCGTCGAGGAGGACGGCTTTCGCAACCGCTGGATCCTCGACCCGGTGCTCCGCGGCTCGTACCCGGAGGACACGCGGAGGCGCTTCGAGCGGATCCTGCCCCCGGTGCTCGACGGCGACATGGAGACGATCGCGGCTCGGATCGACTTCCTCGGCGTGAACTACTACCGGCGCCACGTCGTCCAGGCGGGCTCGAACGGCACCGGCCCCGTGGTCGTCGAGGTGCCGGGCGGCGAGCACACCGCGGTCGGCTGGGAGGTCTACCCCGACGGCCTCTACGAGCTGCTCGCCCGTCTGCACGCGGAGTACGCCCCGCCCCCGCTCTACGTGACCGAGAACGGCGCGGCCTTCGGGGACTCCCGCCGGAACGGCACGGTCGAAGATCCCCAGCGGACGTCGTACATCCACCGGCACCTCGACGCCGTCGCACGCGCGATCGAGGACGGAGTCCCCGTGGAGGGCTACTTCGTCTGGTCGCTGCTCGACAACTTCGAGTGGGCCCGCGGCTACGGGCCCCGCTTCGGGCTCGTGTACGTCGACTACGGCACGCTCGAGCGGGTGCCGAAGCAGAGCTACCACTGGTACCGCGACTTCATCGCCGCACACCGCAAAGGGGTCGCCGCGCCGTCCTAGGCGCTCGTCCGGAGCGCCGGCTCGGGCACGACCGGGTCCCGATCGCTCCAGGGGAAGTCGATCCAGCGGTCGGTACGCCGCCACACGTAGTCGCACTTCACCAGCGAGCGCGACTTCTCGTACAGCACCGCGGTGCGCACCTCCCTCACCTTCCCGCCGCAGAAGGCCTCGACGCTCAGGAGCGTGTGACCGGTGTCGGCGACGTCGTCGGCGATCAGGATCCTCGCCTCGTCGAGGTCGACGAAGTCGGGCGCGGGCGGCAGGATCCGCGGCACGTCGAGCCGCTCGTCGACGCCCGTGTAGAACTCGACGTTCATCGAGTAGACGTTCTTCACGCCGAGCGCGTAGCCGAGCGCGCCGCCCACGAGCATGCCGCCGCGGGCGATCGAGAGGATCATCTCGGGCGCGTACCCGTCGTCGGCGACGAGCTGGGCCAGCTCCCGGGAGGCCCTGCCGAAGACGTCCCAGCCCAGGATCTCGCGTGGCTCCGCCACGTCGTCGAACCTACACGACCTCCTCGAGCCAGGCACGCACGGCAAGACGCAGCTCGGCGGCACCCGTCCGCAGGCTGTGGTCACCGGGGACCTCGACGACCGTGCGAGACCCGCTCGCAGGCGGGATCCCGAACCGGTCGCGCGCGCCCTGAACCACCAGCACGGGCACGCCGACCGCGTCGAGCTCGTCCAGGCGGCTCGGGGACTGCGCCCCGGTGCGTCGCGGGGGCGGCCGGAGGGGGAAGGCGAGGCACACCACCCCGACCACGCGCAGCGCGGCGGCGGTGCGGCAGGCGACGCGTGCGCCCGACGAGCGCCCGCCGGCGAGGACGGGTGAGCCTGCCGCCTCGTCGTCCCGCAGCGATTCGACGACCGCGCGCCATGCCGTGTCGAGCTGTGCGGCGGGCGCGGGGCTGCGTCGGCCGGCGACGCGGTACGGCTGCTCGACGAGCACGACCGAGACCGCCGCCTCGTGTGCGGCCGCCGTCGCGGCGACCAGGTCGGGGGCCGCGACACCGCCGCCCGCGCCGTGACCCAGGACGAGGGTCGCGCGCGAAGCGCCGACCGGATGGAGATGGGCGCGGGCGGGACCGTGTGGTGTCCGGATCTCGCGGACGGACGGTGGGCGCGGTGAGCGATCCAACGGGGTGTCAGTCGGGTGACGCGGTCTCCGGCGCGCACGCCCGCGCGACGAGCGCTCGCCGGGCAGCGTCGTGCTGCGGCTCGAGGGCAGCGAGCAGAACGGCCGCGAACGTCTCCGTGCACGGCCCGGCACGGCATCCTCCACGTGGCCGCCCGTCGACCCTCACGCGGCCTCGAACCCCCCGAGGGCCGCCTCGACGAGGCGCGGCAGCGTCGAGAGGTTGTAGCCGCCCTCCAGGACCGCGGCGACTCGTGGCGCGAGCTGGGCGGAGCGGCGCGCGAGCTCCGCGAAGCCGTCCTCCGTCACGGCCATGTGCGCGAGCGGGTCGGCCTCGTGCGCGTCGAAGCCGGCGGACACGAGCAGCAGCTCAGGCGCGAACGCGAGCACCGCCGGCTCGACGAGCTGCGAGAACGCCTCCGCGTAGGCGGCGTCGCCCGAGCCCGAGGGGAGCGGGATGTTCAGCGTGGTGTCGTCGCTCGTCCCTGGCCCGCCCGTGCCGGGATAGAACGGCCACTGGTGCAGCGAGACGAAGAGCACCGAGTCGTCGCCGCGGAAGATCGCCTCGGTGCCGTTGCCGTGATGGACGTCCCAGTCGAGGATCGCCACCCGCTCGAGGCCGAGCGCATCCTGCGCGTGGCGGGCGGCGACCGCGACGTTGTCGACCAGGCAGAACCCCATCGCGCGGTCGGGGAGCGCATGGTGGCCGGGCGGCCGGGCAAGGGCGAACCCCGCCGCGTCGGTGGCCGCGATCGCGCAGCCGGACGCGAGCAACACGGCCTCGTACGACGTCGGCCCGCCGATCGTGTCGCCGTCGAGCCAGGTCTCGTGGTCGAGCGAGGCGAGCCGCTCGACGTACTGGGGCTCGTGCACGCGCTCGACCTGCTCCCGACTCGCAGGCGGGGCCTCGCGCGCGCCTCGCAGGTTGTCGAGGAGCACCGCGATCCGTTCCTCGCTGTCGGGGTGATGGTGCCCGCTCATCGGGTGGAGGCGCGCCAGGGCCGGGTGGGAGATCAGCTCGATGCGGCCTCCTCGAGCCGACCGGCGAGCCGTCCGAGGCCGAGGGCGTCGGCGGCTGCGGCGCCGGCGCTCCAGTCGGGTTGCCGGTCGGGTAGCGGCGGCAACGGTGCCGTCGCGTCGAGCGTGGCCACCCGCTTGAACGTCCGGAGCGCGTCGGCCTCCGCCGCGAACCGCCCTGCGGCGAGCAGCGCGTCGAGGTCGGCGTACTGCCCGAGCAGCGAGGCGGCGGTCTTCGCACCGACCCCGCGCGCGCCCGGGATCTTGTCCGAGGGGTCGCCGCGAAGCGCGATGAAGTCGGAGACCTGCGCCGGCTCGACGCCGTAGCGCTCGCGCACCTCCGCGGGGCCGATCCGGGCGAGCTCGCTCACCCCCCTGATGGGCTGCAGGATCGTGACGTCGTCCGCCGCGAGCTGGAACGCGTCCCGGTCGGACGTCGCGACGAGCGCCGTCCCGCCGCGCCGCCGCTCCTCTCCGACCGCCGCGGCGAGGAAGTCGTCCGCCTCGAAGCCGGGCGCCTTGGCGCACGCGACGCCTGCAGCCTCCAGCAGGCCCGGTGCCAGGTCGAGCTGCTCGAGCAGCTCCGGATCGAACTCCCGTCCCGCCTGGTAGCCGGGAAGCGCCTCGTGGCGGTACGTGGGGACGAAGAGCGTGTCCCAGCCGACGAACACCGCGCGCGGCCGCTCTGCCTGCCAGAGGCGCAGCAGCATCGAGACGAGCCCGGTGAGGAGGTTCCCCGGGCTCCCGTCCGCCCGGCGGATCGACCGCGGCAGGGCATGGAACGCCCTGTGCGCGAACGAGTCGCCGTCGACCACGAGCAGCGGCGCCTGCGTTCGCTTCCCCGCGCTCACGACCCGCTCCCGCTCCCGAGCACGCGCCTGTTACCGGCCGGGCAACACCGCAAGTTACAACTTGTAACTTGCGCTCCTCGTCGCGGGCGGAGTCCGCGGCATCTCATGCGCTGTCTCCGACGGGCCCGGTCGAGCCCACGGCCCGCTCGAGATCGGCGATGGCCTCGCGCAGGCGCTCGGTCGCGACGCCCGCCGCCTCCGCGGGGTCGCGGCCCACGAGGTCTTCGGTCTCGATCGGGCGGCCATACGCGACTCGCAGCGGCCCCAGCCGGCGCAGCCGGTCGGTCCCCGCGATCCCGGCAGGGACGAGCGGCACTCCCGCATCGAGCGCGATCCTCGCCGCGCCCGTGTGCCACCGCGGCGCCCGACGCTTCCGGAGCCCCTTCGCGCGCCGCGTGCCCTCGGGGAACATCACGACCGCGTGCCCGGCCCGGCACAGCTCGACCGCCGTCTCGATCGCCTGCTGGTCGCCGCTGCCGCGGTCGACCCGGAAGCCGCCTCCGGCCCTGATGAACCAGCCGAGGGGGAGCCAGAAGAGCTCCCGTTTCGCCATGAAACGGAGGAACCGCCTCGGGAACAGTGGGATGCCGAGCGGCCACGGATCGAAGTTCGACCAGTGGTTGGCGGCCAGCACGCAGCCACCGTCCGGGACGTTCTCGCGCCCGGTCCAGCGGAGCCGGTACACGGTGCGCAGCACGGGCCAGCTCACCGCGCCGACGAGGAGGTAGAGCGCGCTGGGCCTCGGCGGGCGCGGCATCGGCGCGCAGGATACGTGGCGGCAGGGGCGAAGCGGCGGCGAATCCGGTCGTTACGCTGTCACGTCCATGCCACGTCTCGTAATCGTCGAGTCCCCCGCCAAGGCGCGCACCATCGCGGGCTACCTGGGCCGCGACTTCGTCGTGGAGTCGAGCGTCGGCCACATCCGTGACCTGCCGCGGCGGGCCTCGGACGTCAAGAAGTCCGACAAGCCGCGCTTCGGGACGCTCGGCGTCGACGTCGAGCACGGCTTCGAGCCGCTCTACGTCCTCGACGCGGACAAGAAGCACGTGGTCTCGGACCTGCGCAAGAAGCTCGCGTCCTCCGACGAGCTCCTGCTCGCGACCGACGAGGATCGCGAGGGCGAGGCGATCGCCTGGCACCTGCGCGAGGTTCTGAAGCCGAAGGTTCCCGTGCGCCGCATGGTGTTCCACGAGATCACGAAGGACGCGATCGAGCGGGCGCTGGCGCAGACCCGCGAGATCGACGAGCGGCTCGTCGACGCGCAGGAGACACGCCGCATCCTCGACCGGCTCTACGGGTTCGAGGTGTCGCCGGTCCTCTGGAAGAAGGTGATGCCACGGCTCTCCGCCGGCCGCGTGCAGTCCGTCGCCACCAGGCTCGTCGTCGACCGCGAGCGCGAGCGGATGCAGTTCGTCGCGGCGCGCTACTGGGACGTCGTCGGGACCTTCGAGCCCGGTGCGTTCGAGGCCCGTCTGGTGGCGGTCGACGGTCACCGGGTCGCCCAGGGCCGGGACTTCGGCCCCGACGGCCGGCCGTCCTCGCCGGACGTCGTCGTGCTCGACGAAGTGCGCGCCGAGGCGCTCGCCGCCGGTCTCGACGGCAGGTCGTTCTCGGTCGAGAGCGTCGACGAGAAGCCGTACACCCGGCGGCCCGCAGCGCCGTTTCGCACCTCGACGCTGCAGCAGGAGGCGAGCCGCAAGCTCCGGTTCTCGTCCCAGACCACGATGCGCCTCGCCCAGCGGCTCTACGAGAACGGCCACATCACGTACATGCGCACGGACTCCGTCACGCTCTCGGACACCGCGCTGGCCGCGGCGCGCGCACACGCGGAGCGGGTCTACGGGCCGGAGACGGTCCCCACCGCCCCGCGGCGCTACGAGCGGGCCGTCGCCAACGCCCAGGAGGCGCACGAGGCGATCCGGCCCGCCGGGGACGTCTTCCGCACGCCGGACGAGCTGCGCGGCGAGCTGTCGCGCGACGAGCACGCGCTCTACGACCTGATCTTCAAGCGCACCGTCGCCTCGCAGATGAAGGACGCGAGCGGCCAGACGGTCTCGATCGAGCTCGGCGCCGAGACGGTGGACGGGGTCGCGACGACGTTCCGCGCGAGCGGCACGGTCATCACCTTCAAGGGGTTCCTGCTCGCCTACGAGTCGGGTCGGGACGAGCCCGCGGAGGACGACGAGGAGCGGCTGCTGCCGGCCCTCGCCGTCGGCCAGGAGCTCTCGGCGGCCGCGCTCGAGGCGGTCGGCCACGAGACGAGCCCTCCCGCGCGCTACACCGAGGCGAGCCTCGTCAAAGCGCTCGAGGACCGCGGCATCGGCCGGCCGTCGACGTACGCGTCGATCATGGGGACGATCCTCGACCGCGGCTACGTCTTCAAGAAGGGAACGGCGCTCGTACCGACCTTTCTCGCGTTCGCGGTGACCCAGCTCCTCGAGCGCCACTTCGACCGCCTGGTCGACTACGACTTCACCGCCCGGCTCGAGGACGACCTCGACCGCATCGCGGCGGGCGACGAGCAGCGGGTCGCCTGGCTGGGACGCTTCTACTTCGGCGACGGCGACCCCGGGCTGCACGCCCTCGTCACCGAGCACCTCGAGGGCATCGACGCGCGCGAGGTGAACTCCATCCGGATCCCGGGCAGCGACGTCGTCGTCCGCGTCGGGCGGTACGGGCCCTACCTGGAGCGGGGCGACCAGAGAGCGAGCGTCCCCGAAGACACGGCGCCCGACGAGCTGACGGCCGCCCGGGCGGAAGAGCTCCTCGCCCGGCCCGCGGGCGGCGAACGCCCGCTCGGACGGCATCCGGAGACCGGCAGGGAGATCGTCGCCCGTGACGGGCGATACGGCCCGTACGTGACCGAGGTCCTGCCGGAGGGCGAGGACGCCAAGCCGCGGACCGCGTCCCTCTTCGCCTCGATGAGCGTCGACACGGTCACGCTCGAGGACGCCGTGCGGCTGCTGACGCTCCCGCGCACGCTCGAGGGCGCCGACGGGGAGGAGATCCTCGTCTCGAACGGGCGTTACGGCCCGTTCGTGAAGAAGGGCGCCGAGACCCGCTCGCTCGCATCCGAGGAGCAGCTCCTGACACTGACCGTCGACGAGGCGGAGGCGCTCCTCGCGCGGCCGAAGGAGCGCCGCGGCCGGGGCGCCCCGAAGCCGCCTCTCAAGGAGCTCGGCGCCGACCCCGCGTCGGGGAAGCCGCTCGTGGTGAAGGACGGCCGATTCGGGCCGTATGTGACTGACGGCGAGACGAACGCGAGCCTGCGACGCGGAGACGACGTCGAGAGCCTGACGCTGGAGCGTGCGCTGGAGCTGCTCGCCGAGCGGCGCGCCAAGGGCCCCGCGCAGCCGCGGAGGACGACCAGGACGCGGCGCTGAACGGCAGCTAACACAGGCGTCCGCGTCGCGTCGTACCATGCACGAGACGCGTGCCGGGCGCCGCCCGCACGTGACGAGTGCGTGCCGGAGCGCGGAATACCATGACCGAGGCACGCGTTGCGGGTTCGTGACACGGTTTGTCGTCTCGATCCCGTGGAAAGACCAGAGGATCGCGCATAAAGTCAGACGAGATTGTGCTCCGCCGAGCTTGCGAAAGGACTGACATCCCGGTTTGACGCAGAACCAGCTCATCGAACTGTTCGAGACCGAGCAGCTGAAGGGAATCGTGGAGCGCTCCGAGGAGCGCGGTTGGGTGGACGCGGCCGAGCTCGCAGGGTTCGTCACCGAGCAGGAGCTCGGCGCCGAGGAGATCGAGCAGGTGACGCGCGAGCTCGAGGCGATGGGCCTCGAGGTCGGTGCGCCCGCGCCCACCGAGGAGGAGAAGGCGAAGGAGGCCGCCGAGGCGGCGGTGTGGGCGAGCGAAGCGCTGTCCGGTGCTGCCGACTCGCTCCAGCTGTTCCTCGCCGACGTCGGCCGCCACAAGCTGCTGAACGCGGCGCAGGAGGTCCAGCTCGCGAAGCGCATCGAGCGCGGCGACCCCGTCGCGAAGCGTCACATGATCGAGTCGAACCTGCGACTCGTGGTGTCGATCGCGAAGGGCTATCGCGGGCTCGGCGTGCCGTTCCTCGACCTGATCCAGGAAGGCACGCTGGGGCTCAACCGGGCCGTCGAGAAGTTCGACTGGCGCCGCGGCTTCAAGTTCTCGACGTATGCGACATGGTGGATCCGCCAGTCCGTGCAGCGCGCCGTCGCGAACCACGCGCGCACGATTCGCGTGCCCGTGCACGTCGTCGAGCGCCAGCAGAAGCTCTCGCGCGCCGCGCGGCGACTCGAGGTCGAGCTGGGGCGCGAGGCGACGAAGGAGGAGCTGGCCGAGGCGACCGGGCTGCCGATCCAGCACGTCGAGGAGGCGATGAGCGCCGCGCACGCGTCGGTCTCGCTGAACCAGTCCGTCGGAGCCGACGACGAGGGTGAGCTCGGCGACCTGTTCGCCGACCGCGAGGCGGCCGACCCGTTCGACGAGGCCGAGGAGTCGCTGCGCCGCCAGGGTGTCCGGCGGGCGCTCGACGCCCTGCCGGAGCGCGAGCGGCGAATCCTCGAGCTGCGCTTCGGCTTCGAGGGCGAGCCGTGGACGCTCGAGGCGATCGGCAACGAGCTCGACCTGACGCGCGAGCGCGTCCGCCAGCTCGAGGGCCAGGCCCTGAGCCGGCTCGCCGCGCTGCGCGAGCTCGCCTCGCTCGCGGCGTAGGCAGGGGGGCGCCAGGTGTCCGACTTCAAGTCGGACATCATCGAAGTGATCCGCACCGCCAGGTGTCCGGCTTCAAGTCGGACACCGTCGAGGTGGTCGGAAGCGACAGGTGTCCGACTCCAAAAAGTCGGACACCTCCGTCAGCGCTCGACGGCGACCGGCGCCGTCTCGGCTCGCCGCCGCTCGGCTTCGGCGAGTGCGTCCTCGTCGTACAGGTGGCACTCGACCGTGGTCGTCCCGTGGTCGAGCGGCCGCGGCGCGATCGGCTCGTGCCACTCGACGTCGGCGTGGTCACCCTCGGCGTTGATGCGCTTCACGCCCTTCCAGAACGGCGCGTCGGGGCTCGCCTGCCGAATCGAGTCGAGGAGCGCGACGATCTCCGCTCCGCTGTGGCCGGAGCCCGCCTTCAGCCGCACGTGGGCCGCGGGCTCGTCGAGCGCCGTGAGGTCGCCCATGACTGACTGCTCCGCCTCGTAGAGCTCCTGCGCCTGGAGCGCCCAGCGGGTCTCGAGCAGGTCGCGCAGATCGCGGGTCTCCCAGCCGCACACCTCGAACGCCAGCGGGCAGCGCGGATGGAAGGAGCACCCGAGGGGCGGTCGCGCCGCGTCGGGCACCTCGCCCGGGGGGAGGTCGCGCGGGACGGTGCGCCGCGGATCGGGATCCGGGATGGCCCGGAGCAGCGCCCTCGTGTAGGGGTGCTTGGGGTCGGCGTAGATGCCCTCGGACGGCCCGATCTCCACGACCCGCCCGAGGTACAGGATCGCGATCCGGTCGCAGAAGAACTTCGCGGTGGCGAGGTCGTGGGTGATGTAGAGGTACGTGAGGTTGAGCTCGCTGCGGAGGTACAGCATCAGCTCGAGGATCTTGGCCCTGACGCTCATGTCGAGCATCGAGACAGGCTCGTCCGCGACGAGCAGGACGGGGTTGAGGATGATGGCCCGGGCGATCACCACCCGCTGCTTCTGCCCGCCCGAGAGATCGGACGGGTACTTGTCCATGAACTGCTCGGGAGGAGAGAGACCCACGATTCCGAGCGTCTCCGCGACGCGCGTGTGGCGCTCGTTGCGGGTGCCGATGCCGTGGATCTGCAGCGGGTGCTCCACGAGCTGTGCCACCGTCATCGCCGGGTTCAGCGACGCGTGGGGATCCTGGAAGACGATCTGCATCTCGCGCCGGAGCGCACGCAGTTGACGCTCCGACATGCGGGTGATCTCGCGCCCCTCGAACTCGACGCTTCCCTCGCTCGCCGAGACGAGCCCGAGGATCGTCCGACCGAGGGTGGTCTTGCCGCTGCCGGACTCGCCGACCAGCCCGAGCACCTCCCCGCGGCGGAGGTCGAGCGAGACGTCGTCGACCGCCCGCACGTGGCCCGCCTCGCGGCCGAGCAGCCGGGCGAAGAAGCTCCCGCGGATCGAGTAGTACGTCTTGAGCCCGCGGATCGAGACGAGGACGTCGGAGTCGCGGTTCGGGTCGGCCGCCTCGCGCACGTCAGGCCTCCTCCGCGACCGCGATCTCCTCCCGCTCGAGCGGCGCCCCGCCGCCGTCGGGGATCAGCTCCTCGGGACCGTGCAGCCAGCAAAGCACGCGGCGCCCGTCTTCGATCCGCTGTTCGATCGGGTCGCGGTCGGCGCACACGACCATCGCGCTCGGGCACCGGGGATGGAAGCGGCACGCCCGCGGCGGGTCGATGAGGTTCGGAGGAGCGCCGGGGATCGAGTGGAGCTCGGCGGTCTCGAGCGAGATCGTCGAGCGGAGCAGTTCGCGCGTATACGGATGGGCGGGGTCCCCGAACACGTCGCGCGCGTCGCCTTCCTCGGCGATCTTCCCGGCGTACATCACCGCGACGCGGTCGCAGGCCTCCGCGACGATGCCGAGGTTGTGCGTGATGAGGAGCAGCGCCGTGCCGAAGCTGCGGCGCAGGTCGGAGAGGATGCCGAGGATCTGGGCCTCCACGATCACGTCGAGGGACGTCGTGGGCTCGTCGGCGACGAGCAGCTTCGGGCGTAGGACGAGGGCGAGCGCGATCATGATCCGCTGCCGCATCCCGCCCGAGAACTCGTGCGGGTACTGGCGGAACCGCGTCGGGGGGATGCCCATCTGCCCGAGCGTCTCCAACGACCGGGCGCGCACCTCCCGGTCGGTGAGCTTCGTCTCGTGCTGCTCGAGGGTCTCGCGGAAGTGGTCCTCGACCCGCATCAGCGGGTTGAGCCTCGTCATCGGCTCCTGGAAGATCAGGCCGAGGTCGGGGCCGCGCAGCCGGCGGAGCTCCTTCGGGGCCATCCCGACGAGGTTCCGGCCACCGTAGATCACCTCACCGTCGGAGACCGCCCCCTCGGGCAGGAGCCCGAGAATGCCGCGCCCGAGCGTCGACTTCCCGCACCCCGACTCCCCGACGAGCCCGAGCACCTCCCCCTCGCCGATGTCGAGGGAGACCCGGTCGACGGCCCGCACCGTGCCGCGGGGCGTGCCGTAGTAGACGCGAAGGTCGCGCACGGAGACGACGGGAGCGGCCACTACGGCTCCGTGTCCAACATCGTCGGCTCGAGGTCGACCTTGACCTGGGGCCGCTTGCGGAGGATCGGGTTGATCGTCTCGTTGAGGCCCTCCCCGAGCAGCGTGAGGCCGGTCACGAGCAGCACGATCGCGAGGCCCGGGAAGAGACCCGTCCACCAGATGCCGGAGGCCGCGTCGGAGACGGCGCGGTTGACGTCGTACCCCCACTCGGCGCCCTGGGTCGGCTGGATGCCGTAGCCGAGGAAGCCGAGCGCGGCCAGCGTGAGGATCGCGTCCGCCGCGTTGAGCGTCGCGAGCGGCGGGACGTTCTGCACCACGTTGAAGAACACGTACCTGCGGATGACCGTGAACGGTCTCGCGCCGAGCGCGCGCGCGGCTTCGACGAACGGCTCCTCGCGGATCGAGATCGTGTGGTTCCGGACCACGCGGAAGTAGAGGGGCACGTACACGACGGTGATCGCGATCGCCGCGGTCAGGATCCCCTGGCCGACGCGGTCGGCGAGCAGGAACGCGATCACGACCGCGAGCAGCAGGAACGGGAACACGAACAGCGCGTCCATCACGAGCACGAGCACCCGGTCGAGCCAGCCCCCGAAGTACCCCGACAGAAGGCCGAGCGGCACGCCGATCGCGATCGAGAAGAACAGCGAGACGATCACGACCTTGAGCTCGGTCTGCGTGCCCCAGATGATCCGCGAGAGCACGTCCGTGGACTGCACGTTCGTCCCCATCAGATGGTCGGCCGAGGGCGCCGCGAGCTGGGGGAACCGCTTGCCGTCCGCCTGGAAGGTGTCGAAGTCGTACGGCGAGATCACCGGGGCGAGCAGGGCGACCAGGACGAACGCCAGCGTGATGCCGGCGCCGATCCACAGCATCGCCCGCGGCATGCCCCGCGCCTCGGCCACGGGGCCCAGGGCGCGCCTGGCGCTCACGAACCGGCGCCGGCCCAGGACGGGGCTCGTCTTCGTCGTCTCGGCGCCGACTGCCACGGTCAGTACCGGATCCTCGGGTCGATGTACGCGTTGACGAAGTCGATGATCAGGCTCGCGAGCACGACGACGAGCGCGAACACCACGATGATGCCCTGCACTGCCGCGTAGTCGCGGTTCTGGAGGTACACGATCAGCGTGTGCCCGATGCCGGGCCAGTTGAACGTCGTCTCGGTGAGGACGGCACCCGAGAAGAGGAGGGCCACGGTCAGCCCGACGACCGTGATCACCGGGACGAGGGCGTTGCGGAACGCATGGTGGTACACGACCGAGCGCTCGTCGATCCCCCGCGCGCGCGCCGCCTCGATGTAGTCGTCCTTCATCGTTCGGATCACGTTGATGCGCACGAGCCGGATGAATACGCCGGCCGTGACGAGGCCGAGGGTCACAGCGGGCAGGATGAGGTGCTTCGAGACGTCGACGAACCCGTCCCAGTCGCCGTTGATCAGCGTGTCGATCGTGTAGATGTGGGTGTGGGTCTCCAGCGTCGCGTCGACGAGCGGGCTGGCGCGGTCGGACGTCGGCAGCCAGCCGAGGTACGCGCCGAAGAAGAGCTGGGCCATCAGCCCGAGGAAGAAGACGGGGGTCGCATAGATGAGGATCCCGAAGAGCCGGCTACCGCCGTCGATCCAGGTGTCCCTGAAGCGTCCGGCGAGCATGCCGAACGTCACGCCGACCAGGATCGCGATGATCATCGCGTAGAAGGTCAGCTCGAGCGTCGCGCTCCCGTTCTCGATGATGATGTCCCCGACCGAGCGCCGGTCGGTGATCGTCGTGCCGAAGTCCGCGTGCGCGATGTTCCACAGGTAGTCGCGGTACTGGACGTAGAGGGGACGGTCGTAGCCGAGCTGGTCCTTGATCTGGTTGACGACCGCCGGCGGCACGTGGCCCCCGAGCGACGCGGTGATCGGGTCGCCCGGGGCGACGCGCATCAGGAGGAAGACCAGCGTGAGCACGATGAAGACCATCGGAATCACGAGGGCGAGCCGCGTGAGCGCGTACCGTCTGAGCGAAGTCCCTCTGCTGCCGGCCATGGATGCCCTCGTGTCCGTCGTGCCCGGGTTCCCCGGCGCCCGACGCCCTACCCTAGTCGTCGCCGAGGGGAGGGGCGCCTCGCGGCGCCCCTCCCGCGTGCGTGCTGTCTACGACTTGGACAGCTTCCAGTAGCGCATGATGAACGCGGCGTCGAGCGTGCGCGGGATCCCGTGCACGTTCGGGCGAGCCGCTGCGATCATGTTGCCCTGCCAGACGGGGATGATCGGCACGTCCGCCGCCGCGACGCGCTGGATCTGCTTGATGATCCCGAGGCGCTTGGCGGTCGTCTTCGCCGCCTGCTCGGCCTTGAGCAGAGCGGTCATCTTCGGCGTGGCGTAGCCGTTCGAGCTGAAGTTGCCCTTCTGGTAGAAGGACAGGACGTAGTTCTCGGCGTCCGGATAGTCCGGGAACCAGCCGAGCTGGAACGCGTTGTAGTTCTTGCCCAGCGCGTCCGAGTACTGCGCCCACTCCGCCGACTTCAGCGTCACCTTGAACACGCCGCCCTTCTCGAGGCCGCGCTTGATCTCCGCGTACTCGTCGGCCGACGCGTCGCCGTAGTGCGACGGCGTCCACCACACCTCGATCGGCATCGGCATCGCGATGCCGGCCTTCGTCAGCTCCGCCTTCGCCTTCGCGACGCTCGGCACGCGCCCGTACCGGGACGCGAACGCGTCGACGTGTCCCGGGAGGCCTGCCGGCGGCATCGAGAACAGTGGCCTGACCGTCCCGCGGTACACGCGCGACGCGACCGACTGCCGCGGGATCAGGTACGCCATCGCCCGACGCACGGCGACGTTGTTGAACGGCGGCCGCTCGACGTTCATCACGAGGTAGCGGATCACCGAGCCCTGGCCCTGGTAGACCTTGACGCTCTTGTTCTCGGCGAGCGAGCCGAGCTCGGTCGGAGTGAACGTCTGGAACGCCATGTCGATCTCGCCGCGCTCGAGACCGAGCTTCATCGTCGACGACTTCGAGTAGTAGCGGACGATCAGGCCCTCGTTCTTGGCCTTCGGGCCCCAGTAGTCGTCGTTCCGCTGGAGGACAGCCTGCTGGCCGGGTGTGTACTTCACGAGCTTGTACGGGCCCGTGCCGATCTGCGCCTGGTCGTTCGCCTCGAGCTTGTCACCCGGATAGCTGGACGGGACGATCCCGCCCGCGCCGGACGCGAGGATGTAGGGCCACGTCGACTGCGGGCTCTTGAGGTTGAACGTGACTGCGTACTGCCCGTTCGTCCTGACGCTCTTCAGGTTCGAGAGCAGCGAGGAGATCCCCGACGGGTCGTTGATCTTGATCACCCGATCGAACGACGCCTTGACGTCGGTCGAGTCGAGCGTCGAGCCGTCGTGGAACTTCACGTTCCGCCGGATCGTGCACCGCCACGTCTTGACAGTTCCGACCGGGCGACATCCCGTCGCGAGGGACGGCACGATCTTGGCGCCGTTGCGGGCGTCGTACAGATGCTCGTAGATGTTGTAGCCGAGTGTCGCCGACCCGTAGTCGTAGTTCCCTGCCGGGTCGAGGTTCGTAACCGTGTCGGTCGTGCCCGCGACGATCGTCCCGGACGCCGCGGCCGGCGCCGACTGACCCGCGGCCGCACCGATCGCGGCCGTGACGAGCGCTACCAGGGCGGCAAGCGCGCCGAGGCGCCACCGCCTTTCGATTCGAATCATGAGTTCCCCTTTCTCCTTTCGCTGCGTCGATGTCCTCGTGGACTGGCCGTCCCCCTACATAGGACGTCGGACTCGCCGTGTTGGTCTGAGCGTCGGAGGAACTCCGGCGGTTCGAGAGGACGGCTGTCCCACAAAGCGGAAACAGCCTACGGGCGTGGCCCGCACCGTTCAAGCGGCTGCGGTCGTCCCTGCCCGGCGTCCCTCGTTCGAGCTATGCGATAGCCGCGTGCCTAAAGCGATTCCGCGCGAAGGCCGATACCGGAGCCGTGGACGCCGCAGAGCGGAGGGAGATCCTCAACCGGTATCGCGACCACAGCCGCCGCTTCGAGGCGGCTGCGGCGCGCCGGAGCGCGAAGCCGACGGGATCCGTGATCCCGTTCACTCCCCCGCCCGCCCTCAGGGAGCTCGAGCAGGAGCCGACCGCCCGCGAGATCGAGGTTCTCCAGCTCGTCGCCGACGGGCTCGTGAACCGCGAGATCGGGCAGCACCTGTTCCTCTCCGAGGAGACGGTCAAGTCCCACGTCCGTCATCTGCTCGCGAAGCTCCAAGCGCGCAGCAGAGCCCACGCCGTAGCCGTTGGCTTCCGGCGTGGGCTCATTGCGTGACTTCGCCGTCAGCTCCCCAGACCGCGTGACCCGAGTCGATCCCCCGTAGGAGGGATGCTCTACCGGGATGCGGAACTGAGGATTTGACGGCTTACCAGCCCCTCACGCCGGCCATTGTGGCGCGAAGGAAGTTGCGAACGAAGGCCTTTCGCATCGCGAACTCCTGAGTTTGGGAACTGACGGCAGCGCGAATCGTATACCCCGTTCGGGGGACAGAGCAAATGGAATCCGAGCCGACATCGCATTCGTCCAAACTGCTTCAGGGCTATGTGCTCGGCCTGACCGCGATTGCCGTCGGGGCAGGAGGACTGCTGCTGCTCCTGGGGTACGACGCCGGCAACCTGTGGGTGCTACTCGCGATCTGCGTAACCGCGGCGGTCGCTGATCGAGCGTCCGTGCGCGTCAGCGATGCCATTGAGCTTTCGATCTCACCGGTTCTGACCCTCTTCGCAGCGGTGCTGTTCGGCCCGTTGGCAGGGGGCATTGTGGGAGCGGCCTCCGAGTTGGGAGACGCCGAGTTGTTTGGTCACCGCGAGGGTGGTCGGTCGCCACACCTCAAATGGTTGACATACACAAGCAGTCGCTTTCTGACGGGTGCTGCAATGGGGCTGGCCGCCGAGGCGGTCCTCGGCAAGATCGACGGGTCTGCAGGGCTTGTCGCCGCGACGATCGTTGCCTCTGGAGTTGGCGAGGTACTTGAGATCGCTTTCGCCACCATCACGCTCCGAGTGCGCGGACGCCCCACTGCGGTCGCAAGGATGATCGGTCCCTTGATGGCGACTGCAATCTGTTTCTACGCGCCTGTGGTGGCGGCGCTTGCGCTGGCCTACCACGATCTCTCTCCGTGGTCAGCGTTCTTGTTCCTCGCGCCAGCGCTCGCTGCTCAGAGGTTGTTCGGCATGTATCAGGCGCAACGTAACCTTGCCGTGCAACTGGAGGACGCAAACGTCTCGTTCGCGGTTGCGCTGGTCACTGCATTGGAAGCTAGTGACTCATACACCGCAGGCCATTCAAGGGCAGTTGCGATCTACTCGCGTGACATCGCCCAGAGGATGGGACTTCCGTCGGCCGTTTGTGATCGAGCGTATCTATGCGGACTTGTACACGACATCGGGAAGGTGGGCCTTCCTGCCAGCTTGCTCGGCAAAGAGGGTGCTCTCACACTCGAGGAGAGACGAATCATGCAGGATCACTCGGCAATCGGAGAGCGGATCCTTCGCGAGGTCGCCACATACGACGATGTGGCCACCGTCGTTCGCCATCACCACGAACGGATCGACGGAGGCGGTTACCCCGACGGAATCACGGGCGACGAAATACCATCCCTCTCAAAGATAATCGCCGTCGCAGATGCCTACAATGCCATGACTTCTGATCGCCCATACCGGGATGGCATGCCGTCTCGAGTCGCCAGGTTGCGTCTCGCGCAAGCCGTAGAAAATCAGTTTGACACTACTGTTGTCGCTGCGTTCGAGGCAATCCTTGCAACGAGCGATGATGCGTATAGGACCGCCCACCGCGAAGACTTCCGACCCGGTCAACCGTCGACATCTGACGATGTGACGTCTCCAGTAACGGTCGTCGAATTTGCTTGAGTACGCCGGCTCGCGGCATTGAGGGCGAGTGCCGTTCGCGATCTGATCCCGAGCTTGTCATAGACATGTCGTACATGCACTTTGACCGTCTCAGGCGAGATGAACAGCCGATGCGCGATCTCTCCGTTCGGCAGCCCCTCACATAGCATGTCGTACACCTCCCTTTCGCGAGCAGAGAGGTTCGTGACCGGGTCTAGCGCGGCAATCACGTCGAGTCCAATCGAATCCGCTAGCGGCCGGTCCGATGCGCGGGCAACGATGTAGCCGGTGCCCTCCGCTGTGACCGGATCGCGGAGAAGCGCCGCGAGCAGGTCCGGACTTGCGCGATAACTCGTCACAACGTAGTCCACGCCACCTGCCGCGAAGGCTCCGTCGATAAGACGGCGCATTGTCTCCGGTAGCTTCGGGTCGCGACTCTTTAAGGCTCGGATCGCGTCGACACAGAGGCAGAGGACATTAGCCTCGACTGCGCGCGTCGATCCACGAACGCCGCTGGCACAGACCTCCGCCTCAGCGAGCCGTCCCATACATGCGAGAGCGAGGCCGCGGGATGCCCTAACCTCGCCACGCATCCCGGGTAAGGAATCACTGAGGTCCGGTGGCTCGATGGCACATGCCTCTCCAACTCGCCCCTCATGTAGAAGTGCGCGGATCCGCCCGGCATAGACGCTTTGTTGACCGAACAAGTCGGTGCAACGCACCGCCAAAGCATGCGCTTGCGAAAGCGATTCATGAGACTCCTCAAATCGTCTCAGGCCTGAGAGCGCCGCCGCTCCCATCAGATGACCGTATGGTATCGCGAATTCAACGCGAAATTCATGTGCTTCATCTGTCATTGATTTTGCGACTTCGAGGGCGTGGGCATACTCCGCGGCCAAGTTCAGGGCGCACGAGAACATTGACCCAAAGGAGCATCGTAGAAAGGGATCTGGAACGGATGGCAGGAGCTCGGCGACTCGCTTTGCCTCGCCGAGACTAGTGACTGACCCGAACCTAATACCGAGCAAGAGTCGCTTGCCAGCCTGTTGGATCGACTCAGTTGGGTCGAGCCCCTCTTTCGCCGTGGCTTGCAGCTCGCGCAGCAGATCATGAGAGCGATCCAGCTCAAGATCGATTGCCGCTGTCAATTGTCCCCACTTTGCATGCCTTCTCGCTTCGTCGTCGTGCGCCACATTCTCGGCTCGGCGAAATAGGGACAACGCTTCCTCCTCCCGCGACCCAACATGGGCGGCTTTCCCTCCGATCATGTACGCGCGATAGGCGGCTGACTTGTCCTCTCCACGACACGCTCGCTCGGAAATTGCCTGAGCAGCAAGATGGCGACCCTGCCGCAAGGCGATCTGAGCCTGTGCGAGCAGGACCGATGGCGTTTCGCCGACTTGATTCATCGCCCTCGACACCCAAAGTTCGAGTGTTGGCAGGCGTGCGCGGTCAAGGAGCTCGGCCATAGAGTCGGAGACGAGGCGATCGACATCTGTCGGGCCCCCGATCTTCTCTGTCAGGTCGAACGCGGCATCAAGCTCCCCGCGCCCCCGGTAGTGGGTCGATGCGGTTCTGAGATATTCGGGTGCCCGAGTCGAAGCGTTCCCGCCGGCGCGCCGCTCGAGGAACATGGCGAGCAGGGGATGGAACTCGAGATAGCCGTCGCGCTCGTCGAGGATGCCGAGTCGCAGGCCCTCGTCGCACACCTCTCGCGCTCGCTCGCCACCGAGGATCGTCGCCGCGAGCTCACGGTCGACGAGCGGCATCTCCGCGAGAATCGCGAGGCCTGTGCGGACGGTCGAATCGAGCACGCGGTAGAGCTCCTCGGCGAAGAAGTCGTAGAGCGTCTCGGGCAGCTCCGCGTCGGGCAGCGGGGCGTCGGGCGTCATGCCTGCGATCCCGACCAGCGCGGGCCAGCCCCGAGCGAGGGCGACGAGGCCGGGGGCCAGCTCGGCGCGCGCACCGCGGAGAACGCCGAGGGCCTCCTCCGCCGTCAAAGCAAGTGCGATCTCGGGAACCTCCAGCACGCTGCCCGAGAGGACGTCGGACGGAGCGACCCACGAAGGCCTCACCCGGCTCGCGACCAGCAGCTGCACGGGTGAGCGCTCGACGACGGTCTCGACGAATGCCTCGGACGCAGTCGATGCGGCGAGATGCTGGTAGTCGTCGAGCACGATCCAGCCGGAGTCGGGCCAGGCGTCGAGATCCTCGGCGAGCATCTCTGCGAGGAGCGTGGCCTCCCGCTCGGGATCGTCTGTCACGGCGAGGCGTTGCAGGAGGCGGCTACCGGCGCCCGGCAGCACCTCGTCCGCGGCTGCGACGAGCGCCCGGGCGACGACGGACACGTCGGCGGCGGAGCGTCGCGCCCGGAACCAGCCGACCACCAGGCGGTCGCGGCTCGACCACTGCTCGACCAGGGTCGTCTTGCCGTACCCCGATTCGGCGACCAGCATGCGCACCCGTGCCCCCGACCGGTCGAGCGCACGGATCAGTCGTGGGCGCTCGATGATCCGGCGGCTGCGGATCCTCGGCTTCCGTGGCGCTTCTGCCATCGGGCTGGGTGGTGAGCGTACTCCATCGACCCCGTCGCGAGAAGAAACGCCCGCGGCCGGCGTGGCGGGCCGCGGGCGTCTGCCGTCAGCGGCTCCGTCGGGGGCGGAGCCTGACGAGGGCGGGGACATACGGGTCCTCACCTGTCAGCAGGCGGTACGCGCCCGGAATCTGCCTCCGCCGCGCAACGCCGAGCTTCACCCGCAGCACGTCGCTGTGTGCCTTGGCGGTTCGGGAGGAGATCCCGAGGGATTGTCCCACCTCCTCGTTCGAGCACCCGGCCGCGATCAGCGCGACGACCTCGCGCTGCCGGTCGGTCAACGGCGCCTCGGGAGCGGTGATCGTCCTCGTCATGCGGCGATTCTTCCCTCCCTCGTTCGAGGGATCCATTCCTCGCCGGGTGTAATCCGGGGCGTAACCGCGAGCGGTCAGTCGCCGATCCGCTCGAGCGAGCGCGCCTTCGCAGCTTCGTACTCCTCCGCGGTGATGAGGTCGTCCGTGCGCAATCGCGCGAGCCGCTCGAGCTCCTCTACCTGCGTCGGCCCCGCCGGCGCGTGGCGCCACGGAAGCGACGGGCGCCCGCGAGGTCCCGACGGCCTGGGCCCCCCGGCGGCCATCTCGCGGGCGACCTGTCGTCGGGTCAGCTCGAAGCCGACCGCCGCCAGGACGACCAGGATCACGGCGGTCAGGAAGCGCTGCAGGGGCAGCGCCCACACGACGAGGAGGAGCACGACGGCGAACACGCCCCACGCCACCCCGGCACGTGCGAGCCAGGGCCCGACGGCCCGGCGCGCGCTCCCCGCGCGCACCGACTCGCCCGTCAGCCACGCGCCGAGCGCAGCGATCACGCCGACGACGATGCCGACCCAGGCGCCTTCGGCGAGCCCGTCGGAGAGGATGCTCCAGAACGCCGACACGGCCGGCCGCACGGACTCGGACGCGGTGAGATTGTCGACGAGGTACGAGCCGGCGAGCGCGCGGATCACGAGCAGCGCGACTCCGGCGACGATCAGCCCGATGCCGATCGCCCGCACCTCGCGCCGTCTGCGGCCGGGAACGAGCCACAAGGCGAGCGCCCAGGCGCCGAGCGCGGGGATCCAGATCCAGTTCGCGATCGACTTGAGGAGCTGGGTGACGTTCTGCGCCGTGTCGAGCTGGTCGGAGCGCAGGATCGTCACCTGCGCGGCATCGGGCGGCAACGTCTCGTCCACGTTGCCGAGGAACCCGAAGCGGTCACCGAGCTGGACGACGAGCGGGCGCAGGTCGAGGACGACGTTTCCGCTCTCGGTCTGAAGGCGGGGCCCGCCACCCTCCAGCACCCGGACCATCTGCGCCTGCGCGAGCGAGGCCGCGTCGACGAACAGGTTCTGCACCCGCGGCCGCGCGAGCAGCTCCCGGGCGGCCCTGTCGAGCGCCTCACGGGCGAGGCCCGCGAGCGGTGCGGCCAGTGGTTGCAGGTTGTCGGGCAGTCGCTGCTGGAGCCGCGCCGAGACGTCGACGTTGGCGTAGAGCTGGTCGACCATCGTGGCGGCGATCTGGTCCTGGATCGCCGGGTTGGCGATCAACTCCTCGGAGGTGTCCCGGAACGTCTCGTGGTCGAGCGCCTCGCGCCGGACGAAGTTCGCGAACAGGCTGACGACGACCAGCACGACACCCAGGACGACGAGCGCCCGGGCTGCGATCACCCGCTTGCGTGAGGGCCCGTCGTCCGGTTTCGGAGCCGGGGCGGTGTCCGTGGTCGTCATCGCAGGCATTCTCCCTCGTTTTCGGCCCGCGATTCCACCCCGAGCGCGCGCGCCGTCACTGGCGCGCCATCGCGATCGAGAGCCGCTCCTCGGGCGAGATCAGGTGGTCGGCGTCCTCGGCCGCGTCGTCGACGTCGATCTGCACCCACTCGATCGTGCCGGTGAAGCGGCTCCCCTCGGAGGTGTAGTCGTCGCTGACCGGCGAAGCGGTGTCGGAGCCCACGTCGCACGTCTCGTCGGCCGAGAAGACCATCGGCACCGTGCCCTCCACCCGGCCCTCGCCCGTCTTCGCGCCGTCGACGTACAGCGAGACGGTTCCACCCTTGCCCAGACCGCCGCCGTCGTACGCGAACTCCATGCGCACCTGGTGGGTGCCGGCCGGCACCATCGTCTCGCCCTCGACGTGGAACTGGCGGAGCCCGAAGAGGTTGTGGCAGTAGACCGGCCGACCCTCCTTCAGATAGAGGCTCCACCCGGCGAACGCGCCGCCCTGGGCGACGATCACACCCGTCGCGCCCCCCTCGGGAACGCGGAGCTCCGCCGTGACGGAGTACGACTTGTTCTTCACGTTGATCACGGCGTTCTCGCTCAACCGGCCCATGCCGGAGAAGAGGAGCTGCGAGCTCCCCGAAATCAGGACCGGGCGGCCGGCAAGGTCGGGGTTGAAACGCTCGAAGCGCCGGTCGTCGAGCGGCAGCGCGTTGTGCTTCTGTGCCTCCTCGAGGAACAGGGCCTTGAGCTGCTCGAGCTTCTCCGGCATCTCCGCCGCCAGGTCATGCGCCTGCGTCCAGTCGGTGTTCGTGTCGTACAGCTCCCACACGTCGTCCTCGAGCGCCGGCATCTCGGTCGCCACCCACGGGGTCGAGTGCCGCGTCACGGCCGTCCAGCCCCGGTCGTAGATCCCACGGTTGCAGAACATCTCGAAGTACTGGGTCTCGCGGCGCTCCGCCGCGGCGGCGTCGTCGAAGGCGTAGCGCATGCTCACGCCCTCGATCGGCTTCTGCGTCACTCCGTGCACGGTGGTCGGCTCGGGAAGACCTGCGACGTCCAGCACCGTCGGCGCGACGTCGATCACATGGTGGAACTGGCTGCGCACCTCGCCCTTCGACTCGATGCCTCTCGGCCAGTGGACGATCGTGCCGTTGCGCGTCCCGCCCCAGTGCGAGGCGACCTGCTTCGTCCACTGGTACGGGGTGTCCATCGCGTGCGCCCAGCCGACCGCAAAGTGGTTGTACGCAGCCGGGGTGCCGAAGTCGTCGATGCGCGACGCCATGAACTCGGTCGTCTCGAGCCCGAAGGCGCCGTTGAGGACGACGAGCTCGTTGAAGCAGCCAGTGGGCGTGCCCTCGGCGCTCGCGCCGTTGTCGCCGATGATGTAGTAGACGAGCGTGTCCTCGAGGATCCCGAGATCGTCGAGCGCGTCCAGGAGCCGGCCGACGTGGTGGTCGGTGTGCTCGAGGAAGCCGGCGTAGACCTCCATCTGGCGCGCAAGGACCGGTTTCAGGTCGTCCGGCATGTCGTCCCACGCGGGGATCTCCTCGGGTCGCACGGTCAGCTCGGCATCGGGTGGAACCACGCCCAGCTCCTTCTGACGCGCGAGCGTCTCCTCGCGCAGGACGTCCCAGCCCTGATCGAACCTGCCCTTGTACTTCGCAGACCACTCCGGGGGAACGTGGTGCGGGGCGTGCGTCGCGCCGGGGGCGAAGTACGCGAAGAAGGGCTTGTCGCCCATCAACGCCTTCTGCTGGCGGATCCACGTGATCGCCTTGTCGGTCATGTCCTCCGTGAAGTGGTAGCCCTCCTCGGGCGTCTTCTGCGGCTCGACAGGGATCGTCCCCTCGTAGAGCGCGGGGTAGTACTGGTTCGTCTCCCCGCCGATGAAGCCGTAGAAGTACTCGAAGCCGCCGCCGCCACTCGGCCAGTTGTCGAACGGGCCCATCGGGCTCGTCTCCCACACCGGCACCTCGTGGCACTTCCCGAACTGCGCCGTCGAGTAGCCGTTCAGCTTCAGCGTCTCGGCCAGCGGCGCGCACGTGTTGGGGCGGATCGAGTTGTAGCCGGGCGCCGACGTGGCGATCTCCGTGATGCCGCCCATGCCGACCGAATGGTGGTTCCGACCCGAAAGCAGGGCTGCGCGGGTCGGGGAGCAGAGCGCGGTCGTGTGGAAGCGGTTGAACTTGAGGCCCTCCGCGGCGAGCCGCTCGGCCGTCGGCGTCGAGCACGGGCCGCCGAACGCGCTCGAGGCTGCGAAGCCGACGTCGTCGAGCAGGACGAGCAGGACGTTGGGCGCGCCCTCCGGGGGGCGGAGCGGCTCGATGGGGGGAAAGCTCGCGGCCGGGTCCTTCGCGTCGAGGACCGTCGGGGGCTCCAGGACGGGGTCGGGAATCGGCAGCGTGCTTCTCTCCATGTCTCTCCTCCGGGTCGCGCTCCTGCCGGCGGCGCGGGAGCGTATCGAGGCAGTGTCTCCGCCCCGCGCTGCGGGAACAACGGTCCCGGGCGGCCTCACCCGGGTGAACCCCGATGTGAAGAGGTGGTAACGGGGCGGCGTCCGCGCTTTGGCAGAGCGGCCCACCCGTTCATACTCGATGACATGACTGCAGTTGCGCCCACGCCGGGAGGCGTGACGACGTCGATCGTCGAGACCAAGCTGATGCGCCCGCGGACGCGCGCGCCGATCGTCGAGCGGCCTCGCCTGCTGCGTACGCTCGACGCCCTCGACGGCACCGAGCTGACGCTCCTCAGCGCCCCCGCCGGGAGCGGGAAGACGGTGCTCGTGAGCACATGGTGTGAGTCGCGCCCCGATCTGGGCGTCGCGTGGGTCTCGGTCGACCGCGCGGACAACGATCCCGTCCGCCTCTGGGAGCACGTTGCGACCGCTGTGGAGCGGGTTCGCCCCGGTCTCGGGAGGCGAGCGCTCGAGCGGCTGCAGAGCCCCGCTGTGGTCGTCACCACCGCCGTGGACGAGCTGCTCGGCGCGATGTCCGCGAGTCGCGAGCCCACGGCGATCGTCCTGGACGATCTTCACCTCCTCCGCGACGAGGCAGCTCTCAGCTCGGTCGAGTACGCCGTCGAGCAGCTTCCGCGCAGCGCGCGGATGATCGTGCTGACGCGGGCGGACCCCGCCATCCGGCTCGCACGGCTGCGGGCGAGGAAGTCCTTGGGGGAGCTTCGCATCCGCGACCTCGCGTTCACGCTCGACGAGGCCCGCGAGCTCATGGTCGTGCAGGAGGGGATCGGGCTCGACGAGGACGACCTCACCGTGCTGCTCCACCGCAGCGAGGGGTGGGCGGCCGGTCTGTATCTGGCCGCCCTCTGGCTCCGCGAGCAGCCCGATCCGAAGGAGGGCCTGCGCGACTTCAGCGGCGACCACCGACACGTCGCCGAATACCTGTCGGGAGAGGTGTTCGACGGGCTCGACGACGGGACGCTCCGCTTTCTGCTGCACACCTCCGTCCTCTCGCGGCTGAGCGGCCCGCTGTGCGACGCCGTGCTCGACTCGGCCGGCAGCGAGGTCCAGCTCGCCGCGCTCGCACGCTCGAACCTCTTTCTCCTCCCCCTCGATCCGCGCGGAGAGTGGTACCGCTACCACCACCTGTTCGGCGAGCTCCTGCGGCTGGAGCTGGCGCGCACCGAGCCGGCGGCGGTCACCGAGCTCCACCGACGTGCGGGAGCGTGGTGCCGGGAGCACGGGCTGATCGAGGAGGCGCTCGAGCACGCCGACAGCGCGGGAGACGACGGCGGCGTGGCCGAGATCCTGGTCGAAGCCCATCGCGAGCTCCTTCGCACCGGTCGCGAGGCGACGCTGCTGCGATGGGTCGAGCGGATCGAGACGGCCACCCTCATGGACGCGCCCGAGCTGTGCGCCGCGGGCGCGATCGCGTCGGGGCTGCTCTCACGATCGGCGTCCGAGCGAGCAAACCTCCTCCGCATCGCCGACCGAGCCGTGCACGAGAGGCCCGAGCGCCTCACGCCGTACGTCGCGGCCACCCTCGGGCTCGCGCGCGGCACCTGGATCGACGGCAACACGCGTCTTGCGATCGTGAACGCCCGGAGCGCCGCCGAGCTCGGTCGACGCGGCGCGGACGAGATCGCGGTGCCCGCGCTCGCGGCGCTCTCCTTCTCCCTCTACGTGGGCGGGGAGCTCGGCGAGGCCCGCCTGGTCGCTCGGGAGGCGCTCGACCGACCCGAGGCGCACGCCCGACCGCACGGCATCGTCTACGCCCACGCCACGTTGGCGCTGCTCGAGCTCGAGCTGCACCGGGCCCACGTCGCGGAGCGCTGCGCCGAGCGAGCGCTCGAGGTCGCCGAGACCTCGGGCCTGGCGGGATCGTGGTCGGCGGGCCTGGCGTTCGCCGCCCACGGGGCCGCCCTCGTCGCGCTCGGCCGCCTCGCGCGCGGCGAACGCCAGGCCGAGCGCGGCGAGATGCTTCGCCGCGCTCCCGAGCCGACCGTCGAGCACGCGCATGCGCTGCTGATCCTCATCGAGGCCCGGATCGCAAGACACAGGCTCAACGCCGCGGCGACAGATCTGGAGCGTGCCGTCGAGGCCCTGGACGGCTTCGCTGATCCCGGACGGCTGCCGGCGTTCGCATCGCGACTCGGGCAGAGGCTGGGGGAGGCACGAGGCTCCGCCCCCACACTCGTCGAGGAGCCGAGCCCCTCGGAGCTCGCGGTCCTCCGACTGCTCGCGACCGAGCTGACCCAGCGGCAGATAGGGCAGCAGCTGTACCTCTCGCTGAACACGGTGAAGACGCACGCACGTGGCATCTACCGCAAGCTCGGGGCGAGCTCACGGGAGGAGGCGGTCGCGCGCGCCGAAGCACTCGGCCTGCTCGACGACGGCAACGCCTCCGTGGCGTAGCGCCGCGGCGGGATCAGCCGGCGACCTTGGCGACGCTGACGAGCGCGAGGTTGAGCGTCGCGATCCGGTCGAGGATCCCCTGCAGCTCGGCCTGGTCGGCGACCTCACCCTCGAGCGCCGTATCGTCTCCGACGGGCTCGATGTCGAACCCGACGAACGCGTCGCGGAACCGCGGGCCCAGGCATCCCTCGACCACGATCCGGTATCGGCTCGTCGATCTCTGCCCGTTCGAGGCGGGATGCTCGGACATCGGTTTCGCTCCTCGTCGCTCGTCACGTGGGATGCTGCTCCACCCGGGCCGTGTGCGAAACGCGCCCACGCGCGATCACCCGGGTGAATCACGGCGCGGCGTGTCGCGGGCAGCGTGGGAACGTCGGAGACTTGTGCACGGAGCTATCGTCTTCGGGGGCCGCGGCCGGACCGTGGCCGGAGGAGGTGCCAGGCAAGGTGGAAGAGATCGGACCTGTCGACTACATGATCGTCGCGTTCCCCGGCAACGACTTTCAGGGGGAGATCGCGCCCGCTCTGGTCAAGCTCGTCGAGAGCGGGACGATCCGCATCATGGACGTCACGTTCGTGATCAAGGACGAGGACGGCAACATCGCGACCATGGAGATCACGGACCTCGACCCGACGGTCGCGGCGGGCCTCGAGAACGCCGGCTTCGACACGAGCGGGCTGTTCAACGACGAGGACCTCGAGGCCGCTGCCGAGGAGCTCGAGCCGAACTCGTCGGCCGCCCTGCTCGTCTGGGAGAACGTGTGGGCGCGCGAGGTCGCGCAGGCGATGCGCGACGCCGGCGGGGTGCTGCTCGACTTCGACCGCCTTCCGCACGAGGTCGTCCAGGCCGCCCGCGAGTGGGCTGCGGCGAACGCGTGATGCGTCGGTGGGCGCCGCCTCGCGCGGCGCCCACCCCGTTCCTTCCCGTGCCCGACCGCCGCCGGCATCGGCCGATCAGCGCCGTACGATCGGCCGATCGCACAACCGCAAGGGAGGCTGCATGTCGACGATGACCTTCGACCTCGAGGAACGGGAGGCGCTCGAGAGCGCCGGGCGAAGCTGGTGGCTGTTCCTCCTCACGGGGCTGCTCTGGCTCCTCTTCTCGATCATCATCTTCCGCTTCGACTACACGTCCGTCACGGCGATCTCGGTCCTCTTCGGGGTCGTCGCCCTGGCCGCCGGCGTGAACGAGTGCCTCATGTTCGTCGCCTCGCACGGCTGGTGGAAGATCCTCCACCTGCTGCTCGGGCTGATCTTCGTCGTGGTCGGCGTCGTGGCGTTCGTGCATCCCGGAGGCACATTCGAGGCCCTTGCGGCCGTGATGGCTTTCTTCCTGATCTTCAAGGGCTTCTTCGACATCGTGGTCTCGATCGCCACGAAGGAGGAGCTCCACGCCTGGTGGGTGCAGCTCGTCGCCGGGATCGTCGAGGTGCTGATCGGCTTCTGGGCCGCCGGCTACTGGGGGCGGAGCGCGATCCTGCTCGTGATCTGGGTCGGCGTGATCGCCCTGATGCGCGGCATCACCGAGATCATCTTCGCGTTCAAGCTTCGGGCGGCTGGAAAGGCCCTCGGCGCGGCGTAGCGGAGTCTCCGCCGGCAGTCGGCGGCCCGGTGTACGGGTCGCCGCGCCGGCGCCTGTCGCTGATCCAGCCGATCAGGATCAGGACGGCCGCGATGGCCAGCAGGCCGCCGAACAGCCCCCACTTCACGAACACCGAGCTGATCAGCAGGATCGCGAGACCCGCTCCGATCGCCGCCGCGATCGCGAGCGCCAGGATCTTGAACCAGAAGCCGAGGCCCATAGCGTCCGAATCAAACACCACGCGGTGCCGGCCTGCAACCTCCGCAGCCCGGATCCGCGGCCGACACTGAGCGGGCGATGAGCGCCTGGTACGCCGTGCTCTGGGGTGCACTCGCCTCGTCGTCCCTCTTCATCGGCCAGGCGCTCGCCGATCCGCTCCAGGACTCGCGGAAGCCGACCGGCCTCCTGATGGGCTTCGGCGCGGGCACGCTGATCAGCGCAGTCGGCTTCCAGCTCGTGCCGGAGGAGAGCTTCGGCCACGACGCCACCGCGGTGTGGGTCGGGGCATCGCTCGGCGCGGGCGCGCTGACCTACTACGTCGCCGATCGGCTCGTCGACGCGCGGGGCGGGGGCAAGCGACAGAGGCTCGACGCCGGTGAGGATCCCGGCTCGCCCTGGGCGATGTACATCGGCGCGCTGCTCGACGGGGTGCCGGAGTCGTTCGTGCTGGGGACGACGCTCGCCGTCGGCGGCGCGATCGACGTCGCGTTCCTCGCCGCCGTCTTCGTGTCGAACGTCCCGCAGGGGGTGGCGGGGACGCAGAGCCTGCGCGCGGCAGGCGCCTCGAGCAGACATGTCCTCTGGGGGTGGGCGATCCTTACCGGGGTCTGCGCCGCGTTCGCGGGCGCCGGGTACGTCCTCTCCGACGCGATCGCGAACCAGGGCGTCTACGTCGAGGCGTTCGCCGGAGGCGCGGTGCTGACGATGCTGGCGGACTCGATGATGCCGGAGGCGTTCCGCTACGGAGGCCGGGCGGTCGGACTGTTCACCGTCCTCGGCTACATGGTGGCGGCGGTGCTCGCGGTCGCGCAGTGAGACGGGAGGACGGCTATTACGCCTCGGCGAAGACGGTCGCCCAGTCGTCCCTGACGCTGACGACCGTCCAGCCGTCCGCGTGGGCGCGCTCGAGGGCCCGCTCGGCTCCCTTCACGTAGTCGAACTCGCGCTTCGGGTCGTCGTGCAGGACGAGCAGACGCAGCGCCGCCCGGCCCCTCCCACCGGCGAAGCGGAGCATGGGCACGTCGCCGTTCGAGTTGCCCGCCGCGACGACCGGCCGGCGTCCGATCCGGCTCCAGATGCGCACCGGCTTGACCGGGCCGTCGTCGAAGACGTCCGGCTCCGCCAGGTAGGCGAGCGACCCGCCGTGCTCGTCGTCGGCGTACCGCAGGCCGAACGAGCTCCCGACGACCCGCTCGGGCGGGATGCCATAGACGTCGGCCGTGATCACCCGCATGAAGTCGCGGCTCCCGCCCGAGGCGATGAACACCGTGAATCCATGGCCCTCGAGGTAACGCAGGACCTCGATCATCGGCACGAACGCGCATTGCCGCAGAAGCCGCCCGAGAGTCGGGTGCGGAGCGGTGTCGAGGAACGCCGCTGCGGCGTCCGCGTACTCCTCGACCGTCTGACCTGCGAACGCCCGCACGATGCCGCCGAGCAGCAGCTTCACGTCCGAGTCGTCACCGGCGTAGTGCCTCTCGATCGCACCCCCCAGCCAGCCGTGATCCGCCTCGTAGGCCGCGCGCCACGGCTGCCTCGTGCGGAGCGACTCGTTCTCGTCCGCCATCGCTGCGAGCCGCAGGAGGATGAAGCCGAGCTCGACCGGCATCGGCTTCTCGCACCAGAGGGTGCCGTCGTTGTCGAACACCGCCACGCGTTCCTCGGGCGGCATGGTCTGCGCGGCGGTCTCGGCGAAGGCGACGATCGCCTCGCGCGTCGGCGTGTCCCGCCACGACGCAAGGGCGTCGGCGGCAGTCATCAGTCGTGCGCGCCGCCCGCCGCCTCGGCCATCCTCTCGAGCGCCTGGTCGATCGTGAAGCTCGCCGCCTTCTGCCGAGGAGGGAACTCCTCGAACGTCGCCAGGAAGTCGGCGACGATCGCCTGCGCGGGCAGGATCATGTAGGCCTTGGACAGGTACCAGTCCCAGTAGGTGTTGGAGGTCGTGTCGGCCCGTTCGAACGGGTCGGTCCGGAGGTTGAACAGCTTCGGCACCCGGAGGGGGACGAACGGCTCCGCCCACAACTCGAGCGTGCCGTGGGCCCGCTGCTCCATGAAGACGAGCTTCCAGTTGTCGAAGCGGAGCGCGACCAGGTCGCCGTCGTCCGAGAAGTAGATGAAGCCCTGGCGCGGGCTCCGCTCCTCCTCGCCCGTCAGGTACGGCAGCAGGTTGTAGCCGTCGACGTGCACCTTGAAGGTCTTGCCGGCCGCCTCGTGGCCCGCCTTCAGCTTCTCGACGATGTCCGGTTCCCCCGCTGCCGCGAGGAATGTCGGCAGCCAGTCGTGGTGCTGCACGATCTCGTTCGAGACGACCCCGGCTGGAATCTGCGCGGGCCACCGGACCATCAGCGGCACACGAAAGGCTCCCTCCCAGTTCGTGTTCTTCTCGCTGCGGAAGGGCGTCATCGCCCCGTCCGGCCAGGTGTTCATGTGTGGCCCGTTGTCTGTGCCGTACATCACGATCGTGTCGTCGGCGATCCCGAGCCGGTCGAGCAGGTCGAGGAGTTGCCCCACGTGCCGGTCGTGGTCGAGCATCGTGTCGTGGTAGGGCGACTGCCAGCGGCCCGCCTTCCCGAGGCTCCTGCGCTTCGTGTGGGTGCGGAAGTGCATGTGCGTCGTGTTCACCCAGCAGAAGAACGGCTTCCGCCGGTTGTGCTGGCGCTGGATGAAGTCGCAGGCCGCGTCGACGAACTCGTCGTCGCAGGTCTCCATCCGCTTCCGGGTCAGCGGCCCCGTGTCCTGGATCCGCTGCTTCCCCACGCGTCCCCAGCGCGGGTGCTCCTTCGAGTCGTCCTTCGTGGTCGCTCTGCAGCGGAGGACGCCGCGCGGGCCGAAGCGCTCACGGAACTGCTCGTAGCCGTGCTTCTCCGGGTAGTCGGGATCCTCCGGATCCTCCTCGGCGTTCAGGTGGTAGAGGTTCCCGAAGAACTCGTCGAAGCCGTGCACCGTGGGGAGGAACTCGTTCTTGTCCCCGAGGTGGTTCTTGCCGAACTGCCCGGTCGCATAGCCGTGGTTCTTGAGGAGCTCCGCGATGGTCGGATCCTCGGCCCGCAGGCCGACCGGCGCAGCGGGCAGCCCGACCTTGCTGAGCCCCGTGCGGAAGACGCTCTGACCGGTGATGAACGAGGAGCGGCCTGCGGTACAGCTCTGCTCACCGTAGGCGTCCGTGAACCGCATCCCCTCGTTCGCGATCCGGTCGATGTTCCGGGTTCGATAGCCCATCAGGCCGTCGCTATAGCAACTCAGGTTCGTGATCCCGATGTCGTCGCCCCAGATCACGAGGATGTTCGGCTTGTCGGGCATCAGGCGGTCGCTCCTTCCGTCGGCGGACGCACGACGCAGCGGAAGCCGAGGTGCGACATCGAGGTGTCGATCATCTGCGGCTGGCGGGCCGCCGGCCGGTAGCGCAGGCAGTAGTTCGGGGCGCAGAGGTGCGAGCCGCCCTTGATCACGCGGCGCGGGATGTGCTCGCCGGGCTGACCCGGGTTGTAGCTGTCGTCGGGCGACGTCACCCGAGGGTTCACGGGGACGCAGCACGGGCTCGGCGCATCGTCCGCGTGGCGCGGGACGTACCAGTCGGCCGTCCACTCCCAGACGTTCCCGGTCATGTCGAAGAGGCCGTAGCCGTTCGGGGGGAAGCTCCCCACCGGCGAGGTGCGCTCGTATCCGTCGAGCCTCAGGTTCTGCCAGGGGAACTCGCCCTGCCACGTGTTCGCCATCGCCTTGCCGTCCGGGAAGTGCTCGTCGCCCCAGGCGAACACGGCGCCCTCGAGCCCGCCGCGCGCGGCGAGCTCCCACTCCGCCTCGGTCGGCAGCTCCTTGCCCGCCCAGCGCGCGTACGCCTCGGCGTCCTCGTAGGCGACGTGCGTGACCGGATGGGTGTCGCGGCCGTTGATCGTCGTCCCTCTGCCGCCCGGGCGCTTCCAGAAGGCGCCCGGGACGTACCCCCACCAGTTGCGGTAGTCGTCGAGGCTCACCGGCCCCGCGGTCGCGTGGAAGACGAGCGAGCCGGGAACGAGCAGGTCGGGCTCCGCGTCCGGATAGTCCTTCGGGTCGAGCGGGCGCTCGGCGACGGTCACATACTTCGTCTCGCGCACGAAGCGGCGGAACTCGGCCGCGGTGACGGGGTGCTCGTCGATCCAGAGCCCGTCGACCGTGACGCGGTGGACGGGTCGCTCCTCGGGGTAGAAGTCCGCGGAGCCCATCGCGAACGTCCCGCCCGGAACCCAGCGCATACCGGGGGCGGGAGGAGGCCCGGGTGCGACGATCTCGGTGCTTGCGGTCACCATCCTCAGCGGCGCGCGATCGCGGCGATCAGGCCCATCAGGATGAACCCGGCACCGAGCCCGATCAGGAGCCAGGAGAAGAAGTCGCCCAGCATGATCCCGAGCCCGATCCCGACGAGGATCCCGCCGGGGAACGCCGGGCCGCCGTACTCGTAGCCGCGGCCCGACGGTGACCGACCCGTCGTGGTGTCCACTCGCTCCTCCTTCCGGTGACCGACTCGTGCGGGCTGATCATTGCAGCAGCACGCCGAGGGCCACGAGCTCGATCTGCCTCGCACGGCCTGGACGTCGTTCTTGACGTCGTCACCGCAACACCGAATACTTCCGTCAATGCCGCACGCCGAGGGGAGCCTCCCGATGCTTCCTCGGAGCGCACGGCACTCGCCCCATGGGAGCCGCGATCGGACAGACGCTCTCGCTCGCCGTCGGCGTCGCGCTGAGCCCTGTGCCGATCATCGCGGTGACCCTCATGCTCGTCACGCCGCGGGCGCGCTCGAACGGCCCCGCGTTCCTCGTCGGCTGGCTCGCCGGTCTCGCGATCGTCGGCGCGGTCGTGCTCCTCGTGGCAGGGCCCGCAAATGCCAACGACAACGGCGAGCCGGCGACGTGGGTCGACGTCCTCAAGCTCGTGCTCGGCGCGCTCGTCCTCCGCATCGCGCTCCGTCAGTGGCGCGGCCGCCCCCACGACGGCGAGGAGGGGCCCACGCCGAAGTGGATGGGCGCGATCGACACGTTCACGCCCCCCAAGGCGGCCGGGGCGGGCGCGGTGCTCGCAGGTGCGAACCCGAAGAACCTGCTGCTCGCGGTGGCCGCGGCCGCCGCGATCGCGCAAACGGGCATTCCCGGCGGCCAGCAGGCCGGCGCGTACGCGGTGTTCGCGCTCATCGGCACGGTCGGGGTCGCGGCGCCCGTGGTCATCTACTTCGCGCTCGGCGACCGCTCGGGCCCGGTCCTCGACCGCCTGAAGCGCTGGATGGCCGCGCACAACGCGGTGATCATGACCGTGCTCTGCCTCGTGATCGGCGCGAAGCTGATCGGCGACGGCATCGCCGGGCTCGCGTGATGCCCCTCCGCGCGAGGACGCGCTGGACGCTGTGCGACACTCGGAGCATGGCGACGACGGCTGAGCCGCCTCCGGTGCTCTCGCCGGACCCGAGCCGCTAGCCGCGATGCGCGAGCGCGCGCTGGCCGTGGTCGCGCTCGCGGCGCTCGTCGCGGGCGCGATCCTCTGGCTGCTGGGCGAGCCCGGCTGGGCGGACGCCGCCTGGGGCCTCGGCGCCTTCGTCGTCCTCGTCCCGCTGACCGTCGAGACCGCCCGGAGCCTGCGGCGCGGGGACGTGGGCGTCGACGCGATCGCCCTGATCGCGATCGCGGGAGCGCTGATCCTCGGCGAGGAGCTCGCCGCCGCGATCGTCGCGTTGATGATGTCGGGCGGCGAGGCGCTCGAGGCGTGGGCGGCGAACCGGGCGCGGCGCGAGCTGCGGCTGCTCGTCGAGCGCGCGCCGCGGATCGCCCAGCGGTTCGTCGACGGCCGTGTCGAGCAGGTGCCGGTCGAGGAGCTCGGCATCGGCGACCTCGTGGTGGTGCGCGCGGGCGAGCTCGTCCCGGCGGACGGCGTGGTCGAGGGGGCGGACGCCGTGGTCGACGAGTCGGCGCTGACCGGGGAGCCGCTGCCCGTGACGCTCGGCGCGGGGTCGCCGGTCAGGTCCGGGACGACCAACGCCGGCAACGCGTTCAACGCGCGCGTCAGCCGCACCGCCGAGGACAGCGCCTACGCGGCGATCGTCCGGCTGGTCCGGGCCGCCCAGGGGGACCGGGCGCGGTTCACCAGGCTCGCCGACCGGTACGCGGCGGTCTTCCTCCCCTTCTCGCTCGCCGTGGCCGGAATCGCGTGGGCCGCCTCGGGCGACCCGACGCGGGGGCTCGCGGTCATGGTCGTCGCGACCCCGTGTCCGTTGATCCTCGCTGCGCCGATCGCCTTCATCGGCGGGCTCTCCCGCGCCGCGCGCGCGGGTGTGATCGTGAAGGGATCGGGCGTCCTCGAGCGGCTCGGGGCCGCGACGACCGTCCTGCTCGACAAGACGGGCACCGTAACGAGCGGCGACCCCGAGATCGAGCTCATCGTCCCGTTCGGGGCTCTCTCGGACGACGAGCTCCTACGGCTCGGCGCGTCGCTCGACCAGCTCTCCGCGCACGTCCTCGCCGAGAGCCTCGTCCACGGCGCTGCCGCACGGGGCCTTGCGCTCAGCCCGCCCTCCGAGGTGGTGGAGGACCCCGGCCGCGGCGTGCTCGGCCTGGTCGAGGGGAGGCGCGTCGCCGTCGGGTCGGCCGGATGGCTCGAGCTGCACGGCTACGACGTCGACCGCGGCCGAGCCCGAACGCTCGATCGCGACGTCGGCGTCGGCCGCGCGAAGATCCTCGTGGGCGTCGAGGGGGAGCTCGAGGGGGCGATCGTCGTCGCGGACAAGCTGCGACCCGGCGCCGAGACGATCGCACGCGAGCTGCGCGAGCTCGGCGTCGAGCACGTCGCGCTCGTGAGCGGCGACCGGATCGAGGTCGCCCGCGAGGTCGCCTCCGCCATCGGGATCGACGAGGTCTACGCCGAGCAGGCGCCGCAGGACAAGCTCGGCGTCGTCGAGTCCGTCCGCGAACGCTCGAGCGGGACCGTCGTGATGGTCGGCGACGGCATCAACGACGCGCCGGCTCTGGCGCTCGCCGACGTGGGGATCGCGATGGCCGGGAAGGGAGCGACGGTGTCGTCCGAGACCGCGGACGTCGTGATCATGGTCGACCGCGCGGACCGCATCCCCTTTTCCGTCCGTGTGGCGCGACGCTCGCTGTCGATCGCGCGGCAGAGCGTGATCTTCGGCCTCGGGCTGTCGGTCGGGGCCATGGTCGTGGCCGCCTTCGGCTACCTGCCTCCGGTCTGGGGCGCGCTCTTCCAGGAGGTGATCGACGTCGCGGTGATCCTCAACGCGCTGCGAGCCGTGCGCGGGTAGCGGCACCGTTCAGCGGCCCGCCGCGAACCCGTCGCCGCGCCCGTCCGAGCCGCCGATCAGCGCGTCGTCGAGCCGCAGGATCGCCTGGCCGACCCCGAACGGGTGCTCGACCGTTGCACGGCGGACGTCGTGTCCGAGCGAGCGGAGGTGCGTCTCCGCCTCCCAGAGCCCCGGCTCGAGGTCGACCTTGCGGCCCTCACCGACGCGCCAGCGCGGCGCGTCGAGCGCGGCCTGCGGGTCGTCCCCGTGGTCGACGAGGCGGACGACGAACTGCATGTGCCCCTGCGGCTGCATCGCGCCGCCCATCACGCCGAACGGGCCGAGCAGCCGGCCTCCTTCGAGCAGCATCCCGGGAATGATCGTGTGGAACGGCCTGCGCCCGGGCGCGAGGCAGTTCGGGTGGCCGTCGGTCTCGACGAAGCCCGCGGCCCGATTCTGGAGCGCGATGCCGGTTCCGGGCGCGACGATGCCGGAGCCGAACGTCCCGTAGATGCTCTGGATCAGCGAGATCGCGGTCCCGTCGCCGTCAACGGCGCACAGGTAGGTCGTTCCGCCCCGGGGTAGCGTCGACGGCGCGGGGTCGAGCGCCCGCGACCGGTCGACGAGCGCGCGCCGCCGGTGCAGGTGGGCCGGGTCGAGGAGCGTCTCCGGCCACGGCGCGTCTCCGACGTGCGCGTAGACGTCGGCGAGGGCGAGCTTCATCGCCTCGATCTGGGAGTGGAGGCTCGGCTCGAGCTCGTCGTAGAGCGCCAGGGCGACCAGGGCGGCGCCGCCCTGGCCGTTCGGGGGGAGCTCGCAGACCTCGACGCCGCGGTAGTCGTGGCGAAGCGGCTCCACCCATTCCGAGCGATGGGTCGCGAGATCTTCCGTGTCGAGCCACGACGCCGCGGCGATCGCGGCCCCGAGCGCTCCCTCGTAGAGGGCGTTCGGACCCTCGTCCGCGAGCCGTGCGAGCGTCGCGGCGAGGCCCGGCAGCACGAAACGCTCACCGATCCTTGGCGCCGGGAAGGGCGCCCGCGCGCGGCGCCACTTGTCCGCGATCCGGGCGGTGCACGCCACGCCGCGCCCGGCGAGCTCGGCGGCGCGCGCGAGGGGCCGGTCCAGGCCGAGTCGCCCGAACCGCTCCGCGAGGTCGGCCCACGCGCGGACCGCCCCCGGCACCGTGACGGAGCGCGGGCCGAACTCGTCGACCCGTACCTCGTCGAGGACGCGGGGGGCGCGCCCCGAGCCGTTCAGGCCGTGCAGGACGCCGTCGTGCCAGACGAGCGCGAAGGCGTCGCCGCCCAGCCCGTTGTCGGTCGGCTCGGCCACGACGAGCACCGCCGCGGCGGCCAGGGCGGCGTCGATCGCGTTGCCTCCCTCCCCGAGCGCCTCCAGCCCGGCGGCCGTCGCCAGCGGGTGGCTCGTCGCGATCATCGCCTCTCCGGCGACCGCGGGCATGCGCCTCCAGCCGCTGGTGCGCAGCTCGGGACGGAAGAGAGCGTCGAGCTCGGGCCTCATCGGCGGATCGTGGCATGCGGGGTATTCACTTGCCTTGTCCACCGTGCCATGATGGTCGCGTGATCCTCAAGCGCCCGAGAACGCCGCACTACGATGATCCCGTCGCGGTCGGCCGGCGGCTCCACGCGGCGCGAGAGGCAGCGGGGATCAGCCAGCGAGAGCTCGCCTTCCCGGGTTGCAGCGCCGCCTACATCTCGCGTATCGAGCGCGGGGAGCGCATTCCGTCGCTCCAGGTGATGCGGGAGCTCGCGCGTCGCATCGGGATCACCGAGGCGGAGCTGGCATACGGCAAGGATCCACTCGACTCCGACGTCGCCCAGGCGGTCCGCGCGGTCGAGGCCGCGGAGGCGACCGGCGACCCGGGCGATCTCGCGAAGGCGTACCAGGCGCTCTCGCGGGCGGCGTCCAGGGCCGCGACCCGGGCTGCCCGCGCCGTGGCGACTGCCTGACCGTTCCCGGCTCGTAGGATCCGGGAGTGAGGCGCGACGCCGACATCGTCGTGGTCGGCGCCGGGATCGACGGGGTCGCGACCGCGCGGGCGCTCGCGGGAGGAGCACTCACCGTTCTCCTGCTCGAGCAGTTCGAGCTCGGCCACGCGCGCGGCTCGAGCCACGGCACGTCCCGCATCCACCGGCTCAACTACGGGGACGAGCGCTTCGTCCGGCTCGCGCAGGCGGCCGGCGACGCGTGGCGCGTGCTCGAGGAGGAGCGGGGCGTTCAGCTCGTCGAGCGGGTCGGCGTGCTCGACCTCGGCCCCGCGGCCCCGGCGACCGCCCGGGCCCTCGCTGCCTGCGGCGTGCCGTACGAGACGCTCTCCGCCGACGAGGTGGCGGGGCGCTGGCCTCTCCGGCTCGAGGCAGGGGAGACGGCGACCTACCAGCGGGACGGGGGGTTCGTGTACGCAGACCGCGCGCACGCCGCACTGCTCGCCGCGGCGCTCGAGGGCGGGGTCGAGCTGCGGGAGCGCTCGGTCGTCGAGGCGCTGGCGCTCGGCCGCGGCTCCGTCCATCTGAGCGTCGGGGGCGGCGACCTGACCGCGGGCGCGGTCGTCGTCACGGCCGGCGCGTGGGCCCCCGGTCTGCTCGACCTGGTCGGGATCGACCTGCCGGTGGTCCCCACGCGTGAGACGGTCGTATACGTCGATCTCCCGGAGGCCGAGACTCTCCCACCGGTGATCGACTACGGCGGCGCCCCCCGCCCCGGGGAGGGTGGGATCGCCCGCGCGGGCAACTCGGCCTACGCGCTGGCCGCACCCGGACGCGGGCTCAAGGCGGGCCTCCACCACGCCGGGCCGGTGGCCGTCCCCGGCGACGATTCGGCGCCGGACGAGAGCGTGGCGGCCTGGGCGGCCGGCTGGGTGGCGAGGCGCTACACGGACGCCGGCGGGCCGCAGGCGAGTGAGACCTGCCTCTACACGAACACCGCGGACGAGAGCTTCGTGCTCGAGCGGCACGGTCGGATCGTCGTCGGCTCCGCCTGCTCGGGCCACGGCTTCAAGTTCGCGCCGGTCGTCGGACGCACGCTTGCCGCGCTCGCGCGCGAGGCGGCCGGTTGAGACTGGCGCCGCCGTCGCCGATGTGATCGCGCATGTCGCTCGCACGCCGGTCGCAGGTCCGTGGGGACGAGCGCGCGACCGGGTTCGAACGGTCCCCGCCGGAGGACAGCAGGCAGACTGTCCGCGAGCATGCCGCCGAAGCCGAGAAAGCCGCCGCCCCGCCATCCGGGGACGCGCAACCGGAACCTCCTGCTCGCCGGGGCCGGCGCGGCGGTGCTCGTGCTCGTGCTGGTGATCGCGAGCGTGCTCCTCGCCCGCGGGGGCGGCGACTCGACCACGAGCACGAGCACGACCGGCGACGCGGCGCTCTTCGCGGGGATCCCGCAGCACGACGACGTCCTGGGGGCGCCGAACGCCCCGGTCACGATGATCCAGTTCGAGGATCTTCAGTGCCCGATCTGCCGCAGCTACCAGGAGCAGGGCTTCTCGCAGATCATCGAGCAGTACGTCCGCCCGGGGAAGGTGAAGCTCCGTTTTGCGGGCATCGCGTTCCTGGGATCGGACTCCGAGAAGGCGCTCTCGTACGTGCTCGCCGCCGGGAAGCAGGGGAAGCTCTGGGACTACGCGGCGGCCCTCTACGCCAACCAGGGCGGTGAGAACTCGGGGTGGGTGACCGACGCTCTGCTGGAGCAGCTCGCCGGGGACCTCGGCCTCGACTGGTCACAGCTGATGCAGGACGCCGCCGGGGGCGAGGTGAAGCAGCAGGCGGAGGCGATGGCGGCCGAGGCGGCACAGCGGCAGGTCCCCGGGACGCCGACATTCTTCGTCCAGGCGGGCAACGGCACGCCGTATCTCGTGCAGCCGACCTCGTTCTCGATCGACGCCTTCCGGCCGATCCTCGACGACGCGCTCGGTCAGTGAGGCCGTGAGCGACCGCGCGCTGCGGGCGGGCGTCGCAGTGGTCGCGCTCGGCGGGACTGCGATCGCCGCGTACCTGACGTACGTGCACTATCGCCCCTCTGCGCTGATCTGCACGGCGTCCGGCGGGTGCGAGACCGTCCAGGAGTCGTCGTACGCCACCCTCCTGGGCGTCCCGGTGGCGCTGATCGGGCTCTGCGCGTACCTCGCCGTGCTCGCGCTCGTCGTCTACGACTCGGAGCTCGCGCGGGTCGGAGCCGCCACGATCGCGCTGACCGCGGTCGGCTTCTCCGTGTACCTCGTGTCGCTGCAGGCGTTCGTGATCGACGCGTGGTGCATCTGGTGCCTCGTCAACGACCTCGTGGTCGTGCCGCTGCTCGCGGTGCTGACGGTGTGGCGCGTGGTGCGCCAGCCGGAGACCGCCGGCGCCGCCTAGGTCATCGGGACCTGGCGGAGGATGCTCGACTCGATGCGGTCGAGGATCTCCATCAGGCTGTCGCCGGTGGCGGTGATGCCGTGGTTGCGCAGCCCGATCACCGCGTGCGCGGGGTCCGGCTCGCGGTCGATCAGGGTCGCGACCGACTCGGCGAGCTCCTGGGTGCCGCACGGGTAGTTGATGTCGGTCGCCGCGATGCCCTGCATCCAGGCGTGCACGTGCAGGATCGCGCCCACGTCCGGGTGCGCCTGGTAGATCATCCAGTGCTCGATCGCGTCGACGGAGACGCGCCTGGGCTCGATCCCCGGCGGCACGCTGATCAGCATCTTCGCGTCCGGCTCGTCGTACCCCGTGACCAGGAGGATGTCGCGGCCGGCCACGTCGAGCTGGGACTTGTCGACACCGCTCGCGCTCATCCAGAAACGCGTCGCGTCCTTGCGCGCGGAGAGGTTGCCGTAGGAGAGGCCGCCGACCTGGTAGAGGCGCATCACGTGCCGCAGGTCGCGCTCGTCCAGGTACTCGTGCACGGGGAACGGGGCCGGCAGCAGGTCGAGCTCCTGCATGCGCTTGCCCGCCGCTCCGATGTCCGCCGTGATCTCGTCGCCGTCCCAGAGCTCCGGCTCGAGGTCGGCGACGAACTCGTTGTCGATCACGAGCTTCGACTTCGCGAGCGGCGCCAGCCGCTCGAAGACCTCGGCCGGGTCGTCCGAGATCTCGTACGTGCCGCGCTCCATGGTCGTGAACCAGACACCGTGTCCCGGGACGCGCAGCACCACGACGTTCGCGAGGGTGCGCACGAGCATGGGGTAGCTCGTCCTGAGGACGTCGTCGGGCGGCGAATCGAGCTCGTAGAAGGACGCGGAGTAGGTCCCTCGCGCCTGCCGACGGAACGCCTTCGGCTGCTCGGGGTCGAACATGTTCAGCACGAAATCCGCGTCCGCGATGTCGTCGACCCGCGCGAACCCGTCGCGCTCGAACTCGCTCCCGACGGCCCGCACCCACTCCTCGTGGGCGGGCGACGTCGGCGTGCCCCAGATCGCGTACCTGCGCATGGCGCAACTCTACCGCGACGGCGGCCGGATCCCTTGTCTGCGCGAGCCGGTGTCGGGCACCGTTCGGTGTCGACCACACACACGCCGCTGCCATGCCGATCGCTCTGCGGACGCGGTCCCGGGGCGGAATCGGGGGGCGCCTGTCGGCGTCGCCCGATCGGACGGAGGCGCCGGGCCGCAAAGTTACAACTTGTAACTAGCCCTGGCTCCCCGCCCGGAAGCACCGTTCACGGACCCGCCGCCCCCGTTCGCCTCGAGCGGCCGCACGGGACCTGCCGCCCGCTGACACTGGACGAGAGAGTGGTGTCCGACACCCGGTCCCGCCCGGCCCGCGACGCTCAGCGAAACAGGTCGCGCTCCGGGGGCATCACGAGCTCGTCCCCGCGGCCGTCGCCGCGGACGTCCACGCCGCGGACGATCGCAGCCGGGACGCCGCTCGCCTTCCCGAGCACGAGCTCCGCCGCGCCCGCGATCTCGTCGGCGACCGCGATCTGCGTCGTGCGCAGCACGTGGCCCGCGGCGTCGCGACTGCCCCGCAGGTCGCGCAGCGCCGCGATGCCCGCCACACCGAGGGCGACGTCGGTCGTCCCCTGGCGCCACGGGCGCCCGAACGAGTCGCTCACGATCACGCCCACGTCGGCGCCCGAGAGGGCGAGGAGACGCTCTCGCAGCCGCCGGGCCGACGCGTCCGGGTCTAGCGGCAGGAGGACCAGCGTTCCCTCCGGCGCGTTCGAGGCGTCGACGCCGGCCGAGGCGCAGACGAAGCCCTGTCGGGTCTCCGCGATCACGAGCGGCGGGCGCGAGCGAACGACGCGGACGCTCTCGCGCAGGATCACCTCCAGCTGACGCGGATCTCCGTCGGCGCCGGCGAGCTCCCGCGCGCGCTCGGACGGCTCGATGTCCGCGACGCGCACGACGCGCCCCTCCACCTTCGAGACGGCCTTCTGCGCCACCACGACGACGTCGCCCGGCTGCAGGCCGCCGGCGCGGGTCGCAGCCTCGTGCAGCTCGCCCGCGAGATCGTCGGCCTCGTGCAGCTCCGGGATTCCCTCGAGCGGGACGACCGAGACGGGCCGGACAGACGCCACCTTGTGTTGATTCAACACAAGCTCCGGTGGCGTACGCCGCTCACGGGATGCCGGAGAGCCGCACGCCGGCGTGCGCCTTGTAGCGCCGGTTGATGTTCACGATCACGGCGGTCAGGCCCTCGAGCGCCCGGGCCGAGGCGAGGGGCCCGCAGTCGATCGCACGTCCCGCCGTGATGCGCTCGCCGAGCTCGAGCACGACCTCCTTCGCACCGGCGTCGTCGCCGCAGACGAGGACGTCCTCCTCGGGCGGCTGCCCCGAGCCGAGATTCCGGGCGGCGAGCGAGTGGAGGCCCGCCACCACCGGCCCGTCGACGACGTCCTGGATGCGCGCGGCGACCGATCGGGCGTCCGCCGTCGGCACGACGCCGTGCGGCCCGAAGGACAGCTCGGCGGCGACCGAGAGCACCGGGGTCTCGCCGATCGCCGGGCGCAGCTCCCGGGCCGTGTCGACCGCAGCGTCCGCCTTCGTGGCGAGCACCACGAGGTCGGCGGCGCGGCAGGCGTCGTCGTTCGTCGCGCCCTCGACGCCGAGCTCGGAGCCAACGGCCGCAGCGCGCTCGGCGTCGCGGGACCCGATCACGACGTCGTATCCGGCGGCAGCGAGGCGCGCGGCGAGCGCCCGCCCGAAGCTGCCGGTGCCCCCGACCAGGGCGATCCTCACGACGCGGCCCCGAGCACGCTCTGGGCGAGCCGCCGGGATGCCTCCCGGTCGGTCATCAGCGTCTCGGTCACGACGAGGGGCAGCCCGGCCTCGGCCGGCGCGTCCGCGGGGTCGATCGCGAGCACGTCGATGAGTCCCGCGTAGCACGCGGAGACGTGCGCCGGCGTCGTCCCACCCGACATCCGCGTGAGCATACGGTCGAGCGGCCCCTTCACCGACCGGCCACCGATCAGCGGGCTGACGGCGACGCATGGCACGCGCCGCTCGCGGATCGCCTCGCGGATCCCCGGTACGGCGAGGATCGGGCCGAGGGAGACGTACGGGTTGCTCGGCGCGAGCACGAGGGCCTCGGCGCCGCGGATCGCGTCGAGGACCCCGGGGGCGGGCGCCGCGGCCCCGGCGCCGTCGTAGACGACCGCGTCGACGTCGTCCGCGTGGCGGCGCCCGACGAACCACTCCTGGAGCGCGAACGTCCCGGCGGGCGTCACGATGCGGGTGCGGAGCGGCTCGTCGGTCGCGGGCAGAAGGTGGGTCGCGAGCCCCGCGGCGCGCGCCAGGTGCCGCGTGACGACGGAGAGCGGCTCGCCTCGCCGGAGGGCCTGCGTGCGCACGAGGTGCAGGCCGATGTCGAGGTCGCCGAGTTGAAACCAGTCCTCGCCGCCCCACGCTCGTGCCGACTCGAGCGCCCGCCACGTCTCGCCCGCGCGGCCCCAGCCGCGCTCCTCGTCGTTGAGCCCGGCGAGCGCGTAGAGCACCGAGTCGAGATCCGGCGAGACGTGCAGCCCGAGCACCTCGACGTCGTCCCCGACGTTCCCGACCACTGTCAGCTCGCCCGGGGCGAGCACGTCGTGGAGGCCGCGGACGAGCTTCGCGCCGCCGACGCCGCCCGACAGGCAGACGACCTTCACCGGACGATCGCCCCGAGGAGCGCGCGCGTGCGCGTGCCCCCGCGCGCACCGAGGCGCTCGAGGTCGGTCGGCGTGTCGACGTCGGCGACGAGGTTCGGCAGCGCGAGCTCCTCGTAGTCGAGCGCGAGCCTGAGCGCGTGGGCGACGAACCGCGCGGCGCTGCCGGGCCCGTAGAGGGGTCGGAAGACCTCGGGATACGGCAGCCCGAGCGCGTTCGTCGTGCCGTCGCGCGCCGCCACGATCCCGACCCGCCCGAGGCGCGGCGGGACCGCGAGCGCCGCGAGGTCCGAGGGGCGCACGCGCGGGAGGTCGGCGTTCACGACGAGGCAGACGCCGTCCGCGTCTTCCAGAGCGGCGGCGACGGCCGCACCCTGCCCGTCGTCGGGATCGTCCATGACCACGGCTCCGAGCGACTCTGCGACGAGCCTTCCGGCCGGGTCCGCCGTCACGACTCGCACGTCGGCGCTCGCGACGGCCGCCTCCACGACGTCGCCGAGCATCGCGAGGGAGACGTCGCGGCGGAGCTCCTCGGGCAGCCGGCTCTTGCCGTCCGCCCTGAACGGGATCACCACCAGCACGGAACGAGCGTACGTGCCGCCGTCACGGCGGGGCGGATCGACTCACGCGGCGTGCGGCGTGGCGCCCGGCGAGCCCGTGTCCGCGCCGGGACCGGTGGTCGCCCACTCGTTCACCTCGAACCAGTGGGTGCCCTCGAGTGCCGTGACGACGTCCGGGTGGGTGTGCGCGGCGTTGACCACGTGATGCTCGATGTCGCAGCAGATCTCGATCTCGTCGAGCGGCAGCGCGCTCGGGATCCGGGTGACGACCTCGAACGGCAGGTGCGCGTTCTGGACGGTCATGTGCTTGAACTGGAGGTCGGGCGCGAGCTCCATCAACGCCGGCCAGTCCGGGCAGGTCTTGTAGCTCACGCGGGCCCCTCGCCGGCGGACGGTCCGGCCCGGCGGAGCCGCGCTCCGCGCCCGCCTGACGGGAACGCGCGGGAGTCGGAGATCGACATGGAGCGATTCATCGGGGTGCATCCTTCGCGCCACTGCGCCAGGTTCCTGCGAGGCGGACCAGCCCCCTGCTCTCGCCGTCCGGATAGACGAGGAGCGGGATCCCCCGGGGCAGCCGGTCGAGCAGGCGGCCGTCCCTCCCGACGAGCGCGAGGCCGACCTCGAAGCGCCCGAACTGGAGCGGGGGAGCGGGCACGTCGAGCCTGACGTCGAGCGCGGCGTCCCGCTCGTCCCAGCCGAGCGACTCGGTGTCGACGAGCTCCTCGGCGACGAGGAGCCCCGAGCCGTCGCGCAGCTCGAGGTGGAGGGACGGAGCGGGCACGGAGCCGGTCAGCGTCAGCTCGAGGCCGAAGGGCTCGCCCGCGAGAAAGCGGTCACGCTCCTCCCCGTCCTGCGAGACGAGCCGTACACCGGTGAGCCGCGCATCGCCCGTCCCGCTCGCGCCGCGGCCGTCGAGCTGCGGCGCACCGCCCTCGTCGGCCAGCGCCCTGCGGTACCGGGTGATGGCCTCGTGCACCGAGCCGTCGAAGACGAGCTGCCCCTCACGCAGGAGCGCGGCGCGGTCGCACAGGCGCTCGACCGCCGACGCGTCGTGCGAGACGAACAGGATCGTGCCGCCGCGGTCCTTGAACGATGCGATCACGCCGAAGCACTTGCGCTGGAAGCTCTCGTCCCCGACCGCGAACACCTCGTCGAGCAGCAGGACGTCCGCCTCGAGGAACGCCGCGATCGCGAAGCCGAGGCGCATGGTCATGCCCGACGAGTACGTCCGCACCGGCCGGTCGATCGCGTGCTCGAGCTCCGCGAACGCGACGATCTCGTCGAAGCGCTCCCGGATCCTCGTGCGCGAGAGGCCCTGCAGCATCCCGTTGAGCTCGACGTTCTCGCGCCCCGTGAAGTCGGGGTGGAAGCCGGCACCCAGCTCGAGCAGCGACCCGACGCGGCCGCCGGCCCCGACCCGCCCCGAGGTGGGGCGGATGATCCCGGCGATCAGCCGCAGGAGCGTCGACTTGCCGGAGCCGTTTCGCCCCACGAGCGCGACCGCCTCTCCGGGCGCGATCGCGAGCGACACGTCCCGCAGCGCCCAGACCTCCTGCGCGCCCGTCCGGCCGCGCGCGACCAGCAGCTCCTTGAGCGTGTGCGTCTCGCGTGCCCGGACCACGAAGCGTCGCGAGACGCCGTCGACGTCGACCGCACCGGGCGTCACCCCAGGCTCCTCACGACGCCACGGCGGCGAGCTCGCGCCGCACGATCCCGGCGAGGGCCTCGATCAGCTCCGGCGCGGCGTTCGGCATCTCGATCCGGGCGAAGCCCAGCCCCAGCTCGCGCGCGCGCTCCACGGCCTCGACGTCGAGGTCCCAGCGGATCTCGAGGTGGTCGGAGACGAACCCCACGGGGCAGGCGAGCACGTCGGTCACACCCTCGTCGCGCAGGGCCGCGAGGTGATCCAGGATGTCCGGCCCGAGCCACGGCTCGCCGGTCGGCGACTCGCTCTGGAACGCGAACGACCAGTCGCGGATCGCTGCGCGATCCGCGACTAGATGCGAGGTCTCGAGCAACGCGCCGCTGTACGGGTCTCCCTGGTCGAGAATCCGCGCCGGCAGGGAATGCGCCGTGAAGACGACGTGCGCGTCGCTCATGGGCACGGCGCGAATGCGACGTGCCAGAAGCTCGACGAACGCCGGCTCTGCGCCCAGCTCTGACGAAGCGCGTCTCCGCGCGGCCGGCGACGGCGTCGTCGAACAGCTGCTCGTACCGTGCGATCGACAGCGTCGACCAGTGTGGCGCGAGCACGAGGCCGACGAGCGTGGCGTGTCCGGCGTCGAGGGCTGTCTCGACCGCCGCCGCGATACGCGGCTCCCAGTGCCGCATGCCCGTCAGCACGCGGATCCCGAGCGAGCGCTCGAGCGCCGCGCGCGTCTCCTCCGTGACCGCGTTGAGCGGCGAGGGGGCGTCGGAGTCGTCGATCCCGAGCGCGCGGTAGCGAGCGACGAGGTCGTCCAGGAGCTCCGGGGCGATCGGACGGCCGCCGCGGATGTCCGCGTAGTAGTCGGGCACGTCGGCGAGGCGGTCCGGCGACCCGTACGCCATCAGGATCACGGCGGGGCTCGTCATGCGGCGACCGTCGTCTCCGTCCGCTCGTGCACCAGCTGCGCGAGCCGGGAGAGCATGTCCGGATCGGTGCCGGGCAGCACGCCGTGGCCGAGGTTGAAGACGTGTCCCGGCCGGCCGCCGGCCCGCGTGAGCACGTCCAGCGCCTCGCGCTCGACGACCTCCCACGGCGCGAGCAGCGCCGCCGGGTCGAGGTTTCCCTGGACCGCCCGGCCGGGGACGAGCGAGCGGGCCTCGTCGAGCGGCAGCCGCCAGTCGAGCCCGATCGCGTCGCCGCCCGCGTCGGCGAGCTCCGCGAGCAGGTGCGACGCGCCCGTCGCGAAGTGGATCGTCGGCACGTCGACCGCGCGCAGCACGCGCGCGCTCCACGGTGAGACGCGGGCACGGTACTGCTCGGCCGAGAGCGTCCCGGCCCACGAGTCGAACAGCTGCACCGCGTCAGCCCCGGCGCGCACCTTCGCCGCGACGTAGCCCGCGAACGTGGCCGAGAGGGCGTCGAGGAGCGCGTCCCACGTCTCGGGCTCCGCGAGCATGAGGGCCTTCGTGCGCGCGAGATCACGGCTGGCGCGGCCCTCGACGAGGTAGCTCGCGACCGTGAACGGCCCGCCGCAGAAGCCGATCACCGCCGTCTCCGGCGGCAGCTCGGCGCGCACGAGGCGCACGGCCTCGAGCACGGGCGCGAACGCCTCCTCCGGGTCGGGCACCGCGAGCCGGTCGACGTCGGCGGCCGAGCGGATCGGCCGGTCGACGACGGGACCGACGCCTTCCACGAGCTCGACCCCCACCCCCATCCCGAGCACCGGGGTCATGATGTCGGCGAACATCACGGCGGCGTCGACACCGTGGCGCCGCACCGGCTGGAGGGTCACCTCGGCGCACAGCTCGGGCGTGCCGGCGAGCTCGAAGAAGCCGTGCCGCTCCCGGATCGCCCGGTACTCGGGCAGCGAGCGGCCGGCCTGGCGCATGAACCACACGGGCGTCCGCTCGACGGGCTCGCTGCGCAGCGCACGGACGAGGAGCGGCTCGGTCACCACGGGAGCGTAGCCCCCGGGCGACGAGACGCTCGCCGGCGGCTCGACCCCGTGCCGGACGCGGCTCTACACTCGGCCGCCGTGGAGCCGCTCGCGCCTGTCTTCCGGGAGTGGACGCTTCCGCCGCAGCGGGCCGGCGCACGGGCGATCGCGCGCCTCGTGCTCTCGAACGGGGGCGGCGCCACCTGGCGCTCCCGCGGCCCCGACGGGCTGCAGGTCTCGTACCACTGGCTCGACACCCACCGGAACGCGATCGTGTGGGACGGCATCCGCACCGCGTTCCCACGGCCGGTCGCGCCGGGGGAGACGGTCTCGCTCGACGTGCCTCTCGTCGCGCCGAGACCCCCCGGCCGCTACGTGCTGCGGTTCGACCTCGTCGAGGAGCACCGTTTCTGGCTCTCCGAGGTGGGCGTCGGCACGCTCGACGTCGAGGTCGTGGTCGAGCCCGGGATCGCCGACCGGCGGCTCGCCGTCGTCGTGCACGGTGGCGCGGACGCGCGCACCACGGCGGCTCTCGCGGCGCAGGAGGAGCCGCTCGTCGAGGAGAGGCCGGCGGCGACCGCGCATCTCGTCGCGGGCGCCGAGCCGGCGCCCGACTGGTCTCGGCTCCTGCTCGACGCGCACGCGGAGGGATGGGACGCGGTCGGCCCCGCGGTGGTCGCGGGCGGCGGCCCGCTCGAGCGGCGTCGCGTAGGTCGAGCGCTCCGGCGCTGGGCGCCCGGCGGACGGAACCCGAGGCTCGACGCGCCTCTGCTCCTGCCCTCGCTCGTCGCGAGCCTCGTCCCCGGAGAGCACGACGGTCTCCCCGCGTACGAGGGCGACGGCCTCTTCGAGGGACGGGCCGTCGTCAGGCTTCCGACGCGATCCGGTCGTCGACCGCGTTGAACACGAGCGCCCCGAGCGCCAGCGCCACGACGGCGGCGACGCAGAGGTAGATCGCGTCGGCGGCCGGCGGCGCCTCCCCGGCATAGAGCGGCGTCCGATACGACTCGATCGCCGGCGTGAGCGGGTTGCCCCAGGCGATCAGGTCGACGAGCCAGGGACGCGACTCCGCGCCCGGGAGGTCCTCGAGCTGGTAGAGCACAGGCGTCAGGAAGAACCACGGCAGCAGCACGGCGGCGATGACGAACTCCAGGTCCCGGAAGATCGCGTTCAGCGCCGCGACGGCGAGCGACACCCCGGCGACGAAGACGACGATCGCGAGCCCGGCGGGGATCGCGAGCCAGGCAGTGCCGCGGCTCTCGGGCCTGAACCAGAGCGCGAGGCCCAGCACGATCGCGGTCATGACCGCGAACGCCACGAGCTGCGTCGCCACCACCGAGAGCGGCACGAGCTGGCGCGGGAAGCGCACCTTGCGGATCAGCGGCGCGTTCTCGACGAGGCTCCGCGACGACGTCTGCAGAGAGGACGCGAAGAACGCCCACGGAGGGAGCCCGCACAGGAGGAACAGCCAGTAGTCGTCCAGGTCGGTCGCCTGGGCCTTCCAGAGGACCGAGAACACGACCAGGTAGACGAGCATCAGCGCCACCGGCAGCGCGAGGGTCCACGCGAGACCGAGCACCGACCCCTTGTACTTCGCGCGCAGGTCACGCCGCACGAGGCTCGAGAACAGCTCTCTGTACCGCAGCAGGTCCGCGTACACGCTCATGCGCGCCTCCGCCCCGCGTCCGCTCGGTCTCCGGAGGCGGCTCGTCGGGAGCGCGAGTCCCGGGCGGGCTGAGTGAGACGTCTCACGCGCGCGATTGTAGGGCTGGAGCGGCACCTACAATGATCGCCCGTGGAAGCGGCCATCACGCTCGCCGCGCTGCCGGTCGCCTCGGTCGTGCTCTCGACGTTGCTTCGCTCCCCGTCGCTCGGCGGGCAGCTCGTCGCGCACCCGAGCGGCGCGCGGTGGCACGAGCGGGCCACGCCGCTCTTCGGCGGGGTCGGGATCGCGGCGGGGCTCCTCGCCGGCCTCCTGCTCGCGCTCGCGGTCGGCGCGGTCGAGCCGTCGTGGCTCCTCGCCGGGATCCTGGTCGGATGCGGGCTCGTCTTCTGCGCCGGGCTGGTCGACGACGTCCGCCACCTCAGCCCTCTCGCGAAGCTCGTCGCCCAGGTCGGGGCGGCCTCGATCGCGATGGCCGCCGGCCTGCGGGTCGAGCTGGTCTCGAACGACGTCCTCGGAGTCGCGATCGGCCTGCTCTGGCTGGTCGGCATCACGAACGCGTTCAACCTCCTGGACAACATGGACGGTCTCGCGGCGACGCTGGCGACGGTGGCCTGCCTCTACTTCGCGGTCGACGCCGCGACCGTGCACGAGAACGACCTCGTGCTGGTGCTCTCCCTCTCGCTCGCCTTCGCCTGTCTCGGCTTCCTCCCGTTCAACCTGAGGCCGGGGGACGGCGCGCGCGTGTTCATGGGTGACGCGGGCAGCCAGCTGCTCGGGTTCCTGCTCGCAGTGCTCGGCCTCGCCGCGAGCTGGACGACCGCCGGGACGACGGTCGCGACGATGCTGCTCCCGCTCCTCGTCCTCGCGATCCCGATCCTCGACACGACGCTCGTCACGATCCGCCGCCTCGCCGAGCGGCGTCCGGTCACGCAGGGCGGCAAGGACCACACGTCGCACCGGCTCGTCTACTACGGGCTCTCCGAGACTCGGGCCGTCGCGCTGCTCGCGCTGATCGGCCTCGCGCTCGGCGCGACGGGCGTCGCGTACAACGTGCTCGACCGGCCGGCGGTGACGGCGCTCGGGGTCCTCGTCACCTTCGCGCTGCTCGTCCAGTTCGGGAGCTTTCTCGCGGAGCTCTCGGAGCAGCAGCGCCAGGGCCGGCCGGGCGACACGTCCCTGCGTCACGCGATCACGATGCATCCACGCCGGCTCGTCGAGCTCGGGGTCGACGCCGCGCTCGTCGGCGGCACCCTGCTCGCCGTGTACCTGCTGCTCGTGCAGGGCCGGGGCACCGAGCTCCAGCGCGGCACCTTCCAGGCGGTGCTGCCGGTCATGCTCGGTACGACGTACGTCGTCTACGTGCTCTTCGGCGTCTACCGCCGCGTCTGGCGCTACGCGACGGCCAGGGACCTCGCGATGATCGCGCTCGCGTCCGCGCTCGCGACCCTCTCCGCGTGGGCGATCGTGATGGCGACGCGTGACCTCGGAGACTTTCCCCGGGCCGTGTTCCCGCTCTACGCGGTCGTCGCCGCCGCGCTCGCCGTCCTCTCCCGCGTCCTCGTCCGGTTCGTGCCGGAGGAGGGATCCGGGCGCGAGGAGGGACGCAGTCGCGTGCTCGTGCTCGGCGCGGGGAGCGCGGGGCGCGGGCTCGTCCGGGCGCTGCGCCCGTCGGAGGGCGTCCAGGTCGTGGGGTTCCTCGACGACAACCCGCGCCTCCACCGCCGCCGCGTCCAGGGCGTCCCCGTCCTGGGGACGACCGACGACGCGTCGGCGGTGCTGACCCAGACCGCTGCCGACGAGCTCGTGATCACGATCCCGGACCTCCCCGAGGAGCGTCTTGCCGGGCTGATCCGCGCCTGCGAGGCCGCAGGTGTCGGACACCGCGTCGTGCACGACGACGCCGTGCCCGGACGGCCGGTCACGCAGGCGCTCGCCGAGTGACCGCCGCGGGCGCCACGGTGCCTCTGACCGAAGCCGCGACCGCGACCCGGTCGCGGGTCGAGCGGCTGGTCCCCCTCGTCGGGGCGTATCTGCTCCTCGCGACCGTGTACGCCTGGCAGGCGTGGCGTCGCGAGACGCCGACGATCTTCAGCGACGAGCTCGAGACCACGCAGATCGCGCGCGCGATCGCCGAGACGGGCCACGCGGCGCGGCGCGGCGACCCGTACGGGTTCACGAGCCTCGTCCCCTGGCTCACCGCGCCCTTCTGGTGGCTCCACCCGGTGGCGAGCGCATACGGGGCGATCAAGACCGTGCAGGCGTTCGTGATGGCGGCCGCGATCTTTCCCGCCTACCTGCTCGCGCGCCTGGTCGTCGCACCCGGATGGGCCTTGTTCGCGGCCGTGGCCGCGATCGCCGCCCCGGCGCTCTCGTACGCCCCGATCCTCGTCGAAGAGCCCTGGGCGTACCCCGCCGCGACGCTCGCGCTCTGGCTCACGGTGCGGGCGATCGACCGTCCCGCGCGAGCCACCCTCGCCTTCGCCTTCGGCGCGTGCGTGCTCGCGGTGCTCGTGCGCTCGCAGCTCGTGGCGCTGGTCGGTGCGCTCGCGGCGGGCCTGCTGGTGCTCGGCTGGCGCTCCGCCTGGATGCGCCGCTACCGCGCGTCGTGGTCGACGTGGGACTTCGTGGGCTTCTGGACGCTCGCCGTCGGCGCCCTGATCGCCATTGTCGCGTTCCTCGGCCACCGCTCGGGCGAGTGGGCGACGGCGACGACGCTCTGGAAGGGCCGCATGGTCGAGTACGGCAGCTGGGCCGGCGGCGCGTTCGCGATCGGGATCGGCGTGCTGCCCGCGATCGCGCTGCTCTCGGTGCTCGCCGTCCCGGCCTCCGAGCGGGCGCGCCCGGGGGTTCGTGCCTTCGTCGTCGTCAGCGCCGGGGCGGTGGCCAGCTTCGGCTGGTACGCGGCGATCAAGGGCGCGTACCTGTCGACGACTTTCTCCAGCCTCGTCGTCGAGCGCAACCTCGTCTACCTCGGTCCGCTCGCCTTCGTCGCGACCGCCTACCTCTTCGAGCGTGCGGTCGCGCCGGTGTGGGCGGTGCTCGTGTCGGCCGCCGCCGTGCTCGGCCTGATCGTGTGGACGCCGATCGACCGCGGCCTCGACAACTTCCCGTACTACGAGGCGCACGGCCTGGCCATCCTCGCGCTCGCGAACCGGGAGTGGCACTGGCCGCGCGACCGGATCGAGACGGCGCTCGTGCTGGTGACGCTGGTGTCTGCCGTCCTGCTCCTCGTCGTCGCGACGCCCCTGCGCCCCACCCGCCTCCCGATCGCGGTAACCGCGGCGCTCGCGGTCGCCGTGCTCGCCTGGAACGTCGCCGCGGAGACGTACGCCGCGATCGGGGAGCACGACTTCTCGTCCCGCGTCGCGGCGAACCTCCCGCAGCCGGACGACTGGGTCGACCGCGCGGCGGACGGAGGCACGACGGTCGTGCTCGGGCAGCGCATGAACGACAACCCGCTCGGCTTCGCCTCGACCGAGTTCTGGAATCGCTCCATCGTCAAGGTGTGGAGCGTCGACGGCACCGGCCCGGGGCCCGGCCACACCCTCACGCCAGACCTCCAGGACGTCGACGGCACGCAGTGGCCCGACCCGAAGACCGATTTCGTCCTGGCCGCGAACGGGGTCTCGGTCGCCGGCCCCGTCGTCGCCTCCAACGCCCAGGCGAACGCGACGCTCGTCCGCCTCGACGGGAGGCCGATCCGCCTGCGTGCGAACCAGACCGGCATCACCGCGGACGGGTGGAGCGTCGGGGACGCGGGCGACCCGAGCGTGCCCGCACGGGCGGCCTACAACCGGTTCGACGTCTCGCACGGCGGCACCGGAACGCTCGTGGTGACGCTGTCGCGCGCGATCTTCTGCCCGAAGGACGTCCGGCTGCCGGGCGTCGCCCGTGTGCGGATCGGCGAGCTCGTCCGCGGGCCCGACAAGCAGCCTGCGATCGGTCGCACCACGGGCTCCGAGACGACCTACGTCCCCGGCTGCGGGACGCGCACCGTCGTGCTGCCCACCCCCGACGGGCCGTGGCGGGCGGAGGTCTCGATCGAGACCTTCGTCCCGAGCAAGGTCGACCCGAAGCACTCGAGCGACGCGCGCGCCCTCGGCGCCCAGGTCGGGTTCGACGTGCAGCAGTAGGGCTGCGCGGACGACGCAGCCCCGAACCTGCCCGAGCCTGCCCCGCCACGAGAGCAAGTGGCTGACAACGCTTGTGTTGAATCAACACAAGCATCGGCCCGGCCGCGCCTCCGTCAGCGCGGCTTCGACGCGATCAGCGTCACGCCCGCGTAGCCGCGCAGCCCGCTCGCCCAGCCGAGCGCGAGCCGCCGCCCGGCGGGCAGGCGCAGCAGCGTTCGCGCGACGCGGCGCCGTGCCAGCTCCTCCACGCCCAGCGCGTGCTCGCGGGCGACGAGCCCGAGACCGGCCCGGCTGAACGCCCGCTCGTAGCCGCGCAACGTGTGGACGTGCTCGTTGATCCCGTACGCCTTCTCCTCCTCCTGCACCGGGTTGTCCTGCCCCCGCCAGACGGGTCGCGTGCCCTCGTTCAGCGCCGCAACCACGCCGCCCGGCCGGGTGACCCGCGCCAGCTCGCGCACCATCCGCGGCAGGTCGAGCGCGTGGTGGAGCGTCGCCACGCAGTAGGTCAGGTCGAACGACTCGTCCGCGAACGGGAGGTGCTCGGCGTCGGCCTGCACGCGGGCGAACGGCCCGACGCGGGCGGCGTAGAACGCACCGCGGCCGAGGCCGATCCGTGAGTCGGCGAGGATGTCGCTGCCGACGTACGTGCAGCCGAGGGGGACGAGGTGCGCGGCGCCCCAGCACTTCGCGGCGCCGACCTCGAGCACGTCCGTCCCGGGCCCGACCGCCTGCTCGAGCAGCAGCGAGAACGAGCGCTCGTTCGCGAGCCAGTTGGGATCGTCCCACCCGAGGTCGCGGCAGAGATACGGGAGGTGTGCGTCCACCTCGTCGTCGGGCTCGTACCAGCCCTCGGCCTGCGCGAGCGCGACCCAGCCCTCGGTCTCGCGGAGCTTCGCGGCGCTCCCGGGCAGGTCCGCCGAGAGCATGCGCGGGATGCCGTCCTCCACCTCGTAGCCACGGCCGCAGCCGCTGCAGGCAAGCGTCGCCTCGCCCGCGACTGCGCCTCGGCAGACGGGGCAGCGGAGGCTCTGCGGGACGGGTGACTCGCTCACAGGCGAGAGAGCGTCTCCGGATGGCGCACCACGAAGTGGGCCATGCCGCGGGCGTGCCACAGCGCGTGCCGGGAGAGGAGACGGCGATCGGCGATCTGCGCCCAGTCGTGCGTCACGAGAGCGGCGGGCACGTACCAGCGCTCCCAGCCGGCGCGCATGGCGCGGTAGCAGAGGTCGATGTCCTCGACGTAGTGCGGGTAGCCCTCGTCCCAGCCCCCCAGCTCGTCCAGCATGGCGCGCCGCATGAGCAGGAAGGAGCCGAGCAGCCAGTCCGCCTCGACGGGCTCGGTGACGTCCTCGCCGAGGTGGTAGTGGCCGTGCTGGCGCTCGAGCGGCGGGAAGACGCGCCGCAGCGGGGTGCGTCGCACGAGCGTGCCGCGGACGGTCGGGAACCGCCGTCGCGTCGGTTGCCAGGTGCCGTCGGGCCAGCTCGTGCGGGGGCCTGCGAGACCGCACCGCTCGCGTGCGGCCGCGAAGGCGTGGAGCTCCTCGACGGCCCTCGTGTCGGGCACGACGTCGGGGTTCGAGAACAGCACCCAGCCGCCCGTGGTCGCAGCGACGCCGAGGTTCACGTTCTCGGCGAGACGCCGCGGCGCGGTGTTCTCGAGCACGCGCGTCGAGGGCGGCAGCTCGGGGGGCAGCGAGCCGGGCCGGTTCGCGACGACCACGAGCTCGTCGACCTGCGGCGCGAGCAGCGGCAGCAGCGTCCCGAGCGCGGACGCGTGGCCGTGGGAGACGACGACGGCGGAGACGTCCCTCATCGCGCGAGAGCCTCGACATAGGCCCGGACGGTCGTCTCCGCGGCCGCCTCCCACGAGAACCTGCGCGCCCGTTCGAGCCCCGCGTCGCGGAGGCGGGCGCGGTCGGCGAGCGCCAGGCGGATTCCGTCCGCGAGATGCGACTCCTCGACCACCACCGCGGCGTTGCCCGCGACCTCGACGAGCGCCGCGTCCGGGACGACGACGACCGGCGTCCCCGACGCCATCGCCTCGACCACCGGCAGTCCGAATCCCTCGTGGTGCGACGCCTGCACGAGGCAGGCGGCCCCCCGGTAGAGCTCGGCGAGGCGCTCGGTCGGCACGTACCCGACGAGCTGCGCGCCCCCCTCACGGAGCGCGACCGCCACGCCCTCGTCCTTGACCGGCCCCACGACCACGAGCTCGAGCCCCGCCCGCCGGGCCGCGGCGAGCGCCGCGAGCTGGTTCTTGCGGGGCTGCACCGCGCCCACCGCGAGCGCGTAGGGGCCAAGTTGCAACTTGTAACTTGCGCCGTCGGGGCCGAACGCGGGGTCGACGCCGTTCGGGGTCACGACGACACGTTCCGGCGCGACGCGGTAGCGGTCGACGAGGTCGTGCTTCGTGCGCTCGGAGACCGTGAGCACGCGGGCAGCGCCCCTTACGGCGCGCGGGACGACCCGCCGGAACGTCCAGCGGTCGCGCCGGCCCATCAGCGCGGGATCCTCGAGCTCGAACGAGAGGTCGTGGACGGTGACGACCGCGGGGCAGGGACACCGGAGCGGGAGCGCGTACTGCGTGTGCACGAGCGACGCGTCGAGCCGCCGGAGCGCATGCGGGAGCGACCACGCCATCCGCAGCTCCTGTACGCGGGCGGGGAGCTCGATCGCCTCGACCCCGGCGGGGACGAGCTCGGGATGGCGGGTGACCGCGGCGAGCCGGAGGCCGGCGGCGCCCGCGGGAGTGGGGAGCGTGCCGAGCAGGTTGCGGACGTAGCTCTCGTCACCCGTGCGCTGCCGGCCGAGCACGTCCGCGTCCACCACGACGAGGGTCACGCGAGCTCCCGCCAGAGCGCTTCGATCAGGTCTGCGGAGCGTTGCCACGTGAACGCCGCCGCGCGCCCGCGACCCGCCGCGACGAGCTCGTCCCGCCGACGACCCGCCTCCTCGATCCCGGCCGCGATCGCCTCCGGCTCCTCGGGATCGACGAGCACGGCCGCCGTGCCGGCGACCTCCTCGGTCGCACCTCCCCTGCTCGTCACGACCGGCGTCCCGCAGGCCATCGCCTCGAGCACCGGAAGCCCGAAGCCCTCGTACAGGGAGGGGTACACGAGGCAGCGGGCCCCGCGCATCAGCGCCGCGAGCTCCTCGTCGCTCGGCTCGCCGAGCCAGCCGGGAGCGGCGACTCCGCCCCAGCCGGCGGCGCCCGCGACGCGGAGCTCGACGCCCGCGAGCCGCGCCGCCTCCACCGCTGCGGCGAGGTTCTTGCGCGGCTCGAGGGTCCCGACGGCGAGCACGTAGTCCCCCTCCGCGGCCACGTGCGCGGACGTGAAGACCGGGTCGACGGCGTTCGGCACGACCCGGATCCGCTCGGGGGGAACCGGCAGGAGCGCGACGAGCTCGTCGCGGGTGAACTCCGAGACGCAGACGACCGCGTCGGCGGCGAGCACGCCCGCGCGGAGCGCCTTACTCCCGCTCACCCTGTGCCAGCGCGGGAAGGCGCCGGGATGGCGGAGGAGGGCGAGGTCGTGGACGGTGACGACGAGCGGCGCGCGCGGTCGCAGGGGGGCGCGAAACGTCGTGCAGTGCAGGACGTCGACCCGCGCCGAGACGCGGCCGAGGCGAAGCGGGTACCAGAGCGCGTCGCGGCGGACGGTCGCGAGGCGGCCGGCGCCGCCCGACGAGAGCGCGACGAGGTCGAGGCCCGGCCGATCCCGCAGCGCCCGGAGCAGGCCCGAGACGTGCCGGGCGGTCCCCGCCCGCGTCTGTACGAGCGGCGACGTGTCGATCCCGACTCTCACGGGGCGGCCCGCCGCACCGCCTCGCGCGGCTCCGGGTAGTGGAGGAGCGCGACCGCGCCGTCGCGATCGAGCCACCGCGCCTCGACGTGCTCGTGGTCGAGCACGGGCTCCCAGCCCGCGGGCGCCTCCGCGACGTAGGGCCACACGGTGATCCGCTCCGTTCCGGCGGGGAACCGCGCGCGCACCGGCTCCGGGTCGCCGGCGAGGCTGTACGAGAGCGATCCGCCGAGGGCTTCCGGCTCGACGGCCAGACCGGTCTCCTCGGCGAGCTCGCGCGCCGCCGCCGTCCGTGGCTCCTCGTCCCAGTCGACGCCGCCGGCGACGAGATGCCAGTACCCGAGCTTCTCGGGCGAGCGGAGGAGCACGAGGTACTCGGCGCCCTGCGCGCCCGGACGGCGGACGACGACCACCACCTCCTCGGGGCGCCGGTCGCCGCCGGTCATGCCCGCCCCTCGAGCGCGGCCAGCATGGCGGCCCCCGTCCTCGCCCACGAGAACCGGGCCGCGTGCGCGAGCCCGAGCGGGACGAGCTCGTCGCGACGTGCGAGCGCCTCGCGCACGCCGGCCGCGATCGCCTCGCTGTCGAGCGGGTCGACCCTGACCGCGGCCGTGCCGCACGCCTCGTCGAGCGAGGGGTCGGCGGACGCGACCACGGGAGTCCCGCACGCCATCGCCTCGACGACCGGCATGCCGAACCCCTCGTACAGCGACGGGAACACGAGCACCGCGGCACCACGGTAGAGCCGCGCGATCTCCGCGTCGGGCACGTAGCCGAGCCTCCGGATCCGGGGATCGGCGAGATCGGGGCGACCGCCCCAGCCCTCGCCGCCGACGAGGACGAGCCCGAGGTCGCCGTCGAGCAGGCGCCAGGCCTCGACCAGGCGCGCGAGGTTCTTGCGCGGCTCGATCGTGCCGAGCCCCAGGATCGCCGGGCCGCCGAGGTCCGCCGCCTCACCGGCGGCGGAGAGCCCGGGGGCGAGGCCCGGTGGGGCGTGGACGATCCGGTCGGGACCGATGCCGAGCAGGGAGACGAGGTCGGCGGCGGTCGCCTCCGAGTTCGCGAACACGACGTCGCACGTCCGCGCGGCGTTCCGGGCCTTGCGCGTGTGCATCGAGATCGTCCGGGCCGTGCACCACTCGGGGTGCCGAAAGGGGACCAGGTCGTGGAACACCGTCGCGCGGAGGCCCGCCCGCTGCGCCGGGTACATCCACTCGCTGAACACGAACGCGTCGAGCCGTCCCGCGAGACGCTCGACGGCGGGATGCCCGGCGCGGCTCCACGCCGTCCGCAGCGCGTGCGAGGCGGGCAGCGGGAGCAGCCGTCTCTCCACGGGGATCCCGTCCAGCGCTCCGCCGATCGCCCGCGGCCCGCGCAGGCTCGTGGGCGCGAAGGCGAGCAGCTCGTGCCTGCCGGCCGCGGCCCCGACGATCCCCGCGAGCGAGCCGCGGATGTAGTTCCCGATCCCGGTGCGCGGATGCGAGAGCGGCGACACGTCGACCACGATCCTCATGCCGGCCGGTGGTAGACGAACGCGCCGAAGTGCACCCCGAGCGGCCGCGTGTCGGTGCTGCCCTCGATCTGCTCCGCGGGGATGCGCGTCGGGCTGATCTCGAAGTCGACGACGCAGCTGCCGTCGATTGAGGCAAGCGGGACGCGCAGGCTGACCGAGCCCACGGGGGGGACGAGGATCCTCGCGGCGGGGCGACCGCGCACGAGGGCCAGGACGTCCGTCAGCTCGGTCCCGACGAGGTTCGGGTCGGAGTACAGCGAGACGGTGAGCTCGCCGCCCATGCACTGGTGGCGCGTCCACCGCACGTGCGGGCCGGACCACGTGTCGTTGGGGTAGATCCCCGTCAGCTTCGTCGTGGAGGAGAGGGGCCCGGAGAGGCGCCACAGCGTCATCCCGAGCGGCGCGTCCTGCGCGACGATCTCCCCGTCCGGGCTGATCGACCCGTCGAGCAGCGCGTAGCGTGCGTCGATCGTCGCGCCGTCGGCCGTGCGCAGCGTCCCGTCCCTGGGATCGACCCCCACCGGGGTCTCGCCGATCCCGCCGGGCGTCGGCGCGTCCGTGTAGTAGACGGGCCCGACCGCGCGGTTGAAGAACTCGTTCTGGTTCACGGTGAACCGGTCGGCGCGACCCGTCCACAGCACCGCCACCGGGTCGTCGTCGGGGACCCGCTTGTCGATCCAGTCTCGCTCGACCCCGCGGATCCCGGTGAACAGCGCCCCCTGACCGGCGTGCAGGACGCCGTGGGGGCCCGACCAGACAGGACGGGAGAGCACGACGAAGAGCGCGAGCAGGACGAGCGGCACCGCGACCGCGTTCCGGGCGGGCACGAGCGCAAGGAGCCCGACGAGCGCGAGCGCGACGGCCAGGACAGTGATGCGATACGAGCCCGCGAGCAGGTGCTCGTTGGCGGTCCAGAGCGGGATCAGCGAGAACGTGTCGGACTTCGTCGGCTCGCCGACGAAGCGGACGTACGGGAACGCCGTCACGAGCCCGACCGCGATCGCCGACCCGGCGGCGAGGGGCACCACGGGGCGCGGCGCGCCGAGCTCGACCCACGCGAGCAGCACGATCACGAGCAACGGTGCGAGGAAGAAGAGGTACCTGTCCTGCACGCGGTCGGACGCGAAGCGGGAGGCGAACGCGGCCACCACGAGGGTCGACGTCGCGACGAGCGCGATCGTCGCGGCGACGTGCTCCTGCACGGCCGGCGGCAGCCGGCGGGCGCGCCAGAGAAGCACGACCAGCGCCACGACCGGCACGACGCACACGTAGAGCGTCACCACCTCGACGTGCCAGAGCCAGAAGCGCAGCACCTGGCCCGCGTCGTAGCCGCCCTCCCCGACCACGCTGTACGCACCGAGGAGGTCGGAGAGCGACCCGCCCCTCAGCAGCTGACCGCCGAGCACGAGCACCACGAGCGCGAGCGTCCCCCCTAGGAGCGGCACGAACGGGCGCAGCACGCGCGCGTCCCAGCGCAGGAGCGCCAGCAGAAACGGCGCGAGCACGGCCGCTCCGACGAACCCGAGCGCCTGCGAGCGGGTGGCCACCGCGGCGGCGAGAACGAGCACCAGGAGCAGGCTCCGCCGGTACGACGGTCGCTCGAGCACGAGCACCAGCGACCAGGCGAACAGGAGCGCCACGGGGTAGAACAGATTCTCGGTCACGATCGTGGCGGTGTACGCCATCGAGGGCACGGCGACCGTGAGCGCCGCGGCGAGCAACGCGAGCCAGCGGCCCGCGACGCGCCGTGCGAGGAGCCACGCCGGGACAGCGGCGAGCGACATCGCGATCGTGTTCGTGGCCTTTGCCGCGGCGTACGCGTCCGGCAGGGCGTCGAAGAGCCGGTACGCGGGCACGAGCAGGGCGGGGTACAGGATGCTGTAGCCGTGCACGGGGACGTCACGGATCGTGAACGTCCCCGAGTCGGCCAGGCTGCGGGCGAGCTCGGAGTAGATCAGCTCGTCGACGAAGATGTACGGCCCGGGCATCTTGTGCACGAGCCAGAGACGCGCGAGCACGGAGACCGAGACGATCGCCGCGAGCCAGGCGGCGTCCGGGACGCGGGCGGCGCGCTCGCGCACGCGGCTACCCGACCCGGCTGCCCGTCGGGGACGCGAGACCGGATGCGCCGCCGCCGGGCGGCGCGTCACTCACCGGGACCGCCGCTGGAAGACGCTCCCAGCTCGAGCTCGGCGAGACCGCGTGCGATCTCCGCCGCCTCGGGGCTGTCGGGAGCCACGCCGACGGACGCCGCCGCCTCGCTCACCTCGCGCAGGACCTCGTCGTCGACCGCTGCGCCGCCGGCGATCCGCTCGAATGCCGTCGCCTGCAGCTCCGCGACCCGGTCGACGTCGTGCTCGGACCGCGCGAGCGCGCGCGCTGCCGAGCCCATCGCCTCGCGCACGTCCGGTCGCTCTGCGAGCAGGCGCAGCGCCGCCCCGAGATCTGCCACCTCGCGCTCCCCCACCGGGACGGCGAGTGCCACGTCGCGCGGGAGCTCGGCAAACCAGCCGACCTCGGTGACGACCAGCGGCTTGCCGAGCGCGAGCGCCCGGATCGCGGTACCCGACGTCTCCCCCATCGTCGGCGAGCGGAGGCTGACGTGGACGTCGCACGCCGTCATCAGGCTCCAGAGCCGGCGCTCGTCGACGTAGCCCTCGCGGACGATCCCGTCACCCTCGAGGCCCAGGCGCTGCAGGCGCCGCTCGAGGTCGAAGCCGGGCGAAGCCGCACCCACGAGCAGGAGCCGCGCGCCGGGACGATCGGCGCGGAGTCGTGCGAACGCCTCCAGCAGCTGCGGCACCCGCTTGCTCTGGTTGACGTTGCCGAAGGCGCCGATCAAGGGGTCTCCCGCGACGGCCGCCCGCTCGACACGCGGATCGGCCCAGGCCGGGTGCGGTACGCGGGCGACCGGGCCGGCGAAGCCCGCCGCCCGGACACGCTCCTCCACGTGGCGCGAGTGCACGACCACGCCCGTCGCGAGCGACAGGACCTCGCCGGCGAGGGGGAAGTCCTCGGGCCGCGACTCCCACAGGGGCGGGAGCCGCCGGTCGAGCACGCCGTGCGCGAGCAGGCGGCCGACGACGCCGTGCTCCGCCTCCATCGCGTCCAGGTAGCCGTGGCCGTCCCGCCGGCCGATCGTCACGCCCGCGACGAGGTGATGGAGGACGAAGTCGTGCAGGACGACGGCGCCCGGAGCGCGCCGGAGCGCGTCGAGGATCCACCCGTGCGCCTCGGGGTTGTTGCCGATGTGGTAGACGGCCAGGTCGACCCCGCGCGGAGGCCGCTTCGTGCCGTGCTTCACCACCGTCACGTCGACGTGTCGTCGCAGCGCCGGCAGGAGCAGCGCCGAGTAGTCGGCGATCCCGGATGCCTCCGGCGGCATGGGCGAGAAGTAGGCGACCCTCACGTCCTCGGCCGCCCTTCTCCTGCGGCCGGCCTGGCCGGCCTCCGCCGACGCGCTGACGACGCCGCGAGAGCCCGACGAGACCTCACGAGAGCAGCCTCGCGATCGCGCGGTCCCACGTGACCTCGTCGGCCAGCGCCTTCCCCGCGCGCCCGAGCGCCTCCGCCTCGGCCGCGTGCTCGCGCAGCCAGACCGCGGCCCTCCCGATCGCCTCGGGCTCCGGCCGGACGACGAGCCCGGTCTCGTGATCGTGGACGACGTCGAGCGGCCCGCCCGCGTCGATCGTGGTGATCACGGGCTTGCCCGAGAGGAACGCCTCGTACGGCCCCATCCCGAAGTCCTCGTCGACGGGCGCGTAGAAGACCGCCGCGCAGGTCGCGTACAGCTCCGCGAGCCGGTCGGCGTCGACCCGGCCCTCGAAGCGGACACGTCCGTCGAGCCCGCGCGCCCGGGCGACCTCCTCGAGCCGCTCCCGGTCGGGCCCGTCCGAGGCGATCACGACGTCGAAGCCGGGCTGCAGGGCCGCCGCATCGAGGAGGAGGTCGATCCGCTTCGCGAGGTCGAGCCGGCTGGCGGAGAGGACGAACCCCTGCGACGCCTCGGAGCGGTACGGGAGCGCCTGCGGTGGATGGGGCAGCACCTCGGCGACGAGCCCGGTGGAGCGCTCGAGCCGACCGGCGACGTTGCCCGAGGTCGCGAAGAGGCGCGTCGCCTCCGCGAGCGCGACCCGGTCGAGCGCGTGCACCTGACGGCGGAGCGCCCGCTCGCGGGGCGACTGCCCGAACTGGCCGAGCTCGGTCCCGTCGAGCTCGTAGGCCTGCCGGAACTGGTGCACGAGCCAGACGCGCTTCTCGCGGTGGCGCACCAGGTAGGACGGGAACTTCGTCGCCACGACGACGTCGACCTGCCTGCCGTCCGCCTCGTCGAGATCGAGCAGCCGCCAGAGGAACGCCTGCGTCAGGACGCGTGCTCCCGGGTACCACTTGAAGGGGACCGAGACGAGGTCTGCTTCGTGGCCGCGCGCACGCAGCTCGACGACGAGCTCGTCGGTGAAGATCTCCACGCCGCCCCGTGCGAACGGCACCTGCGGTCGGAGCACCGCGATGCGCATGGGGGCGTCTAGCGCTTCTCCGCCCCGCGGAGAAGCGCCAGCTCGGCCTCGAGCGCCGCGACGCGCTGCTCGAGGTCGTCCACGAGCCGGAGAGACGCTGCGTTGAACGACCGCTGGTCGTAGGCGAGCGGCTCGACGTACCAGCGCATCAGCTTGCGGAGCACGGCCTTGACTGGCGTGCCGAGCCCCCCGCGGACGCCGGGCCGCAGACGCAGGGGCCGGTCCGCCGAGACGGGCCACAGCCGCTCCGCCTCCGCGCGGGCGGCCAGCCGGTCGCCCTCCTGCGCCCCGCCTCCGGCGCCAGGGTCGGCGCCCGAGCGGCGGATCTCCTCACGCAGGGCCGTGAAGAGCGCCTCGACATCGACGTCCTCCGCCGACGGAAAGCCGTTGTCCGTCGCCTCGTCCGGCACCGCGCCAGTGTAGCCGGGGCCTCCGACCGCTCACGTTCGCCGGGCGCCGCGCGCGCACCGAGCAGGTCCCGCTCACGGCCGACCGTAGGATCCTCCGATGCGCGTCGGCCTCTCGCTGCTCACGCTCGTGCCCGGGATCTCGGGCGGCTCCGAGACCTACGCGCGCGAGCTCTGCCGCGCGCTCGCCCGCACCGGGTCGCACCAGTACGAGGTGCTCGTGCCGACGCTCGCCCCGGAGGCGGGCGGCGGCCTCGAGACCGTCGTCGCAACCGGCTACCCGGCGTCCACCACGATCCCCGGACGGCTGCGCGCGATGGCGGGTGCCTCGGCGCGGCCGGGCCGCCTCGGCGGCCGGCTGGCGGGAACGGACGTCGTTCACTACCCGCTGACGGTTCCCGTGCCGCCGGTGGAGCGGCCGACGATCGTCACGCTGCTGGACGTGCAGCACCTCGATCTGCCAGACCTCTTCCCGCGCGGCGAGCGTCTCTTCCGGCGGCTTGCCTACGACCGCGGCGCCCGCCGGGCGGACCGCGTGATCGTGATCAGCGAGTGGGCCCGCGGCCGCGTGATCGACGCTCTCGGCCTCGACCCCGGGCGCGTCCACGCGATCCACCTCGCCGTCGACCACGAGCGCTTCTCGCCGGACCCCGCGGTCACGCGTGAGCCGTTCCTTCTCTATCCGGCGCGCCCGTGGCCGCACAAGAACCACGCCAGGCTCTTCGAGGCGTTCGCCCGGCTCCGTGAGCAGCGCCCGGGCCTCCGCCTCGTGCTGACCGGCGTCGGGCACGACGCCGACCGGCTGCCGGCCGGGGTGGAGACGCGCGGCGGCGTGCCGACCGCCGACCTCGTCTCGCTCTACCGGCGCGCCGCCGCAGTCGTCTTCCCGTCGCTCTACGAAGGCTTCGGGCTGCCGCCGCTCGAGGCGCTCGCGTGCGGCTGCCCCGTCGCCTCCTCGAACGCGGCATCGCTGCCGGAGGTGCTCGGCGACGCGGCGGTGCTCTTCGACCCGCACGACGCCGCGGCGATCGCGGCGGGGGTCTCCGAGGCCCTCGACCGGGCCGAGGAGTTGAGCGCGCTCGGCCCCAGGCGGGCGGCGGCATTCACGTGGGACGCCACCGCGCGGGCGCACGACGACGTCTACCGCCTCGCGTTCTCCGTCTGAAGCATGAGCCGGGAGAGGTCCGTCTCGACCATCAGGCGGACGAGGTCCTCGAAGCTCATCTCGGGCTGCCACCCGAGCACGCGCCGCGCCTTGGCGGCGTCGCCGACGAGGTCGTGCAGCTCGGCAGTCCCGCGGTACAGCGAGGTGTCGGAGCGCACGTGGTCGCGCCAGTCGAGCCCGACGGCCGAGAACGCGTGCGCGACGAGCTCCTCGACCGAATGCGAGACGCCGGTCGCGATCACGTAGTCCCCGGGCTCGGAGTGCTGGAGCATGAGCCACATCGCCCGCACGTAATCCCCGGCGTAGCCCCAGTCCCGCCGCGCGGAGAGGTCGCCGAGGACGAGCTCCCGCTCGAGGCCGAGGGAGATCGCGGCCGCCGCCCGCGCGACCTTGCGGGGCAGGAAGTCCACGGGCCGGAGCGGCGACTCGTGGTTGTAGAGGATCCCGCAGCACGTGAACATGGCGTAGCGGCGCCGGTAGCTCGCCGCGATGAAGTGGGCGTACGCCTTTGCGACGCCGTACGGCGTCAAGGGGCTCGGGGCCGTGTCCTCGGTCTGCGGCGTCTCGCGCGGCTCGCCGAAGATCTCGCTCGAGGACGCCTGGTAGAAGCGGATCGACGGGTCGACCTCGCGGATCGCCTCGAGCATCGAGGTCGCCCCGACAGCCGCGAACTCGGCCGTCAGCACGGGCTCGTCCCACGAGCGCGGCACGAAGGACGGCGCCGCGAGGTTGTACACCTCGGTCGGGCGGGTACGGCGCAGGAGGTCGGCGAGCGACGCCTGGTCGAGGAGGTCGGCGGTGACGAGCTCGAGCTGCGGCAGGACGTCCGCGAGGTTCTCGGCATACGCCGCGGGATCGCGCCGGACGACCCCCGCCACGTCGTAGCCCTCGTCGAGCAGGAGCCGCGCGAGCAGCGACCCGTCCTGCCCCCCGACGCCTGTGACGAGCGCGCGCCGCGCTCGCACGGGAGAATCACCCGGGTGCGGCACGCGCAGGAGTCTACGCGGTGAGGGTCGCGTTCACGCTCGAGCAATGCTGGCATCCGGTTCCCGGCGGGACGGCGGTCGCTGCGCTCGAGCTCGCACGAGCGTTGCTCGAGCGCGGCGACGTCGACCTCGTGGGCGTCGCCGCACGTCACCGCTCGGCGCCGCCCGACGCGTGGCGTCCGCCGGTCAACGTCGAGCACCTTCCCCTCCCCCGGCTGGCGCTCTACGAGGCCTGGCACATGCTCCGCAGGCCGGCGGTCGAGCGTGCGACAGGCCGGGTCGACGTCGTGCACGCGACGGGGATCGCGATGCCGCCCGCGACGCGCCCGGTCGTCTCGACCGTGCACGACCTCGCCTACCTCGACTACCCGCAGATGTTCTCGCGAGCGGGCCTGCGCTTCTTCCGGCGGGCGCTCGAGCTCACCCTGGCCGAGGCGAAGCTCGTCCTGTGCTCGTCGCTCGCGACGCTCGACCGCTGCCTCGCCGCGGGCTTCGAGGAGGACCGTCTGCGTCACGTACCCCTCGGCGTCCGCGTCGAGGGGACGACCGACGACCGGGTGCAGGCCGTGCGCTCCCGCTACCGGCTCGGGGATCGCTACGTCCTCTGGACGGGCACGGTCGAGCCGCGGAAGAACCTGCGCGGCCTTCTCCGCGCGTTCGAGCGCGTCGAGCCCCGGGTCGGCCTGGCGCTCGTGGGCCCGGCCGGCTGGAACGAGGACCTCGAGCAGGTGCTCGGGGGCCTGCCCCCGTCCGTGCGCGACCGGATCCACAGGCTCGGGTGGGTCGACCGCGACGACCTCGCAGCGCTCTACGCGGGCGCCTCGGTGTTCTGCTTCCCGAGCCTGCTGGAGGGGTTCGGGTTCCCCGTCGTCGAGGCGATGGCGCACGGGACGCCCGTCGTCACGTCGACGGGCACCTCCACGGAGGAGCTCGTCGCCGGCGGCGCCGGCCTCGCCGTCGCGCCGACCGACGTCGACGCGATCGCGGGCGCCGTCTCGCGCGTGCTCGCCGACGACGAGCTCGCCGCCCGGCTCGCAGCGGCAGGGGTCGAACGCGCCGCCGAGTACACGTGGGCGCGCACGGCGGCGCTCGTCCGGCGGGCGTACGACGACGCCGTCGCCTGAGCGCGGTGGGTCACACCTCGACGAGCGGCAGGTGCTCGATCTGCCGGAACTGCTCCTCGACTGTGAGGTGGCCCCGCTCGAGGAGCGGTGCGAACGCCTCGGCGGGCGACGTCGACTCGATTGCCCCCGAGGCGGCGTCCGCGTCCACGAGGAACGCGTTCGCCCCGCGCGAGTCGCACCCCGCGAGGACATAGCCCTTTCGCTCGCCGAGGCGCGTCAGCGCCGTGAGCGACGCGCCGTGGTAGAAGCCGGACGCGTGGGCCCGGTACCGGTCGAACCCGCGCGTGTACGGGATCGTGACCGAGCGCTCGGGGCCGAAGGTGGCGTTGTACTCGACGACGATCACGCGCGGCCGCACGGCGGCGAGCGCCTCGAGCACCCAGTAGTCGTTGCCGTCGATGTCCACCGAGAGCACGTCGAACACCGGCTGCACGTGACCCGAGAGCAGCGCGTCGACGGTGTCAGGCTCGACGGCGGCGTGCTCGACGTGGACGCGCCCTCCGGCCCGCTCGGCGTAGAACGCCGACGCCGTCTCGGCGTCGCTCCCGTCCGCCTCGAGCAGCAGCGCCGACCATCCGAAGGTCAGCACGAGGTTGGCGGCGCAGCACTCGCTGCCGTCGCCGACCCCGAACTCGATCACCTCTCGCGTGGTGGGCCCGATCCGTGCGAGGAGGTGCGCGAGGATCCCGTCCTCGCCGTTCTGGGAGTGCACGCGGAGCTCGGCCGCGCGCAGGGCCTCCGGGCCGGCCGGAGGAGCCGCGAGCGACGGGTAGGCCGACCGCAGGATCGCCGCGCCCTGCCATTCGCGGTCGACGTCGATCTCCCGGAGCTGGTGCAGCCACGTCCACCACCAATCGGGCAGGACGCCGGCGACCCGGTCGCGCATGCCACGGGGAACCCGTGTCCAGAGGCCCATCCGGCGAGTCTACGGCCGTGCCCCTTCAGGCGATGCCGCCTCGCGGTGACCGAGGGGCCGGCCGGCTACCGCAGCGCCCGTAGGTAGTCCCAGGAGCGCACGAGCCCCCGCGGCCGGACGGCCAGCACCGTGCCGACGTACGCGGCGAGCGCCAGGGTCGCCGCCGCGGGCGGACGCAGGAGGAGCGCGCCCAGCGCGAAGATCACCGCAGCCGTCGCGCCGACCACCACCGTCGCCGTGACGAGGTCGCCCACCGTCGCGCGCAGCGCGTCGAGCAGCACGAGCATCAGGGCGAGCGCGAGCGCGGTCGACACCGCGAGGGCGATCGAGAGGCCCCAGAGGCCCGCGACGACCTGTCCGATCACCGCGAGCGGGACGTGCACGACGAGCACGACCGCGGCGATGACCGGCAGCCGTCCCGCGTGGTGCGCGATGAACACGAGCGGGAACGTCACCGAGAGCGCGACGGAGACCACCATGAACGGAGAGAGCGCGACCACGAGCTGGCCGATCTGGGTGCCGACGTCCTGGCCGTAGGACGAGCCGAGCACGCGCTCGACGATCTCGGCGCCGGCGACGGCGAATACCCCGGCGGTCGCGGCGACGACGACGAGCGCGAGCCAGGACGAGGCGTCGACGTGACGCGCGACACGCCCGGGGTCCAGGCCGACGCGGGTCAGCGGCACAGAGGTCACGAGCCCGAGGGACGACGCGGTGACGGCCACGACGGCCGAGGCGAGCAGGTACGAGTACCCGAAGCTCGTCACCGCGCCGACGCCCTCCCGGGCGGCGAGCGGCAGGCAGACGAGGTACATGGCCTGGAGCGCGAACGGCAGCGCGGCACCGGAGAGGAGCTCGAGGAGCCGCCCGCCGGTCCGGGCCAGGTCCGTGCGGGCCGCGCCTGCCGGCATCGCCTCCGAGCGCGCCCGCCTCAGGAGCCAGGCCGCCGGGACGAGCGTCGCGATCGTCGCGTTGAGCGCCATCCCCCAGGCGACCGCGATCGTCCCGTCCGCCTCGACGCGGAGGAGGATCAGGACGAGGCCGGCGACGCTGCCCGTGATGTATCCGACGGCCGCCACGACGTAGTCGTCGAGCGCGGCGAGCGCGCTCGCGAGCAGGCCGGCGGTGAACTGCCCGGTGCCCGCGACCAGCATCCACGGAAGCGCCTCGGCCGCCGCGTCGAGCGCCTCCTGCGGCCCGGAGCCGGTCAGCACGTCGGCGATCGGCCGCGCGAGCGCGATCCCCACGACGAGCGCCGGGACCGCGACGACCCCGATCGCGAACGCGTAGGCGGCCGTCTCCGAGGAGAGCCGGTGCGCGTCGCGCGCGCGCGCCAGCCGCGGCAGCAGCGTCACCCGGAGCGCGTTGGCGGCGAGCGCGAGCACGATGAACACGCCGTACGCGGCGAAGAAGCCGTCGGTCTCGGCCGTCCGACCCAGCTCGCGGGCGATGACCACTCCGACGACCGCCGCGAGCCCCGTCTGGACGGCGATCGCGAGCGCGGTGACGGCTCCCGTGGCGAGCGAGCCCAGACCGGTCGAGGCGCTACTCTTCTCCACCGACGCCGAAGCCTACGGCCCGCGTCACTCGACCCGATGACGAACGACACGATCTGGAGCGAGAGCGACCTCGCGGACCTGCGACGCGACTTCGCGGACGTCTACCGCGGCCGCACGGTGCTCGTCACCGGGGCCGACGGCTTCATGGGCTCGCATCTCACCGACGCGCTCGTCGCGCTCGGGGCGAACGTGCACGCCTTCGTGCGCGCGACGTCGAGCGGCGCCCTGAACAACATCGGGCATCTCCGCAAGCACCTCAAGGTGCACTTCGCAGACCTCACCGACCGCACCTCGATCGACTACCTCGTGCGCGAGCTGCGCGAAGCGCCGGACCGGCCCTTCGTGTTCCATCTCGGCGCGCAGGCGCACGTCGGGGAGTCCTGGCACCGGCCGTACGAGACCGTGATGGCGAACACGGTCGGGACGCTGAACCTGCTGCAGGCCGTGGTCGACTGGGGGCTCGAGCTCGAGAAGTTCGACACCGCCGGGACCTCGGAGGAGTACGGGAACGTCCGGGTCGACGTCGCCGAGCACCACACGTACGACGATGCCGGAGCGCTGATCCTCCACGAGCGCTCGCCGATCAACCCGAAGTCCATCTACGCGACGGCGAAGGTCGCCGCGGACTTCCTCACGATGAACTACTACGACGCGTTCGGGCTGCCCGGCGTCGTCACGCGCATGTTCAACAACTACGGGCCGCGCCAGAACCCGCGCTACGTGACCGGGACGATCGTCACGCAGGCGCTCACGCGGCCCGAGATCGAGCTCGGGGCGCTCGACCCGCTGCGCGACTTCTGCTTCTGCACCGACGGCGTGCGCGGCCACCTGATGGTCGCCGCCCGGGGGATCCCCGGGGACGTGTACGTCTACGGGCAGGGCGAGAACATCTCGATGGCGGACTGGGCCGACCTGATCATCCGCACGGGCGTCGAGCAGGGGCTCTGGCCCGACGATCGGCACGTCGTGACGGTCGAGAACCGCAAGCGGCCGGGGTCGAGCGACGTGATGGCGCTCCGCGTCGGCCACGAGAAGTTGACCCGGGAGACCGGGTGGGAGCCGAAGGTCAGCTGGGAGGAGGGGGTGCTGCGCACGATTCGCTGGTACGCGGAGAATCGCGACCGCTGGATCGGTCGAGTCGACTGGCTCCCGACCGGCACGCCCCAGCTCGTCCCCGGCACGTGAGCCGCGTCCTCGTCACGGGCGGCGCCGGATTCCTCGGCTCGCGGCTCGTCGAGCTGCTCCGCGGCGAAGGCCACGAGGTCTCGGTCTCGCGCCGTGCCGACTACGACCTCACGTCGATGGAGGACACGGCGCGCCTGTTCGCCGAGGCGGAGCCCGAGGTCGTCTACCACCTCGCGGCCGAGGTCGGCGGGATCGGCGCGAACCGGGCCAATCCCGGGCGGTACTGGTACGCCAACCTCGTCATGGGGGCGCACGTCCTGGAGCAGGCGCGGCTGCACTCCACGCCGAAGCTCGTGGTCGCGGGGACGATCTGCGCGTACCCCAAGCTCGCGCCGGTGCCGTTCCACGAGGAGGATCTCTGGAACGGCTATCCGGAGGAGACGAACGCGCCCTACGGCGTCGCGAAGAAGGCGATCCTCGTCGGCGCGCAGTCGTACCGGACGCAGTACGGAACGAATGCGATCTTCCTCCTCCCCGTCAACCTCTACGGGCCCGGCGACAACTTCGACCTCGAGACCTCCCACGTGATCCCCGCGCTGATCCGGAAGATGGTCGAGGCGGAGGCGGGCGGTGACGACGAGATCGTGCTGTGGGGCGACGGCAGCCCGACGCGGGAGTTCCTCTACGTCGACGATTGCGCCCGCGGCCTCGCCCTCGCCGGCGAGCGCTACGACGGCGCCGACCCCGTGAACCTCGGCACCGGTGAGGAAATCGCGATCCGGGACCTCGCGGAGCTGGTCCGCGAGGAGACCGGCTACCGGGGGACGATCCGCTGGGATGCGTCGCGGCCGAACGGGCAGCCGCGCCGCCGCCTCGACACGACCAGGGCCGAGGAGCTGTTCGGGTTCACCGCGGAGGTGCCGCTGCGCGACGGGATCGCACGCACGGTCGCCTGGTACCGCGCGCAGACGTGAGCGCGACCGCGGCGGCTGGCGGCCACTCGCGGGCGCTCGCGGCGCTCGGGCGGGCGACCGACGCGATCACCCGGCATGTGGTGATCGCGCTCGGCGCGATCCTCGTCTTCCAGGTCGGCGCCACGGTCGCGCTGTTCTTCTCGGTCAACCGCAACGGGTGGCTCACCTACCAGGGCGGCGACCAGATCTGGCTCGTCACGTCGGCCTGGCTCCTGGGCAAGGGCCTGATCGGGCATGCGTTGACCGGGTACGGCTGGCCGATGCTGCTCGCACCGCTCACGTGGATCACGGGCTCGAGTTCGGTCCAGCTTCTGCCGTGGACGACGATTCTGCAGGTGGGCGTGCTCGCGCCGCTCGCCACGCTCGCCGTGTACGACATCGCGGCCCGGCTCGCGGGCAGGCTCGCGGGCGTCTGGTGCGCCGCCGCGTTCGCCGTCGCGCCGTTTGCCGCGATCCCGTACTTCGTCCAGCGCTACCACGACTCGTGGGTCGACCAGTTCCTGCCCCAGGCGCTCGGGCTCACCCAGCAGGCCGACTTCCCGTCCGTCGTGGCGGTGCTCGTGTCCGCCGCGCTGACCGTGCGGGCGCTCCAGGCCGGCGCGTATCGCGAGGCAATGCTTGCGGGGACGTTCGCGGGAGTGGCACTCGCCCTGAAGCCCGCGAATGCCTTGTTCCTCGGAGGGCCGGCACTTGCGTTTCTGATCGCGCGACGCTGGCGCCAGGCAGGGCTCTTCGCCGTGGCGCTCGCGCCGGCGCTCGTCACCCTCACGTTGTGGAAATGGCGCGGGCTTGGAGAAGTGCCGCTCTTCGCCGACGGCCAGATACGGCTCGCGACCGGTCTCGGCGACCCGATCGTGCTTTCGCCGACGAGCTGGTTCGACCGGACGATCCACCTCAACTTCGACACCTGGAAGGAGAACATGTCAGGGATCCGCGAGTTCACGTGGAGCGCGCGGATCCTGCAGTTCCTTCCTCTCGCCGGGGCGGTCGCCGTCGCGCGACGCTCGATCGCGGCGTCGGGCCTGCTGCTCGGCTGGCTCCTCGGGTATGTCGTCGTGAAGGGCGCAGCGGATGTCGCCACCGTAGAGTCGGGAAGCTACTGGCGGCTGATCATGCCGGCGCTCCCCGCGTTCGTGCTGCTCAGCGCCTCCGTGCCGCTCCTCGTCCCGACCTTTCTCGAGCGGATGGGGCCGCGGCTCGCGCCGTTGCCCGGTCGGCGCCCGGGGCTGCGCTCCGCGATTGGGGTCGTCGCGTTCCTCGCGATCGTGCCGATCGCCGTCATCCTCAGGTCCAACCCCGTTTACGTCGCCCAGTCGACGGGGGTGCCGGGCGCCTACGTCATCCGGGAGCTCGTGGTGGACGAGATCGGCGTGCCCGAGGACAAGGACGTGATCGATCTCGAGGTCCGCCACGTCGGCGACGCGAACGAGCTGAGCTGGACGGACTCGACGACGCATGCCCGCACGTTCTATCGCGTGTACCGCGCCTCTCAATCACGCGGGTTCTCGGAGATGGTCTGCGACCTGCGCAGCATCGACCGCTGCGATCTTCGCGCGGAGACGCTCGTGACGACACGCGCGCATCGGTATCTCGATCGGAAACCTCCGCCGGATGCGATCTACCGGGTCGGGGTGGCGGCGAACTGGCTCGACGAGACCGACCGCGGCGACGTGTTCGCGATCAGCCCGCCGGCGGCTCCGGCGCCGAATCGGCCGTAGCCTCCCGCTCGAGCGCGTCGAGCCGGGCCCGGAGCAGCGCGACCTCCTGCGCAAGCAGCACGTTGTCGTCGGTCAACTGCGAGAGCACGGTCGAGTAATGGAGCAGGACGGCGATCACGAACATGATCGCGGCCGCGAACAGGATCGCGGGCGGGTAGCCCGACACGCCGAGCCAGCCGGCGATCGTGTTGAGCCCGCCGCGCCAGGCCGACAGCACGAGGAGCGCCACGCCCGTCGCCAGCCAGAGGAGCGCGTAGCGCTCCTTCAGGCGCCTGCCCCGGATCAGCTCGAGCACGATCAGGATGAGGAGCGCCGAGCCGATCGCCGCCGCGACCGAGATCCGGACCGGCGTCACCGGTTGGCCTCCTCGGTCGGCACGGCCGAGCGGCGCGCCATCCCGACGCACAGCGCCAGCGTCACCTTGATCGCGTAGTACAGCGAGCGGAGGACGGTGATCGAGGACGACCCGGTCTCGCGCTCTCGCATCTCGACAGGCACCTCGGTGAGCCGAAGCCGGTGCTTCAGGAGCAGCACCGTCGCCTCCACCTCCGGGTAGTCGCTCGGGTAGTCGCGCGCGAACAGCGCGATCGCCGGCCGGTTGAGCGCCTGGAACCCCGAGGTCGTGTCCGTGACGCGCTGGCGCGAGAGCAGCGTGACGAGCTTCGCGAACCACGTGATCCCGAGCCTGCGTCCGAGCGGGGGCCGGTAGCCGCCGTCGTCGCCGCGGAAGCGGGAGCCCGTGACGACGTCGGCCTCGCCGCGCTCTAGCGGCCCGAGCAGCTTCGGCAGCTCCGCGGGATCGTGCTGGCCGTCTCCGTCGAGCCGGACGGCGACGTCGTAGCCCTGCTCGAGCGCGTAGCGGAACCCGGTCTGCACCGCCGCGCCGATGCCGAGGTTGAACGGCAGCCGCACGACGATCGCCCCGGCGGCGGCGGCCGCGTCGGCGGTCGAGTCGCGAGACCCGTCGTCGACGACCACGACGTCGATCGCGGGATCGAAGGCGCGGATCTCGTCCACGACCCCGGCGATCGCATCCTCCTCGTCGTAAGCGGGCACGACGGCGACGACCCGCCTGCTCATGCCGGCACCGCGGCGCCGAGCTCGAGCAGCCGCAGGATGAGACGGGCCCGGTGGGCGTACGTGTGCTCGTCGAGGACCCGCTCGCGGGCGTGCGCCCCCATCGTCGCAGCCTGGCCGGGGTCGTCCAGGAGCGAGTGGTACGTCTCGACGGCGGCGTCCGCGTCCTCGACCACGAGCAGCTCCGACCCCGGCTCGAACCACTGCTCGATTCCGGCGTGCGGGTTCGAGACGATCGCCGCCCCGGCGGCGGCCAGCTCGAACGGGCGGCACGTCGACGATCCCTCCACGGTGGCGTGCGCCCGCCGCGTGATGTTCAGGTTGATCCTCGCGGCGGAGATCGCGCGGGCGAAGACGTTGAAGGGCACGTCCCCGAGCAGCCGGGCGGCTCCGGTGTCACCCTGGAAGTCGAGCCCTCCGAGCGCGAAGTCGATGCGCGGGTCGAGCCGGCTCGGCTCGCCGACGAGCGCGGCCATCCACTCGCGGCGGAACTTGTCGCCGTACCCGTAGAAGAAGACGTCGTGCTCCTTCTCGACCGGGAGGGGACGGAAGAACTCGGGGTCGGCTGCCCAGGGCACGCACTCGGCGCGGCGGGCGCCGAGCTCGCGCAGACGGCCCAGGCCGCCCTCGGAGTTCGACAGCACGAGGTCGTACTCGGACGGATCGGCGCCGTGGTAGTAGTTGAACCCCGTGTCCATGCCGCCGAACTCGGGCAGGCTCATGGGCACGTCGCCGTCGTAGAACACGACCGGGAGCCCGTGCCGCTCGCGGAGGTACGAGGGGATGCCGCGGAAGTGCGCCATCGGGACGGTGAAGACGATCACCGCGTCCGGGCGCTCCCGCTCGACCAGCCGGTCGAGGTGGCGGCGCCAGCGCGGGGTCACGACCTTCCAGATCGTCTCGCGCGTGAGCCGGTCGAACGCGCTGTCGGCCGGGCTGTCCTCCGCCCGGCGCAGGTAGCGGTCACCCTTGAGCCGCGCGAGACCGCTCCGGAGCACCGCGTAGCTCTCCCCCTCCCGGTACGTGGGGTTGGACGCCGTCCGCCACCACGGGGACTCGACCGGGCGACCCCGGTAGGGCGTCACGACGAGGTCGACGCCCGCCTCGTAGAGCCCTTTCCACAGCTGCCACCACGCCGGCGTGCACCCGTAGCGGAAGTCCAGGTCGACCGCCGATGCGACGGCGAGGAGGCGTGGCTGGCGCACGAGCGCTCAGTCTAGGGACGCCGGATGTCCGACCCCCCGGCTTTCGGCCCGTCGCGCGGCCCACGGACAACGCTTGTGTTGAATCAACACAAGCGTTGTCAGGCCGTCGGCTGCGGCTACGAGGCCAGCAGCGTGCGGAGCACGTACGGGAGGATGCCGCCGTGGCGCAGGTACTCGCGCTCGCGCGGGGTGTCGAGCCGGAGGATCGCCCGGAACTCGGTGTCGTCGGCGCGCACCGTCACCTCGCGCGCCTCGCCATCGTCGAGGCGGGAGATCGAGAACGTCTCGCGCCCGGTCAGCCCGAGCGACTCGCGGCTCTCCCCCGGCATGAACTGGAGCGGCAGGACGCCCATCATGAGGAGGTTCGAGCGATGGATCCGCTCGTAGCCCTCCGCGATCACGGCCCGCACCCCGAGCAGGTTCGGGCCCTTGGCCGCCCAGTCGCGGGAGGAGCCCGACCCGTACTCCTTCCCCGCCAGGACGATCGTCGGCACGCCCTCCGCGAGGTAGCGCTCGGCCGCCTCGAAGATCGACATCTCCTCGCCAGAGGGGAGATGGACGGTCCAGGTGCCCTCCGAGCCGGGGACGAGGAGATTCCGGAGCCGGACGTTCGCGAACGTGCCGCGCACCATCACCTCGTGGTTTCCCCGCCTCGAGCCGTAGGAGTTGAACTGGCGCCGCTCGACGCCGTGCTCGACGAGGTAGCGGCCGGCCGGGCTGTCGGGCTTGATCGAGCCCGCCGGGGAGATGTGGTCGGTGGTCACGGAGTCGCCGAGCGAGACGAGGCAACGGGCTCCGTCGACGTCGTCCACCGAGCCCAGAGCCAGGGACATGCCCTCGAAGTACGGCGGCTGCCGAACGTAGGTCGAGTCGTCGCTCCAGGCATAGCGGTCGCCTGCGGGCACCGGGAGCTCCCGCCAGGCCGGGTCGCCGGTGTACACGTCCCCGTACGTGCGCTCGAACATCTCGCGCCCGATCGAGCCTTCGACCGTCGTCCGCACCTCGTGGGGCGAGGGCCAGAGGTCCGACAGGAACACCGGCTCGCCGTTCGCGTCGTGCCCGAGCGGCTCGGACGAGAGGTCGAGGTCCATCCGTCCCGCGAGCGCGTAGGCGACCACGAGCGGGGGGCTCGCGAGGTAGTTCGCCTTCACCTCCGGATGGATGCGCGCCTCGAAGTTGCGGTTGCCCGAGAGCACCGAGCAGGCGACCAGCTCACCCTCGGCGATCGCCTCCGAGACCGGCTCCGGCAGCGGCCCGGAGTTGCCGATGCACGTGGTACAGCCGTACCCCACGGTGTGGAAGCCGAGCGCCTCCAGGTACGGGGTCAGCCCGGCGTGCTCGAGGTACTCGGTGACGACCTTGGAGCCGGGCGCGAGGCTCGACTTCACCCAGGGCCTGCGCTCGAGACCGCGCTCGACGGCCTTCTTCGCGAGCAGGCCGGCGGCGACCATCACCGACGGGTTGGAGGTGTTCGTGCAGGAGGTGATCGCCGCGATCACGACCGCACCGTGGTCGAGGCGCACGACCTCGCCGTCGAGCTCGCACGTGATCCCGTTCGTCCAGGTCGGCGCGACCGCGAGCGGCGCGGCCGCGACCGCCTGTCCCCCGTCCGGCTCGTGGGCTCCCGGATCGGAGTAGGTGGAGGCGTCGCTGGCGGGGAACGACTCGGCCACCGCCTCGTCGACGCCGTTCCCGTAGTCGACGCCGAAGCTCGACAGGCTGTCGAGGAACGCCGCTCGGGCGCCCGTGAGCGGAATCCGGTCCTGGGGGCGTCGCGGGCCCGCGAGCGACGGCTCGACGCTCGACAGGTCGAGCTCGACGACCTCGGAGTAGGTCGCGGGCTCCGACGGGTCGTGCCAGAGGAGGTTCTCCTTGCAATACGTCTCGACGAGCGCGACCCGGGCGTCGTCGCGGCCGGTGAGCCGCAGGTAGCGCAGGGTCTCGTCGTCGACGGGGAAGAAGCCGCAGGTGGCGCCGTACTCGGGCGACATGTTCCCGAGCGTGGCGCGGTCCGCGACCGGCAGCCCCGAGAGACCCTCGCCGAAGTACTCGACGAACTTGCCGACGACCCCGAGGCGCCGCAGGATTTCGGTCACGGTCAGCACGAGGTCGGTGGCGGTCGCGCCCTCGGGGAGCTGCCCGTGCAGCCTGAAGCCCACGACCTGGGGCACGAGCATCGAGATCGCCTCGCCGAGCATCGCGGCCTCCGCCTCGATGCCCCCGACGCCCCACCCGAGCACGCCGAGCCCGTTGACCATGGTGGTGTGCGAGTCGGTGCCGACCAGCGTGTCGGGGAACGCGCGCCCGTCTCGCGCCTCGACGACGCGCGCCAGGTGCTCGAGGTTGACCTGATGGCAGATGCCGGTGTTCGGCGGCACGACCTTCAGCGCGTCGAACGCGGCCTGTCCCCAGCGCAGGAACGCGTACCGCTCGCGGTTGCGCTCGAACTCGAGCTCCGCGTTCCGCCCGATCGCGAGCTTGCTCGCGAAGTCGTCGACCTGCACCGAGTGGTCGATCACGAGCTCGGCGGGGATCAGCGGGTCGATGCGGCTGGGGTCGCCGCCCAGGTCGGCCATCGCGTCGCGCATCGCGGCGAGGTCGACGATGGCCGGCACGCCCGTGAAGTCCTGCAGGAGGACGCGGGCCGGAGCGAAGGTGACCTCGCTCGAGGGCTGCGCGGCCGCGTCCCAGCGCGCGACCGCCTCGACGTCCGCCACGGTGACCGTCTCGCCGTCCTCGCGGCGGAGGACGTTCTCGAGCAGGATCCGCAGCGTGTAGGGCAGGCGGGCGACGTCGTAGCGATCCTGGAGCGCGTCCAGCCGGAACACCTCGTGGCTCGTGCCGCCGACCGTCAGTGTGGAGCGTGCGCCGAAGCTGTCGGGATGGGTCATGGCTCGGTCCTCCGTTCTCGGGATGGGCGGGTCGCGCTCACGGCTCGAGGGGGAAGCCGAGGACGCGGAAGTCGTTGTCGAGGCCGAAGACGGCCGCGACGCGGCCCTCGGTCGCGGTGACGGCGCCGACGCAGTCCGTGAACGAGAGCGTCAGGCCGGGGTAGCGCTCCATCAGGTCCCAGGCGCGCGCGTCGAGCTCGGCGTCCGCGTGGCGAACGATCAGACGGCCGGCCTCGACGGCCTCCTCGAGCAGGCTGCGGAACGCGAGAGCCGCCTCGAGCCCTGCGTCGAAGCGCAGTCGCGTCACGGTCTCCGACACGACGAGGTCGGAGGTGAGCAGGACGTCCCCGGCGTCGCGCAGCGTGGTGTAGTGGTCGCGGACCCGCTGGTGCGCGCGGTCCCGCCGCCAGAGGAGCGCGATGAACGCGCCCGAGTCGGCGTAGACGACTCTCAGGCCCGCTCCTTCGGCGCCCCGTACAGGTAGTGGTCGTGCTCCTCGGCGACGTCGTCCGGGCCCGTCTCGTCGCGGACGAGCCCGATCAGGCGCTCGAGCGGGTCGTCGCCGTCGTCGCCCCCTCCGGCCAGATACCGCTGGAGCGCGTCGCGGATGAGCGACGCCTCGGAGCGGCCCGTGCGCGCGGCGAGCCGCTTGAGCGCGCGCTCGCTCGCCTCGTCGAGGTAGATCTGCTTGCGCCTCATACATCGGAGTATACATCACTACGACCTCGCCTGGGACGGCAGGATGGCGGGATGCGGATCGAGCGCCTGGCGGCCGTGTGGACGCGGCTTCGCGAATCGTCGCTCGCGGAGACCCTGACGACCGCGAGCACGCTGATCGGCGTCGCCCGGCTCGGCTACCCGGGACAACTCGTCGAGCTCGACCTCACCGCGGCGCTCGGCTGAGCGGGAGCCGGTCGAGCTCGGCCGCAGGCACGACGCGCTGCACGTCTTCGAGCAGCTCCCGCTCCTCGAGCCGCACGTGCGTCCGGAGCAGCGTGCCGAGCGCCGACAGGGTCTCGGGCGAGACGTCCCCGCCGACGAGCTCCGCGCGGAGCGTGCGGACGAGACCGTGCAGCTCCATGTGCTCCCGGAGCACGCGCTCGAGGAGCGCGGTGTCGGCGTCCGGCCGGCGGGCGTAGAGCGGGAAGACCGTCTCCTCCTCCCGGCGGAAGTGCTCGACGGTTTCCGAGAAGAACGCGTCGACGTACGCGCCGGCGACCCGTCGCCGTTCGTCGGGCGCTCCGCCCGCCGCGGCGACGAGGCGGCGGGCCTGCACGAGCTCGTGATGGTGGTCCTCGGAAAGCGCGGCGAGGGAGGCGTGCCGCTTCATCGGGCTACTTGCTCGCGGAAGGAGGCCAGGAAGAGACGCAGGGCCATGGTCGTTAGCATCATTGCCGATGGTCGGCGAGACGATCCGCACGCTCCTCGAGACGACGTTTCCCGACGGGACCGTGGACGTCGTCGACCGCACGGGTGGCGGCGACCACTTCCACGTCACCGTCGAGAGCGCGGCGTTCGACGGGCTGTCGCTCGTCGAGCAGCACCGCCTCGTCAACCGTGCGCTCGCGGCGCCGCTGGCCGACGGCTCGATCCACGAGCTCCGAATCACGACGAAGGGACACCATGACGCTACGTGACGAGATCCAGCAGGTGATCGACGGCGAGCCGGTCGCGATCTTCATGAAAGGGACCCCCGAGCGACCCGCGTGCGGCAACTCGCTCCGTGCCCTGCAGGCCCTCTGGGGCGCGGGTGCGCCGATCAGCGCAGTCGATGTGCTCCCCGACCCGCGCATCCGGCAGGAGCTCTCCGCGCTGACGGACTGGCCGACGATCCCGCAGGTCTTCGTCGACGGCGAGCTGATCGGGGGCGCCGACATCACCGAGGAGCTCTTTGCGTCGGGCGACCTGGGACGCAGGCTCGACGACGCCCTCGGCAGCGAGCGTGAGCAGGTCGTGAAGACCGTCGTCCTGGGGGCGACGGCCGCCTAGAGCGGGCAACGCGTTCTTAACCGCCCACAACCCACCGTTCACGGCGCCCTGCCTATAACGACCGGGTGAGCTTTCCCGAGTCGCCGAGTCACCCCGACGCGCACCCGCCTGGTCAGCGCCCCGGCAGGACCGCGTCCGCCGCCAAGCCCGTTGCCGCGCTCGTCGCCGCTTCCCTTCTCGGCGGCAGCGCGGCGCTGGGCGGTGCCTGGGCGATCGGCGCCTTCGACGAGTCGACTCAGGCCGCGGCGCCCGTGGCGCCGATCACGACCGGCTCGGCGGACGCGTCGACCGGGTCGACCGGGATCGACGTCGCGGACATCTACCGGCGCAGCGCGCCCGGGGTCGTGCAGATCACGTCGACCTCGCAGGGTGCTCCGACCACCGACGTCTTCGGGAATCCGGTTCCCGGCGCCGCGCAGCGCGCGCTCGGGTCGGGCTTCGTGATCGACAAGGAGGGGCACGTGGTCACGAACTACCACGTCGTCCAGGGCGCGACGTCGATCGACGTGAGCTTCTCGAACCAGGAGACCGTCTCGGCGAAGGTCGTCGGCAGCGACCCCTCGACCGACCTCGCGCTGCTCGACGTCGGGGTGGACGCGAAGGCGCTGACCCCACTCTCGCTCGCGAACTCCGACGCCGTCCAGGTGGGCGACCCGGTCGTCGCGATCGGCAACCCATTCGGCCTCGAGCGGACGGTCACGGCAGGCATCGTCAGCGCGCTCCAGCGCCAGGTCAGCGCGCCGAACGACTACACGATCGACCACGTGATCCAGACGGACGCGCCGATCAACGCCGGCAACTCCGGCGGCCCGCTGATCGACTCCGCCGGCCGCGTGATCGGGGTCAACTCCCAGATCGAGACCGCCAGCGGCGGCGGCGGCAACGTCGGCATCGGGTTCGCGGTGCCGTCGAACACGGTGAAGAGCGTCGTCGCCCAGCTCCTCGCGGACGGCAAGGTCGACCGGGCGTTCCTCGGCGTCACGCTCCAGGACGTCGACGCGAACGTCGCCCAGGTCCTCCGGCTCCCCACCAAGCAGGGCGTGCTCGTCGCGTCGGTCAAGCCGGGCAGCCCGGCCGCCAGGGCCGGCATCGTCGGCGGTACCACCCAGGTCGTCGTCGCGGGCGAGAGCTACCAGCTGGGCGGCGACATGATCGTCGCCGTCGACGGGAAGGACGTCACCTCCGTCGACCAGCTGCGCGACGTGATCACCTCCCATCAGCCGGGCGACACGGTGCGGGTCACGATCGTCGACAAGGACGGCCAACGAACGACCAAGAGCGTGGAGCTCGCGAAGATGCCAACGAGCCCGACGAGCTGAGAACTCGACGGGGCACTCGGTCTCCCCTGGTGTCCCGCACGAGAAGCAGGGGGGATGCCTGCCCGCCCCTGCACCGCCGCCGCCCACCCGGGCGGCGGCGCCGTCTCGGGCCTCAGCGACCCCGTCCGCGCAACGCGTCGTCCGCGAGACGCCGGCCCCGCTCGATCAGCGCCCGCTTCGTCTCCAGCGGCCACTCCAGCCCCGGGCGGAAGCCGGCGTCGAGCGCCAGCTCCCCTGCGCTTCCGCTCACGATCCGGAGCGGCAGCGCCCGGTCGTGGCGGAACGGGAACCGCGCGGCTGCGAAGCGGTCCTCGACCTCGCGCTGGGCGCGGCGGCGGCGCCAGGGCACCGCGTTGCGCCGGGCCGCGGCCACGACGTCCTCGCGCAGCGACGCGAGCTCCCGCACCGAGGCGTCCTTCTCCTCGGCGAACCGCACCTCCAGCGTCGTGTTCCTCGCGACGGTGACGCGCATCAGTCGCGCGATCATCTCCGGCAGATGCGCGGGCTCTCCGCGCGCCTGCCGCTCCTCGGCCGCCCTGACCTCCCCGAGCAGGGCGCGCACGGGCGGCACTGCCCGGAACTGCTCGAGCCTGCGGCGGAGACGCACGAGGTTCTCGGAAGAGGTTCGCGGGTTCCGGGGGACGTAGCGGAAGCCGACGATCTCGGCGACGGCCGGGTTGTCGTAGGCGTGCCCGAGCGGGAAGTTGCGCACCCACCCGCCGTCCGTGCCGATCACGAGCGGATCCTCGCGCAGGCGGCCGAGGAACCCGAGCTCGAGCAGGAGCCCGTTCATCCCCCCGCCCGAGAGGACGATCGCGAGATCGCGCTCGCTCATCGCATCTATTGTGCTGGCGTGGAGCAGGAGACCTTCCGGACGGGCTCGCTCGTCGTCTCCGAAGACGAGCTCGGCACCGACGAGGCACTCTGGCGCGACGAGGGGGGAGACGACCACGCGGGCTGGTGGTGCGTCCGCACCGACCCGTTCCCGTGTCCCGCCAACGGCTGCGCCTTCGTCGCGGAGTTCATGACCGCGGCGCACCTCGTGCTGGTCTGGCAGGAGCGCGACGACCCGAACCTCCTGTGGCACGCGCAGAGGGCGAAGGAGGTGGGTCGCAACCCGCGCGTCGTCAGCTACGCGGCGGCGTTCGGGCCGAGCGCGTCGTACTACGCGTGGGAGGCGGCAGGCCGCCCGGTGCACGGCGTCAAGGGACAGCAGCCGGCGTCTCCCTGACGCGGGTCGCGTCGTCACCGCCGTTCGCTCTTGACCGGTTGCGCCGCCGGCGCTACCGTCGCACCGTGACCGACGGCTTCCAGCCCGGCGGGCGCGCACCAGCACCCGAGCCGCTGCGGCTCGTCCAGGACTTCGTCAACACGGAGATCCCCGACTTCCACCGCGACGACCTGGCGACACCGGGGCTGCTCGCCGCCTGGTTGCGCGACCGGGGGTTGACCGGGGCGGGCGACGAGGTCGACGGCGAGCTCTTCGTGGCCGCGCGGGCGCTCCGCTCGGCCCTCCGCGAGCTGGCGCTCGCGAACACGCTCGGCGCGCCTCTGGCCCCCGGGCGACGCGCAGAGCTCGACGGCGCGCTGCGGGCATTCCCGCTCTCCGTGCGCATGCTCGAGGGAGCGCCGCGGCTGGCGCCGACCGTCCCGGGCGCAGCCGGAGCCCTCGCGACGATCGTCGCGGTCGTCGCCGAGGCGCGCGCGGCGGGGTCGTGGCCCCGGCTCAAGGCATGCCGGCAGGAGACGTGCGGCTGGATCTTCTACGACGGGTCGCGCAACCGCTCGTCCAGCTGGTGCTCGATGCAGGTCTGCGGGGGCCGTGCGAAGGCGAGCACGTACCGCCGCAGGCGAGCGTCTCCGAGAGGAAGCGCCCGGTGAGGGGCGCCGGCTACGTCGTCGGGCTCGCCGTCCGCCGTCTCCGGCGCCGGGAGAGCGGGGCCGTCGTCGCCGCGCTCGGGATCACCGCGGCGGCGGCGGTGCTGGCGGTGATCCTCGCGGGGACGACGGTGGCGAAGGACCGCGCACTGGCACAGGACGTCGACCGGCTACCGGCGGCGGCACGCTCGGTGCGCGCGGTGTGGTTCGGTGTCCCCGCCGGCCCCGAGGACGGCTGGCGCGGCCTCGACCGCAGGGCACGCGCGGCTCTCGCGCCGCTCCCGGCCGGCGACCCGACCGCGATCGCCCTCGTGCGGGAGAGCACGGTCGGCGGCCGGTTCGTCGGGCTCGCAGCCGTCGACGGGCTCGCCCCGTACGTCCAGCTCCGCAGCGGTCGCCTGCCGCGACGCTGTACCCGGACGCGCTGCGAGGTGCTCCGGCTGCGCGGGCGTGGACGGCTGCCGGACGTGCCCGGCCTGCGAATCGTCGAGGTCGGCACGGCCGTCCTCCGCTCGCGCCAGCTCTTCGGCGACTTCCTCGTGCCGACCGACAACGCGCTCGCGGACGCGGAGGTGGCTCCCGCGCTCCGTCGCTCGTCCACGTACCACCGCCCCGCGCCCGCACCGCTCGTCGTGGCGGAGGGGGTCGCGGGCCTCGTCTCCTCCCCCGTGCTGGCGCGGACGTATCGGAGCTACGCGTGGGTCCAGGCCCTCTCCGGCGGAACGCCGAGGCTCTGGCAGGTCGACCAGCTCGTCGACGGCGCCGACCGCGCCCGGGCCGCGCTGCAGTCGAGCTCGCCGGCCTGGTCGGTCACGCTTCCCGTCCAGGAGCTGCGCGCATCGCAGCGCAACGCGACCGTCGCCGGACGCAGGCTGCTGCTCGTCGGCGGCGAGGCGGCTGCGCTCCTCGTCGCGTTCGCGGTGCTCGCGGCAGGGGCCCTCCGCCGGGATCTCGCAGCTGCCCGGCGCCGCTTGACCTGGCACGGAGCGCAGGCCTGGCAGCGTGCGCTGCTGACCGGCACGGAGAGCACGGCCGTCGGGTTCGGCGGTGCCGTGGCGGGCTGGCTGATCGGGATCGGGGCAGGTGCGATCGTCGCGGCCGCCGCCGGCGCGCCCGTGTACGACGTCCTCGCGCAGAGCCTCCTCTCGCCCACCGGTGTGCTGCTCGGGCTGGGGGTCGCCGTCCTCGCCGCGTGCGTGATCGCGGCGACGGTCTCGCTCGACGGCCGGGGCCGCGGCAGGATCTCCGCGATCGACGTGGCCGCCGTGGCCGCGGCGCTCGCCGCGCTCGGCGTCGTCGCGAGCGGCGCGGTCGACCCCGCCGAGCTCGCGTCCGGTGGCGCGTCCGCGGCCGCGCTGCTCGTCCTGCCGGGGCTCGTCGCGTTCGCGGCGGCGGTCGCGGCCGCCAGGCTCCTGCCGGTGGTCGGACGGACGCTCGCCCGGGGACGCGGCGGACGGAGCACCCGCCTCGCCGGCGTCTCGCTCGCGAGGTCACCCGGCGCGGCCGGCACCGCGGCGGCGTTCCTCGCCCTCGCGCTCGCGCTCGCGGCGCTCGCCGAGGCGTACCGGTCGACCCTCGCGACCGGAGAGCGTGACCAGGCGGCGTTCGCCGTGCCCGCCGACATCGTCGTGCGGGAGGATCTGAGCGCCCTCGTCCCTGTCCTGCAGGCCGCCCCGCTCGAGCGCTACGAGGCGATTCCGGGGGTCGAGTCCGTCCACCCGGTCGTGCGCCTGACCGCGAGCGCCGGCCCGGCGTCGTCCGTCTCGGGCGTCACCGTCCTCGGGGTCCAGCCCGCCGCGCTCGAGTCGATGCCGCTGTGGCGCTCGGACTGGGGAGCAACCCGGCGCTCGCTCGTCGAGACGGTCGTGCCCGACGGCCCCACGGCGCTCCGCGGCCCCACTCTCGACGCGCGCGACCTCACGCTGACTGTCGGCCCGGGGCTCGTCTCGTTCCGCGCGGTCGTCGAGGGGCGAGACGGCTCCTTCCACTCCGTCGAGCTCGGGTCGTCGGCAGCTCGGCGTTCACGGGTGCTCCACGCGACGCTCCCGCCCGCGGCCCGCGGCGGGCGCCTCGTCGAGCTGGTGCTCGTCCCGCCGCGGATCATCGAGCGGGGCTCGGACGAGGGGGTGGCGCTGCGCGGCACGGCGACGATCGGGGCGACCGGCGTGTCATTGCGGGGCTGGATCGGCAGGGGCGGGGTGACGGTCACCGACGACCGGTCGGGGAGGCTCGGCGTGCGCTACGCGATCACGCCGCAGCGCGCCGCAGTCGTCCGCCCGCGTCAGCCCACCGACGACGCGCCGCCGCGCGTTGCGGTCACGCCGGAGCTGGGGGCGCTCGCCGGGGGCGTCGGCGGCACGCTGCCACTCGTCGTCGGCAACGAGCCGGTCGACGTCGAGGTCGGCGCAGTGGTCGACCGGATTCCCGGCACGACCGGCGACGCGGTCGTCGCAAGCCTCGACGCACTCGAGACGGCCGTCGACACGAGCGCGCCGGGCGCGGCTCCGGTCAGCGAGCTGTGGCTCGATGCCGCGAAGGGCGACGACGGCCGTGTCGCCGCAGTCCTCGCACGACGTCCCTTCGGCGCTCTCCAGGTGGACTCCCGCGCGGCCCTCGAGGCCGACGCGAGCCGCGACCCGCTCGGCCACGGGACGCTGCTCGCGCTCGGGGCCGCCGCGCTGGCGGCGCTCGCGCTGGCCGTGTGGGGGCTCGTCCTCGCGATTCGCGCCGACCTCCGCGACGACCGCGGCGACCTCGTCGACCTCGAGGCGCAGGGAGCCACGCCGCGCCTGCTCCGCCGCGTCGTCGCCGCGCGCGCCGGGGTCGTCGCGGCCATGGGCGTGGTCGCCGGCGTCCTCGCCGGCGCCCTGCTCGCCGTCCTCGTGACGCGGGTCGTCTCCGTCACCGCGCGAGCCGAGCAGCCCGAACCGCCGCTGGTCACGACCGTCGACCCGTCGATCCTCTTGCTCGCCGGCGCGGCGTTCGCCGCCGCCGCCGTCACGCTCGTCCTCCTCACCACCCGCCGCGCCTTCGCGGATCCCCGCGGCCCCGGCCGGATCGGAGCGGAGCCGTGAGCCTCGTCGACCTGCGCGACGTGTTCGTCGTGCACCCGTCCTCGGACGGCGGGGTCGCCGCCCTGCGGGGGCTGACCCTCTCGGTCGAGCAGGGCGAGGTGTGCGTCGTGCTCGGCCCGAGCGGGGCCGGGAAGTCGACGCTCGTCCGCGTGGTCGCCGGCCTCCAGCGTCCCTCGGCGGGACTCGCGCTCGTCGACGGCCTGGATCTCGGCGCCGCTCGCTCCTCCGTCGTCTCCCGGCATCGCTCACGGGTGGTCGGCTACGCGGACCAGCATTACTGGCGCGCGCTGTCGGGCGACCTCACCGCGGAGGAGCTCGTGGGGCTCCCGCTGGGCCTCCGCGGCGCGTCGGCGCCTGATCGACGCCGACGCGCTCGCGCCCTGCTCGAGCGCGTCGACCTGCTCGACCGGACCGCCGCCCGGCCGGGAGAGCTCTCGGGCGGCGAGCAGCAGCGGGTCGCGCTCTGCGCCGCCCTCGTGCACGACCCGGTGCTCCTCGTCGCCGACGAGCCGACGGGCGAGCTCGACGAGACGACGGCCCGCGGGGTGCTCGACCTCCTGCGCGAGCTGGCGCGCGACGCAGGCGCGGCGGCGCTCGTCGTGAGCCACGACCCGGCCTCGGGCGAGATCGCCGACCGCGTCGTGCACGTCCGCGACGGCAGGGTCGGGGAGGAGCGGCTCGAGGATCGGCAGACGGTCGTGATCGGGCGCGGCGGGTGGCTGCACGTCCCGGAGGAGTCGCTCCGGGAGGCCGGCATCGGGGAGCGGGCGGTCGTCCACGTCCGCCCCGGAGCGGTCGAGCTGCGGCCGGTGGAGCACGCTGTCCCTGACGAGCCGTCCCGTTCGGCGGCGCCGCACACGTCGTCGGGCGTCCTCGTCGAGGCCCGCGGCGTGAGCCGCCGGTTCGGCAGGGAGATCGCGCTCGCGCGGCTCGACGCGGTGTTCAGGCCGGGGACGATGACCGTCGTCACCGGCCCGTCCGGCTCGGGCAAGTCAACCCTGCTCGCGCTGCTCGCCGGCCTGGACACGCCGGACGAGGGAGACGTAGTGGTCGGCGGGGTCGTCCTCTCGGAGCTCGATCGCGAACGGCGCGCCGCGTTCCGTCGGGAGTCGATCGCGGTCGTCGGCCAGGTGCCCGGTCTGTCGGGGTCGCTGACCGCACGAGAGAACGTCGAGCTCTCTCTCGCGCTGCGCGGCGTCGACGGGACCGAGGTGCACCAGCGAGCGATGGACGCGCTCGCCGTGGTGGGTCTCGCCGACCACCCCGACCGGCCGGTCGACCGGCTGTCCGCCGGCGAGCGCGAGCGGGTCGCGCTCGCGCGTGCGATCGCCTCGGAGCCGTCCGTGCTCGTCGCCGACGAGCCGACCGCGCGGCTCGACAGCATGACCACCCTCTCGATCGGCGGGCTGCTCGCCGACCTCGCCCGGGAGCACGGCACGACCGTGGTCTGCGCGACGCACGATCCGCTGCTGATCGCGCTCTCGGGCGCCGAGCTGAAGCTCGGTGCGGGAGCCCGGGTACGATCGGGTTGATGGCGAGCGTCACCGACACGTTCCTCGTCTCGGGGATCCGCTGCGAGCGGTGCGTGCTGCGCCTCGCGACCGCGCTGGAGGACCAGCCCGGTCTCGCGTCGGCCAACGCGAACCTGATGGGCGAGGTGACGCTCACCTGGGACGACGAGGTCACGAGTCGCGAGGCGCTCGCCGGGGCGCTCTCGGCGTCCGGCTTCCACGAGCGCGTCCCGGCCTGAGAGCACGTCGGGAATAGCCACGGCCGCGCGGCCGTTCTTGCTCCCGTACGCTGCTACGGTAGCCCGGTGGGTGAGCCGGACACGGCCGAGCCAGACGGGGCGCGCCGGGTCGCGAGCGAAGCCCGCGACCGGGTGCGGTTCGAGGAAGAGGCGCTCGCGCTCGCCGATCAGGTCTATCGAGTCGCTCGACGTTTCGTGTCAACCCGTGAGGAAGCAGAGGATCTGGTGCAGGACACGTATGCGAGGGCGTTTCGGAGCTGGCAGTCCTACACTCCCGGCACGAATCTCCGTGCCTGGCTGCTGCGGATCCTCACGAACCTCAACGTCGACCGGGGCCGGCGGCTCCAGCGCCGCCCCGACGAGACACCGCTCGAGGAGAACGACTACTACCTCGCGAACAAGGTCGCCGAGGCGGGCGGCGAGCAGGTGCTCGACCAGGACCGCGTGGTCGAGCGGCTGTCGCAGGATTCGATCGTGAACGCGCTCTCGGAGGTTCCGCACGACTTCCGCGACGTCGTCGTGCTCGTCGACATCGGGGACTTCAGCTACGCGGACGCGGCGCAGATACTGGACATCCCCATGGGCACGGTGATGTCGCGCCTGCACCGCGGCCGGCGCCTGCTCAAGGCGAGACTGGCGGACGAGGCGGTGCCATGAGCGACGGCGACTGCGGCAAGTGCGAGCAGCTGCTCCAGGGCTACCTCGACCGGGAGCTCTCCGAGCGGGAAGTGGTGGAGGCCGAGGAGCATCTCGACGGCTGCGACTACTGCCGGCGGCGCTACCGGTTCGAGGAGAGCTTGCGCGTCTACGTGCGCACGACGGCGGCGGAGCGGATGCCCCCCGGCCTGATGGCCAAGCTGGCGCAGCTCCGTACGAACGATCCGGGCGCAGCCCCGCTCTGATCCGGGCCGCGAGGTTCAGGCGCGCGTGCGTGCGACGGCGCCCTCGAGGTCGAGCGCACTGAACGGACCCGTGACGTCCGAGCCCGACGCGTACCGGTAGAGGGCGACGGCGAACACCCCACGGGCCGCACTTCCGAGCACGGCGGCTGCGACCGCCACGACGACGGCCAGTGCCACGCACGCCGCCGCCACTCCCGTCGAACCGGACCCGAGCCCGAGCGCGAGCAGCAGGACAGCGGGCACGGCTCCGAGCAGCGCGAAGAGCAGGCCGATCGAGGCCGTCCCGGCGAGCTGCTCTCCCCATCTGTCGCGGAAGAGCGAGGCCGAGCGGTCGAGCGCCGCGAGTGGCCCGAGACCCTCGAGCGCGAGGATCGGGACGACGAGGAACGTCGCGAGACCCCAGGCGACGCCCGCCGCACCGAGCAGGATGTCCCCGAGGATGCCGGCGCGCCCCCGCAGCACCTGGAGCACCAGGTTGACCGTCGTCAGCACGAGCGCCCATCCGGCGATCGGGCCCGTGACGCGAGACGCGACCGCCATCCCGCCCCTCACCGTGGCATCGCGGCCGTCGAGCACGTCAGCCGACGCGGCCGCGAGCGCGACGGCGAAGTAGGTCGCGACGAGTGTCGCGAGGTACACGCCCACGGCGGCGACGATCACCGCGAGCACGTTCTCCTCGATCCGGTGGGCGAGCAGCGCCGGGATCAGGAAGGCGAGGCCCACCGCGCTCGCTGCGACGCCGCCGAGCACCACGAGGACGCTGAGGGACGCGTCGCTCCGGACGACCCGCAGGCTCAGCGTCGCGAGATGCCAGCCGGCCGCCATGCGACGCACGGCGCGACCGTACCAGCCTCGTCAGCTGTCAGCGGGACGGTCGAGCGCGGCGAGGTCGTCGGGCGTGTCGACGTCGCCGGGGGCGCCGAGGTCGTCGCACGGGACGAGGCGGGGCGCGACGACGCGCAGGCCCTCGTCCGGCACGTCCGCCCAGGCGGCGCGCGCGAGGAGCAGCGGATGGCCGCGCATGCCGCCGTACGACGCCGCCACGACGTCGCCCCCGGCCTCCCGCCAGCTCGCGATCACGCGTGCGACTCCCTCGGGAGCGAGCCGAGGCCCGTCCGCGAGCACGACGGCGGCGGCCTCGACGTCGTCCGCGAGCGCTCGGAGGCCGCACCGCAGCGACGCTCCCGGACCCAGCTCCCACTCGGCGCAGTGGACGAGCCTGGACCGACCTTGTGTTGAATCAACACAAAGCGTGTAGGCGCCCTCGACGACCACGACCTCGTCCACCGGGCTCTCCTCGAGGCGCGCGAGCACCCGGGAGAGCAGGAGACGTTGCTTGGGGCCGCCGAAGCGCGTCGCGCCACCGGCCGCGAGGACGACCGCGGCGATCCTGCTCACGGGCCCGAGCCGACCGTGACGGAGTCGATCACGACCGGGCGCTGCGGCTGCTCGGTGGCGGCGTCGCCGAGAGCGTCGATCCGCTCGACGACGTCGAGCCCCCCGGTGACCGTGCCCACGATCGCGTAGTCGGCCGGCAGTCCCGCGTCGGCCCCGGTCACGACGAAGAACTGGCTGCCGGCTGTGCCGGGCGGCTCGGCCTCGGTCTTCGCCATCGCCACGACGCCCTTCGTGTAGGCGGCGCCGGCCGGCGGCGGATCGACGGTCGAATAGCCGGGGCCTCCGCTGCCGGACTGCGTCGGATCGCCTCCCTGGATCACGAACCCGGGCACGACCCGATGGAAGATCGTGTCGTCGAAGTAGCCGGCCCGGGCGAGCGACACGAGGGACGCGGCGGCCTGAGGCGCCGAGGACGGGTCGAGCGTGACGACGAAGCTGCCGCACGACGTGTCGAACGTGAGCGTCCACGTCGTTGCCGGGTCGAGCCGCTCGCTCGGCGCGGTCTGTCCGCCGTCGTCGCGCGGCGCCGGCGCCTCGACCTCGGCGCACCCGTCGGCGCTCGTCGTCCCGGCCGCCTCTCCTCCTCCTCCGCCGCCGCCGCAGCCCCCGGCCACGAGACCGAACACCGCGACCAGAAGGGCGCAAGTTACAACTTGTAACTTGGAGCGACCCCCGCCCGCCATCGCACGAGGGTAGTCGACGGAGCCAGGGCGGGGTCTGGTACTGCTTGCGCGATGCCGATCGCGCTCGAGGTCAACGGCGAGGCCCACGTCCTCGAGATTCCGCCCACCCGCCGCCTCCTCACCGTGCTCCGCGAGGACCTCGCGCTCACCGGCGCGAAGCTCGGTTGCGGGGAGGGAGCCTGCGGCGCATGCGCGGTGCTGCTCGAAGGGCGGCCGGTCGTGTCCTGCCTGCTCCCCGTCGGAGCCGCGGAGGGGCGGGCGGTGACGACGATCGAGGGCCTCGCCCGCGGCGACCTCGCCCTCCAGGAGGCCTTCGCCGCGGAGGACGCGCTGCAGTGCGGGTTCTGCACGCCGGGCCAGATAGTCTCGGCGACCGCACTGCTCGCGACCACGCCGCAGCCGAGCCGCGAGGAGATCCGCGGCGCGCTCGCCGGGAATCTCTGCCGCTGCGGCGCGTACCCGAAGATCGAGCGGGCGATCCTGCGCGCCTCCGGCCAGGAGGTCGTCTGATGCCCCGCTTCGTCAAGTCCCAGCGCGAGATGGAGGGGCGCTTCGAGGACGTCTGGGTGCTCGTCGACGAGGACGACGACCTCGAGACGTGGCCGGAGGACGCCGACCTCCGGATCGTCGGTCGGCCCGCCACGCGGCACGATGCGCCGCTCCGGACGAGCGGCGCCGCCCGCTACACCGTCGACGTCGCGCTGCCCGGGATGCTCCACGCACGGGTCCTCCGTGCGCCGTTCGCCCGCTGCCGCGTGACGGCGATCGACCTCGAGGCGGCGCAGCGGACCCCGGGGGTGCGGGCGGTGCTCGGGCCCGAGGGGCCGTTCACGATGGGCGGCGACCCTCCCCTGACGGCGGAGCCGGGCTGGGCGGGCGAGCCGATCGCCGCCGTCGCCGCCGAGACGGCCGACGCCGCGGAGGCGGGCCTCCTGGCGCTCGCTCCCGCGTTCGAGCCGCTGCCTCCCCTCGGGTTGGACGAAGGCCTCGCCGAGCAGCGTTTCACGGAGGAGCCCCGCGAGGTCGTGCGGGGCGACCCGGACGCGGCACTCGCGGGAGCCGACGTCCGCGTCGAGCTGACGTGCGAGACGCCCGCCCACGTCCAGACCCCGCTCGAGCCGCACGCCGCCGTCGCTCGCTGGGAGGGGGACGGGCTCACTGCCTGGATCTCGACGCAGGGCATGTTCGACGCGCGCCGCGAGCTCTCCGAGCGGTTCGGGCTCGTGCCCGAGCGCGTCCGCGTCGTGTCGGAGTACATCGGCGGCGGTTTCGGGGGAAAGCAGGGAGCCGGGGTCGAGGCGCTCCTCGCGGCCGAGCTGGCCCGGGCTGCCGCGCGGCCCGTGCGGCTGGCGCTCTCCCGTCACGAGGACCAGGTCGTGGGAGGCCGTCGGGCGCGCACGCGCCAGACGGTCACGCTCGGCGGGCGCCGCGACGGCACGCTCGCGGCGGTCGAGCTCGCCGCGGTCGTGGAGATGGGCGCGGGGGGATGGATCTTCCCGGTCGCCGAGCCCGCGCTGTCCCTCTACGCCTGCGCCGACGTCCGTGCGATGACTTTCCCCGTGCGCACGAGCCTGCGTGCGCAGAACGCGTTCCGCGCGCCCGGCGTGACCGAGGGGGTGACCGTGCTGGAGCAGGCGATGGACGAGCTGGCCGCCGCGCTCGGCCTCGACCCGCTCGAGCTGCGGCGCCGGAACCACGTCGAGCGCGACCAGAGCTCGGGCCTCCCGTACTCGAGCAAGCGGCTGCTGGCGTGCTACGACCGGGCCGCGGAGCTCGCCGGCTGGGCCGAGCGCGAGGCGCTCCGCGAGCCCCGGCCCGACGGGCTCCTCCGCGGGATGGGCTGCGCCACGCAGATCTGGTGGGGGGGCGGCGGACCGCCCGCCCACGCGACGGTCCGCCTCGACGCAGACGGGCGGGCGCTCGTGCTGACAGGGATCCAGGACATCGGCACGGGCACGCTCACGTCCGCGCGGATGGTCGCGGCGGAGGAGCTCGGCCTCGAGCTGGAGCGGGTGGTGGTCCGCGGCGGCGACACCGGCCCGAACCTCTACGCGCCCGTCTCCGGAGGGTCGATGACGACCCCCGCGGTCATGCCGGCCGTGCGCAGCGCCGCGGGCAAGGTGAGGCGCACGCTCCTCTCGCTCGCGGCAGACGTGCTCGAGATCTCGGCGGACGACCTCACGGTGCGCGACGGGCGGATCCGGTCGCGCGACGGCGCGCTCGAGGTCGACGTGGTCGAGGTGACGGGGAAGCTCGGGAACGCCACGATCGACGGCTCGGGCACCCGCGGCCCGAATCCCGACGGGTTTCGGGTCAACACGTTCGGCTGTCAGATCGCGCAGGTCGCGGTCGACCCGGGCACCGGCGTGGTCACGGTCGAGCGCGTCGTCGCCGTCCACGACGTGGGGCGGATCGTGAACCCGCTCGGCGCGTCGAGCCAGCTCGAGGGGGGCGTGATCCAGGGAGTCGGGTACGCGCTCTCGGAGGAGCTCGTGGTCGACCCGACCACCGGCACCCCCGTCAACGGCCATCTGGACGACTACAAGCTGCCGACGATCGCCGATGTCCCCGAGATCGTCTGGGACTTCGTCGACCTCCCGGACACGAACCTCCCGAACCTCGGCGCGAAGGGGCTCGGCGAGCCGCCGATCGTGCCCACCGCCGCCGCGATCGCCAACGCGTTCGCGCACGCGACCGGCCGCCGCGCCGCCGCCCTGCCCCTCACCCCCGCCCGTGTCCTGGAGACCCTCGCATGAGCGGCTACGCGCGGCCTGCGAGCCTCGAGGACGCACTCGCCCTGCTCGACGGAGAGGGTGCTGCGCCGTTCGGCGGCGGCACCGACCTCGCGGGCCAGGTCGACCGCGGGATCCGCACGCCGGCCGTCCTCGTCGACCTCCGCGACGCCGGGCTGGGCGCGACCCGCGGGGAGGCGGGCGGCGTCCGCGTGGGCGCGACCGTGACCCTCACCGAGCTGGCGCGGTCGCCGCTCCTCGAGCCCTACCAGGCGGTCGTCCGCGCGGCCTCGCTCGCCGCCTCCCCACTCCTCCGCAACACCGGCACGGTGGCGGGCAACCTCTGCCAGCACACCCGCTGCTGGTACTACCGCGGAGCGGAGTGGCACTGCTGGCTCGGCGGCGGTGACACGTGCTACGCGCAGATCGGCGACCACCGCCGCCACGGGCTCGAGCCCGGCGACTGCATCTCCGCGCACCCGTCCGACCTGGCGCCCGCGCTCGCCGCCTGCGGTGCGAGCGTCGAGATCCGCTCCTCGTCCGGCTCACGAGAGCTGCCGCTGCTCGAGCTCTACCGCCTCCCGACGACGGACAACCGCTCGCTGCTCACGCTCGACCCGACCGAGCTGGTCGTCTCCGTGCACCTGCCGGAGCCGCCCGCCGCCTCTGCGTACGAGCGCCTCGGCGAGCGTGCGACCTTCTCGTTCCCGCTGGTCTCGGTCGCGGCCGCGCGCCGCGGTGCCGACGTCCGGCTCGTGGCAGCGGGCGTCGCGAACGTCCCCCGCGAGCTCGACCCCGAGGACCCGCTCGCCGGCCTGGCGGGAAACCCGCAGACGACCTGGAAGCTGCGCGCGCTCGAGACGCTCGCCGGGCGGGCCGTTGCCGCGCTTGGCTGAGCAGGCCGAGGAGCTCGTCCGGGCCGCGCGGTCGGGGGAGCCGGACGCGCTCGCCCGCCTCCAGGGCCGCGTCCCGACTCTCGCCCACGCCCAGCTCGCGCTCGCTAGGGAGCACGGGTATCGGAGCTGGCCCGCTCTCGTCGCCGCGGCCGAGGCGAACGCCGAGGCGTTCGTCGTGGCGGCCACCGGCGGACGCCGGACGCGGGCCGAGTCGATGCTCGCAGCGCGCCCCGAGATCGCGGACGACCCGTGGGCCGCCCTCGCGCTGGGGCGCGCATGGCGAGGTGACCCGAACGAGCCCGGCGGGCCGCGCGGCTGGGCGCCGCTCCTCTACGTGTGCCACTCGTGCTTCCCGTCCGCGGCCCTCGCCCGCGAGCTCCTCGGGCGCGGCGCCGACCCGAACGTGACCTTCGAGAACGAGTACGGGTCGATGTCGGCGCTCTACGGCGCCGCCGGCGTAGCGCACGACCCCGAGCTGACGCGCGCCCTGCTCGAGGCGGGCGCGAACCCGGACGACGGCGAGTCGCTCTACCACGCGACCGAGTCGCCGAGCACGGCGTGCCTCGAGCTGCTGCTCGCGCGCGGCGCGACGACACGGGGAACGAACGCGCTCGCGCACGCGCTCGACGACGAGCGCCTCGAGCACGTCCGGCTGCTCCTCGACGCAGGCGCGGACCCGAACGAGCACGCGCACGTCGCCCATGCCGTGCGGCGTGGACGCGGGCCGGAGCTCGTGAGGCTCCTCGCCGCGTACGGCGCCGATCTCGACCGGCCGGGCGGCGAGACGTGGCGCGGGAACGTGCCCTTGCGGACCCCGTACCAGCACGCCCGGCTCCGGGGACGCGACGACGTCGCGGAGACCCTCGCCGAGCTCGGGGCCTCGACCGGTCTCGACCCGGCCGACGCAGCGGTCGCCGCGCTCGCGCGTGGCGAGCGACCCGCGACGCCGCTGCCTCCGGCGCCCGACGTCGACGCGCAGGAGGTAATCGTGCTCGCCGCGCTCGGCGGGCGCCTCGACGCCGTCGTCGACGCGGTCGGCCTCGACTTCAGGGGGGTCGTGGGCGGCTCGCCGGAGGGCTCGCTCCTCCATCACGCGGCCTGGGTGGGCGATCCGGGCCTCGTCGGCGAGCTGCTCGCCCGCGGCGCCGTCCCCACCGGCAGCGGGGGCGCCGAGACCGGCACACCGCTTGCGTGGGCGGCCCACGGCTCGCGCAACCACCGCGCGCCGGGACGCGACTACGTCGCCGTCGCGGAGCTGCTCGTCGCCGCCGGAAACCCGCTCGAGCCTGCTCTGCTCGACGACGCCGAAGGCCCGCTGTACGCGTGGCTCGACGCCCGGCTCGCGTAGAGAGGAGGCTGCAGCGACGCTTGTGTTGAATCAACACAAGCGTTGTCAGCCGCCTACCCGCGCGCCGCCGCCGACCGGCGGCCGCTGCTCAGGCCGCGTTCGTGACGGCGAGCACGCTCGCCAGGTGCACGAGCCGGAAGGCGCCGCGCTGCGCGCGGCGGCGCTCCGTCTCGTCCTCGATCTGCGACGCGAGCTCCCAGAGGTCGCGGGTGACGACGAGGAGCTCCCGGATCTGGTCGGTCTGGGCCCGGTGCCCGTTCGACCGCTCGTCGCACGCGTTGAGCGCGAGCCCGATCACGCCGTAGGTGTCGGACGCATGCCGCAGCCAGAGCATCGCGGACGCCATCGTCAGGTACTGGTGGATCCGCAGGAAGGTGACGGGGTGCGAGAGCTGGGTCGGGCCGCGTGGGGTGGTCGGCGCCACCGGCTCCAGCCCGTCGGCGATGCGCGTCGAGGTGTCGTGCAGCATCGCGCGCAGCTGGCGATCGTCGAGGCCCGAGGCCCGTGCGGTGCGGACGGCCATCAGGAGCGAGTTGGGCTGCCTCCCGTACGGGTAGTCGGACGCGTAGACGACCTGCTCCGGCGGGACGAGGCGGTAGAGGTCGAGCAGGTCGAGCGGGCTCCACACCGAGGTGTCGAAGAACACGCCCGGCCGCCCGGCAAAGTTTCGCGCCATCGCCGCGAGGTCGATGATGCCCGCGTGCGCGACGATCAGGGCGGGCGGGCAGTGCCGGTCGAGCAGCCGGGCGAGCGAGTCCGCGATCGGCGGCAGCCCGCGTCCGCCGTGGATCAGGATCGGGACGCGCCGCTCGGCGGCCAGCGCGAACACCGGCTCGAGCCGCGGGTCGTCGGGCAGGAACCGCTGCGCTCTCGGGTGGAGCTTGATCCCGCGCGCACCGAGGTCGAGGCAGCGCGTCGCCTCCTCGATGGGGCGATCGTCGAGGTCGAGGCGGACGAAGGGGAGGATCTCCCCCGGGGACGGCCGCGGCGTGCGCCAGCGTCCGGTCGTTCGCGGCCGTGAACGCGGGCCGCCGGTCGGGCTCGTCGAGGCAGAAGACGAACGACCGCGTGACGCCGTAGGCCCGCTGGATCGTGAGGAGCTCGCCGCGGTCGCCGACCATCCCGTCGATGTCCTCGCCGAGGTGGGTGTGCGCATCGAACACCGGCGTGCCCGCGGGCAGCTCCGCGCGTGCGAGCTCCGCGTACCCCTGGAGCAGTCCGTTCGCGCGGTCGATGACGTCCACGAGCTGAGTGTATGGGCGCTCAGGCGAGCGCGGCCGCCAGCACCCGGTCCACGAAGGCCGCCTCGGGCACGGCCCCGGCCCAGGCGTAGCGGTCGTCGACGACGATCGCCGGAACGGCCCGCACGCCGTGGCGGTCGGCGTCGACGGCGAACTCCGACGCCTCGATTCCCCGCGCGACGATCCGGGGCGTGGCGAGGGCGAGCCTGTACGCCAGCAGCACGGCCGGCGGGCAGTGCGGTCAGGTCGGGGTCACGAAGACGTCGACCGCGAGGTCGCGGTCGAGCGTCCCGAGCCGCTCACGCGAGGCGGCCGAGAGGCTGGGAGCCGTCCTGCCCGCCTCGACGATGCCGTGGACGAGCGTCGTCAGCTCGTAGCCGAGGGGCATGCCCAGGTAGCGGAGGCCGGGGCCGATCGTCGTCCGCGGCCACGGTCCCGGCTCGTCGCGCTCGACGACCTCGAGCGTCACCTGCTCGGACAGGGAGCAGACGTCCTCGACGACCGCACGCGTCTCGGCCGCCGTGTCGATCTCCCGCCCACCGGCCGCGAGGAGCGTCACGGGCGTGGCGGTCGGCCCGAGCTCCAGCGTGACGGCGACGTCGCGCTCGAGTGACGAGAGCACCGATTGGACGGCGTCGCTCTCGTGCTCGGAGAGCACGTTCACGAGGTGGAGACGGCGACCTTCGCGCGGAGGTAGTCGAGGTAGGGGCGCGGATCGATCTCCGGCGACCCGGTCAGGCGCTCGATCGTCTCCTTGGGCGTCAGCTTCCGGCCGAGCGAGTAGAGGTTGTCGCGCAGCCAGTCGGAGAGCGTCCTCAGGTTCCCGCCCGCGAGCTGCGCGTCGAGGTCGGGAAGCGCCTGGCGGACGACCCTCCAGATCTGCAGCGAGATCACGTTGCCGAGCGCGTAGGTCGGGAAGTAGCCGATCCCGCCGCCGGACCAGTGGACGTCCTGCAGCACGCCGTGCGCGTCGTCCGGCACGTCCACCCCGAGGAACTCCTTCATCCGCGCGTTCCACACGTCGGGCAGCTCGTCGAGCGAGACGCTGCCCTCCATCAGCTCCTGCTCGAGCTCGAACCGGAGGATGATGTGCAGGCTGTAGGTGGTCTCGTCCGCGTCGACCCGGATCAGGCCGGGCTCGGCGCGGTTGATCGCGCGCACGAACGCGTCGAGCTCGACGCCCTCGAGCGCCGGGAACGTCTCCTGCAGCGCGCCGTACCAGTTCTCCCAGAAGGGCCTGCTGCGCCCGACGAGGTTCTCCCACGTCCTCGACTGGGATTCGTTCAGGCCGAGCGACGGCGCGCCGCCGAGCGGTGAGCGGAGGAGCGGGTCGGCGATCCCGTGGGCGTAGAGGCCGTGCCCCGCCTCGTGGAGCGTCGACCACACGGACTCGAGATTGTCCGGGTGGTAGCGCGTCGTCAGCCGGACGTCACGGTTGGAGAAGGACGTGCAGAACGGGTGGGCGGTCGGGTCGAGCCGCCACGCGCCGTCCTCGAAGCCGAGGGTGTCGAGGACGCGCTCGGCGAATGCACGCTGGTCGTCCGCACGGAACTCGCCCCGCAGGAACGATGCGTCGATCTCGGGCGCCGAGGCGACGATCTCGGTGAGCGCGGGCCGCAGCACGGAGAACACCTCCCGCACCTCGGTCGTCAGCATCCCCGGCTCGTAGTCGTCGAGGAGCGGCGTGTAGGGGCTGTCCGACCACTCGAAGCAGTCGACGTAGCGGCGCTTCAGCTCGATGTTCCGCTCGAGGTACGGCCGGAACGACGCGTAGTCAGAGTCGCGCCTCGCCTGCACCCAGGCGTGGTGGCCCCGCGCCGCCTCGCGGGTCATCTCCTCGCGCAGCTCCGCGGGCACCCGCCGTGCCTTCTCCCAGTCGCGGCGCGTCACACGCACGAGGCTCGCGTCGTCGGAGTCGTAGGGAAGCGACTCGACCTGCGGCTCGGCGTCGTCGAGCAGCCTGCCGACCTCGTCGTCCGTGAACCGCTCGTGCGCGATCCGGCCGAGGGTCGCGAGCTGGTCGGCACGGGCCTCCGTGCCGAGCGGCGGCATCGTCACGCGCTGGTCCCAGCCGAGCACTCCCGAGGCCCGCGACACGTCCGAGACCTCCGCCAGCCGCCTCCTCAGCTCGTCCAGCGCGGTCGCCATCCGGGTCACCCTACCCGCGCGGCGGAAGGAGGCCCGCGGTTAGGCTCGTGCCGTGACCGACGTGCTGATCGTGGGCGACACCGAGGGGTGCCCGGAGCTCCGGCACGAGCTGCCGCTCCACATCGGGGACCCGTTCGTCTACGCCGAGATCGGCGACCGGCGGGTCGCGGTCGTGTGGAGCATCGAGGGATACCGGATCGAGGTCGTCGACCCGACGGTCGAGATCGTCGCCTCCGAGACCATCTCCGTGGACGACCTGATCCGCGCCGGCGCCGACCCCTACGAGATCGAGGCGGCCCACACCGTCCGCGCCGTGGCCGCGCTCGGGATCACCCGGGCGCTCGTCCCGAGCGCCTTCCCGCTCCAGCACGCGGACGCGCTCCGCGCGGCCGGCGTCGAGCTCGTCCCCGACCAGCGGTTCTTCGACCTGCGTCGCCGCCGGAAGACGACCGGCGAGCTGGAGGGCATCCAACGGGCGTCGCGCGCGGCCGAGGCGGGTCTCGCCGCGATCGCCGCGCTGCTCGCCCGCTCGGGGCCCGGGGACGGCGGGCGGGAGGTCGACGGAGAGCCGCTCACGTCCGAGCTGCTGCGAGACGCCGCCGAGGCGGCGTTCGCCGAGCTGGGGTGCCGGGGCGACGACGCGATCGTCGCGCACGGCGCGCAGGCCGCCGACGGCCATCACCAGGGCGCAGGTCGGCTCGCGAACGACGACGTGATCGTGTGCGACCTGTTCCCGCTCGACGTGGAGAGCGGCTGCTACTCGGACATGACGAGGACGTTCGCGGTCGGGACGCCCGCGCCCGAGCTGGTCGTCTGGTACGAGCACACCCGGGAGGCGCTCGAGCTCGTACGGGCGCTCGTCGCGCCCGGCGCCGACGGGGTCGAGCTCTACAGGACCGTGTGCCGCCATTACGAGGAGCTCGGCTACCCGACGGGTCTCTCGAAGGAGGAGGGAACGGTCCTGCGGGAAGGCTTCAACCACGGCCTCGGGCACGGCGTGGGTCTCGAGGTGCACGAGGCCCCCGGCCTCTCGAAGACCGGCCACGAGCTTGTCGCCGGAGACGTGATCACGCTCGAGCCGGGCCTCTACCGCCACGGGTTCGGCGGAGTCCGCCTCGAGGATCTCGTGCTCGTCACCGAGGACGGGTGCCGGACGATCACGTCGTTTCCCTACGACCTCGACCCGGAGCGGAGCGTGGTGGAGCCGGCCCGGTGAGCGAGCGCGCCATCGAGACCCTGCTGGGCGAGGAGCGTCGCTTCCCGCCCGATCCCGGCTTCGCGGCGCAGGCGAACGCGCAGCCCGACCTGTACGACCTCGAGCCCGACGCGTTCTGGGAGCGCGAGGGCCGGGAGCGAGTGACCTGGTTCGAGCCGTTCCACACGGTCTCGGAGTGGGAGCTGCCGCACGCGAAGTGGTATCTCGGCGGGTCGCTGAACGTCGCGTTCAACTGCGTCGACCGCCACGTCGACGCGGGGCTCGGAGAGCGTGTCGCGTACCACTGGGAGGGCGAGCCCGGCGACACGCGCACGATCACGTACGCCGACCTGCAGCGCGACGTCGTCCGGATGGCGAACGCGCTCAAGGAGGTCGGCGTCCGCAAGGGGACGCCGGTCGCCATCTACATGGGCATGGTCCCGGAGCTCGCGGTGGCGATGCTCGCGTGCACGCGGCTCGGGGCGCCGCACACCGTGGTGTTCGGGGGCTTCTCGGCCGACTCGCTCTCGGGGCGGATGGTCGACATGGGCTGTGAGGTGCTCGTCACGCAGGACGAGGCGTGGCGGCGCGGCAAGCCGGTCCCCCTCAAGGCGACGGCCGACGAGGCGATGGCCGCGGCGCCGAACGTCCACTCGTGCCTCGTCCTCCGGCGCACCGGCAACGACGTCCCCATGCGCGAGGGGCGCGACCGCTGGCTCGACGAGCTCGACGTGACGGACGACCCGGCCTCGTGCCCGTGCGAGCCGATGGACAGCGAGGACCTGCTGTTCCTGATGTACACGTCCGGCACGACCGCGAAGCCGAAGGGAATCGTGCACACGACCGGCGGGTACCTCGTCGGCGCCGCGACCACCCACCACTACGTCTTCGACCTCAAGCCCGAGACGGACGTCTACTGGTGCGCGGCCGACGTCGGCTGGATCACCGGCCACAGCTACATCGTGTACGGGCCGCTCTGCAATGCGGCCACGTCGGTGATGTACGAGGGCACGCCGGACTTCCCGGACAAGGACCGCTGGTGGGCGCTCGTCGAGCGCTACGGCGTGACGATCCTCTACACGGCCCCGACCGCGATTCGGGCGCACATGAAGTGGGGCCCGGAGCACGCCGCGAGGCACGACCTCTCGTCGCTCCGGCTGCTCGGCTCCGTCGGCGAGCCGATCAACCCCGAGGCCTGGATCTGGTATCGCCGGCACGTGGGCGGCGACCGCTGTCCCGTGGTGGACACGTGGTGGCAGACCGAGACCGGGATGATCCTCATCACGCCGCTCCCGGGCGTCACGACCACCAAGCCGGGCTCGGCGACGAGGCCGTTCCCCGGTGTCGCGGCGGGAGTCGTGAACGAGCAGGGGGAGCGCGTCGAGCAGGGGGGCGGCTACCTCGTGCTCGAGCGTCCGTGGCCCGCGATGACGCGTGGGATCTTCGGCGACGAGGCGCGCTATCGGGCGACGTACTGGGAGCGGTTCCCCGGGCTCTACTTCGCCGGCGACGGCGCCCGGATCGACGAGGACGGAGACTTCTGGCTGCTCGGCCGGGTCGACGACGTGATGAACGTGTCGGGGCACCGCATCTCGACGATCGAGGTCGAGTCCGCGCTCGTCGACCACCCCCGTGTCGCGGAGGCGGCAGTGTGCGGCCGCGCCGACGCCGTCACCGGTCAGGCGATCGTCGCATACGTGACGCTCAAGGGCGGCGACGAGGGCTCGGTCGAGATGCTCGAGGAGCTGCGCGACCACGTCGCCGCGAAGATCGGCGCGATCGCGAAGCCGGCGAACATCGTGTTCACGCCGGAGCTCCCGAAGACCCGGTCGGGGAAGATCATGCGCCGGCTGCTCCGCGACGTCGCCGAGCACCGCGAGCTCGGCGACACGACGACGCTCGCGGACCCCGCGGTGGTGGAGGAGATCGCCGAGCGCGCGGCCGAGGCGCCGGCGGACGAGGCCTGACCCGACCTCACGCAGCCGCCGGAGAGCCGGCGCCGCGCCCGACGAGCGCCTCGCCCTGGGCGGGGGCGGCACGCGACGCCATGGCGGCGACCATACCCCCGATCCCGGTCGGAGCCTCGGTCAGGCGAGCGCGTCGGCGAAAGCCGCCACCGCGCGGTCGACGTCCGCATCCGTCGTCCGCCAGGAGGAGACCGAGAGGCGGATCGCCGGACGGCCGTCCCACTCGGTGCCGCTCATCCACGCCTCCCCTCCCGCCTGCACCGCGGCGAGAGCCCGCGCGGTCTCCTCGTCGTCGGCGAAGCGGAAGAGCACCTGGTTGAGCACCACGTCGTTCAGCACCTCGCACCCGCGAAGCGCCGCGATCCGCTCGGCGAAGCGGGTTGCGCTCGCGCACGAGCGCTCGACGAGCTCGGCGACGCCTTTCCGACCGAGCTGGCGGAGCGCCGCGTAGACCGTGGTCGCCCGGGCGCGCCGCGAGTGCTCGGGCGTCCAGTCGATCGGCTCCCTGATCGCGTCGGGGTCGCGCACGTAGTACGGCGCGTGGGCGGTCATCGACTCGCGGTGCGGGTCGGGATGCGCGCAGAATGCGATCCCGCAGTCGTACGGGACGTTGAGCCACTTGTGCGCGTCCGTCGCCCACGAGTCGGCACGCTCGTGGCCGGCGACGAGGTGGCGCAGCGACGGGGCGGCCGCGGCCCACAGGCCGAACGCCCCGTCGACGTGCAGCCACGCGCCGGTTCCCTCGACGGCGTCGGCGACGGCCGCGAGGTCGTCGAACACGCCCGTGTTCACCTCGCCCGCCTGAGCGCAGACGATCGTCGGCCCGCGGGCGTCCTCGAGCGCGGCGGCGAGCGCGGCAGGGTCGAGCCGGCCGTCCGGGAGCGCGTCCACGGCACGGATCTGCGCGCGGCCGATCCCGAGGTACCGCAGCGACCGGTCGATCGTCGAGTGGCGCTTCGCCCCGACGAGCACCGTGATCGGCGGCGACCCGGCGAGCCCCTGCTCGTTCACCTCCCAGCCCGCGGTCGCGAGCACGTGCTGGCGGGCGGCGGCGAGGCACGTGAAGTGGGCGGTCTGGCAGCCGGTGACGAACGCGAACGACGCATCCGCCGGGATCCCGAGCAGCTCCTTCGTCCACGCGCCCGCGGTGTTCTCCGCGACGAGCGCCGACGGGCCGAGTGCGAGGAGGCCCAGGTTCTGGTCCCACGTCGAGACGAGCCAGTCGGCGGCCAGGGCCGCGGGCAGTGACGCGCCGACGACGAAGCCGAAGTAGCGGCCGCTCTGGCTCGCGACGACGCCGGGCTCGAGGGCGGCGGCGAGCTCCTCCAGCACCACGGAGGGCTCGGTCGGCCCGTCCGGCAGCGGGACGTCGATCCTCGCCCGGAGCTCCTCGACCGTGACCCGTGGGTACACGGGACGCGTCTCGAGCGTGTCGAGGTGGTCGGCGGCGAGCTCGGCGGCACGGCGGAGCAGGTCGCGCTCGGTCACCGGCCGAGTCTACGGCGCGGCGGCGCTCAGACGGCGACGGTCTGCAGGCCGAGCTCGTCGAGCACGGCCCGCGCCGCCTCGTCGCCTGCGTCGGCACGGTCGCGCACGCGGGCGTGGAGCTCGACGAGCGCGGTCAGGTACTGAGCATGGGTCATCGCCCTTCCCCCCGCGGCGGCCCGGTAGCGCATCGCCACCTCGCGCGGCACGCGCCTCAACATGATGTCCTCGTGCTCCTTCGCGCCCGGGCCGGCCTCGGGGTCCTCGGTGCGGAAGAACAGCACCGGGTCGCTTCGACCGTGGGGCGGATGGGGGAAGCCGGGCGGAACCGGCATCGTGAACGGCTCGGGCACGTCGTCGTCATCCATGTCGTCAAGATAGCGTTGATAGCGTAGATCGTCAACGGTCGATCTGCAGATTTGGGCCACGCGGCCCGGTGTCCAGAGCACACCGCAGGGCGAGAGATGGGCAGGAACGGCGCATGGCTCGGGGTAGGGGGACGCCGCGCGTCAGGCGGCGAGCAGCTGCTCGAAGCGCTCGGGCTGGTCGAACGGCCCGATCAGCGCGAGCCGGAACTCGCCGCCGAGGACGTCCCGGGCGACCCGGGCGACGTCGTCGGCGGTCACCGCGTCGAGCCCTTCGAGCACCTCGGTCGGCTCCACGGCCCGGCCCTCGAGGATCTCGCGCCGGAGACCGAACATGATCGTCGCGTGGGGGCTCTCGAGCCCGAGCACGAACCGGCCCTTCGCGAACGCGCGCGCCTTCTCGAGCTCGTCGGCGGGCACCGGCTCGTCGGCCATACGCCGCAGCTCGCCGACGATCGTCTCCACCGCCTCGTCGATCCGGGACAGGTCGACCCCCGCCTGCGCCCCGAGCGTGCCCGCATCGGAGTAGCTCTGGTTCCCGGAGAACACGTAGTACGCGAGCCCTCGCCGCTCGCGCACCTCGGTGAAGAGGCGTGAGGACATACCGCCGCCGAGCACGGTCGAGAGGAGCTGGACCGCGTAGCGGTCGGGATGCGCGTGCGGATAGCTCCGGGCGCCGATCACGACGTGCGCCTGGTCGGACTGCTTCGTGTGCAGCCGCACCGGGCTGCCGTTCCCGGGGAGCACCACCGCCTCGGGGCTCCCGGTCGACCCGGGCTCGATGCCGCCGACGAGCTCCTCGAGCCGCCCGATCACGTCCTCGCCGATCTGGCCCCCGAGCCCGACGACGGTCCGCTCGGGCCGGTACCAGCGGTCGAGGTAGCCGAGGAACGTCTCGCGTGTCGCGCCCCGGACCGTCTCCTCCGTCCCGATCACGTCCCAGCCGAGCGGCTGGTCGCCGTAGAGGTGGCGCTCCCAGACGTTGCCGACGTAGCTCCTCGGCGTATCGGCGTACATGTTCATCTCCTCGACGATCACGCCTTTCTCGCGGTCGATCTCGCCGGCGTCGAAGCGCGAGTTGCGCAGCATGTCGACGAGCACGTCGAGCGCGACGTCGCGCGTCTCAGCGGCGCACTTCACGTAGTAGCCGGTGAGCTCCTTGCCGGTGAAGGCGTTGAACTCGCCGCCGATCGCGTCGATCTCCGTCGCGATGTCACGCGCCGTGGGCCGTCGCTCGGTGCCCTTGAAGAACATGTGCTCGGCGAAGTGGGCGATCCCGCTCTCGTCGCGCCGCTCGTAACGGGAGCCCGCAGCGAACATCACGAAGCAGGAGACGGACTGCGCGTGCGCCATCGGCGCGGTCAGCACCCGCGTCCCGTTGGAGAGTGTCGTCCGCTCGAACGTCGCCACGGGGCGATGCTACCGGGGCCGGCGCCTCAGGTGAGCTCTGCGAGCCCGGCGAGCAGCCGGTCGACCTCGTCCGCGGTGTTGTAGTGGACGATCCCGGCCCGGACGGCGCCGTCGTGCTCGTCGAGGCGGAGCACCCGCATCGTCTCGAGCGCGTAGTAGTTGCCCCACCATACCGCGACGTCCCGTCCGGCGAGCTGCTCGGCGACCGCGCGGGCCGTGTGCCCCGAAACGCTGAAACAGAAGGTCGGCACGCGGCCGTCCATCGAGGGCAGCCCGTGAAGCGTCACGCCTGCGGGGAGACCCGCGAGGAAGCGCTCGCCGAGCGAGCTCTCGTGGGCCACGATCGCGTCCCAGCCGAGCGAGTCGACGTAGTCGACCGCGGCGACGAAGCCGGCGAGCAGCTCGTGCTGGCACGTGCCGAGCTCGAAGCGGTGGCCGACGGGCTCGTCCGCGGCCGGGCGCACCTTGTACGGTCGCCAGCTCCGCAGGAGCTCCTCTCGGCCGAACGCCACCCCCATGTGCGGGCCGAAGAACTTGTACGGCGAGCAGATCAGCACGTCACAGCCCCACGCGCCGACGTCGATCGGCCCGTGCGGACCGTAGTGGACGGCGTCGACCCAGGCGAGCGCGCCGGCCTCGTGCGCCAGCTCCACCACCCGCGCCACGTCCGGCCTCGTGCCGACGGAGTTCGCGGCGGCGGGGAACGCGACCACCCTGGTGCGGTCCGAGAGCTGCCGCTCGAGGTCGTCGACATCGAGCGCGAGCTCGTCGGTCACGTCGACGAAGCGCACGACGATGCCGACGTCCTCGGCGAGCGCGAGCCACGGAGCGACGTTCGCATCGTGGTCGAGCCGCGTGACGACCACTTCGTCCCCGGGGTGGAGCTCGCGCGCGAAGGCGCGGGTGAGCAGGAAGTTCAGCGCGGTCATGCTCGGGCCGAACGCGACCTCGCCCGGGTCGCAGCCGAGGAACGCGCCTGCCTTCTCGTGTGCGAGCGCGACCACCTCGTCCGTGCGCCGCGACGTCTCGTACGGGCCACCGACGTTCGCGTTCGACTCGCGGAGGTACCCGGCGATCGCGTCGATCACCTCGTCGGGGCACTGGGTGCCGCCCGGTCCGTCGAAGAACGCGAGCGGCCGGTGGAGAGCCGTGAAGCGGGCGCGCACGGCGTCGACGTCGAGCAGGGTGGCGCTCACGCGACGCGCCAGTCGTACGTCGGCCTCGCGGTCAGCGACGCCCCGACGAAGCAGTCGCGCTCGCCCTTCAGCAGCAGGTCGGTGACGGTGTCGTCGTCCGGCTTGGGCTCGAACGAGACGTCGGCGCGGACGGCGATCTCGACGAAGGCGAACCTGCCGTCCTCGTCTCGCCGGGTGACCGTGCCGCGCACGGACGCGCTCGAGGACAACGAGACACCGGCCCGCCGGCAGTGGTGGCGAAGGCTCGTCAGCGAGCACCGTCCGAGGCCCGCGAGGACGAGATGCTCGGGCGTCCAGGTGTCCTCGTCCGTCCCGGTGAGCACCGCCTCGCCGCGATCGCTCCGCGCATCCCACGCCTCGTCGACGGTCACGGCATACGCGAACGTCCTCGGCCTCGCCGACATGACACAACCCTAGAGCAACCCCTCCGTCCGGTCCCTCGCCTACGGTTGAGGCCCATGCAGCGGTTGCGGCCGTTGAACGAGCAGGAGTGCTATCTCCGGTGCTACGGCTGGGTGGGCGAGGAGGACGCCGTCACCGTGTTCCGGCCGGACGCCGAGTCGGCAGAGGCCACGGCCGTCCTCACCGAGCGGATCCGGCTCGCGTTCGAGGCCCTGCTCGACGAGCGGGAGCCCGAGGCGGCCTGAGCCGCGGCCGGCGTCGAACCGAGCCGCCCGACCCGACGGTGTGAGACGGTAGCCGCGAGGGCGCCGCCGCGCCGGGGCAACCCGTGGCCTACGGCCGTCCCGAGGCGCCGCCGCGCCCGGGCAACCCGTGGCCTACGGCCGTCCCGAGGCGCCGCCGCGCCCGGTCGTAAGGCCGCGAGTACAGACGGCCGACCGGGCGTGGACCAGTCCGCGTTCCCCACCCGACCACCTGCGTGACGTCGCCTCCCTGAGCTCCGGCACCGCCCACCCCGTCCGCAAGTTACAAGTTGTAACTTGCTCGTTCCCACATGGCCGAGACGAGGCAGCCCGGCTCGAGCGCCGGCCGGCGTCCACCGAGCCCGGAGTGCACGCCGACTTCCGGGCGTCCACCGACCCCGGGACGCCCACCAACCCCCGAGCGTCCACCGAGCCCGGAGTGCACGCCAACTTCCGGGCGTCCACCAACCCCGGGACGCCCACCAACCCCCGAGCGTCCACCAACCCCGGGACGCCCACCAACCCCCGAGCGTCCACCGAGCCCGGCATGCACGCCGACCTCCGAGCGCCCACCGACCCCCGGACGCCCACCGGGCCCCGAGCGTGCAGCCGGGCATGAGGCGAGCGCCGTTCCGGACATCCTCGCCCCGCAGCTGACGGTCGTCTTCTGCGGGATCAACCCGGGACGTCGCTCCGCGGCTGCGGGCGCGCACTTCGCGAACCCGCGCAACGACTTCTGGCGCCTCCTTCACGCTGCCGGCTTCACGCCGCACCTACTCTCGCCGCAGGAGCAGGACACGCTGCCCTCCTTCGGGATCGGCATCACGAACGCCGCCGGACGAACGACCCGCGGCTCGTCCGACCTGCGCAGCGCCGACTTCGCCGGGAGCGCGGAGCGGCTCGCGCGGCTCGCCTTCGAGCTGCGCCCGCGGGCGATCGGCTTCGTCGGCAAGGAGGCGTATCGCGGTCCGTTCCGCGAGCGCCCGGAGCACGGCCTGCAGGAGAGGCGACTGGGGGACACGCTCCTCTTCGTGCTTCCGTCGACCTCGCCGGCGAACGCGGCCGTGTCGTGGGACGAGCGGCTGCGCTGGTTCCGCGCGCTGCGCGGGCTCGTCCCCTGAGGGACTGCCAGACTGCAGCCGATGCGTGTCGCTGCACTCCTGCGGGGCGTCAACATCGGTCGCAACAAGCGGATCTCGATGCCCACCCTGCGGGAGATCGTCGAGTCCCTCGGCCACACCGACGTCGAGACGTACCTGCAGAGCGGCAACGTCGTGTTCACGCCGAAGGGGAAGGGCGACCATGCCGCCCGCCTCTCGGAGGCGATCGCCGGGGAGACCGGCCACGAGGTCGCCGTCGTGCTGCGCACGGGCGCCGAGCTCGCGCAGGTGGTGAAGGTGAACCCGTACGCGGTGACCGACCCGACCCGGGTCGTCGTCGCGTTCCTCGGCGACCCGGTGAAGCTCGGCGAGCTCGGGCTGGATGAGCTCGAGCGGTACGCACCCGACGAGCTGACGCTGCACGGTCGCGAGCTCTACGTCAGCGTCCCGAACGGGCAGGGCCGCTCGAAGCTCATGGAAGCGCTCGTCAAGCGGAGCTTCCCCACCACGGTCACGGTCCGGAACTGGCGGACGGTGACCGCGTTGGCAGAGCTGACGCGGTAGGTGTTCGACTGAAGTCGGACACCGCGCTGCGGGGTGTCGGACTTCGGTCCGACATCTCGTCGTTCTGGCAGCGTCGGCGGTCAGGTGTCCGACTGAAGTCGGACACCAGCCTCAGCCGCGCCAGCGATTCGTGATCGGCGTCCGCCAGTCGCGGCCGAACGCGCGCGGACGGAGCTTGACACCGGGCGCCGCCTGGCGCCGCTTGTACTCGGCCCGGTCGACGAGCACGAGCACGCGCTCGACGACCTCGGGATCGAACTGGGCCTCGAGCTCCTCACGCGAGCGGTCGAGCTCGACGTACGCCTCGAGCAGCGGGTCGAGGACGTCGTACGGAGGCAGCGACTGGTCGTCGCGCTGGTCGTCGCGAAGCTCCGCCGACGGCGGCCGCTCGATCGTCGTCACGGGGACGAGCTCCCTGCCGGCCTGCTCGTTGAGGTGCCGTGCGAGGCGGAAGACGTCGGTCTTGAAGACGTCCTTGAGCACCGCGAAGCCCCCGACCATGTCGCCGTAGATCGTCGCGTAGCCGACGGCCATCTCCGACTTGTTGCCGGTGGCGAGGACGAGCCAGCCGTGCGTGTTCGAGAGCGCCATCAGCAGCGTGCCGCGGATACGTGCCTGGAGGTTCTCGGCGGCGAGCCCCTCGAGACCGCCCAGACCCTCGTCGTACGCTCCGACCACGGCCTCGATCGGAACCTCCCGGAAGTCGACGCCGAGGTTCTCGCTCACGGCGCGCGCGTCGTCCCGCGTCGCGTCGGACGAGAAGCGCGAGGGCATCGAGACCGTGTGCACCCGCTCGGGCCCGAGCGCCTCGGCGGCGATCGCAGCCGTGACGGCCGAGTCGATCCCGCCCGAGACGGCGATCACGACGTCACGGAACGCGTTCTTGGCGACGTAGTCGGACAGCCCGAGGACGAGGCCACGCCGCATCTGCTCGAGCTCCCCTGCGAAGGGGGCGACGGACGGCGCGAGCGGATCCGTAACCGGCCGCGGCGGCGGGAGCGAGACGGTCGTGGCGACGACCGGTGCCTCACGGCTGCGGTCGAGCTCTCGCCGGCGGACGTCGCGCAGCCGCCGGCCGACCGCCTCGTTGGGGTCGACGTCGACCACGAGCAGCGCCTCCTCGAACCCGGGCGCGCGAGCGACGACCTCCCCCTCGTCGTCGAGCACGACCGAGTGCCCGTCGAACACGAGCTCGTCCTGGCCGCCGACGAGGTTGCAGAATGCGACGTACGCGGCGTTGTCCCGTGCCCGCGTGACGAGCATCTCCTCGCGGTCCTCGGCCTTGCCCACGTGGAAGGGTGACGCGGAGAGGTTCACGAGCAGCGTCGCGCCGGCGAGCGCGAGGTCGGTCGCCGGCGGGCCCGGCTGCCAGACGTCCTCGCAGATCGTAGGGCCGACGAGGACATCCCCGAGCGCGAGCAGCACCAGCTCGCGACCCGCCGCGAAATAGCGGTGCTCGTCGAAGACGCCGTAGTTCGGCAGGAAGTGCTTCCGGTAGACGCCCTGCACCGCGCCGTCCGCGCAGACGAAGGCGGCGTTGGCGAGATCCCGGTCGAACGACGGCGCGCCGACGAGGGCGACGACGCCGGTACAGCCGCGCGCGACCTCCTCGACGGCGGTGCGCGTCGCGCGGAGAAACCCCGGGCGCAGGAGGAGGTCCTCGGGGGGGTAGCCCGTGACGGCCAGCTCGGGAAGCACCACGAGGTCGGCGCCCGCCCGCTCCGCCTCGGCGACAGCGCCGAGGATCCGCTCGACGTTGCCGTCGAGGTCACCGACCACGACGTTCACCTGCGCGAGCGCGAGCCTCACCGGACCATCCTCCCCTCTCGAGCGCCCGCCCGCCGGGCAGGTTTCCGACTCATGATCACAAACTCCAGTCTATCCGGCACGTGACGGAGACGGTGACGATCGACCGGCGCTACCGCGGGCCGCTCGAGTCGGCGAACGGCGGCTACGCGGCGGGGCTGCTCGGCTGCCGCATCGGCCCCGCCGCCGAGGTCACTCTCCGCCTGCCCCCACCGCTCGAGCGGCCCCTCGAGGTGCGCCGAGACGGCGAGCGGCTGCTGCTGCTGGACGGAGACCGACTCGTCGCCGAGGCGGTGCGGGCGGACCCGGGCCTCACGCCGCCGCGTCCCCCGACGATGGACGAGGCCTCCGCAGCGTCGTCAGGCGTCGGCGCCTGGGGGCCGCCGCAGTTCGCCGAGTGCTTCGTCTGCGGCATTCGCGACGACGGCAGCGGGCTCGGCATCCATCCGCGGCCCGGTCCCGGGACGGGATGGGCTGGTCGCGACGACCTGGGTCGCCCCCGAGGTCGCCCCCGAGGTCGTCTGGGCCGCGATCGACTGCCCCGGCGCGTACGCGGTCGGCGAGGTCGGGCGCGGCGAGCCCGTACTCGGCCGGATGACGGCGCGCGTCGTCCGGCTTCCCGACGAGGGAGAGCGGTGCGTCGTCGCCGGCTGGCCGCTCGGCGAGGACGGCAGGAAGCTCCACGCGGGTACGGCGCTGTACGGACGGGACGGGCGTGTCCTCGCGCTCGCCCGGCAGGTCTGGCTCCTGCCTCGCTGACCGGCCGGGCGTTTCAGGCGTTCCAGCGCTCGATCACCGGTGCCCCGTGCTCGTACCCCAGCATCGAGACCGTTCCCGTGTCGAGGCGGTAGAGCCGCCCGTCGCTCACGTCCTGCCCGAGCCAGCGGGCCGTGAGGGCACGCAGCGCGTGACCGTGCCCGAAGAGCAGGACGTCGCCACCGAGCCCCCTGGCCCGGACGATCACGCGGTCGGCGCGCTCGGCGACGTCCGACGCGCTCTCGCCTCCGGGAGCAGGCCGGGCCCAGATCGTCCACTCCGGGTCCGACTTCCTGATCTCCTCCGTCGTGATCCCCTCGTAGGTCCCGTAGAACCACTCCACGAGATCGTCGTCCACCACGGCGTCGGGAAACCCGGCGAGCGCCGCGGTGTGGCGGGCGCGGATGCGGGGGCTCGTCAGCACGAGCGCGAACCGGTGGCCGGCGAGTCGCCGTCCGACCTCCCGGGCGGCCTCGACCCCGGCCTCCGTGAGGGGGATGTCGCTGAGCGACGTGTGCCGACCGTCGCGGCTCCACTCCGTCTCTCCGTGGCGGACGAGCCAGAGCGCGCCGGGTGTCACGAGCGCGAGGAGAGCGCCACGAGCAGGCCGCCGTCTTCGTCGTACGCGGGAAAGAGGTCGACGACCACGGGCTTCACGAGCCCGGCGCGCGTCCGCAGCTCCAGATGCTCTCCGAGGCGCCTCACGCCCCACTCGCGGACGAGCTCGATCGGCGCGGTATCCGAGAGGTGGAGCGCCGTGGCCACGTCCCGGCCGAGCAGGTCTTGCTCCCGGAAGCCGGTCAGCTCGAACACGCCGCGCCCGACCGCCAGCACGCGGGCCTGCTGGTCGCAGACGACGAACCCGGTCGACGGCGCCGGGTAGTAGTCCTCGAGCAGCTGGAAGAGAAAGCCGAAGCCGCAGTTCCGGCACTGAGGGACGTTCGTCGTGAAGCCCTCGTAGCCGTCGACGTCCACGGTGCGCTCACGGCAGTTGGGGCAGATGAAGACAGGCACGAGCCGATCCTATGCATGAGACGCGTTCCACCCCGTTGGTCGCCGCCGCCCGGCCACGCCGCCCCCTGCTAGCGTAGTGCGCACTAACTTCGAAGGGAGTACGACGGTGCTGGCAGGGCTGGTGACCCAGGAGAACAAGAAGTGGTGGACGCTCGCCGCGGTGTCGTTCGGGCTGTTCATGATCATGCTCGACAACACCGTCGTGAACGTCGCGCTGCCTTCGATCCAGCGCGATCTCGGGGTGCAGCTGTCGGAGCTCGAGTGGATCGTCTCCGGGTACGCCCTCACGTTCGCCGCACTGATGCTGACGGGCGGCAAGCTTGCGGACGCCTACGGGCGCCGCCTCGTCTTCGTGGTCGGGATCGCGGTGTTCACAATGGCCTCGCTCGCGTGCGGCCTCGCCCCGAGCGGCGGCGCGCTGATCGCAGCCCGCATCGCGCAGGGCGCCGGCGCGGCGTTGATGAATCCCGCGACGCTCTCGATCATCGCCGTCACGTTCCCCCCGCGCCAGCGTGGGACTGCGATCGGGATCTGGGCAGGCGTCTCGGCGCTCGCGCTGGCGATCGGGCCCCTGATCGGCGGCCTCCTCACCGAGCACGCCAGCTGGAACTGGATCTTCTTCGTCAACATCCCGGTCGGGGCGCTCGGGATCGTGGCCAGCTTCCTCCTGATCGACGAGTCGCGTGACGAGACGCACGAGCGACTCGATCTGCCCGGCCTCCTCGCCTCCGGACTCGGCCTCTTCGCGCTCACGTACGGCCTGATCGAGGCCAACAACTACGGCTGGGGATCGCCGCGAATCGTGGGCTCGTTCGTGGTCGCGGCGATCGCGCTGACGCTCTTCGTCCAGCTCGAGCGCCACCAGCGCGCGCCGATGCTCGACCTGACGCTGTTCCGCAACCGGACATACGTCGGCGCGAACCTCGTGATGCTCCTCGTGGCGCTCGCGATGTTCGGCGTGTTCTTCTTCGTCTCGCTCTACATGCAGAACGTGCTCGGCTACTCGGCGGTCCAGGCGGGCGCCGCGTTCCTGCCGATGACGGTCCTCATCATCCTCGTCGCGCCGCAGGCCGGCCGGCTCTCGGACCGCTGGGGCTCGCGTGGCCTGATGTCCGCGGGCATGCTCCTCCTCGCGCTGCAGCTCGCGTACTTCAGCCAGCTGAGCAGCGACGCGACGTTCTGGCGGCTGCTGCCCGGCCTCCTGATCGGCGGCTTCGGGATGGCGATGACGATGACGCCGAGCGCCGCGGCCGCGACACGCTCGGTACCGGTCGAGAAGGCGGGGGTCGGCTCGGCGGTCCTCAACACCTGTCGCCAGGTCGGCGGCTCGTTGGGGATCGCGTTGATGGGCGCGATCATGGCGTCGCAGCTCGCGACGCCGCCCACCACCGAGTCCTTCATGCGCGGCTTCGAGCGTGCGCTGCTGGTCGGTGCCGCGATCGCGCTCGTCGGCTCGGCGGTCGCCGCCTGGTTGATCCGCTCGCACGACACCGAGGCCCGCGGCGTCGACCAGCCCAGGTCCGCAGCCGAGGCGGCATGACCTCCGAGACACGCGGGGCGTCCCGGCGCATGCCCGCTGCCGAGCGTCGGAGCGCGATCGTGGGTGCCGCCCTGCGGGTGTTCTCATCCGCGAGCTACGCGGCCGCGACGACCGCGGAGATCGCGCGCGAGGCACGGGTCAGCGAGCCGGTCCTGTACCGCCACTTCGCCTCGAAGCGCGACCTCTGGCTCGCATGCCTCGACGCAGCCTGGGAAGAGACCCGCGTCACGCTGGAGACGAAGGTCGCGCTGTTCTCGGGAGATGCGCCTTCGGAGGGCCACCAATCGCCGTGGCGCAGCCCGACGATGCCGAACCTCTGGATCCAGGGGTTGACCGAGGCGGGCGAGGACCCCGGCGTGCGCCGCGCCATCCGGCGGCACATGCGCGAGGTGCACGACGTCGTCGCGGCGGCGCTGCGGGCGGGGCAGGCGCGCGGTGTCGTCCCGGCCGATCGGGACGCGGACGCCGAGGCGTGGGTGTTCATCGGTGGGGGCCTCCTCCGGTCCGTCGCGGACCGGCTCGGCGGCGTCCTGACGGCCACCGACCTCGAGGCGATCACCCGCGAGCGCCTGCGCTGGCTCACGGGCTCGGCCGGGTAGCCGGACCACCCGCTCAGAAGGGGATGCGCAGCAGCCAGAACGCGAGCATCCCGGCCGCGATCGAGACGCCGAGGTTGCGCGTCCTCCAGGCGGCGAGCCCCGCCACGACCGCTCCGACGAGACGGATCTCGCCCTCGCCCATCGCCCCCTCGAGCGACGGAGTGACGAGTGCCGCGAACACCGCGATCGGCACGAAGTGGAGGAACCGCACCCAGAACGCCGGCAGCTCCGAGCGCAGCGCGAGGCCCGCGTACCGGGAGCCGAACGTGACCGCGACCATGCCGGCGGCCGTGAGCCAGAACGTCACGCGACCTCCCGGACCGCGTCCTCGAAGCGTGGCTCGCCGACCGCCCGCCCGCGTGTCAGCCACGCGCCGAGGAGGCTCCCGGCGACACCCGTGACGACGATGGGGACGCCGCCGGAGACGACCTGCGCCACGGCGTAGGCGACGACGCCGGAGACGAGCGCGACGGCGAGCTCCGCGCGCGTGCGAACGAGCGGCACGAGCAGCGCGAGGAACGCGAGCGGGAAAACCAGGTCGAGCCCGAGGTCGGCGGGGTTCGGGATCGTCGCGCCGAGCAGCGCCCCGCCGAAGGTGGCGAGGTTCCAGGTCGCGAACAGGCTCAGCTCGGCGCCCATGAGGAAGCCGAACGACGGGGCGGGTCGCGCAGCGACGACGCCGAACACCTCGTCCGTGAGGAAGTACGCGGCCGCGGGACGTCTCCATCCGTCGAGCGGCACGCGCCGTCCGAGCGAGAGGCCGTACAGGACGTGGCGCACGTTCAGGAGGAACGTCGTCAGCACGATCTCGACCCCCGCCGCCCCGGTCGCGAACAGCCCCGCGGCGCTGAACTGGGCGCTCCCGGCGAAGACGAGCAGGGAGAGCGCCTGCGTCTCGACGAGCGAGAGGCCTGCGTCGCGGGCGATCACCGCGTACACGACACCGAACGGCACGACGCCGAGCCAGAGCGGCGCGATCGCCACGAACCCGCGCACGAACGCGCTTCCCCGCGGCGAGTCCATCCGGCTGATCCTAGGGCGCGCGAGCGGCCGTGCGGCGCAGCGCCGGCGCCGGTCAGGCGGCGACCGGGACCTCGGCGGCGAGCGACGATCTCAGGGTTCCCGCTCCCCTGGGACAGACGGGCGAGCCCACCGCGGTTCCCGGGCGAACCCGACTACGAGCGTGTCGCTACGCCTGGGCAGCTTCCCGGGAGTTCACCGACGACCCGTCATGAGCTTCGCCTGCGAGGAGAACACCGTCCAGGTGGGTCATGGCGAAGATGGATCTGAGTGGCTCGTGCACATGCACGATCTCGAACGTGCACCCATCGGCTTCGAGTTGCTTCTGCGTGGCCACGAAGAGATGAAGAGCTGACGAGTCGATGAACTCGACTGCGGCGAAGTCGAGCACGAGACGAGAGAGAGGTGGTCGGCACTCCCGCTCCAGAGCCTCACGCACCTCGACGAGGCTGGCGAGGTCGAGCTCCCCGGAGAGCACGAGCGTCGTGACGCCCTCTGCTCTCTCGACCCGCTCGAGGACGTTCGACGCTCTGGACGGATGATTGGTCACGACTCCTCCCTTCTGTTATCGTTGAACATACGACTCTGTAAGCGCGATTAACGTAACGTGACTTCTATAGCGCGACAAAAATAGTACGACAAACATTTCGTGTCAAGCAACGACAGATCCGGGAAGCCCTGGCGCTTCGTCACGAACCACACGCAGGTTCTCCTGTGCATCGCGCGCGATCCCGACGTGAGGCTGCGCGATGTCGCGGAGATGGTCGGGATCACCGAGCGCGCCGCCCAGCGGATCGTCGCCGACCTCGTGGAAGCGGGCTACCTGGAACGGAAGCGAGTCGGAAGACGGAGCCGCTACCTGATCAACAGCGGCGTCGAGATGCGACACGAAGCGCAAGCGGGCCATGACGTGGGCGAGCTCCTGACGCTGCTCCAACTCGATTCCAACGGGCAACCGCCGGACGCCGAGGCGCGCCGCGCCCTACCGGACGCCCGAGGATGAAAGAGAAACGCCCCCGGCTGCGGCTTCCGGGGGCGCTTCGATGAGGCGGCTATGACCCCGGATACGCCGGTCGGAGCTCGTGACTCTGCGGCCCAGCCACGCTGTTCTCCGACTCGACGCTGGTTTCCTGGTCAGCGCCCCTGGCACCGTCCTGGCGTCCGTCCGGTGCTCGGTGACCTGACTGTACGGGGCACGTCCGGAAAAGTCAAGTAGCTCGGTCAAGTGATTCCGGGTATGATCCACTTCACCGTGGTGGACGAGTGAGACAACGCGTGGTTCACCCCAACGGGGGAGGCCGCGTCCGGGGAGTGGCGGCTTGAGTGACAGCGGTATGCGCGAGTCGGCCGTGACTCCCCGGACCGTGTCGCCGACTGGAGTCGGCGATCGTGTGCGCGCCCTCCGGGTCGCCGCCGGCCTGACCCAGACGGCGCTGGCGGGCGAGCGGTTCTCCAAGGAGTACGTCAGCCAGATCGAACGGGGCAAGACACGCCCCACGGACGAGACGATCGCCTGGCTGGCGGAGCGCCTGGACGTCGACGCCGAGTACCTCCTCCGCGGCGTCTCGGCGGACGCCCGCACGCGGGTCGAGGCCAAGCTCGCCCAGGCGGAGGCGCTCTCCGAGGCGCACCGCGACCAGGAGGCCGTCGATGCGTTCCGCGCCGCGCGGAAGGAGATCGCGCCCCTCGCCTCCGCGGAGCTGGAGGTGCGGGCGCTGAACGGCGAGGGCTGGTCGCTGCAGGAGCTCGGCGCTCCCCGGGACGCGATCGACGTGCTCCAGGCGGCGCGCGACCTGACCGAGGCGCCGGAGTTCTCCGACCTCGATCGCGCAGACGTCCTCTTCCGGCTCGGCTGCTGCCGGTATCGGATCTCGAGCATCCCGACGGCCGTCAGCCTGCTCGACCAGGCCCTGGAGCTCGCCGAGCGCTCGGGGCTGCCGTGCGACGTCCTCCGCGCACGCATCCTCGCCTGGCGCTCGCGCTGCAGGCGGCGGCAGGCGGACTACGAGGCGGCGCGCGAGGACGTCGAGCGCGCGCTCGAGCTCGCGCAGGGGGTCGACGAGCCGCGCGCCGTCGCGGGGGCCTACTTCCAGGCGTCGTTCGTCGCGGAGAAGATGGGGCATTGGGCGCTCGCCCGCCAGTACGCGCAGCAGGCGAAGGCCATCTACCAGGATCTCAACGACGAGCGAAACACCGGCCGCATCATGCTGAACCTGGGCGGCCTCCAGCTCCTGCTCGGGCGACCCGAGCAGGCGATCGAGCACCTCACGAAGTCGTTCGCCCTTGCCGTCGAGGCCGGCTCGCAGCCGGACGCCGCGCAGGCTCTGGGGAGCCTCGCGGCGGTGCACGAGCACCTCGGCGACCATGCGGCGGCCGACGAGCACGCACGTAAGGCACTCGCGCTCCTCGAGGGGCGCGAGGACTTCCTCGACGAGGTCGGCCAGTCGAACCTGGTACTGGGCCGCTCGTTGCTGGAGCGGGGCCGCCTCGACGAGGCGGAGCAGTGCTTCCGGGCCGCGGACAAGGCGTTCGAGCAGATGGAGTCCGTTGCGCACCGGACAGGGGCGTGGGTGGCGCTGGGTGATCTGGCGGAGCGTCGGGGAGACGCCCGCGAGGCGGCGCGTTGGTACAGAAACGCCGCCGAAGCACTTGCCGTCGTCCGCTTCTGAGAAAGGAGGACCCAACGTGAGCAGAGCACGGCTGACTCTCGCACTGTTGAATCTGGCGCTCTTCGCCGCTTGGCTCGGGCACGTACGCCCGGGCTACACGTTCTCGGACGGCGACTGAGCCGAGGCCTGCGGCCGATGGCAGCCCGGCGCAGGCCGGGGGCCGTCTACATTGAGGGCGTGGGACGCCCTCCGGCCGCGATCGTCGTCGCCCTCGTCGGCTCGATCCTCCTCGCGGCGGGTTGCGGTGGAGGGTCGGCCGGCGAGGGCGCGCCGAGCTCGTCCGGGACGGGGCAGACGCTCGAGTCCCTGTGGCGCGGCGCCGGCGAGAACGTCGGGGCCACCGCCGGCACGTCCGACTTCCAGGTCGGCACGAACAGGGTCTCGTTCCTCGTGATCGACAAGCAGGGCCGTCCGCGCGAGCGGCCGACGGCACGCGTCTGGATCGCGCGCGGCCTGAAGCAACGGCCGTTTGCGGAGACGACGGCTCGCTTCGAGCCGATCGGCGTTCCCGGCGGCGATACCGCCGACGCCGGCGGGATCTACGTCGCCCGACTCAGGACCCCGACCGCCGGGACCTACTGGTACCTCGCCGAGCCGGTCGGCGGCCGCCCGATCCGGGCGCTCGGGAACGTCGTGGTGAAGGCGCGGAGCGAGGCGCCGTCGGTCGGAGACCCTGCCCTCCCGTCGAGGACGCCGACGCTCGCCTCGACCGGCGGGGACCTCACGCAGCTGACGACCGCCCGACATCCCGACCGGGCCCTCTACGAGAGCTCCGTGGCGGCGGCACTCACCGCCCACGCGCCGTTCGTCGTCACCTTCGCGACCCCAGCCTTCTGCCAGTCGCGGACCTGCGGCCCGGTGGTCGACGTCGTCTCGGCGGTGGAGAGGAAGGAGCCGGCCCGCAGCCCCGTCCGCTTCATCCACGTCGAGATCTACAAGGGCAACGATCCCGCCAACGGTGTCAACCGGTGGGTTTCGCAGTGGCGGCTGCCAACCGAGCCGTTCACGTTCGTGGTCGACCGCCACGGTGTGATTCGCACGAAGCTGGAAGGCGCCTTCTCCGTCGGCGAGCTCGAGCGCGCCGTCACCGCCGTGCGTTGAGGCCCGTCCCCGCCGGACACGTCGCCGGGCGAACGTCGCCGGCGACCGTTGTCGGCGCCGTTTCGGGCGGGGCCAGCCCGGCCGGTTCCGCCCCGATCGATCCACAGGTCGGGGATAGGCTCCGGCCATGTCGCGCGTGCTGACGTCCCTCCCGGTCGGCGAGCGCGTGGGCATCGCGTTCTCCGGAGGGCTGGACACGACCGTCGCGATCGCGTGGATCCGCGAGCACGGGGCGATCCCGTACGCGCTGACCGCCGACCTCGGTCAGCCCGACGAGCCGGACGTCGCAGGGATCCCGGCGCGCGCGCAGGCGGTCGGCGCCGAGGAGGCGCTCCTCGTCGACTGCAGGCAGGAGCTCGTGCACGAGGGGCTCGTCGCGCTGCGCTGCGGCGCGTTCCACATCTCCTCGGGAGGCAAGACCTACTTCAACACGACGCCGCTCGGCCGTGCCGTCACCGGGACGATGCTCGTCCACGCGATGCGGGAGCACGGCGTCGGGGTATGGGGCGACGGCTCGACGTACAAGGGCAACGACATCGAGCGCTTCTTCCGTTACGGGCTGCTCGCGAACCCGTCGCTCAGGATCTACAAGCCGTGGCTCGATCCCGCGTTCGTCTCCGAGCTCGGCGGGCGGCAGGAGCTGAGCGCCTGGCTCGAGGAACGCGGGCACCCCTATCGGGCGAGCGCGGAGAAGGCCTACTCGACCGACGCGAACATCTGGGGCGCGACGCACGAGGCGAAGGAGCTCGAGCGCCTCGACCGGTCCGCCTACCTCGTCGAGCCGATCATGGGGCTCGCGCACTGGGACGCCGCGGTCGCGATCGAGCCCGAGGTCGTCCGCGTCCGGTTCGAGGAGGGGTGGCCGGTGGGGTTGAACGGCGACCGGTACGACGATCGCGTGGAGCTCGTCCGCCTGGCGAACGCGCTCGGCGGACGGCACGGGCTCGGCACGTCCGACCAGATCGAGAACCGCATCGTCGAGGCGAAGAGCCGCGGGATCTACGAGGCGCCCGGCATGGCGCTGCTGCACCTCGCATACGAGCGTCTGGTGCAGGCGATCCACAACGAGTCCACGATCGACGAGTACCGCTCGGCCGGCCGACGCCTCGGCCGGCTCCTCTACGAAGGGCGCTGGTTCGACCCCCAGGCGCTCATGCTGCGGCAGAGCCTCTCGAGCTGGGTCGGAGGGCCGATCACCGGCGAGGTGACGGTCGAGCTCCGCCGCGGCGACGACTACACGATCCTCGACACGGTCTCCGAGAACGCGACCTACCGCCGCGAGCGACTCTCGATGGAACGGGTCGAGGACGCCGCCTTCGGTCCGCTCGACCGGATCGGGCAGCTCTCTCTGCGGATGCTCGACCTCGAGGACACGCGCGACAAGCTCGCGCTCTACGGGCGACTCGGGCTGACCGGGGGCGACGAGACGCTCGGCGCGCTGTCGGCTCCCGACGACGACTGAGCGCCGGCGGCTTTTAGAACTCAGACCTCGCCGCCGGCCCGCTCGATCACGACGACGGGGACGCGTGCGTGCTCGCTGAGCCGGAGCAGGGCACGGACGACCTCCGCACAGTCCTCCGGCTGGATCATCTCCTGGCCCGGAATCCCGGTCCACTCGGCCATCGGGGTGTCGACGAAGCCCGGGCAGATCGCGGTCGCGCGGACCCCGGTCGACGCCTCCTCCCGGTCGAGCGACCGCGTGAGCGCGATCAGCGCCGCCTTCGCTGCGCCGTAGCTCGCGAGCCCCGGCGTCGGCATCGTGCCCGCGATCGAGGCGAGGTTGACGACGTACCCACGGACGTCCCGGAGCGCCGGGAGCGCTTCGCGTGTGACGAGGAACGCGCCGCGGAGGTTGACGGTCTGCTGGAGGTCGAACTGCTTCGTCGACATGTCGCCGATCCGACCGGCGATCCCCACGCCGGCGCAGTTGACGAGGACATCGAGCCCGCCGTGGCGGTCGAGGTGCGCTGCGACGAGCCCTGCGCATGCGTCCTCGTCGCGCACGTCGACCGCGACGGAGGCCGCGCCCAGCTCCGCGGCGGCCGCCTCGAGACGCTCGACCGTGCGTGCGGCGAGCGTCAGCCCGTACCCCTCGTCGCGCAACATGCGCGCGATCGCGAGGCCGATGCCCGACGAGCCCCCCGTGACGAGCGCGCTCGACACACGGCGATCCTCTCACATCGGCGCTGCGCTCCGGTCGGGCCGCCGTACACTCGGAGGAATGAGCGCCCCGGTCGAGCTCACGAGCCTCGCACGCGCCGGGGGCTGTGCCGCGAAGTACTCTGCCGCCCGCCTCGAGGAGCTCGTCGGAGGCCTCCTCCCGGCCGAGGCGTCCGACCTGCTGGTCGGGCTCGACCCCGCCGACGACGCCGCGGTCTACCGGCTGGACGAGGGGACCGCGCTGGTGTTCACGGTCGACTTCTTCCCTCCCGTGGTCGACGACCCGAGGACGTTCGGACGGATCGCGGCGGCGAACGCGCTCAACGACGTGTACGCGATGGGTGGCCGGCCGCTCCTGGCGCTGTCGGTGACGGCCTTCCCCGAGGAGCTGCCCACCGAGGTCCTGGCCCAGGTGCTGGCGGGAGCCGCCGAGTCGGTGGTCGAGGCCGGCGCGATCCTCGCGGGCGGCCACACGATCCGGGACGACGAGCCGAAGTACGGTCTCGCCGTCGTCGGCACCGTCCATCCCGACGGGGTCTGGCGAAAGAGCGACGCCCGGCCCGGAGACGCGGTGCTCCTGACGAAAGCACTGGGCACGGGCCTCGTCCTGCAGGCGGCGCGAGACGGAGCCGCGCCCGCGGGCGCGCTCGAGTCGGCTGTCGAGGCGATGGTCGTGACGAACCGCGCAGCCGCGGACGCGCTCCGCCCCTTCGAGCCGCATGCGGTCACCGACGTGACCGGCTTCGGCCTGCTCGGCCACGCGCACGAGGTCGCGCTCCGCTCGGGCGTCCGGATCGAGCTCGACGCGGGCGCGCTGCCCACGCTGCCGGGGGCGCTCGAGGTCGCGTCGGCGGGCGTCCGCACAGGCGGCGACCGCCGCAACCGGGAGTTCGCCGGCCCGCACGTCGCCAGCACGGCCCCGGCCGAGCTCGAGGCGCTCGCGTACGACCCTCAGACCGCCGGTGGTCTGCTCGTCACCGTCCCCGGCGAGCGTCGGGTCGTGCTCGAGGCGGCGTTCGCCGCCGCGGCCCTCCCGCTCTTCGCGGTCGGTACCGTCGAGCCCGGTGCCGGCGTGGGCCTTCGATGACGCTCCGCGCCCGGCTCGGGGAGCCGGTCTCCCCTCGTCGGTTCCTTCAGATCGCGCTCGCCACCGTCGGCGTGCTCGCGCTGGTCGTCACCTCGGGGGCGTTCGTGCGCCTGACGGGCTCCGGGCTCGGGTGCGACAACTGGCCGCGCTGCGGGTCGACGCCGTTCCCTGCGCAGGACTTCCACGCGATGGTCGAGTTCGGCAACCGCGTGGTCGCGCTGTGCGGGATCTTCGCCGCCCTGGCCACCTGGCATGCGGCGCGGCGCGTCCCCGGTCTCCCCCGCCGGGTGACGGGCGCGGCGCTCGCGGCGTTCCTCGGCACGGTGGCGCAGATCCCGCTCGGAGGCCTCACCGTGATCCTCGATCTCCATCCCCTCGCGGTCATGACGCACTTCCTGCTCGCGCTCGCCGTCGTCGCGCTGTCCGTCGTCGTGGCGCTCGAGGCCGCGAGCCGTGCGACCGGGCTCGGCCCCCCGGTCGCGCCGCGCTGGCTGCGGGCGGTCGTCGTGGTCGGCGTGGTCGCATGCGCGGTGATGGTCGTCACCGGTGCGGTCGCGACCGCGTCCGGCCCGCATCCCGGCGCGGACCAGGACGTCCATCGGCTCGGCCTCGGAATCCGCGACACGGTGTACGTCCACGTCCGGGCGGTCGCGGCCTACGGGCTCGGCTTCCTGCTCGTCGGCTGGCAGCTGCTCCGCGCCCGGCGGCAGGCGCCGGGCGTCGTCCGGCTGGCAGTCGCCCTGCTCGGCGTGCTCGTCGTGCAGATGGTCGTCGGCGAGGTCCAGTACCGGAACGCGCTCCCCTGGGGACTCGTGCTCGTGCACGTGTCGCTCGCCGCCGCGATCTGGGCGCTGACCGTCGCGGTCGCCTACGCGCTGTGGCGACCGCCCGCCGCGCTGACCGCGCCGGCGAGCGCTCCCGCCGCCGAGCGCGAGCGCGAGAGAGCGCCTCTCGAGCAGGCCCATTCCTAGTGTCGCCCGCTGTCACGCCTCGCAAGGCCGCAGTTAGGCTGTGTCGGTGAACGACGACCTGCGCATCGCCGACCGACCCACCCTGCGGCGCCCTGTGTTGATCTCGGCGTTCCGGGGCTGGAACGACGGCGGACAGGCCGCCACCGTCGCCGCGGCATACCTCGCGCGCCAGTGGGACGCGACGCGCTTCGCGGACATCGACCCGGAGCGGTTCATGGACTTCCAGGCGGTGCGCCCGACGGTGACGCTCGACTCCGGGCTCACGAGACGGATCGAGTGGCCCGAGAACGTCTTCTTCCACGCCGCCGTCCCCGGCACCGAGCGCGACGCGGTGATCCTGCTCGGGGTCGAGCCGAACTACCGCTGGCGGACGTTCACCGAGCTCGTCGTGGGGCTTGCGCGCGACCTCGGCGTCGAGCTCGTCGTCACCCTCGGCGCCCTGCTCGCGGACGTGCCGCACACGCGTCCGGCGCCCGTCACGGGCGCTGCGACCGACCCGCGGCTCGTCGAGGAGCTCGGGCTCCAGCTCTCACGCTACGAGGGTCCCACGGGGATCGTCGGCGTGCTCCACGACGCGTGTCACGCCGCCGACCTGCGCTCCGTGAGCCTGTGGTCGGCCGTTCCGCACTACGTCTCGCTCGCGCCCAGCCCGCGCGCGGCGAAGGCGCTGTGCGTGCGCCTCTCGGACCTGATCGGCACGTCCATCCCGACCAGCGAGCTCGACGAGGCGGAGGAGGAATACGCCGCACAGGTCAGCGAGGCGGTCGCGTCCGACCCGGAGACGCAGGCGTACGTCGAGGAGCTCGAGCAGCGCGCCGACTCCCTCGAGTCGATTGCCGAGGAGGGTCAGCTCCCGACCGGCGAGGCGCTCGCCGACGAGCTGACTCGCTTCCTCCGCGAGCGCGACCGCCGCAGCGACGCTCCGCCCGACGCCTAGCGGGAGGGCTCGGGCTCGGGTCCGGCCGTCTGCGGCGGGGCCTCGGGCGTCGCGGCCTCGTCTGCGGCGGCGCCGTCCTCGACCCGCCCGGCCTGCGGCTCGCCACCCGAAGCCGGCGCGGCCGAGGACTCCGTCTCGGTCGAGCGCCGCTTGCGGCGGCGGCGGCGTGACTTGCGGGCGGGCGCCCTCGGGGCGGGAAGGCTCTCGGCGAGCGCGGTGGCCGTCTCCTGGATCGGGCCGAGCGCCTCCCGCGCGCGGTCGAGGAGCTGGTTCGCGCGGGGCGTGTAGCCCTCGGCGGAGGCCAGCAAGGCCGCGCCGACGGGCACCGGGAGCGCGGCGGCGATCCTGACGAGCTGGCCGACGTTCTCCTCGTGCCGGTGACCCCGCGAGTTCGCGACCGCGCCGAGCAGCCGCTTCGCCTCCGGGAACTCCTGGCTCGCCTTCCGGTCGAGCGTCTTCCGCACCGCCCTGGCGAGACGCCAGGTCCAGCGGCTGAGGATCTGCTCGGGCGCGCTGGCCTTCCCGTCGCCGACGGCGCGGAGCAGGATGCGCACGCCGGCGGCGCGGTCCTTCTCCCACGGCGGGGCCTGGGTCACCAGCGTCACGAGGTCGTCGAAGTCGGCGCGGTCGACCGGCGTCGCCACGCGGTCGGCGAGCGCGGTCATGCGGAGGCGCCGGTTCGGGTTCTCGGCCGCGCAGACCGAGAGGAACGTCTCGAGCGCTCCCTTGCCGGCCCGGCCCTCGGCGAACTTCCGCGCGAAGTCGGCGCGCTGGTCGAAGCGGATCTGCCGTCCTGCGATCGTCGCCCAGAAGCGCTGCTCGTCGTCGTCGAGGAACCGCGGGTCGACCCGCTGCCACTCACGCTGGATCACCGCGAGGCGGCGCCCGACGTCCTGCGTCACGGGAACGAGCCACGGCGCCGGCGAGAGCTTGCGACGCGCCCTGCGGGCCGAGCGGCGGCGCGGGGCCGGCGTGACGCGGGCGCCCTCGCGGTAGAAGTCGGCGTCGAGCAGCGAGTGCAGCGAGACGACGCGCTCGGAGTGCGTCGCGCCCTTCGGGACGAAATCGACGACGATCCCGGCCTCCTTGCGCGGATGGGTCCTCATGATGCGGCCGATCCGCTGCTGGTACACGCGCTTCGACGCGGTCGGGGCGAGGTGCATGCACACGGTGGCACGCGGCGAGTTCCACCCTTCGGCGAGGAGCTGCGCGTTGATCAGCACGTTGATCTCGCCGCGCTCGTATGCCGCCAGCGTCTCGGCGAGCTCGCGCGGCGGCGTCCGCCCCGAGACCGCCATGGCCTTGAGGCCCGCGGCGCGGAACTCCTGCGCGAGGTGGTACGCATGCTCGACGCCGGCGGCGTAGACGATGCCCGGGGTCGGCCCGAAGCGGTCGCGGTAGAGGCTCGAGGCGGCCTGGTTGAGCGCGATGTGGTCGAGCGCGGCGGCCAGGGCACGCTCCTCGAAGTCGCCGCCGACGATCGGGACTGAGTTGATCGCCGCGACCGGCGGGACGCGCAGGCACCTGAGGGGCGCGATCAGCCCGCGTCTCGCGGCGTCCGTCAGGGGCAGGTCGTCGACCGAGGCGGGGAACACGTCCGACACCTGCTTCGCGATCAGCTCCTCGGTGGCCGTCATGCCGATGTAGAGCGGCTCGGGGAAGCGGCGGATCGCGTTGGAGGTCTTCTCCCCGAGCGCGGTGTGCGCCTCGTCGCAGATCACGAGCTGGTACGCCGTGCGCGAGACCTCGTCCGCGTGCCGCGCGAACCAGGCGTAGGTCTGGATCGTCATCGGGTTCGCGCGGAGCGGCTCCTGGCCGGTCTCGATCGCGTCCGTGAGCCGGTCTCCGTAGCCCTCCGTCGTGAGATCGCGCCGGAACTGGTCGACGAGGAGCCGGCGGTGCGTGAGGATCAGGACGCCGAGCTCGCGCGCCGCCTCGACGAAGCCCGCGGCGGCGATCGTCTTCCCCGAGGCCGTCGGATGACGGAACCGGTACCGACGGCTCGCGCCCGGATCGGGGCCGGCCGTCGAGGCCTCCTCGGGCTCCTCGTCCAGGAGGTCGCCGTCGTCGGCGTCCTCCGACTCCTCGTCGTCCTCCTCGAGCTCGTCGACGAGGTCGATGCTCCCGTTCGTGGCGCCGTTGGCCCCGTTCTCGTCCGCGCCGCGCTGCGTCGCCGCGATCAGCTCCGTGAGCATGCCGGCGAGCGCGTCGATCTGGTGGCGGCGCAGCGTCGTCCCGGCCGCGGTTCGCGGCGTCTCGGCCGCGAGCACCCGCTCGAGACCCAGCATGAGGCCGTAGCGGACCTTCCAGCCGGGCGAGGGACCGCGCAGGCCCGCGTCCATCTCGGCCTGCGCGTCGTCGAGGGCGCGCCGGCGGGCGGTGCCCGGCGCGAGCGCGACTTCGGCGTCCTCGCCCGGATGGAGGAACGGCTCCCCGAACCAGCGCTCTGCGCGCGCGGCCGCCTCCACGAGTGCGCTCGCGTGGTCGTGTGCCAGGTTCGAGGTGATTGTGGATTCCTGCATCTCGGCAGCAGCCTCGATGTGCGCCGCTCACTCCTGGGGCAACCGTTCGAGGAGGGCAGCTCGCTCGGGCATCCATCGCGCGCCGGCGTCGCTGCACCTCGCAGCCTACCGAATTCGGCGGTCGGAGAGTAGGTCAGCCCGTACCGAGCGGCCGTCCGCTCACACGGACGGAGACGCCCGTCGCGTCCAGGTACGGCGTGATGCCGCCGCGGAAGAACGGGAAGCCGGCCCCGAGGATCAGGCAGGCGTCGAGCGCGGCGGCGCTCCCGACTACGCCGTCGTCGAGGATGCGGCGTGCCTCGTCGGCGAGCGCCTCGAGGATCCGCCCGTGGAGCTCCTCGACGCTCGGGCGCCCCTCCGCCTCCTCGAGCTGCGGAAACTCGCCGTCGGCGAGCGCCTGGAGGGTGGGCGAGAGGGGAAACCGCTCCGGGAACGCGTCGTGGAGGACGCCAAGCACGTGGTTCGCGACCTGCGGGCCGACGAGCGCGAGGAGCGCCGAGGGCGGCATCGGCAGCCCGAGGCGCAGCGCCGCCTCGTCGGTCTCCTCGAAGGTCGAGCCGCTCTCGAGCGCCTGCATCAGCACCGTCGACTGACGCGCCAACATGCGGTTGACCACGAACGCCGGCGCGTCCTGCACGACCACCCCTCGCTTGCGGAGCCGACGCACGACGTCCCAGGCCGTCGCGAGCGACACGTCGTCGGTCGACCCGGTGCGCACGACCTCGACGAGCGGGAGCACCGCGACCGGGTTGAAGAAATGCAGGCCGACGACGCGCTCGGGATGCACCAGGCCGTCCGCCATCGACGCCACGGAGAGAGCGGACGTGTTCGTCACCAGCAGGCATTCCGGCGAGACGACGTCCTCGAGCGCCGAGAGAACCTCGCGCTTCACGGTGAGCTCCTCGAACACCGCCTCGACGACGAGATCGCACGCAGCGTACGACTCGATCCCCGTCCCCGCGCTCGCGAGCGACGCCAGGCGGCCCGCCTCGGCGGCGCTGAGGCGATCCCGTGCGGCGAGCCCGTCGAGCTCGGCCCCGACCGCCTCGACCGCCCGGTGCGCGCGCTCCGGGTCGACGTCGGTGAGGACGACGGGCGCCTCCAGCCTGCGGACGAACAACGTCGCGAGCTGGGTGGCCATCAGGCCCGCACCGACGATCCCCACGCGCGCGACCTGTCGCGGCTCGACGGCCGGGATCGCCGCGAGCCGCTCGAGCCGGCGCTCGACCACGTCGAACGCGTAGATCGACGCCTGTGCCTCGGGGCCGGGCAGCAGATCGGCGACGGCGTCCTCTTCCGCCAGGTACCCCTGCTCGAGGTCCCATCCGGCTGCTCCCTCGATCAGGTCGAGCGCCCGGTACGGGGCGGGCGCCTGGCCGTGGACCGCGTCGTCGACCCGTCGACGGGCCTTCCCGACGACCTCGACCACGTCGGCGAGATCCGCCTCGGGCAGGCGCTTCCCCACGCCCGCCTCGATCCGCTCGAGCAGGACGTCGAGCGAGCGCTCGTCGAGCTCTTCCGGCGCGAAGACGTGGTCGACCAGCCCCATCCCGAGCGCGGCGTCCGCGCCGAGCAGGCGGTTCTGCCGCAGCGGGTTGTCGACGACCAGCGCGACGGCCGCCTCGGCACCGAGCAGCCGCGGCGCGAGCTGCGTCCCACCCCATGCGGGAACGAGCCCGAGGAACACCTCCGGGAAGCCGATGTGGCGGACGGTCGAGGCGGCGGTGCGCACGTCGCAGTGGAGCGCGAGCTCGAGCCCGCCGCCCAGCGCGGCGCCGTTGACCGCGGCGAGCGTCTGGAACGGCAGCTCCCGGAGGCGCCCGAAGAGGAGGTGTCCCGCGCGGCTGCCCTCGCGCGCGCGCTCCGCGGTGATGCCGGGGAACGCCGTGATGTCGGCGCCGGCCCCGAAGCTGCCCGCGTCGCCGGTGACGAGGAGACCGCGCCAGTCGCGCGTGCGCAGCCGGCCGAGCGCCTCCTCGAGCGAGCGCAGCGCGGCCTCGCCGAACGTGTTCGGCCTGCGCCCGCCGGAGCCGTTCGCGATCGTCAGCCGCGCGACGGGCCCGACCCGCGTGTCCAGGCGCTCGAGCTGGAAGCGGGTGGTGTCGGACATCCCGCGCCGAGCCTACTCGCTCTCTGATTGACCGTTCAGTCAGCAGGCTGCGGCAGGGGACCGAGGGCACTAGTTACAACTTGTAACTTGCTGATGGATTGGGCGGCGAAACGGGACTCCGCGGTCGCAGAGCACGAGCGGAGGCTGGCTGCGGTCGACGAGCCCGGCGGACGGGAGGACTTCCGGCTCGCGGGGATCGCCGGCGCGTCCTGGGCGGCCGGCCTCGCCGCGCGGATGCTCGGCGACCGGGACGGAGCGGTCTCGCTGCTGCGACGGGCGGCCGACGAGTACGGGACGAGCTGGCGCGCCGCACCGCCGGGAAGCTGGGGACGTCCGATCGCGATGCTCCGCTGCCGCCTGATGGCCGGCGACCCGGAGGGCGCGCGCCGGGATGCGGAGGCGGCGCTCGGCGCCGGGGCCGCCGACGCGACCGGCCCGATCGCCGGCTACTGCGCCGCCGTGGCGCTGCTCGTGCTCGGACGGGACGCCGACGCGGGCCCGGTGGCGCAGCGGATCGCCGAGGAGGGGCTCGAGCCGGCCGCGGTCGCCCGTGCGCTCGCCGCTCTCGCCGCACACGACGAGGACGCTCTGCGGGTCGCGCGACGCGAGGTGCTGCGCTCGTTCGAGGAGCGCGAGGCGTTCCTCGAGGACACCCCGGTCGCCGACACCGTGCTCGTGCTCGACGCCCTGGCGCGCGAGCGCGAGCTCGCGTTGGAGCGGCTCGAGTCCCCGCTCCTGCCCGGCTAGCCGCCCGCCCGCGAACCAGCCTGGGTCGGGGACGTCCCCCGCAGGCGAGACAGCCGCGGTCGGATTCCACTCGCAGGCCCGCCTCAGGGACGGACCCGCCGCGGGCGAGATCGCCCGCGGTCGAACATCACTCCTGCTCGGCGGTCAGCTCCCGCGCCCGTGTCATCGCCGCCTGGATGGCGTTGAGGAACGCGGCGCGCACCCCGGCGGACTCGAGCTCGCGGATCGCGGCGATCGTCGTGCCGCCCGGCGAGGTGACCATCTCCCGCAGCTCGACCGGGTGCAGCCCCTCGTCCCGGAGCTGCTTCGCGGTGCCGAGCATCGTCTGGACGACGAGCTGGGTCGAGATCTCGCGCGACAGCCCGAGCAGGAGCCCTGCCTCGATCATCGCCTCGGCGAGGAGCGCGAAGTACGCGGGCCCGGAGCCGGACAGCGCGGTGACCGCGTCCATCGAGCGCTCGGGCACCCGGACGACGCTGCCGAGGTGCGCGAGCGCCTCGGCCGCCAGCGTGACGTGCGCCTCGCCGGCGTGCGCGCCGCCGCACAGCCCCGCGATCCCCTCGTGGACGGTCGATGGCGTGTTCGGCATCGCCCGCACGACCGGGACGCCCGCCGCGAGGTGACGCTCGACGGTCGCGGTCGGCGTCGCCGCGGCGATGGAGAGCACGGTCTGCTCGGGCGTGATCGCGGTGCCGATCTCGCCCAGCAGCCCGTCGATGTCCTGCGGCTTGACCGCGACCACGACGAGCGAGGCGCCCGCCGCCGCCTCGACGTTGCTCGCCGTCGCGCGGATCCCGTATCGCTCCGCGAGCTCGGCCACCCGGTCGTCCCGGCGCGACGAGGCCGCGATCTCGGCCGCCTCGCGCCAGCCGGAGCTGAGCAGGCCGGCGATCAGCGCCTCGCCGATGCGCCCCGCGCCGAGGATCGCGATCCGTCTCTCGTCGATCGGCATGCGCGAACTATGCCGCCCTGCGCGCGCGACGGCGGGCGATACGGGCCCGGTCGGCGGGCGCACCGGGGACGAGGCCCCGCGCCCACCCCAGCAGGAGGACTTCTCCGGCGAGCCCCTGCCACTCGCCGTACGGCGCGAGCAGGGCAGCCGTCTCCCGGCCGTCGACCCACCGTCCGGTCAGGGCGGCGTGGAGCTTGACCAGCGACAGGTCGCCGACGAGCCCGCGGTCGAACCGCCCGAGCCCCTCGAGCGAGATCACGCCCACCGACCAGGGGCCCACGCCGGGCTCGCGCTCGAGCCGGCCCGAGACCGCCGCGGTCGAATGCCTGCGCAGCCCCTCGAGGTCGAGGCTGGCCGCGAGCCTGTGGAGCGTCGTGGCGCGGTGCTGGGCAAGCCCGAGGCGTCGCAGCGCGACGGGCGGCAGCCGCCGGAGCGCGTCCTGCGTGACGACCGCGTCCCCGCAGGCTCGGGCGACCGCACGCTCGAGCGCGAGCGCTCGGCGGGCCTCGACGAGCTGGCCGCAGAGGGCGCGGACGACCGCGTGCGTCACCGTCGCCCGGCGGAGCGGGCGGTAGCCGACGAGCGCCCGGGCGGAGGGCCCGAGCAGCGGGTCCCGCGCGAAGCGCTCGTGGAACGGCCCGGTGTCGTCGTCCAGGGCGAGCATGAAGCGCGCCGTCTCGAGCGTGTCGCCGTCGGTCGCGCGGACCACGACGCGCCCGTCCGGCCGCTGCCAGGCCGAGACTCGACGCCCGCCCGGGAGCAGCCCGTGCCAGATCCCGCTCCTCGCCATCAGGCGGAGCCGGTACGGCCCTCTTGCTCTGAGCACGGCCTCGACCACGGAGCGCCTCAGCCTACGTCCCCGGTACGCTGCTCGACCGACCGTGCGGCTCGCCGACGCGATCTCGTTCCGCTCGCGCAGGCGCAAGCTCGCGCTGCTGCTCGAGGTCATGCAGCCGTCGGCGGAGACGTGCGTGCTCGACGTCGGCGTCGACGAGGTCTCGCACGGCGAGTCGGGCGGCGAGAGCGGCTGCCGGACACACAACTTCCTCGAGGAGCACTACCCGTGGCCCGCGCGGATCACCGCGCTCGGCCTGCACGACGGCGACCGCTTCCGCGAGCGCTACCCCGGGATCCACTACGTCCAGGGCGACGCCTGTGCCTTGCCGTTCGCCGACGGCGAGTTCGACCTCGTCCATTCGAACGCCGTGATCGAGCACGTCGGCGGGCGCGAGCGCCAGCGGCTCTTCGTCCAGGAGGCGCTGCGCGTCGGGCGTCGGGTGTTCCTCACGACGCCCAACCGCTGGTTCCCGGTCGAGGTGCACACCCGCCTCCCACTCGTCCACTGGCTGCCCGAGCGCTCCGCGCACCGCGCGTACGACCTCGTGCGCATGCCGTGGGCGAAGGAGACGCACCTGCTCGGCCCCGCCGACCTCCGCTCGCTCTTTCCGGTGCCCGTTCGCATCCACAATCTCGGCCTGACCCTCGTCGCGACGACGTGACCGCCCGCGTGCCACGCGTCGCGCTGATCGTGCTCGCGGTCGGGCTGGCGCTCCACAACCTCGCGATGGCGCTGCTCTGGCAGGCGGGACTGCGGGGAGCGGCGCTCGATGTCGCGGCGGCCTGGAAGGAGGCAGTGCTCGTGGTCGCCTTCGCCGCGGCGCTCGCGGCGGCCGGCTCGCTCCCGCGGCTCCTGTGGGCCGATCGGCTCGCGCTCGCCTACGGCGTGCTGGTCGTCCTCTACTGGCTCCTGCCACAGTCGTGGCTCGGCGGGGAGGCGACGGCACGGGGCGAGCTCTACGCGTTGCGTCACCACCTGCTGCCGCTCGGCGCGTACGCCCTCGGCCGGCTCCTCGTCCTCGACCGGCTCTGGTGGCGCCGCATCACGCTGACGCTCGTCGGGGTCGGGTGCGCGCTCGCCGCGTGGGGGCTCGTGGACGTGTACTTCGTGCCGCTCCAGTGGTGGCGCGACTCCGGCGTGCCGGATTGGTTCTCGCAGCAGCTCGGGCTCGCCTACCGGTGCCTCTCCTTCCTGCCCGAGAACTGGATCCTGAACACCGGCGAGGAGAGCCCGACCCGCCGCCTCGTCTCGACGTTCCTGAGCCCGCTCGCGACGGCGTACGCGCTCGTGGTCGTGTGCCTGCTGCTCGCGGCGGCACGCCCGCGACGGTGGACGGTCGCCGCCGGGGCGCTCGCGTACGCCGGTCTCCTGTGGACGCATACCCGGGCCGCGTTCATCGCCCTGCCCGTCGGGCTGCTCGTGCTCGCCGCGCTGCGCCGCTCGATCCCCCTCGGCGCGCTCGCGGCCGGCTCGGTCGTCGCCTCCGTCGTGTTCGTGGCCGTCTTCCCCACGATCGGGCCGACGACCACGTACACCGCCTCCGAGCTCGCGTGCCTGCGCGAGAACGCCGCGACGCAGGGCGTGACGTCCGACGAGCCGTTCAGCGCCGGCGAGAGCTCGACGTCGAGCCACCTGAGCGCGCTCCGCGACGGAATCCGGACCGTGGCGCGCCACCCGTGGGGGTACGGGCTCGGCAACTCCGGCGTCTCGGCGGCGCGCACCGGCGTCGAGGTGAAGGCAGGCGAGTCGAGCTACACGGAGCTCGGGGTCGACGCGGGCGTCCTCGGTCTCGTCGCCTTCGCCGGCTGGCTCGTCGCGCTGATCCTCGCGCTGCGGGACCGCTCGCCGTGGCTCGCCGCGTCGGTCGCCGCCGTCGCGGTGCTCGGGCTCCAGACCGACGTGATCGGGATCCACTGGCTGGCGGTCGTCGTCTTCGCACTCGCGGGTGCGGCGCTCCGCGCCGCACCTAGGACTACGCCGGAAGACGCGCTCTGACGGACCACGGCCTTTCTAGGTGACTTGCGCAGCAAGGCACCCTCTTGCGCACCAAAGGTACCCTCGTCTCAACCGCCGAAGGCGCGGCGGCGCTCGGCGTCGGCGTCGTCGACCAGGTGGCCGTCGCGGCTGACGTAGCCGCCCTTCCCGCCCACGACGAGCAGCACCAGATCGTCGTCGCCGCCGTTCGAGACGCACCGCTCGGTCGTGGAGGTCACGTGCACCATCCCGCCGGGGCCGAGCAGCCGCTCCTCGCCCTCGACCTCGACCCGTGCCGTCCCCGAGTGGACGAAGTAGAGCTCGTCCTGCTCCTCGTGGAAGTGGGGAAAGCCGTGGTAGCCGGGCGGCATCACGATCACGTTGACGCCGAACGCGTCGATGCCCAGCGCGCGCCGCACCTTGCGGAAGCCGTAGCCGCTCCCGAGCTCGTCCACCGTCCCGAACGCGTGGGTCATCTCGCGGCTCCCTCGGTTCCGAGCATTGCCTCGATCGTACGCCGCAGCCCCTCCTCGAACCCGACTGCCGGCTCGTAGCCGAGCGCCTCCCGGGCGGCGGACACGTCGGCCCACGACTCGCGTACGTCGCCGGGCTGCGCCGGTCCGCGCGACTTCTCGACGGGCAGCCCGAGCAGGCGCCCGACCGTGTCCGCGAGGGCGTTGACGGTCTGCGCTGCGCCCGTCGCGACGTTCAGCACCCGGCCCGCCGCGTCGGCTCCGTCTGCGGCGAGGAGGTTCGCCCGGACGACGTTCTCGACGTAGGTGAAGTCGCGCGACTGCTCGCCGTCGCCGTGCACGGTGACCGGGCGTCCGTCTGCGATCGCGCGGATGAACCGGGGCACGACCGCCGCGTACTGTGAGCTCGGGTCCTGCCGCGGGCCGAAGACGTTGAAGTAGCGGAGCGCCACGGTCTCGATCCCGTAGACGCGGGCGAAGCTGACGCAGAACCGCTCCGCGGCGAGCTTCGCGACCGCGTACGGGGAGATCGGGTTCGGGGACTGCGTCTCGACGCGCGGAAACGTCCCGCCGTCGCCGTAGACGGACGAGGACGACGCCGCGACCACTCGCCTGATGCCCTCGTCCCGCGCGGCGAGCAGCACGTTCAACGTTCCCTCGACGTTCACCGCCGTCGACGTGAGCGGATCCTGGACGGAGCGCGGCACCGAGCCGAGCGCCCCCTGGTGGAAGACGACCTCGCTCCCGCGCACGGCGGTGTGCACGCGCTCGTAGGAGCGGAGATCTCCCTCGACCACCTCGACCTCGCGGCCGAGCGCCGCGAGGTTCGCGCGGCTGCCCGTCGAGAAGTTGTCGAGCACGCGCACGTCGTCGCCCCGCTCGAGCAGCGCGGCGACGAGATTCGAGCCGATGAAGCCCGCGCCGCCGGTGACGAGCACCCGCGTCACGGTGTCCGGTCCGCGACCACGTGATAGTTCGCCGAGAGCGTCCCCGGATGCGTGCCGCGCAGCATCGGCGTGCGCGCGTCGAGCCGGCGCGCGGCGCGGTTCAGGAGCGAGACGAGCGGGCCGCCGAGCGGTCGCAGCGGAGTCCTGCGCAGGGCGTGTTCGAGGAAGATCGCGTTCAGCATCGCCAGGGACGCGGCCGTGCCGCAGCCGGGCGACACCGTAACCGAACCCCAGTCGCCGTTCGCCGCGAACACGCGTGCGAGCCCCTCGTGGGTCCAGCGCCACGGATCGGACGGGTTCGGGTGGTAGACCATCGCGCCGTGCGTCGAGAGCAGGACGCGACCGCCGGGCCTCGTCACCCGGTGGAGCTCGCGGACGGCGCGGGCGGGATCGTCGACGTGCTCGAGCACCTGGATGCACAGCACCACGTCGAACGAGCCGTCCTCCGCCGGGATCTCCTCGATCGGGCCGACGAGGTCGGCGTCGGCATGCGCCGCGGTGTCCAGGCCCACGTACGCCGAGACGTGCGGCGCGAAGAGCGGTGCATAGGGCTTCTCGCCGCAGCCCGCGTCGAGCAGCCGGTAGCGGCCGAGCTCGCCGGCGGCACGGGCCGCCTCGTCCGCGAGCCAGCGCGCGAGCGGCGCCCGCACCGCATAGGTCGGCATCGAGAGCGGCGGGGCGAGACGGGGGTCAGGCGGGCGTGTCACGCACCGTCACCAGGCCGAACGAGATCCACGTCAGCGCGCCGAGCGGCAGCCCGGAGACGAGCCCGATCCCGGTCCACACGCCGGCCGCGACGAGCAGCCACCCGAGCCCCGCGAGCGCGACGGTGGAGGAGCGGACGCCGCGGATGCCGGCCGCGATACCCGTCGCGGCGAGCGCGGCGAGCACCGCGAGGCCCGCGATGCCGAGGTCGGCCGCGACCTGGAGGTAGAGGAGCTGGATTCCCCAGGGGTGCGCAGGCGACGGGAACGCCTGGTCGGGCTCACTCGGGAAGCGGGCGCGCGCGTCGTCGAGGAACGGCCCGTAGGCCCACTCCTCGCTCGAGGCCTGCCAGCCGACCCCGGTGATCGGCCGGTCGAGCCAGATCCGGCCCCCGATGTACGCGAGCAGCGTGCGGTGCGCGTAGCTCTCGACCCCGGTATCGAGCGTCTTCTCGCGCAGGCCGACGAACTCCGCGAAGCGCTCGATCGTGTCGGCGCGCATCGCCGCCGTGCCGATGGTCACCGTGAGCGCCACGGCGACGAGCGCGAGAGCCCGCTGCGGGCGCAGCGTGCCCTGCGCCCGCGCGCCGAGAAGGACGGCCGCGACGGCGAGCCACAGCCCGAGCACGGCGGTCATCGCACCCGAGAGCACCACGCCGAGCGCGCCGCTCGCGAGGCCGGCGAGCGACCAGTTCCGCCCGGCCGGCCCGCCTGCGCCTGCCCGGCCGCCGGCGGCGAGGGCGAGCCCGAGCGCGCCGACGACGAGCGCCGCGCCGGAGAGCGCCGCGAAGTCGTGGATCCCGACGAGCGACGGCTCGCGCTGGCCGGGCCGCTTGCCCTCGAACTCCGAGACGATCCCGAGGAACTGGAGCAGGCCGTAGGAGGTCACGACGACGCTCCACGCGACGACGGCCCGCAGGAGCGGCACCGCGTCCCGGCCGGCGCGGACGAGCAGCACGGTCGCGGGCAGCAGGCAGGCGTACCAGGCGAACTTCGCGACGCTGATCGCGTGGACGCCGAAGTCGTACTGCTCGCCGAGAAGTGACGGCGTGGCCAGGGACACCGCGCCGACCGCGACGAACGCCGCCGCGAGCCCGAGGAGCAGCTTCGAGGCCGCGAGCGGCGCCCAGCCCTCGCGCCGTCCGCGGGCGAGGGCGGCGGCCACGACGACCGCGATCGCCGCGTCGGCGAGCGTCGCGTCGATCGAGGTCGAGCCGACGCCGATCGAGAGGGTCGGCTGGTACGTCGCGTGGAGGAAGAGGAACGGGACGGCCGCGGCGAGCGCGAGCGCCTCCGTCGCAGTGTCTCCGGCGAGCAGGCGGAGCAGCCCGTCGGACGCGTGCCCCCGCGGCAGCGGCTCGGCCGTCACCGTGCGGACTGTAGTTGCGTTCCCGGAGCGCGCGAGCCCCTCCCCCCGTCTCCTGAACGTCGTGCCGCCTCCCCTACACTGACCCGTCACGATGGCCCCGAGCGTCCTCCGGCGCCGCTTTGCGACCGCAGCCGGGCTCTACCTCTCGGTCGCGCTCGGCATCCTCGGGACGGTCGCCGCTGCCCGCATCCTCGGCCTGGACGACTTCGGACGCTTTGCGACCGTCGTCGCGATCGTGGGACTTGCCCAGACCCTGCTCGACCTCACGGTCGAGGAGAGCCTGACGAAGTTCGGGTTCCGCTACGTCGCCGCCCGCGACTGGGGGCGCCTGCACCGCCTGTTCAGGCGCGCGCTCGAGCTCAAGCTGCTCGGCGGGGCGGTCGCGTCGGTGGTGCTGCTCGTGCTCGCCCCCTTCGCCGACACGGTGTTCGGGTCGGACGGGCTCGCGGGGCCGATGGTCGCGGCGGCAGCCTTGCCGCTGCTCGCCGCGCCGGAGAACGTCAGCGCCAGCGCGCTCCTCCTGCGCGGCCGGTACGACCTCCGCGGATGGCTCCTCTCGATCACGATGGGGATCAGGCTGGTCGCGATCGTCGTCGGCGCGTCGTTCGGGGTGACGGCGGCGCTCGCCGCCCTCGCGGCCGGTCAGCTCGTCGCGACCGCGGTCTCGGGCACGGCGGGCCTGGTCGCGCTGCGCCGCTTCCCGCGCGAGCCGGCGCGACCGCTTGGGGACGACCGTCGCGAGATCTTCTCGTTCGTCGTCCAGTCGAGCATCGCAACCGGCGTGATCTCGCTGCGGGCGGCGCTGGCGCCGGTGCTGCTCGGCGTCGTCGCGGGGACGACGCAGGTCGGCTACTACCGGGTCGCACTCGCGCCGCAGAGCGGGTTCTCGGCGGCGAGCGCCCCCGTGCGCCTCGTGCTCCTCACGGAGCAGACCCGGGACTGGGAGCACGGCAGGTCGTCGACGGTGCTCCACGGCCTGCGCAGGTACTCCGTCGGCGCGGCCGTCGTCGCCGCGGTCTCGCTGCCGGTCTTCCTGCTGGCGATGCCGTGGCTCGTCCGGGTCGTGTTCGGGCCGGATTTCCTACCCGCCGTCGAGGCGGCCCGGATCGTGCTCGTCTCGGCCGCGATCCTGCTCGTGCTCGGCTGGACGAAGTCGTTCCCCGTCACGATCGGCAGGCCGCGGCTCCGCATCGTCACGCACGGTCTCGAGACCGCGGTGCTGCTGCCGCTCGTCCTCGTGCTGGGCGACCGGTGGGGGGTGACGGGCGCGGCGGTCGCGATCCTCGTCTCGACGCTCGCCTTCGCGCTCGCCTGGCTCGTCGTGCTGAGCAGGCTGCGCGCCGAGCTCCGCGCCGGCCGCGAGCTCGGCGCCCCGACCGCGGCGGGCCCGTGAGGGTCGTGGTCGTCTCCGGGATCTGGCCGCCGGACGTCGGCGGGCCGGCCAGCCACGCACCCGCGCTCGCCGCGGCGCTGCTCGAAGCGGGCCACGACGTGGAGGTCGTGACGACGGCGGACGCGACGCCAGCACGGAGGCCGTACCCGGTCCGCTGGGTCTCGCGCGCGGCCAGGCCGCCTGTTCGCCACGTCGCAGTCGTCAGAGAGATAGTCCGAGCCGCCCGCGGCGCGGATTGCGTGTACGCGACGACGATGGTGCGGCGGGCCGCGCTCGGGGCGGCTCTCGCCCGCCGTCCGCTGGTCGTGAAGCTCGTCGCGGACGAGGCCTACGAGCGCGCGGTGCGCACGCATCACTACTCGGGGACGCTCGAGGACTTCCAGCGCGTGCCCGGCGGGCTGCGCATCCGGTTCCTGCGCACAACCCGGACGGCCGCGCTCCGGCGCGCGCAGACGATCCTCGTGCCGAGCGCGTACCTGCGCGACCTGGCGATCGGTTGGGGCCTGAGGCGGGGACGGCTGACGGTGGTTCCGAACCCCGCCCCCGAGCTCCCCGCGCTGGCCGGGCGGGACGAGGCCCGTGCGCTGCTCCACGTCGAGGGCTTCACGCTCGCTACGGCCGGTCGGCTCACGCCGCAGAAGGCGCTGGGGGACGCGCTGGAGGCTCTGGCGCAGGTCGAGGACGTGTCGCTCCTCGTCGCCGGAGACGGGCCCGAGCGTGGCGCGCTCGAGCGGCGGGCGCAGGAGCTCGGGCTCTCGCCACGCGTCCGGCTGCTCGGCGCGCGGCCGAGGGACGAGGTGCTGCTGGTCTTCCGGGCCGCCGACGCGGCGATCCTCACGTCCGCCTGGGAGAACCTCCCGCACAGCGTGCTCGAGGCGCTGGCGGTCGGCACGCCGGTGATCGCCACGGCGGTGGGAGGCGTGCCCGAGGTCGTCCGGGACGGCGTCAACGGACTGCTCGTGCCGCCGGGGGACATCGGGGAGCTGGCACGCGCGATCCGCCGGGTCTCGAGCGACGCAACCCTCCTGGCGGGGCTGGCGGCGGAGGCCCCCGGCTCGGTGGAGGAGCTCGCCGAGCCGCGTATCCTGCGCCGGATCGTGCAGGCGATCGAGCAGGCCGGACGGTGAGGCCTCGCGGTCGAGCGAGCGGCTCGACGAAGCCGCGGGTCATGATGGTGGGACGGACGCGCTACCGCCTGCCGCTCGACGCGTCGCTGGCCCGGAAGTTCGAGGCGCTCGGCGACCGGCTCGACCTCCGCGTGCTGGCGGCGGCGCCGCTGGGCGCTCCCGCGGGCGACGAGACCTTCGCGCTGCAACGGGGCACCGGGATCGGGGCCGTCGACGGCCCCCTGTTCTACGGAGCGCTCCCCGCCCGCATCGCCCGCGAGCTGCGGCGGCGGCCCGCCGATGCGATCCTCGCGCAGAGCCCGTACGAGGCGCTCGCCGCCCTCGCCGGACGACGGCTCGGCGGCAGCGACGCGGCCGTGGTGGTCGAGATCCACGGCGACTGGCGGACCTGGGCACGTCTCTACGGCTCGCCCGCAAGGGCCGTGGTGGCACCGCTCGCCGACCGGGCGGCCCTCGTCGCGCTGAGACGCGCGGACGCCGTCCGGACGTTGTCGTCCTTCACGTCACGCATCGTTCAGGATGCGGGTGTCGAGCCCGCCGGCACGTTCACGACCTACACAGACTTGACCGCCTTCTCCGAGCCACCCGTCGCACCCCTGCCGGAACGGCCGGTCGCGCTGTTCGTCGGGGTGCTCGAGCGCTACAAGAACGTCCATGCGATCGCGGACGCGTGGCGGCTCGCCGCCCCGCGGGTGCCCGAGGCGACACTGCGGATGGTCGGCGACGGGCGCCACCGAGACGTGGTCGAGGCACTTCTGGCCGAGCTTCCCGGCCGGGTGACGTGGGAGCGGAGGCTGGAGACTCCCGCCCTGGTGGACGCGCTCGACGACGCGTGGCTCCTGTTGCTCGCCTCTCGCTCCGAGGGCACCCCGCGGGTCGTGCTCGAGGCCCTCTGCCGGGGACGCGCCGTCGTCGGCGCCCGGGCTGGCGGGATTCCCGACGTCGTCCGGGACCGCGAGACTGGGCTCCTCGTCGATCCGGACCGCCCCGCCGAGATCGCCCAGGCGCTCGTCGAGATCCTCTCCGACCGGGCGCTCGCCGAGCGCCTCGGCGCCGGCGGGCACGCCCGCTCGGCGGAGTGGACGTACACCGCGGAGGAGTACGCCGAGCGCGTCGTCGAGCTCGTCGGGCGCGCCGTCGCAGCGAGAGCGACATGAGGCTCGTCGTCGTCACGCAGCAGGTCGATCCGACCGATGCCTTGCTCGGCGCCACCGTGGGGAAGCTACGGGCGCTGGCCGAGCGCGTCGACGAGCTCGTCGTGCTGACCGACTCGGCCGTCGAGGGCGCGCTGCCCGACAACGCGCGCGTGCGCACGTTCAGCGCCCGCCGGCGCGCCGGTCGGGGCATGCGGTTCGAGAGCGCTCTGGCACGGGAGCTCGCCCACCGCCCGCGTCCCGCCGCGGTGCTCGCCCACATGTGCCCGATCTACGCCGTGCTCGCCGCGCCGCTCGCCCGACCGACCGGCGTCAAGGTCCTGCTCTGGTTCAACCACTGGCGCAAGAGCAGGCTGCTCGCGACCGCGACCCGCGTCTCCAGCGCCGTCCTCAGCGTCGACGAGCGGACGTTTCCCATCCGTACGCGCAAGCTCGTCGCGATCGGGCACGGGATCGACGTCTCCGACCTGCCGTGCGTCAAGCGCCCCGACCGGGAGCCGTTCACGCTGCTCGCGCTCGGCCGCACGTCGCCGGCGAAGGGGCTCGTGACGATCCTGCGGGCGGTCGCGGAGGTGCCGGAGGTGAGGCTCCAGGTCATCGGGCCGTCGCTCACCCACGAGGAGCGGATGCACCGCATGGCCCTGGAGCGCCTCGTCCTCGAGCTCGGGCTGCTGGACCGGGTCGAGATCAGCGGGCCCGTCCCGCGCCGGGGCGTCCCGACGCTCTACGCGGACGTCGACGCGCTCGTGAACGACATGCGCGAGGGAGCCGCGGACAAGGTCGTGTACGAGGCGGCCGCGACGTGTCTCCCCGTGATCGCCTCCAACGGTGCGTTCGACGCGCTGCTCCCGGAGCGGCTCCGGTTCGTGCACGGCGACCCCGACAGCCTCGCCGAGGCGATCCGCTGGCTCCTCGAGGCGGACAGGCAGGCGATCGGGAGGACGCTGCGCGGCACCGTCGTGCGGGAGCACTCGGTCGACACGTGGGCCGACCGCGTCGTCGAGCTCGCTGGGTGAGACGCGTGTTCCCGGGGCGCCGCGGAGGCCGGCTCCGCCGGCCGGGAGCGGCTGCCGGCCGGGGGGGCGCGTGAGACGCGTGTTCCCGGGGCGCCGCTCGCGGTGCGGGGCCGGAGGGCACAGTCTGGGTGATACGGGCCCGGAGAGCACCGTGCCGCGAGCGGCGTCAGGCAGCCGCGGGGGCCGGCTCCGCCGGCCGGGAGCGGCTGCCGGCCGGGGGCGCGCGTGAGCCTCCGAATCGTCCATGTGGCGAAGGTCGCAGGGATCTCGGGCGCCGAGAACCACCTCCTGCTCCTCCTTCCCGCGCTCCGCGAGCGGGGATACGACGTCCGCCTGATCATGCTCCACGAGGGCGAGCCCGGCGCGGAGGAGCTCGCGCGCCGGCTCGAGCGGGCGGGGGTCCGCGTCGAGCGCCTCCGGGTCGGTCGCGCGCCCGACCCGGTCGCCTTCGCCGGGCTCGTGCGCAGCGTGCGCCGCCTGCGCCCGGCCGTCCTGCACACCCACCTCGTCCACGCGGACTTCTACGGCCTCCCGGCGGGCCGCCTCGCGCGCGTGCCCGTGCTCGTCTCGACGAAGCACGGCTTCAATCCGTTCCGGGAGCGCCGGGCGTTCGCGGCCGCCGACCGGACGGTCGCGCGGCTCGCCGACGTCCACGTGGCGATCTCGGCCGGTCTCGCGGGCTACCTCGCGGCGAGCGAGGGCTTCGACGAGGGGGCGTTCGCGATCGTCCACTACGGCATCGAGGCCGGGCCGCCGCCGCCTCCGCCCTCCGGCGAGCCACGCCTCGCAGTGGTCGGACGCTTGATTCCGATCAAGGGCCACGAGATCCTGCTGGACGCCTTCGCCCGGGCGCGCGCGGAGATCCCCGGCCTCGAGCTCGAGGTGGCGGGAGACGGGCCGCTCGCGCCGGAGCTCCGCGCGACGGTCGAGCGGCGCGACCTCTCCGCCGCCGTCTCGTTCCTGGGCCGGGTCTCGCCGGTGGAGCCGGTGCTCGAGCGGGCGGCGATCGTGGTCGTCCCCTCGCTCGGGGAGGGCTTCGGGATGGTCGCCCTGGAGGCGATGGAGCGCGGTCGCGCCGTGATCGCCAGCGACGTCGGTGGGCTCCCGGAGATCGTCGACCACGGCCGGACGGGGCTCGTGGTGCCGCCGGGCGAGCCCGACGCGCTCGCGCGGGCGATCGTCGAGCTCGCCCGCGACCCGGCCCGGATCTCGACGCTCGGCGCCGCGGGACGCGAGCGCGCGGTCGCCGAGTTCTCGCAGGACCGGTGCACGGACCTGATCGAAGAGCTCTATCGAGCCGCGCTCGAGACCGGCGGACGCCGGCGCTCGGTGACCAGCCCCCACGCGCGCTCGAGCGCGAACGCGGCGAGCAGCGCGAGCAGGAAGTCCCAGGGCGTCCGGTAGCGCGTCGTCCCGGCGAACACCATCGCGGCGGCGGTGTTGAAGCCCAGTAGGACCGCCGTGAGCACGACGAAGCGGCGTGGGGCGAGGAACGCACCCCACAGCGCGAAGGCGTACAGCAGCAGCGTGAAGGCCGGCTCCACGGTGCGCTGCAGGGTGTTCGAGATCCCTTGCTGGCCGGCATCGTCGGCGGCGACGCTGAAGAAGGGCGACCACAGCATCCCGACGGCCTGCAGCGACAGCCGTGCCTTCTCGCCGGGGTGGTCGCGCCAGAAGTCGAACACTTTGTCGCGGTAGAAGCGCGACTGCGCGCACTCGTCGACCGCCTTCGCCGCCGCGACGGAGATCCCCGCAGCCTTCTCGGGCCAGGGCGGGACGTTCGGCAGGTCGGGCACGTCGTCGATCCACCCGCCGTTGGCGAGGATGGCGTGCGTCGCCGGGTTGTTCGCCTTCCAGAGGGCGCGGCTGTCGGTCGTGATCGTCGCGCAGCCGATCACGACCTGGTTGCGCACGACCCACGGCGTGACCGCGGCCACAGCGCCGACGAGCACGAGGAGCGTGAGCAGCGCGCGGCGTCCCGGCAACGGCTGCCAGGCGACGAACGCTGCGACGACGAAGGGCAGGAGCAGGAGCCGCGCGTTGGAGAGAATCGCGAGCCCGGCCACGACTCCCGTCGCGGCCGCCAGAGCGGGCGAGGCCCGATCGTGGGCGGCGAGCGCGAGCAGCACGAGGAGCGCGAGCAGGAACCCGTCGAGGATCTCGCGGTTCACGTGGACGTCGTGCCAGACGAGGTACGGGTGCAGGGTCGCGATCAGCGCGGCGATCACGCCGGTCCGGACCGACGAGAGCCGGCGCCCGATCAGGAGCACGATCAGGGCGGTCGCGACCGAGACCGTGATCTGGGCGAGGCCGACCACGAGCCACGTCCGCTCGAGCGGCCAGTAGAGCCCGGCGAGAAACCACGCGTAGAGCGGTTGCGTGTATGCGGAGGGGACGCCCGGGAGGAAGCCGAACGTCCCGCTCGAGACGAGCGTCTGCGCGAACGTGTCGCTCTTCTCGACGTACGCGGTGAGGATGTCGCCGCGCTCGACCGCGAGCACGAGCAGCCGGGGCACCGCAGCCACGCCGATCACGAGCAGCAGCGCGGAACGTGGTATGCGTTGCGCGATGCCGCCCACCGCAGCGGAACGGTACGCAGTCGTCTCGTGCCACGTCGAACGACCGCTCGACGACGAGGTCTGGTCGGCGTTCGCGGCCTTCCAGGAGCGGCGGCCGGGGGGCCTGACGATCGCCGCGCTGATCCGGCCGCCCGACCGGTCTGCGGGGGAGCTCGACGACGAACGCTGGCTCGAGCGGGCCCGCCAGGCCTCCGCCCGAGGCCCACTCGGGCACCACACCCACTTCACGAGCCCGACCCATGCGCGGCCGACGGGCGGCTCCCCGGGCGAGCACGTGCGGCGCGAGGGCGCGTGGCTACGCGCGCACGACCTCACGCCCACGCTGTTCTGCGGCGGCGGCTGGTACACGGACGCGTCGGTCGCGGAGGCCTGCACGGCCCTCGGCTACGCGGACGTGACGCCTCGCTCGACGCGGCCGCCGTACCTGGCGAAGGGGGCGCCGTGGGCCGAGCTGCGCGCGCCCGCCCGGATCGAGGTCGGCACGAGCTCCCTGGTCGCCGTGCCGACGACGCACGGCGCGGGCGACCTCGTGCGTGCGCTCGTCCGTCCCGGGGCCCTCCCCGAGCGCGTGCACGCGTACTTCCACGACACGGACCTCGTCGATCCCCGCCGGCGACGGCTGATCACGGCCGGGCTCGTGCTCCTGGCCCGGCGCCGCACCCGGAGCGACCTCGACGCGGTGACCGCCGTCCTCGGCGACGCGCCCGTCGTCCGCTGGGAGGACGTCGCACGCGGCGGCGCCGGCCCGGCGGGGCCGCGGGGAGACGGCGCGGTCGGCGGCCCGACGTAGAATCCCCTCGTGCCGACACCGACGAGGGCGGTCGAGAGCGCCGGGCCGCCGTCCGGCGCCCCCCAAGCCGGCCCGCCGGCCGGGCAGGAGGACGTCCGCCGTGCCAGGCTCTACGTCGCGTCCCGCGGCCCCCTGGTCGGGCTCCTGCGCCGCGGCCTCAGCGTCGCCGCGCTCGTCGCCGCCGACGTCGCGGGGCTCGCGCTCGGTGTGTACCTCGCGCTCGTGCTCCGCTCGGTCCTCTACGGCGACACGATCTACTGGTCGCTGCTCTGGCAGACGGGCCCGGCGAAGTGGCTCCCGTTCCTCGCCCCCGTGACCGTGCTCGTGTTCCTGCAGACGGGTCTCTACGCGCCGCGCGAGAGACGCGCCGGGGCGGGACGGCTGCTCGGCGCGCTCGTGCTCGTCGCCCTGATCGTGCTCGCGTTCGGGCTCGGCACCGACCACGAGTTCTCGACCACCGGACTGATCCCGACCGCCGTCGTCACGAGTGCGATCGCGATCGGCGCCCTGCGTGCGGCCTACGGGTCGATCTCGCTCGAGCTGATGCGCCTCGCAGGCGTGCGGCGGCGGCTCGTGCTGGTCGGTGATCCGGGCACGCTCGGCCAGCTCGAGCGTCAGCTCCGCGCCGTGCAGGGCGGCATCGGGATCGACGTGGTGGGCACGCTCTCGGGGCCGGACTCCTCGCCCCCGCTCGACCGCCTGGCAGTCGTCCTCGAGCGCGACCGGCCGGACGAGCTCGTGCTCGCCGAGGCGGATTTCGACGAGCAGACGGTGCTCGACGTCGTCCAGCTGGCGCACCGCTACGCGGTGAAGGTCAAGCTCGCCCCGACGACGACCGACCTCCTCGTCCACGAGGGCGAGTACGTGCCCGGCCAGGGCGTGCCGCTGTTCGAGCTGCGGCCGCCGATCCTGAGCGGCATCGCGTGGGTGTCGAAGCGTGCCTTCGACCTCGTCGTGGCCGCGGTGGCCGTCGTCGTCGGGATCCCGCTCTGGCTCGTCGTCGCGGCGGCGATCAAGCTCGACTCGCGAGGCCCCGTCCTCTACGTCGACCGGCGGGTCGGGGTCGGTGAGCGCGAGTTCGGGATGCTGAAGTTCCGCACGATGACCCCGGACGCGGCGGAGCGGCAGCCCGAGCTCGAGGACGAGAACGAGGCCTCGGGCGCGCTCTTCAAGATCCGCGACGACCCACGCGTGACCAGGGTCGGCAGGGTGCTGCGCCGGTTCTCGCTCGACGAGCTGCCCCAGCTCGTGAACGTGCTCCGCGGGGAGATGAGCCTCGTCGGCCCGCGGCCGCTCCCGTTGCGCGACCACGCGATGCTGTCCGAATGGCACCGGGCGCGCTACCACGTCCTGCCGGGGATGACCGGCCTCTGGCAGATCTCCGGCCGCTCGGGGCTCGAGTTCGACGACCTCGTGCGGCTCGACTTCACGTACATCGAGAACTGGTCGATCTGGTCCGACGTGACGATCATCGCGCGGACGATCCCGGCCGTCATCTCCGGACGCGGCGCGTACTGAGCGGGCACGAGGGATCCTGGGGGATCGACCCGGTCCCCGAGCGGCTCCGCGTGCTCGGCGGGCTCGACCTCGGGCTGCTCTGGGGCAACCTCGGGGTCTCGCTGCTCGTCGTCGTCGCGGGGGCGGTGCTCGTGCCGGCGCTGTCGCTCCCCAGCGCGCTCGCCGCGATCGCCGTCGGCTGCCTCGTCGGGAACCTCATGCTCGCGGTCGCCGCGGCGATCGGGGCACAGGCGCGCGTCCCGGCGATGGTGCTCATGCGCGCCCCGCTCGGCACGCGCGGCTCGTACGTCCCGACCGCGGTGAACGTCGTCCAGTGCCTCGGCTGGACGGTCTTCGAGCTGCTCGTGATCGCCACGGCGGCGGCGGCGCTCTCGGACGAGCTCCTCGGCTTCGAGGCTAGGTGGGCCTGGACGCTGGCCTTCGGCGCGGCGACGCTCGGGCTCGGGCTGCTCGGCCCGATCGGGGTCGTCCGCACCGTCGTCAGACGGATCTCGGTGTGGGTGGTGCCGGTCGCCCTCGCGTACCTCGCCTGGTGGGCGCTGACCGGCGGCGGGCTGGACGAGGCCTGGAACCGTCCCGGCGAGGGGGGCCTCTCGAGCTGGCAGGGAATCGACCTCGTCGTCGGCGTCACGGTCTCGTGGATCCCGCTGGCGGCCGACTACACCCGCTTCGCGCGCTCGCCCCGGGGCGCGTTCTGGGGGACCGGGATCGGGTACGCGATCCCCGACGCGCTGCTGCTCTCGCTCGGAGCAGTCGTCCTGCTGACCCGCGACGTCGCGGACCCCGCCGCGCTCCCGGCCGCGATCGCGACCGGCGGCGTGCTCGCGTTGCTCGTGCTGCTCGCCCTGACGATCGGGGAGACCGACGAGGCGTTCGCGAACGCGTACTCGGGGGCTGTCTCGCTGCAGAACCTCTTCCCCGCTGCGCCGCAGCGGCTGCTGATCGGGCTGACGACGACGGTCGGGACGATCGGGGCGCTCACCCTCGAGCTGACGAGCTTCCAGTCCTTCCTGTTCCTGCTCGGCTCGTGCTTCGTGCCGCTCTTCGCGGTGCTCCTCGCCGACTGGCTCGCCTCGGGCCGGCGCTACGACGCGGCCGACTTCCGCGACACCGGAGGCGTCCGCGTCGGCGCGCTGGCTGCGTGGCTCGCGGGCTTCGCCGCGTACCAGTGGCTCTCGCCGACCGGCCCCGGCTGGTGGGTCGACCAGGTGCAGCGCCTCGACCCGCCCTCCTGGCAGGTCGGCGCGACGCTGCCGAGCTTCGTCGTCTCGTTCGCGCTCGCGCTCGCGCTCGCGGTGGCGGCGCGCCTGGTGCGACCGGGGACCGCGCGCGCGTGACCCGGATCGCGCTGGTGGGGAACCTCTCCGTCGACCGGGTCGCGGGCGCGGGGCCTCGGGCGGGAGGAGGGGTCTTCTGGGCGGCCCGCGCGGCGGCCCGCATCGGCGCGGATGCCGTCGTCGCCACCGGCTGCGCGCCCGCGGACCGCGAGGTCGCTCTCCGCCCGCTCGAGGCGCTCGGGCTGCCCGTCACCTGCCGGGACGCGCGACGGACGACCGCCTTCAGCTTCCACTACGAGGGCGACCGCCGCGTGATGACGGTCGACGCGGTCGGGGACGCGTGGACCCCCGAGGACGTCGCGGGCTGGGCCTCGGGCGCGCTCGGCGGCGCGCGCTGGGTGCTGGTCGGGGCACTCCTCCGCTCGGACTTCCCGCCCGAGACGATCGCAGCCCTCGCCCGCGGCGGGCGTCGCCTGCTGCTCGACGCCCAGGGGATCGTGCGGCTCGGCCGGACCGGCCCGCTCGCGCAGGACGCGGCGCTCGACCGGGCGCTGTTCTCCGAGCTCGCGATCCTCAGCCTGAACGACGAGGAGGCGACGGCGCTCGTCGGACGCCCCTGAGGCCGACCGGCTGCGGTCGCTCGGCGTCGCCGAGGTGGTGCTCACGCTCGGCTCGCGCGGCGCGGTCGTCGTGACCCCGACGCAGCGGTGGAGATCGCCGCCCATGCGGTCGCGGGCGAGGTCGACCCGACGGGCGCGGGCGACGCGTTCTCGTTCCTCTACCTCGACGGGCGGGCCCACGGGGCGGAGCCCGTCGAGGCGGCCGAGCGTGCGGCCCGGATCGTCGCGGAGCTGATCGCGCGGCCGTGACGATCGCTCTCGTCGCCTGCGCGCTCGGGACGGTCGAGGTCGACCTCGACGACGAGGACGTGGTCGAGGTGCAGGACGAGCCGTTCGAGCCGGACCCCGAGCCGGCCGTCGACCTCCCGCTGCTCGTCGCGGCGGCCCGCCACGGCTCGACGCTCGTCGCGGTCCTCGCTCGGCGGCCCCCGCTCGTCGTCTCCAACGACGGCGGAACCACGTGGCGCGAGGCCGGCGGCGGGCTCGCGCCCGGCGTCGCCGTGGCGATCTCCCCGGAGCACCCGGACGTCGTCCTCTACGCGACCGCCGAGCGGCTCCACGTGTCGCGGGACGGAGGCAGGTTCTGGTCGGCGCTCGAGGTGGAGCTCCCCGGCATCACCGCCGTCAAGCTCGTCGGCTGACGCCCCCGGCCGGGAACTCGTTGCAGGATGACGCTTCCGTCGACGGGGCGCGCTGCGCGAGTGCGATGCAAGGACGCAGGGAGCCCCGATATGCAGGCAATTCACATCAGGCGTGCCTTGGCTATCTGGCCGGGCTGCGCTGGCCGGGCGGGTTCGTGTGCGCGGTTTGCGGCGGCGACCGGGCGTGGCGGATGGGCAAGGGGCGTAATCTCCGCTGCGCACGTTGCCGGATCGATCACTCGGTCACCGCCGGGACGATCTTCGCCGACACGAGGCTGCCGCTCTCGACCTGGTTCCAGGCCGCCTGGTATGTGACCGGCACCAAGCACGGTGTGAGCGCGCTCGGTCTGCAGCGTCTGCTCGGCCTGGGCAGCTACGAGACCGCCTGGGCGCTTTTGCACAAGCTGCGCCGAGCGATGGTGCGACCGGGACGTGACCCGCTCGCCGGCGAGCTCGAGGTCGACGAGACCGCGATCGGCCCCTCCAGGCCGGGGAAGCTGGGCCGAGGGACGTTCGCGGACAAGGCGATCGTCGCGATCGCGGTCGAGGCGCGCCCGCGCGGCGCCTGCGGTCGCGTTCGCCTCGCCCGCATCCCCGATGCTCCGCGCCAAGATGATACCGTCAGGCATATCGGGGCGACCGAGGACGCCGCAGCGTGCCGCGCAGCGCGACCCGGCGGCACCGGGCTTCATTCTGCAACGAGTTCGTTACGAGCCGAGGCGGAACTCGCCCCGCGCCACGACGACCGCGCTGCCGCCCACCTCGACGCTCTCGACGGCGTCGGCGTGGCCCTCTGCCCGCGCGTGCAGGGTCGAAGGGCGCCCCATCTCGACCCCTTGCGTGAGCACGATCTCCTCGCCCCAGCCGATCGCGCCGTGGCGGGCCAGGTGGCACGCGATCGGGCCCGCGGCCGACCCGGTGGCGGCGTCCTCGCCGCCCGCCCAGAACATGCGGCTGCGCCAGCGACTCCCGGATCCCGCGATCGTGCTCACGCCGGTCCCCCCGAGCGCGACGACCGCGTCCCGGTCGGGCCGCAGCCCCGCGACGACGGCCTCCGAGGCGAGCGCGACGACGACGTGCTGGGCGCCGTTGTCGTAGCGCTCGACGGGGAGCACGGCACGGTCGGCGCCGAGCGCCGCGAGCACGGCGGCCTCGTCGACGGCCTCCACCAGGGGAACCGGCTGGCTCATCCGACCGAACAGAATCGCGCCGCTCTCGTCCCGATCGAGGGAGACCGGCACGGTACCGACGCCCGTCTCGAGCTCGACCACCCCGCGCTGCAGCGGCGCCCCGAGGACGAACGCGGTGCCGAGGATCGGATGGCCCGCGAACGGCATCTCCTCCTGGGGGTTGAAGATGCGGATCCGCGCGGTACCGCCCGACTCGGGCGGCAGGACGAAGACGGTCTCCGAGAACCCGATCTCGAGCGCGAGCGCCTGCATGGTCTCGCCGTCCAGCCCGCGCGCGTCCGTGAAGACCGCGAGCTGGTTCCCGGTCAGCGGCGTGCTGGTGAAGACGTCCGCGACGACGTAGCGGTACGCAGCCATGCGCGGGTTATAACCCGCGCCGCTCCTCGAGCCACTTCGAGTGGTGCTCGCGCGCCCAGTCCTCGCGCACCTCGCCGAGCGTCATCCCGCGCAGCGCATGGCGGGTGGTGGGGTGGATCAGCGCCAGGTACAGGTGCCCGGAGACGAGGGCCACCGAGACGAGCGTCAGCGTCTCGTGGACGGTGCCGGTTCCCTCGAACAGGAAGCGGTGGTCGCGCTCGCCCAGCCACAGGAAGAACCCCGAGACCGCGAAGAGCACCGCGAACGCCGCGGTCACGAGCGCGTTGACCTTCTGGCCCGCGTTGAAGCGGCCCTGGGCCGCCCGGCCGCCCCGCAGCCAGCGGCGGTCGTCCCTGTCGAGCGCCTCGATCTCGCGCCAGTCGGACGCGAGGCGACGACGGTCGCCGAGCGCCACGACGAGGCAGATCGCGACGGCCCACGTGAGCGCGGTGAAGATGTGGACGTTCTTGACGAGGTTCCGGCGCGCGACGAGCTCCGAGAGTGCGGGCAGGTAGAGCACGAGGCCGCTCGCGAGCATCGCGAAGAACCCCGTGGCATGCACCCAGTGGAGTGCCCGCTCCGTCCTGCCGAAGCGGGGAACCATCGACGCCCCGGTTCTCAAAATCCGTTGGACGCGCCGATCCAGGCGTCCTTGTCGTACCCGCGCTGCTCCCAGAAGCCGAGGTCGGTGTGCGTCGTGCGGGCCTCGATCCGGGTCACCCACTTGACGCCCTTGTAGCCGTACATGCGGGGCATCACGAGCCGGGCGGGGAAGCCGTGCGCGTGCGAGAGCGGCTTCCCGTCCATGTCGAGCGCGAGCATGACGTCGCCGGCGAGGGCCTGGGGAAGCGTGAGCGAGTCGTCGTAGGGCACCTCGGCCGAGACGAACCGCAGGGCCTTCGCGTTCGACCGTAGGCCCGCCTCCTCCAGCAGCGTGCGAAAGCGGACGCCGCGCCAGTGGACGTTCTGGATCCGCCAGCCCGTCACGCACTGGAAGTCGGAGACCTGCTCCGCCTGCGGCAGCCGTCGGAGGTCGGCGAGCGTGTACGTCACCGGGCTCCGTACGGCGCCGTCGATCGTCAGCCGGTACTCGGCGGGGTCGAGCCGGGGGATCGAGGCCCCGATCGTGTAGATCCGCCAGCCCGAGGTCGGCACGATCGACTGAACGCCGTCCGGGACGAGGCGTCCGAGGAGCCCCATCCCCTCCCGTCCGTAGAACAGCCCGGCGACCCCGGCACCGACGAGCCCGAGGAAGGCCGCGCGCCCGATCGCGCGATCGTGCATGCCATTGTTGTAGCGGGTCTTTCTTACGCCTGTCTTAGATCTTCCCGGAATGCTGCGACTATGCTCGGCGGGGGATGCGCGTACACCTGTGTCGCCATGCCGAGGCCGCCCCCGGCGAGCCCGACGAGCTCCGGGAGCTGACGAACGCGGGGCGCCACGGCGCACAACGTCTCGGCAGGCGGCTCGCCGCGCTCGACGATCCTCCCCGGGCCGTGGTCACGAGCCCACTCGTCCGCGCGCGCCAGACGGCCGAGCCCGTCGCCGAGCAGCTCGGCTGCGAGCTGCTCGTCCGCGAGGAGCTCCGCCCCGGAGCGACGGCCGAGTCGCTGCGCACTGCGGTCTCGGGGCTCGACGGCCCCGTCGCGGCCGTGTGTCACCAGCCCGACTGCTCGGGGATCATGCTCGCGGTCACCGGGAACGACCCGGGGTTCCAGGTGGGCGAGTCGTTCCCGCTCGAGCTCGACCCGTGAGCGCACACGCCGCCGCGATCCGGGTCCGCTCGCTGCGCAAGTCCTACGGCGACCACGAGGCGCTCCGCGGCGTCGACTTCGAGGTCCTGCCCGGCGAGGTGTTCGGCCTGCTCGGGCCGAACGGAGCCGGCAAGACGACGACGGTCGAGATCCTCGAGGGGTACCGGCCGCGCGACGGGGGCGACGTCGAGGTGCTCGGCGTCGACCCGTGGCAGGCCGGCTCGGCGCACCGGGAGCAGATCGGGGTCGTCCTGCAGCAGTCCGACCTGCCCGCCCTGCTCACCGTGCGGGAGGTGCACGAGATGTTCGCCGGCTACTACCGGCGCCCGCGGGACGTCGACGAGGTGATCGAGCTCGTCGGCCTCGGCGAGCAGGTGGACGCACAGGTGAAGACGCTCTCCGGCGGCCAGAAGCGGCGACTCGATCTCGGCGTCGCCCTCGTCGGCGATCCGGAGCTCGTGTTCCTCGACGAGCCGACGACGGGCTTCGACCCGAGCGCACGGCGCAGCGCGTGGGAGCTCGTCCGCTCGCTCCGCTCGCTCGGCAAGACGATCGTGCTCACCACCCACTACCTCGACGAGGCCGAGCAGCTCGCCGACCGCGTGGCGGTGATCCGCGAGGGACGGCTGGTGCGGATCGGGACGCCGAACGAGCTGATCGGCGTGACGCCGGAGGTCGAGGTGCGGTATCGCGAGAACGGACGCGACGTCGTCGTCTCGACGACCGAGCCGACGCGCGTGCTCGCCGAGCTGACCACGGCGGCAGTTGCGGAGGGGCGCGAGCTGGAAGGGCTCGAGGTGCGCAGGCCGACCCTCGAGGACGTCTACCTGGGGCTCGTCGACGAGGACGACGCCGGGCCGGAGTGACCTCGTCGCACGCCCACGACCCCTCGCCCGCGGCGCCCGCCTCGCCCGCCGGGGCGGCGCAACGCATGCGCCTGCTGCTCCACGAGCTGCGCATGCAGCAGCGTCTCTTCTGGCGCAACCGCGAGTCGGCGGTGTTCGTCTTCGTGTTCCCGCCGATGCTGTTCCTGCTCCTCGGCTCGGTCTACAGCGACACGATCGACGGCGAGCGCGCGGTGGACGTGCTCCTCGTGGGCATGCTCGGGTACGGCTGCGCGAACACGGCGCTCGCCGGTCTCGCGATCTCGCTGGTGGTCAGACGCGAGTCCGGCATGCTCAAGCGCGTGCGCGCCACGCCGCTTCCGGCCGCGACGTACCTGGCCGCCGTGCTCCTCTCCACGCTCGTCGTGTTCCTGCTGCAGATGGCGCTCACGGTCCTGCTCGGCTTCGTGCTCTTCAGTGCGGACGCGCCGGCGAGCTGGATCGCGCTCGTGCTCGTCCTCCTGGTCGGCGTCGCCGCATTCGCCGGAATGGGCTTCGGCGTCGCCTCGCTGATCCGCTCCGACGAGGGAGCCTCCGCGGTCGTCAACCTCATCGTGCTCCCGATGGCGTTCCTCTCCGGCTCGTTCGGCTCCACGAACGACTATCCGCGCGCGCTCCAGGCGGTCGCGGACGTGCTCCCGCTCACGTACCTGCTTAGGCTCACGAAGGGCGCGTACCTGCACGGCGAGTACCTGGCGAGCGACCCGACCGCGGTCGCCGTGCTGGTGGCGTGGGGGGTCGCGGGCTTCGTGGTCGCGGCGAAGCGGTTCGGCTGGCAGCCCCGCCAGAAGTAGCGTCAGACGTCCGTTCGGGGCAGCCAGCCCTCGCGGTACGGACACCACGTGGAGCGCGGCAGCGCAGCGCGCACCTCGGCGTACGCAACGGACGAGTCATCCGTCTCGACGGCGACGCTCGCGCCGTAGGCGGCCGCAGTCTCGCTGACGAGGTACTGCACGCCGCCGCCGACTCCCCGCCCACGTGCGCCGGCGGCGAGAACGACGGCCGACTGACCCTCGGCCGCGATGATGATGTGCGGTGTCCCCGGCGCGCAGTAGAAGAAGTCCCAGGCGGTCAGTCGCCGCTCCTCGTCCTCGACGATCAGCGTGCACTCCCCGGCCAACACGAGGAAGGCCTCCTGCGCGTTCTCGCGGTGGTACATCCCGATCCGCTCGCCGGGCTCGAGGACGCTGACGTTGATCCCGAAGTGGGGGAAGCGCCGTCTCCCCTCGAAGTTGCAGTAGGAGCCGAGCGGTCCGACGTCGCGCCAGCGTGAGTCGCGTGCGTTCAGGACGAACCAGCCCTCTCCGTCGACGACCGGGCCGTTCTTCGTCTCCCGTAGCCGGGCCTCGGGCATGCGCGCAGTGTCCCACGCGACCGTGGCTTCGAGCAGACTGACGGCGATGGGTGCCGAGGTGACCGGGAGCCGAAGCCTGAGTCCCGAGCAGCTCCGAGTCGCGCTCGTCGGCGCCCTCGGCGACGAGAGCGCGTCTCGACCGGTCTGTCCGAGCGGGACCTCCACGGCGAGGACATCTCGTTCCACCGGCCGAGGAGACCCGACGTCGTCGTGTACGCGCGGACGACCGACGAGGTCTCGTCCGTGCTCGCGCTCGCGGACCGGCACCGCGTGCCGGTCGTCCCGTTCGGGGCGGGCTCGAGCCTCGAGGGCCACGTGATCCCCGTCGCAGGCGGCATCTCCCTCGACCTGACGAGGATGGACCGCATCCTCGAGCTCTCCCCCGCCGACCTCGCGGCAACCGTCCAACCGGGGGTGACGAGGAGCGCGCTCGAGCGCGCCGCAGCAGAGCACGGGCTGTTCTTCCCCGTCGACCCGGGCGCCGACGCGACGCTCGGCGGGATGGCCGCGACCAACGCGGCGGGGACGACGACGGTGCGCTACGGCAAGATGCGCGCGAACGTCCTCGCGGTCGAGGCGGTGCTGCCCGGCGGCCGTGTCGTGCGGGCGGGGAGCAGGGCGCCGAAGACGTCCGCCGGCTACGACCTGCTCGGCGTGCTGATCGGGTCGGAGGGGACGCTCGCCGTGCTCACCGAGCTGACCGTTCGCCTCCACGGCATCCCCGACCACGCGGTCGTGCTCCGGATCGCGTTCCCCGACGTCGGAGCGGCGGCGCGCGCGGCCGCCGGGATGGTCGCGGGCGGCGCGGGCGTGACACGGGCGGAGCTCGTCGACGGCTGGACGATGACGGCGATCAACGCCCACGAGGGAACGGACTACCCGCCCGTCACGACGTTGTTCGTCGAGGCGGCGGGCACCGAGGGATCGGTGGAGTCCGACCTCGAGCTCGTGCGCGCCGTCGCGGAGGGCGAGGGCGCGACCGACGTCGTGGCGGAGCGCGACCCGACCGCGAGGCGCCGGCTGTGGGCGGCCCGCCATTCCGCGGCGCTCGCCGCGGCGGCGATGGCGCCGGGGAGACGGCAGCGCGCGACGGACATCTGCGTACCGCTCTCGGAGCTCGGCGCCGCGGTCTCCCTGGCCCGCGCCGAGGTCGACCGCCGCGGCCTCGTCGGAGGGATCCTCGGCCACGCGGGCGACGGCAACGTCCATGTCGCGCTCCAGGTCGACCCGGACGACCCGGCGGAGGTCGCGGCCTCCGACGAGCTCGTCGAGGTGCTCGTCGCCGACGCCATCGCGCGCGGGGGCACCTGCACGGGCGAGCACGGGATCGGGCTCGGCAAGCTCGCGGCGCTCGAGCGCCAGCACGGCGACCTGCTGCCGCTGATGCGCGGGATCAAGAAGCTGTTCGACCCGCACGGGATCATGAACCCGGGCAAGGTGCTCCGCGGGCCGACCGACGACGGGCGGGGCTGACGGCGGCCCGGTGCGGTTTCGATCGGGAGGACGAGGGTAGACCGTCGTCATGCACATCTTCACGAGACGGAACGCGCTGATCGGCTGGGTCGTGCTGCGCCTCGCGCGGCGGAAGCTCAGGCGGCGCCTCGGGATCGCCGGCAACGGTCGGCGCCGCGGGCTCCTGGCCGGCTTCGGAGTCGCCGCGGGGGCCGGCGTTGCGGCCCTCTACGCGCGCCGCGGCAACACGTCGGTGCGGGTCGCCGCCTGACGCCGCAGCCCAGCGCAAACACGTTCACAGGACAAGCACTGCATCGGGCCGGGAGGCCCGAGCCGAGGGGGAGACCCGAGGTGCCCGCCGCCGACATCGGGCACCTCGGGATGCGCCCGCGCTCCCGGTACGCCGCTGCGCGCCTACGCGTGAGGAGTCCGGCGGCCGAAGCGCCGCCGTCCGTTCGAGCCCGCCCGCTCGCGCCGAGGACATGCCGGCGACCGGCCATCGCGAGCGGCGCGGGTTTTCCCGCAGCGAAATGGCGCTCAGGCGAGCGCGAGGCTCTCGCGCGTGAGGCTCGCGAGCGCGTTGCGGTCGCGCTCGGCGACGAGCAGCGCGGCGACGTGCTGGAGGAGCTTCCACGTGACCTCCGGGTTCTTCCGCGCGAAGGAGCGGAAGTCCCAGAACGCGATCACCAGGCAGCGCAGCTCCGTGACCGAGGTCACGGACGCAGTGCGGGCCTCCTTGGTGATGAGGGCCAGCTCGCCGAAGTGATCGCCGGGGCCCAGCCGTGCGAGCTCCGCTCCGTCGACGCTGACCGAGGCCTCGCCGTCGGCGACGATGAAGAACCCGATCCCGCTCATCGTGCCCTGCTCGACGATCGTCACCCCTGACCGGTAGCGACGCTCTTTCACGAGCCGGGCCAGCTGCCTCAGCTGGCGTTGGCTGAGCTCGCCGAAAAGCCGTACTGATCGCAGCTCGTCCACGAAGGCCGGCACGGGCTCGATCATAGACCGGCCGTCCCCGAAATCGAAAGCCGGTGCTACCGCCCGTTTTCCGACTCGCTCCCGGCGGGTATCCCGCAGCGATGGCCGCGCCCGCCGCCCGCCACTCTCTGGTCGACCGCGCGTTGCCGATCTACGTCGGCCTTCTGTTCGCGGTGCTCACGATCGCCTCGATCCTCCTGCTCTACATGCTGCGGCACGTCCTGCTGATCCTGTTCGTAAGCGTGCTGTTCGCTGCGGCGCTCACGGGGCCGAGCGAGTGGCTGCACGCACGGCTCCGGCTGCCGCGCGGCATGGCCGCGGTGCTGATCTACCTGGCGGTGTTCGCGGTGCTCGTCGGCCTCGGCTGGCTCGTCGTCCCGCCGCTGCTCGGGCAGATCGCCGAGTTCGCCGACCGCGCGCCCGAGTACGCGGACCGCTACCGGGGCATCCGTCACGCCTACGGGAATCTGCGCGCGGACTTCCCGGCTCTGCCGCCGTTCGACGACCAGGTGTCCAGCCTCGGGTCGACGATCCTCGGCCGGGCAGGCAACCGCGCAGCCGCGCTGCCCGCGGACCTGTTCTCGATCTTCCTCGACATGCTGAGCGTGTTCGTGATCTCGCTGCTCCTCGTGACGAGCCGCTCACGGATCCGGCGTTTCGTGCTCTCGCTCGTCGACCCCGACCACCGGGACGACGTCGCCTCCCTCCTCGACCGCATCTGGGCGCGAATCGGCGTCTACCTGAGGGCGAAGGCGATCGTGATGACGATCGTCGGCATCCTGATGTACCTCGCGCTCCTGCTCATCGGGGTGCCGTTCGCGGTGCCGCTCGCGATCGTCGTCGCGTTCGGCGAGCTCGTGCCGCGGGCGGGGCCGTGGCTCGCGCGCATCCCGCTTCTCGCGATCGCTGCGCTCGACGGGCCCAGGACGCTCCTGCTCACGCTCGCCGCCTCGATCCTGATCGAGAACCTCAAGGGGTACGTGATCTCCCCCGTCGTCGAGGGTGACCAGCTCGACATCCACCCGCTGCTCGTGTTCGTCGCCGTCCTGGTCGGGGCGACGCTCGGCGGCGCCGCCGGAGCGTTCGTCGCCGTCCCGGCGGCCGCGATCGTCGACATCGTCGTCCAGGAGATCGTCGTGCCCTGGCGCCGGGCACAGCTCCGGCCGTCGGGCGAGGCGACAGAGGTGTCGAAAGCGGTCCACACCGACGCCCGTGTCCGCGCGGGCCCGCGCCCGGCGCGCGGCTGAGCTCGCCCCGGCGGCGGGAGGCGGTCGTGGAAACGAGTCGCCGCTTACGTGACGGCTCGCACCCTGAGGAAGATCGGCCCCGTGCGCGAGCACGCCGCGAACGGGAACGGGACGACCTTCGACGCGGTCTGGTTCGGGGGATAGATCCTGAGCCCGGCCGCCGTCGTCTGCCTGCACTTGGAGCTCGGGAAGTTGCCCGCGGAGACGATCCCGAGGGTTGCCTTCGCCGTGCGGCCGTTCGCGATGCTGATCGTCTTCACCGGGGTCGCCGGGTCCCGACCGGCCGCGCTCCCGATCCGCCCGCCGCCGAGCTTGACGGCGGAGACGCCGGGGAAGCCTCGCAGCGTGCACGTGTGGCCGGAGAGGTTCGTGAATTCGAGGTGGTAGTACACCGTCCCCGCCGCGCCGTCGCCGTTCGTGTCCATCCAGACGACGAGACCGCCCGTGGCGCAGGCGCGGGACGCGCTGTGGGCGGGAGCCGCCGTCGCGCACGCCAGGGCGGCCACGAGGATCACGGTCGAGACGGTGGTGCGATTCACGTTCCCTCCTCGGTCGCGAGACGAGCTTGGAACACGGTGCAGAAATGAAGGCCCGGTGCCGCCGGAACGCGCTGCGCGGCACGCTACTACGTCCTGGGTGCCCCGCTATCCCTGCACGTCGGGCTCCCCGCGTCCTCGCATCGCACTCGCACACCGCGCCCGGCCCGACGGAGCGTCGTCCTGCGACGAGTGCTGGGGGCCGCGGTTCAGCACGTACGTGGTGCCGGCGCGCGACCACGCGGTCTTCACGCTCGCGAGGCTGCCGGAGGACGGCCGCGCCCGGCGGGTCGCAGAGGACCTCGCCGCCCGCCTGCAGGCATTCCTCGCCGGTCGGCGCATGACCGACGGCGAGGCGGGACGCGGCGTGGGAGAGGACTCGAACCAGTTCCGCTACGCGTCGACGACCGGCACGGTGCTGATCCGCTGGGCCGGGGCCCAGGCGCCGACCGTCTGGACGGTGCATGCTCCTGTCCCGCGACGAGCCGGGCTTCCGCGATGCCGCAGGTCCCGCGGCCGCGGCGCGGCTCCTGCCGAGCGGGGACGCGTACTACCTCCTCCAGGGAGCCGATCGCGAGCTGCTGGTCCCCGAGGCCCGGCATCGCGCAGCGCTCTGGACGACGCGCGTCTGGCCGGGGGCGGTGCTCGTCGCGGGGCAGTTCGTCGGGACCTGGCGACGTGCACACGCGAACGTGACGATCCAGCCCTGGCGCCGGCTCTCGCGGGCCGAACGCGACGCGGTCGACGCCGAAGCCGCGTCGCTGCCGCTCCCCGCCGTCGGACGATCGATCGTCGTCCGCTGGGACACCTGACAGGACGGCTCGCTCGTCCGGGTCGACTACCCGTCGAACCCGACGAAGTGGTGCCACGGGCCGGCGAGGTGCACGGTGGCGACCGCGAGGATCAGTCCCGCAACGAGCGAGCCAGCGAGGAGCCACCGACGCAGGGCGGCGCCCGGGAGCGCTTCGTGCCGTCGCCAGTCCGCGGACGCGAGGCGCGGCACGCGAACCACGTGCGCGAGCACGTGCGCCCCCATGGCGGCGAACCACACGACGAAGCTCGCCTTGTGGAGGCCCAGCACGGCGCCGCCCCCCGGGCCGAGCACGACGAGACCCACGCCGCTCGCGAACAGCGCGAGGGTGGCCAGCACGACGACCGGACCGAGCAGGCGCAGCAACGGGTGCGGAGGGCCGTCGGCGCGGTACGCCCCGTGCCCCGTGTAGTAGCGCACGAAGCGATGGCCGGTGCTGGCGAGCTTGAGAGCGACGGGCGGCAGCAACAACATGCCGATGAAGACGTGCGCCGAAACGAGCGGGCGGATCGCGAGGAGCGTCACCCCCTCGGCCGCGAGCAGGACGAGCAGGACGGCCGCGGTCGCGCCCGTCAGCCGGCGGTTGCCCTCGCTGCCGCCCGCGCGCGCCGCCGAGCGCACGGACACGCGCGACCTCGTCTCCCCCTCTCGCGACACGTCGAGCACGGGCGAATGGGAGCGGACGTGGATGAGAGGACGATGAGAGCGGCCGCCCCGGGTCCCCGCGCGGCGACCACAATGCACGCGATGCGCGTGCTGGTGGTCGAGGACGAGCCGAAGCTCGCGGGCCTGCTCGCCCGCGGCCTCGGCGAGGAGGGGCATCCGACGGACGTCGCGACGACCGGCCACGACGCCGTCTGGATGGCCCGATCGACACCGTACGACGCGATCGTCCTGGACGTGATGCTGCCGGGCCAGGACGGGTTCGAGGTCTGCCGGGAGCTCCGCGCCCTCGACGTGTGGACGCCGGTGCTCTTCCTCACCGCACGTGACGCCGTCGCCGACCGGGTGGGCGGCCTCGACGCCGGCGGCGACGACTACCTCGCGAAGCCGTTCTCGTTCCCCGAGCTCCTGGCGCGGCTCCGCGCGCTGGCGAGACGCGGGCCGGTCCGGCGGCCGACCGTGCTCGAGGTCGGCTCGCTGCGGCTCGACCCCGCGGCCCACCGGGTCTGGCGGGGCGACACCGAGCTCGACCTCTCGGCGAAGGAGTTCACGCTCCTCGAGGTCTTCATGCGGCAGCCGGGCAAGGTGCTCTCGCGCCTCGAGCTGCTCGAGCGCGGGTGGGACATGGCATACGAGACCCGCTCGAACGTCGTCGACGTGTACGTGCGCTACCTGCGCGAGAAGATCGACCGGCCGTTCGGCTGCCACTCGCTGGAGACGGTGCGCGGCGTCGGCTACCGGCTGCGCGAGCCCGCGGGATGCTGAAGACGATCCCGATCCGGTGGCGCCTCGCCGCAGCCTTCGCGGTCTCGATGGCTGCGCTCCTCGTCCTCCTCGGAGCGTTCGTCTACCTCCGCGTCGGGGCCGCGCTGCGGAGCTCCGTCGACCAGACCCTGCGCGCGCAGTCGGCGGAGTCGCTCGCCCACCCGGAGGAGGGCTCGCTGCTCGACGCCGACGCGCGGCAGTCCGGGATGGTGGCGCAGGTCGTGGGCCTGGACGGACGGATCGTGCGATCTGAACCGGCGTCGCTCTCCACCCTCCTGGACCCCGGCACGCTGGCAGCCGCGCGGCGGGGCGACGTCCTGACGACGATCTCCCTCGGCGCCGGGGAGCGCAACCAGTGGCGCGCGCTGGCCGTTCCCGACGGCGCGCGGGTGCTCGTGGTCGCACGGCCGCTCAGCGAGACGGAGGAGACGCTCGGCCACCTGTTCCGCGGGCTGATCGTGGCCGGCCCCGTCGGACTGCTCCTCGCCACGGTTGGGGGTTACCTGCTGGCTGCCGCCGCGCTGCGTCCCGTCGAGTCCATGCGTCGGCGAGCGGGCGTGATCTCGGCGACCACGCCCGGCGCCCGGCTCCCGGTGCCGCCGAGCCGCGACGAGATCCGCGATCTCGCGCTGACGCTGAACGAGATGTTGACGCGGCTCGAGGCTGCGCTGGAGCACGAGCGCCGCTTCGTCGCCGACGCGAGCCACGAGTTGCGCACGCCGCTCGCCCTCCTCAAGGCCGAGCTCGAGCTCGCGCTCCGCCGACCGCGGAGCGCGGACGAGCTTCGCGCCGCGGTGACCTCTGCCGCAGAGGAGACCGACAGGCTCGCCCTCCTCGCGGAGGACTTGCTCCTCGTCGCGCGATCCGATCGGGACGCGCTCGCCTTGCGGATCGAGCCCGTCGACGTCGGGGAGCTGGCGCGCGCGACGGCCGACCGATTTGGCGAGCGCGCCTCGGGCGAGCACCGGCGGATGGCGGTCGACATCCCACCGGGCACCGAGGTGTGGGCCGACCGGCTACGCCTCGAGCAGGCGCTCCGGAACCTCGTCGACAACGCACTCGGTCACGGAGAGGGAACCGTCACGATCAGGGCGAGAACGGTCGGGCCGGCGACGGAGCTCCACGTCCTCGACGAGGGCCGTGGGATCCCACCCGACGTCGCCGTGCGCGCCTTCGAGCGGTTCTCGAGGGGCGACGAGGCACGCACTCGCGGTGGCAGCGGGCTGGGCCTCGCGATCGTTGACGCGGTCGCGCAGGCGCACGGTGGCAAGGCGGGCATCGCCGCGAGCGGCGCGGGAGCGGACGTCTGGATCTCGCTCCCGACTCGCCCGACCGGCTGAGCCCGCTCTCATCGCCGTCTCATCTCACCCGCCTACCGTGAGGCCGTGGAGTCAGTCGACGCACGCGACCGCACGCGACGCCGGCACACGCAGCGGCTCGGGCAGCTGCGGCGTCGCGCCGTGCTCGGCTCGACGCTCGGGTTCGCGGCGTTCCTCGGGCTCGCGGCGCAGCACGCAGTGGGATCGACCAAGGGCGCGGCAAAGACCCCGTCTCCCCCGCGCGCCGCCCCGGCCGCGTACTTCGACCAGCAGTCCGACGGCTTCGCGTTCGACGACGGCTCGTCCGAGCCGCTTCCGCCGCCGGTCGCCCAGACGAATGTCTCCTGAGCTCGCAGTCCCGGGCGGGATGTCGTCGCACCGATTCCGCGCGATGGGCTCGGACGTCCACGTGCTCGTCGCCGACCGCGCCGCACACGCGGCGCGGGCCGCCGAGAGCGTGTTCTCGACCTGGGAGAGCGCGCTCAGCCGGTTCCGGCCGGAGAGCGAGCTCTCCCGGCTCAACGCGCGGGCCGGGACCCCGGTGGCGGTGGGCCCGATCCTCCTCGCCGCGGTCGAGGCATCCCTCGACGCGGCACGCGCGACCGGCGGGCTCTTCGATCCAACGCTCGGGCACGAGCTCGTCCGCATCGGCTACGACCGCTCGTTCGAGGAGATCGGCGACGCGCCTCCGGCGGCCGGGCGGCCCCGGGGCGGCGGCTTCTGGCGGAGGATCGTCGTCGACCGCTCCGCAGGCACCGTCACGCTGCCCGCGGGGAGCCGCCTCGACGTGGGCGGGATCGCGAAGGGCATGGCCGTGGACGCCTCGCTCGAGCTGCTCGGGAGCCTCGGGATCGAGACGGCGCTCGTCAGCGCCGGCGGCGACCTCGCCGTCCTCGGCCTGCCTCCCGGGAGGCGGGCGTGGGGCGTGCTCGTGGAAGGCGATCCCGACCGGCAGGTCGTGCCCCTCGTCCGGGGCGCGCTCGCCACCTCGGGGACGGCCCGACGCCGCTGGCGGCAGGGGGACGTCACGCGACACCATCTCGTCGACCCGGACACCGGCGAGCCCGCCGTGAGCGGGCTTCGCGCGGTGACGGTCGCCGGAAGCACCTGCCGGGCTGCGGAGGTCGGCGCAACCGCCGCGTTCGTCGCCGGGCCCCGCCTCGGTCCCGGACTGCTCGAGCGGGTTGGGCTCGCGGGGCTGCTCGTGACCGAGGCCGGCAGGCGGATCCGCGTCGGACGCTGGCCCGGTCACGACCTTTCCGACGCCGCATGAGCAACTGGAGCACGGTCACGTGGGACACAGCCCGCGCGGGCGGGCTGATCTCCTACGTCCTCCTGACTGCGGCGGTGTCGCTCGGGCTGGTTCTCCGCAATCGCTGGCAGTCGAGCCGCTGGCCGCGGCTCGTCACGAACGAGCTCCACGGCTACGTGTCGCTCCTCGCACTCGTCTTCATCGCCGTCCACGTCGTCGCGGTGGCCGTCGACCCGTTCACCCACTTCGGCCTGGCGGCCGTGCTCGTCCCGTTCACGAGCCACTACCGCCCGATCTGGATGAGCCTCGGCATCGTCTCGCTCTACCTGCTGCTCGCCGTCTGGGTCAGCACGCGCCTGCGGCACCGGATCGGCCATCGCCTCTGGCGGCAGATCCACGTCCTGGCCTTCGCCGTCTACGGGGCCGCGACGCTCCACGGCCTCGGCACCGGCAGCGACACGCGGACGACGTGGGCCGTCGCGCTGTACGCGACGAGCGTCGGCCTCGTGGGCACGCTGCTCGCGATCAGGCTCCTCGCGCCGGCGGGGAGGGGCTCACGTCCCCGTCCGCTCGCCGCCGGGGCTGCCGCCGCCGCCGTTCTCGCCGCCACGGCCTGGGCGCTCGGCGGGCCCTTCGCCCCCGCCTGGTCCGCGCGGGCCGGAGGCACCACCGCCCGGGGCGCTCTCGGCCGACCGGCCCCGCGCGTCGCGCGCACGGGGCGTGCGTCGCTGCCCTCGGCCGTCGTGCGCGCCCCGTTCACGGCGCGGTACGCCGGCCGCCTGACCGTCGATCCGCAGAACGAGCAGGGACGGATCACGGTGCGCATCGACGGCGCGCTCAGCGGCCCGACGAAGGACCATCTCGAGATCCTCATCCACGGCATCCCGCTCGAGGACGGCGGCGTCGCAATGGAGCAGAGTCGCGTCCGCATGGGGACGACGACGCCGCTCTATCGCGGCGAGATCACGTCGCTCAGCGGGACCCGTCTCGTCGCGGCGCTGCGCTCCGCGCACCAGCGGCTGAACGTCGCCCTCACCCTCCGCATCGCGCGGGACGGCAGCGTCGCCGGCCAGGTGCACGGGACCGCGCCGCCGACGGACGAGACCGCCTGACGCTCGCACCCGTGCTCGGACCGGCGAACGCGAGTCGCGCCTTCGAGGAAGAACGATCGGTCGTCGGGGGAGGAGCACAATCATCCGGATGAGGCGGACCCGTTCGAGGGCGCACCTCCGCGCGACCCGTGCAGGAGCGTCGGCCGCCGTGCTGGCGCTGTCCGTCGTCGTGTCCACGGCGGGCGCCGCGGCCGGAGCCGGTCGGCCGGGTGTCCCGGCGGTCGACAAGGTCGTGGTCGTCGTGTTCGAGAACAAGGAATACTCCGAGGTGATCGGGAGCGGTCACGCTCCGACGTTCGCTGCGCTCGCCGAGCGCTACGCCCTGCTGACCGACTACCGCGGCGTCGCCCACCCGAGCCTGCCCAACTACCTCGCGCTCGTCTCGGGCTCGACGCAAGGAGTGACCAGCGACTGCACGAGCTGCGAAGTCGCGGCACGGAACCTGGCGGACACGCTCGAACGGGCAGGAAAGACGTGGAAGACGTACGCGGAGGGGCTGCCGGCCCCGGGCTTCACGGGCTCGTCCGCGGGCCGCTACGCGAAGAAGCACGACCCGCTCCTGTACTTCGAGGACGTCGCCGCCCGCCCGGAGCGGCTGCGCCGGATCGTCCCGCTGACGCAGTTCGGGCACGACCTCGGGGCGCATGCGCTGCCGGACTTCTCGCTCGTGGTGCCGGACCTGTGCCACGACATGCACGACTGCCCGGTGTCGACCGGAGACGCCTGGCTCCGAGCGTTCCTCGGGCCACTGCTCCGGAGCCGAGAGCTCGCGCACGGGGTCGTGTACGTCGTCTTCGACGAGGGCACGGGCGATGCCGGAGGCGGCGGCCGGGTGCCGGGGCTCGTCCTCGGGCCGCTCGTCCGGCCCGGCGCACGCGCCCGAGCCCCGCTCGACCACTACTCCCTGCTCCGCACGGTCGAGGACGCCTGGCGCCTTCCCCGGCTCGGGCGCTCGCGCACAGCGCAACCGATCGTCGGCATCTGGCGCTGACGGGCGACGCCGTCACCCGTTCGTGACGTCGCGCCGGAGGAAGACCACGTAGGCGGCCGAGAGGGGGATCGCGATATAGAGCGCGCAGACCCAGAGCGCCCGGATCACCGGGGTCCAGTCCGCGGGAACGCGCAGGAACCCGTGCCAGGCGTCGAACTGGGTCCCCAGCAGATACGCGCGGAAGCTCTCGGTTCCGGGCAACACGCCGAGCAGCTGCATCAGGAGCGCGAACATCAACGTGCCGACCACCGAGGCGGCGCTGTTGCGGGTCAGGGTCGAGAGCATGAGCCCGAAGGCCGCGACACCCGCGAGCGGGAGGAAGTAGATCGCCATGCTCGCCGTCAGCAGCGCGAGCCCGTGACCCGCGGACACCTCGGTTCCCGACAGGGACGTCAGCGGCCGGAATCCCCAGGCGAGGCTGCCGGCGAGCAGCCCGACCGCCGCCATGGCCACGACGACCGTGGCCGTGTACGTCAACGCCGCCAGGACCTTGCCGGCGAAGACCTGTCCGCGCTCGCGCGAGCGCGTGAGGATCGTCTTGAGCGTCCCGCTCTGGCTCTCCGAGGCGACGATGTCCCCGGCGACGAGCGCCGTGATCAGCGGCAGGCCCCAGATCGACATGAAGAACAGGACGACGAAGGGCACCGCGAGACCGGTGTCGCGGATGTAGCGACCGAGCGGGACGTCGGTGGGACCGCCGCTCTGGAAGACGAGCACCGTGACGAAGATGATCGGGACGAGCGCGGCGGCGCCCACCCCGAGGTACGTGCGCTTCTGGGCCAGCAGCTTGACGATCTCCCACCGGTAGACGCTCAGGACCCCGGTCACGACGCGACCGCCTCCCGCTCGCGGTCACGGTCGCTCGACTCGCCGCCCGTCAGCCCGAGGAACAGGTCCTCGAGCGTCTCGCGCTCCGGCACGAGGGCGGTCACACCGATCCGCGCCTGCCCGAGCTCGATGGAGAGCTCGGCGACGGCATCCTCGTCCGCGACGAAGCGGACGTGGCCGTCCACGACGCCGACGTCCTCGATGCCCGCCTGCGCACGGCAGACGATGCCGGCGCGCTCGATCTCCGTGGCTCGCAGGACGTAGCTGCTCGCGGCGGTCGCGAGGAGGTCGCCGAGGGCTCCCTGGTAGACGATCCGTCCGCTACGGATGATCGCGACCCGGTTGCAGAGCTCCTCGACCTCGTAGAGCAGATGGCTCGAGAGGACGATCGTGATCCCCTCCTCGGCAAGCCGGCGGACGAGGCGCCGCATGTCGCGCATGCCCGCGGGGTCGAGCCCGGTCGTGGGCTCGTCGAGCAGCAACAGCTGCGGCTCCCGCAGCAGGGCAGCGGCGATCCCGAGCCGCTGCCGCATGCCGTGGGAGTAGCCGCCCACCTTGTCCTTCGCGCGATCGCGGAGGTCGACCAGCTCGAGCACCTCGTCGATCCGGGAACGGGAGCTCGGCTCGTCGTAGTCGGCGAGGAGCCGGAGGTTCTTCCGCCCCGAGAGATACGAATAGAAGGTCGGCCCCTCGACGAAGCCCGCCACCCCCGCGAGGGCCGCGGCGCCGTCCTGGAGCGGGTCTCGCCCGAAGAGGCTGACGGAGCCCGCGGTCGGGCGGATCAGCCCGAGCAGCATCCGCAGCGAGGTCGTCTTGCCCGCCCCGTTCGGGCCGAGATAGCCGAACACGTCCCCGCGCTCGACCGTCAGGTCGACACGGTCGACCGCGAGCACCGCGCCGTAGCGCTTCACGAGCCCCCGCGCCTCGACGGGGAGGAGGTCGCTCATCCGAGCACGCGCGCCGCCGCCTCGGCGGCGGCCGCCGGCTGCGAGCCCGCCAGGACGAAGTCGACCCCGGCCCGGCGCCAGGTGAGGATCGTCCCCAGCTGCGTCGAGAGCTCGTGCGCCGTCACGCCGTCGAGCGCCACAGCCGGCAGGCTCGCCAGGGCGCCCCCGCCGGCGGGCTGGTCACCCGCCTGCCGCTCGACGAGGAACACCGCCCCGAGCCCTTCGCCGTAGACGACGAGCACCGCCCGGGAGTCGCCTTCACCGACCAGGCGGACGTCGCGCCGCGGCAGCCCGACGAGCGTGTCGGGCGCGGTGACCGGGAAGCCCGCCGCCGCCTGGACGGCGGCCGGCCCGGTGACCGGAGGGCTGTCCCCGGTCGTGCCGGTCGTGTGCTTGCCGATCGTGCCGAGATCGACGACCTTGGCGGTCGCGGGTGGAGAGACGGTCACCGTGTCCGGCGCGACCGGGCCGTAGGAGATGTCGGTCACCTCGAGTCGAAGAGCGGCTGCCGAGCTCCCCTCTCCAAAGATCGCGACGCGCAGCGGCACACCCGCGGCGGCGTCCCAGGCGAGCTCGGCGGAGGCGAGAAGACCCCCGTCGTGCTTCGGGGAGAGCGTGACGCTGTACGCAGGCTGGGCCGCGACATTCGTCGGCTCGGCGCCGGAGATCGTCGCGTGCGCGCCGAGCCTCGCGAGGAGGTCGTCGATCTGCGAGAGCGCGGGGGCTCCGTTGTCCGGAGCGCCGGACGACCCGGCTGTGTCGTGCGGAAGGGTCGCGCGGTAGACGGTGTTCGACGAGGCGTCGTACACGGTGACCGTGGGCGGAGTCCAGACGATCTGGACGTCACCGGCATCCGACTGCAGCTCCAGCCTGGCTCGACCGTCGCCTGCCACCCAGAGTCGCCCGGTGGCGCCTGTCATCAGCGCGGACGCCCCGTTGCCGAGGAGCGCCCCGGAGGGGAACAGGTTGTTCGTGAAACGAATGCGAGCAGTGATCCCGGCCGGGCGCGGCGCAGCGAGCGCGTCGTGGATCGCCTGGTCGAGGGGTTTCGCGGCCGGTGTCGGGCCGCCGGAGCCCCCTGCGGCGAGCGCGATCGCCGTGCCGGTCGCGGACACCACGAGGACGGCTGCCACGAGCGCGAGCAAGAGACCACGGGTGCTGAGGGTACGGAGACGCTTCACGGCGATCCTTTCGCGAGTTCTTCCTCCGTCGTTGTAGCGCCGTGCTCTGAGAGATCTCTGAGAGCGGGGAGCTCGATCGCGAAACGCGCCCCCTCGGCGTACGCGCGTCCGCCGTGGCGCTCTGCCGTCGCGCGCACGATCGCGAGACCGAGGCCCGAGCCTTCCTCGTCCGTCGACCCGCGCCAGAAACGCCCGAACGCGTCCTCGGCCTCGCCGGGGCGGAGCCCTGGGCCTTCGTCGGCGACGACGAGCACCGCGATCCCGTGCCGCTCGGACGCCGTGATCGTGACCAGCCCGCCGGGCGGGCCGTATCGTCGCGCGTTCTCGACGAGGTTCGCGAGCGCGCGCTCGAGCGCGGCCCGGTCGCCGTGCACGGCGACAGGGCGGGGCGCGTCGACACGGACGACAGGGTCGTGCCGCGCGAGGGCGAAGGCGAGCTCGTCGAGCCGGACGACCGCGTCGGGGAGCAGGGCGGACGCCTCCTCGCGGGCGAGCACCAGCAGGTCGTCGGCCAGGCTCGCGAGGCGACGCGCGTCCTGCTCGAGGTCGGCGATGACGTCTTCGTCCGGCCCGTGCCGCCTGAGGTAGGAGGCGTTGCCCAGGAGAGCCGTCAGCGGCGTGCGCAACTCGTGCGACGCGTCCGCGAGAAACCGCCGCTCGCGCTCTCGCGCGCGCTCGAGGCTTCCGAGCATCCGGTTGAGCGTGCGCGCGAGCGCCCCGACCTCGTCCTCGGTCGCCGAGTCGGGAAGCCGGCGGCGCACGTCGCCCGTCCGCTCGATCTCGGTCGCGGCGACGGCGAGCCGTCCGAGCGGGCGCAGCGCGCGGCGCATCGAGACCGCGAGCACGGCGGCGGCCACCGAGGCGGCGACGAGGGCGGCGAGCAGCACGAACAGGCGGACGCTGCGCAGGGTCTCGGCGAGGTCGTGCGTGGACGCCGCGACCGCCACCGCCCCGCCGGCCGCGGGGCCACCGGTCTCGGCGAGCGGGCCGACGTAGACGCGGGCGGAGCCGGAGCCGAGCACGGTGCCGAGGTAGCGGCCGGCGCCGCTCGCGATCACCGCCCGCGCCGCGTCGTGGACCGGCAGCACCCGGCCCCCGAGCGCGAGCGACCGGGACACGATCCGGCCGTTCCGGTCGAGGACCTCGACCTGCAGCTGCACTCCGCCCAGCGACGAGTCGAGGGCGCCCGGCGTCGTCAGGAGCGCGGGCGCGGAGGCGCTCAGCTGCGCGACCTCGACGGCACGCTCCCTGAGCGACGCGTCGAGGGACCGGTGCAGATGTCGGTCGACGAGCACGTCGACTCCGACCCCGACGATCGCGAGCGCGACGAGAACCGCGACTGCCGCCGCGGAGATCGAGCGAACGGCGAGCGAGCGTGGGCGTCTCATCGGTCGAGCCGGAATCCGACCCCGCGCACGGTGTGGATCAGCTGCGGCTCTCCGAGCTTTCGCCGCAGATACGAGACGTAGCGGTCGACGACGTTCGTGCCGGCCGACGAGATGTCCCCCCAGACGCGGTCGAGCACCACGTCTCGAGCGACCACGTGTCGCGGGTTGCGGAGCAGCAGCTCCAGCACGTCCGCCTCGCGCCGGCTCAGCTGGATCGCCTTCTCGCCCCGCCAGGCGGTGCGCTCCTGTACGTCGAGCCGGAGATCTGCGAACGCGAGCGTCTCCGGGGGCTCCTGCCCGCGGCGGAGCAGCGCGCGGACACGGGCGACGAGCTCCTCCGTGGCGAACGGCTTCACGAGGTAGTCGTCCGCCCCGGCGTCCAGCCCCGCGACGCGCTCGGCCACCGCGTCGCGCGCTGTCAGGAGCAGGATGGGCTGTGTCACTCCCTTCCGCCTGAGCCTCCGGCAGACGGAGAGGCCGTCGATTCCGGGCAGCCCGATGTCGACTACGAGCACGTCCGGCACCGCCCGCTCGACCGCTGCGAGCGCTGCGCCACCGTCCGCGGCCGCCGTCACCCCGTACCCCTCGGCCTCGAAGGTGCGCTCGAGCATCCGCCGGATCGGCACGTCGTCCTCGACGACGAGCACAGCTGCGGTCACCGTCGGAGGGTAGCCACCGAGGCGCGGTTCCGAGCGCCGCGAACGGCCTCCGGCGCCCGCGGGGGTCGCCCGGTCAGCGGCCCCTGCGCAGCCGCAGGCCTGCCAGGCCCACGGCGGCACCGCCGTCGCGCTGAACCGCGACGGGCACGGTGCGGACGTCTGGATCACGCTTCCGAAACTCGACGTCACGGACTCGACGCACACTCGTGCGTCCCAGGTCGCAGGCCGTGCGGGCGACCTGCGGTCTCGGAATCTGCTCTGATCCGCTCGGCGACGTCGTTCAGGCGAGCGTCAGGCGAGGTCGCCCACGATTCGCCGTGTGGGCAGGCCATCGCACCTTGCAGCTGCGTCGCCCTCGCCGGTCGCGGTGACGGCGGCGGGCCCGGTCGCGCGCTGATGCACGCCGTGCACGCGATCGCGGTCGGTACGTGGAGCAGCCTGGCCGGTGTCTCGGTCGAGCTGCTCGCCGTCGCCCTCGCCCTCCACCTGGCGAAGCTCGTCGCGGAGGCGCGGGCGTGGCATGCCATCGTCCGCCACGCACACGCAGGAAGCGACGTGTCGTTCCGGACGACGCTGGGCGCGTTCGTCGGCGCGATCGGCGCGAATGCGATCCTCCCTGCGCGCGTCGGCGAGGCGCTCCGCGTCGGCGTCGTCCGTCGGGAGCTCGCCGGCTCGAGCGTGATCACGATCGTCGCGACGATCGTGCTCGAGACCGCGATCGAGGCCGTCTTCGGGGTCGCGGCGGTCGTGGCGGTCCTCGTCGGCGGCGGGTCGATCGCAGCGGGTGGCGTCACCGGAGCGCTCGCCGCGATCGCGGCGCATCCGGTCGTGTTGGCGGCGCTCGGCCTGCTCCTGGGCGCGGCCGCGTCGGCCGCGATCCCGTTCCGACGCCACATCCGCTCGGTCGCGTCCCGGATGGCGGAAGGGTTCTCGATCGTGCGCTCGCCCCGGGCGTTCGCGACCGGGGTCATGTCCTGGAAGCTCGTCGCGTGGTGCCTCCGGCTCGCCTGCGTCTACGCGTTCCTCGTCGCCTTCCACGTCCCGGCCGCGCCCTGGACGGCCGTGGTCGTGGTCGCGGCGCAGAACGTCGCCGCGTCCCTGCCGTTGCTGCCCGGCAACGCCGGCACGCAGCAGGCGGCGATCGGGCTCGCGCTCGCGGGGAGCGCCGGCACCGCCACCCTGCTCGGCTTCGGCGTCGGGATGCAGGCGTCGACCGGCGCCGCGGACGTCGCGATCGGCATCGTGGCCCTCGCCCTCGTCGCGACCCGGGGTGATCTGCGCGATGCGCTCGCGACGCTGCGCCCCAGGCGCCGTGCGCGGCCCGTCCAGGTCGGCGCGTAACGGCATTCGCCTGACACGGGAGTGGCGGTGCACGATCCAGACGGGGCAGCCGGGCGGGATACTGCGCGGGCAGTGCTCGACCCGCACGTGATCCTGCTCGAGGACGATGCCGAGCTGCGCGCGCTCGTGACGCGTGGGTTGCGAGAGGAGGGCTTCGAGGTGACCGCGGCGCCCACCGCCGCCGAGCTGCTGCGCCGGCTCGAGGAGGTGGATCCGGTCGCGCTCGTCGTCGACATCGGCTTGCCCGACGCGGACGGCCGCGACGTCGTTCAGGCGCTCCGCGCCCGGGGCATCGGCGCGCCGGTGATCTTCCTGACGGCACGCGACGCGCTCCCGGACCTGCTCGCCGGATTCGCTGCCGGCGGGGACGACTACCTCACCAAGCCGTTCGCCTTCGCCGAGCTCGTCGCCCGGCTGCGAGCCCTGATCAAGAGGGGCGGCAGCGACCTCGCGGTCGAGGCGCACGGGTTACGGCTCGATCCCCGCACGCATGCCGCCTCGTGCGGGGGAGCCACCGTCGATCTGACGCCGACCGAGTTTCGGATCCTCGCCCGGCTCGCCGGTGCCCCGGGTGGCGCGGTGCGTCGCCGCGAGCTCGTCCGGGCGGCCTGGCCCCACGGAGCGATCGTCCACGACAACACCCTCGACGTGTACATCGGCCGGCTGCGACGCAAGCTGGCGGCGCTCGACGGCTCGCCGGAGATCGCGACCGTGCACGGCGTCGGCTACTCCCTGCGATGAAGCTCCGCCTCGGCGTGCGCACGCGCCTGCTCGTCGTGGTGGTCGGCGCGGTCACGCTCGCGCTCGCGGTCGGGGTCGCGGCGTTCAACGTCTTTCTCGGACAGCGGCTCTCCGCCAGCGCCACTGCGCTCGCGAGAGCGCAGGCGGAAGCGGAGCTGTCGTCGCTGCGGGTGCGCGACGGAAGGCTCGTGGTCCCGGAAGGACTGGACCAGACGACGGTGTCGAGCCAGGCCTGGGTGTTCGACGGCTCGCGCCTGCTCGAGGCGCCGCGTGCCGCGGACCGCGTCCAGAAGGCGGCGAGCTCCCTCGCGGGCGGGCCCGAGCGCTCTCTCGACGTCGGCGAGAGCGTCCGCCTCTACGCCCTCCCGGTGACGAAGGACGGCGTCCGCCGCGGCACGGTCGTGACTGCCGTCTCGCTCGACGCGTACGAGGAGACCGCGACCGCGGCGCTGATCGGATCGATCGCGCTCGCCGCGCTCCTGCTCGGCGCCGTGACCGTCATCTTCCGCTGGATGCTGGGTCGTGCGCTGCTCCCCGTCTCCCGCATGACCGAGAGCGCCGCCCGCTGGAGCGAGAACGACCTCGACCAGCGCTTCGACCTCGGCGAGCCGTACGACGAGCTCACCCGGCTCGGGGCGACCCTCGACGGGCTGCTCGCGCGGATCGCGGCGAGCCTGCGCCACGAGCAGCGCTTCACCGCGGAGCTCTCGCACGAGCTGCGGACGCCTCTCGCCCGGGTCAAGGGCGAGACGGAGTTGACGTTGCGACGAGAGCGCACCCCCGAGGACTACCGCACCGCGCTCGAGGCGATCGACGCCAACGTCGACGAGATGACCCGCACCGTCGAGACGCTCGTCGCCGCTGCGCGCCACGAAGCGGGGCTGACGCATGCAACCAGCGACCTTCGCGTGGCCGTCGGCGCTGCGGTGGACGCGGCAGCGGCCACCGACTCCGACATGGCGGTCAGTCTCGCGCTGCCCGACGAGCCCGTGCCCGTCGCCGCCGAGCAGGAGCTCCTCACGCGGATCGTGCAGCCGCTCGTCGACAACGCATGTCGGTACGGTCGCTCGGCCGTCGACGTCGAGGTCGTGCGCAACGGGTCCGCGGCGTGGGTCAACGTGGCCGACGACGGACCCGGTGTGACGAGTGACGAGCGCGAGCGAATCTTCGAGCCCGGGACGCAGGGGGACGCGGCGACGTCGGTCGGCAGCGGCGCGGGACTGGGGCTGTCGCTCGCCCGCAGGCTCGCCCGCAGCGTCGGCGGAGACGTCACCGTCACCGCCGGTGCGACGGGAGGCCGTTTCTCCGTCCGGCTGCCGCTGGGGCGCTGACCGCCCGCTCGCCGCTCCGCCGGCCGCGCTCGTGGCCGCACGGGGTGCGCGTTCAGGCGCCGGTCAGGTCGACGCTCGTAGCGTCGCGATCGAGCCGTGCGGATCGGAATCGTCAGCGACTACTACTACCCGCAGCTGGGCGGCATCACCGAGCACGTCCACGGGCAGGCGACGGAGCTCGCGCGCCGCGGACACCAGGTGACCGTGCTGACGCCACGGCTGGCGGTCACCCCGAGGACGGTGGACGGGCACGACCTTCCCGCGCGCGACTTCGACGTCGTCCACGTCGGACGTGCCTTTCCGTTCTACGTGAACGGAGCAGAGGCACTCGTCTCGCTCGGGGCCGGCCTGTCGCAGGCGCTCGGCCGCGAGTTCAGACGGCGGCGCTTCGACGTCCTCCACGTGCACAACCCGTTCGGCGCCCTGCTGCCGCTGACCGCGATCAGGCGGTCGCCGGCGCCGGCCACGGTCGGGACGTTCCACAGCGTCCTGCCTCCCCAGCACCCTCTCCTCCGCGCGGCCCGACGGCCGCTCGGTCGTCAGTTCGAGCGGCTCGACGCGTGCGTCTCCGTGTCCGCCGCCGTCGTCGAGTGCCTGCAGCCGTACTTTCCGAGGCTCCGCTTCACCACGATCCCCAACGGGGTCGACACCGCCTTCTTCTCGCCGGACGCCGAGCCGCTCGCGCAGCTCGAGGGTGGGCGGACGATCATCTTCGTCGGCCGGTTCGACCCGCGCAACGGTGTCCGGCACATGATCGCCTCGTATACGGCACTGCGGCGCGTTCGCGACGACGTCCGGCTCGTGATCGTCGGGGACGGCCCGCTGCGCCCCCTCGTCGAGCACATGGTGCCGGTCGAGCTCCGGCAGGACGTCGTCTTCGCCGGTCGCGTCAACCGCCTGCGGCCGCGGTACCTCGCGAGCGCGGAGATCCTCTGCACGCCCTGCAGCCTCGCGTCGTTCGGGATGGTGCTGCTCGAGGGGATGAGCGCGGGGTTGCCCGTGGTGGCCAGCCGGCTTCCCGGCTTCGAGCTCGTGATGCGCGACGGCGTCGACGGCCTGATGGTCGACCGCGCCGACGACCACGAGGGCTTTGCCTCGGCGCTCGACCGGCTGCTCGCCGAGCCCCTGCTCGCCCGCCGGATGGGCGCCGCCGGACGCCGGCGCGCGCTCTCGACGTTCTCGTGGCCGGTCGTCGTCGACGAGCTCGAGGCGCTGTACGAGCGCGTGCTCGACCGGGGCCGGTTGGAGCCCTCGCTCCCGCTCGCCGCGTGACCGAGAAGCACCGCACCTGGGCGGCTGCGGGCGCGCTCGCCGCCGGGCTCGTCGCCGGCGCCGCGGCCCTCGACCGCAGGCTGGGGACCGTCCCTCTCGTCACGGCGTCCGGCGTCGCGCTCTCCTGCTCCTACCTCGTGGGGACGTTCGCCACCCGCAATCGCATCTTCGGGGCGCCCGTGAGCGTGGATCGAATCCCGGGCGAGTTCGCGCTCACCTTCGACGACGGCCCCGACCCCCGGTTCACCCCTGCGATCTGCCGGCTCCTCGCCGAGCGCGGACACCGAGCGACGTTCTTCGTCCTGGCCCGCGCTGCTCGCCGTCACCCGCACCTGGTCGCGGAGATCCTGAGCACCGGTCACGAGGTCGCCTGCCATGGAGACGACCATCGGTTGCTCGCCTTCGCATCGCCCCGGGAGGTCGAGCGCCAGATCGCCGCCGCGGAGGATGCCGTCCGTCTCGCGACCGGGCGTCTGCCCGTGCCTCTGTTCCGGCCGCCCCACGGCGTCCGCAGTCCGTGGCTGGCGCGCGTCGTCGAGCGCCGCGGCTACCGCCTCTGCGCGTGGGACGGCGCCGTGTTCGACACCGCGCAGCCCGGTGCGGCAGTGATCGCCGCCCGGGTCGACCGTCTGCTCGGGCCGGGCGCCACCGTGCTCCTCCACGACGGCGACGGCTCGGGTCGAGGCGCGTCTCGACAGCAGACGATCGACGCGTTGCCGACGATCCTCGACGCGGCCGAGCGACGCGGGCTCAGGTCGTCATGCGTGAGCGCGCTCGTCGCGTGACGCGCGCCCGGAGGCGCCGGTCGTACCGGGTCGCCCTCGTGCTCGTGGTGGTCGGCGCGGGAGCTGCTCGGCTGGCGGACGCTCGCCGACCGCGGCGCGGGCCCCCGTGACGCCGCGCGCACGCGGGTCGCGAACGGCGCCGTATCCGGGAGCACCGCCGGGAAGGGCGCACCACCTCCGCAGGCGTCACGGCGTCCGCCCACTCCGGCGGCGGCGCTCGGGCTGCCGGACGTGAAGGCGGGCCCCGTGCCCGGGTACGTGCTCGTGGCGGACCGCAACAACGACCGGCTCCTCATCCTCTCGCCGACGAAGAAGATCGTCTGGCGGTTCCCGCGCCCGGGCGACATCCGGAAGGGGCAGTCGTTCCGCGACCCGGACGACGCGTTCTTCACGCCCGGCTACCGCGGCATCTCGACGAACGAGGAGTTCAACGACCAGATGGCGCTGATCTCGATCGGCCGTCACCGCATCACCTGGTCGTACGGACACGCGGGTGTGGCCGGCTCGGCGCCCGGCGAGCTCTCGAACCCCGACGACGCCTACCTCCTGTCGCGGCACCGCATGATGGTCGCGGACATCCGCAACTGTCGAGTGCTGATCGTCGCCAGACAGCACCGGATCCTGCGCTCGTACGGATCGCCCTCCCGCTGCTACCACCATCCGCCCGACTCGTTCGGCTCGCCGAACGGCGCGACTCCGCTTCCCGACGGAGGTGTCCTGATCACGGAGATAGGAGGGTGGATCGACCGCCTCGACCGGAACGGCAACCTCGTCTACACGGTGCGGACGCCGACGTCGTATCCGTCCGACGCACAGCTGCTCCCGGACGGGAGGTTGCTCGTCGCGGGGTTCGACACGCCGGGCAGGGTCGACATCCTCTCGCGCTCGGGCGCAGTCGAGTGGACGTACGGCCCCGCCTCCGGCCCGGGCTCGCTCGACCGCCCGTCGCTCGCGGTCCGCTGGCCCAACGGCATGATCGCGGTCACCGACGACTGGCACCACCGGATCGTCGTGATCGACCCGAAGACGAAGCGGATCGTCTGGCAGTACGGGCACTTCGGGATCGCCTCGTCCGCACCCGGATACCTGTCGAAGCCGGACGGGCTCGACCTGCTGCCGGCGGTCGCACGCGGCACGACGCTCCCGCGGCCGACCCCGCTCGCGCCGCGGGACCGACGCCTCGCACATGCGGGTACGAGTCGTCGGCCACCTGCCGACACCGGCAACCCGTGTCTCGGTCGTCCCGCTGCCGGAGGGCAAGATCGCTGTGCTCGGTGGTCTCACCGCCAGCCGGCTCCTCCGACCAGATGCTCGCGGGAAGACCGTCCGCGCTGCGGCGCGTCGGCTCGCTTCCCGTCGCCACGCACGACGCCGCGGCGGCCGTGCTCGGAGGTCGGGTGTACCTCTTCGGAGGCGGGCAGACGACCTCCTTCGACGGCATCGAGCTCGTCGACCCCACCAGCGGCGCCGCGCGGCGCGCCGGGACGATCGGGGAGCCGCTCTCGGACCTCGGCGCCGCCACCGTCGGGCCGAAGGCATTCCTGGTCGGCGGCTACACGGGAAGCGCATGGGCGACCGCGATCCAGCGCTACGTCCCGGGACACGTGCCGTCGGTCGTCGCCCGCCTACCTGAGGGACTCCGCTATGCAGGCGTCGCGGCGCTCGGAGGCCGTATCTACGTGGTCGGCGGAGTCACGCCTCGCGGAACGAGCCCGGCGATTCTCGCCTTCGACCCGCGCACGGGCAGCGTGCGCCGGGTCGGCTCGCTTCCGCGCCCCGTCGCGCACGCGGCCCTCGTCGCACTCGGCCGGTCGCTCTACCTGATCGGGCGGCACCGATGCCGCAGGCGCCCCGCTCGCGACGATCGTGCGCATCGACCCGCGTACCGGAACGACCGCCCGCGCGGGCTCGCTTCCCCACCCGCTCGCCGACGCCGGCGCGGTAGCGAGCGGCGGCGCGATCACCGTCGTGGGCGGCGAGTCGAAGGGGCCGACCGCGGACGTCCTCGAGATCCGCGTCGCCTGATCTCCACCGCTCGGCCGTGTCCCGGCGGGGCCGGCGAGCGGAAGCTCGACGAAGGCCGCTGGGACGACTGATCCGACGTCAGAGCCGGGGCGGTGGGCGATCGGCACCGGCGACCCGGCCTCGTCGCGTATAGAGTATTCGCAGGCTGGGTGGTAGTAAATACCTGCAAATCAGCCATTTCTGCCCCCGTAGCTCAGTGGATAGAGCAGCGGTTTCCTAAACCGCGTGC
>CAVPZH010000008.1:0-60595 GCA_963710125.1 uncultured Actinomycetes bacterium | reverse complement strand
GCCGTGAGGAGCTCGCCGACAAGCTCGTCGCCGACGCCTGACCGCGCCGGGGGGCGGCCAGGGTCGCGTGCGGTCTTCCCGCAGCGCGTGTACGGGTGCCACCGGATTCCAGGTGACGGCCCGCCTCCTATCGTCGATCTGCGATGAACGGTTTGCCGACGGTGAGGCAGCCGGCGCGGAAGGAGGCGTGCGATGGAGTGTTACGAGTGCGCGATCAGGGGCGAGGCGGTCGCGGCCGTCGCCACCTGTCGGCACTGCGGTGTGGGCCTTTGCCTCGAGCACCTGGCTGAGGCGCAGCTCCATCGCCCCGGCGGCACACTCTACGGATGCCCGCATGATCTGAATGCCGCCGCGTCGTCCCATGAGCTCGCTCGGGTCGCAGGCGGAAGCGGACACGCCCGCCTGTCCGCCGGGGCCGGACGGTGAGCGTCGCGGCGGCCCCGCCGCGGACGTTCGAGCCCCCCGAAGAGGAGAGGCAGCTCGCCACGCTTGCGAAGGCGCTTGGGCATCCCGCACGGGTGCAGATCGTGCGCCTACTCCTCTCCAGGGATGCCTGCTATTGCGGCCAGATCGTGGAGGAGCTCCCGCTCGCGCAGGCGACCGTCTCGCAGCACCTCAAGGTGCTGAACCAGGCGGGCCTGATTCACGGGGAGATCGAGGGGCCACGCACCTGCTACTGGCCCGACCGCGAGCGACTCGCCTCCCTCCACGGGCTCGTCGGCGCGCTCCTGCGAGACGCGGTCGCACTGAACGAGGACGGGTGCGGTGCGGACTACTGACGCCCGCCCCCGACCGGTGGCGGCCCCGCCGTCGGCCGCGCCGCGGTCGTCGGGGGTGGTGAAGCAGCTCTCGTCGGCTCGACCGCTTCCTCCCGCTCTGGATCGCGCTGGCCATGGCGGTCGGTCTTCCTGCTCGGCACGGCCGCTCCCGAGCCTGGACGCGTGGCTCGGCGCGCTGCAGATCGGCACGGTGTCGCTGCCGATCGCCGCGGGTCCGCCGATGATGTATCCGGTCCTGGCGAAGGTGCGATACGAGGACATCGGCCGGATGAGCGACGACGGAGTGGGAACGGCGATTCTTCGGCACGTCGCTCCTCCTCTCGTGGCTCGTGGGACCCGCGCTGATGTTCGCGCTCGCGTGGATCTTCCTCGCCGACCAGCCGGCCTACCGCACGGGGGTGATCATCGTCGGCCTCGCGCGTTGCATCGCCATGGTGCTCGTGTGGAACGACATCGCGCTCGGAGACCGCGAACGCACCGCAGTCCTGGTGGTCTTCAACGCTCTCTTCCAGGTTGCCGCGTATGCGCTTCTCGGTTACTTCTACTTGACGACGCTTCCAGGGTGGCTCGGCTTCGACACCCAGGGCTTCGAAGTGGGCGTTTGGGAGGTTGCCCGCACGGTGCTCGTCTTCCTCGGCATTCCGCTCGCCGCTGGGTTCCTCACCCGCCGCATCGGGATCAACCGGCGCGGCCGCGACTGGTACGAGGAACGCTTCATCCCCCGCGTCGCGCCGCTGACGCTCTACGGGCTGCTCTTCACCATCGTGCTGCTGTTCGGGATCCAGGGGGACGAGATCACCTCGGAGCCGCTCGACGTCGCTCTCATCGCGGTGCCGCTGCTCGTCTACTTCGCCGTGATGTGGCTGATGGGATTCGCGTCGGGCCGCCTGCTCGGCTTTCCTTACCCGCAGACCGCAGCCTTGCCTTCACCGTCGCCTCGAACGACTTCGAGCTCGCGATCGCGGTCTCCGTCGGCGTGTTCGGCGCCACGTCCGGTCAGGCTCTGGCCGGCGTCGTCGGCCCTCTGATCGAGGTGCCCGTTCTCGTCGGGCTCGTGTATGTCGCGCTATGGCTCCGCCGACGCCTCATCTGGCCTGCAACGGTTCAGCCAGCGCGTCGAGATGCTGGCCAGCGACGCGACCGTACTCGACCGAACGCCGAGGCCAGCTGATCAGGCCCCGCGTGCGATGGCGACGAGGCTCGGGAAACGGCTGACCGCGGGTCTCACCGCAGGCCCTTGTTCGCCTCCTGGTTCACCGACCCACGTGCCGATCAATGCCGGCCCGTGGTGGGCGGTGTCCAGGCGTCCGCCGCGACGGGGCCTTGCACCCATTGAGTGTCGTTTCGCCTGGCGCGTGATGTCGGTGGTGTTTGCACCGTGTTTGCCTCCACAAGCAGTTCCGATCCCCCCATTTGGCCGCGATGTGTCCAGCGCGGGCCCTCACGATGCTCCCGGGAACGTCGGGGCCCAAGTCGGTGTCGGCGAACGCGTATTCGCCCGCCTGTTCGAGCAGCATGCGCCCGTCCGCAACGTCCTCCGGAACTTAGCGAGGCTTGATGTGGGGGTCGGACTCGGCACCCCGTGCGCGCGAGCTAACTCGCCGTCTCGTCGACCGTCCACTCCCCGCCGACCTCACGCCGAAGAACCTTCGCGCAGTTTGGACACCGCCGCTCCGTCGCCTCACGGAGTGGCTCGCCCGGAGCGCTGATCGTGGATTCGACCCGCGTCCCGCAGTTCGGGCAGGCGTCTTTCTCGCGGTCGTCCCCCGAGGAGGTGCTCACGACTCCGGAACATAACACCGGCCGTTTGACGTACAGGCCCGGGGGCTATTGGACCTCCGATCCGATCGGCACTGCGATCTCGCCTTCGCAGGAGACGGCGCGCTCCTAGCGGTCGTCATCCGCGGCCCGGCGGTTCAAGCGTGACGCCGTCGCCCATCACCGTCAGCCTAAGATCTTCTATTAGATGGCTAAGATTTTATGCTATGATTTGTTTAATGTACGGTGATCGAAGGAGACGATTGATCATGACCACCCTTGTCCGCTTCCGGGAGCCGCTACGAAACTTCGCCGTGAATGCCGAATTCGAGCGGCTGATCAACACCGTTCTGGAGTCCCCCGGTCGCTCCGCCCAGGCATGGGCACCTCCGCTTGACGTCTGGGAGACCGAGGGCGACCTGGTGTACGCCTTCGACATGCCCGGCATACCGGAGGACAAGATCACCGTGGAGATCGAAGACAACACCCTCACGGTCAGCGGCTCGCGTGAGCGGGCCGAGAACGCGGAGGATGAGCGGTTCTTCCGCTCCGAGCGCCACTTCGGTGACTTCACGCGATCGGTCGCTCTACCGCAGGCCTGTGGCGAGGGCGAGGCCCAGGCCCACTACGCCAACGGGGCGCTCGAAATCCACGTCAAGAAGCCGGAACAGTCGAAGCCCCGCCGCGTCCCGGTGATGACGACCGTCGAGGCGGCTCTGCCGTCCAGCACGAACTGACCCGAGTTCTCCCGACTTCCCACGGGAGAAACGAGCGCTTCTCAAACGGCGGTCGCCACCTGCAGGACCAGGTGGCGACCGCCGCCGTTCCCAATGAGCGCGCCGAGACGCTCACGAGGACCCCAGAGAGGAAGCGGGCTTTGACCACAGCACGAGGCGCGGCCCCTCTTGGAGGAAATCCATCGAGGCGACTCGACCAACACCTCGCCGTTATCGCCTCGAGCGACAGACTTCTCTCTGTCTTGACCCAGGCCCGCAGATCGTTCGCGCGGCGTACCTGCTCGGCACAACGAAGTACTGGCCCTGCACGTCGAATCCTGTTCGCCTCAGCTCCTACGTCTCGCGCGCCTAGGCGCGTCGGGAGATTGCGGGCTTTCGGCCGGGGTTCTGGCTGCAGGGCCAGATAAGACACCCTAGTGACCTGAGTCGGTAGTTCGCAGGGACCCGTTGTGAAGTCGCGAAGTCCGTCCTTGTCAGCGACGAGGATGGAGGCGGTTATGGCTCAGCGGACAGCGGTCGTGCTCAGCGGCGAGGAGCGGGAGGTTCTGGAGCGGTGGGCGCGGCGTCCGAAGAGTTCGCAGGCGCTCGCATTTCGCTGCCGTGTCGTGTTGGCGGCCGCGGAGGGCCAGTCCAGCGTCGAGATCGCCGACGAGCTCGGCTGTAACGCCTCGACGGTCGGCAGGTGGCGGGTGCGGTTCGCGGCGCGCAGGCTTGACGGGTTGCACGACGAGCCGCGGCCGGGCAAGCCGCGCTCGATCAGCGACGAGCAGGTGGAGCGGGTGATCGTGAAGACGCTCGAGGAGCAGCCGAAGGATGCGACGCATTGGTCGACGCGCTCGATGGCGGCAGCGACGGGGATGTCGCAGTCTGCGGTCAGCCGCATCTGGAGAGCCTTCGGGCTGAAGCCGCACCAGACGGAGACGTTCAAGCTCTCGCCGGATCCGCAGTTCATCGACAAGGTGCGCGACATCGTCGGGCTCTACCTCAACCCGCCCGAGGCTGCGGTCGTGCTCTGTGTCGACGAGAAGTCACAGATCCAGGCGCTCGACCGCTCGGCGCCGGTGTTGCCGCTGATGCCCGGGGTCCCTGCGCGGCAGAGCCACGACTACGTCCGCAACGGCACCACCAACCTCTACGCCGCGCTCGACGTCGCCTCCGGGCAGGTGCTGGCAGAGATGACGCCGCGACATCGCGCCGAGGAGTTCCGCCGCTTCCTCAACCTGATCGATGCCTCCGTGCCCGCCCACCTCGACGTGCACGTCGTGCTCGACAACTCCTCGACCCACAAGACGCCGTCGATCCAGCGCTGGCTCCTCCGCCACCCGCGCTTCACGCTGCACTTCACGCCTACCTACAGCTCCTGGCTCAATCTCGTCGAGCGCTGGTTCGCCGAGCTGACGACGAAGTGGATCAAACGAAGCGCCCACCGCTCGGTCCGCGACCTCGTCGCCTCGATCCGCACCTGGATCACCAACTGGAACGACAACCCCAAGCCGTTCGTCTGGCACAAGAGCGCCGACGAGATCCTCGCCAGCCTCGCCGCCTACTGCCAGCGGATCAACGACTCAGGTCACTAGCTCACCTCGAGCGCGGAGGCGGTCAAGGCCTCTCCCGGTACATAGCCCGCGTTATTGCCCGTGTTGCAGAGCCGCCCCGGAGCCTCAGAAACGGCGTAACGACGGGCGCTCAGCGCAGCTCCTTGTTCGCCTCCTGGTCGAACCACATGGCGAACAGCGTGAACTGGGTGCCCGACACGAGCAGGAGGGCGACGAGGACGACGGTGGCGGTCGTGATCTCGTTGCCGCCGAAGATCCGCGAGGCGGTGACGATCACGCCGAGCACGAGGCCGACGACCGTCATCAACGCCCCCAGCGTGTAGAAGAACACGAGCGGGTGGAAGTCGCGGATCACGTACTTCTGCGTCATCCGCCACCAGAAGCCCTTGAAGAGGAGCCAGGCGATCCGCGGCGCGACGCGGTGGACGCGGATCCCCGACTCCTCGCCGACGCCGTAGATCGGGCGGGACGGCACGTCGCGCACGCGGGCGTTCTGGACGTTGAGGTGGACGAGCATGTCGTTCGGGAACCCGTAGCGGCGGTAGAGACGGACGAGGTCGAGGCGTCCGAGCGCGCTGCGCGAGATCGCCGTGTACCCCGCCTGCGAGTCGGCCACGTGCCAGTAGCCGGAGGCGATCTTCGTCAGGAGCGAGAGCACCGCGTTGCCGAGGTAGCGCGCACGGGGGATCAGCTCCCACGCCTCGCCGCTCACGAGCCGGTTCGCCTTCGCGTACTCCACCTCGCCGCGGGCGACCGGCGCGACGAGCGACGCGAGCTCGGCCGGGTCCATCTGGTTGTCGGCCGCCATCACGCAGGCTACGTCGACGCCGAGCTCGAGGCAGCGCGCGTACCCCGTGACGATCGCCGCCCCGACCCCGAGGTTGCGCTCGTGCCGGATCACCTCGAGCCGCTGGTCGCCGGTCGCGCGGGCCCGCTCCACCGTCTCGTCGGCCGAGTGGTCGTCGACGACGACCACGACGTCGACGAAATCCGGGATCCCGCGGATCGTGTCCGCGACGAGCAGCTCTTCCTCGAAGGCGGGGACGACGACCGCGACGCGCTTGCCCTCGACCATGCGTGCCGCTAGGCCGGAGCCGGGCTCCTGCGCTCGAGCCAGGGATCGGCGAGGACGGCGGCGAGAGCGCCGAGCAGGAGCCCGATCAGCCCGCCGACGACAGCCGCGTTGCGGCGGCTCGTCGCGGCCGTGCGCTTGGCGACCGGCGGCTGGACGACGAAGCTGCGCTCGACCTGCTCGGCGAGCGAGAGCAGCTGCTGGGCCGACGCCCGATCCTCGCGCAGGTTCGCCTGACGGGCCTCGTAGAACTGCAGCGTCGAGTTCGTATTCGCCTGAATGAGGATGCGGTCCGAGAGCGAGAGCCCCGGGTCGTTGGCCGCCGCCTGCTGGGCGAGGGCGTTCTGGATCCGCTCGTTCGCGACGTCGAGGCCGGCGTCGTCGTTCGCGATCTGGTCGTTCAAGAGCTCGATCTTGCGGTCGACGTACGTCGACACCGAGCTGATCACGCTCTTCGCGAGCGAGTCGGCCGCCTTCTCGGCCTTGCGCCCGCCGGGGGCCTTGACGGTGATCTCGACGAGCGGGGACAGCGAGCGGGCGCCCTGACCGGGAGAGACGACCGCCTTGGTGGCGATGTTGCCCCGCAGCTGGCCGGGCCGGAGGCCCGAGGCCGCGGCCGCCCGCTTCACTGCGTTGTCAGAGCGCACGATCTCGCCGGCCGTGTCGGGGTTCGTGGCCAGGCTCTGGATCTGGCCGCCGCCGTTCGGGGCGAACGGCTGCCCGAGGTACAGGAGGGCATTGGCCCTGTAGACGTCGCCTCCGCCGAGCGAGACCAGCACGCCGAGGATCGCCCCCGCGACGAGGCCGCCGACCGGGAGCCACCAGCGGGCCGCGAGCCGGGTCCACGCCGAGCGGAGGTCGACCTCGCGTTCCGCGTCGAGGTCGACGACGTCTGTCCGCCCCTCGTCGCTCACGGCGCCGCGACCCTAGCAGCGACCCAGGCCCACTGGGCGCGCAGCCCCTCGGCGAGGGAGGTCCCGGGCTGCCACTCGAGCTCGCGCCGAGCCTTCTCGACGTCGGCACGGGTGCGGCGCACGTCTCCCGCCGCCGGCCCGTGCTGCTCCACCGAGAGCGACCGCCCCGCGATCTCCTCCGCGAGCGCGATCGCCTCCGTCATCGTCGCCTCCTCCCCCCCGCCGACGTTGAGGAGCTCGCCCGGACGACCACGCGCCATCGCCGCGACGGTTCCGGCAACCGCGTCCGCGACGAAGGTGAAGCTCCGCGACGCCGAGCCGTCGCCGAAGAGGCGGAACGTCGTTCCCTCCGCCAGCGCCTCGAGGAGCGGCGTGAACGCCATGTCGGGGCGCTGCCGCGGGCCGTAGACCGTGAAGTACCGCAGGCCGACGGCCTCGAGCCCCGTCGTGCGCGCGTGCGCGTAGGCGAGGTGCTCGACGCAGAGCTTCGTCACCCCGTAGGGCGAGATCGGCCGCGGCCGTGCGTCCTCGCGCGTCGGGTAGCTCTCGGCGTCGCCGTAGATCGACGACGAGGACGCGTAGACGACCCGGACGCCGTGCCTCGCCGCGGACTCGAACAGACGGCCGCTCGCGTGGACGTTGCGCTCGACGTAGTCCTCGAACCCCGGCCCGAAGCTCGCCCGGACGCCGGGCTGGCCCGCCAGGTGGAAGACGCCGTCCGCTCCCTCCAGAATCGGGTCGAGGTCGGCCGTCACGAGGTCCGACTCGAGCACGTCGAGCTCGCGCGCGTTGTCGCGCTTGCGCCCGGGGTCGTAGTAGTCCGTGAATGCGTCCACGCCCACGACCTCGTGTCCGGCGGCGGCGAGCGCTTCCGCGAGGTGCGAGCCGATGAACCCCGCCGCGCCGGTGACGACGTAGCGCATGTCAGGCCTCGCCCGGCTCGGCCGCGATCGGGTACGGGAGCTCCTCGGCGAACGGCACGAGCGCACCGCTCTCGTCCTCGACGAGGCAGAGGTCGGAGAAGAAGCGCGTCATCACGACGCCCGCGCGGAACTCGCCGAGCCGCGGCTCGGGCCGCTCGCCGCGGGCGAGCGCGAGCACGAGCTCCGGGTAACGGCTGCCCGCCGCGAGCGGCAGCGGGAAGGCGCCGCCGAAGCGGGGGTTGACGTCGGTGACCGGCAGCGAGCCGTCGGGCTCGCGGAAGCACTGCACGTTCGCCGGCCCGACGATCCCGACCGTCTCGGCGACGTGCGCCCCGTGCTCGATCAGCTCACGGTCGGCGAGGGAGCGCCCCTTGATCGACTCGCCGCCCTTCGACTGGATCATCGAGCGCGGGATCGCGTTGAGGCAGCGGCCCTCGACGTCGCAGAGCACGTCGATCGAGAACTCCTCCCCGAGGCAGCACTCCTGCACCATGGACTCGACGGGCGTCGCGGCGAGGTGGAACGCGAGCTGCTCGGGGCCGTCGGCACGGTAGATGTGCCGCGAGCCGAAGCCCTCGCGCACCTTGACGAGCACCGGGTAGCGCACGTCGTCCGGCACGTCTCCGGGAAGCCACGTCCGCGGGCTCGGGATCCCGTGCTCGGCGAAGAACACGTGCGCGAGGTACTTGTCGCCCATGGCCCTGCACACGTCCGGGCCCGGGGCGAGGACGAGGGCGGGCGCGAGCGCGTCGCGCGCGGCCGAGACGATCTCCTGGTCGAGGTCGGTGAGCGGCACGACGAGCGCGACGTCGTGCTCTGCGACGACGGCCGCCAGCGCCGCCACGTAGCCGGGGTCGGCCACCGACGGCACGAGCACGCGGCGATCGGCGTGGTAGAGCGCCGGCGCGAGCGGATCCAGGTCGGCCGCGACGGTGGTCGCTCCCGCGCGGCCGAACGCGCTCACGATGTCGACCCGCTGTCCCGCGCACGTGAAGAGGACTGCCGTCACGACGGGAGAGCGTAGCGACGCCTCTCGTCACAAAACGAGGAACGGAAGCTGTGCGAGCACGAGCGCGGAGACCGCGATCGCGACCCCGATCGCCCAACCGCGCCCGCGTGGGCGGGCGGCGTCGACGACGAACGCCGCGCCCACCGCCGCGGCGGGGAGCAGCGTGAGCAGATACGTCGCCTTGATGGTGTCCCCGTCCGTCGAGGGAAACCGCACCGAGAAGAGGACGTAGGCGAGCACGACCCCGAACGCGGCGGCCGGCAACAGGCCGACCGCCAGGCTGCGCCTCGCCACCGCGACGAGTGTCAGCGCGACGAGGCCCGCCAGGGCGAGCACGGTGGGCAGGAGACCCAGGACGTCCTGGCGCACGCGCACGGCGACGACGCCGTCGCCGAGGAGCTGCCCCGGAGCAGGCGGCGGCGCGGTGTCCCACGTCAAGGCCCAGTCGCCCCACCAGTCGGCGTACAGGTGCGGCACGAGCTCGTTGCGGAAGACCGGCGTGACCGGCTGCTGGAAGACCCGGAGCGAGCGGGGACCGAGGTAGAACGAGGCGGGGCGGCGCTCCACGAGCGGCGTGTCGGGCGCGGCGCGGTTGAAGGCGAGTGCGCTGCCGTGCGCGACCTGCTGGTTGACGAGCCACGGACCGACGAGTACCGCCGCGACCGCGACGAGCGCGACCACGGGCAGCCACGGGCCGCGGCGCCGCGCGTCGAGCGCCAGCGCCGCGGCCGCCGCGAGCAGCACAGGAAGGGCCCAGGCGCGCGTCAGCGACGCGAGCCCGAACAGGGCGCCGGCGCCCGCGCCCGTCGCGAGCGTGGGCCGGCTCCGCAGACCCCGCACGCAGACGACGAGCCCGCCGCCCGCGAGCGCCGCCGCGAGCGTCTCCGGGTGGTACATCGCCGAGGCCCGGACGAGCGCGGGCGACGCGGCCGTGAAGACGAGGGCCAGGACGTGCAGGCCGCGCCGCTCCGGCCACAACGCCCGGGCGAGGAGGAGCGCGACCACGCAGACGGCCAGGCCGGCGGCCGCTGCGAGGAGCTGCCCCGGGCGCTGGACGGGCTCCCAGCCGAGGCCGCCTGCGAGGCGGCGCAGCGCGCCCGCGAGCGCGAACCAGAGGGGCGGCGTGTGCCAGACGCTCGTCTCGGCCGCATCGGGGAGCCGCAGGTCGGTCGCGACGACGTTCGCGTAGAGGTCGTTCGCGAAGGCGTCGTAGCCGCGCAGCCAGTCGAAGCGCCACGCGTTCCACGTGAGGAGCGCCGCCTCCGCCGCGAGCACGGCGCCGACCGCCGCCGCATAGCTCCGCCTCGACACGTCAGTACTCGCAGTCGTCCGCGGTGCGGCGCTGGGCGTCCGACGGCGCTCGGTGCCACAGGCGGACGTACCGCCCGCGCACCTCGAGCCGTGTGGGAACGTCGTCACCGAGGGCGAGGTACGCGGCCCGGAGCCGCTCTGCCTCGCTCGCGCGGCCGGCGAGCGCCACGGTGAGGAGGTTCCCCTCGACGACGGTCGTCAACGTCCCGCCGCTCGCGGAGCGTGCGATCGGGTCGCCGGCCGTCGCCTCGACCCTCAGACCCTCCTCGCGGGTGAAGCAGCGCGCGGTCAGCTCGAGGACGGTCGGGTCGTCGTGGGTGAGCGACCAGCCCGTGCCGACGGCGAGCTGGGCGCCGACCGCGACCGCGGCGACGACGAGCCCGAGCCGAGCCGCCCGGGCGTCGGTCAGCGGTCTGGGCGCCAACCCCCGCTCGAGCCCCGATACGTGCCGCCGAACAGCGCCAGCGGCGTGCGCAGGAGGATCTTCAGGTCGAGCAGCGGGGACCGGTGCTCGACGTACCAGACGTCGAGCTCGATCCGCTCGGCCCACGAGAGCGTGGCGCGGCCGTGCACCTGCGCCCATCCCGTGAGGCCGGGTCGCACCTCGAGACGCCGGCGCTGGCGCTCCGTGTAGCGGTCGACCTGGTAGCGCAGCGTCGGCCGCGGCCCCACCACCGACATGTCGCCGCGGAGCACATTCCAGAGCTGCGGCAGCTCGTCGACCGACGTGCGGCGGAGCACGCGGCCGACCCGCGTGATGCGGGCGTCGCCCTGGTCGACCGCGAATCCGGCCCCGGTGCGCTCGGCGTCGACGGTCATCGAGCGGAGCTTCAGCAACCGGAAGTCCTTCCCGTCCCGGCCGACCCGCGTCTGCCGGAACAGCACCGGGCCGCCGCCGTCGAGCTTGATCGCGAGCGCCGCGACCGCGAGGAGCGGGCTCGCGAGCGCCAGCCCCAGGCCGGCGAGCGCGAGGTCGGCGGCGCGGTTCACGCCCCGAGTCGAAACGTCGGCATGCTTACCGTGTGCCCTCGGCCGCGTCCCAGGTTGCCGGCACGCCCCGCCGGAGATAGTTCCAGAGGGCCTGGACGGTCGCCCACGTGACGTAGACGTAGTAGCGCGCGATCGGCACCCGCGCCGCGAACGCCGCGAGGACCGCGAGCTGCCCGAAGAGCGCGAGCGCGTACGGCCCGCCGGCGCCGACCAGCACGACGCTCGAGCCGAGCAGCGCCAGGTGGAGCAGGCCGCTGGAGTAGCGCAGCACGCGGTGGGAGAGGATCGACACGAGGTAGACCGGCGGCAGCCTGCGGAGCAGGGAGCCGCGCAGCGTGATCTCCCAGCAGTGCTCGAACATCCGCACCTTGCGGGCGTACTCGGCCTCGTTCGTCGGAGTCGGCCGCTCGAGCGCGCGGGCCGAGGGCTCGTACACGGCGCGCCTGCCGTTCTGAACCATCCGGTATGGCAGCGAGAGGTCGTGCCCCCAGCGCGGGTCGACCTCGACGTAGTCGCGACGGTTGAGTGCGTAGATCGAGCCGTTCCCGCCGGTGACCGAGCCGAGGCGCGACTCCTGCTCGCGCAGCCAGAGCTCGTAGCGCCAGTAGAGGCCTTCGCGGTTCGAGCCCGTGGCCTCCTCGAGCCGGAGGCGCCCGCACACGTACGCCACCTCCGGATCGGCGAGGTTGGCGACCAGGCGGCGGAGCGCATCCGGCGACCAGGTGGCGTTCGCGTCGGAGAATGCGACGACGTCGCTCGCCGTCTCGCGCACCGCGCGATCCTGCGCGGCCACCTTGCCCCCGCGCAGGCAGTCGAGCAGGCGAACCCGGGGCTCTCGGGCGGCGACGGCCTCGACGAGCTCGTTCGTGCGGTCGCTCGACGCGTCGGAGGCGACCACGATCTCGAGGCGGTCGGCCGGGTAGTCGAGCGCGAGGAGGTTCTCGAGGCGGCGCTCGATCACCGCCTCTTCGTTGAACGCGGCCACGATTACGGCCACCGTCGGCTCCGCGGAGGCGTCTTTCGCGACGCGCCGCTCGCGCACGCGAGCCAGCGCGCCGGCCGCGATCGGGTACCCGACGTGCGTCCAGGCGAGCGCCCCGAGCGAACCCCAGAAGAGCGTCTTCGTCACAGGCATCGCGCGAGTGTATCCCCGCCTCCCGCTAGGCTCGCCGCGCGATGATGGACCGTCCCGCGGGGTCTCCCATACGCGTCGTCCGAGTGATCGCCAGGCTGAACATGGGCGGGCCCGCACTCCACGTCACGTACCTCGCGCAGGGGCTCGCGGAGCGCGGGTACGAGACGACGCTCGTGGCCGGGGACGTCGGCCGCGGCGAGGAGTCGATGGCGTTCGTGGCCGACCGCGCCGGCGTCGAGGTCGTCCGCCTCCCAGGGCTCTCGCGTGACCTCTCCCCGCTCCGGGACGCGGTCGCCGCGTGGCGCGTGGCCCGGATCATCCGGCGTGTCCGACCGGACGTCGTGCACACGCACACCGCCAAGGCGGGCGCAATCGGCCGCGTCGCCGCCGTGCTCGCCGGCCGCCCGGGACGCCGCCCCGTGGTCGTCCACACCTTCCACGGGCACGTGCTGCGCGGGTACTTCGGCCGCGCGGGGACGTTGCTGTTCCGGGCGATCGAGACCGTTCTCGCGCGTGCGACCGACCGCCTCGTCGCGGTGAGCCCCGAGGTCCGCGACGAGCTCGTCGGGCTGCACGTCGCACCGGCGCGGAAGTTCTCGGTCGTCCGACTCGGGATCGAGCTCGAGCCGCGCGTCCGCTTCGAGGGCGACGCGGACGAGGCGCGCCGCCGCCACGGGATCGGCGTGGGGAAGTTCGTCGTCGGCTGGTTCGGGCGGATGACCGCCGTCAAGCGCACCGACGACCTCCTCACGATGCTCGCAGGCGTCCGCGAGCGCGGCGTCGACGCACTCCTGCTCTTCGTCGGCGACGGAGACGACCGCGACCGGCTCGAGCAGCGAGCGCACGACCTCGGCCTCGCCCGCTCCTGCCTGTTCGTCGGGTACCAGGAGGACGTCGCGCCCTGGTACGCGATCTGCGACGCGGTCGTGCTCACCTCCGCCAGCGAAGGTACCCCGGTCACGATCATCGAAGCACTGGCGGCCGGAAAACCGGTCGTCGCGACAAGGGTCGGTGGAGTGCCGGACGTCGTCGACGAGGGCGAGACCGGCTTCCTCGTCCGGCCGCGCGACACGCACGCGCTCGCGGAGCGGCTCGAGATCCTCGCCCGCGACCCGGAGCGGCGTGCGGCGATGGGAGCCGCCGGACGGGAGCGGATGCTCGGCCGCTACGCCGTCGACCGCCTCGTCGACGACGTCGACGAGCTCTACCGGGAGCTCCTCGCCTCCCGCTCGCCCGCGGCTCCCACGAGCAGCCGCCGGTAACGGTCGAAGGCGATCTCGCGGTCGGCCTCGCGCTCGACCCAGGCTCGCCCCAGCTCACCCATCCCCTCGAGCGAGGTCCGCCCCTCGACCACGTCGCGGAGCACGCCCGCGAGGAGCTCCGGTCGCCCGGGCGGGACGACGAGGCCGCACCCCGTCTCGCGCACGATCCTCACCGTCTCGGAGTCCTCGTCCGCCGCGACGAGCACGGGACGGGCGGCCGCGAGGATGCCGTACATCCGGCTCGGGACGACGAACCCCGCGAGCCCGCGCGCGAGCCCGACGAAGTGGAGGTCGGCCGAGGAGAGCGAGAGCGACAGGAGCTCGCGCGGCTGGTAGTCGAGGAACCGCACCGCGTCCGTGACCTCGACTCGCTGCGCCAGCCGGGTCAGCTCGCCGTGTCGTGCCCCGAAGCCGAGGATCACGATCCGCAGCTGATCGACGTCCCGCAGGAAGGTGGCCGCGCGGATCAGCGTGTCGAGATCCTGCGCGTGGCCGACGTTCCCCGAGTGCATCACGACGAAGGACCCGACGAGGCCGTGCTCGCGCGACCAGGCGTTGTCACGGGGCTGCGGCGTGATCTCGGTCGTGTCGACCCAGTTCGGGATGACCTCGACTCTCGCGGCGGGCGCGCCCTTCTCCTCGAGCCGTTTCTTCATCGTCTCGCCGATCGCGATGACGCGGTCGGCGCGCCGGAGGTACAGGCCGACGAGCTGGCGCAGGATTCCGACCGCGAGCCGGCTGTCGAGCCGGTTCACGCGCTCGGCGATCTCCGGGAAGACGTCCTGGCTGATCACGAAGAGCGGCACGCCGAACCTGCGCGCGATCAGCAGTCCGATGTCGCCCACCACGGGGGGGTCGGTCATACAGAGGACGAGATCGGGCGCCTCGCCCCGGAGCGCGGTGCGCACGGTCTCGACGAGGTAGGTCGCATAGTTGGTCGCACGGCGCCGGAGCTGCGAGCGGTCGTAGGTCGTCGAGCGGACACGGACGATCCTGACGCCGTTGTGCAGCTCCTCCGTCGGCAGGCTCTCCTGCCCGCGCACATGGCCCGTGACGACCGTGACGTCGAAGTCGGCGGTGAGTGCCTCGCAGAGCTGCGAGAGGAGCTGCGCCGTCGCCTCGATCCCCGGCCAGTAGTACTGGTTGAGCACCAGAAGCCTCGGCCTTCCGTCCATCGCGCGCACGGTAGTCGATGAACCCGGGTGGGTCGCGCGCCGCATAGGGTCCCACCGTGGAGGAGCAGCTCGACATCCTGCTCGCGACGCCCGCCTACTGGCCGGCACACGCATTCGGCGGGCCCGTGGTCGCCTCCCGCGAGCTCGTACGGCGGATCGTCGAACGCGGCCATCGCGTCACCGTGCTCACCACGACGCTCGTCGATGTCGCCCGGCGTCCTCCGGCCCGCACGCGCGTCGACGTCGTCGACGGCGCGACCGTCGAGTACCTCGCCACACCGCTGCGCTACCGCTGGATGGGCATTACGCCCACGCTGCCCGGCCGCCTGCGGAGGCTGCGTCCCGACGTGGTGCACGTCGCCGGCTTCCGCGATCCCGTCACCACCACGACGGCGGCGTGGTGCCGCCTGCGCGGGATCCCGTACGTCTTCGAGCCGCTCGGGATGCTCCGGCCGCGGCTGCGCAAGGTCGGGCTCAAGCGGATCTTCGACGCGAGCGTCGCGCGGGGCATCCCGCAGGCCGCGGCCGCGGTCGTCGCCGTCTCCGAGCTCGAGGCGGCCGACGTGGTTGTGGCGGGCGTCCCGCGCGAGCGCATCGTCGTCCGCGGGCTCGGCTTTCCCGATCCGGCGAGCATGCCCGCGCCGACGGGGGAGCTGCGGCGACGGCTCGGCATCCCGTCGGATGCGCCGACCGTCCTCTACGTCGGCCGGATCGCGGCCGGCAAGGGGATCGAGCACCTCCTCGAGGTGGCGCGGCGACGACCCGACGTCCACGTCGTGCTGGCGGGGCCGGACGACCGGCACGGGACGACCGCGCTCGTCGAGCGGGCGCAGCGGGAAGCCACGACCGCCGGACGCATTCACCTCCTGCCGCCGACGGAACGGCCGCCTCTCGCGCTCTACGGGGAAGCGACCATGTTCGCCCTCGCGTCCGCGGGGGACAGCTTCGGCATGGTCGCCGCGGAGGCCGCAGCGGCGGGGACCCCTGTCGTCCTCACCGACCGGGCCGGGGTCTCGGGGTTCTTCCGCGACGACGAGGCGCTCGTCGTCGCGGACGAGCGCGAAACCGTGGTCGCCGCGATCACCCGCGTCCTCGAAGACGACGCGTTGCGGGCGCAACTCGCGGCCGGCGGCCTCCGCGCCGCGCGTCGGTCGAACTGGGACGCTGTCGTCGACGCGCAGCTCCGGGCCTACGAGAAGGCGCTTCGGAGCCGAGAGCGTCTGTGTTGATTCACCGCCGTTCGGAGGGCCCTGACGTGCGGCCGGCCACCCGGCGTACGACGCGGATCACGGTCTCGATGCTCGGCTCGTAGCCCCAGTCCGCGACGATCTCACGCGAGGCGGCACCCATGACGCGGCGGCGCTCGGGGTCGGTTGTCAGCTCGCGAATCGCCTCGCCCGCTCCCGTGACGTCGTCGGCTGGTACGAGGACGCCGTTCCGCCCGTCCTCGAGCAGGTCGAACGCCGCACCGACCCGATCCGAGAGGACGAGCGGGAGTCCGGCGGCCGCCGCCTCGTTGACGGCAACGCCCCACGGCTCGTGCCGCGAGAGCAGCGCGAAGACGTCTCCGATCGCGTACCGCTCGGCGATCCGCTCCCACGGGAGGTCGGGCGCGAGCACGAGCCGCACGCCGAGCTCGGTCCCGAGCGCCTCCAGGCGCGGGCGCTCGGGGCCGGCGCCGGCGAGGACGACGGTGACGTGCGTGTCCGCCGCGAGCGCCGCCGCCCGGATCAGGGTGTCGAGGCCCTTCTCCGGGGCGAGCCTGGCGACGGAGAGCACGACGACGTCGTCGGGCCGGACGCCGAGCTCCGACCGGAGGCCGTCACGGCGCAAAGCCAGGCTGTCGACCTGCCGTGCGAACGCCTGCACGTCGATCGTGTCCGCGAACACGGAGATCTTCCCGGGATCGACGCCGCGCGCGAGCATCGCCTCCCGCGCGAGAGACCCGACCACGAGCACCTCCGCTGCTCCGCGGACGACCGGAGGGACGACGACCTCCTTGATCGCGCGCCGCCAGCCGGGACGGGCGTCCCGCTCGTTGCTCTCCACGAGGAGGACGTACGGGATGCGGTGGCGCCGGCACCACGCCGCAGACGCCTGGGAGGCGAACGTGCTCCAGCCCGAGACCACCACGAGGTCAGGCGCCGCCTCCGCCAGCGCGGCGAACACCCCCGGCGTGACGGGATACTCGTGACGCAGGACGCGGTAGGCGCCCGGGATGCTGCGCCCGTTGAGGAACACCGCCCGGTGCTCCGTGTCGGTCGCCCACGTCCGCCGCTGGAGCGAGGCGCCGGCGTACACGGCGGTCAGCTCCACCTCGGGTCGCGCAGCCAGCCGGTCGAGCATCGGCGTGCGGTAGGGCGTCGGCTCGGGGAGGACGAAAGTGAGCCGGATGGGCTCCTCGCCCTGCGCGAGGAGCCAGGACCTCGCCGCGCCACGCTCGCGGCGCTTCGTCTGCCGCTGCCGCAACCGCCGCATGCCGTCCGGCGGCAGGCCCGGGTCCAGGCGGACGGCCTTCGTGGCCAGCCGTGCCCGCTCCTCGGCCGAGGTCCGCGCGCGCAGGAGAGACCACGCCGCCGCACGGCGGGCCTCTCGCCCGCCGTAGCGGTGCTCGAACGCCTCCACGAGCTCGATCAGCCCGTCGGCTGCGACCGACGCCGTGCCCGGCCGCAGGGGGCGCCCCGCTCCTGCGCGCCAGGCGAGAACTGCCCTCTCCGCGTCGAGCCCCGGCGCGAGCTCTCCGATCTCGCGTAGCGCGACACGCTGCTGGTCACTCGCGCTGCAGCGCGGCGCGGCGGGCTGACGCCTGGGTCGCGTGCTTGCGGTACAGGACGAGGCCACGGCGGACGTTGTCCCCTTCTGCGACACGCAGCAGACGCGTCCACAGGTCGTAGTCCTCACTCTCCTCGAACGCCTGGTCGTAGCGCAGCACGTGGCGCTCGAGCACCGTCCGGTCGAGAGCGACCGTGGAATGGAAGAACGGCGACGAGAACAGCGCGGCCCAGCGAACGGCACGTGCGCCGGCGGGCATGTGGTGGACGGTTCCGAGACGCCCGTCCTCGTGCAGGTCGATCATCCCGCAGCCGACGGCCGCGGTGCCCGGGGCGGAGCGGATGCGCCCGAGGACCGCCGCGAGCCAGCCCGGCAAGGCGAGGTCGTCGGCGTCCATCCGCGCGATGTACGTGCCCGTGGCGGCGTCGAAGCCGACGTTGAGAGCACCCGCGAGGCCGAGCGCATCGGCGTTGTGCAGGACGCGAAGCCTCGGGTCGTCGATCGCGGCCAGCCGCTCGCCCGTGGTGTCGACCGACCCGTCGTCGACGACGAGGAGCTCGAGGTCCGGCTCGGTCTGACCGAGCACGCTGCGCACCGCGGCGACGATCGTCCGCTCGGCGTCGCGGGCGGCCAGGACGACGGACACGAGCGGCGAGGCCACGGCGCGCTGAGGGTAGCCTGCGCCGGTGTCCGAAGCCGCTTCCGACGTGCGGTTCGACCTCGTCGTCGCCACGGTCGCCCGGACGGACGAGCTCGACTCGCTCCTCATCGTCCCTCGACGCGCAGACCCACCGCGCGTTCCGCGTTGTCGTCGTCGACCAGAACGAGGACGACCGCGTCGCGCCGGTGCTTGCGCGGCCATGCCGGGCTCGACGTGCTGCGGCTTGCGCTCGGCACGCGGTCTCTCGCGTGCGCGGAACGCGGCGCTTCCCTCCCTCACCGCCGACGTCGTCGCCTTTCCCGACGACGACTGCGTCTACGCGCCTGATCTCCTCGCGCGCGTCGGCCGAGCGGTTCGCGGCCGACCCGCGTCTCGACGGCCTCTGCGGACGCTCGGTGGCCGCCGACGGGCGCACGGCCGGCCGCTGGCCGTCGCGGGCGCAGCGGATCCGGCTGGACTCGATCTTCCACACCGCGATCTCGTACACGATCTTCCTTCGGCGGAGCGTGGTCGACCGCGTCGGCGGCTTCGACGAGCAGCTCGGGCTCGGCTCGGGCACGGCGTGGAGCTCCGGCGAGGAGATCGACTACCTCGTCCGCGCGCTGCGTGCGGGCGCTCGCGTCGAGTACGACCCGTCGCTCGTGGTCACGCATCCGGTGAAGCCGCCGTCCCCCGACGGGCTCGTCGCCCTCGGCCGACGGGACGGTGGGAGCCTCGGCTACGTCCTCGCGGCGAATCGGCTATCCCCCGGGGACGATCGCTGCGGCTGCTGCTGCGGCCGCTCGTCGCGTCCGCCGCCTTCGCGGTCCTCCTCGACGGCACGCGCGCGCGGTTCCAGCTCGCGACCTTCGGCGGCCGCCTCCGAGGGCTGGTCGCCGGATCGCACGCGCCGCTGACCGCTACTCGACGAGCGAGGCGAAGAGCTCGGCGTGGCGGTCGAGCCAGTCGGAGAGCGCGAAGCGCTCGACCGCGCGCGTCCGCGCGCGCGCCGCCAGGCGGTCGCGATCGGCGAGCACCGTCGAGACGGCTGCGGCGAGCGCCTCCGGAGACGGGGGCTCGTCCCGTGCGAACCCGTCCGGGTGCGGGACGCCGACGCCCGCCTCGTCGCCGACGAGCTCGACGGTGCCCCCGCTCGCCGGGTACGCGACGGGGACGCCGCATGCCATCGCCTCGATCACCGCGGTCGGGCACGGGTCGTTCACCTTCGTGTGGAGCAGCACGTGCGCCCGGCGATAGACATCCGGCGCCTCCCGCTGCGCGTACCTGCCGGTCAGCTCCACGGCCGAACCGAGCCCGAGCCGGGCGATCGCCGGGCCGGGATCCGAGACGAGCCGGCCGCTGACGAGCAGCCGCGCGCCCGGGTGCGCGTCCAGCACGTGCCGGAACGTCTCGAGCCCGAGCTCGAGGCGGTACTCCTGCGTTTGGTCGCCGCCGAGCAGCACGACCGGCCCGTCGCCGGGCGCCCGCCCCGGGCTGAAGGTCTCCACGTCGACGGCGTTCGGGAGGATCTCCCACGGACAGTCCGGCACGCCCAGGAACGCGTCGGAAGAGCGCTTGCTGAAGAGGCTCTGGTAGAGCACGACGTCGGCCCGGCGGAGTGCGCGGCGCAGCGGCGCGTTGAGCTCGTCCGTCCTGTCGCCGGCCCACCCGGGGTAGGCGACGCCGTCCTGGTTGACGACGACCTTCGCACCCCGCCGCCTCGCAACCCAGAGAAGCTGGCGGAGGTCGCGCGGGAGGTACGTCGTTCCCAGGTAGAGGAGGGAGAAATCGGTCGGTGAGTTCGGCCAGCGCCCCGCGAGCTTCTGGAGCTTCGCGGTGCCGCCCGCAACCGGCTCGCCCGCGGCGGGGATCAGATCCCAGCCGTAGAACACCCGCAAGCCCGCCTGTGCCCGCCCGCCCGCGAGAAGCCTCGCCCAGCGTGCCGCGGCGCGGCCGTACCTGCCCATCCGCGCGGTGCTCGTGTCCATCACGCGCCCGGCAACGCCACGAAGCCGTCGAGCAATACTCGCCAGCGCGGCCTGAGGGCGTCGTAGGAGTTGTCCTCCGCGGTCGCCCGGCCCGCTGCGAGAACGGGCTCGAGCTCCCCGGCGGCGGCACCCGCGACGTGCAGCGTCCACGCCACGAGCCCCTCGACGTCTTCGGACTCGACCAGCCAGCCGTTCTCGCCGTGGCGCACGAGGTCCGCCGCCTGCCCGACCCTGGTCGTCACGAGCGGGACGCACGTCGCCATCGATTCGAGCACCGCCCGCGGCCCGCCCTCGTCACGCGACGCGACGAGGCAGACGTCGATCGCAGGGTAGGCCTCGGCGACCGAGTCGACGTCGGGGAGAAGCGCGTAGCGGTACGGGACGCCGAGTCGCTCGAGCCCCGCACGGACGTACCCGCGCGCCGGCCCCGTGAGCAGCACATGGAGCTCCGGCACCCGCTCGGCGACGCGCTCCGCGACCGCGAGCAGCACGTCGGGGCCTTTGATCAGCTTGGGCTCGAGGCCGGCTCCCCAGCCCACGCCGTCCTTCTGGAACGAGCCCAGGACGAAGGCCGAGTCCGGCAGGTCGAAGCGCGCGCGCGAAGCGAGTCGGCTCGCGTCGTCGCGCGGACGGAACACGCCCAGGTCGATCCCGATCGGGATCCGGTGCACCTTGTCTGCGGAGATCCCCGTCGACCGCACGAGCGCCTCCATTTCCCGATTCGTCACCTGGATGCGGTCGATCTCGTTGTGACGCATGCGCATCGTCTCGAAGCACGCATCGAACTCCGGCATGCCCGGAGTCCCCGGTCGCCCGTGGAAGTAGGCGAACCCGAGGTTGTTGCCGCGACGCTCGAAGTCCTGCAGGAGCAGCGTGAACTGGCTCAGGTGGAAGATCGACTGGTTCGCGACACCGCGGCCCCAGCCGGGAGGCCCGACCTCGACGCCGAGCACCGTCGCTGTCCGGGTGAGCTGGCGCGCCTCGTAGGAGAGCACCCACTCCGCCGCCTCCTGCTCGACGAACAGATGCGAGTGAGGCGCCCATCCACGCGTACGCACACGGACGGCCGCGCGCCGAAGTGGTCGGCCGACGGGCGCGCCGAGGCGCCGGGCGTGTCCCGCGACGTTCATCGACACGGGTCGCGACAATAGCGGGGTACGGCCGGCATGCGTCTTCCGCCGGGGTCGTCCGGATGGTCGCCCGGCGCCCGCCGGACTGCCGATCGGCCGTCTACCATCGCCCGAGCGTGGCTACGGAACTCGAGACGACGTCCTCCGTCGACACCGCGTGGGTGGAACAGGAGCCGCGGCGCACACCGGCGAATGGCCGTGCGCCGGTCATTGCGCTCGGCCTGGTCGTCGTGGGCGCTTTCGGCCGTCTACACGCTGCTCTCGACGGGGGTCGACGGGCCGCGCGTGCATCCAGACGAAGAGCTCTACACGATGGCAGCGTCGTCGCTCGCGACCGGACAGGGCCTCACGCTACGCGGAGAGCACTTCGGCTTCGGCCCCCTTCTCCCGGTCGTGCTCGCGGCGATCATCCGACTCGCGGGCAACGTCGATTCGGCGTACGAGTGGTTCAAGGTCGCGAACGCATGGTGCTTCGCGCTGACTGCCGTGCCCGTGTACCTCCTGGCGCGGCGCCTCGTCTCCGCCTGGTGGGCCGTGCTCGCCGCAGCCCTGTCCGTCGCGATCCCCTCGTCCATCTCGGTCGGGACCGTGATGACCGAGAGCCTCTCGTACCTGGCCACTGCGTGGGCCATCTACGCGATTGCACTGGCGCTGGAGCGCCCGAGTGTGCTCCGTCAGCTTGCCCTGCTCACTGCCACCGCGGCCGCCTTCCTCATACGGCCGCAGTTCGGAATCCTGTACGCGACGTGGATCGGAGCGCTCGCCGTCCTCTGGCTGATCGCTCCGTGGACCAGACCCCGCGACGCGGCCCGACATCGTCCGCTTCTGGCCGACTGCCGTGCCGCTCGTGGTCGGCGTCGTCGCCTTCGCCGCGCGGCTCGCCGCGGGCGGGGCCGCGTCGGACTCGTTCGGCGCATACGCGGTCCTCTGGCGCGGCTACGACCCGCTCGAGGTCGGGAAGTGGTTCGTCTACCACCTCGGCGATTTCGCCGTCTACCTCGCGATCGTTCCCGTCGCGGTCGCGCCGATCGTGCTCTGGAGGCTCGCTCTGGACGGACGAGCAGGTTCGCGCCCCGCGGCCGCCTTCGTCGCGCTCTTCGCCGCAGCAAACGTCACCGGGCTCCTCGTCGTTGCCGCGTTCGCGAGCAGCCCCTGGGGCTTCGACCGGCTCCACGACCGCTACGGGTTCTACCTCCTCCCTCTGTGGCTGATCGGCTTCGTCGTCTGGCTCGCCTCCGGCCTGCCACGTCCGCTCCTCGCGACCGCGATCGGCGCCGCCCTGGCCCTCGCGCTGCCGCTGATCCTGCCGTTCGGGCAGCTCGCGAACGAAGCAGGGATCGACACCGTCCCCGGAGCGCTGTGGGTGCAGGCCCAGGAGCGGACAGCGGGCCCCGGCCCTGCGTCCGGCACCCTCGTGCTCGCCATCTTCGTGGTGGGACTGCTCGCCGCGACCCTCTTCCTCCCCCGACGCATCGCCCGGATCGCGCTCCCCGTCGCCGTCGCCGCCACCCTCGTCGTGACCTCGTACTTCGCCTGGGAGCGCATGGCCGGGGCGCCCGAGGACGAGGTCTTCGCCGGCGGCTTCGACCGCGCCTGGATCGACGAACAGGTCTCCGCCGGCGCCTCGGTGACCAAGCTCTACGCCGACACGAGCTGCGGATCGGCTCTCCAACGGCACGCGCTCTACCTGACCGAGTTCTTCAACTCGACGGTCGACCGCGCCGCGTACCTCGACGGGTCGGTCCCCGACGGCCTCCCGAGCAAGCGCGTCGACGTGGCGCGCTCGGGAGCCCTCGAGCTCTCCCCCGGGACACCGCTCGTTGCGGAGTACGTCTACACGCAGCCGGGCATCCAACTTGCCGGTCGACGTGTGACCGAGGGCACCGCGGCCAACCTCGTGCTCTGGCACGTCGGCGGCCCCGTGCGCGTGGTCGGCGCCTCGTCGAACGCGCAGCTCAGGAAGCGAGCCTGCGCCTAGCTGCACCGAGCCCCGCGCGCGGTCGCGGAGATCAGCGATCCGTTCGTTTCGCTCGATGACCGCCCCGAGCGCCGGGAGAGCCGCCTCGACGGCAGCATGCCAGGCCAGCGGGGGTTCGTCGGATCGCTGGGACGGTCTGTATCCGAGGCCGTTGCTGTCGATCTCCGTCGCGCGGTCACACGCGGCGGCGGTTGCCGCGTCCACGACACCGGCGTCCCATGGCAAGAGCGCCGCGTTCTCTCGCCGCAGGGGCGGGAGCGGAACTCCGCGCTCGGCGAGATAGTCGCTTAGGAACCTTGCCGTCTCGTCGAACTGCTCGACGCGACCGACGTGCGCGTACGACACGATCCCCATTCCGACGAGCGAAAACTGCGATGCCCAGTGGGGATCCCTCCGCTCATCGGAAGTCGCGGCAACAGCCTGCACGAACTGCCTGAACGACGTCAGGACGTCCTCCGAGGACTGCGGCACCGGGGGAAACCAATCCTCCTCGCCGTAAACCCGGGTGAACCTCGGGTCACGACAGAGGACCTTCCCGACCCAGCTCGACCAGATTCTGCGCACAGGATCTCGGACAACCGTGAAGCGCATCCAATTCGGCCCCGCGAGGATGTCGCGCTGTTCCTCCAGGCTTCGGCCTTCGAGGATCCTGTGCTTCCCCCAGGCCAGTGGGTCGTGCACGGTGAGGGCGCGTGTCATCTCCAGCTTGACCGACCGCGTGAACACCTCTTGCGGAATGCCGGCGAGGTCCGCGACCGTCCACAGCACGCTCGTGCTCCCCGCCTTGGGGACCGGCACGTAGACGAGTCGTAACTCGTCGAGAACGACGCCCGACCGTAACACGTGGGCCGGCCACATCACTGGTCGCCGGATCCGGGTCTCGCCGTCCTCGTGCGGCGGAGGTAGCCGCTCGGGTTCAGCGTGATCAGGAACTTCTCGCGTGCCGGTCGATCTCGAACGCGTCCGTCCGGGCGAGGAATGCCTCGATGGCCTCCAGCGGGCCGGGCAAGAGGTCCTTGCGGATCTGCCCGATGTTCGAGTCCTCGACGATCACGTACCCCCCGACAGCGACGAGCGGGGCGTACGCGGCGAGCTCGGCTGCGACGTGCGCCTGGGAGTGATCCGAGTCGAGGACGACGAGCGTCCGCTTCCCGTCCGCGCGTTCGCGGACCGTCGCGACGACGTCGGGATCCGTCGACGACCGGCCGCCGAGGTACGTGATCCGCGGGTGCGCCGGGTAGTCGTCCCGCACGGGCTCGACGTCGATCGAGACGACCTCGCCCACGCCGACCAGGTCGCAGATCGAGGCGAGGTAGAACGCGCTCCCGCCGCGATACGTGCCGGTCTCGACGATCAGCTCGGGTCGCGTCTCGACCATGATCTCCTGGTAAACCCAGAGGTCGAGCGGGTTCTTGAGCGCCTGGGCGCCGAGCCAGGTCGCCTCGGTCCAGGCGTCTGAGAGGTAGAGCACGTCGTTCGCGCGCGAGACGGCAGCCCGGTCGAGCCGCTTGCCGATGCGGAAGCGCGCGCCGCGAACCCCTCGTCGGAGAGAGTTCTCCACGGTCGCGGGATTCTAGGTGGCAGCGGCCAGGCCGAGGACTTCGAGGTACCGGTCTGCGACCCACGCGATCGGCCGGGTCGAGATCGCCGCCCGCCGTTCCTCCAGCTCGACGACGAGCCGCTCGAGGACCTCGCCGAGCTCCTCGTCGTCGTCGAACGGAAGCCCCCCCTCGCCGACGAGCTCGGGGTGGCCGCCGCTGTCGCGGTAGGCCGCGGGAAGGCCGCAGGCGAGCGCCTCGAGGAGCGCGTTCGAGCACGGATCGTCGCGGCTCGGGGCGACGTAGACGTCCTGCGTGCGGAGGAGGTCGGCGAGCGCCTCGGAGTCGAGCGGGCCGACGACGCGAACGTGCTCGAAGGCTCCCGGCGGGCGACCCCCGAACGTGAGCTCGAAGCGCGCGTGGTCGAGGTTGCGGTCGAGCCAGGCGAGCGCTTCGCCGCCCTTGCGCGGGTTGTCCGACCAGCTCGTCGCGACGACCCTGACCCGCCTTCCCTCGAGGGGCTCGCGAGCCGCCGGCGGGTGGAAGATCGCCGGATCGACGGCGTTCGGGACGACCACCGGGTCGCGCAGCTCGAGACCGAGCTCGCGGTGCTTCTCGAGCGAGAACCGGGACTGGAGGATCGTGGCAGAGGCGAGCTCGGCGTTGATCTCGGCGATCCGCGCGTCGGTGCCGTCGTCGAAGCCGCGGTAGACGCCGATCGGTCCGTCGACGCGGTGCACCATCCGCGCCCCCCGGCCGGCGAATCGACGTAGACGCTCGAAGTCGAAGTTGAACGAGTTGAACAGGCAGGCCGCGGTTCCTCCGGAGATGCGCTGCTGCTCGATTTCGACCCCGCGGCTCTCGAGCTCGCGCGCGAGGGCGCGCAGGAACTGATGTCCGCCCCCCGACGGCGGCGGCGCGAACTCGTGGAAGAGCGCCAGGTCGGCCCGGCCGCGCCGGGTGCCCAGCCAGTCGCGTTCGATGCCGATCCTCCTCTCGACGGCGCGTCCTGCCCGACGCGCCGCGCGCACGATGCTCCTGGGCTGCACGGCGACACGCTAACCTCGCGCGGCCTCGATGCCCTCCGCCAGTCGTCTCGCCCGTGCCGTCCGGCACCATGGGCTCCCGCTGGACGCACGCGCCGGTCTTCTCCGCTTGGAGCTCGCGCGGCGTCTCCGGCCGCGCGCCGCGTACGCCCTGCCGCTCCGCGGAACGACGGTCTACCTCTCGCACGACGACTACGAGATCGACTGGGCATCGCTCGCCTTCGTCGCCGTCGACGAGGCCTACTCGGGCGACTACCGCGACGCCGTGGTCGTCGACATCGGCGCGCACAAGGGCTACTACGCCGCGTACGCGCTCGCACACGGCGCGCGCTCGGTGGTCTCGTACGAGCCCGAGACGGCGAACTTCGCGCTCCTTGCGCGGGCGGCCGACCCGAGGCAAGGCGAATGGCAGACGAGGCGAAGCGCGGTCGGGGCCGAGCGCGGCGAGGCGGAGCTCCACGTGATGGGCGCGTCCTGGGGCCACGCGCTCCATCCGCCCGAGGCGTTCGCCAAGTACGAGGTCGGAATCGAGCTCGTGCAGGTCGAGGCGCTCGCAGACGTCCTCTCGGACGCCGTCGACCTCGCGCACGGGGCGCGCGTGATCGTAAGGTGAACATCGAGGGCGAGGAGTGCCCGACGATCCTCGGGACGGACGCCTCCGCGTGGGCGCAGGTCGACGAGCTCTACGTCGAGACACACCCCTGGGCGGCGTGCGGGGCGGACGAGCTCGCGGCGCACCTCGGGGCAGCGGGCCTCAGGCGCGGGGAGAGCGCGCATCCCGCGGTGCTGCGCATGACGCGCGGGTGATCGCCGTCAGCGGGCGGCGGTCGCGAGCAGATCGACCAGCCGGTCGACGTACCGCTCCCAGGTGAGCCCGGACTCCACCGTCGCGCGCGCGCGAGCGCCGAGCGCAGCGGCCTGCTCGTCGTCGCGGAGGAGCTCCCTGATCGCACCCCCGAAGCATGCGGCGTCCCCGGGAGCCACGAGCCGCACGTTCTTGCCGTCCTCGAGTCCGTACCCGTCGGCGATCGCGGCCGTCCGCGTGACGACGACCGGCTTCGCGAGCGCCATCGCCTGGAGGAGTACGGTCGTCGCGCCGGAGTAGCTGTTCTCCCGAACGGGCAGCGCGACGACGCGGGCGCGCTCGAGACAGCGGCGCATCTCGTCGAACGGCAGGTCGGCCTCCACCGCGACGTTGGGCGGCGGCCCCCGAGCGTGCGGGCGCGCTCGGCGGTTGTGACGACGAGGAAGCTCGTCCCGGGCATGACCCGGGCGACCGCCAGCAGCAGCTCGAAGTCGCGCTGCGGATCGGCGCCGACCGAGACGACGTCCACCTCGGGCGGCGCATCGCTCGGCGAGAACGCCCGGACGTCGACCCCGAACGGCACGAACTCGACATGTGCGTCGACGCCCCGCGCCCGGATCCAGTGACGCAGCACGTCCGCCTCGTGCTCGCTGTAGGCGACGATCGTCGACGCACCGCCGAGCGCGCGCGCGTAGAGCCGCTCCATCCGCGTCGAGCGGAGCCGCGCGAGACGCTCGGGCAGCCCGATGGCCGCATAGACGAAGGGCGGGCGCAGGATGCGGCGTCGCGCGAGGAGCATCAGCGGGATCCCCACCGTGTCCACCGTCGAGAAGACGACGTCGGCGCGATTGAGCTCTCCCAGCGACGCGAGGACCGTGGCGAAGTCGCCGCCGTAGCCGCCGGCCGCCTCGAGACCGCGCTTGAGCACGCCGCCCACGGCGTGTGCGGCGTGGGAGGGCCGCGCCCGCTCGAGGTTGTGTCGCACGGCGAACCCGCGCCCGACGAGCTCGTCCATGCCGTAGAGCGAGTAGCGCGCCGGTGAGCCCGGCTCGGCGGCGAGGGCGGCACGTCGGTGCGGCGCGTCGCGGAAGAGATAGAAGACGGAGGTCACGGGTAGCCCCGGGTAACGTAGGCGACTCCCGCCATCCGGCCAACGAGGAGCATGCACAGGCAGCACACGAAATTCTCGGCCCGTATGAATCGCGTGTTCACGCACCGCGCCGATCGGGTCGCGAAGGCGATCGAGCGCCAGGGCATCCGCGCGACGTACGAGCTGCACGATCGCCTCCTGTCGAACCGCACGAGCCGCGAGCGCTTCGGCGAGGCGCCGCCACCCCTCGACGACCTCCAGGCGAGCATCCTGTCCGACGTCCGCGAGCAGGGGTACTCGCTCCGGACGTTCCGAGAGCTCTTCCCCGACGAGGCGCAGTGGCGCGGTCTCGAGGAGCAGCGAGACCGGTTCGTCGCGTCGACCGAGGCCGACCTCGCCGCGGGCGGCGACCACGTGCGCGTCCGGCCGGGCAAGGAGTTCGTCGTGCGGCTGCAGAGCTACGGCGTCGAGCTCGGCCTGGAGGATCCGTGGTTCAAGATCGTGGCGTCGCACCGCCTGCTCGACATCGCGAACGCGTACCTCGAGATGTGGTCGAAGCTCGAGTACGTCGACGTCTGGTACTCGGTGCCCCAGCCCGCGGCGGCCGAGCGGATCTCGTCGCAGCGCTGGCACCGCGACTACAACGACAAGCACCTGCTCAAGATCTTCCTGTACCTCGTCGACGTCGACGAGACGATGGGCCCGTTCCAGTACGTCGCGGGCAGCCAGCCGGGCGGCCCGTACGCCGACGCCTGGGGCTGGCAGCCGCTCGGCCAGAACTACCCGACCGAGGAGGAGCTCGAGGCTCGTGTGCCGGAGACGGCCGTCCGGACGTTCACGGGCCCGGCGGGCACACTCCTGTTCTGCAACACCGCCGGCTTCCACCGCGGCGGGTTCTCGACGACGGCGCCGCGCGTGCTCGCGACGGCGACCTACTCGTCACCCGCCTCGCTCGCATCGCTGACCGAGCGGAGCTACACGTACGCAGGGGAGCGCGCGGCGCTCGACGAGCGCACGCGGTTCGCGCTGACGTAGTCCGCGTCCTTCGTCCGGAAGGCGCGACAGGTCTCACGCCTCCCAGAAACGGCACGCAGCTGACGCGTCGCCCGACTCGGGCGACGACCCGGCTCAAGGACGACCCGGCTCACGTGTGGTCGGTCCGCATCCGGCCACGCTGCTAGCGTTCGACCGTTGGGTGATCGTCCGACTGCATCGTCCCGGAACGTCGCGCTCGACCGCCTCGCGCTTGCCGAGCACGTTCAACCGCCCGGTGAGAAGGACGTACGAACGGTCGATGCCGATGGTCGACGTGTCGACGTCGACATCGAAGGCGTGCAGTACGTTCGCCTGGTGTCACACGTGGATCACCGCGGCTCGCTGACCGAGGCGGTGAATTTCGACAACGACTTCTGGGATGAGCCGATCGTCCATTCGTATTGCTTCACGATCCGCCCCGGCCGAATCAAGGCATGGGGCATGCACAAGAAACAGGCGGACCGCTATTTCGTCGCGGCTGGGCACGTTCGCGTCGTGCTCTACGACGGCCGCGTGGAATCCAGGACATTCGGATCGTTCGCGCAGTTCCACATGACGGAGAACGCGCGCGGACTGCTGTTGATCCCACCGGGCGTCTGGCACGGCGACCAGAACTATGGGGACGTCGACGCCGTCATGATCAACTTCCCGACGCGGCCGTTCGACCGCAACGATCCGGACAAGTATCGGATCGATCCGAAATCGGATGCGATCCCCTTCGACTGGTCGCTCCCGGATCGGTAGCTCGGCATGCGCCGCGGCTAGTGAAACCGGCGACTCAGGCGATCCAGGACGTTCTCGATCGGACGCCGCCGGCTGCGTTGATGCGCGAGCTTCTCGAAGCGCCGACGCTCCGCCCTTTCGGCTCGCAGTTGCTCAGGAAAGACGCTCAACGCTTGGAGCTCTTTCTGCATGAGGACGAACGCGTCGTCCGACAGCAGCTCCGGCGGTGATGCGGGAGTCCCAGCCTCGCCGGACGGCGTCCACTCTCGCGCGCGGGCTTCGCATCGAGCAAGAGCTCGCGTGACGGCTCGCGCTGTCGCAACAGCGTCATCCCGCTCGGGCGCGATCTCCTGGTCAGCCAACCGGTCACCCCACTTGTGCAAGAAGCGTGCTCGGTTCCGTGCGACGGCGACATCCCGCAACGGCGCAGAGGCTGTAGTCCACTGGTCGTGAGTCGTCCGGGCGCCTGGCTCATACACGACCGGCGTGCCCAGGCGACGGAGAGCCATCGCCAGGTCGAGATCGACGTAGTAGGCGGGGTAGAGGCTCTGGTCGGGACCACCCGCGGCGTCCCATGCCTCGGTTCGCACGAGCAGCGACGATGACGACCCGTAATCGACGACACGTCGGTGGACATGGCGTTCCGGCTCGTCAGGCTCGCCGTACCCTATCTGTGTCGTGGTGCCGTTGCGCCAGAGTATGCAACCGGTTGATTGGACCCGCCCGTCGCCGAAGACTACGCGACCGGTTACCGCTGCGTTGTGGTGCTCACCCGCGCAGGCGATGAGAGCCGCAAGCCAGTCAGGAGCCGCGACGGCGTCGTCGTGCAGCAATGCGAGGTACTCGCCGGAGGCAGCCGCACGTCCGGCGGCGCAGCCTCCGGCGAATCCGCGGTTCACCTCCAGGTCGACGACCATGACACCGCGTACACGGTCGCGGAGTCGTCGTCTGAAGCGCTCGTCGGCGCCGTTGAGAACCACGATGGTCTCGAAGGCAGGCGCGTTTTCTCCTGCGTAAGCCAGTGATTGGAGGCACTCCATGAGCCCATCCGCGTTCGAGGTGGTCACGATGATGACGGACACCGAAGGCGCAGACGGCGCGTCGAGCTGAATCTCCCAACGGTGGTCGTCCGAAGGCAACTCCTGCGCATCGTACGCCAGGGCGCCGACCTCCCGAGAGTGTCAGTGGTCGGCCGTCGCCGGCCTATCAACGTGGGACGTCCTGGCAGTCACGGCTGCGTCGTCTTTGGCGACTCGTCCGCCGCTGCACCCTCCACCGCCCTGCTCGCCTCCAGGTCGCGCACTCGACGTTCCAGCTCTCGAACGGAGCGCTCGAGAGACGTCACAGCCTCGACGACCGTCGCCTCGAGGTGTCGGTCAGCCTGGAGATAGGGCCACAGCGCACGACCGAGAACCCGTCGCACGAGGTTCGTCGCCCGAAGGCCGGACGCATCGGTGAGCAGCCGTCCGCCGTCCGACTCCAGCGCGAGCGTCGCATCGAGGAGGGCCGGGCGAGCGTCGCGGCACGACGCCCGGCTCGCAACAGCGCCCGTTGCGTGGACCTCTCGAAGGCGTCGCTCGACGAAGTCGACCGTGCGCTCCGGAGAGAAGCGCTCGACCACCTCCCTCCGGGCCCTCTCGCCGACGGCCTCCGCCTCGTCGCGGTGCTCCCAGACTCGACGCATGTGAGCAGCGGCGGCCTCGACATCGGGCTCGGCCCACTGCGCGCCCGGCGCATGAGCCCACCAGTCCTCCGGGACGTCGACCAGCTCGCACGGGACGAGGTAGCCGTTGCCGCCGTCCAGGAACTCGAGGTTGCCGGAGTACGCGGTCGCAATCACCGGCTTGCCGAGAACCATGGCCTCGGCCATCGTCAGACCAAGCCCTTCGCTGCGGTGCAGCGAGACGTAGCAGTCGCACGCCGCGAAGTACGAGTCGCGCTCGCCGGGCGAGACGTAGCCGTCGCGCAGAACGATGTCACGACGGGCGCCGATCATCGCCCGAAGCCGCTCGAGGTACCGCGGCTTCGCCCGCCCGTTGATGCTTTTCAAAACCAGCACGGGCCCTTCTCCGGGAGCGAACGCCCGCATGAACGCGTCGACGGCTGCGAGCGGGTTCTTGCGGGGCTCGCTCCAGAAGTCGAACACGAACAGGAAGACGAACGACTCGGGCAACCCGAGCGCAGCGCGCGACCGAAACGGTCCCGGCGGGGGCACCATCGGAACAGGGAGAACCTCAACTGGGACGTCTACGGCGGGCGCGACGGCGTCGCGCACATACGAGCTCGTCACCCAGAGCTCGTCGAAGAACCGTACGGCGCGCGCATCGTCGGCGCGCAGCCGGTCGGTCTCCCAGAACCATAGGCCGATCGAGTATCGATTCGCGAAGAACGCCGAGCCGATACCTGCGATCAGGCCGGGCAGGTGTCGGGGGTTGGCGCAGACGAGGTTCGTGTCGTACGTCGCCTTCACGGCGAGCGGGATCGCCCCCGGATGCTGCTGGCGGCCCACCGTCTCCCGATGCGAGATCGCGAACGCCGGGACGTGGTTGTCGTTCAGAGAGGAGGCGATGCGCCGGGCGACCTCGCCGAGCCCCGACTCGGCGTCGAGGAAGCCCACGACGTTGAGCCCGTACGGGTGCGGCGCCGCGGCGCGAAAAGCATGCCGTCGAATCAGACGATCGTCGCTTGTCACTGTACGAGGTCCGCCCTGCTGGAAGCTGTCACGGTCGCCGCAATGCCTTGGGCGCCCGCGAGCTCACGGATCCCCTCGACCGAGTCGACCCGGTCGCCGCGCTCGGTCTGCTGCAACAGGTACCAGTTCGGGCGCTCGCGGGGGACGTCCGATTCGTGCCAGAGATGGATCAGTGTCGCGTCCGGGCCGGCGTGCCCGCACCGAAGACCGATCCTCCGCAGGCGGACGGCGATGTCGACGTCTTCCTCGCCCCAGCCCTCGAAGCGCATGTCGTACCCGTTGACACGCACGAAATCGGCACGGCCGACACCGAGGAGGTAGCCGTACGCCCGGTGGTGCGGATGGAACTCCGGCGCGCCACGAGCACCGACGCGCCGCCTGTCGCGGCGCGTGAGACCGGCGATCCCCGTTGCCTCGTGCCGGACGCGCAGCCAGTCCTTGAGCCCCCACCGATGCACGGGAAGCCGCTCGCACAGCACCTGCTCGGTGAGGTGCTGCGACAGATCAACGCGCCGTCCGGCGACGAACCACCCCGGACGGGCGGACGCGCGGATAGCACGAACGAAGTGCCGGCGCGGCACCGACTCGCCGTGCACGAACGCGTAGTACCCGGCGTCGACCGCGAGAGCGCCGAGGTTCAGCACACGTGCGAGCCGAAACCCCTCGTCCGGCTGCCGGGTGTGGACGAGCCGCCCCGCGAAAGCCGGCTTCCAGTGATCGACGACAGCTCGCGTCGCTCGGCCCGACCCGTCGTCTGCGACCGCGACGGTGAAGTCCCGGTCGGACTGCTCGGCGAACCCCCGAAGCACGGCATCGAGCGCTTCGGGCCACTCGTAGGTGCTGACGATGACGGCGATTCCGGCGATCTCGGCGACTTCCGCTCTCACGACGGAACCTATCCGGTCGATGCTACGACCGGTGACAAGTCCAGTCCAACAGGGGCCGCACGACACCGCGCCACTGGCCCGTGAACCGACCGCGCGAGGAGTCTCCCTCCGCGGGGTCCTGCACGTGAAACGAGACGGCCTCGTGCACGGAGACGTGGTGGTGGAGCTTCGGCGAGTCGAGCGAGCAGATCGCCGGATCGACGCCGACGAGCCCTTCGTTCAGCAGATTGCCGGGGATCCATGCGGTCGCCACGTAATCGCCCGGCGGTGAGGGCTCGTGCCAGCGCGGATCCACGTCCATCGCGTTGAACACCACACGACCACCCGTGTTGACCTTGATCTTCGGCACGACGGGCGGGCCGCCCCCGTCGAGCACGGTGAACCGGAGCTCGATCCCGACCGGACGCCGCACGTCGACGTAGTCGACCGTCTCACCGTCCACGTCGACGATGCGGACGGACCGTAGGCGGACGAGCTCGTCGCCGGGGGCCTCCTCCTCGACCCAGGTCCGACTGGAGCCCGCGCCGGCCGACGTTTGGAGATAGTGGGCGACGATCTGCTCGCTCGGCCCATCCGCGACCAGGCGACCGCCGTCGAGCAGGATGGCGCGATTGCACAGCTGCGCGACCGCCTGCATGTTGTGGGACACGAAGAGCACCGTCCGTCCCGTGTTGCCCAAGTCCTCCATCCGACCGAGACACCGCGCCTGGAACTCGGCGTCGCCCACGGCTAGCACCTCGTCGACGAGCAGGATCTCCGGCTCGAAGTGCGCGGCGACGGCAAATGCGAGGCGCACGTACATGCCGCTCGAGTAGCGCTTGACCGGCGTGTCGATGAACCGCTCGACCCCGGAGAACTCGACGATGTCGGGAAAACGCCCTTCGATCTCCCGGCGCTTCATGCCGAGGATTGCCCCGTTGAGGTAGATGTTCTCGCGGCCGGTGAGCTCCTGGTTGAAGCCAGTTCCCACCTCGAGCAGGCTGCCGACCCGACCGCGGATCTCGGCACGGCCGGTGGTTGGATGCGAGATCCGCGTCAGTATCTTCAGGAGCGTCGATTTCCCCGCACCGTTGCGGCCGATCACGCCGAGCACTTGCCCCTCGGGAACCCGGAACGACACGTCCTGCAGCGCCCAGATCTCTGTCGCCGCACTGTGATGCTCGCGGCCCGCGAGCCGCCTTCCCGCATGGACGAGGGTCTCGCGCAGCGTGCCGTACGCAGCCTGGAACTCGCCGAGCCGGTACTTCTTCGACAGCGAGTCGACTTCGATCGCGGTCGCCATCAGATCGTGTCCGCGAACCGTGGCTCAGAGGAGCGGAAGATCGCGAGTCCGATGAGGAAGAGCGCCAACGCGACGGAGACGCTCACCGCGACCTGACCCGGATGGGGCGCGGCCGCGTCGAGGATCGCCCAGCGCCATCCGGCGATCACCGACGTCATCGGGTTGAACGAGAGGATCCACTGCCACTTCGTCGGGATCTCGTCGACGGCGAACATCACGCCGGAGAGCAGCGGCATGACTTGGAGGAAGACCGGGATCATGTAGCGGACGTCGCGATAACGGACGTTGACGGCGGCGAGCAGCAGGCTGAGGCCGAGCACGGTGACGACCGCGAGCAGCATGAAGAGGGGCGCGGTGAAGACCTTCAAGCCGTTGGGCCAGGTGTCGTACTTCCACATCAGCACGAGCAGCACCGGAAGGCCGACGACGAAGTCCACGAGCGGCACCATGACGCCGCCGAGCGGGAGCAGCGTGCGCGGGAAGTACACCTTCGTGACGAGCGGCAGGTTCGAGAGAAGACTCAGGCTCGCAAGGCTGAGGGCCGACGCGAAGTACTGCATGGGCAGCACGCCCGCGACGACGAGGCTCGGGTACGGCGTCGAGCCGGCGGGAAAGTTCGCGAACTTGCCGAACACGATCACGTAAACGAGCGCGGTGAAGGCCGGTACGAGAATGGCCCATGCAACTCCGAGGAACGTCTGCTTGTACCGGACGGAGACGTCCCGCCAGACGATGGTCCAGAGCAGCTCGCGGTAGTGCCAGAGCTCGCCTATGTCGAGGCGCGGGATCCGGCTGGCGGGCCGGATGACCGTCACGCGCGACGCGTCGGCCTCGGCGGCGACCGCGCCGTTCGTAGCCGCAGCGGTGTGAGGGTTCGTCCCGCTGTCCGCGGCACCCGACGTGGGTCGCTCCTCTTCGAGCGTCGTGTCGGCTCGAACCACCCCGGGATGCTAGCGGCGTCGACGGCCCGCACCGGCCACCACGCGACGGGCTAGGGACGCTGCAGCAGCACCCCCGGCTGGTCGCTCGTGAGCGCGAGCCCGGTCAGCACCGACAGCGGGACGAACGTCGGCCGGTCCGCGCGGTACCGGACGAGGGTGTACGTCGGCTCTTGCTCGACGTCGACGACGCGGAAGCCCCTCAACGGACGCGGCGTACCCACCTTCGGCGGCACGACGTGCCCCGCGGAGTAGCCCCCCTCGGTGGCCAGCCCGACAGCAGCGATCTCGCTGACCGTCGCGCCGTCCCCGGTCGGCTCCTCGAGGCCCGGGAGGTACGGACGCCAGAGCGTCCTGCTCATATAGGGGGTCACCACGATCGCGCGAGCGCCGTCGGTCGTCTCGAGCGGCGCAGCAGCACCCCGCCAGTCGGTGCGACCGTAGCTCGTGTCGAGCGCGGGTGCGAGCGCGATGGTTGTCGAGAGCACACAAAGGACGGCGGCGGCCACGAGACCGAGCCGGCCCGTCGCGAAGCCGGCTCCGACACAGACCGCCGCGGGCACGACTGCGACCACCGCGTTGCGCGCGACGAGGTAATCCGCTCCGGCGACCGCGAGAAGGACAGGGATCAGGACCACGGCCGCCGCGAGCGAGCCCGCGATCAGCGCGCCGCGCCGTTCGGGGCCTGCGACACGCACCAGGAGGCCCAGACCGACGAGCACGAGCAGCGCCGCGACCGCGCTGCCGAGCGCCTCGGCGGGAAAGCTGTAGCCGACGACGAGGTTCTTCGGGATCCCGGCGATCCGCACGACGAGGGACGAGCCGCTGACTGCCTCGCCGTTGCCGCGCTGCTCGAGGAGGAGCGGAACGTGGACGGCGAGCGTCGCTGCCGGCACGAGCGTCGCGAGGAAGACGGGCCGGCGGGGGCGGGCACGGGCGAGAAGCCATGCCGCCTCGGCGCCGACGAGAAACAGGGCGTAGTAGTGCGTCCCGATCGCGAGGGCGGAGAGCACCGCCCAGGCCACAAGCCACCGCCCCGAGCCGTGGAGCGCGTGCCCGAAGGCGAGCACCGTCCCGGCGCCCATGAGCGCGAAGAGGGCGTACGACCGCGCTTCCTGCGAGTACCAGATCAGGAACGGATTGACGGCCACGAGCGCGGCTGCCACGACGCCCGCACGCCGCGAGACCAGCACCGCTCCCGCTCCGTATGCGACGGGGATCGTGGCGGTCCCGGCGAGTGCCGAGAGACTGCGGAGCCCCACCTCTCCGAGCCCGAACAGCGACCCCCACGCCCATGCGACCACGTAGTAGAGGAACGGCGTGGCCTCGCTTCGAGGCACCTCGTGCAGCACGTCCCCGAGCCCGTGGCCGAGGAGCGACACGGTCACGAGCTCGTCCAGCCAGAAGCTCTGGCGGTCGAGCGTCGCGAAACGGAGCACTGCCCCCACTGCGGTCAGGGCCCCCACCAGGAGCAGATGCGTGCGCGCGCGTGTCACGCAGGCGACGACGCTGCACGACGGTCCCCACCCAGCGCGCCCAGCGCGGTTACGATGAACAGCGGGTAGAGCGGGAGCGAGAACTCGGGCGCGAGCCCCTGCGAGGCTGCGTGAATCAGGAGCACCGCGACCGCCGCCGACCACAGGACGACGATCGCCCGCCAGCCCTGTGGACGCCGCCAGAGGAGCGCGATCACGCCGACTGCGATCCAGAGGGGCGGGCGCGGGAACCTCGGCGTGATCCGGTTGAGGATCCCCGTGACCCACGCCTGCCCGGTCCGGGACGGAAGCTCCGCGTCCCAGGCGCGAATTTGCGCGACCACCTCGCGGTACCGCCGCTGGGCGGCGGGGTCGGAGAAGACAAGCGACGGATCCTGCAGCGTGCAGGAGTCGATGTAGTCGGACGCGCACCAGACGAACCCGTACGGAACGCCGTCCACCAGCACGTTGGCCTGCGGGTTCGGAAGCACGACGCCGTCGCTCTCGAACGTCGGCGTCGGCGGCTCTGGCGCCGTCTGCGCCCTCGGCGCGACCCCCTCCCGGATCGGCCGCTGCATGAGGAAGTCCCAGAACAGGCCGGCGACACCGCGCGCATAGGTCCTCGGGTGCTTGCGGATCGCCTCGACCGCCGAGTCGAAGAGCACGCCGTAGTTCGAGTCCCGCCCGAGCACGCCGTCCGAGAGGGCGATGAGCCGCACGGTCTCGTAGTTCGACCCGTTCCGGAGGTATGCATCGAGCGGCACGTGGAGGCTCTTGTACGGCTCCTCGGCCAGCACGTGGTTCTCCACGAGCCGGGCGAGGCGCCTCGAGGCGGGGCCGTTCTCCGGCGAGATCGTGTTGTCGGCAAGCCACACCCGCAGGAACGGCACCCAGGCGCGTCCGCCGCGGGTGACGGTGAAGTCGTCATAGCGGATCGCGTTGTGCGCTGCCCAGCCGGCCAGGGGCAGGACGGCCGCGGCGAGGCAGACCGCGACCCACACGAAGCGGCTTCGCCACGGCGCGACGGCCAGCAGCGGCGCGACGACGGCCGGCAGCAGCACCTGGTTCGCCGGCCGGATCAACACGAGGGCAGCGATCCCCAGGCCGAGGACGACGAATCCGGTCGTGCTCGGGCGTCTCAACGTCCGGGCGACGACGAGCGCCCACACCGCAAGGCCAGTCGCGAAGACGGCGTCGCTCGAGGCCTGGTGGTAGAGGGTCGCCCAGGCGGGATAGACGAGCAGCAGCAATGCAGAGGCGAGTGCAGGAATGCGCCCGAAGGTGAGCGCCGTGGCGCTCCACGCCAGGACTGAGACGGCGAAGAGCACCCCGAAGACGATCTCGAGGAGGACGCTCCCGCCGAGGGCCATCGGCAGCCCGACGACGAGCGGCGTCAGCGGGGCGCGGAAGAGCTGCACCTGCGAGAGGGGAGGCTTCGAGTCGAAGAGTTGGAGGTAGTAGACGAGGTAGTCCCACGTGTCCCGACCCTTCGCCATCGGCCAGCCCAGCGCCTGGAACCAGAACACGCAGAGGGCGAGCGCGAAGAGCACGAGCGCGGCCCGCCGGGTCGGAACGAACTCCACGAGCCGTCCCACGCGCTCGCTCACGTGCGCAGGCTTCCGGCAAGGCGACGGACGTGCGCGACGGGGTTCTGCTCGAGCCTGCCGAGCCGCGTCTCCAACTCGTCGATCCGTGCGCCGAAGGAGGCGCCGAGATCGGATTCGCCGAGCGAGGTGTACTCGCCGGCGAAAACTGCTGCGTCCACCAAAGACGAGAGCGAAGGTGCGCCGTCGCAGCCGGGCGGCTCGTCGGCGACGCCGAACCCCAGCGACCGGAGTGCGTCGCGGAGCCGGACGTCGATGGCGTAGGTGCCGACCCCGAGCCCCGCCTCGAGCGCCTCGTCGTCGACGACGAGCGGCGCGTAGAACGCGTCGAGCCGTCCTTGGCGGTAGGCGTCATACGCCTCGGCCATGTGCCCCGGGATCCCCTTTCCCGCGTTCCGCTCGAGCGCGACGAACTGGGTGACGTACTTCCGGCGGCACTGCTCCAACGACCTGACCGGGAAGTGGAGGATCTCGATTGGATACCACCCTCGCAGCGCGACCAGGTCGTCGGCGAGCGCCTCGTGATTGCCGCGCCCGATGCGGACGTCGGGGCGGGCGCGGTGGGCGGACTTGAAATGGGTGCTGAGCGGGTGGGGATGGAAGCTCGGCGTGCAGAGCCGGGCCGTCATGCGGTCGGCGAAGAACCGCTCGTCGTCCGGGCGCGGCACGAAGTTCCGCCATGCGCCGCGTACGGCGCCGAACCGCGACGGCACGACTGCGAGCAGCTCCTTGAGCGACGCACCGCGCGCGAGCCAGAACTCGTCGGCGTCGGCGTTGAGGACCCAGTCCGCGCCGAAGTCGGTCGCAGCGAGCCGCGCCATCCGCGTCACCCACTCGCTCTGGCGCAGGTCGTCTCCCGGCTCTCGAATCAGGTGCAGCACGCCCTCGCGCGCGTAGCGCTCGAGGATCTCCGTGGTCGCGTCCTCCGACCGGTTGTCGGTCGCGACGACGAGGTCGACTCCGGCACGGAGGTGGTAGGCGATCTGCGCGTCCACGATGTCGGCCTCGTCGCGGACGAGAAGGGTCATGACGAGCTTCATGCCGGAGAGGAGGTTAGTCCGCGCCCCAGGCGACCCACTCGGGAGCGAGAGCAGAGGGGAGCGGGCCACGACGCAGGCTCCGGTGCATCCCGAGCAGCGGGAGTTGCGAGCGGTAGCAGCGGATCGCACGCCACTTCGCCGCACGGTCGCGGGGCCCGGCCGCAACCGGCGCGAAGGTCCGTGCACCGAGGTTCTCGGAGATCCAGGGCGGCACCTCCGGATCGACGCCTGTCCGCCGCGTGTACGGCTGCTCGGCGTACAGGCCGGTGCGTCTTCCGTCCAGCACGGTCGCGAGCTCGCGCGCGAGCCATTCATGGTCCGGATGGCTGAGCGGGAAGCCCGGAACGAGCACCACGCCCGAGTCGTCGATTGCGGCCGCGACGGCCTGCCGCACGACCTCGTCCGTCCCGTGGCGCTCGTAGTCGACGCTCCCGAACGGGAGCCAGACGGGTCGCGCGCCGAGTACGGCGCACGCGTGGCGGTCCTCCTCGCGCCGACCGCGTGCCGACTCGCTTTCGGTCGGGAACCCGCCACGCCGGTCCCAGCCGCCTGCGGGCGCCTCGGAGTCCGGGTCGCAGGCGAGCACCGTCAAGAGGTCGACCGGTCTTCCAGCCCGGCTCCACGAGGCGATCGACGCGCCGAGCGACAGCACGCCGTCGTCGAGGTGCGGCGAGACGACGACGATGCGGTGCGACGTCTCCACCGAATGTGGCTCGATCACGACCCCCTATGATCGCGGCCTTGACGGAGGTCGCTTCCTGAACCCGCGTCGCTACGTTCCCCAGTCCGTGCGGACGCGGCTCCGTCCAGTCCGTGCCGCCTACGTGGACTGGCGGAAACGGCGCCCGCCGAGGCTCGGCGACCTCCGCCGTGTCACCCCGATCGACCCGAACTGGGGCTTCGAGCGCGGAACGCCCATCGACCGCGTCTACGTCGAGGAGTTCGTCGGCTCGAATGCGAACGACATCCGAGGACGCGTCCTCGAGATCGCTGCGCCCGACTACGCGACTCGCTACGGGAGCGAGGTTGAGCGCGTCGACATCCTGATGGCGAACGACGGAAACCCGCGGGCGACGATCGTCGCAGACCTCACCGACGCCCCGCACGTCCCGAGCGACACCTTCGACTGCGCGATCGTCACGCAGACGCTCCAGTTCGTCTACGACATCCGCGCCGCGCTGGCGACGCTCCACCGCATCCTCGCGCCCGGAGGGGTACTGCTCGCAACCGTTCCGGGCATCACGAAGATCTCACCGCCCGAGGACGAGAAGTACGGAGAGTGGTGGCACTACACCGGCCGATCGGCCCGCAGGCTCGCGGAGGAGGCGTTCGGGGCGGGAAACGTCGAGACCCGCTCGTTCGGCAACGTGCTGAGTGCCTCCGGTTTCCTGTTCGGGCTCGCCGCCTCGGATCTGACCTCGGAGGAGCTCGCCGCCCACGATCGGCTGTACGAGGTCACCGTCGGCGTGCGGGCGGTGAAGCGGGCATGGTAGTTCGACGCGCCTACGCGGAGGGAGCGCGGCCTCGGAGGACGCGCCGCGCGCTCCGCCTCAGCTTGCGGTACGCGCGTCTCGGAAGCCGCTGCTCGACGGTCTGGAGCCTCCGCTCGAGCTCGTCCAGCCGCCGCTGGAGCCGCACGACGTCCGCCTCGCCGAGCACCGCCGCCTCGACCGCGTACTCGGCGTCCTCCACGAGCGTCGGGAGTGGAAACCGAAGCTCCGGGGCGCTGTCGGGAGGCAGGTACCCCCCGCTCGCTGGGTCGCGGAGCTGCCGGAGGGCGTCGCGAAGGCGGGTGTCGACGACGAGCCTGCCCTGCGCAACGCCGCGTTCGACCTCCGCATCGGAGACGACGAGCGCCTCGTAGTACTCTCCGATCTTCCCCCGCCGGAGCGCAGCGAACATGTCCGCGTGGTACGCGGTCGGCGCTCGTGCGATGTGCTGCTCGAACGCTGTCCCCTGGAGCCGTGCCTTGTGCTCGCACTGCGCGGCGGAGCGCAGCGGGAAGTGGAAGCACTCGACCGGGAACCAGCCGCGCAGCGGCGAGAACGGGCTGTCGACGAGCGCGTGGTTGCCCCGGGTGAGCCGGATCTCGGGGTGGCCACGATGAAGGATTTTCCTGATCGGTTTGTAGAGCGATGCCGGGTCGTTGATCGGCGCCAGAGCCGAGAAGCGCACGGTCATTCGCTCGGCGAACTGCTCCTCTCCAGGTCTCGGGGAGAAGACGCGGAGAAACGCCCCCACCGTCCCGTACCGCGGAGGTACTGCGGCGAGGACGTCGGACAGAGAGCGCCCCGCGGGCCACCAGAACTCGTCCGCGTCGGAGTTGATCACCCAGTCGGCGCCGTGCTCCGTGGCGGCGAGACGCGCCATGCGCGTCACCCACTCGTCCTGGCGAAGTCCGTCGCCGGGCTCCCGTATGAGGCGCACGTATCCCGATGCGCGTACTCCTCCAGCACCTCGGTCGTCCCGTCGGTCGAGCCGTTGTCGGTCGCGATCACGAAGTCGGCGCCGGCGTTCAGGTGGAACGCGATCCACGAGTCGACGATGTCGATCTCGTCGCGGGCGAGCAGCGTCATCACGACTTTCACGCCCGACGGCACGTTAGTCGGCCTGGTCGGCGCCCCGGGTGACCCACTCGCGCGAGACGTTGCGGAGAGCGCCGCGCTCTCCTGCGCGAGTTGCGGACCCAGCCCCATGACCGCGCGCGAGACGTCTCAGGGGTTCGCCTGCTCTTGGCCTCGGCAGTAGCCGGCCGTGAGGTCGGCCGTCCTCAGCCTGGAGTCGACCAGCCGCACCGACCCGCCCGTCCTCCACAGCACGAGGTTCGCCCCGGTGCCGTGCGCGATCTGCTGTCCTTCGAGGTGAATCTCGGGCTGCGTCACGATGTAGTCCGCCAGGAGCGGCGAGCCGTTCGCGCGGAGCAGCCGCCCGCCGGGCCCGACGTGGGTGCTTTCGACAGGCAGACCGTCGGGTGTCGAGCGGGCGATCCCGGCGACACGGTCGACCGACGTGTTGAAGAACTCCGTGATGAAGAGCGCCTGTCGCGTCAGCTCCGTGTACGGACACGCGGGCGGCGAGATGTAGAGCTTCGTGACTCGTGCGCCGGCCGGCACTGCGGCGTCGACCCAACCGCGGCTTCCCTGGTCGGCGATCGCGAACGCCGCTGGCCGATCGTGCTCCCGGCCCCACGCGAGCGCGGACGTCGCGATGAGCCCCGCGCCGACCAGGGCGGGCAGCACCGGCCAGATGCGTCTCGGGAGCGCGGCGGCGGCAACGACCAGCGCGACGACGGTCAGCGCGAAGACGCGCCTCCCGTCGAGGTGAGGGGTTCCTTCGACCGCGTTCCAGACCCACGACCAGAACGCGACAGGGACCTCCTCGGCAACGACGTTGCCACCGATCAATCCGAACGGGAGAACCGCCGCGAGAGCGAGTGCGAAGCCGACGCCGATCGCCATCGGCAGCGCCGGACGCGGCAGCCCGCGTGCGAGCCACACGGCGAACGTCACAAACCACAACGGAGCGACGTAGAACAGGTAGCGATCGTGGAGCGCGGAGTACCCGAAGGGCGTGCTCGCGAACGCGCCCGCGATCAGCGCCATGACGGCGTTCACCGTGAGGAACGCGGACGCGAAGGCGCCCTCGCGCTCGCCCCCTCGGCGTGCCCTGCGCAGCAGGTCTGCGAGCACGACGGGGGCGACCACGAACGGGATGACGAAGAGGTAGACCTCCCAGGCGGCAACGTGGTACACGAAGAAGCGCGCCACCTCGTCGACGTCGTACGCGCGCCAGAGCTCCGCGTAGTCGCCCAGGGTGCCGCTCGGGGAGGACCGGGTCAGCACGAGCCGTGCGCCCAGGACTGCAAGACCGAGGGCGACGGCGCCGAGCGACGGCCACAGGCGGCCGAAGGCCGCTCGGAGGGACGGACGTTCGACGAGGACGAGCCACATGAGCAGTGGCGCCGCAACGTACGCGAGCAGGAGGGCGGCGAACTGGGGGCGGGTGGCGTACGCAAGCCCGATGCAGCCGAGCATCGCGAGCTGGCGCGCGACGGAAGGACGTTCGAGCGCGAGCACGACGGCGAGAAGCGCGATGGTCGAGGTGAGGTAGGCCACGCTTTCCGTCATCACGAGCGACGTGTAGATCGACGACGGGACCGCGACGGTCGCCCCCGCGACGCCGACGCTCCACCAGGGCGGTAGCAGCCGTCGCGCCAGGAAGTAGGCGGGAACGGCGGTCAGCGAGAAGAGGAGCGCATTCAGGAGCTTGAAGAACGGATAGGCGGTCTCGACGTCGCCGGACAGCGCGAGAATCGGCGCGAGCAGGAGCGGGTACACGGGTCCGTAGCCGTACGTCTCGCCCCTGCGGTTCAGCCAATCGCCGTGGACGAGCCCGCGTGCGCCGATCGTGTAGCGGAGCTCGTCCGGGTTCACGAGCGGCATCTCGACCAGCTGGGCGGCCGCCGCGTACCCGACGGCCGCGAGAGCGACGACCGCGACGATGACCAGCGCGGGCCCGCGGTGCCCCGCGCCGGGGCGAGCATGTGGCTCTACGACGGACAGCGCGGGAACGGCGTGGACGTCGCCTTGCGGCTCGCCGTCTGTTGCTGCACCTCGCCCACGGTACCGACAGCCACCGGGCAGACGCCGCGGTCGCGCGTCGGCTCTAGGACGCGACGTAGTCGATAGCGAGCACCCCCGCCGCCGCGTCGACGACCCGTGCGGCCGCGTGCCCGTCGACCACGCCGACGACCTGCTCGACCGCCCGACGGCGCTCTGCAGCGAGCTCGTCCGGACGCTCGATGGCCCGCTCGACGCCGGAGACGACGTCCTCGAAGCGCTCCGCGCGGTAGAACGCCCCGGACGCGGCGAGCTCCTGGTAGTGCTCCCCGACGACGTTCTTCGCCGCCCACGACTCCCCGGGCGGCGCGCCCTCGTCGTACAGCACGCACACGGCCGGCCGCTCGCCCACGAGCGCGTCGAGGAGGATCGTCCCCGCATTGCACACGACGGCGTCGGCGTGCTGAAGCAGGGTCGCGAGCGCTTCGAGGTCCGTGTAGCTGGCTCCCTGGACAACGACGCCCTCACGACCGGTCGCCGCGGCGAAGCGCTCGCGCCACTGGCCGTCCCTCGGGTGGGGCCGGAACAGCAGCTGAAAGCGCGCCTCGGGGTCGAGGTCCTGCCACCAGGCGACGATCCGGTCGACGAAGCGACCCTCGTACGGCGCGTTGCTCGGCGTGTTCCCGGCGACGAGCACCAGTGGGCGGCGGGGATCGAGCCCATACCCGCGCAGGAGCTCCTCGTACTCGGCGCGCGGCCTCCGGCGGGCGAAGAGATCAGTCTGGGGCCACCCGCTGACCCGAACGCGCTCCGGCCCGATCCCGTGGTAGCGGCGCAGGTCGTCCTCCATCACGCGGTTCTGGACGACGTAGAGCTCGCAGTGAGGCGAGATCACGCCCTTCCCGACCGTGTGGTCCCAGCTCGCGACGTGCGCGACGACGGGCAAGCCCAGACGACGCGCGGCGGCGAGGAACGGCACCGCGCTCGCGGGTTGGACGTTCGAGAGCAGGAGGCCGGAGCAGTCCCGCCGCATCGCCTCGAGCAGCCGGGCCGGGACATGTCGCCGTGCCCCGAAGAACCACCGCTCCATTGCGCGATCGACCGAAGGCCAGCGCGGAAGCGGGCCGTCGCGATCGGTGTCCAGCATCCAGTTCGGGTGCCCCGGTTGCATCCGCTCCCCGTGGAACCCGTGCCGGTAGTTGAGGCGGATCGCGAGCGGGTGGTAGCCGATGCTTCGGTCGAGCCAGGCGTCGAGCCGTCCGAGAGCGCGGTCGGGGAGGCCGTCCGGCGAGACGAGGTCTTCCCCGTACAGCACCGTGATGTCCGGCAGCCGGCCCGTCCATTCCCTCGCGGCCTCGCGGGGCACGAGAAACACCGCCGCAAGCCTCCCGTCGAGGCGCTCGTGCAGGCCGCGCAGGATCCCCGTGTCGACGAAGACCCTGATGGAAAGCAGATCGGGGAGGACGACCCAGGGGAGCTTCGCGGTCATCGTGCCGCGGACGAGCCGGCTCGGGCGGCTCGGCGGCCGGCGCGTGCGGCGATCCGCGCCGCGAGCGACGCGCCGTCCAGACCATGGAAGCGGAGCGCCTCGGCGGGCGTCCCACACGCCGGCCACCCCTCGACGCCGAAGACCGTGACCGGTCGGCCTGCGAGCGCCGAGCGGAGCGCGTCGCCGAGGCCGCCCACCGGCGCGTGGTCCTCGAGGACGAAGAGGTGCTCGACGGTGGCGACCTCCGCCGCGAGCCAGTCCGCGTCGAACGCGGTTGAGCCACGGCATCGCCACCACCCGGAGCGACAGCTCGCCGCTCTCGGCCAGCCGCTCGGCGGCGAGGAGCGCCTCGTGGAGCATCACCGGGCCGTAGGCGAGCAGGACGGCGTCACTCCCCTCGTGCAGGACGCTGCCACGGCCGACCGAGACCCTCGCCGGGAGGTCGAGGCGACGTGGCGAGGGGCCGATCGCAAGGCGCACGGCGACCGTCTCCTCGGCGTCCTCGACGGCCCAGCGGAGCAGCGCGCCGGTCTCGTCCCACGAGCCAGGCTGGACGATCGTCAGGTTCGGGAGGGCCGCGAGCAGCGAGATGTCTCGAACGCTCTGGTGCGACTTGCCGGGGCCGGCGGGGATGAGTCCCGCGTAGTGGAGCGCGTAGATCACCTTGGAACCCTCGCTCGCCTGGTTGTAGATCTGCTCGTTGCCTCGCGACGCGAGGAACGACGCGAACGAGTTCACGACGGGCAGCAGCCCGTGACGGGCCATGCCGGCGGCCGTCGAGACCATGTCCTGCTCCGCGATCCCGCACTGGAAGAACCGCTCCGGGTAAGCGAGCTCGAACGCGCGGACGCGGCAGTCCGAGGCGAGGTCGGCGTCGAGGACGACGAGGTCGTCGCGTCCCGCGCCGAGCTCGAGCAGCGCCTGTCCGTACGCCTCGACGACGTACTCCGCGTCGCGTCCTGTCACGGCCGGCCAGCGCGAGCCCGCGCCCGATTCCGGCTCGCCCTCGAGGCCGCGGACGGCCCTCTCCGGCTCGGCGGCCTCCAGCGCAGGCGGCTCGAGGCCGAGCGCCACGCACCGCGCCGCAAGACGGGCCTGGAGCTCGGCCACGGCGCGTGCGAACGGCTCGTCGCCCGGCGCGCCCGCGTGCCACCGATAGGTCCCCCCACCCTCGGCGAGTGCGGCGGGATGCTCCATGAACGAGACGCCCTTGCCCTTGACCGTCCGCGCGACGAGCGCTTTCGGCGTGTCGCCTCCCCCACGGAAGTGCGTGAAGGCGGCGCGCAGGGCCGCGTGATCGTGGCCGTCGACTGTCGCGACGTGCCAGCCGAAGGCGCTGAGCTTGGTCTCGAGGTCGCCGAGCGCGACGATCTCCTCCGTCCGCCTGTCGGACTGCACCTCGTTGCGGTCGACGACGACCCAGAGCCTGCCGAGCCGCTCGTGGGCGGCCGCCTGGAGCGCCTCCCAGTTCTGCCCCTCCTGGAGCTCGCCATCCCCGGTCATCACCACGACGCGCCCTGCCCGGCCGAGTCGCCGCTTCGCGAGCGCAATCCCCCTGCCCTTGGAGATGCCCATGCCCAGGGACCCCGAGTTCGCCTCGATCCCGGGCACGCCGATATCGGGGTGGCCGTCCAGGCCGCCGAGCCGCCGCAGCCTCAGCAGACGCTCGAGCGGCACGACGCCGAGGGCGAACAGCACCGCGTACAGGCCGGGCACGTCGTGGCCCTTGGACGAGAAGAAGACGTCGCGATCGGGATCGTCGAAGCCGCGCTCGGCGACGTCGAGCTCGTCGAACAGGAGGTGTGCGACGACGTCGAGCGCGCTGAACGTCGAGCCGAGGTGCCCCGACCCGGCACGCTTCACGGCGACGAGGGCGTTCAGCCGGCACGCATCTGCGAGCAGCGCGAGCCTGGCGTCGGGATCGACGTCGGCGGAGCGGAGACGGTCCAGCTCGGGCGTGGGGACGAGGAGCAGATCCGACATGTCCGACACGAGACCGTAGCGACCCGCGCGGTGGCGCTGTTCTGGAGCACGCTCCGGAGACGACCAGGCACGTCGCGGCCCGCAGAGGGCGGCGGGGATCGTGCTGCGCGGCTCATGGGCGGCGGCGACGGGCTCGCCCTCGACCACCAGGCGCTCGATGCCCCGCTGCATTGAAACGTGATAGACGGCATACAGCGGAAGTTGGTAGACGACCAGGCGCATCTCCGATCGCGAGCACGAAAGCTGCGCGCGCGATCGGGCTGCACCGAGCACGAGCGCGAGATCTCGAACGGGACCACGCACGCACGCGACGGCTAGACGGACCTCGCCCCCTCGAGCGCCCTCTGCGCCGGACAGCCGAACAGGCCTGCCGTCGCGAGCAGGACGAACGCCGGGACGAGCGGGACCGAGTACTCCGCGACCGCGTACACCGCGAGCGACGTGGAGAGCATGACCAGAAGCGCCGAGGCCGCCAGCACGGCCGGGACGACGATGCGCCGCGGGCGGCGCCAGAGCGCAGCGACCAGCCCGAGCAGCAGCCACATGAAGGGTCGGGGATAGAGCCGCGAGAGATCGTTGACACGCTCGACGAGGCCGGGTCGCTGCGCGCGGTCGGGAAGCCCGCCGAGGAGGTCGTTCACCTCGCGGTCGAGTGCGGCCGACTCCACACGATCGGCGGAATCGCGGAAGACGAAGCCGTGCTCGGTCGGCGACGTCCACACCTCCCGGATCCGGCCATCGGGAGTCGTGATGGAGGGCGACTCGCGCGAGGAGGGGATCGGCTCGCCGTCCGTCGGGGCGGCGCTCGAGGCGGTTGCCGAGCTCGACGACCGGCCCGAGCCGCCCGACGGCGGCGGGCTCGCGCCGTCCGTGACGGGCGCATACAGGGGCCAAAGCAGCAGCCGCCAGAGATCTTTCGACACGCCGCGCGCGTATGTGCCGGGGTGCGCGCGGATCGCCTCGCGCGCGACCCGGCCCAGATGGCGGTAGTCGTCGTCCCAGCCCCACGTCCGATCGGACAGCACGGTGAGGTCGTCGTGCATGCGCGAGCTGCCCGACGAGAAGAACGTCTGGAGGTCGATCCCGCGCGACCGGTAGGGCTCGTTCGGGAGGAGCTCCCGTGAGACGGCGCGCGCGAGCTCCTCGGAAGCCTGGCCGTTCTGCGGCTCGACGATCCTGTCCGCGACGAAGGTTCGGAAGAGAAGCGACGCCGATCCGCCGCGGACGACGGTGAAGTCGTCCGCCCGCACGGAGTTGTGCGCCGCGAGGGCGACGAGCGGCACGAGCGCCCCGAGGGCAAAGGCCCCGGCCGCCAGCAGGCGCGGCCGACGACCGCGCGCCGCGAGCAGCGGCACGAGCCCGAGGACGACGAGCACCTGGCCCACCGGCCGCATGTAGACGAGCAACGCGACCCCGAGGCCCAGCGCAGCCGCGCGACCGGTGCTCGGAGCCTCCACGGCGCGCATGAGGAGCAGCGCGACGAGCGCGAACGCCGCGGCGAACAGCGCGTCGCTCGCGAGCTCGTGGAAGAGGAGCACGTAACCCGGGTACGCGAGGAGCGCGAAGGCCGTGACCAGCGCGGCGACCGGGCCGAAACGGCGCGCGACGCTGAACCAGGCCGCGACGGAGAGGGCGTAGAGGACGGCTGCGCCGACCTCGCTCACGATCGGGCCGAGATCGAGGAGCACGCCCGTGACGATCCCGGTCCCGGGCGTCCGCGAGAGGATCGCGTACGGATACGTCACGTGCGAGTCGAAGAGCTGCGCGTAGTCGAGGAGGTACCGGGGCAGGTCGCGCCCTGCCTGGAGCGGGAGTGCGAACGACACCGCCGCATAGACGCCGAGCGCGACCACGAAGACGCCGAACTCGGAAACCGGGCTCTCGGCCCACCGCGTCAGGGCACGACCGATGCGAACGACCCTTCCTCCCGTGGCCGCCACCGCGCCAGCGTACCCCTGCTCGTGGACGACCCCGGCAGGGACGCGTGCTACGGTCGTGCGCCGTAACGCGATGTCCCACGCCGCGCCCGAGATCTCTGTCGTCATCCCCTGCCTGAACGAGGAGGAGGCAGTGGGGAAGGTGGTCGACCAGGCCCTCGAGGGGATCCAGCGCTCCGGCCGGACGGGCGAGGTCGTGGTCGTCGACAACGCCTCGACCGACCGTTCCGCGGATGTCGCCGCCGAGCACGGCGCGATCGTCGTCCGCGAGGAGCGCCCGGGCTACGGCAGCGCGTATCTCGCGGGCCTCGCGCACGCGCGCGGCGAGTACATCGTCATGGGCGACGCCGACGAGACGTACCCGCTCCGCGACCTCGCGCCCTTCGTCGAGCGGCTCGCCGCCGGAGACGACCTCGTGATGGGCTCGCGCTTCGAGGGGACGATCCACGGCGAGGCCATGCCGTGGCTCAACCGCCACATCGGCAACCCGATCCTCACGGGCCTCCTGAACCTCCTGTTCGGCGTGAAGATCTCCGACGCCCACTGCGGGATGCGGGCCGTGCGGCGCGACGCGCTGCCGGTGCTCGACCTCCACTCGACCGGGATGGAGTTCGCCTCCGAGATGGTCTTCAAGGCGTATCCGCCGGAACCTCACCGGTGAGCGAGATCCCGATCGACTATTACCCGCGGGTCGGCGAGTCGAAGCTCAACCGCTTCGGCGACGCGTGGCGCCATGTGAAGTTCATGCTGCTCTACAGCCCGAGCTGGCTCTACTTCGTCCCCGGACAGCTGCTGCTCCTCCTCGGCCTCGTCGGCGCGATCGTGCTGGCCGCCGGCCCCGTGACGGTCTTCGGCCGGCCGTGGCAGATCCACACGCTGTTCGCGTGCATCTCCGCGCTGCTGCTCGGGACGCAGATCGTCCAGCTGGGCATCTTCGCCCGCGCGTTCGCCGCGGCGCATCTGGGCGAGACGCGACCCCTTCCTCGACCGTTTTGGAGCCCGCGTTCGGCTGAGCTCGAGCACGGCCTCGTGCTCGGCGGCGCTCCTGCTGCTCGCCGGCCTCCTCACGATCCTCGTCATCTTCGTCTACTGGGCGGTCAACGGCTTCGGCGCGCTGTCGCACGAGTATGGACGGCCCTCGGCTTCACGCTGCTCGCGTCGGTCTCCAGGTGATGCTCGGCTCGTTCTTCCTCGGGCTGCTGACGATGCGCACGGCCGAGCCGTCCCGCGCGGCCTCGTCGAGCGAGTCCCGGTCGCGTGACCGGATACGTGCCGCTCAACGAGCGGCCGCAGGGCGGACACGCGCGCCTTCTCGCGATCGACGCTCGCCGACGAGCCGCGAGACGTGCTCGACGTCGGCTGCTCCTCCGGCTATCTCGCGCCGCCCGCTCGCGGGGCAGGCGCCACGGTCTCGGCGTGGAGCTCGACCCGCGCCGCGGCCGAAGAGGCCCGCGCGCGTGTGCGAGCGGCGTCCTCGTGGGGGACATCGAGTCCCTGGAGCTCCCTTCCAGCCCGCGTCCTTCGACGCGGTCGTCTGCGGTGACCTGGTCGAGCACCTGCGCGACCCGAGCGCGGCGCTGGCGCGCCTTCGGCCGCTGCTGCGTCCGAACGGCCGGCTCGTGCTCACGACCCCGAACGTCGCGAACTGGGCGATGCGCCTCTCGCTGCTCGGCGGGCGGTGGAGCTACACGGACCGGGGGATCCTCGATCGAACCCACACGCACCTCTTCACGCGGAAGACGCTCACGGAGACGGTCACCGGCCGGCTACCGGGTGGTCGAGCTCGACCACACGGCGCCGGTGCCCGTCATCGGGACGCCGCCGTCGAGCGATCGGCGCATGCGCTCGCGGCCTCCGCCCGTCGCTCTTCGGCTACCAGTTTCTCCTCGCCGCAACGCCACGATGATCTCGGTCGTCATCCCCGTCAAGAACGGCGGCGACGATCTCGAGCGCTGCCTGGCGGGCATCGCCGCGCAGCGCGTCGACGAGGAGGTGGAGGTCGTCGTCGTCGACTCGGGCTCCACGGACGGCTCAGCCCCGACGTCGCGCGCGCCGCGGGCGCGGTCGTCACGGAGATCGACCCGGCCGAGTTCGGGCATGGGCGGACCCGCAACCTCGGCGTCAGCTCGCGGGCGGCGAGCTGCTCGTGTTCACCTCGCAGGACGCCGTCGCGACGACGAGCAGTGGCTCGCGAGCCTTGCCGCGGCCGCACGGTCAGGCCCCGACGTCGCCGGGCGCATACGGACGCCAGCTGCCGCACCACGACGCCCGACCGCCCGAGCGATTCTTTCTCGACTTCATCTACGGGCCGGACCCGCGCCGCTTCAGCGCCTCGGCGACGAGCGCGGAGGTGACGTTCGAGACGACGCTCTTCTCCAACGTCAATGCCGCGATCCCCCGCTGGGCGCTCGAGCGATTCCCGTTTCGCGACGACCTGACGATGAGCGAAGACCAGGAATGGTCGCGGCGCGTTCTCCGGGAGGGTTACTCGCTCGTGTACGAGCCGCGCGCGGCGGTGCGCCACTCGCACGCGTACACGATCCGATCGGCGTTCCAGCGGTTCTTCGACTCGGGCGTGTCCGCGCAGCACGCGTACGTGGAGGGCGAACTCGTCGCGGGCCGCGCTCCGCCGGGCGGGCAGCCGCTACGCGCGCGAGGAGCTCGCCTGGCTCTGGACGACCGGGCGATCGCCGCTGGATCCCCTACACGGCTGCGTCTACGAGCTCGCGAAGTTCGCGGGTCTGCAGCTCGGGCTCCGGCACGAGCGGCTGCCGCGTCGGTTCGCCGACGGCTCTCGTCCTACCGGTTGTCGCCGACGAGTCTACGCGACCGGATGCGCGGGGAGCACGTCTTCGACGACGTCGCACCCCCAGCCCGGCCCGGCGGGGACGGCGAGCTCGCCGCCCGCCACCTGCGGCACCGCGGTCGTGACCTCCTCGCGCCACGGCACGTCGTCGACGTCGATCTCGAGCAGCCGGACGTTCGGGATCGTCGCGCACCACTGCGCCGCGATGAAGGTCGCGAGATGGCTGTAGTAGTTGTGCGGGGCGCAGGCGACCTCGTGCGTCTCCGCGAGCGCCGCCACCTTCAGCGACTGGGCGAAGCCGTTCCAGATCACGTCGACCGAGGCGATGTCCATCGCGCCGGCCTCGAGGTACGGCCGGAACCCGCGCAGCGCGTAGAGGTTCTCGCCCGAGCAGAGAGGCATCGGCGAGCGCCGCCGCGCGTGGGCCAGCGCGGCCGGGTCGTACGAGTCGACCTCGAGCCACGCGAGGTCGTAGGGCTCGAGCGTCCGCGCGACGCGCACGATCCCCTCGGTCGTCAGGTTGAAGTTGAGGTCGACGATCGGCTGCGCCTTCCCGTCGGCTCCCGCGCGGAACGCGTCGAGCAGGCGCGTCAGCGCCTCGAGCAGCTCCGGGGTCGGGTTGCGGTCGGTTCCGCCGTCGCGGCCGAAGCCGGGCATCAGCACCCGCGGCTCCTCGCCGGGAACGACGATGTTCGTCTTGAACGCCCGGTAGCCGCGCTCGACCACCTCACGGCCGAGCGCGGTCACGGCCTCGTAGGAGTCGAGCTTCGGCGTCCCGGTCACCTCCCACGCCCGCGCGCGGGTCGTGCCGCAGTGCGACCAGTAGAGCGGGACCGTGTCGCGGGTCGGTCCGCCGAACAGCTCGCAGACGGAGACGCCCAGCGCCTTGCCCTTGAGGTCGAGGAGGGCGTTCTCGATCCCGCCGAGCGCCTTCTGCACGATCGAGCCCGGGCTCTGGCGGGTGCGGCGGTAGAGATCCCAGTGGATCGCCTCGACGGCACGCGGGTCGCGGCCGACGACGAGCGGGGCGAGATCCCGCACGACGCCCGCGAGCCCGGCCGGCGAGCCGTGCGAGTCGGTCACCTCCGACCAGCCGACCAGGCCGTCGTCGGTCGTCGCCTTGACGAAGAGCCACGGGCGCCAGCCGGCGTCGCAGGAGAGCGTCTCGAGCGAGGCGAGCCTCACGGGTCGCCAGGATACGGCTCGCGCGCGACGGGCACGACGGACGCGCGGCCGTCCGCGATCAGCTGCTCGGCCCGCGCGAAGTCCTCCTCGTCGTCGATGTTGAGCCCCTCGTACCCCTCCGTGAGGAACGGGGCGAGCATCCTGCCCTCGCGCGTGCCCGTCGCCTCCACGACCCGCGCCCAGGCGATCTCGAGCGCGCTGTTCTGGACGTAGACGGGCGGCAGCGCCTGGTACTGGCCGGCGTGCCAGGCGACGTCGAGGTGCGACTGGTCGAGGAGCGGCCGCATCATCCGCCCGAGCTCGTCGATCACCCACATCTTCCCCGGGTGCTGCTTCACGAGCTCGACCGCGCGGATCGAGTCGGCCTCGGGCGTCGCGAGGAGCTGCTCGAGCCCGCGCCGGATCACCTCCGGGCCGCGGAACGGGTTCGTCGCACGCACGATCGCGAACAGGTCGTAGCGCTCCTCGAGGCGCGGCAGCGTCCAGGCGATCCACTCGACGTCGGGCGAGGTCGAGCTCGCGTACTCCTCGGGGCGGAGGAAGGGGACGTCCGCCCCGTACCACCGCGCGACCTTCGCGATCTGCTCGCTGTCGGTCGAGACGACGATGCGGTCGAACACCTCCGACTGCCGCGCGGTCTCGATCGCATAGGCGAGCAGGGGGTGGCCCGCCAGGCGGCGCACGTTCTTGTCCCTGACCCGCTCCGAGCCCGACCGCGCGCCGATCAGGGCTATCGCGCTCGGCACGACGCCTCCTCGAGCAGCGCCGTCAGCGCCGGAGTCGCGACGCCGAGCCGCTCACCCGCCCGCACCACGGAGCCCGTGATCGCGTCCAGCTCGGTCGGCCTCCCCGCGGCGGCGTCCCGCGCGGCGGACGTCGTGGTCTCGGAGGGCATCTGCTCGATCTTCGCCCACTGGTCGCGGGCTCGTGAGCCGTACGCCGTCCGCCGCCGCGACCGCCACGCTCTCGTCCAGCGCCGTCCCCATGCGTTCCCGCCAGGCCGCGTCGTCGCGGAGCGCGCCCACGGGGCGCCCCGAGGCGACGGTCGCGGCCGCGAGCACGGCCAGGCGTGCGGCCTTCTCCCACAGCACCTCGCCCTCGGCGTCGAGCAGCACGAGGTCGATGCCCGGAACACGAAGCGGCGCGAGGGCGGCGGCGAGGCGCTCTCGGTCGAGGTCGCGCGAGGCGGCGGTGACGGTTCCGGGCGGCCGCGTTTCCTGGACGACGAGCCCCGGCTCCGGCGAGTGCGCCGACATGCTGCCGATCGACCCTGCGGCGACGGCCGGGGGCGCTTGCAACAACTTGTAACTTGCGCCCTCGAACCGCGCCCGGAGCGCGGCGACGTGCTCGAGGCCGTTGAGCAGGGGAAGGACGACGGCGCCGTCGAGCGCCTCCGGCGCGATCCGGTCGAGCGCGGCGTCGAGGTCGTACGCCTTCACCGCGACGACGAGCAGCGCCACCGGCCGCTCGAGGCGGGTCGCCGCCTCGAGCTCGGTGACGATGGTCTCGTCGCCCTCCACGAGCGTCAACCCACGCTCGCGGATCGCCGTCACCGTCCGCTCGGTGCCGACGCAGAGCGCCCCCGTCCTCGCGGCGAGCATCCCGCCGATCCCTCCGAGCCCGAGCACCGCAATCGGCTCGCGGGTCACGACGATCGTCCCTCGCAGGCCGCAGGTGTCCGACTGAAGTCGGACACCAACCCGATGTCCGACTTCTGTCGGACCTCCGTCCGACACGTCGTGCTCACGCGAGCGCGGGGTCGACGACGAGGTTCACGTACTGCGTCTCCGAGTAGACGTCGAGCGCCTCGACGCCCGCCTCCTTCCAGCCCGTGCCCGACTGCTTGACCCCGCCGAAGCCCATGTGCGGCTCGCTCCCGTGGGTCCCCGCGTTGACGACGACCACGCCCGCCGCGACCTGCTCCGCGAACCGCATCGCGCGATGGACGCTCGCCGTGTGGATCGCCGCCGTGAGCCCGTACGGCGAGGCGTTCACGAGCTCGACGGCCTCGCCGAGGCCGGCCACGCGATAGAGGGCCGCCACTGGCCCGAACAGCTCCTCGCACGAGAGCTGTGCGTCAGGGGCGATCTCCTCGACCAGCGTGGGCGCGACGTGCCAGCCCCGCTCCCCGGCGCGCTCGCCGCCGCGGAGCACCACTGCTCCGTCCTCGCGGGCATGCGCGACGGCGGCGAGGATCCGCTCCATGCTCGCCTCGCTGATCACCGGGCCGGGTGGCTCGAGCGCGTCGACCGCCGCGAGGAGCCGCGTCCGCAGCTCGTCGTAGACGGCGTCGAACACGACGATCCTGCTCGCGGACGCGCACCGCTGACCGGCGTTCGAGAATGCGGAGGCCAGGATCCACTCCACCGCACGGTCGAGGTCCGCGTCGTCGCAGACCACGAGCGCGTTCTTCCCCCCGAGCTCGAGACACGTCTTCGCGAGCCTCCGCGCGGCCGCCTCGGCGACCACGCGTCCGGTGCCGGCCGAGCCCGTGAAGCTCACGAGGTCGACACGCGGGTCCTCGACGAGCGGCATCCCGGCCTCCGGCCCCAGACCCTGCACGACGTTGAGCACGCCGGGCGGGAGGCCCGCCTCGAGACAGAGACGCGCGAGCCACCACCCGGACAGCGGAGCGTGCTCGGACGGCTTCAGCACCGAGGCGTTGCCGCACAGGATCGAGGGAAACGCCTTCCAGGCGACGTTCGGGAGCGGCGTGTTGAACGAGATCAGGAGCGCGGCGACGCCCACCGGCCGGCGGAGCGTGAAGACCGTGCGGTGCGGCATCGACGCGGTCGTGGTGCGCCCGTACGAGCGGCGCCCCTCGCCGGCCATGAAGAAGCCCATCTCGATGGCGGCCCCCGTCTCCCCGCGGGCGAGCGCCAGCGGCTTGCCGGTCTCGGCGGCGACGAGCTCGCTGGCCTCCTCGCGCCGCTCGCGCAGGAGCTCGGTGATCACCCGCACCATGTCGCCGCGCTCGACGGGCGTCCGCGCCGCCCAGCCGGGCTGTGCCCGGCACGCGGCCGCGACGGCGGCGTGTGCGTCGGCGGCGGCGGAGCGCGCGAGCCGGCAGAGGGCCGCGCCGTCCGCCGGCCTCGTCTTCTCGAGCCACCTCCCGTCGGCGGCCGGCCGGTCCTCGCCGGCGACGAGGTTCGGCACCGCGTCGGGGATCACCAGGCCGACCAGCCGCCGTCGACGACCAGGTTCGCGCCGGTGACGTACGACGACGCGTCGGAGGCGAGGAACACCACCGCGCCGACCGCCTCCGAGACGTCCATCAGCCGCCCGAGCGGCGAGCGTGCCGCGAAGGCCTCGACGAACGGCGCGGGCTGGCCGTTCTCGATCCCGTGCGGCGTCAGCGTGTTCACGCGGACGCCGCTCCGACCCCAGTACGTCGCGAGGTAGCGGGTGAGGTTGAGGAGCGCCGACTTGGAGAGCGAGTAGGCGACGGGCTTGAAGAACGACTCGCCGCCGGTGCGCCGGAAGTCGTAGAGGCCCTGGTCGGGGGAGAGCAGGCCGTACACGGAGCCGACCACGACGATCGAGCCGCGGCCCTCGCGCGCCATCGCACCGCCGATCACCTGACAGGGCACCACGACGCCGACGACGTTGACGTGCACCACTCGCTCGAGCGCGTCGAGCGGCACGTCCTCGAACGGGCCCACCTCGGACGCGGGCGCGTCGGGCGGCGCGTCGATCGCGGCGGCGTTGACGAGCAGGTGCGGGACGCCCCAGTCGGCCTCGACGAGCGCGAGCGCCGCCTCGACCTGCCCGCGATCGGTCACGTCGCACCGGTGGACGCGGATCGCGCCCTCCTCGAGGCCCGTGCGGAGGGCCGCGGCCGAGGGACGGGGCTCCGTCACGAGGTCGAGGATCGCAACGCGCATCTCGCGGCCCGCGAGCGCGACCGCGACCTCCGACCCGAGCTGCCCCATCCCGCCGGTGACGACGGCGACGCGCCCGGCGAGATCGAACAACGGGTCGCTCACGGCCCGCATCGTACTCTCGGGATTCGCTCCAGGTACTTCTCGAGATCGGCGATGCCCTCCATCGAACCGATCTCGTAGAAGCGCGATGTCACCTCGAAACCGGCTAGCTCCCCGCGGGAGCTCAACTCGCGGTAGACGTCAGCGAGGTCGGCGACTGCAGTCGGTGCAATCGTCTCCACGACGCGACGAGCGAGCACGCTGATCCCGTAGTCGATCCACCGCATCCTCGGGTCGCGCGCCTCCGGCCGCTTGTCGTAGAGGGTCACGATGCCCCGCTCGAGGACCGCGTTGCTCGAACCCCACCGGTCCTCGTTTCGGAACAACGTCATGAGCGCGGGTTGCTTCGCGCCCGCGAACGCCGCCCAGACGGGGGCGAAGTCGATCGGGAGGTACGAGTCGCCGTACAGCACGGCGAACGACTCCCGCAGGGCGCCGGAGTCGAGGGCAAGGAGCAGCGCTGCGGCGGTTCCGCTGCGGCTCGTCACCCTCGTAGACATATGACACCGAGAGGCCGAACGCGTCGCCGGTGCCGACGGCCGCCTCGATCGGCGCTGCCCTGTACCCCGTCAGGAACAGGACCTCGTGGACCCCTTGGCGCTGGAGCAATCGCAACTGGTGGTAGACGAAGGGTTCCCCGCAGATGCTGATCAACGCCTTCGGCAGGTCGCCCGCGATGTGGCGCACTCGGGTCCCGAGGCCGCCAGCGAGAACCACGACCTGCGGCGGGTCCACGTCACGCACGGACGACGACGCTGGATCCGTCGTGATCGAACCCGAAGCGCACCTCCGCGAGCCTTTCACGTGCCATCGCCGAGCGCAGCTTCGGCGGGTCGGAGGCGTAGAACATCAGAAAGCCGCCGCGTCCTGCGCCGACCAGCTTGCCCCCGACGGCGCCGTTGGCGACCCCGACCTCGTACCAGCGGTCGATCTCCTCGTTCGGAGATCGCCCTGCGAGCGCTCGCGCTTGGCCAGCCAGTGCTCGTGCATCAGCTCGCCGAACTGATGCGGCTCGTCGCCCTCGAGCGCTTGCCGGATGCGAGTCCGAGCTCCTTGGTGCGATCGAGGTTGTCGAGCATCTCCGAGTCATCGGCCTCCGAGTTCGCTGACGCTGATCGGCGAGGATCTCGCCGGCCGCCCGCGAGTACCCGGTGAAGAACAGCAGCAGCCGCTCCTCGAGGTCGTGGAGTGGTGTCGTTGGAGACTCCTAGCGGGCTGACCTGCGACCCGCCCGTCGCGGTCGATCTCGAAGCACGTCAGGCCGCCGAACGCCGCGATGTACTGATCCTGCTTTCCGACCGGCTCGCCGAGCACGTCGATCTCGATTCGCGCCGCCTCCTCGGCGAGCCGGCCCGGCGTGACGTGCTCGCGCTGCAACGCGTAGACGGCGCTTGCAGGAGCCCGACCGTGAACGCACCCGAGGAGCCCGAGGCCGGCGCCGGCCGGGATGTCGGCCGTCGAGACGATCTCGAGCGCCGGGACCGAGCTGGTGCTCGGTGAGCACAGTTCGGACGATCCGATGGTCGATCTCCTCGACCTTGTAGAACAGCGTTCGAGCTCGGCGTACTTGATCAGGTAGTCGTCGGTGAACGTGCGATTGATCGCGATGAACATGTATTTGCTCGATCGCCGCCGAGATGAAGAACCCGCCGCGCCGCTGGTAGTAGGTCGGCAGGTCAGTTCCGCCGCCACCGAGGCTGATGCGCAGCGGCGTCCGCGTGATCAGCACGGACTCGGACCCTAGACGATCGCGACGCGACCCGTCCCCAGCGGTCGCTAACGTGACGCCGGATGACCGTTGGCCAATCCGCGACGGCCCGCCAGCGACACGCGCTGGACATGGCGGGGGATTCGGCCGTCGAGCTGCTGCTCCCCGCTGCCGACGTGAGCGATCCCGAGCTCTCGATCGTCATCCCGGCGCTTAACGAGGAGCTGACCGTCGGCGACTTCGTCGACTGGTGCAAGGAGGGTCTTGCCGCCGCCGGCGTCGTCGGCGAGATCCTGATCGTCGACAGCTCCGACGACGACACCGCCGAGTCGCGCTCGCCGGCGGAGCGCGGGTGCTGAAGCTCCGAGGCGGGGTCTCGGCCGCGCCTACATCGACGCCCTGCCCTATGTCCGGGGCAAGTGGATCGCTCATGGGAGACGCGGACTGCACGTACGACTTCCGCGAGCTGGCGCCGTTCGTCGAGAAGCTTCCGCGAGGGTTACGAGTACGTCATGGGCTCGCGCTGGAAGGGATCGATCGAGCGGGCGCGATGCCCTGCTTGCATCGCTACTTCGGGACCCCCTTCACCACATGGATCCTGAACCGGCTCTACTCGAGCTCGTTCTCAGCGACATCCACTGCGGCATGCGGGGCATCACGCGCGACGCGCTCGAACGCATGAACCTGCGTTCGCAGTCCTGGGAGTACGCGTCGGAGATGGTCTGAAGTCGGTGCACATGGAGCTTGCGCACGGCCGAGGTGCCGGTCACGTTCCTCAAGGACCGCGAAGGTCGCGTGAGCCACCACAAGCGTGCCGGTTGGTTCTCGCCCTTCAAGGCGGCGTGGATCAACCTCCGGGCGATGTTCATCTACGGCTCGGACTTCTTCCTGGTCAAGCCGGGATCGTGTTCGCCGTCCTCGGACTGCTCCTGACCCTGCCGTGACGTTCGGTGACGTCGACCTCGGGCCGCTCGAGTTGTCGCTGAACTGGCAGTTCCTCGGCGTCGCAGTCGCGATCGGTTGCAGACTTCTCTCTTCGGCTGCATCGCGCAGGTGCTGTTCGACTACACGGGTCGGCACGCCGTCGATGGCGCCGCATCTTCCCTACACGCGCACGGTGCTGATCTCATTTGGGGCGTCGCGGTCGGCGTCGCGCTGGGATCCCGCTCGTCGTACACCTACCTCTCGAACGACCTCGCGCTCGATCGGGCGACGCCGTTCAGAACCACCTCGCCGTCACCGGTCTGGCCGCGGCCATCTCCGGCGCCCAGCTCTTCGTCTTCACACTCCTGCTCCACGCGACAGTCGTGGCCACCACGAACGCTGCTGGCCCGTCCCGCACGATCGACTCGGATGCCCATGGCAGCGCCGTCGAGCGCTGAGCGGCGGAACCCCGCGACGCCTCGTACGGCCAGGGGCGGGCTCCGACCGCCGTGGACCGGTTCGGCGTCTGGCTGAGTGGCGTGGCGGTGCGGAAGAGCGCGGACTTCACAGACGCACGCTTCGCCGACTTTGGCTGCGGGTTCGCGGCCACGTTCGCCCGGACGCAACTAGATCGCGCCCGTTCCGCGACCCTGGTCGACCTCGCACTGGCACCCGAGGTCAAGCGCCACGCCAAGGTTACAGCGATCGAGGGAACGCTCGCCGACGTGCTGCCCAAG
>CAVPZH010000007.1:0-5718 GCA_963710125.1 uncultured Actinomycetes bacterium | reverse complement strand
GCGGTCGCGGCTGCCGTCGACGGTGCGAGCGCCGTGCTCCTCCCCGGCTTCCCCCTCAGCCATCCCGACCACGACTGGCTCGCGCGGACGCTCGCGGCGGTGTTGGACGGTCGCCGAACCGCGTTCTACGCCGAGCAGCCGTACACCCGGCGTGCCGGCGCCGACCCGGTCCTGCCGGATTGGGTCGCCGACGCGTTCGGCCGGCGGACACTCGCGCCGGTCCCCACGGGGTCGCGCGATCGGGTCGCGAAGTGGCGCGCGATCCGGTGCTACCGCTCGCAGCTTCCGCTTCTCGGGATGCGCCGGAGCCCGAGTCGCGGCCCGCTTCGGTCGGCGTTCGCTCCCGAGTGGATCGCCTGGGCCGGGGACTAACCTCCCCTGCGGCATGAAGCTCGTCATGACCCTCCTCGTCCGCGACGAGGCCGACATCGTGGACGCGCAGCTCGCCTACCACCTCGGCGCTGGCGTCGACTTCGTCGTCGCGACGGACAACCGCTCGGAGGACGCGACCACCGAGATCCTCGAGCGCTACGCGCGGGACGGCGTGCTCCACCTGATCAGCGAGCCGGGCGACGACCTGCGCCAGAGCGAGTGGGTGACGCGGATGGCGCGGCTCGCCGCGACGGACTTCGGGGCCGACTGGATCCTGAACGCCGATGCCGACGAGTTCTGGTTCGCCCGAGGCGCGACGCTGAAGGAGTTGCTCGCTGCGGTCCCCGCCCGCTTCGGCGCCGTCCGCGGAGCCTGGCGGAACTTCGTGCCCCGGCCCGACGACGACCGGTTCTTCGCGGAGCGCATGACGGCGCGGCTCTGCACGCCGAGCTTCCACCCGCACCCGCTCAGCACTCACTTCAAGTCCGCGCATCGCGGGCGGGCGGACGTTCGCATCGGGCGCGGCAACCACGAGGCGCTTGCCGACGACCTCGTTGCGTTACGCGGGTGGTACCCGATCGAGATCCTCCACTTCCCCGTGCGGTCGTACGAGCAGTGCCGGCGCAAGTACGTGACCCAATTCGTCGCACTGGAGCGCAACGCCGAGAAGGGGATCCCGGGGCACATGGCCGAGGCCTACGAGGCGTACCGCGTCGGTCGGCTCGATGCGTTTTACGCGCCGCTCGTCGTCGACGACGAGGCGCTGGATACGGGACGGATGGACGGAACGTACGCGATCGACACCCGCCTGCGGGACGCGCTTCGCTCGCTGGGCTTCGGCGCGACCGACGAGGCGCCCGCCCGCGATGGGGCCGGAACGCGCTCGGCGGTCGAGGAGGCAGCGCTGTTCGCAGGGGAGTACGCGTCGCTCGGTGAGTCCGATCTCGGCGCCTCCTTCGGCGCACGGATCGACGAGTTGGAGACGCGGCTCGGCCGGCTCGAGCAGAGCCCCGCGACGCGCGTCCGCCGCCTGGTCGGAAGCCTGCGCTCGTGAGCGAGCGTATGGGGCGGCTCCTGGAGTTCGTTCCGACCAGGCGGGCCGCTTTTGTTGTCTTCGCAGTTGCGCTGCTCGTCTTCTGGTTCCAGGCGCTGGGCTGGCCGATGGCGAAGGGGCGGGACACCTGGGACTACCTCGCCTACTACCTGCAGTTCTTCGACTCGAAGCCTCCGCTCTCCCAGGTGCAGCTCTTCCGGGCGCCGCTGACGCCGCTCGTGGTCGGCCTGCCGATGGCCCTCGGCGGCAGTGTCCTGCTCGAGATCGTGTTCGGGCTGCTCTTCGCGGTCTCGGTGCTGGCGTGGAGCGCTACTGCGCTCACCTTCGGGCGGATCCCTGCGCTCGCCTCCGCGCTGCTGCTTCTCGTGTATCCCGCCTGGGCGACCCTCTACCACCAGGCCTCGAGCGACGCCGTCTTCGCGACGGGGCTCGCGTTGTGGGCGCTCGTCGTCGCCCGGACCCTGAAGCGGCCGACCACGGCGGGGTTCGTCGTCCTCGGTCTGGGGATCGCGGCGCTCGTGTTGATCCGGCCCGCGAACCAGGTGCTGCTCCCGGCGATCGTCGCCCCGCTGCTCGCGATCGCGCCCTGGCGCCGCCGCCTCACCTGGGTCGCGGTGTGCCTCGCGGCGGCGGTGCTGCCTCTGGCCGGCTGGGCGGCCCACAACGCGATCCGCTACGACGACTTCACCGTTACCCGCGGCGGGCGTGCCTGGGTGCCGTTCCTGCGGGTGTGGCTCGCCGACAACACGATCTCGCCGGAGAACGGCCCTGCGTCGCGGCGCCTCGCGCGGCTCGTCGAGAGCGACGTCCTGACGCGCGAGCCGTACAAGAGCCTGCATGTCCCGCTCGACGCATACCTCGCGAACGGGTCGAACTACGAGACTGTCCGGCTCATCGCCCTCTCGGACACCGTGCTCGGACGCGACAGCAACTACAGCGTGCTCTTCGACTCCGCCGTCGAGGCGATCCGCAGGCACCCGGGAACGTACGCGCGCGGCGTCGCGGGCCTGTTCTGGGACTTCCTGATGCAGCGGCCGATCCGGGAAGCGGTCGCACCGCGGGCGCAGACCGCACCGGAGCCGCCGGCGCCGACGTACGTGAGCAACGGCGTCGTGCTCCCGAACCCGCAGGCGACGGTGCTGCTCGAAGGCGTGCCCTACGGCTTCGTCTGGTGCGCGTCGGACTACATCGACTCGTGCACGGTGAAGGATCCCTCGCTCGTCTGGTCCGACCCCGCGGTCCAACAGCGGTACCGCGAGGTCGTCTCGCAGATCCGGAAGTGGGACGCGGAGCTTCCGTCCCGCACCGGGCAGACGTGGGTCACGGAGGTTCTGAACCGGATCACGCCGCGGTTCCCGCGCCCGCCGCTCTGGATCGCCGTGGGCGTCGTCGCGCTCCTGTGGCGACGACCTCGGGGCTGGCGGGCGATCGTCGTCCTGTGGTCGGCGGCGGTCGCCGTCCTCCTGATCCACGCTGCGTCGCAGGGCCTCGCGCCCGAGTTCTCGCTTCCGCTCTACCCGTTGTTCATCGTGACCGCGCTCGGGGCACTGGCCGGAAAACGCGGGGCGTCACGGTCGAGGGCTTGTGTTGATTCAACACAAAGTCCCTCCGTGTGATGCGCTCCCGATCCGGTCTTCTCGTAATCGTCGGCCTGACCGTGCTGGGCGCGGCGCTTCGGTTCCCGACGCTCGACCGGCAGAGCTTCTGGCTTGACGAGCTCGTCACCGTCTCGCTCCTCGACCACGGGCTCGGAGACGTGCTGCGGGAGGTGCCGCGCAGCGAGGCGACGCCGTTCGTCTATTACGTGGTTGCCTGGGCCTGGGGGTCGGTTTTCGGACTCGGGGAGGTGGGGATCCGCACACTCTCGGCGCTCGCCGGCACCGCCACGATTCCCGTCGCCTATGGCGCGGGAGCGGTCATGGTCTCGCGGCGTACAGGCGTCGTCGCGGCGGCGCTTGTCGCCGTGAACCCGTTCCTCGTCTGGTACTCGCAGGAGGCGCGGTCCTACGCCCTCCTCGCGCTGCTCGGCGCGGCGTCCGTACTCGCCTTCGGGCACGCGCTCCGCGGGTCGTGGGAGTCGCTCGTGGCCTGGGGGGTCCTCTCTGCCCTGGCGATCGCGACGCACTACTACGCGCTGTTCCTCGTCGGCGCGGAACTGGCATGGCTGCTCGTTCGCGTCCGCGCACGCCGGCCCGTCGTCCTCGCGTCGCTCATCCCGGTGGCGACGCTCGTCATTCACGTGCCGCTCCTCCTCGAGCAGCGCGACAACGGCGAGGCGGTGACCGGATCGTCCCTCGTCGCGCGGATCGCCGGGATCCCCAAGAACCTCGTCGTGGGCTACAGCTTCCCGGCCGAGGCATTCGGCAGCGCGCTCGCCGCGCTGCTCCTGCTCGTGGGCGTAGCCCTCCTCGTGCGCGTCGCACCAGCAGAGCGACGCGGCGCACTGGTCGCGGGCTCGCTCGCCGCCGCCGTGATCCTGATCCCGGTCGTGCTCGCGGTCGCGGGGGAGGACTACCTCATCGCGAGGAACACGATCGTCGCGGTCGTGCCCGCCGCGGTGTGCCTGGGCGCCGGGTTCGCGACGGGCCGGCTGGGTCTCGCCGCCGCGACCGTCCTGTGCGTGCTCTCGGCGGGGATCGCGCTCGCCCCGGCGCTCGACACGAGCTACGGACGAACCGACTGGCGCGGTGCAGCGAAGCCGCTCGCGACGGCGGACCGCGCCCGCGCGATCGTCGTGACCCCGTACATGAGCCGGACGCTCTGGCGCCCGTACCTCCCCGACCTCCGGGAGCCGGCGCAGGACGGAGCGACGGTCGCCGAGATCGCCGCGGTCGGGCTGGCCACCGAGGGTGGGTACTCCGCGGGTCACGTGGCGCCGCCGGGCGTGGGCACCCCCCGGCCCGTGAAGGGCTTCCGCGTCGTCCGTGTCGAGCGGAAGCCGACGTACACCCTCGTCCTCTACCGGGCAGACCGGCCGACGTTCGTCCCGATGTCGACGCTGACCGGGCTCGCGCTCACCGACGAGCAGCCGGGGGTGCTGCTGCAGGGTCCCTGAGCCGCAGCGTGCGGCGGCGCGGGCCGTCGCGACGCCGCCGGTGGACGCTTCCGTCGGTTCGCTCGTGACCGGCGGCCATCAGGCCGAGCAGCCCTAGGACGCGAGGAGCCCCGATACCAGACGGTATCGAGGCGACTGAGGACGCCGGGATAGCGAAGCGCCTGAGGGCCGGCAGGCACTCAACTGCACCTGCGGACGCGTCCACTACCATCCCGGGGTGGTTCGAACCGACACGACGCTCGAAGAGGAGCGAACGACGTCGGGAGCCGCGGACGCCGGGACGGACCCCCGGCCCTCGGCGGTCCCAAACGGCGCGGCCGAGGTCGATGCGTCGCGCGTGACGGTCATCCGGCCCGCGAGCCGGATCCCGCGCCTCGACATCGCCGAGCTCTGGCACTACCGCGAGCTCCTCTGGACGCTCGTCTGGCGCGACGTCTCCGTGCGCTACAAGCAGACGTTCCTCGGCGTCGCGTGGGCGATCCTCGTTCCGGCGTTCACGGCCCTGGTCTACGTGATCGTCTTCGGGAAGTTCGCGAACTTCCCGGCGGGCACGACGCCGTATCCGAGCCTCGTCGTCGCCGGTGTGCTGCCGATGCAGTACTTCGCGTCGGCTCTCAGCCTGGCGAGCCTGAGCCTGCTGTCGAACCTCCCGCTCGTCACGAAGGTGTACTTCCCCCGGACTCTGCTCCCGCTCGGCGGCGTATGCGTGCCGCTCGTCGACTTCGTCGTTGGCCTGCCGGTGCTTCTCTTCCTCATCTGGAAGTACGACACGTGGCCGTCCGGCTGGGAGACCGTCACGGCGCCGCTGTTCATCCTGCTCGCGGTCGTGACGGTGCTCGGCATCAGCCTGCTGCTCGCCGCCGTCAACGTCCGCTACCGGGACGTCCGCTACATGATCCCCGTGTTCCTCCAGGTCCTGCCGCTCCTCTCGGGCGTGATGTTCGCCGTCGACCAGATCCCCGTGAAGTGGCAGTGGATCCTCTCGTTCAATCCGATGACCTCCGTGATCGCCGGCTGGCGCTGGGCGGTGCTCGACGCCGCCCAGCCCAACATGGGCCAGGTCGCCGTCGGCGTCTCCGTCGCCCTCGTGCTCTTCGTCGTCGGGCTCGCTGTCTTCCGCTCGTCGGAGCCGCGTTTCGCGGACACGATCTGATGTCGATCGCGATCGACGTCGAAGGGCTCTCGAAGAAGTACCGGCTCGGTGAGTACCACGCCGCGTACGGGACGCTGCGCGAGA
>CAVPZH010000006.1:0-5927 GCA_963710125.1 uncultured Actinomycetes bacterium | reverse complement strand
CACTGTCTTCGGCGTCGAGGGCTGGCCGGCGTGCGGGACGCCCGCCGAGGCGCTCCGCTTCCACGCGCTCGACGGCGCGTCGCTCGCGGAGCGGATCGCCGCGCACGCCGGCCGCCGAGCCGCCAGAGCCGGCTCGACCGCCGCTCGATGACTGCGAAGCGCCCCTGGGTCGTCCTCCCCGATCTGCTCTCCATCCGGATCTTCGTCGACACGGGGATCCTGCGAGGCCTCCACGAGCGTCTCGACGGAAGGCTCGCTGCGGTGTTGCTCGTGCCACAGGAGGCCGCGGCCGAATGGACAAGCCGTCTGCAGGGCATCGCGGTGCTGCACGGAGAGGACCTCGCCGCTCCGGACGGGCTTCCCGATCGGGCCATCCGACGCCTCGACGCATGGCTCGACCGTCACCTCGGGTACTACCCGCTCGCGATCCGGCTGAACTACCGGCACGGGTTCCACGGGGAGCGGATGCAGCCAGGGCACCCAAACTGGATGCTCGACACCGATCGCGACGGCCCGCTTCCCCACTGGGCTCCGGTCGAACGCGCGATGGAGCGGTGGTTCTTCAGCGCGCGGCGCCATGTTCCGGCGCAGCTGCTCGAGACGATGCGCCACGAGTGCTCGGGCCTCGTGCTGTCGAACGTCCAGCCCGCGAGCGCCGTGCCCTTTCTTACGGCAGCGCGCCGCCTGCAGTTGCCCGTCGTCGCGCACGTCGCGAGCTGGGACCACACGGTCGGGAAGGGCGTCATCACCCCGTACTGCGACCTCTACGTCGTCCAGAACCGCGTGATGGAGGAAGACCTGCGTCGCTACCACGGGATCGCGCCCGAGCGCGTTCGAGTCACCGGGTGGCCCCAGACCGACCTCTTCGACCGCCAGAGGCCCCGCGCGGACTACGAGGAGCTCCTGCGCGGGTACGGGCTCGACCCTCGTCGCCCGCTCGTGCTCGTCGCCGGGAACACGCCGAGCAATACGCCCTACGAGGGGCGCTTCGTCGAGCGGATCGTCGCCTGGTGGCAGGAGCAGGGCGGAGCCGCGCGCTTCCAGCTGCTGTTCCGGCCCCACCCGAGGGACGCCGAATGGCGGGAGCGATTCGCCGCGGCGGACGGTCGCGAGGGCGTCGCCGTCCAGGAGGCCAGCTACACCGACCTCGAGGACCTCGCGATCGTTCTCCAGTACGCCGACGTCGTCGTCTGCAACGCCGGCACGATCCTGCTCGACGCGCTCGTCGGCGACCGGCCGGCCGTGTGCGTGCTCTACGACGAGGGTGCGCCGCCGGGCGAGTCGTGGGCGGCGAAGAACGTCGTCGGGGAGCACTACCAGGAGCTAGCCGCGTCCGGGGCTTTCTACCGCGCCGAGCGCTTCGAGGACGTCGTCTCCGGCGTCGAGCAGCGCCCTGGAGCGCCCGGACGAGCTCGCCGCGGAGCGCCGGAGGGTGGTCGAGCAGGTCGTCGGGGTGGTCGACGGGCACGCGGCCGAGCGCGTCGTCGACGCGGCGGCCGACGTCCTCGCGAGCGTCCGGTCGTGAAGGTCGTGATGACACTGCTCGCCCGCGACGAGGCCGACGTCGTGGATGCGCAGGTCGCCTACCACCTCCACGCCGGCGTCGACCACGTCATCGCGATGGACAACGCCTCGAGCGACGGGACGTGCGCGATCCTCGAGCGCTACGAGCGCGCCGGTCACCTACGCCTCCTGCGGGAACCGGGCGACGACATGCGCCAGGACGAGTGGGTGACGCGGATGGCGCGCCTCGCCGCCACCGAGCACGACGCCGACTGGGTGCTCCACGCCGACGCGGACGAGTTCTGGTGGCCCCGCGGCGGCTCCCTGAAGGACGTTCTCTCGACCGTACCCGAGCGGTTCGGGATCGTCCGCGGCTGCTGGCGCCACTTCCTGCCCCGTCCCGACGACGGCGCCTTCTTCGCCGAGCGCATGACCCTCCGTCTCGCTACCCCGGCCCACCCGGGCGACAAGGAGACGATCTTCCACGCACACCAGAAGGTCGCCCACCGGGCGAGCGCCGACGTCGAGATCGAGGCGGGGAACCACAACGCCGAAGCGCCGGGGCTCGAGCCGCTCCGCGCCTGGCACCCGCTCGAGGTCCTGCACTTCTCGTTCCGCTCGGTCGCGCAGCTCGCGCACAAGGCGCGAGGCGGCTGGCTTCGCAACCGCGACTACGAGCCGACCCTGCACCAGGTTCTCCTCGACGAGGCGTCGCGCGACGGCCGCCTGGGGGCGTTCTACGACTCCTTCGCGGTCGACGACGAGGCGCTCGCTCGGGGTCTCGCGAACGGCACGCTCGCGGTCGACACGCGCCTGCGCGACGCGTTGCGCGCGCTCCGCGACGACGACGGGGCGTTCGTGCTTCCGGGCGCCGGACGGCGGCTCGTCTTTCCGCGTCCGAGCGCAGCCGACGACGCGGCATACGCGGCCGAGGCGTCGGTTCTGGTCGAGATCGACGGGATCGTCCGCGCCGAGCAGCGCGTCCAGGCGCTCGAGGGCCGACTCGCCGCGCTCGAGCGAGGGCCGCTCGGGGTAGCTCGTAGACTGGCGCAGCCGTGACGCTGGTCATGACGCTCCTCGCGCGGGACGAGATCGACATCGTCGACTCGTGGCTCGCGTTTCACCTGAACGCCGGTGCCGACGTCGTGATCGCGACCGACAACCGCTCGCAGGACGGAACGACGGAGGTGCTGGAGGAGTACGCGCGCTCCGGACATGTCCACCTGATCCGCGAGCCGGGCGAGGACCTGCGCCAGAACGAGTGGGTGACGCGCATGGCCCGGCTCGCCGCCACGCAATTCGGCGCGGACTGGGTGATCAACTCCGACGCCGACGAGTTCTGGTGGCCGCGCGGCGCGTCGCTGTCCGAGGTGCTCGAGGCGGTGCCGCCTCGGTACGGGACGGTCGGCGCGTTCCTCCGCGTGTTCTGCCCGAGGCCGGGCGAGGAGCAGTTCGCCGAGCGGATGACCGTGCGCTTCTCGGCGCTCGCACCGATCAACGATCCGGCATCGCTGTACAAGCCGATCCGGAAGGTCGTCCACCGGGGTCACCCCGAGATCCAGGTGACCCGCGGCAACCACGCGCTGGTGGACAGCCCGTTCGCCCCGCTCCGGGGGTGGTATCCGATCGAGTGCTTCCACTTTCCGCTCCGCTCGGAGGCCCAGACCGCGCACAAGGCGGTGCTTCAGGGCGAGGCCTTCGAGAAGCACATCGCGAGACCGCCGACCGCGTACCACGCGGACATGTACGCCGCGCTCCGCGGCGGTCGGATCGCCGAGTACTACGACGCACTGGTCGTCTCCGACCAGGAGGTCGAGCGCGGCGTCGCGGAGGGCAGGCTCGTCGTCGACACGCGACTGCGGGACGCGCTGCTCGAGCTGCGCGATCCGGCGAGCGGCGGCTACCTGCCGGGGGCGAGCGCGCCGGACCTTCGCTTCCCGCTCCCGACGCTCGTCGAGGACGCGGAGTACGCCGTCGAGGCGGCGGTGCTCGGCGAGGCCGACGTCGTGCGGCTGCAACGGCGGCTGGACGAGCTAGAGCGCCGGCTCCAGACCGTGGAGCAGCGACTCCCGCGGCGCGCGTACCGAAAACTCCAGCGGACGGCGAGGCGGGTCCTCGGCGATCCTGCTGGCTCGCCCTAGTGACCTGAGTCGCTTGTTCGCAGGGACCCGTTGTGAAGTCGCGAAGTCCGTCCTTGTCAGCGACGAGGATGGAGGCGGTTATGGCTCAGCGGACAGCGGTCGTGCTCAGCGGCGAGGAGCGGGAGGTTCTGGAGCGGTGGGCGCGGCGTCCGAAGAGCTCGCAGGCGCTCGCATTTCGCTGCCGTGTCGTGTTGGCGGCCGCGGAGGGCCAGTCCAGCGTCGAGATCGCCGACGAGCTCGGCTGTAACGCCTCGACGGTCGGCAGGTGGCGGGTGCGGTTCGCGGCGCGCAGGCTTGACGGGTTGCACGACGAGCCGCGGCCGGGCAAGCCGCGCTCGATCAGCGACGAGCAGGTGGAGCGGGTGATCGTGAAGACGCTCGAGGAGCAGCCGAAGGATGCGACGCATTGGTCGACGCGCTCGATGGCGGCAGCGACGGGGATGTCGCAGTCTGCGGTCAGCCGCATCTGGAGAGCCTTCGGGCTGAAGCCGCACCAGACGGAGACGTTCAAGCTCTCGCCGGATCCGCAGTTCATCGACAAGGTGCGCGACATCGTCGGGCTCTACCTCAACCCGCCCGAGGCTGCGGTCGTGCTCTGTGTCGACGAGAAGTCGCAGATCCAGGCGCTCGACCGCTCGGCGCCGGTGTTGCCGCTGATGCCCGGGGTCCCTGCGCGGCAGAGCCACGACTACGTCCGCAACGGCACCACCAACCTCTACGCCGCGCTCGACGTCGCCTCCGGGCAGGTGCTGGCAGAGATGACGCCGCGACATCGTGCCGAGGAGTTCCGCCGCTTCCTCAACCTGATCGATGCCTCCGTGCCTGCCCACCTCGACGTGCACGTCGTGCTCGACAACTCCTCGACCCACAAGACGCCCTCGATCCAGCGCTGGCTCCTCCGCCACCCGCGCTTCACGCTGCACTTCACGCCTACCTACAGCTCCTGGCTCAATCTCGTCGAGCGCTGGTTCGCCGAGCTGACGACGAAGTGGATCAAACGAAGCGCCCACCGCTCGGTCCGCGACCTCGTCGCCTCGATCCGCACCTGGATCACCAACTGGAACGACAACCCCAAACCGTTCGTCTGGCACAAGAGCGCCGACGAGATCCTCGCCAGCCTCGCCGCCTACTGCCAGCGGATCAACGACTCAGGTCACTAGGCGACGGCAGCAGGGCTACATGGTCGGCTTCACGCCCCGGATGCAGACGATCACCTCGTACAAGCGGTCGCGGGCACGGAGCTCGTCCGGGGAGAGATCCGAGGCTGCGAGGCCGTAGAGGAAGCCGGCCGCGCTCAGCACGTTGCCGTAGGCGCGACCCTCGACGTTTCCCGCACCGAACGCCTCCTCCGCGAGCCGCTGCGCCGAGCGCGCGGTGAAGTGCCACCACTCGCCGTACTCATCGTCCTCGGGCGGCGAGATCTTCGTGATGCCCGGCATCGTCGCGAGCAACACGCCGCCCGGCGCGAGCACCCGATACAGGGTCGCGATCGCGGCCCGGACGTCGTAGACGAATTGCAGGGTCTGCGTCACGATCGCGCAGTCGAACGTGTCGCTCGGGATCTGCGGCGCGTTGGCGAGGTCGCCGACGATCGTCGCCTGCGGGTTTCCTCCGTTCGCCATCAGGATGTCGACCCGTTCGACGTCGTGCCCGAAGCGCGTCGTGTAGTCGGGCGCTGCGATCTCGAGAACGCGGCCGTGGATGTCCGCCGCATGGCTGCCGACGAACTCCTCGACGTAGACACGGTCGATCGGCGTGCCTCGCTCGAACCCCCAGTTCGGATCGATCGGCGTCGTCCGCCGGAGGTCGCCGAGCTTCGGCGGGCGGCGTCGCCGCCGGTCCACGTATGCGGCGCGGAGCGGCCGTAGGCGCGTCCGCACGGACTGTGGGACGTAGCGGCGCGCGTTCAGGTGGCGACCTCCGTCAAGGCCGCGATCATAGGGCGTCGTGGGCGAGCCCTATCCGGCGAAGACGGTGCGCCGCATCGTGGTCGTCTCGCCGCACCTCGACGACGGCGTGCTCTCGCTCGGAGCGTCGATCGCCTCGTGGAGCCGGGCGGGCGCGGCGGTCGAGCTTCTCACCGTGCTCGCGTGCGATCCGGACTCGGTCGCGGCCACCGGCGGCTGGGATCGTCGCGGCGGCTTCGAGACCGAGGCAGAGTCGGCCCGTGGGCGGCGCGACGAGGATCGTCGCGCGTGCGCAGTCCTCGGCGCCCGACCGGTGTGGCTTCCGTTCGGGAGCGTCGACTACGAGCGTCACGGCGACAAAGCGGACGTACGTCGC
>CAVPZH010000005.1:0-168070 GCA_963710125.1 uncultured Actinomycetes bacterium | reverse complement strand
AGGGCTACGACTGCGTCTCCACCGGCACCCAGGAGATGCCGCCGAGCTGGACGGACAACACCGACCCCAACGTGGACTTCGACACGAAGGGTCGCGTGTACCAGGTCACGCTTCCCTTCAATGCGTTCTGGGAAGGGGGGCTGCACCCCAACGCGGAGATCGACGTCTCGTACTCGGACGATTTCGGGAAGACCTGGGTGAAGGGGAACGGGGGCAAGCCGCTCGAGCCTCCGAACAACCAGACGAGCCTCGCCTTCGGTCACGTCGAGGACAAGCAGTGGGTCGCGGTCAACCACATTGCTGGCACGGCGAACCAGGACCATGTCTACGCGGCCTGGGCCGTGTTCAACGGCTCCGCGATCAAGGTTCGTGTGGCTGTCTCGCGGGACCGAGGCGAGACGTTTGCGAAGCCTGTGAATCTTTCGCCGTCGCAGATCAGCTCGGGTGCGACCTACGTCTACCCGTCGGTCGACGCGGCGGGTGACGTTTATGTGGCCGTCGTCTCGTTTCCGCCGAGTGGGAAGACATCCCAGATCCTCGTTGCGCGATCGACGGACGACGGGCGGAGCTTCGGGCCGTTCGTCTCGGCTGCGACGCCCGGGCTCATCCCGACCGCAGGTCTGCCGAACACACGCTTCCGGGACGGGATCGTCGAGAGCTTCGCGGCCAGCCCGACCTACCCCGGCCATCTGTACCTGACGTACGAGGACTGGGACGGCACGCAGATGGACGTGAGGCTCACTCAGTCGACCGACGGCGGTACCACCTGGTCGGCGCCGGTTACCGTAAACGACAACCTCGATCCGGCGGGCGAGCACACCGACCAGTTCCAGCCCTCGGTGGCCGCCGGGCCCGGCGGCGCAGTGGCCGTCGCCTTCTACGACCGCCGCGAGGCCTGTCCGTCTGACAGCAGCATCCTGCCCTCCGACCAGGGGCGCACGAACTTCTGCATCGACACGTCCCTCCAGGCCTACAAGGACACCGGCTCGGGCGCGGTCCCGGTCGGAGACAACGTACGGATGTCGGAGTTCACATGGGATCCGGAGCAGCCGGGGCAGCACATCGGCGGGCTCTCGCAGTACCCCTGTGCCGGGCACAGCGACCCCTGCCCCAACGGCCGCGGATTCATCGGCGACTACTTCGGGCTCGCGATCTCGAGCGGCAACATCTACGGGCTCTTCGTGTCGACGCACTACCCGTCGTCCGTGACTGCGGACGACGGCGGCCCTGTCTACTACCAGCAGCAGGTGCTCGCGGAGGTTCCGCGCTCGACTTTCGGGGGCGGCTACTAGAGCCGACCTCACTGCGGTATCGGCACCGAGCGGTCAGGATCCCGACGCTTCTTTTGTCAAGGGGAGCGTCGGGATCTGGCATGGGCATCGTAGAAGTGGCAGGCGACCGCACGCTTGATGCGGCGGCGTGCCTCGCTGGTGGTCTTGCCCGCAGTGAAGAGCCGCGCGTAGTACCCCGTCGTGGCTGCCCGGCCGCCAGCCTGGACAGGAAAAGCCCCGATTTACGGGGGTTTTAGAAGCGGATGAAGGGACTCGAACCCTCGACCTTCTGCATGGCAAGGGCGACGCGCGAGCGGACACGAACCGCGACGGACGGACGAACCGGCTTGCAGGGCGGACGCCTCCCTCCCCAGAGTGACTCGGCATGACAGCAACCGACAGCCACACCTAGCCAGCCTCGCCGGCCGACCAATCCGGCAGCGCCCGCACAGCTTCTGATTGCCGTGTGTGACCCGAAACGCCGCGGAACAGCGTTTACAGCTCCGAAACCAGCGGGGAGGGTTTTTCCGCCCGACGCTTCCTGGAGCGATCCCGCCGTCCGGAGGGGGCGGAGAGGAAACGCCGCCCCCTCCCTCCTGACGGCCTGCGGATGCGCTGTTAGATGCGTCGCCGGCCGCGACCGGGGGTCACAGCGGCCGCGACGACGGCGGTCTTCGCCACGGGCGAGGGCCCCGGCGAGACGGCCTTGGCCACGACTGCCGTCTTGGCCACGGGGTGGCCGACGACTCCGACGCGTCCCACACGTCCTGGGCGGAGTGGCATGGTCAGACTCCTTCGGTTGCGAGTGCTTCATCGGCCTCGATCGAGGCGATGATGGCCTGGATGGGGATGCGGCCGTTGGCGATCAGCTGGCCGCCCGCGCGCCGTGCCGCGGAGGCGAACGGGGCCGCCCAGAGGTTCTCGTAGATCAGGACGCCGGCGGTGCTGCCCGGCTCCATGCAGGCGGCGAGATGGGCGACGTCGTCGGCGGCGAGCAACTCGGCCAGCTCGGCCTCGATTGCTTGCAGCTCGCCCAGCTCTTCGACGTCGGAGAGCTCCATCGCTTCGATGGAGCCGTCCTCGTCCTTCTGCAGGATCAGCACGTCAATGACGCGGATCGTGCCGGCGTCGACCAGTGCGAGCAGCTCCTTCGCCATCTCGCCGGTGAAGTTGCTCGCGCCGGCCGGGAACTCGACGACGACATAGTCGACGGGGCCGAGCTCGTCGAGCGGTGTGCTCGTTTCGACTGCGGTGCTGGTCATCACTCTTCCTTTCGTTGTGGCCACCGGCGCTTCGGCATCTACTGCCGGGCGAGGTGGGCGCGGAGTTCTGCTTCAGGGTCCTCGATCAGCTCGCCGCTGACGTCGAGGGTGACGCTGTGGAGCGTCCCGGTGAATTCGAACGGGCCCTCGTAGTCCGGGGTCACGGGAGATCCCGGGTTGGCGCCACAGGTCAGCGCGCCGGGGTTGAACATGAAGGGTGTCGTGATCGGCGCCTCCGCGTTGCCCACCAGGGTGCCGTCGATGTAGAGCTGGAGCCTCCCGGGTGCGCCCTTCCCCTGGCTGAGGTCGGGCTCGCCCGTGGGCTCGAACTCGAAGCGGAGCTCGTGCTTGCCGGCCGGGAGGACGTCCTCGGACTCCACTTCGAGGAGCTGTCGGCCGACGTAGTTGTGGACGTAACGCAGCTTGCTGTCCTTGATGAAGAAGGAGTACCCGCCGGCGGACGTGCCCTGGCTAAGGAGCACGCCCTCAGCGCCCTGCTCGGGGATCTCGACGTCCGCGGTGATGCTGTGCGGCCGGTTGAGCACCCTCGGCGCCGCGAAGTTCGGGACCGACTGCGTGTGCGGCCTGTACGTGTAGCTGTCGCGAGGGAGTGCGATCAGCGGCTTCTCGGCCACCATCCGCGCAAGGCCGCTGCCGTCGATCGGCATAACCTGGTATTTGCCAGCCTCCACGTACCAGGTCGCGATCATCGCGATCAGCCGGTCACGGTTCTCCCCAGCGACGTTCTTCGTCTCCGCGAAGTCCTCCGCCACGTGGTAGAGCTCCCACCCCGTCGCGTCGAGCTCGGTCAGCTTGTCCGCCGAGATCGGGTTGCCGAAGCCCGTCCCCGCCTCGGCGAACGACGGCCCCGGCCAGGGACAGACGGCCCGCCAGCCGTCGTGGTAGATCGACCGGTGCCCCATCATCTCGAAGTACTGGGTGTGGTGGCGCGTCTCGGCCTCGCCGTCGTCGAGGGCGTGCGCGAAGCTGACACCCTGCACGGGGGACTGCGTGACGCCCCGGATCGCGGCCGGGGGCTCCAGCCCGAGGAGGTCGAGCACGGTCGGAACCATGTCGACGATGTGCGCGTACTGGCTCCGAACGTCGCCCCGGCTCTTGATCCCCTTCGGCCAGGAGACGATGAACGGGTCGCAAACGCCCCCGCGGTAGGTCTCGCGCTTCCAGCGGCGGAACGGGGTGTTACCGGCCCACGTCCAGCCCCACGGGTAGTGGTTGAAGTGCTTCGGGCCGCCGATCTCGTCGATGTGCGCCAGGCTCTCCTCGAGCGGCTCCTGCGCGTTGTTGAAGAACTGCGCCTCGTTCGTGGTCCCCCCCGGGCCGCCCTCCGCGGAGGCGCCGTTGTCAGAAATGACCATGATCAGCGTGTTGTCGAGCTCACCGAGCTCCGACAGGAAGTCCAGCAACCGGCCGATCTGGTGATCGGTGTGCTCGAGAAAGCCGGCGAACACCTCCATCATCCGCGCGCCCAGCCGCTTCGCCGGGTCTGGCAGCGCGTCCCAGTCCGGGACATCAGGGTCGTGGCGTGAGAGCTCCGTGCCGGGGGGCACGACCCCGAGCTCCTTCTGACGCGCGAACGTCCTCTCCCGGTAGGCGTCCCAGCCGTCGTCGAACACCCCTTTGTACTTGTCGGCCCACTCCTTCCCCACGTGGTGCGGTGCATGCGTCGCACCGAAGCACAGGTGCAGATAGAAGGGCTTCTGCGGGTCGGCCTGCTTGCTATCGGCGATGAACGAGACGGCCTTGTCGACCAGATCCTCGCTCAGGTGGTAGCCCTCCTCGGGCTTCTTCTCAGGCTCGACCTGGTGGTTGTCGTAGACCAGCTCCGGATACCACTGACTCGTGTCGCCACCCAGGAACCCGTAGAAGCGCTGGAACCCCCGCCCCAGCGGCCAGCGGTCGTACGGGCCAGCGGCGGTCTCCTGATTGCTCGGCGTCAGATGCCACTTCCCGACCATGAACGTGCTGTAGCCATGCTCCAGCAGCATCTCCGAGAGCAGCCCGTTCTCGAACGGCATGACACCGTCGTATCCCGGATAGCCCGAGGCGAGCTCCGTGATGCAGGCCATCCCGTTGGAATGATGGTTGCGGCCGGAGACGATGCACGAGCGGGAGGGCGAACAGAGCGCCGTGGTGTGCATGTTGTTGAACCGCAAGCCGTCCCCGGCGATCCGGTCCAGGCGGGGAGTGTTGATCGGGCTGCCGTAACAGCCGAGGTGACCGAAGCCGGTGTCGTCGAGCACGATCATCAGGACATTCGGAGCACCCTCGGCTGCACGAACCGGCGCCGGCCAGGCCGGACTCGATTCGTCGGCAGTCCTGCCGATCACACCGGGGAACGCAGAACTCGGGTCGTACTCGTTGATTGGCATGGGTCGTCTCCTCTCAGGCAACAGCAGCCGTCGTCCGGTCGCTCACCATGTAGGCGACGATCAGCGCGGCCGGGAAGAAGAGGAGGCTGAACAGGAAGTAGCCGAAGAAGCTATGCCCCTTACGAGCGGCGACGCGCGCCGGCCAGAACGCGATCGCGATCCAGACGAGAAGAGCGAAGGCCGTCCAGAGCCAGACACCATTGGCAGCGAGAAACACGTCGACCTCCTTCGTGGTTGACGGCGCGACTCGCGCCATGCCCGAAACCTACGACGCCCCACCGCGTCGTCGGCTCTGGGCACCGCGGTTCACCCGGGTGAGCGCGGATGCCTCCCTTCCCCGCCTTGCAGGGAACGACTGGCGGTCGTGGTGGTGCCCATGGCCCACCGATCGAGCGCCGTCCGGGTCATGCGCGGCTCGACGTGCCCGCTCGGTCGCCTCGATCTCGCACATAGCGACGCCGCTCACCACCGGAGGGCGACGGCCCAGCCCGCGAGAAACATCGGCCGGTTCACCCGTGGGCCGAGAACAGCATCAGGATCACGGCGATGATCGGGACGGTGCTGATCGCCACGCCGACCGCGAACGTCAGGACTTCGCCGACTCCTTCGGCCATTACTCCTCGTTTCGGATTGCCGGGAGAGGCCGCATGCCGTGGAAGACGCTCTAGGTGTCGTCAAGGCGGCCGCCCTCCATGGAGTCATAGGACGTCGTCGGCGTTCTTGAACCTGGCGGCTGCGGGCATGTGATCGCTAGCGCCGCCCGGCGGACGGCTTCGCGACGGCGGTCACCTCGAGCAGCGTGAGGCCGAGGTCGGACACGCGCTGCAGGAAGCCCTGGAGCTCGGCCTGGTCGCGGACGGTCAGTACCGTCACACCCTCCTCGCGAGTGAGGGTCATGCCGTCGAAAGCGAGCGCGATCTGGTCGCTCAACTCCCCTTCGACCACCAGCCGGTATTCACGACCAGCCACGCACTCGAGCGTGACACACCGTGAGCCGCTGCATCCACACCCGCCCCGTCCTTCACCCTGCTGATTCGCGTTGCCCCACTAAGCCGAGCGTGTTCGCGCGTGCGACAGCCTCCGCCCTGCTGTTGACGCCCAGCTTGCGGTTGAGTGCCCGCATATGTGACCGGATGGTGTGCGGCGAGAGGAACAGCTTCTCGCCAATCTGCCGCGTCGACAGGTCGCTATCCAACAGCTCGAGCACCGCGAGCTCCGCACGCGTTGGCGCTTCGAGCAGCTCGCCGCTACGTGCCCTTTCAGTTGCCGCCCGGAGCTCTGCCGCGACCTCGTCGGCGAGTGCCGAGATGCGCCCGCCATCTGCGAGCTCGGCGAGTGCTTCCCACGCGAAACGCAGAGTCGCCTCCGCCTCGTCGAGACGGCCGCGGCGCTCACGCACGCGGGCAAGAAGGACGAGGAGCCACGTGTGGTGCACCGTTGCCACCTCATCCTCGAAGAAGTGCTCCGCGTGGCTGAGCTCCCGCTCGGCGGCCGCGAGCTTGCCCTCGGTCGTCAGCAGGACGCCGAGGGACGCGGCGGCGATTGCCCCGAGCCAGCTCCTGCTGGTGCCGATCCCACCGACGGCCGCCTTCGCCTTGTCGGCGTGGCTTCGAGCTCGTCCGAGTCGCCCTTGCTCGACGGCAACGAGCGCGAGGGTCGAATGGGCGTGCGCGATGCTTGGCACGCGGTGTTTGGCATCGGGATGCTCGAGGACGCGGAGGGCGGTAGCCCAGGCGAGGTCGAGGTCACCGGCGAAGTAAAGGGCGCGGGAATAGCCCGCGAGTGAACCCGTGAGGAGCTCGTCGGCACCTGCCTGTGCGAGCTCGACTGCACGGCGGCCGTGGATGACCGCCTGTGCGACACCGTCGTCGAGGGTGACCGCACGCACCATTCGCGCACCGGCATCGACGTAGAGGCCCGCGCCGTCTGGTCGCGCTTCCTGCGCCCGATCGACAAGCCGGAGAAACCGCCGTTGCTCGAGGGTGCTCTGACCGTCCAGCGTTGCGGCCGTCGCCGCGGCGACCCCGAGCTCCGGATGAGCGAGGATCTGGGCGTCTGGCAGCACGCCAACCCATTGCAGGAACGTTCGCGTCGTGCCTGTTCGGATCATGGACAGGTGGTTCTCGACGAGAACCTGTGCCACGAGCTCGTGGGCCCCCGCCGCAGCGGCATGCTCGACTGCTTCGATCTGACGCCCCCGCGATCTGAGCCATTCAGCCGCACGCAGGTGGATCCGCTCCGCCGCCCCAGGCTCGCTTGAGGCGAGGCGAGCCGTCGCGAACTCGGCGAACAGCGAGTGCATTCGGAACCAGCCGCCTCGCTCGAGCCGCTGGAGGAAGAGGTTCGAGCGTTCGAGCTCGGCCAGCACGACCGCCGAGTCGGATCGATGGAGTACGCCGTCGCAGAGCTCGGACGTGAACCGGCCCAGAACCGCGAGCCCCGCCACGAACGAGAGGAGGTCGTCGTCGAGCGACGCGAAGACCTCGTTGCTCAGGTACTCGGCGACGAAGCGCTGATCAGTTCCGAAGTCGCGCACGGCTCCGGCTGGGTCGTCGACGCTCCGAAGCCAGAGCCCGGCTAGAACGAGCGCGGCCGGCCAGCCCTCGGTGCGCTCCGTAAGCGCTTCGATATCCTCCTCCCCGAGCTCGATCGCACCGCGCTCGACGAGGAGTTCGCGCGCTTCGGCGAGGCTGAATGCGAGATCGTTTGCCCGCACCTCCGTGAGGTTTCCGCTCGCACGTCGTCGCGCGAGCGGAATCGCCGGGTCCGATCGCGTGATGAGCACGACGTGGGCGCTCCTCGGCGCGTGCTCGAGTGCATAGTCGATCGATGCCAGGCACTCGTGGTCGGTCACCGTTTCGAGCTCCTCGAGCACGAGGACCAGCGGCTGCTGGAAAGTCGTAAGCGCGTTCATGAGCTCGTCGATCGCCGCCTGGATCGGGCTGCCCGCGACGCGGAGCCGCTGCAGGGCACCGCGACCGAGGCCCTGACGGACTCGATCCACGGCTGTTGCGACATACGTCCACAATCGAGTCGGATCGTTATCGCCGGCGTCGAGAGTGACCCAGGCCAGAGCACTGTCCAGGCTCGCGCACCACGCGCGCACGGCGGTGGTCTTGCCGTACCCGGCGGGCGCGGAGACGAGGGTCAGCGCCGCCTCACCACCCGCGTCGAGCGCGCGTCCGAGCCGCCGGCGATCGACAATGCCTCGGCGGATGCCCGGAACCGCCAGCTTTGCCTCGACGAGCGGAACGAGAGGCTCTGCGTCGGCTGAATCGCCACGCGCACCCCGATTCCGTACCCCGAAAGCCGCCGTCTCCGCCATTTCGCCCGCATATGTTCGCAGAGCGACTGGGGGGCGAGCGAACAGGCCGACTCGTCCCCCTCGGCGCGTTCGCGTTCACCAGAGTGAATCCCGTCGCTCGACCGCTAGTCAAGCGACCACCGACGTAGCTTTGTGTCAGGACCGCACTCCTACAGGAGGTCAGGTGTCCGAGGCACCCAACGAGACCAAGGCTGAGCGAGAGGACGCCGTCGACGACCTCCGACACTTCGCGGAGTGGAGACGGGCGCTGCCCGAGGCGTTCCCGAGCAGCGGCTCGTGTCTGGCCGAGATCGAAGCCGCGGCACGAATCATCGTCCACGAGCGGGTCCGGGAAGCGCAATGATCAGCGGCGGCGTTCACGCGGCCGCCTCCGCACTTTCGAGCTTCAACTCGAGCTCGGGTGCCAGCCAGCGCGCCGTCATCGTCGAGCGCGAGATACCAACCCTTTCAAGAATGTGAGGTGGCGACCATGAAGGTCATCATCGTTGGCGGCGTTGCCGGCGGCGCGTCGTGTGCGGCGCGCCTGCGCCGGCTCGACGAGCGGGCCGAGATCCTGATGGTGGAGCGCGGCCCGTACGTCTCGTTCGCGAACTGCGGCCTCCCGTACCACATCGGAGGCGTGATCGAGCACGAGGGCGACCTGCTGGTCGCGAACGAGAGGCTGTTCCGCGAGCACTTCGCCGTCGACTGCCGCACCGGCTGCGAGGCGATCGCCGTCTCGCCGAAGGACAAGACCGTCCAGCTGCGCGAGGTCGAAACCGGCGCCGTGACGACGGAGTCGTACGACAAGCTCGTGCTCGCCCCCGGCGCCGCGTCGATCCGCCCGCCGCTGCCGGGCATCGACCTGCCGGGCATCTTCCAGGTGCGGACCGTGCCCGACGCGCGGGAGATTCGCACGTGGATCGAGCGAGGGACGAGCTTCCTCGCCGGGATGGGCAAGTACTCCGGCTACCAGATCGCCCGGCCGCAGATGCGGGCAGTGGTCGTCGGCGGCGGCTTCATCGGCCTCGAGACCGCGGAGAACCTCACCCACCGCGGCTTCGACGTGACCGTGCTCGAGCTGGCCGACCAAATCCTGGCCCCGCTCGATCCCGAGTACGCACGGACCGTCTCGGACTTCCTCGAGCTGCACGGCGTCCAGGTCGTCCTCGGCGACGGCGTCGCCGGCTTCGAGCAGTCGGACGACCAATCGCTCGTCGTCTCGACGCAATCGGGGGAGTCGTATCCGGCGGACATCGTCATCCTCGCGCTCGGCGTGCGCCCCGACACCGCCCTCGCGACCATGGCCGGAATCGAGATCGGGGAGCGCGGCGGAATCCGCGTCGACGAGCAGATGCGGACGAGCGACCCCGACATCTTCGCCGCGGGCGACGCAGTCGAGGTGCGCGACTTCGTCACCGGAGAGTGGAGCCTCGTCGCGCTCGCCGGCCCGGCGAACCGGCAGGCACGCATCGCGGCCGACGTGATCGCTGGGCGCGACTCGCGCTTCCGCGGTACGCAGGGCACCGCGGTAGTCGGGCTGTTCGGAGCAACCGTGGCCTGGACCGGCGTGAACGAGAAGACGCTCGACCGGCTCGGCGACGACGACTACGAGAAGGTCTACATCTATCCGAACTCCCACGCCGGCTACTACCCCGGCGCCAGACCGGTGGCGATGAAGGTCATCTTCCGCCGCTCCGACGGCCGCGTGCTCGGCGCGCAGGCGATGGGCGAGGACGGCGTCGACAAGCGGATCAGCGAGCTCGCGCTCGCGATCCAGATGGGAGCGACGGTCTACGACCTCGAGCAGGTCGAGCTCTGCTACGCACCGCCCTTCGGCAGCGCCAAGGACCCGGTCAACTTCGCCGGGATGGTCGCCGCCGGCGTCCTGCGCGGCGACATGCCGTTGAGCCACTGGGACGCCGTGAACGGCGGCTTCCTCCTGGACGTCCGCGAGCCGTTCGAGCTCGCCGTGGAGGAGGTGCCCGACGCGCTGAACATCCCGATGGGCGAGCTGCGCTCCCGTATCGACGAGCTCCCGCACGACCGCACGATCCACGTCGTCTGCCGCTCCGGCCAGCGCGCGTACACCGCGACACGCTGCCTGCTCCAGCACGGCTACGACGCACGCGTCGTCTCCGGCGGGATGCTGGCGCACGCGATCGCCTCGCAGAAGGTGCTCACGCCGGTATGAGTCGCGCGGCGATGGCGTGCACGGCCGAGCAGACGCTGCTCGGCGAGGGGGCCCGGTGGGACGACCGCCGGAACGAGCTCCTGCGCGTCGACATCATCGCCGGGCGCGTGTACCGGGACCGGTGCGCGGCGGACGGCGGCCTCGTCGCCGTCCGCAGCTACAGCATCCCCGGAACTGTCGGAGCGATCGCACCTGTGGACGCCGAAGACGGATGGGTGCTCGCCGCCGGACGGGGGTTCGTCCACCTAGCCCCGGACGGGTCCCTGACCCCGCTCGCCGAGGTGGCTCAGGCGGGAACCCGGATGAACGACGGCGCGTGCGACCCACAGGGCCGGTTCTGGGCCGGCACGCTCGCCCACGACCACCACGAGGAAGGCGGCGCGCTCTATCGCCTCGATCGAGACGGATCCACACAGTGCGTGCTCTCCGGTCTGACAATCCCCAACGGCCTCGGCTGGAGCCCCAACGCGAGCACGATGTACCTGGTCGACAGCGGACCGCGTGTGATCCACGCGTTCGCGTTCGACGGCGACCGTGGAACCATCTCCGAGGGGCGGATCCTGGTCACGGTGCCCGAGGAGGTCGGAGCACCCGACGGCCTGACGGTCGATGCCGCCGGCGACCTCTGGGTGGCCGTCTACGGCGGGGGTCGCGTCCATCGCTACACCCCGGATGGTGTGCTGCGCGAGACGCTGAGCGTCCCGGCCGACCAGAGCACGTCCTGCGCGTTCGCCGGGCCCGGGCTCCACCGGCTCTACGTCACCACCGCGACCGAGGACTGGGACGACGCGCGGCGTCGCTCCGACCCCGCCGCCGGACTCGTCTACTGGTTCGACACCGATGCGACCGGCCGGGCGGCCGCGCCGTTCTCTCCGGACCTCGAGTGGTGGGAAACGGCACGCGCCGCGGCGGCAGTGCCCGGTGGTGTATGAGTCATCCGCTGGATCGTCTCGGCTCGTCGGTACGCCCGCGCAGGAGTTACGAATGCGTGGCCTGCGGCTACGGCGCCGTGCGGAGCAGCGCGCCCGATCGCTGCCCGCTCTGCGGGGGCGTGAACTGGCGAGAGGCCGGCTGGAAACCCTTCGCGGAACTTCCCGAGGCGACCTCCGCGCCGAGGCCGAGAGAAGACGGGCCGTCGAGCGTGCCGGCGAGTCGTCGAGTGGAGGACAGCCATCATGAGTGAGCTGGCCGGATCTTCCGCCGGAGAGCAGGGTGTACCCGAAGCTGGCGAGCAGGCCCTCAGCGGCGCGGGGATCGTGCTGATGACGTTGGCGGTCGGGCAGTTCGTGATGGCGCTCGACACGACCGTGATGAATACGGCGATCGCGACCGTCGCCAAGGACGTCGGGACGACGGTGACCGGAATCCAGACGGCGATCACGCTCTACACGCTCGTAATGGCGTCGCTGATGATCACGGGGGGCAAGGTCGGCCAGATCATCGGCCGGAAGCGCGCGTTCTCGATCGGCTGCGCGATCTACGCGTGCGGGTCGCTCACGACCTCGCTGGCGCCGAACCTGACGGTGCTGATCATCGGCTGGTCGTTTCTCGAGGGGATCGGCGCGGTGCTGATCATGCCCGCGATCGTCGCGCTCGTCGCGACGAACTTCGGCCGCCCGGAACGGCCGCGCGCGTACGGCCTCGTCGCCGCAGCCGGCGCGATCGCCTGCGCGCTCGGGCCGGTGATCGGCGGCGCGTTCACCACGTACGCCTCCTGGCGGTGGGTGTTCGCGGGCGAGGTGCTGATCGTGCTCGTGATCCTCGCCCTGGCGAGGCGGTTCAACGACACCCCGGCCGAGGAGGGCGTCAAGCTCGACCTGGCCGGAACGGCGCTGTCGGCGTCCGGCCTCGGCCTGATCGTGCTCGGGATCCTCAAGTCGGGCACGTGGGGCTTCGTCCAGCCCAAGCCCGAGGCTCCCGAATGGCTCGGGCTCTCACCGGTGATCTGGATGATGCTCGCCGGCGCCGTGATCCTCGGCCTGTTCCTCGTCTGGGAGAACCGCCGGCTCGCGCGCGGCCAGGGCGTCCTGGTCAACCCGGCGATGCTGCGCAACCTCCAGCTCCGCAACGGGGTCATGTCGTTCTTCTTCCTGTTCCTCGTCCAGGCCGGGATCTTCTTCGTCGTGCCGCTGTTCCTGTCGGTCGCGCTCGGGCTGACTGCGGTCGCGACCGGCGTGCGGTTGCTGCCGCTCTCGCTGACGCTGCTGCTGTTCGCGGTCGGCGTCCCGAAGCTGCTGCCGAACGCCAACCCGCAGCGGGTGATCCGGATCGGTTTCGTCGTCATGTTCGCCGGGCTGGTGCTGCTCGTCGCCTTGCTCGACTACGGGGCCGGTCCCGAGATCGTCACCTGGCCGCTGCTGCTCGCCGGCGCCGGCATCGGCGCGATCGCCTCCCAGCTCGGCGCCGTCACCGTCTCGTCGGTGCCCGACGAGCAGGCGGGCGAGGTCGGCGGCCTCCAGAACACCGGCACGCAGCTCGGCGCCTCGATCGGCACGGCACTGGCCGGCGCCGTCCTCGTCTCCGCCCTGACGGCGTCGTTTTTCACCGGCATCGAGAACAACCCGCGCGTCCCGGACCGCGTCGTCTCGCAAGCGCAGACGGAGCTCGCGGGCGGCATCCCGTTCATGTCCGACAAGGATCTCGAGGCCGCGCTCGAGGACGCGCACGTGCCGAGGCGCTCGGTGGACGAGATCGTGCAGGCGAACGAGCAGAGCCGGATCGACGGGCTCCGCGCAGCCGTTGCGCTCCTGGCGCTCATCTCGCTCGCCGCCCTGCCGTTCACCCGCGGGATCCCGAAGGTGCAACCCGGAGCGGCCCAGGAGACGACATGACGACACCGGAGGCAACCTCGCCAAGCACAGAGGCGACGAACGCGCCGCCGCCCGCCCCGCCGACGGACGAGCGCTGGGGCATCGGACGGACAGAGACGTTCAGCGACGGTGTATTCGCGATCGCGATCACGCTGCTGATTCTCGAGGTCAGCGTGCCGGAGTCCGCGTTCACAGATCTGTGGAGCGGCATCGCACACCAGTGGCCGTCATATCTCGCGTACGTGACGAGCTTCATCACGATCGGAGGCATCTGGATCGCCCACCACGGCATCTTCCGGCGTCTCCAGTACGTGAACCGGGAACTGATGCTGATCAACCTGCTGCTGCTGATGGCGATCGCGTTTCTGCCCTTCCCGACGAAGCTCATGGCCGAGGCGATCCACGAGACGGACGCCACGCGCGCCGCCGTGATCTTCTACGGCGCCTCCTTGCTCGCGATCTCGCTGCTGCTCGCGCTCATGTGGGGCACCGCCGCACGCGACAGGCGCGTGCTGAGGCCCGAGGTGAGCGAGCGGGAGATCACCGCAGTCGCGCTCGCGACGGCGCCGAACATCGCCCTCTACGGCGCGATGATCCTGCTCTCGCTCCTGTTTCCGCGCGTCGCCGTATTCGGCTACCTCGTGATCGCAGTCGTCGCCGTGCTCCGAATGCGCGGCGATCGTCTGCCGGCCCCTCGCGACGACGAACGAGTTCGAAACGGAGGCTTGATGACGACGGTCGTGAACGCGATCGGAGACATCGCCGGACGCCGCGTGCCGCCTCGGGTCGGCTCGAGTCGCGATTCCGATGACGGTGTCGTCAGCGCGGTCTGCGTCCATCGCGCGCCGTGGGAGCCGCGTTCGACTCGGCGTTCGCGCTCGATTCGCTACTTCGAGTGATGACTTTGGGACTCATCGCGGACCCATGTTGCCTTTGTTTCAAACAAAAACCCCCGATTTCCGGGGGTTTTGTAAGCGGATGAAGGGACTCGAACCCTCGACCTTCTGCATGGCAAGCAGACGCTCTAGCCAACTGAGCTACATCCGCGTGAGGCGCCCAGTGTAGCGGCGCCGACCCGGGGCGGTCGGCGCACGAAGCGTCAGTCGAAGGCTGCGGCCGCCTCCTCCCTGGCGCTGCGAAGCGCATGGGCGCGGTTGACGGCGTTGACCACGGCCCGGAGCGACGCGGTGACGATCGAGGGGTGGATCCCGACGCCCCAGAACGCCTCCTCGTCGACGTCCGCCTCGACGTACGCCGCGGCGGTCGCGTCCTCGCCCTTCGACATCGCGTGCTCGTGGTACTCGCGCACGGCGACCGAGACGCCGAAGCGCTCCTCGATCGCGTACACGAGCGCCGCGATGGGCCCGTTCCCAGCGCCCTCGATCTCGACCTCCTCCCCGTCGACGAGCACCATCGCGACGAGCCGGTCGCTCTCGCCGCCGCTCTCGTGGGTGTACGAGAGCAGCTGGTGGGGCGCGTCGACCGCGAGGTAGTGCTCCGTGAACACGTCGAGCAGCTCGCCGGTTCCCAGCTCGCCGCCTCGCGCATCGACGATCGCCTGCACCTTCTGGGAGAAGTCGACCTGGAGCCCGCGCGGCAGCTCGAGGTGGTGCTCCGCCTGCATGAGGTACGCGACGCCGCCCTTGCCCGACTGGGAGTTGACGCGGATGATCGCCTCGTAGTCGCGGCCGACGTCCTTCGGGTCGATGTGGAGGTACGGCACGTCCCAGCGGTGGGACCCCGCGCGCTCCTGTGCGTCCATGCCCTTCTTGATCGCGTCCTGGTGCGAGCCGGAGAACGCCGTGTAGACGAGCTCGCCGACGTACGGGTGTCGTGGATGGACGTGCAGCTCGTTGCACTCCTCGACGACGCGCCGCGCCTCGTCCAGCTCCGAGAGGTCGAGCGCCGGGTCGACGCCCTGGCTGAACAGGTTGAGCGCGAGCGTGATCAGGTCGACGTTGCCGGTGCGCTCGCCGTTCCCGAAGAGGCACCCCTCCACCCGCTCCGCGCCCGCCATCAGCCCGAGCTCGGCGGTGGCGACCGCCGTGCCGCGGTCGTTGTGCGGATGCACGGAGAGGATCGCGGCGTCGCGCCGAGTGAAGCGGCGGCCGAACCACTCCATGCGGTCGGCGTAGACGTTCGGCGGGAAGGCCTCCACCGTCGTCGGGAGGTTGACGATCATCTTGCGCTCGGGCGTCGGCCCCCACTCCTCGGCGACCGCCTCGCAGATCTCGAGCGCGTAGTCGAGCTCCGTGTGGTGGAAGCTCTCCGGCGAGTACTGGAAGACGACCTCGGTGTCGGTCTCGGCGGCGAGCCGCTTGCAGAGCCGCGTCCCGCCGACCGCGAGGTCGGTGACCCCCTCCCGGTCGAGCCTGAACACCACGCGCCGCTGCGTCTCGGAGGTCGAGTTGTAGAGGTGCACGATCGCGCGCGAGGCGCCCTCGATCGCCTCGAACGTGCGCTCGATCAGCTCGGGCCGGGCCTGTGTGAGCACGGCGATGGTCGTGTCCTCGGGGATCAAGCCCTCCTCGACGAGCAGGCGGCAGAACTCGAAGTCGGTCATGGAGGCCGAGGGGAAGCCGACCTCGATCTCCTTCACGCCGAGCCGGACGAGGAGGTCGAAGAAGCGCCGCTTGCGGGCGGAGTCCATCGGGTTGACGAGCGCCTGGTTCCCGTCGCGCAGGTCGGTCGAGCACCAGATCGGCGCGCGGTCGAGGACGACGTCCGGCCACGTTCGATCGGGCAGGGCGACGGTGTCGTACGGGCGGTAGCGGCGAAACTGCATGGGCATCGGGCTTCTCCTTGCGCGAGGGCGTACCGCTCCCGGCGGTGTGCGGGAGCACGGCTCGTGTATGTGCGTCGCTCGCTTCCCCTAGCGGGGAAGGAGGAGAAGGGCGAGCGGAAGCAGGCCGATGCCGGCCCGGATGGAGAGGGTGCGCTCGCCGACCATCACCCGACACGATAACGAAGCGGGACGCGTAGCGTGAGGGTCGTGCTCGACGACCGATCCTTCGCCGCCGCGGCGGCGTCCCTCTGCGAGGCCGACGCCGACCTGGCGGCGATCGTCGAGCTCCACGGCCTGCCGACCTTCTGGGCGCGCGAGCCCGGCTTCCCGACGCTCGTGCTCCTGATCCTGGAGCAGCAGGTCTCGCTCGCGTCGGCGAGGGCGGCGTACGACCGCCTCGCGCTGCGGCTCGGCGGGGTGCTCACACCGCGCGGGGTCCTCGACTCGACCGACGAGGAGCTCCGCGCCGACGGCTTCAGCCGGCAGAAGAACCGCTACGTGCGCGCGCTGGCGGCGGCGGTCGAGGACGGCGCGCTCGATCTGGAGGTCGTCGCGTCGCTGGACGACGACGACGTGCGCCGCGCACTCGTCGCGCTGCCCGGGATCGGACCGTGGACGGCCGAGGTGTACCTCCTCTCGGCGCTCCGGAGGCCGGACACGTGGCCGGTCGGCGACATCGCGCTGCAGGAGGCCGTGCGACGCGCGCGGGGGCTCGACGTGCGCCCGACGCCCGAGGAGCTCGAGGCGATCGGCGAGGCCTGGCGCCCGCACCGCGCGAGCGCGGCGCGGCTGCTCTGGCACCTCTACCTCAGCGAGCCGAGCCGGAACGGGCGGCGATCGACCGACGGCTGAACACTCTCTGCACCCGGTCACACCCTGCATCGAGCCGGGCGACCGCCTCGAGGAGCGGCACGGCGACTCCGGCCTGCCGAGGATGCTCAGCCGGCGGTGGCGTCGAGCGCCTCGTTGACGAGCCGATCGGCGAGCTCGTTGTGCTCGCGGCGGACGTGGGTGAACGACACGCCGCCGATCCGCCGGGCCGACTGGGAGGCATCGAGGAAGAGCGCCTGGAGGTCCTTGTTCTTCACGCGGTACTCGCCGCGCATCTGCTTCACCATCAGCTCCGAGTCCGAGCGCACGTCGAGCTCGGTCACTCCGTGCTCGAGCGCCTGCCCGAGACCCGCGACCAGCGCGGCGTACTCGGCCACGTTGTTCGTGGCGACTCCGATCGCCACGCCCCGCGCCTCGAGCACGGTGCCGTCCTCGGCCTCGAGCACGAACGCGTAGGCGGCCGGGCCGGGGTTCCCGCGAGAGCCACCGTCCGTCCACAGCCTCGCCTTCACTCCGGCCCCGCTTCGACAGGGAGGGCCGGCATGGCCCTCGCGACGCGGCAGGCTCCGGCGACGAACAAGCCCGCCGGTACGCGTCCGGCAGCCGCCCGCAAGTTACAAGTTGTAACTTGCGTTGTCCGGCTCACGCGTCCACGCGCGGATAGACGTCGAAGGCGGGCTCCTCGTACGGGTGCGCGCGGCGGAGGGCGTCGAGCACCGCGGCGAGCTTTTCCTCGGGAACGACGGTCTCGACCCGGTACTCGGTCACGGTCTGGTCGCGGCCCGCCTCGCCGATCGCAGGGCTCGTCCCCTCCTCGCCGCGGAACGTCCCCTGGCCGAGCGTCGTCCACGAGCAGCGCGAGTAGTCTCCGATCCGCCCCGCGCCCGCGGCGAAGACGGCGTCGCGGGTCGCGTCGAGGTGCGACGCGGGGACGAACCAGACGAGCTTGTGCGAGACGGCCGGCTCCCTCAGGCGTCGACGTCGAAGCGGATGCCCTGTGCCAGCGGCAACTCGTTCGTGAAGTTGACCGTGGCAGTCTGACGGCGCATGTACGCGCGCCAGGCGTCCGAGCCGGACTCCCGCCCGCCGCCGGTCTCCTTCTCGCCGCCGAACGCGCCGCCGATCTCGGCGCCGCTCGGGCCGATGTTGACGTTCGCGATCCCGCAGTCCGAGCCGGCGGCGGCGAGGAACCGTTCGGCCTCGCGCAGGTCGGTGGTGAAGATCGACGACGCGAGCCCCTGCGGCACGCCGTTCTGCAGCGCGGTCGCCTCCTCCAGAGCTCGTCGTAGCCGAGCACGTAGAGAATCGGGGCGAACGTCTCCCGCTGCACGACCTCGGTCTGCGCGGGCATGCGCACGATCGCCGGCTCGGCGTACCAGGCGTCTGGCCAGCGGTCGGCCAGCGCGCGCCCACCGCCGACGACGATCTCCCCGCCCTGCGCGACCGCGTCCCCGAGCGCGGCCTCCATCCGTCCGAAGGCCTCGCCCGTGACGAGCGGCCCGACCAGCGTCCCCGCCTCGCGCGGATCGCCGATCGGAACGCTCCGGTACGCGCGTCCCAGCCGCCCCAGTAGCTCGTCGGCGATCGAGCGGTGCACGATCAGGCGCCGCAGGCTCGTGCACCGCTGGCCCGCCGTACCGACCGCGGCGAAGAGCACGCCCCGGACGACGAGGTCGAGATCGCCGCTCGGCGCCACGATCGCGGCGTTGTTGCCGCCCAGCTCGAGCAGCGAACGGCCCAGGCGCGCGGCGATGCGTGGGGCGATCGCCTTGCCCATCGCCGTCGAGCCGGTCGCGGAGACGAGCGGCACGCGGGCGTCGTCGGCGAGCTGCAGGGCACGATCGGCTCCGCCGAGGACGAGCTCGAAGAGGCCGTCGGGAGCCGCGCCGTGACGCTCGGCGGCGCGAGCGAGGAGCGCGGTGGTCGCCACCGCCGTGAGCGGGGTCCGTTCGGAGGGCTTCCAGATCACCGGGTCGCCGCAGACCAGAGCGAGGGCCGCGTTCCAGCTCCACACCGCGACCGGGAAGTTGAACGCGCTGACGACCGCGACCGGGCCCAGCGGGTGCCACGTCTCGGTGAGACGGTGACCGGGGCGCTCGGAGGCGATCGAGCGGCCGTAGAGCTGCCGCGAGAGGCCGACGGCGAAGTCGCAGATGTCGATCATCTCCTGCACCTCGCCGAGCCCCTCCTGGGCGATCTTCCCCACCTCCAGCGTCACGAGCTCGCCGAGCGCCTCCTTCTCGCGGCGGAGCTCCTCGCCGAGAAGTCGTACGAGCTCGCCGCGGTGGGGCGCCGGCACGTCTCGCCATGTGGCGAACGCCGTGACGGCGCGCTCGACCGCGGCGTCTGCGCCGGCGGCGTCCGTGCGCGCGATGCGGCCGATCTCCTCGCCCGTGATCGGCGTGCGGACGGCCAGATCGCCCTCCGCCACCCGGGAGGGGTCGACGCCGAGGCGCTCGAGCAGCTCGGCGGCCTGGGCGGTTGCCGGCGCGACGGTGGTCACGCGCTCAGTCTAGGTGGCGGCCGCAGGCCGACACCCGTCAGACCGCGGCGAGATCGGGGACGAGCCGGTCGGACTCGTCGAACCGGGCGTTCCACTGCGCGAACGTCTCCTCCACCTCGGTCATGTCGTGACCGCGGTCGGCGATCCGCACCGGCTGCGACGCCTCGGGCGTGACCCGGTACTGGTACCACGTGATGTCCCAGGCGAAGGTCAGGACGGTCTCCGCGTTCACGCCCGGGAGCGGCACGATCGAGACCTTGGGCCGGCCGAGGCTCCGTGCGACCCCTGCCACCGTGTGGCGGAAGCTCGACTGGTTGAAGAGGTCGGCGGCCTCGACCAGGGCGAGCTCGTCGTCGGACAGGCGCCGCATCACCGGCTCGGCGACGACGGGCTCGGCCTCTTCCTCGCGCGCCCCGAGCAGCGTCTGCCAGAGCGTCTTCTGCCGGCGCCGGCGCGTGTGCTGCTGCAGCGCCGCCGACACCGCGTGACCTTCGCGCACCCACCCGTGGTCGAGCGCGACCTCGCTGCAGAGCGGGCAGACGTCGACGAACTCGTGCCCGTCGGGCGAGTAGCGCAGCGTGTGCTCGCCCATGAGCAGCGTCCGCTCGCAGACGGCGCAGACGCGCGTGACGTTTGCCTTCGTGACCCGCATCGGAACGGCCACTATAACCCCAGCCCGCAATCGTCCACAGTCTGTGGAAAACCCGGGTGCCGCGCGTCGCCCCGATATCCGCACGTGATAGGTGGCTCGCGCAGCGAGACACCCAGCGGCGTCAGGCGTTCGCCTCTTCCCGGGCCTTTCGCGTCTCGTCGACGATCTTCTGCGCCACGTGCGCGGGCACCTGCTCGTAGCGGAGCAGATGCATCGCGTAGTCGCCCCTCCCCCCGGTCATCGAGGTGAGCGACTGCGAGTAGGTGAGGATCTCCGCCATCGGCACCTCGGCCCGGATGGTGGTCATCCCGCCGGCAGGCTCCATCCCGTTGAGACGGCCACGCCGCGAGTTGAGGTCGCCGTTGACCGCGCCGACCGCCTCGTCGGGGACCGTCACCTCGAGCTCCATGATCGGCTCGAGCAGTACGGGGTCGGCGTTGGCATACGCCTCCTTGAACGCCATCGAGCCTGCGATCTTGAACGCCATCTCCGACGAGTCGACGTTGTGGTACTGGCCGTCGACGAGCCGGACGCGCACGCCCTGGATCGGCGCCCCCGCGAGCTCCCCGTGCTGCATCGCCTCCTGGATCCCCTTGTCGACCGCGGGACGGAAGCTCTGCGGGATCACGCCGCCGACGATCTTGTCGACGAACTCGTAGCCCTCGTGGCCCTCGATCGGCTCGAGCACGATCTCGCAGTCGCCGAACTGGCCGCGTCCGCCCGTCTGCTTCTTGTACCGATGGCGGGCACGCGACTCCTTGCGGATGGTCTCGAGGTACGGCACCCGAGGCCGGTGGAGCTCGACGTCGACGCCGAAGCGGCGCTTGGCGCGCTCGAGGGCGACCTCCACGTGCATCTGGCTCATCCCCGCGAGGATCTCCTCGCCCGTCTGCGGGTCGCGGCGCAGGCGCAGGGTCGGATCCTCCTCCGCGAGGCGCCTGATCGCGGTCGCGACCTTCTCCTCCTCGCCCTTGATCGCAGGGGTCACCGCGAAGCTCATCACCGGCTCGGGGAACTCGAACGGCGGCGGCTCGACGCCGACCTCGACGTCCGTCAAGAGGTCGCCGGTCTGGACGTCCTTCAGCTTCGCCACCGCGCCGACGTCGCCCTCGCCGAGCTCCCTGGCGGGCGCGGTCGTCTTCCCCTGCACGGTGAGGAGCGAGCCCATGCGCTCCTTCGCGTGCTCGCGATGGTCGATCAGCGTCGTCTCGGTCGTGACCCCGCCCTTCAGCACGCGGAAGAGGTTGATCTTGCCTGCGAACGGGTCGGCGAACGTCTTGAAGACGAACGCGGCCGTCGACGCGCCGTCGACCGCGAACGGGGGCTCCTTGCGCGCGGGCGACGGCACGCCCTCGACCAGCAGGTCGAGCAGCGCGTGCGTGCCGAGGTTCTTCGTCGCGACCGCGCAGCCCACGGGGAATAGCTCGCCGCGCGTGACACCGAGCTTGAGCGCCGCCGCGACCTCGTGCGGGTCGAGCTCCTCCCCCTCGAGGTATCGCTCCATCAGCCCCTCGTCGATCTGAACCACCTCGTCGAGCAGCTTCTCCCGGTACTCCTGCACGAGCTCGGCCATCGAGTCGGGGATCGCCACCGGATCCGCCTCCTTCTCGCCGCCGGGCGACATGTACGCGCACATGTGGAGGACGTCGACGATCCCCTCCAGCTCGTGCTCCGCGCCGATGGGGATGTGCACCGCGACGCACTTCGAGGAGAACTGCTCCTGGATCTGGCCGAGCGTGCGGAAGAAGTCCGCGCGCTCCCTGTCGAGCATGTTCACGACGAGCAGCCGGGCCAGGCCGAGCTCCTCCGCGAGCTTCTTCACCCGCGCGGTGCCGACCTCGAAGCCCATCACGCCCGAGACGACCACGAGCGCGCCCTCCACGACGCGCAGCGCGCAGCGCGCCTCCCCCTGGAACGACGGGTCGCCCGGACAGTCGATCAGGTTCAGCTTGCGCTCCTGCCAGGTCGCGTGCGCGAGCGAGAGCGAGATGGACAGCTGCCGCTTCTGCTCGTCCTCGTCGGAGTCGGAGACCGTCGTGCCGGCCTCGATCGTCCCTAGCCGGTTGACCTCGCCCGTCTGGTAGAGCAGGGCCTCCACGAGCGACGTCTTGCCGGTCCCGCGGTGGCCGACGACGGCGACGTTGCGGATCTTCCCTGGCTCGATCGGTGCCATGTGCGCGCGCTCCTCCTGTCGTTCGGGTCAGCGGGAATCGTAGTCCGCGCGCCGCGAGGGCCTGCGGGGAGCGGTCGAGCGCCGCACGGGCCGGCCGGCCGGTAGAGGAGGCCCTTGACATTCTCCGAACGAGACGGGACTAGCGTTCCGACGGCCCCAGGCCGCCGGGCCAGGACCAGACCGTGGAGAGAGCCGAGCCGAACGTCGCCCATCGCTACCGTCTCGTCGAGCAGCTCGGGCGGGGCGGCATGGGCGTGGTCTGGCGCGCGCAAGACGAGCGGCTCGGCCGCGACGTGGCGCTCAAGGTGCTGCACGGCTGGGTCGCGGACGACCCCGAGCTCCGAGAGCGCTTCGAGCGAGAGGCGGCCGCCCTCGCACGGCTCGAGCACCCGCACGTCGTCCGCCTCTACGACGTACTCGAGGACCGCGGACAGACGGTGCTGGTACTGGAGCTCGTGGACGGCGAGGGGCTCCACGCGGTCGTCGCGGGACGCGCGCTGGAGTGGGACGAGGTGCGCCGGTACTGCGCGCCGGTCGCGTCGGCGCTCGCGCACGCGCACGCCCGCGGTGTCGTCCACCGCGACCTGACTCCTTCCAACGTTCTCGTCGAGCGGGGAACCGGCCGCGTGGTGGTGACCGACTTCGGCCTGGCGCGGCTGGTGCGCGGCTCGACGAGCGCGCCCGTCTCCGGCGTTCTGGCCGGCACGCCCGAGTACTGGGCGCCGGAGCAGGCGGCCGGCGAGGCGACCGGGCCGGCGACCGATCTCTACGCGCTCGGCTGCATGCTGTTCCAGCTCCTCACGGGCCGGCTCCCCTTCGAGGGAGAGGACCGGCTCGCCACCGGCCTGCGCCGCGCGCACGAGACCGCCCCTCCCCTGGCCTCCGTCCGGCCGGGCACGTCGGACGACGCGGCGGCGCTCGTCGACCGGCTCCTGTCGCGAAGCCCTGCTCACCGTGGGTCTGCTGCAGGCGCCGCGGTCTTGCTCGGCCCGGAACCGGCGGAGGCAGGGACGCGGCAGGCTTCCGCCTCCGAGCGCGAGGCCCTCGCACTTTGTGTTGATTCAACACAAACTGCGCCGCCGACCCTCGTCACGCGCGTCCTGCGTGAGCCCGCGACGATCGTGCACCGCGTCCGCTCGCGTCGTGTAGTCCGTCGTGGGCGCCTCGCGGTGGTGGCGGTCGCCGCGGCCGTCCTCGTCGGTCTGGCGGGCGGAGCCGTGTTCGCGATCGCCGGCGGAGACCCCGCCGGGGTCGACGCGCCCGACGTCGTCGGGACGAGGCTCGCGAAGGCCCGCGCCGAAGTCGTGCATCGCGCGCGCGACGCGGACGTTCCCGTGCCGAAGGTCAAGGTCGTCCAGCGCTCGTACTCCGAGACCGCTCCGGGTGGCGTGATCGTCGCGCAGGACCCGCCGGAGGGGGAGCGCATCCCCGAGCGCGGCGCGTTGCTCGTCTCCGTCAGCCGCGGCAGCGCGTACGCGAACGTGCCCTCGGTGGCGGGACTCGCGAGCGCCGACGCGCAGGGGCTGCTGGAGCGAACGGGATTCGTGCCGACGAAGCGCTACGCCCCGTCCACCGAGATCGCCGCCTGGCACGCGGTCGACACCGATCCTGCGGCGGCGTCACGGGTGAAGCGCCCGGCCCACGTCCGGCTCACGATCTCGACCGGCCCTCCCCGGCGCCCGATCCCGAGCGTCGACGGGCTGGACGGAGCCGGTGCCAGACGGGCGCTCGAGGACGCCGGCTTCTCGGCGAAGGTCGCGAAGCGCGCGGAGACCGGCATCGAGCCGGGAACCGTGCTCGACGTCGCGCCCGACCCGGGGTCCCGCGCGCAACTCGGCTCCACCGTCACGATCACGGTCGCGCGCGCGCCGCGCTGGGTCGCGGTCGACCGCCTGGAGGGCACCGAGGACGCGCAGCCCGGGCCGATCGCGGTCCCCGCCGGGGCGCGCCTCGTCCTGACGACCGTCGACACGTCGCCGCTCGGGCTGTTCGGCGGCGAGGTGGACGTCTCGTTGGCCGGCGACGCCCACGGCGAGGGGCGGGTCGAGGCCGGCGAGACGCTCGTCCTCGCCGACACCGCAGGCCAGGCACGCTCGATCGAGGTGTCGCTCGACGTGCACGGCTCGGTGCACTGGGTGCTCGCGGTCGAAGAGCCGCGCTAGCGCCGCTCGGCAGGGGCGCGCGCCGCGCCGCCGAGCCGCGCCTTGAGGCGGAGCACGGCCTTCGTGTGGAGCTGGGAGACGCGCGACTCCGTCACGCCGAGCACCTCGCCGATCTCGCGGAGCGTCAGCTCCTCGTAGTAGTAGAGCGTCACGACGAGCTTCTCGCGCTCGGGCAGCCGCGCGATCGACTCCGCGAGCGCCTCGTTCAGCTCCGACTGCTCGAGCGAGAACTCGGGGTCCGCGCCCGCAACGTCCTCGATCGTGTCGATCAGCGCGACCTGGTCGCCGCCGCCCTGGGGCGTCCAGAGCTCGTCGAGCGCGGCCATCGACGAACGCGAGATCTCGAACAGGCTGCGGTCGAGCTCCTCGCCGGTGACGCCCACCTTGGCCGCGATCTCCTCGTCGGTCGGCGCGCGCATCAGCGTCCGCTCGAGCTCGACGATCGCCCGCTCGATCTCCCGCGCCCGAGAGCGCACGGAGCGCGGCACCCAGTCCAGCGAGCGCAGCTCGTCGATGATCGCACCCTTGATCCGGACGATCGCGTACGTCTCGAACTTGATCTCCCGGTCGGGGTCGTAGCGCTCGATCGCCCCGATCAGCCCGAGCAGGCCGTACGAGACCAGATCCTGCTCGTCGACGTGGGACGGCAGGCTCGCACCGAGACGTCCCGCGACGAACTTGACGAGCGGCGCGTACGTGAGAATGAGCCGGTCACGCAGCGCCCGGTCGTTGGTGCGGCGAAACTCCTGCCACAGGGTCTGCGTGTCCCTCTCGAAGGATTCCGAGCTGCGCGCCGCCACGAGAGCAGAATACGCCGCGCACGCTCGCTCTCATTCCTACCAGGGCCAGACGCGACGCGCGAGATCACCCATCCAGAGCGCGAGCGCCCCCGACGCGAACGCAATCACCCACGCTCGTCCGCCCGCGAGCGCCGACCACACGGCGACGAGCGCCAGCGCCACCGCGATCACCGAGAAGAGGACCCCGAGCGCACGCCGCTGCACGCGCGCAGCCTACGCCGAGCCCTGATCCCGGGCGCTAGACGCCCGACGCGTGCCGGTGGTGCGCCGCCGCGACGGTCACGCTCGCGGCGGACTCGCGCCGCACCCGTCGCGGAGTGGCTGCCACGAGGGCCTCACGGCGGGGAGGACCGACAGAGAAGAAGTCCTCGTTCGGACGCGACTCGGGAAGCATTCGATCGAGCAAAGCCTTGATGAAGTGACCACGCGTTGGAGTCGCCTGCGGCTCGGATCGTCGTGCTACCGATCCTCCATTTGGGTGAAGTCCCCGCATTCCTCGTAGTCGGAACTCGGCGCGCGCTGCACACCCCCCACTTTGAGTGGTTGTATCGGTCGGCACGAGGGGCGGACGGGTTGGGCGCTCGTGACGCGGCTACAATCCGTCGCGGCCCAGGGGCGTGGCGCAATTGGTAGCGCACCGGTCTCCAAAACCGGGGGTTGCAGGTTCGAGTCCTGCCGCCCCTGCTGGGATTGCTCCCTGTCCGAGCCCCGCCCGTTGCCGCAGCTTTGGCCCGAGGGGCATGGACGAAGGCCCGGGCAGCGGCGCGCCTGGCCGCCCCCGCCGAACGCGCAGTCGTCATCTCGTTCGTGGAGTGACCCTGTGGACGGTCCCGGTGGGAGCGGACGCGTCGCGCGTGTGGCGCGAGAGAGCCGACGGCCACCAGATGCGGCGGCCGAGCTCGAAGGTCAGCGCCGGCACGAGGATCGAGCGCACGACGAAGGTGTCGAGCAGGACGCCGAAGGCGACCGTGATGCCGATCTGCGTGAGCGCGACGAGCGGCAGGACCGCGAGGACCGCGAACGTCCCCGCGAGGACGATCCCGGCCGACGTGATCACGCCGCCCGTGACCGCGAGACCACGCCGCATCGCGTCGCGCGTCGGGAGCGTGAGCGCCTCCTCGCGCACGCGGGCCATGAGGAAGATGTTGTAGTCGACCCCGAGCGCGACGAGGAAGATGAACGCGAAGAGCGGGTAGCTCGGGTCCTCGCCCGGGAAGTCGGCGAACAGGTCGAACAGGATCAGGCTGGCGCCAAGAGCGGCGGCGAACGACAGCACGACCGTCGCGATCAGCAGCAGCGGCGCGACGACCGCACGGAGGAGCACGAGCAGGATCGCGAGCACCACCCCGAGGACGAGGGGAATCAGGAGCTTCGTGTCACGCTGGACGGCGGCTCGCAGATCGGCCTCCTCGGCGGTCGGTCCGCCGACGAGCGCGGCATCTCCCACCGCAGCCTGCAGGTCTCGGCGGAGCGGCTCGATCGCCGCAAAGCCGGCCTTCGAGACCGGGTCCTCCGCGAGGACCGCGGTGAACCGGACGCCGGCATCGCCCCGCTCCGGAGGGCCGATGCGGGTGACACCCTCGGCGGATCGTGTCGCGGCCATCGCCTCGTCGACCTTCGCCGGGTCCGTGACGAGGACGACGGTCGGCGCGCTCTCGCCGGCCGGGAACGACTGCTCGAGGAGCTGCTGCCCCTGGACGGACTCGACCGAGCCGCGGAAGGCGTTGGCCGTGGTCAGGTCGTCGTCGAGCGTGAGCGCGCCGAGCGCGAGCACGGCGAGCGCGAGCGTCGTGCCGATCCAGGCGACGCGGTGCCGACGCTCGATCCGACGCCCGAGACGTCCCCACAGCCCCGACGCTTCCGGCCGCTCGGATCCGGCGCGCGGCACGAAGGGCCAGAACGCGCGCCGTCCGCCGATCAGGAGCAGCGCCGGCAGCAACGTCAGCATCGCGACGGCCGCGACCGCCACCCCCATCGCACCCACCGGCCCGAGCCCCGCCGTCGAGTTGACGCGTGCGAAAGACAGGCACAGCAGGGCCGCCACGACCGTGCCGGCCGAGGCCACGATTGCAGGGCCGCCCTGCTGGAGGGCCACCCGCATCGCCTCGTACTTGTCCTCGACGCGCTGGAGCTCTTCGCGGTAGCGCGCGGTCAGGAGCAACGCGTAGTCGGTGCCGGCGCCGAAGACGAGCACGAGGAGGATTCCGCCGGTCTGGCCGTTGATCACGAGCCCTGCCTCGGCGAGGAGCGTGCCCACGCCGCGCACGACGCCCTCCGCGAGCAGGACCGTGAACAGGGGAAGCATCCAGAAGATCGGGCTCCGGTAGATGAGCACGAGCAGCACGAACACGAGGGCCGCCGTGACGAGCAGGAGGGTCGAGTTGATCCCCTCGAAGGCCTTCGTCGCGTCGGCAGAGAACCCGGCGGGCCCGGTCACCCGGGCGTCGAGACCGGCCGGCAGCCCCTGGTCGGCGATCTCGCGCACCTCGTCGACGGCCGAGACGAGCAGCTTCTCGTCTCCTCCGGCCGCGATCGGGACGCTGACGACCGCCGCTGTCCCGTCCTCCGACCACGCCACGGGTGAGACCCCTGCGACTCCCGCGATCTCCGCCTGGACGAGCTCCGCTCGCTTCCGCTCGACCGCGTCGCGGCCACCCCCGGCCAACCCGGCGGGGGCGCGGAACACGACGACCGCGGGCGTCTGCTCCCCGGAGGGAAAGCCCTTCGACGCCTCGAGCACCCGAACGGATTCGGCGTCGCCGGGCAAGAAGCTCGACGGCTCGTTCTTCTGAACGCTCTCGAAACGCCCGGTGAGCGGCCCCAGGGCCGCAGCGAGCACGAGCCAGGCTCCGAGGACGACGAAGCGGCGCCTTCGTCCGACCACCAGGCGTGTGAGCAACGTTCCGCGGGCCAAATCTGTACGAACTATATACAACAGATTGACAACCGCGCTTGTGGCCACACCCCACCGTGCGGGACTGGCGGGTCCCGCCTCAGCGACGCAAGCCGCGCGCTCGCGGCCACTCCAGCTCGCCAGTCGCAGTGGGGAACGAGCGACGGCGGCTTCGCGCCGTCTCCCTCAAGCAGGTCGCGGCTCAGGCCGCCGGTCGCAACCAGGCGTCCGCGCGCCTCGTGCCGCGCGCCCGGGTGCGGTGCTCGGCCGCGTGTTCGACGTGCGTCGTCGGGCAGGTGACGGTGCCGGAGGATCCGCCGAGCTCCACGGTGGCGGCCGCCGCCGTGACCGTGAGCACGATCCCACGCGTGCCGATCTCGTGGATCCGGCCGTTCGCGACCGTCTCCACGAGGAGGTAGACGATGTCGTCGGTCTCGAGGCTGCGCTCGGTGGCCATCGCAGGAATGAAGACGGTCGCAGGCACGAAACGGTTCTCGATCCGAACGCTTTCCTTACGACTGCGCCGCGGACGCGCCGAACCCGCCGCGTCCCGGAGCGCCACGGTCGTTGGCAGGGCCGTCGCTGGCTCTCTCGGGTGGTTGGTCGCCGGCCGAGCCGCTCCGGCGCGCGGGCTCAGGCCAGGAGCTCGTGCGCGCGCTCTGCGTCGCCGGCGCGCACGAGAATCGCGAGTGGCCCCATCCCGCTGCCGCCCGTGCCGGCCCCCAGGCCCGCGGCCGCTGCGTCCGTGGTGCGCCACATCGCGTGGATGCCCTCGTTGCGCAGAAGCGACACGGCGAGCTCGGCCTCCGGCTCGTTCTCGACGACCGCCACGCGCACCAGATCGTCCATCGGACGCGAGCCTAGCCGCGGCACGTGCCGACCGCGAGCGGTTTGTGGAGCGAGGCGCGTGGCAGCGATGATGTGGGCGTGACCGAAGTCCTGATCCTCAGCTCCGTCGTCGCCTTCCTCGGCGTCGTCGTGTGGATCGTGCTGCTCCTCTGGGCCGCGCGCGAGGACGGCCGCGACCAGCAGCGGCGCGACCGCGACCTCGCCGCCGGGCCGGACGCGCCTAGTGGTGGGCCGCCAGACGCACCGCGGCCGCCTCGATCTCCTCCTCGGAGAGGAGGACGAGGCGTGCGGCGTCGCCGAGCGGGATGAACGAGTCCTTGCTCGCGACACGGGCGATCCGGCCGCCGTAGCCGCGCTCGACGAGCTCCGCGACGATCCCCTCCCCCACCCCGCCCGTGCGACGCGTCTCGTCGACGACGAGCGTGCGGCCCGTGGCAGACGCCTCGCGCAGCAGGTCGTCGACCGGCAGGGGCGCGAGCCAACGGAGATCGAGGACACGCGCGTCGATGCCGCGCTCGAGCAGGCGCCGGGCGACGCGGAGCGACATCGGGAGACCGTTGCCCCAGGTCACGATCGTGAGGTCGCGGCCGTCCAGGTGCGTCCTCGCGGCCCCGACGGGGACGTGCTCCCGCCCGGCCTCGGCGGTCCAGAGCTCGTCACCCTCTGCGAGCAGGTCTCGCACGTGGTAGAGGGCGATCGGCTCGAGGTAGACGCAGACGCTGCCGTCCGCCTTCGCGGCCGCGACGCACGTGCGCAGCATCGGCCCCGCGTCGTCCGGGCGCGAGGGCGACGCCACGACCAGCCCGGGGACGTCGCGGAGGACGCCGAGGCCGTTGTCGTTGTGGAAATGGCCGCCGAAGCCCTTCTGGTAACCGTAGCCCTGGATCCGCACAACCATCCCGTTCCGGTAGGCGCCCTGCGAGAAGAACTGGAGGGTCGCCGCCTCGCCGCGCAGCTGGTCCTCCGCGTTGTGGAGGTACGCGAGGTACTGGATCTCGGGGATCGGGACGAAGCCCGTGATCGCCGTCCCGAGCGCGAGACCGAGGACGGTCGTCTCGTCGAGCGGCGTGTCGAACACGCGCGCCGACCCGAAACGCGTCTGCAGGCCGCGCGTGACGCCGTAGACGCCGCCCTTCACCGCCACGTCCTCACCGAACACCAGCGTCTCGGGATGCCCCTCGAGCACCTCCGCGAGCGCGCCGTTGATCGCCTGGGCGAGCGTGAGGCGCTCGCCCCGCTCGCTCGCCTCGGCGGGAGCCGCCAGGGCCGCGACGGCCGAGGGGTTGCGAGGCGCGAGCGGCACCATCACGTCGTGCGCCGTGCGGAGCTGCGGGAGCCCCGCCGCTTCGCGCGCGCGACCCCGGATCGTCGCGCGCGTCCGGAGGTACTCGTCCGCCAGCTCGTCCCCGCCGCGGATGCCGGCTGCGGCGAGCCATCGACCCGTTGCGAGCAGCGGGTCCCGTCGATGGTCGGCGCGGATGTCCTGTGCCGCGCGGTAGGCGGTCTCCACGTCGGCGCCCGCGTGGCTCAGGTAGCGCACGGTGCGCAGGTGGAGCACCGCGGGGTGCCGGTGCTCGCGCACCCACTCAGCGAGCTCGCGCGCGGTCGCGAGAACGGCCGCCGGGTCGTCCCCCTCGACGCGCTCGACTGCCAGCTCGGGACGTCCGTGCAGCGACTGCTCGACCCACGCCTCGGGGGTGGGCACGCTGATCCCGAGCCCGTTGTCCTCGCAGACGAACAGCAGAGGCAGCCGCTGGCCGTCGTACGCGAGCAGGGCGGCGGTGTTGAGAGCCGCCTGGGCCGTCGCGTGGTTCAGCGAGGCGTCGCCGAACGAGCAGACGACCACTGCGTCCACGGGCCATGTGGAGTCGACGCCGATGTCTCGCGCGCGCTCGATCGCGAACGCGATCCCGACCGCGCGCGGCAGATGCGAGGCGATCGTCGACGTCTGCGGGATGACTGCGAGCTCTTGGTGGCCGAACACCTTGTGACGGCCGCCGGCGATCGGCTCCTCGGCCGCCGCCACCATCCCGAGCAGGACGTCGTGCACGCCGTCGCGCCCGGCTTGCCCGGCGCGCGCGAGGTAGAAAGCGCCCGAGCGGTAGTGGAGCAGCGCGGGGTCGGACGGCCGCAGCGCGAGCGCGACGTAGGCATTCGACTCGTGCCCCGCCGAGCCGATCGTGTAGAAGCCGAGCCTCTGCTCCTGCAGCCAGCGCGCGGCATGGTCGATCGCGCGGCTCGCGCACTGCGCCCGCCATGCCTGCTCGACCTCGTCCGGAGGCGCGGGGACGCCGTCCCCCGACGGCAGCGCGCGCAGCGAGGCGACGAGGTGCTGCTCGAGAGGATCGAGGTCGTCCGCCACGGCCGGGGACCGTACCGCGTGAAGCGCGGGGGTGAACCACCACTTGGGGGATGCCGGAAGCAGCGGGCGGCGACGATGACTCGTGCAGGCCGGTCACGAACTCGGGTCGCCGTGCGGGCCGCAGCGCCGGCGGCCCGACCGGCTCCTCGCTACCCCCGCAGGTACGCGTCGTCGCCCCGGATCCAGTCCTCGCGACGCGGCGCGAACACGTCGAGCATGACGGAGTCCTCGAGCGCCTCCACCCCGTGCGGAGGTGCCCGGCGATCACGAGGCTCTGCCCCGCTGCGAGCACGCATTCCTCGTCGCCGAGCCGAAACCGCAGACGGCCCGAGACGACGGTCGCGATCTGCTCGCTCTCGTGCGCGTAAGCTCCCGCAGTGTCAGCGCGCTACACCGTCGTCGACGTCGAGGACGTCGAGCCGGCCGGCCCGGGCGGCCGTGTCCGGTTTCTGCGTCGCGCGGTCGGCGCCACCGCGTTCGGCTTCAACTGGTTCGAGCTCGGCCCGGGCTCCGAGGGACCGGAGCACGACGAGACCGACTCGAAGCAGGAGGAGGTGATGATCGTCCTCTCCGGGGAAGGCACGCTCACCGTCGACGGCGAGGCGCTCCCGCTCGCGCCACGGCGGGTCGTCCGTCTCGACCCCGAGGCCGTCAGGCAGGTGCGCGCCGGGGTCGAGGGCATCACGTTCGTGAGCATCGGCGCGCCGCGCGAGGAGCCGTACGTCGCGCGCGGGCCGTTCTGAGGCGCGGCGACCGTGATCGTCCGTCTCGTCCTCTGGCGACTCGACGACAGGACGCCCCCGGTCGAGGAGCTGCGCGACCGCATCGACGAGCTCGAGCCGCTCCCACCCCCGAGCACGTTCCTCGTCAACGACGCGGCCGAGCAGATCGGCGTGCTCGTGGTGGCGGAGGACGACGAGCCCGCGCTGCCCCAGCTCGCGGCGCTGCGCGACCTGGTCGGCCGCGACCCGGACCTGTACGAGGAGTACGAGACGCTCGCCTGATCAGCGCCGCAGCAGGTTGCGGGCGAAGAAGCCGAGGTTCGCGGGCCGCTCCGCGAGTCGGCGCATCAGGTACGGGTACCACTCCGGGCCGAACGGCGTCGCGACGAGCACCTTGTAGCCGCGCCGCAGCAGGTCGAGCTGCAGTCCGGGCCGGACGCCGTACAGCATCTGCAGCTCGAAGCGGTCGCGCCCGACGCGCTCGCGCCCCGCGAAGGCGAGGCAGTGCTCGATCAGGGCCTCGTCGTGCGTCGCGATCGCCGTGTAGCCACCGCCGCGCAGGGCTGTCTCGACCAGGCGCCGGAAGGCTGCGTCGACCTGTGCCTTGTCCCCGTAGGCGATCTCCGGCGGCTCGAGGTAGGCGCCCTTCACGAACCGGAGGTTCGGCTGGAGCGGCAGCAGCGCCTCGAGGTCGGACTCCGTACGGAAGAGGTAGGACTGGAGCACCGTGCCGACGCGGTCGTGCCCGGCCTCCCGCAGGCGGCGGTAGATGCGGAGAGTCGCCTCGAGCACGCTCGACTGCTCCATGTCGATCCGCACGAAGCTCTCGAGTCGCTCGGCCACCTGCACGACGCGCTCGACGTTCGCGTACGCGAGCTCCTCGTCGAGCTCGAGGCCGAGGTGCGTCAGCTTGAGCGAGACGTTGACCGGCAGCTCCTCCCGGTGGAGGCGCTCGAGGATCCGGCCGTACTCCTCCGCGACGGCCTCCGCCTCCGCACGATCGCGCACGCTCTCGCCGAGCAGGGTGGTGTTCGCATGGAGCCCCTGCCCGGCGAGCCGGCGCAGCACGACGACGCAGGCGTCCAGGGTCTCGCCCGCGACGAACCGCGACGCTCCTAGCCGCATCCCGTAGCTGCTCATGAAGCGCCGGACGTGCCGGTCGTCGGCCGCACGCAGGATCACAGAGCGGAGCGCGCCGTTCGCGCCCGAGGCGAGACTCACGCGCGCCCCGGAATCGCCCGGGGGGCGCGGGGCGACCCGGCGGTCGTCACGCGGCGGCGCTCCCGAGCTCGCCTGCGAGCCAGCCTTCGAGCGACTCGCGCTCCCGCTCGTCGAGGTCGCGCAGGGGCGGGCGCACGTCGGGCCGCAACGCGACGCCGCGCCAGCCGACCACGCGCTTGAGCGCTGCGTGGCGAGGGAAGGACTCCACCTGCTCCCGCAGCGCGCCGAGCCTGGCCGCGCCCGCTTCGGTGGGGTTGCGAACGACCTCCGCCACCTCGGCCGGGAACGCGGACGCGAGCGCCGACACCGCTCCCACCGCTCCCGCCTCGCGCCCGAGGTGGATCAGCGACTCCGGGCCGACGAAGACGTCGAACCCGTCGAGGAGGTACCGCTCGAAGGCCGTCCACGGGGTGTCCGAGACCTTCATCCCCGCGACGTTGTCCGCCTCTTCGCGGAGCCGCGCGAGCATCGCCGGGTCGAACGCGTACCCCGCGGTGGCGGCGAACTCGTAGACGTAGAACGGCAGCGGCGCGCACGCCGCGGCGGCCGCCAAGAGATGGCGCCGCTGCTCGTGCGGGTCGAGCTTGAAGTACGGCGGCCCGATCACCGCGACGGCGTCCGCACCCGACCGGAGCGCGTGCGCGGCGAGCGCGACGGTGTCGGCGGTCGTCTGCGCGCCGCAGTGCGCCGCGACGAGCACCCGCCCCCCGACGGCCTCGAGCCAGAGCTCCAGACCGCGCTCCCGCTCCTCGACGGAGAGGAGCACGGCCTCGCCGTTCGTCCCGAAGGCGAGGATCCCGTCGAGCCCGGCGCCGACGAGGAAGTCGGCGTACGGCCCGAACGCCTCCTCGTCGAGCCTCGCGCCGTCGTCGTCGAGCGGCGTGGCCGCCGCGGCGATCGCACCGGAGAGCCTCCGACCCGTCGACATCCGGGGACACCCTAAGCTCTCGGGTCGTGGGCGCGCTGCGGATCGAACGGGACACCGACGTCCTGCGGGTGACCCTCGCGCGGCCCGAGTCGCGGAACGCCTTCGACGCCGCCCTGATCGCCGAGCTGGCGGAGGCGTTCGTCGACGTCGGCACCGTCCGAGCGGTCGTGCTGTCGGGCGACGGCCCGTCCTTCTGCGCGGGAGCGGACATCGAGTGGATGCGCGCCTCGGCCGATCTCGACCGCGAGGCGAACGTCGCCGACGCAATCGCGCTGCAGCGCATGTTCGAGGCGATCGACACGTGCCCGGCGCCCGTCGTCGCGGTCGTGCAGGGCCATGCGTTCGGCGGCGGCGTCGGCCTCGTCGCCACGTCGGACATCGTCGTCGCCGAGCCGCGAGCGACGTTCGCGTTCTCCGAGGTGAAGCTCGGGATCGTCCCCGCCGTGATCTCGCCCTACGCGCTGCGCCGGATCGGTGCCGGCGCGGCGCGACGCTACTTCGTCACAGGGGAGCGGTTCGACGCCGAGACCGCACTCCGCATCGGCCTCGTCCACGAGGTGACGGCCGACCTCGACGCCGCCCTCGGCCGGGTGCTCGGGGAGCTGCGCACGGCGGGCCCGCGGGCAGCGCGACACGCGAAGCGGCTCGTGCTCGACCGGCCCGACGGGCCCGAGACGGCCAGGCGGATCGCCGAGCGGCGCACGAGCGAGGAGGGACAGGAGGGGCTGCGCGCCTTCATCGAGCGCCGGCGGCCCTCATGGGCGCCGTCCAACGCGGACGTCGACGACACCTGAGGCCGTCGAGCGCCAGTCCCCGCGCGTTTACGTCCGATGGGGACCCCCGTGTGCCCGTTGGCTCGATGGACCGGCGGCGAGGGACGCTTGTGTTGAATCAACACAAGCGTCCAGCTCGCTAGACGACGACGAGGGTCGGGCTCGTGAGCCCGCTCGCCAGGTCGACGAGGCGGAGGCGGGTCCCGTGACCGGCGCGCACCGTGCGCATGAGGAACCCACGCGCGGCCGTCCGCGCCCCGCCCGAGGAGACGCGTTGCCAGCGGCCGCCGACGAGCCGCTGCAGCTCGTACGGCCGGGCGCCGTCCCCCGGGCGGACCTGGCCCCAGACGACGGTGGCGTTCCCGCGGCGGCGGACCTGGACCAGCGGCAGGGTGAAGGAGCGAAGCGCGGGCTTGGCCTCGCCGGCGGCGGTCTCGAGACCGCTCTGCCAGGCGGCCGTCGACTCCTCGTCGCGCACGAGGTACTGGATCAGGACGTCGACCCGGGGGGCGAGGTAGGCGCGTCGTTGCGCCTCCGCCACGTACCGGGCCTGCGTCCCCCAGCGGACGCCGAGGATCCGGTCGGGTGGGTTCGTCTGGTAGCCGAGCTCCGTCAACCAGATACGGGTGCGCGGCCCGAAGGCGCGGCGGGTCTCGACCAGGAGGCGCTCCAGCGTCGCCATCGAGATCGTCTTGCAGTGGTCGCAGCCGCCGGACGACGGCGTCTCGGCGGGCGAGAGCGGATGCGGGTGGTGCGCGTATGCGTCGAGGTGCGCGCCGGCACGGCCCATGCCGCGGATGAAGTCGACCGGCGACATCCCTCCTCGACCGCCGCGCGGGGCGGTCGCGCCGCCGGCGACGGACGCCTTCGGGATCACGCCTTTGATCGCCTCGCCGGCGGGGTTGAGCAGGCGGGCGACGTAGAGGGCCGGTGAGGGCGGCAGCAGCCAGCGCCGCTGGTTCGGCTCGTTCCAGACGACCCAGCGGCGCACCCACGAGTACCGCGTCGCCGCCTCCCGCGCGAAGGCCGCGATGTCGGCCGCGGAGCTCGGCGGCACGTTCGCTCCTCGCCCGCCGTTCGCCCACTCGGGGGTGCCCCAGATCGCGAGGATCGGGGCGATGCCCTGCGCCCGCAGCGCGTCGAGCGCCGCATCCTCCCGCTCCCAGTCGAACGTGCCCTGGGCCGTCTCGATCCGCCGCCAGTCGAGCGTGACCCGCACGATCTGCGCGCCCATGTCGTGGAGCCGCGCGGCGCGCTCCTCGGCCGTCCCCGGGCCGAACAGCAGCCAGGCGTCGTCGGTCACGCCGATCTGGAGGCGCGGCGCGGCGGGAGCGAGAGCCGGGACGCCGAGCGCGAGCGCGGCGAGCACCACGGAGGCGAGGGCGAGGGGTCGGGCCACGCGAATCGACCCTACCCGCGCGAGGGCGCCGCGCGACGGAGCTTCAGAACATCCTTACGAGAGCTGCAGACGCTCCTCGCCGACGATCGAGTCGACGAGCGTCCAGACGATCCAGTTGACGAGCCAGATCACGATCGTCGCGCCGACGTAGGTCCAGAAACCGTCGATCGAGAAGTCCGGCGTCACCCATTCGGTGAACAGGAGCATCACGACGTTCACGAAGAAGTACGCGATCCCGAACGTGAGGAGGATGAGCGGCAGCGCGATGAACGTGACGAGGGGCTTCAGGAACACGTTCGCGAGCCCGAGCACCGCACCCGCGAAGATGATCGGGCCCCACCGGTCGACGGTGAAGCTGGAGAACAGCCAGTCGGCGACGAGGAGCGCGAGGACGTTGATCGCCCAGGCGACGACGATGCGAACACCCCAGACCACGGGCCGCACCCTATACCGTCACGCGGAATCAGCGCCAACTGTAGGCGCGCGGCGTCACTCTGCGCCGGCGCTCAGAAGAGCTTCTGCAGCTTGAGGGCGGCCCCCATGTCACCCTCGATCTTGAGCTTGCCGGTCATGTAGGCGGTCGTCGCGTTCGCCTCGCCCTGCGCGATCTTGAGGAGCGTCTCCTCGCTGGCCCGAATGGTGCAGTCCGCGGCGCCCGCGCCCTCGGAGACGCTGACCGCGCCGTCGTCGACGGCGACCGTCCACTGCCCGACGCCCTCGACGTCGAACACGTAGGTGTTGTGCATCCCCGCGGTCTTCTCCGGGACCGCCTTCTCGGGAAGCGCTGCGAAGAACTCCTGTGCGGTCATGCGCGTCGTCTCCTCGTTGACTGACGGTTCAATCGAAAAAGCCTAGACGATCGCCGCGGCCGCCGGCTCGGTGGGCGGCGCCCACGCGACCGGCCGTGGCAGGAGCAGGCACGCGAGGCATCCCAGGGCAGGCGCCGCCGCGGCGACGTACAGGGCGGTCTCCAGGTCGACGGCGTCCGCCACCGCCCCGAGCGCGACCGCGGCGATGCCGCCGAGCCCCATCGCGAGCCCGACCGAGAGCCCGCTCGCCATGCCGACGTGGCGAGGCAGGTAGAGCTGGCTCAGCACCATCGTCACCCCGAAGGTACCGACGACGCAGAGACCGACGAGCATCAGGGCGACCGTCCCGACCACGCCGCCGACGGCGACGAACGTCACGATCAGGAACGGCAGGGCGGCCTGCGTCAGCAGGAGCGTCCGGCGGAGGCCGATCCGGTCGGCGACAGGGCCGAGGACGAGCGTGCCGACCGCGCCCGCGACGAGCATCAGCGACAGCTCCCGGCCGCCCTCGCCCTCGGTGCCGCCACCCGCCACCACCCACAGCGGCACGAAGGTGAGCAGCCCGAACCACGCGACGCTCCGGAGCGCGATCACGACCGAGAGCAGTCCCATCGCACGGACGTCGTCCTCGCCCCGAACGCTGCGGCGCTCGGTCGACGCGGGCGCGACCCGCTCGAGCGTCGGGAGCGCGCGCCACAGGACGAGCGCGACGCCCAGCACGGGCAGCATCGCAAGCGCTCCCCCACCGAGCCCGAGCCAGAGGACGAGCGGCGTGATCACGATGGGCCCGAGCGCGTAGCCGGTGTTCCCGCCGATGTTGAAGTACGACATCCCGCTGGCCCGCTGGCGACCGCTCGCGAACGCCGCGAACTTCGCTCCCTCCGGGTGGTAGGCCGCGACGCCGATCCCGGCGACGAAGACGGCGGCGAGACACGCGCCGTACGCCGGCGCCTCGGACGACCCTGCGATCCCCAGCGCCGCGAGCGCGACCCCACCGGGGAGGAGCCACATCGCTCCCCGCCGGTCCGACCAGAATCCGAACAGGGGCTGCACGAGCGACGACGAGACGAGCGCGGCGAGCATCAGCGCGGCGGTCCTCGTGTAGCTGAGGCCGAACTCGAGCGCGAGGAACGGCAGCAGCGCGGGGACCGAGCCCGAGGCGAAGTCGACCGCGAGGTGGCCGACGGAGAGGGTCGCCATCGCGCGCCGGTCGAGCTCGTCCCGCATGGCCCGAGGCTACTCGCGCAGCCGCAGCCCGCGTCGCGCACCGCATCGAAAGTACGGGCAGCCGAACCGTGCCGCGCGTCATCCGGCGCTGACCTCTACGCTCCGCCCGTGGAGCGATACGGCCGGCGCGACCTCGTCGTCCGGGGCGGGCGGCTCCTCGGCGCAGGGGCCGCGCTCGCGCTCGGCCTGTCGCCGGAGACGCGTGCGGCCAACCGGCTCGACCAGCTCGACCGGGCAATGCGGGGACCGCTGCTCCGCCCCGGGCAGGCGGCGTACGGCGCGGCGCGACGGCCGTGGAACGCGCGCTTCGACGACGTGGTGCCGCGCGCGGTCGCGCAGCCGCTCGACACGGCGGACGTCCAGGCGATCGTCCGCTGGGCCGTGGCGCACGACGAGCGGCTCGGCGTCCGCTCCGGCGGCCACTCCTACGCCGGTCTCTCGTCGACCACCAGGGTCCTGGTTGACCTGAGCCGGCTCGCGTCGGTCTCGAAGCTTCCCGGCGGCCGCGCCGCGGTCGGGGCGGGCGCCACGCTCGGGCACGTCTACGACGCCCTCTGGGCCGCCGCGCAGCGGACGATCCCGGCCGGCTCGTGCCCCACGGTCGGCGTCGCGGGGCTGACGCTCGGCGGCGGGCACGGCTTCGCGGCGCGAGCGTTCGGGCTGGCCTGCGACAGCCTGCGCGGCGTCCGCATCGTCACCGCCGACGGGCGGGCGCACGACGTCTCGGCGAGCTCACGCCCGAACCTGTTCTGGGCGCTGAGGGGCGGCGGCGCCGGCAGCTTCGGAATCGTCACGCGGCTCACGTTCGCGACGCGCAAGGTCGGGACCGTCACGACCTTCGCGCTTCGCTGGCCCTGGGAGGCGGCGGCGGACGTGATCGCCGCCTGGCAGGCGTTCATGGCGACCGCGCCCGACGAGCTGAGCTCGGTCCTCGCGCTGCGCGTCCCCGCGACGACCGGCGGTACGCCGACCGTGGGCGTGAACGGGATGTTCCTCGGGTCGAAGGCGGCGGCGACGACGGCGCTGCACGGCCTCACCGCGGGCGACCCCGCTCCGGCGACGGCGAACCTCGTCCAGCGAACGTACGCGGGCGCGACGAGCTACTTCGCCGGCGGGCAGTCCGAGCGGCAGCGGATCGCGGGCAGCTCGCGCGTGGCGCGGACGCCGCTCGGGCCGAAGGGCAGGGACGCGGTGGTCGCGGCGGTCGACGACCGGCACGCCGACCCCCGCCTGAGGGGCGGTGGGATCGTGCTGTTCGGCTTCGGCGGCGCCGTCGGGCGGGTCGGCCGCAGGGCCACCGCCTACGTCCATCGCGACGCGCGCTTCTCCCTCGAGCTGCTCGGCCTCTGGTCGAGCCCGAGCCCCGCCGTGGAGACCGCGAACCTCGCGTGGATCCGCACCGCCCGCGTCGCACTTGCCCCCTACACCTCGGCGGAGGCGCTGCAGAACTACGCCGACCGCGGGATCACCGGCTGGAAGCGGGCCTACTACGCCGAGAACCTCGAGCGGCTCGTCACCACGAAGCACGCGGTCGACCCGCACGACCGCTTCCACCACGCCCAGAGCATCCCGACCGCGCTCTGACCTCGCGACGAAGGCGTCAACGAGCTTGTGTTGATTCAACACAAGCTCGTAGGGCTCGTGCGGTCGGCGGCATCTACGATCCCCGCCGGCGATGGACCTCGACCTCACCCCCGAGCAGGAGCTGATCCGCGACACCGTCCGCGCGTTCGCGCAGGAGCGGGTCGCGCCGGTGGCCGAGGAGCTCGACCGCGAGGCGCGCTTCCCGGTCGAGCTCGTGCAGGAGATGGCCTCGCTCGGCCTGATGGGGATCCCGATCCCCGAGCGATACGGCGGGGCCGGCGGCGACACGCTCTCCTACGCGATCGCGATCGAGGAGCTGACCCGAGTCGACTCGTCGGTCGCGATCACGGTCGCGGCCCACACGTCGCTCGGCACGATGCCGATCTTCCTGTTCGGTACCGAGGAGCAGAAGGAGCGCTGGCTCGGCGACCTCGCAGCCGGCCGCCGTCTGGCCGCGTTCGGCCTGACCGAGCCGGATGCGGGCTCCGACGCGGCGGCGTCGCGGACGACCGCGGTGCTGCGCGACGGAGCGTGGCTCGTGAACGGCTCGAAGATGTTCATCACGAACGCCGGCACGGAGCTCACGTGGGGCGTGACGATCACGGCCCGCACCGGCGAGGACGAGATCTCGAACATCGTGGTGGAGAACGGAACGCCCGGGTACGAGCTCTCCGGGCCGCTCCACAAGCTCGGCTGGCGCGCCTCCGACACGCGGGCGCTGACGTTCGCGGACTGCGCGGTGCCGGAGGGCAACCTGCTCGGCCCTCGCGGCAAGGGGTTCACGCAGTTCCTCGAGATCCTCGACGGCGGGCGGATCTCGGTCGCCGCGATGGGGGTCGGGCTCGCCCAGGGCGCGTACGACCTCGCGTCCGCCTACGCGCGGGAGCGGACGCAGTTCGGGACGCCGATCGGGCGGTTCCAGGCGATCGCGTTCCAGCTTGCCGACATGGCGGTGGAGATCGAGGCCGGACGGCAGCTCGTCTACCGGGCGGCCTGGCTGAAGGATCGCGGGCGGCCGTTCGCGCTCGAGGCGGCGATGGCGAAGCTCTACACGGGCGAGCTCTCGCACCGCGTCGCGAACCAGGCGCTGCAGATCCACGGCGGCTACGGCTTCATGGACGAGTCCCCGATCTCGCGGCTCTACCGCGACCAGAAGATCCTCGAGATCGGCGAGGGCACGAACGAGGTTCAGCGCATGGTGATCGCGCGGCACCTCGGGTTCGGATGAGGATGAGGCGCCCGGGGGGCGGGCGCCTCACCCTCACGCGACGGGTCGCGCTAGGCGGATGACCCGTCGGTCTCGACGACGGTCGAGTAGTCGGTCAGCCCGAGCGGATTGACGTTCAGCGTGTCCTTGATGGAGGACCGCTCGAGCTGGACGAACGTGTACCAGTAGATCGGCACGATCGGCATCGCGCCGTCCTTGCCGACCAGCTCGTCCTCGAGCTGCCCGTAGAGCTCGTACCGCTTCGCGTCGTCCGGGGTGTGCCGTGCCCGCGCGACGAGCGAGTCGTAGGACGGGTTGCAGTAGTTCGTGTTGTTGTTCCCCGAGCCGCACGTCCACAGCTCGAGGAAGTTCATCGCGTCGGGGTAGTCCGCGATCCAGCCGAGCCGGAACGCGTCCACCGACGGGTCGGGCGGCGGGCCGAGGAACTGGAGGTACTGCGCCCAGTCCTGCTGCGAGATCTTGACGTTCAGGCCGAGCTTCTGCCACATGGACTGGACCGCGACCGCGATCTCCTTGTGGCCCGGCGCGTTGTTGATCAGGAGCGTGACGTCCCTCGTCGGAGCCTGCACCTGGGACATCAGGTCCTTCGCCTTCGCGATGTCGCCGTGGGCAGGCAGCCACGGGGAGTCCGCGGTCAGCGTGTCGAACCCGGGCATGCCCTTCGGCGTGAAGCCGCTCGCGGGGAGCTGGTCGCCCTGGGCGATGTTGTCGATGATCGTCTGGCGGTCGATCGCGAGCGCCATCGCCCGCCGCTGCTTCACGTCCGGGATCGTCTTGACGTTGAGGCCGTAGTAGTACGTGCCCAGCCCGGGGTACTGCGCGTACTCCGGGGTGTCCTTGAGGCGCGGGATGTCGACCGGCGGCAGTCCGGCGGTCATGTCCAGCTCACCGGCCTCGAAGGCGCGCAGGGCGGTGGTGCCCTCGGTGATCATCGAGCCGTTGATCCGCTGGAGCTTCACCTGGTCGGCGTTGCGCCAGCCGTCCCACTTGACGAGGTCGAGCCGCGAGTCGTGGTCCCAGCGCGCGAGCTTGAACGGCCCGTCCGTGACGATGTGCGCCGGGTCGGTCCACTTGCGCCCGTACTTCTCCACCGTCTGCGGGTGCACCGCGAGGAACGACTGGTGGGAGACCTGCTGCACGAACCACGGCTGCCGCGAGGTGAGCCTCACCTGCAGGGTGTGGTCGTCGAGCGCCTTCACGCCGACCTTGTCCCGCAGCGCAGCGCAGTCCTTCTTGCACGCGTTGTACTCGGCGGCGCCGACGATCCCGAAGAACTGGTAGGCGTAGTCCGCGGCGAGCTCGGGCGAGATCGTCCGCTTCCAGGACCACTCGAAGTCGTGCGCGGTGACCGGATCGCCGTTCGTCCAGCGCCCGTCGTCCCGGAGGTTGAAGATCACGGTCCGGCCGTCCGCGGAGATCGCCCAGGACTTCGCCAGGTTCGGCACAGGGTTCAGGTCCCCGTCGAGCTTGACGAGCGGATCCATGATGTTCGTGATCACGTTGCCCGACGTCGTGTCGGTCGCGAGGCCGGGATCGAGCGAGGGCGGCTCCGCGCCCCAGTTGATGTCGATCACCTGGTCGACCACGCCGTTGCCGTTGCCCCCTGCGCCGCTACCGCCGCCTCCGCCGCAGCCGACTGCCAGCATGGCGAGGGCGGCAACCGCACCGGCCGTGGCGACACGGATGGTTATCCTCATCTGACCCTCTCCTTCCTTTCGTCGACTGACGCGCCAGCGTCGCGCGGGCACGTCTCTGATCTCTGTTATGCCCACCGTGCCAGCGGAGCGAACGGCCTTACAGAACCCTGACTCGCGAGGCCTGCGGCGATGGCTGCTCGCCGCAGGGGCGGTACTCGCGTCCCTCGCCTTGCCCGTGGCCGCACTCGGGCACGTGACGATCGCGCCGTCGTACGTGGAGGCGGACGTGGCCTCGACGATCACGTTCGAGACGCCGAACGAGCGGCCGCGGCACGCCACCGTCTCGCTCACGATCGACGCGCCGCCTGGGGTCGTGCTCTCCGCGGTCGCCCCGCCCCACGGGTGGAAGCTCGACGTCCAGCCGACCCGAGCCCGCTGGTCGGGCGGACGGATCGCGGGGGAGCGCACGATCGGCTTCCCGGTCAGGGTGCTGGCGCGCACCCGCGCGGGCAACCAGGTGTTCCGCGCCGTGCAGGGCTACGAGGACGGTGAGCAGGTGCGGTGGCCGGCGACGCTGTCTGTCCTGCCCGCCGCCGGCGCGCAGGCCCCCTCGCAGCATCTCGGCAGGGCGGTCGCGGCGGGCGCGGCGGGGCTCGTCGTGCTCGCCGGGAGCCTCCTCGTCCTCAGGCGCCTGCGCCGCCGCCCACTTCAGGAGAGATAGTGACCACGGGTGCTACCGTCGGGCGCCCGTGCTCTTCTCCCAGATCCTGAACGACGACCTGGGTTGCGCCTCGTATCTCGTGGGCTGCGAGGAGGCGGGCGAGGTCGTGGTCGTCGACCCGCACCTCGAGATCGAGCCCATCCTCGCCGAGGCCGGGCGGCTCGGCGCGCGCATCGTGCGCACGCTGGAGACGCACACGCACGCCGACCACGTCTCCGGCCACGGCCGCCTCGCCCTCGACCACGGGATCCCGGTCAGCATCCATCCCCTCGCCGAGCCCGAGTACCCCGCCGACTCGCTGGAGGACGGCGCCGAGATCACCGTCGGCCGCGTCGTACTGCGCTGTCTGCACACCCCGGGCCACCGCCCCGAGCACTGCTGCTTCGCGGTCGCGGACACCACCCGCTCGGACGAGCCGTGGCTCCTGCTCACCGGCGACTCGCTGTTCGTGGGCGACGCGGCGCGCCCGGACCTCGCCGTCGGCGCGATGGAGGGAGCGGAGGGCATGTTCCACTCACTGCGGCGCCTGCTGGAGCTCGCCGACGGCGTCGAGGTCTTCCCGGGCCACGTCGCCGGGTCGCTGTGCGGCACCTCGATGAGCTCCCGCAGCTCCACCACGATCGGCTTCGAGCGCCGGTTCAACCCGATGCTCGCGATCCCCGAGCTCGATGCCTTCGTCACCGAGTCGGCGGGGGTCTCGAGCCCGAAGCCGCCCAATCTCGCCCGGATCGTCGAGCTCAACCGCGGCCCCTTCCGTCCGACGGCGCCACCCGCCTCCGAGCTCCCTGCTCCGGCGGCGGACGCGCAGCTGCTCGACGTCCGGCCGGTCGAGGAGCACCTCGCGGGTCACCGCCCCGGGGCGGTCAACGTCCCGGTCTCGGGGACGAGCTTCTCGACGAAGGCCGCGTTCGTCCTCGACGCCGCGCACCCGGTCGTCGTGCTGGCGGGTCGCGCCGACGACGCGCGGCGCGCGGTGGCCGGTCTGCGCTCGGTCGCGTTCGACGACGTACCCGGGTACGTGCTCGGAGGCGGCGACGAGACGACCGCCGCCGTGACGGTCGACGAGCTCGACTCGATGCTCGAGTCCGGCGCGACCGTGGTCGACGTCCGCGAGAAGGACGAGCGCGACGAGGGATACATCCCGGGCAGCCGCCACGTGCCCTATCGCCTGATGCGGGTCGCGACCCCGGATCTCCCCGACGACCGGCCTCTCGTCACGATCTGCAGCACAGGGCCGCGCGCGGCGGTCGCCGCGAGCATCCTGCGCGCCCGCGGCTACGACGCACGCCCCGTGCTGAACGGCGGCATGACCGACTGGCTCGAGCGGGGCGCGACAGCCGTCAGCTTCCGCCGCTGCGGGTCCTGAGGCTCCGCGTCAGGACTAGACCTGAGACCCGTCGAGCTCGCGCAACCGGTGCGTGGCCCCCAGCCCGCCGAGGAGCTCACGGGCGCGAGCGAGATGGAGTTCCGCAGCGTCGTCGCGCGCGTCGAACGCCGCGCTGGCGGCAAGGATGCGGGTCTCGGCCTCGAACGGACCGGCACCGATCTCCCGCAACGTGTCTGCGCCGGCCGCGAACCGGCCCGCGTCGATCGCCTGGGCGGCCATGGAGAACAGCGGACCTTCCGGCTCGTTCAGCACGAGGAGCTCGCCCGCGCGCCCCAGCCGCTCGAGCGTGAGCGCGACCGCAACCGTCCAGAAGCCGGGCGAGACGCCTCTTGGACGCTCGCGCCTTCGCTCGAGGAGCTCGTCGAGCAGCGCGCCCGCCTCGTCGTCGACGCCGGTGCGGGCGAGCGTCCAGGCGGCGAGCGAGCCGATCCCGAACACGGCCTGGTCGTCGGCGCGTGAGCGCGCGGCTGCGACCTGGCGACGCGCGGACTCGACCGCCTGGCCGACGAGCCCGTCGCGCACCAGGCCGAGCTCGGCGAGCACCAGCTCGAACAGCGGCTCCTGGTAGAGGCCGCCCGACCGGTGCGCCCGCTCGAGCTCGGCCTTGGCCGTCGCCTCGGCGACATCCCAGTCGCCCCGGAGGAACGTCACCTCCACGAGGTTGCCGAGGGCGAACCCTCCCGAGCCCTCCAGCCAGCCCAGGCGCTCGTTGATCGCGATCGCCTCGTGCGCCGCCGCGAGCGCGCCGTCGAGGTCGCCGAGGTCGCTCAGCACCGAGCCGAGGTTCACCTGGGCGCGTCCCGCCTCGCCCGGCTCGCGCTCGAGCGCGAGCGCGCCCGCCTGCTCGAGGTCCTCGCGGACGCGTGTGTAGACGCCGAGGTTCGCCTGAGCGGTCGCGCGGGTGACGAGCGCCGAGATCCGAGCCTCCTCGGCGCCGGTCGCCTCGGCCAGCTCGATCGCGCGATCGGCGAGCTGGACGGCCTCCGCAGAGTCGCCCGCCAGCATCGAGCGCCGGGCTGCCTGTGCGAGCACGTGCGCGTGGTGCGGGGAGCGCTCCTCGTCGCCCACGAGCCCGATCGCCCGGTCCATCCACTCTCCGCTCCCGAGACCGTCGCCGAGCTGCCAGAGGGCGAAGGAGATGTCAGCCGCCGTCGCCGCCGCCTCCGTGCCGTGGCCCGCCGCCAGGAGCAGGTCGAACGCTCGACGAAGCTCGTCGAGGCCGGCCTGCTCGGTGAAGCCGAGCGCCTTGCCGAGCGCACGCAGCGCCCGCGCGTCGAGCTCCCCGGGCCCTAGTGCCGCCGCCGCGCGCAGGGCCCGCGCGGCGGCCGGAAACGCACCGACCGCGAACGCGCGTAGACCGGACTCCCGCAGCGCCGCCGCCGCCGAGGGGACGAGCTCGGCCGAGTCGAGGCCCGCGTTGCGCGAGAGCTCGAGCGCCTGCACGTAGTGGTGCGCGAGCAGCTCCGCGCGATCCTCGCGACGGTCGTCGGGCAGCGACTCGATCCAGCGGGCGACCTTCACGTGCCTGTCGACCCGATCGGGCCGCGGCAGCTGCCCGTACACCGCGTCGCGGACGAGGCTGTGCACGAACGCGTGCTGCGTCGCCCCGGCCACCGCGGACTGGCGCTCCCGCCGGAGGAACTCCTTCCGGCCGAGGGCGCGCAACAGCTGCTCGACCTCGTCGGGGCGGCGCGTGGACACCACCTGGAGCCCGTCCGACCAGACCACGCCTCCCATCACCGCGGCGTCCCGCAGAAGCTCCTTCTCCGCGGGCGGCAGGAGGTCGACCCGCGCGGTCACGATGCCGAGCACGCTGTCGGGCAGTCCGGAGAGGGTCCCGCCCGAGGTTCGCATCCGCACGAGCTCCTCGGCGTACAGGGGGTTGCCGGACGCCAGCTCGACGACGTTGCCCCTGAGCGTGTCGTCGGCCGGGTCCCGCCCGAGCAACGACTCGACGAGACGGGCGACGTCGCTCTCGGGCAGCGGGCCGAGCGACACCGTGAGCGCGTTCCGCTTCCCGCCGCCCCATCCCGGCCGACGTTCGAGCAGCTCCGGCCGCGCACAGCACACGACGAGCAGCGGGACGCCCTCGACGAGGTCGACGAGGCCGTCGACGAAGTCGAGCAGGCCGTCGTCCGCCCACTGGAGGTCGTCGATCACGAGCACGAGCGGGCGCCGCTCGGCCAGCGCCTCGAGGAAGATGCGCCAGCCCGCCAGGAGCTCGGCGCGCCGGTCGGCGAGCGCGACGTCGTCGGGAACGAGGCCGACCAGCGGACGGAGCGTCGCCTCGACCCACCGCCGGTCGCCTTCCGGGACGACGTCCGCCACCGCACGGCCGAGCTTCTCGGCGGCGAGCGGCGCGGGGTCGTTCTCGCGGATCCCCGCCTGCGCCTTGACGATCTCCCCGAGCGCCCAGAACGTCACGCCGTCGCCGTACGGAAGGCAGCGCCCGTACCGCCAGGCGATGATCTCCTCGTCGTCGGCCACCGCGGCGCCGAGCTCCCCGACGAGCCGGCTCTTGCCGATGCCCGGCACACCCACGAGGGTCACGAGCTGCGGCGCCCGCTCGACACGCACTCGAGCGAGCGCCCCGAGCAGGAGCGCGCGCTCGTGCTCACGCCCGACGAGCGGGGTCGAGGCGGCCTCACCGAGGCCGGCCACCCGGCCGAGCGCCTCGACCGCCTCCCAGACCTCGACCGGCTCGGCCTTCCCTTTGGCTGCAACCGGCTCGTGCTCGCGGTAGACGATCGCCCGCTCGGTGGCCCGCTGGGTGGCGGCTCCGACGAGGATCCCGTCGACCGGGGCGGCGGCCTGGAGACGGGCGGCGGTGTTCATCACGTCGCCCGCGACCATGGACTCGCCGACGGCCGACCGGGCGTCGAGCGCCACGAGCGCCTCGCCGGTGGCGACCCCGACGCGGACGTGGAGATCGAGCGTGTCGTCGCGCTCGTTGAGCGTCGCGATCGACTCGCGCGCCGCGAGCGCGGCGCGCACGGCGCGCTCGGGGTCGTCCTCGTGCGCGGTCGGCGCGCCGTAGACCGCCACGACCGCGTCGCCGATGAACTTCTCGACCGTTCCGCCGTAGCGCTCCAGCTCACGACGCAACGTCTCGTGGTAGCGGCGCAGGACCGCCCTCACGTCCTCCGGGTCGAGCTGCTCGGCTCGCGCGGTCGACCCGACGAGGTCGACGAAGACCGCGGTGACGACCTTCCGTTCCTCACGTGTGCGCGGCTCGCCCCCGAGCGGCGCCCCGCACTCATTGCAGAACCGGGCGTCGTCCGGGTTCTCGCGCGCGCACCGGGCGCAGGCCAGCACGCCTCCAGTCTATGTCCGCCGCCGCCGGCCCTCAGCGCAGGCGGCGCACGGTGAAGCCCGCGTCGGCGAGCTCGCGGATCAGCACCTGCGAGTGCTCCTCGTCGCGCGTCTCGAGCGTCAGCTCCGCCTCGGTCTCGAGCACGCCGATGTTCCTGCCCTCGCGGTGGTGCTGGATCGCGAGCACGTTCGCCCGCTGACCGGCGATCAGCCCGACGATGTGGGCCAGCTCGCCCGGGCGGTCGGGGATCAGCAGGGCGACCACGAGATGCCGACCCGAGACCGTGAGCCCGTAGCGGACGACGGAGCTGAGCGTCGTCGCGTCGACGTTCCCGCCCGCGACGACCGCGCACGCGGGCCCCTCGCCGCCGACCCGTCCGGCGAGGATCGCGGCGACGGGCGCCGCGCCGGCGCCCTCGGCGACGAGCTTCGAGCGCTCGAGCAGGAGGACGATCGCCTCCGAGATCTCCTCGTCGTCGACCACGACGACGTCGTCGAGCAGGTCGCGCAGGATCGCGGCGGTCAGCTCTCCCGGGTGCTTGACGGCGATCCCGTCGGCGATCGTGGCGCCCGCCGGGGCACGGCCCGCGAGCGGCGCGCATGCGGCCGCCTGCACCCCGACGACGCGAACCTCCGGGCGCAGGGCGTCGAGCGCGATCGCGACGCCGGCCGCGAGCCCGCCGCCGCCGACCGGGATCACCACCGTCGCAGGCCCGTCGGGCAGCTGCTCGGCGAGCTCGAGCCCGAGCGTGCCCTGGCCGGCGATCACACGGGGATCCTCGAAAGGGTGGACCGGCGTCGCGCCGGTGTCCTCGGCGCGCTGCCGCGCGAGCGCGGCGGCCTCGTCGAACCCCTCTCCCGCGAGCTCGACGCGCGCGCCGTACCCGCGCGCCGCCTCGACCTTCGCCATCGGCGCCGCCTCCGGCACGACGATCGTCGCGGGGATGCCGGCCTGGCGCGCCGCCCAGGCGACCGCCTGCCCGTGGTTCCCCGCGCTCGCCGTCACGACGCCCGCGCCGCGCTCGTCCTCCGAGAGCTGCGCGATGGTGTTGTAGGCGCCGCGGATCTTGAACGCACCGGTTCGTTGCAGGTTCTCGGCCTTGAGGAGGACGGGTCGGCCCGCGAGGCGGGAGAGCGTCTCCGAGGAGAAGACGGGCGTCACCCGGGCGATGCCGGAGAGCCGCTCGCGCGCCCCGAGCAGGTCGTCGAGCGTCGGCCGCCCGGTCACGCGGCGTCCTCGCCGACCAGCGAGCCGACGACGAGCGAGACGGCGCTGAGCGGGTCGACCTCGCGTCGCGTGACGCCCTCGACCGCCTCCCGCACGCGCGGGTTCTCGGCGATCGTCCCGCGCACGAGCTCGCGCAGTCGCGCGACGGCCAGCGTCTCGACCTCGCCGCTCAGGTTCCGCACGCGCCGGACCTCCAGCTCCCCGCGCTCGTCGAGCTCGCGCCGGCGCGTCTCGAGCGCCTCCCAGAGCTGGGGCACCCCCTCGCCGCGCAGCGCGTCCGTGAGGAGGATTTTCGGCCGGCGCGCGCGCTCGGGCTCGAGCGCGACGATCGAGCGCACCTCCTGCAGCATGGTCTGCGCCGCCGGATGATCCATCTTGTTGACGACGATCACGTCCGGGATCTCCATGATCCCCGCCTTGAGCGCCTGCACGGCGTCTCCGGATCCCGGCATCAGCACGAGCAGCACGACGTCCGCGATGCCGATCACCTCCACCTCGCTCTGGCCCGTGCCGACCGTCTCGAGGAAGACCACGTCCTTCCCGGAGGCGTCCACGAGCAGCATCGCCTGCAGCGTCGCCTCGGCGAGACCCCCGAGATGACCGCGGGTGCCCATCGAGCGGATGTAGACGTCGGGATCGAGGAAGTGGTCGGAGAGCCGGATCCGGTCGCCGAGCAGCGCGCCCCGCGAGAACGGGCTGGAAGGATCGACGGAGACGACGCCGACGGACCTGCCGTCGGAGCGAACCTCCGCGACGAGAGCGCTCACGAGCGACGACTTGCCGACGCCGGGCGGACCCGTGACGCCGATCGAGACCGCCCGGCCGGTGCGCGGATACACGGCACGGACGACCTCCTCCGCCTCGTCGGCGCCGTCCTCGACGAGCGAGATCGCCCGCGCGAGCGCCCGGCGGTCGCCGGCGAGCACGCCGGCGACCAGCTCCTCGTGCGACCAGTCGGCGCGTGCCACCGACGCCACTCTAGGTGCCCGTCCGGAAGGTGGCGACGGCCCCGCGTTCACGGGGCACGCGGCGCGGGCCAACGAGCACGACGCGCCTCGGGAAGCGCCCGGGCGCCGGGAGAAGCACGCCCTACTGCCGCGACCGGCTTGGGCCCTCGCGGGGCGCGAGCGCAGCGTCCGAGCTGCCGTTCTCGCGCTCGCGCCGGCGCGTCTCGTCGATCTCGACCATCAGCGCGTGGATCCGCTCCAGCCCGCTCGGCGGGTCCTCCACGGCCTCGGGCCGCTCTGCCTCGCGAGGCACCCGGGTGAGCGCGAACGCGAGCACGGTGGAGAGGAGGTACACGGCGCCCGCGACCGCCCACGCGAGGCGCGCGCTCGTCTGGTCGACGAGCAGCCCACCGCCCGCCATGGCGATCCCGAGCACGCCGTAGTAGGTCGACATCAGCACCGCGAGCGCCCGGCCGCGCATCGCGTCGGGCGCGCCTGACTGCACGAGCAGCTGGTTGCACACGATCGCCGCGCCGTTCCCGATCGTGGCGAAGGCGGCGAGCACGGCGGCCACGGCGACCGTCGGGGACACCGACGCGACCCCGAATCCGACCGCCATGACGAGCAGCGACCCTGCGTAGAGCGCCCGCATGCCGATCCGCTCCAGGGCCGTCGCCGCGAAGAAGCTCCCGACCACCAGCCCGACGCCCGTCGCCCCGACGAGGAAGCCGAGGCCGACGTTCCCCCCGCCGAGGTCGTCCTTCACGAGCGGCACCTCGGCGACGTTCACGAACGCGGTGGCGAGGGCCGAGACGTTCCAGGCGACCAGCACGGTGAGGAGGGGTCTCGAGTGGAAGACGAGCCCGATGCCTGCCCGCAGGTCGTCCCAGTGGCCCTTCGTGATCGGCTCGTCGGAGCGCAGGGACGCAGCGGGGATCCGTGCGACGAGCGCGGCGGAGAGGAGGAAGGTGGCGGCGTTGACCCAGTACGCGACGTCGGTGCCGGACAACGCCAGCAGGCCGCCGGCGAGGACGGGCCCGAGCGTCCAGGCGACGTGCTCGGCGGTCGAGAGCAGCGACGTGGCCTGCTCGCGGTCCTGCTCGGGGACGAGATTCGGGAAGCCCGCCCACGCCGCGGGCCGGAAGAATCCGGTCGCGACGCCGTTCACCGCCGCGAGGGCGACGATCAACCCGGGTCGCTCGACGAACGGCAGCGCCACGAACGTGACCGCACGGACGAGGTCGGAGACGATCATCAGCCGCCGTCGCGAGAGCCGATCGACCAGCGGCCCGAGCGTGATCCCGATCAGCACGATCGGGAGGAAGTCGGCGATCAGGAGTGCCGCGAGCCACGCGCCCGAGCCCGTGCGGTCGAAGATGTCGACCGAGAGGGCGAGCGCGGCGAGGTACGTCCCCACGGCGGAGCCCGCGGTCGCCCAGAACAGCAGCGCGAAGCCGGGATTGCGGCGGAGTGGGGACAGACGGCCTGTGGCGCGGTCGGCCACGGGAGGACGCTACCACCCTGGCACGGATGCCAACAGTGGCCGAAACGGACAGAACCACAGGGCTCGAAGGCGAGGTCGCCTGGTGTCCGACCTGAAGTCGGACACTCACTCCTCCGGACGCAACCACCCGGCCCGAGGCGACCCGCCTGGTGTCGACTTCGAGTCGGACACCCCCTCGCACGGGCAGAACCACCCACCCGCCGGTGTCCGACTCCAAGTCGGACACCGCCCCCCGTGCAGCTAGGCGACCGGGCCCTTCGGGACGGCCGCCTTCGCCATGCGGCCCGCGAGCACCACGGCGAGCGCCCGCTCCTGCTGGACCGGGACTGGTGTGACGAGCGACGTGACGACCAGTGCCGCCTGCACCGAGCCGCGCTGGAGCAGCACCGCGTCGAAGTAGGCGCGCACCTTCTTCTTGCCCGCGACGGTCATGGTCGCGACCACCCTGTAGGCGAGCGCCTTGGCCGCGACCTTCGGGAACTGCATGCGCTTCGCCGAGACGACCTCGACCCCCGCCGCCGAGGGCGCGCCGAGACGGACGAGGTCGGCGAAGCACCTGACCGCGGCGGACGTTCCGGCCCGCCGCCAGGCGAGGTTCGAGTCGCCGACCGACCTGTACACCGAGGCCGAGGAGCCGACCGCGACGCCGAGCGCGTCCCGGCTGAAGTCGGGCGAGCTCGCGTCGCCGGTGACCGTGAGGTCGGACTCGTCGACGGCGCCGCACCGCGCGCCCTTCGGCCGGGCGGCATCCGACGAGGGGTGAGCCACGAAGCCGGCGGACAGGTCCCCCTTCTTCAGCACGATCGACCGCGCGATCGCCTGTCCTCCGGCGGTCAGCGCCTTGCGAGGCTCGCCGTCGGCGCCCAGAGCGGGCGCCGCGACGACGAGTGCGAGCAGCGAGACGGCGAGGGCGCGCACACCGCCCACTGTACCCCTGTGCTTCCGCGCCGAAGCCTCAGCGCGGGTCGTAGGCGAGGTTCTGCCGCAGCCATCGCTCGGCCGTCGCGAGGGCCTCCCCTTTTCGCTCCGCGTAGTCCTCCACCTGGTCGCGCCCGACGCGCCCGATCGAGAAGTACCGCGCGGACGGGTGCCCGAAGTAGAGGCCGCTGACGCTCGCCCCGGGGGTGGTCGCGAACGACTCGGTCAGCGCGAGCCCCGCGTCCTCGGCGGCGAGCAGCGTGAACAGCGTGCCCTTCTGCGAGTGGTCGGGGCAGGCCGGATAGCCGAACGCCGGTCTGATCCCGCGGTAGCGCTCGCCGACGAGGTCGTCCGGGGCGAGCTGCTCACCGGGCGCGTACCAGGCGCGGCGGGAGTGCTCGTGCAGCCATTCGGCGAACGCCTCGGCGAGCCGGTCGGCGAGCGCCTTCACCATGATCGCGGTGTAGTCGTCGCCGTCGCGCTCGAACTCGGCGGCGAGCTCGTCGGCGCCGTGGATCCCGACCGCGAACGCTCCCGCGTGGTCGACCAGGCCGGTTTCGCGGGGGGCGACGAAGTCGGCGAGCGAGCGGTTCGGCCGCGAGTCGTCGTGGGCGCCCTGCTGGCGCAGCATCGGGAAGCGCACCTCCCCGCTCCCGTTCGCGAAGACGATGTCGTCGCCCTCGGCGGCAGCGCGCCAGAAGCCGTGGACGCCGCGCGCGACGAGCAGCCGCTCGGCGACGACGCGGTCGAGGAGCACGTTCGCCTCGTCGAAGAGCTGGCGCGCCGCCTCGCCCTTCTCGGGGTGGTCGAGGATCGCCGGGTAGCGGCCCTTCAGCTCCCACACGTGGAAGAAGAAGGTCCAGTCGACGTACGGTCGGAGGTCCTCCAGCGCCGGCTCCACCAGCCTGCACCCGGTGAACGCCGGGACGGCCAGGTCGTCGGCGTGCCAGGCGATCGGCGTCCTGCGCTCCCGCGCGGCGCGGAGCGGGAGCAGCGGCCGGCGGGCATGCTCGGCGTGCAGCGCGCGCAGGCGGTCCTGCTCGGCGCGGTTCTCGGTGTCGAGCGTGCCACGTCGGTCAGCGTCGAGCAGCGTGTTGACGACGCCGATCACGCGGGAGGCGTCGAGCACGTGGACGGTCGGCTGGGCGAACTCGGGTGCGATCCGCACCGCGGTGTGCTGCCGCGAAGTCGTGGCGCCGCCGATCAGGAGCGGCAGCTCGAGCCCGCGCCGCTCCATCTCCTTCGCCACCACCACCATCTCGTCGAGCGACGGCGTGATCAGGCCCGAGAGCCCGACGACGTCGCAGTCCTGCTCGACCGCCGTGTCGAGGATCGTGTCGGCGGCGACCATCACGCCGAGATCGACGACCTCGTAGTTGTTGCAGCCGAGCACGACGCCGACGATGTTCTTGCCGATGTCGTGGACGTCGCCCTTGACGGTGGCGAGGACGACGCGCCCTGCCGTGCGCCCGCTCCCCTCCTTCTCCGCCTCCATGAACGGCTGGAGGTACGCGACCGCGCGCTTCATCGCGCGCGCGCTCTTCACGACCTGCGGGAGGAACATCCGGCCGGAGCCGAAGAGGTCGCCGACCACCCGCATGCCGTCCATCAGCGGGCCTTCGATCACGTCGAGCGGGCGGGCGGACGCCCGCCGCGCCTCCTCGACGTCCTCCTCGACGAAGTCGACGACGCCGTGCACGAGCGCGTGCTCGAGCCGCTTCTCGACGGTCGTGTCGCGCCACGAGAGGTCCTCCTCCCGCCGGGTCGTCTCGCCCGCGAAGCGGCCTGCGAGCTCGACGAGACGCTCGGTCGCGTCGGCCCGGCGGTCGAAGATCACGTCCTCGACCCGCTCGAGCAGCTCGGGCTCGATGTCCTCGTAGACCATCAGCAGGCCGGCGTTGACGATCCCCATGTCGAGCCCGGCGCGGATCGCGTGGTAGAGGAACGCGGCGTGCATCGCCTCGCGGACGTGCTGGTTGCCGCGGAACGCGAACGAGAGGTTCGAGATGCCGCCGCTCGTGCGCGCGCCCGGACAGCGCTCCTTGATCAGCGGCAGGGCCTCGACGAACGCCTTCGCGAACTCGTTGTGCTCCTCGATGCCGGTCGCGACGGCGAGGACATTCGGGTCGAAGACGATGTCCTCGGGCGGAAAGCCGACCTCGTCGACGAGCAGCCGGTACGCGCGCTCGCAGATCTCGACCTTCCGCTCGACGGTCTCGGCCTGCCCTTGCTCGTCGAAGGCCATCACGACCACCCCGGCTCCGTAGGCCCGGACGACGCGGGCGTGCTCGAGGAACGGCGCCTCGCCCTCTTTCAGCGACAGCGAGTTGACGATGCCCTTGCCCTGGAGGCACTTGAGGCCCGCGTCGAGCACCGACCACCGGGAGCTGTCGACCATCACGGGCAGGCGGGCCGCCTCCGGCTCGGTCGCGAGGAGGTTGAGGAAGCGCGTCATCACCTCCTCGCCGTCCAGCAGGTCGGCGTCCATGTTCACGTCGAGCGCGTTGGCGCCGTTCCGCACCTGCTCGAGCGCGACCTCGACCGCGGCCTCGAGGTCGCCGGACTCGACCAGCGAGCGGAAGCGGGCCGAGCCCGTCACGTTCGTCCGCTCGCCGACCATCACGAAGCCCGTGTCCGGCCCGAGCTCGAACGGCTCCAGGCCGCTCCAGCGCGTCGCGGGCGTGCGCACCGGGACGCGCCGCGGCGCGATCCCGTCGACTGCGGCCGCGATCTGGCGGACGTGCTCGGGCGTCGTCCCGCAGCAGCCGCCCACGACGTTCACGAGCCCGTCCTCGGCGAAGGCGCGCAGGTACCTGCTCGTGTCGCCGGGCTGCTCGTCGTGCTCGCCCATCGCGTTGGGCAGGCCCGCGTTCGGATAGCAGGAGACGTACGTGTCGGCGACGCGCGCCAGGCTCTCGAGGAACGGGCGCATCTCGGTGGCGCCGAGCGAGCAGTTGACGCCCGCGATCAGCGGGCGGGCATGCTCGACCGAGACCCAGAACGCCTCCGCCGTCTGCCCCGAGAGGTTCCTTCCGCTCCGGTCGATCGCCGTGAACGAGAGCCAGAGCGGCAGCTCCGGGGCCACGTCCCGTGCTGCGACGATCGCGGCCTTCGCGTTGAGGGTGTCGAAGATCGTCTCGACGAGCAGCAGGTCGACTCCGCCCTCCGCGAGCGCCGCGATCTGCGCGGCGTACGTGTCTCGCACCTCGTCGAACGTCACCGAGCGAAAGGCGGCGTCGTCGACCTTCGGCGAGACCGAGAGCGAGACGTTGAGCGGCCCCAGCGCGCCCGCCACGAAGCGCGGGCGCTCCGGCGTCCGCCGCGTCCACTCGTCGGCCGCGCGACGCGCGAGCCGCGCGCCCTCGAGGCTCATCTCGACAGCGAGCCCCTCGAGGGCGTAGTCGGACTGGCCGATCGACGTCGCGGTGAACGTGTTCGTCGTCGCGAGGTCGGCCCCGGCCGCGAAGTAGGCGTCGTGGATCTCGGAGACGACCTCCGGCCGCGTCACGTTGAGGAGGTCCGGGTCGCCCTTGACGTCGCGCGGATGGTCGCGGAGCCGTTCACCGCGGTACTCGGCCTCGGACAGCCCCTTGCGGTGGATGAGCACCCCCCAGGCGCCGTCGTGCACCACGATCCGTCGCTCCAGAAGCTCCCTCAGCCTGTCGATCTGGCTCACGGGCGGCTCCCCGATCCAATCTCCCCGGGCCGGACCACGCAAGTTACAAGTTGTAACTTGCGCGCCGCACCGGGCCCGTTGTCGGGGCGGTCGAGGGCAGGCGGTCGGTCGGTGTGCCTCGGGCTCCGCCGCTGACTGAGATCGGTCGCGCTCACTCGTCTCCTCGCCGTGTCGCCTCCGCCTGCGGAGCGAACCCGGCGCCGAGGGCGCGGGGGCTCTTTAGGCGTTTGTTGACCCGGTCGCCAAGCTGCCTTTCAAAGCTCTCCGGGACCTCTCACGATACCGCGCACAGCCGGATCTGCCACTGGCACTTCTCGCGCAGCGAGAAGTGCCCGCCCCGAGTCAGCCCGTCGTGCGGCCGGAGACCGCGAGCTGGTTCTCGGCGTGCCTGATGCGCTGCTCGAGCTGCCAGCGGTCGGCGGTCGACTCCCCCGCGTCCACGCGCTCGAGCTCCGCCTGCGCGGCATCGAGCTGCTCCCGCGCACGGGCGTCGTCGATCTCCCTCACGCCGACCGCGTCGTCCACGAGGGCCAGGGCGCGGTCGAGCTCGACCTTGAAGAAGCCGGGCCCGGTCGCAAACTCGAGCACCTCGTTCGCCCCGACGTGCACACGCGTCGACCCGGCCTTGAGCGTCGCCACGAGGGGCGCGTGACGCGCAAGCACGCCGATCTCGCCGGCAGCGCCGGGCACGATCAGCATGTGCGCCTCGCCCTGGAAGACGGGACCGTCCGGGGTGACCAGCTCGACGTCGAAGGTCGGATGGTCGGTGACGTCGGCCATCGCTTCCCCCCGGTCAGGCGGCGGCCTGCTCGAGCGAGCGGGCCCGCTCGACGACGTCCTCGATCGGGCCCACCATGTAGAAGGCAGACTCCGGCAGGTCGTCGTGCTCGCCCTTGATGATCGCGTCGAAGCCCGCGATCGTGTCCTCTTGCTTGACGTACTTGCCCGGCGTGCCGGTGAACTGCTCGGCGACGAAGTTCGGCTGGGAGAGGAACCGCTCGACCTTACGCGCCCGGGAGACCACCAGCTTGTCCTCGTCTGTCAGCTCGTCCATCCCGAGGATCGCGATGATGTCCTGCAGGTCCTTGTAGCGCTGCAGGATCTGCTGGACGCTCGTCGCGACGCGGTAGTGGTCGTCCGAGACGATGCCCGGCTGGAGAGCGCGCGACGTCGAATCGAGCGGGTCCATCGCCGGGTAGATCCCCTTCTCCACGATCGCGCGCGAGAGCACGGTGGTCGAGTCGAGGTGGGCGAACGTGTTGGCCGGCGCCGGGTCGGTGAGGTCGTCAGCAGGGACGTAAATCGCCTGCACCGAGGTGACCGAGCCGGTCGTCGTGGAGGTGATGCGCTCCTGGAGCTGGCCCATCTCGGTCGCCAGCGTCGGCTGGTAGCCCACCGCGCTCGGCATCCGTCCGAGGAGGGCCGAGACCTCCGAGCCCGCCTGGACGAAGCGGAAGATATTGTCGATGAAGAGGAGCACGTCCTGGCCCTCGTCACGGAAGTACTCCGCCATCGTCAGCCCGGAGAGGCCGACGCGCAGGCGCGCGCCCGGCGGCTCGTTCATCTGCCCGTAGACGAGCGCGACCTTGTCGATCACCTCGGCCTCGGTCATCTCGAGCAGGAGGTCGGTGCCCTCGCGCGTCCGCTCGCCCACCCCCGCGAAGACCGAGACCCCGCCGTGCTCCTTCGCGAGGTTGTGGATCAGCTCCTGGATCAGGACGGTCTTGCCGACGCCGGCGCCGCCGAACAGGCCGACCTTGCCGCCCTTGATGTACGGCGCGATCAGGTCGACCACCTTGAGGCCCGTCTCGAAGATCTCGATCTTGGGCGAGAGGTCGCGGAAGGCCGGCGGGTCGCGGTGGATCGGCCAGCGCTCGGCGTCGGCGGCGACGTCACCCTTCCCGTCGATCGCCTGCCCGATCACGTTCCAGAGGCGGCCGAGCGTCACCTGGCCGACCGGCACCGAGATTGGCCCGCCCGTGTCGACCACCTCGAGGCCGCGCGCCATCCCGTCCGTCGAGTCCATTGCAACCGCCCGCACGCGGTCGTCGCCGAGATGCTGCTGCACCTCGGCCACGAGCGTGCCGGTGTCGAGTTCGATCTCGAGCGCGGTCAGGATCTCGGGCAGCCGATCGGGAAACACCACGTCGAGCACGACGCCCTTGATCTCGACGATCCTGCCGGTGTTGACGTCACGCTCAGCCATGTTCTCTCTCGGGCTCCTCGGGTGCGAAGTGGGCACGAAACGGGCCCGAAGCGAGCGGGCCCGAAGACCGGCGCGAGTGTAGACGACACACCCTCCGCCCGGCACCGCCAAGAAGATCGTGAGCCGCTGCTAACCAGCGCGCCCTTCGTACGTCTATGTGGTCGTGCGAGACCTCGCGATCCTGCCCGAGGCGTGCAACCGAACGCGCCAGCATGTTTCGCTGCGCCTCGACAGGCAGCTCTCGGAGCTCGAGGTGGCGGTCATGGTGCACCACCTCGCACGGTGCCCTGCCTGCCAGAGATTCGCCGACGAGCTCGAGGGGGTGACGGAGACGCTGCGGGGCGCCGACCTCGTCGAACCTCCCATTCACTTCGAGGTCCCGCAGCGGCCCGCTCGGATCGGGGTCTCCCGCGCGGGCGCCGTCGCGGCGGCCGGCATCCTCGTCGCCGTCGCGCTCGGCGGCGTCGCGGGCCTCGGCCCCGACGCGCCTTCGACCGGCGGCTATCGCGCCAACGTGCAGAGCGCGGAGGAGCGGCTGTCGGTCACGGAGCACCTGTCGCTCGTGCCCGACGGGTCGAGCCCGTCTTCCGCGGGCGCCCGCCAGGGCGTCGCGGCGGCCGGCCCGGCGAACGCCGGAAGGGGCACGAGCCCGGCCACGAGATCCGCGTCGAGCGGCGGCAGCGCCTCGACCGAGAGTTGGTGACAAACGGATGACGGAGGTGGGCCGTATGTGAGGACGACGGGCCGCGGAAGGGCGGACGGGCGTCGCTGACCCGCTGGATCCGCCCCCGGACCGTGGGCCCCGCTTCGGCTACGATCGGCGATCTTCTTCGCCGTCGACCGCCGGACAAAAGGTGTTCGACAGGGTGAAAACCGCAAGGAGGGAAGGAATGCGAAAGAGCAAGAGATGGGCTTGGTGGGCAGGTGCCGCCGCGCTCATCGCCATTACCGTCGCGGGCTCGGCGATCGGGGCAACGGGCGCGAAGACCCAGGTGCTCCGCGAGTCGATCGGCGCAGAGCCGCCGTCGCTCGATCCGGGCCTCGCAACCGACACGACGTCGGCAAACATCATCCTCAACATCATGGAGCCGCTCGTGAAGCTCGGCCCCGCGCCCGCACTGAAGGCGCTTCCGGCCGCCGCCTCGAGCTGGTCGGTGAAGGGGAAGGTCGTCAACCTCAAGCTCAACCCGGCCGTCCGCTGGACGAACGGTCAGCCCGTGACCTCGGCCGACTACGTGTGGTCGTGGCTGCGGACGATCTCGCCGGAGCTCGGCGCCGACTACGCGTACCAGTTCTACGGCATCCAGGGCGCCGAGGCCTACAACGGCTGCGACCCCGGCAAGGCGAACTGCAACGCGCTCAAGAACAAGGTCGGCATCAAGGCCGTCGGCAAGTACGGGCTTCGGGTCACGCTGACCTCGCCCCAGCCGTGGTTCATCCAGCAGCTCTCGCACCACTCGTTCCTGCCCGTCAACAAGGCGGTCGTGACGAAGTACGGGAACAAGTGGACTGAGCCGCAGAACATCGTCACCGACGGGCCGTTCAAGCTGTCCGCGTGGAAGCACGACGCGTCGATCACGCTCGTGAAGAACACGAAGTGGCGCAACGCGAGCTCGGTCAAGCTCGACCGGATCCAGCTCTCGATCATCACCGACGCCTCGACGGCGCTGAACGCGTTCAAGGCCGGCAACATCGACGTCGACTCGACGGGCCTCAACCCGGTCGACGTGAAGGACCTGAAGAAGACGGCGTTCCTGAAGACCTACAAGGCGCTCGGGACGTACTACTACGGGTTCAACGTCAAGAACATCAGTGACGTGAACCAGCGCCGCGCGATGTCGTTCGCGATCGACCGCAAGGCGATCACGAAGTACATCACCCAGCTCGGTCAGGTTCCCGCCCGTGGCTTCACGCCGCCCGGCATCGCCGGTGGGCCGACGATCCTGAAGAACGCCTTCAACCCGCCGACGCACCAGACCGGGAAGGCGAAGGCGTACATGGCACTGGTGAAGAACCCCAAGAAGGACATCCACCTGTACATCAACAACTCCCCGGGCCACATCAACATCGCCACGGCAGTCCAGGCTTTCTGGAAGGAGCTCGGACTGAACGTGCAGATCAAGGTCCAGGAGTGGAAGCAGTACCTCGAGTTCCTCGGCCCGCCGCCGAACAGCGACGTGGACGTCTACCGGCTCGGATGGATCTACGACTATCCGGACGCGCAGAACGGCCTCGTCCTCTGGACGTGCGGTTCCGGGAACAACAACACGAACTGGTGCAACAAGAAGTACGACGCGCTGATCGCGAAGGCGAACAACACGCCGAACGCCAACGCGCGGTACCTGATCTATCAGCAGGCCGAGGATCTCATCTCGAGCCCGAAGGGTGACATGCCCCTCATGCCGATCTACTGGTACACGTACACCAACCTGCAGCACCAGAACGTGAAGGGCTACACGATCAACCCGATGGATCAGACCACCTACTCGGCCGTCTCCATCGGCTAGCACCAAGGTCAAGCGACGTCTACGATACGGGCAGGGCGCACCTGCGTCCTGCCCGTATCGCGTCGGCGCCGACGACGAACTTTCCACCTAAGCGATGCTCGCATTCATCATCCGGAGAATCGTTTGGACGATCCCGGTCATCCTGCTCGTCATCCTGATGACGTTCCTGATGATGCGGCTGATCAAGGGGAACCCGTTCCAGGTCACGGACCGGCCCGTCCCCCCGTCGATCCAACGCAACCTCGACCGGAAGTTCCACCTCGACAAGCCCTGGTGGGAGCAGTACCTCTACTACGTCCGTGACATCGGGCGGTTCGACCTCGGGCCCTCGCTCGTGCAGCGCAACCAGGACGTGAACGACGTGATCAAGGAGCACTTCCCCACGTCGATCAAGCTCGGGTTGATGGCGATGGGCTTCGCGATCGTGATCGGCGTGCCGCTCGGCGTGTTCGCCGCGCTCAGGCACAACACGGTCTTGGACTACACGGCCATGGGGCTCGCGAACCTCGGCTTCGCCGTACCGAGCTTCCTCGTCGCCACGCTGCTCATCTACTTCTTCGCGCTCCGGCTCAAGGACTACACCGGGCTTCCGACGAACGGCTGGAACGGGCCGAGCTCGTGGGTCCTACCTGTGATCGCGCTCGGGATCTACCCGATGACCTACTTCGCGCGGCTCGTGCGGGGCACCGTGCTCGAGACGCTGCAGCAGGACTACATCCGCACCGCGAAGGCGAAGGGGCTCCGCTGGCGGTTCGTCGTCGGCAAGCACGTGCTGCGGAACTCGCTCATCCCGGTCGTCACCGCGGCCGGCCCCGTGCTCGGCGGCCTGATCACGGGGTCCTTCATCGTGGAGACGATCTTCGGGATCCCCGGTATCGGCAGGTACTACGTGACCGCGGTCACGGGACGGGACTACTCGGTCGTGATGGGCATCACCGTGCTGCTCTCGGTGATCATCATCGTGGCGAACCTGGTCGTCGACATCCTGTACGGCTACCTCGACCCGAGGATCAGAGATGAGCGAGCCTGACGTCGTGAGCTCCGAGCCGGCGACCAAACGACGCGGACGCAGGCTCAAGGGGGGGCCACTCCAGACGCGGCGCACCGAGTTCGAGGACACCCTGGCGCGGACCGCCAGCGCCCGTGGCGCGGAGGCCGGCGCCTCCCTGCCTCGCGCCTCGCTCTGGGGCGACGCGTTCCACCGCTTCATGAAGAACAAGGCGTCGGTCGTCGCCGCGGTCGCGTTCCTCGCCCTGCTCGCGTTCGTGATCATCGTGCCGTGGCTGAGCAGCGAGGACCCGTACGCCCTCGACTTCTCCCAGGCCTACCTCTCGCCCAGCTGGGATCACCCGTTCGGCACCGACCAGTTCGGCCGCGACCTCTTCATCCGTACCGCCCTCGGAGGCCGCGTCTCGTTCGCGATCGGCTTCGCGGCCACGTTCACGATCATGGTCGTCGGCATCGTCTACGGGGCCACCGCCGGGTTCCTCGGCGGCCATGTCGACAACGCGCTGATGCGCTTCCTGGACGCGCTCTACGGACTCCCCTACCTTCCGTTCGCGATCATGACGCTCGCGGTCTTCGGCACCGTGAACTTCTGGACGATGGTCGTCGCGCTGACGATCGCCTCCTGGTTCACCACCGCCCGCGTGATGCGCGGCCAGATCATCACCTTGAAGCAGAACGACTATGTGCGAGCGGCCTATGCGGCCGGGGCGAAGGGCCCGCGCGTCCTCTACCGGCACCTGCTGATGAACACCCTCGGCGTGATCATCGTGTTCGTGTTCCTCGAGCTCCCCGGCGTGATCCTCGGCGAAGCGTTCCTCTCGTTCCTCGGCCTCGGGATCAACCCGCCGAAGGCGTCCTGGGGCACGCTCGCGCAGGACGGCTACACCGCCTACCAGGCCCACCCGTACATCATCGTGATCCCCTCCCTCTGCATCGCCTGGCTCATCCTCAGCGCCTTCTTCATCGCCGACGGCCTGCGCGACGCGCTCGACCCGCGGACGAAGGAAACCTGAGTGGCGCTGCTCGAAGTCGAAGGCCTCCGCACCTACTTCAAGACCCGCGAGGGCGAGGTGCACGCCGTCGACGACGTCTCGTTCGAGGTCGAAGAGGGGTCCGTGCTCGGGATCGTCGGCGAGTCCGGCTGCGGGAAATCGGTGACGTCCCTCTCGATCATGGGCCTCGTCCAGAGCCCTGGTCGCGTCGTCTCGGGCTCGATCCGCTTCGACGGGCGCGAGCTGACGACGATGTCGGACAAGAACCTCGAGGACGTCCGGGGCAAGCAGATCGCGATGATCTTCCAGGACCCGATGACGTCGCTCAACCCGACGCTGACGATCGGGACGCAGATCACCGAGACGATCCGGCGGCACATGGACCTCTCGAAGTCGGCCGCCGAGAAGCGGGCAATCGGCCTGCTCGAGGAGGTGCACATTCCCGACGCCGCGCGCCGGCTCCGCGATTACCCGCACCGCTTCTCGGGCGGGATGCGGCAGCGCGTGATGATCGCGATGGCGCTCTCGTGCAACCCCCAGCTCCTGATCGCCGACGAGCCGACGACCGCGCTGGACGTGACCGTGCAGGCCGGAGTGCTCGAGCTCCTCGACGACCTGCGCAGGGACCACGGAATGACGATGATCATCATCTCCCACAACATGGGCGTGATCGCCGAGACCGCCGAGCAGGTGCTCGTGATGTACGCAGGTCAGGTCGTCGAGCAGGCTACGGTGATCGACCTCTTCGACCGCCCCGAGCACCCGTACACGGAGGCGCTCCTCGGGTCACTCCCCAAGATCGACGAGCCCAATCCGAGGAACGGCCGTCTGTCCACGATCCCGGGGCGGCCCCCCGACCTCCTCGTACCCCCCGAGGCGTGCCGCTTCGCGCCACGCTGCAGGTACGCGGGGATGGACGACTGCAACAAGGTTCAGCCCGAGCTCCGGGAGATCCGCACCGGTCACTGGGTGCGGTCGAACCACCCTGCCTCAGAGCGCGCCGCCGAGCCCGTGGGTGCGCGATGAGCACCGTGGACGAGACCACCGAGGGCTCCGGCTCCCACAACGGCGAGCCACTGCTCGTCGTCAGGAACCTCAAGAAGTACTTCCCGATCAAGAAGGGCGTCCTCATCGACCGCACCGTCGACTATGTGAAGGCCGTCGACGACGTGTCGTTCGAGATCTACCCCGGCAAGACGCTCGGGCTCGTCGGCGAATCGGGCTCCGGTAAGTCGACGACGGGCTACTGCGTGCTCGAGCTGCTCAAGCCGACCTCCGGCTCCGTACAGTTCCTCGGCGAGGAGCTGACGACGATGAAGAAGCAGGATCTCCGCCGGATGCGGCGCGAGATGCAGATCGTCTTCCAGGACCCGTACGCGTCCCTCAACCCGCGCATGACGGTCGGGAACATCGTCGGGGAGCCGCCTCGTCGTCCACAAGGTCGGCGACCGGGCCCGGCGGCGCAAGACGGTCGAGGAGCTCCTGGAGGTGGTCGGCTTCAATCCCGACTTCGTCAACCGCTACCCGCACGAATTCTCGGGCGGGCAGCGCCAGCGCATCGGGATCGCGCGCGCGCTCGCGCTCAACCCGAGGCTGATCGTCTGCGACGAGCCGGTCTCGGCGCTCGACGTGTCGATCCAGGCGCAGATCCTCAACCTGCTCAAGGACCTCCAGGCGGAGTTCGGCCTCACGTACCTGTTCGTCGCCCACGACCTCGCGGTCGTACGGACGATGAGCGACGACATCGCGGTGATGAACAAGGGCAAGATCGTGGAGGCGGGGCCTGCCGAGCAGGTCTACACGCAGCCGCGCGACGAGTACACGAAGGCATTGCTCGCGGCGGTGCCCGTGCCGGAGCCGCACCGCATGCGAGAGCGCAAGGAAGAGCGTCGCAAGCACAAGCATGCGCTCGCCGAATCCATCTGAGCCGCAGTCCGGCGACCGTCACTTCGGCGGCGTCACGCTCGCGGCCGCCGGCCTCCTCGCGCTCCTCATCGTCGTGACGGCCGCAGGGGTGCTCGCGCGCACGGGGGCGGGCGAGACGGGCGCGCGAGCGCGTCCGGTCTGGACCTGGTCGCCTCCGATGCCTCACCGGCGCAGCTACACGGCCTCCGCCGAGATCGGCGGGAAGATCTACGTGGCCGCCGGGATGGTCGGGAACAGCGGGCGTCCGCTCGACCTGTTCGAGCGGTTCGACCCGAAGTCGCAGCGCTGGAGCTCGCTCAAGCCCCTGCCGAACGAGTTCAGCGCGGCCGCCGGGGCGAGGCTCGGCAGCACGCTCTACGTGATCGGCGGCAACTCGCCCGACGTCGACGGGCGCCAGGTGTACGCCTACGACACGGGCCGCGCCACCTGGCGCAGCGTGGCGCCGCTGCCCGCGCCACGGACGAACCTCGCGGCCGTCGGCCTCGGCAACCGCGTCTACGCGATCGGCGGCCTCGACCCCGTGAACCCGGTGCAGACCGTGTACGCGTACGACGCGCCACGCGGGACGTGGTCCGAGGTCGCGCCGCTCCCGGAGGCGCTGCACGCGATGGCGGCCACCGTGTTCAAGGGGGAGATCTGGGTGCTCGGGGGACGCCTCCGCAGCCAGGAGATCGTGCGGCGCGTCTGGATCTACAACCCGCAGCGGAACGAGTGGCGCGCCGGCCCCTCGATGCCCAAGCCGATGGACCTGCTCGGCGTCGTCGCGGTCGGGAACAAGATCCACGCGGTGCTCGAGTCGAAGTACTTCGTCTACGACGCGGCCACCAAGCGGTGGCGGCGCGGTCCGAGCCTCAAGGTGCCGCGTCACGCGCTCGCGCTCTACGCGGTGCGCGGCAAGCTCTACGCGATCGGCGGCTGCATCGTCCCGCAGCTGGAGGACAGCCCCGCCGTCGAGACGCTTCGCATGACACGTTGACGACGCGACGCGACCTGCCGACCCACAGGCCGACCAAGTTACAACTTGTAACTTGACCTCTGTCCGGCGTCGCACGTCCGTGCGTCGCCGCAGAGCCCGCCGCCGAGGCCCGTACGGAACGCGGCGATAGCGCGGAAAGCATCCACGCCGCTCCTAGGGATCGGTCGCGGCCGAAGGCCGCTACCGATCCCTGCGCCACAGCAGCAGGCCGAGCGGCAGGAACGCGACGGCCGCCAGGTAGGGGGCGAGCGGCAGCCTCCGGCCACGGTCGAGCTGCACCGCCCGGGCGGAGCCCGTGCCGATGTCCTGGTGAACCTGGCGCTCGGCGCCCGCGAGGTCGCCCTCGTCGAAGACCGTGCCGCCGGTCGCCGTCGCAAGCGACTCGAGGATCGCGCGGGACTCCGGCTGCGGGCGGTACTGCGGCTCGGCCTCGCCGTTCGTGAAGACGCGCTCCCGTGCGCCCCAGAACCGCAGGAAGACGGCCTGTATCCCGGCGCGGCGGAAGCTCGCACCGACCCTGCCGGCAGACACGTCCGGGCTCTCCCCGTCGGTGAGCACCACGACCACCCGCCGCCGGGCCTCCGGCGAGAAGAAGCCCTGGGTGCCCATGCCCGCGAGCGCGCTGAACGTCGTCGCGTTGCGCGTCGAGACCTGGCCGGGGGCGATGATGAAGCCCGTTCCGGGTGCGGGCCGCTCGATCCCGACGGACTTCTCGAGCGTTGCGCGGAAGACGTCCTCGTCGGCGCTCGGGAACAGGTGCGGCAGCACGCGGTTCGTGAGCGAGGCGACGCCGACCCGCACGTCCGGCAACGTGGCCCGGAGCTGCTCCGCCGCCTGCTTCGCCCGATCGAACCGCATCGTGCCGCGCAGGCCCTGCCGCGCGAGCATCGAGCGTGAGACGTCGAGCACGACGAACGCCTCGGCGTCGGCGCGGACCTTTCGCTCGGACGTACGCTCCACCAGCGGCTGGGCGGCGGCGAGACCGAGCAGCCCGCCCACGGCCACCACCGCGACGAGCGGCACGAGTCGCGCGCTCTCGGGCAGCTCCGGCACGCCCAGGGCCGACCGTACGCGCGTCGCCCGCCGCGAGACGCCGAGGAACGCCGCGAGCGGGAGCAGCACGACGAGCGCGAGCAGCCCTCCGCGCGGCGTCAGGAAGTGGAGCGTGACGAGGAGCATCGAGCCGTCCAGCGCCTCTCAGTAGCCCTTCCCCGGCGGCCCGGTCGCCGCACCGCGGGAATCCCCCTGTCCGCTCGACGGATTGGGCGTCGGGCCACCCTGCACCGTCTGGACGCCTGCCTTGCGGCGCAGGACGACCTCGAGGTTGTACTTCGCCTCGTCGTTCGACGGGTCGATCTCGATCGCCTTCTGGAGATTCGCGAGCGCGACCCTCTGGATCGAGGCGCGCTCCTCCTGGTCGGCGGCGGGGGTGGAGAGCAGCAGCACGCTGAGCAGGCTCATCGCCCGCGAGCGGCGTGCAGCGTCCGGGTCGCTCGAAGCGACCTCCTGGAGCAGCTTCTGTGCCTTTGCCCGTCGCAGGATCGCCTCCGGGCTCGAGTCCGTCGGCTCGTCGCGCTGCGACAGCCGCAGCGCACGGACGGCCTCGCGGAACGCGAGATCGTCCTCGACCCCGAGCACCTCCCGGCTGATCGTCGACACGCCGAGCGCGCCGGGACGCCACAGGCCTCCGTCTCTGGGCGTGGTCGTGTAGCGCGAGTCGCCGGAGGCGAGCGCGTCGCGCGAGCGGACGACGTCGATCGCGAGCACGACGAGGAACAGCGACAGGACGAGGCACGCGGCCACCCCGGCGACCAGGACGGCTCGTCTCACGCGCGGGTCCTTCATGCGGGCCTCCCTTCGGGTGGTGGCAATCCGAGCCGACCGGCGAAGCGTTCGTGGGCGGCGAGCAGCACGAGCACCAGCGCGCCGAGCACGAGCAGCGCGACCGGCAGCCCGGTCGGCGCATCCGTCGGCAGCGGCTCGGCGCTCGCGATGCGGGACGGTGGGATCAGCGCCTGCTTGCCGAGCAGGCCCTCGAAGATCGTGCGCCCGTCCCGGAGGGGTGTCAGTGGCACCACTTTGACGTCGATGGACGCGTCCTGGAGCCCCTGGAGCGTCCGCGCGAGGCGCGGCACGTCCTCCGGCGCGGTGACGAGATCGCTGAGCAGGAGGATCGAGCCGTTCTGGATGCCGTCACGGACGAACATGTCGTGGGCGAGCTCGAGCGCCGAGGAGATGCGGGTTCCCGCGGAGAACGTCTGCGACCAGGGGTTGGCCGGTATCCCGGGGTCGTTCTTGGTCTCCTTGCGCGGCTGTAGGAGGCGAAGGAGGGGCTGGAGCTCGGAGGCGGGCGAGCCGGGCGGCAGCATCTCGTACGGCACGTCGGAGAACATCACGACCCCCAGCGAGCCGTTGTCGGCGATGAGGCGGCGCAGCGTCGAGCGGATCACCTGGTAGTCCTGGCGGCCGATGCTGAGCGAGAGATCGATCACGACGATGCCCGAGGCGCGCGGCAGCCCCTCCGACCGCCCCGCGTCCAGCCCGCGCGCCGACGCGGCAGCGCCGGCCAGCAGCGCGACCGCGGCGACGACCAGCACCGCTCGGACGAGCCGCGTCCGGAGCACGACGCGCCTCATCGTCCCGACGTCGTGGCTGTCGACGGCGGAGCCGCTACGGAGCAGTCTCATCCGACTCCTCTCCCAGGGCCTTCCGGGCGTCGCGCGCGACTCCCTGGGTCTCCTCGATCCGGGGCACGTGCCGTGACCAGGCGAGTGTCCTCGCGGTCCGTGCCAGAGTGCCGTCGCCGCGGTGGACAAGCCCGTCGGCGACGAGCTCGAGCGCACGGCGCTGGTCGCCCGAGCCGTTCACGCGCGCCGGGTCCTCGAGCAGCGCGAGCGCGACCTCGAGCGCCGTGACGACCGGGCCGCTCGGAGGCGCGGCCGGCGCGGTCGCGACCGCGGCGGACCGCGGTCGCGTGCGGGCGACGATCGCGACCGCGGCTCCCGTGAGCAGGACGGCGCCACCGAGCAGGAGGACGACGAGGAGCCACGGACCGAGCCGGTACGTCGCGGCTGGGAGCGACACCAGGTCGGCCTGCCAGCGTGTGGGCGGCTGGCGCACGCCCTGGCTCACGCTCGGCGGTGCGTACCGTGCCGCCACGAGCAGCTCCGGCCAGGCGGCGTCGACGGTCTGCGTGGCGGCGGCTGAGTCACCTCGGGCCGCGTAGCTGATCCGGGCGGGGCGGAAGCGCTGGACTGCGGTCTCGTCGGGGGTGGTGCAGAAGCTCTCAAGGCACCGGAGCGTGTACCGCGTCTCGAGGTACGTGGTCGACTTGCCGTCACGCCGGAGCACGTCGGGCGGGCCCGTCGGCTTCCACGGAGTGAAGTCCGTGTTCACGCGGATGGAGCCGGGATCGACCAGCGATCGGTCGACGGTGACCTCGACCTTCGCGGTGAGCGTGTCTCCGAAGTGCACCTTGTAGGCGCCGAGGTCGGCGTAGGCGTCGATCCCGGACGGGCTCGAGACGGTGGGCTCCGGCCCGGCCGAGCTGCCGCCGTTCCAGAGGAGCACGACGGCGACGGCGCCGAGGACGGCGATCCCGGCCAGGCCCGCGGCGGCGGGGAGCCACTGCCGACGCGGGGTCACGCGCCCACCACGCGGCGAGTGCGCCGCAGGTCGGACCATACGAGGAACTCGGCGAGGACGTCGGCCGGGTCGCTGGACGAGATCAGCACGGGGTCGACGTCGATCGCGCGGAACGTCTCGAGCAGCGTCTTCGTGCGCTCCTCGTTCGCTGCCCGGCGAGCGGCCGCCTCGCCGGCGCGCAGCCGGACCGAGGAGACCCGGCCCGTGGCGGCGTCGCGCAGCGACACGACGAGGCCGCTCACGTCCGGGAAGCTCAGCTCCCAGGTCGGATCCTGGATCACGACCGGGACGATGTCCCAGCGGTGCTCGGTGGCCGTCAGCCACAGGTCGAGTGGCGGCGACGGGATGAAGTCGGAGAGGACGAACACGAACGTGCCCGCGCTCGCGGCGCGGCGCCGCTCGGACAGGTGGGCGATCGAGCGCTCGAGCCAGTCGGAGGGGCTGCCGAACTCCGACGACATCAGGCGCTGGTCGCGGATCTCGATCAGCTTCCGCTCGCCCTTCGGCTGCCGCCAGTGTGCGTCGCCGTCCGCAAAGTCCAGGTAGCCGACGTACCCGCCGGAGGCGCCGGCGCTCGCGAGCACCAACTCCACGACCTGACGCATCGCGGCGGGCTTGTCCAGCCAGGGCAGAGGGGCCGCGAAGTGAGCCATGCTCGGGCGCCGGTCGCAGACGAGGATGATCTTCGGCGCCTCCTCCGCGAAGCGCTCGCGGACGAGGAACTCGTCGGCGTCGCGGGCGGTCGAGAGGCGCGCCGAGGCCGCCCAGTCGATCACGTCCATCGAGTCGCCGCGGCGGTAGGGCCGCGAGCCGGCGATGTCCGTGCCGGCGCCGCGGTGCAGGCTGCGCATCATCCCGAACGAGAGCCCGATCACGCGTCGCCGCGGGACGAAGGTGAAGGTGGGCCGGGCGTTGGCCACGGGGAGTTTGCGGCCCTAGACGGGCCGGGGTTGCTCGAACAGAGGGTCCGCCTCCGAGCCGGGGCGGGGCGCAGCCTCGAAGCACTGACGGCGGAAGTCGCCGATCGCCGCCTCCCATCCCGACGCGCGGGCCCGGGCGACGAAGCTCGGCGTGAAGACGACGCGATGCGCGAGCACCGGCGCGAAGAGGAGCTCGACGTCCTCCGGCACGACGTAGCCGCGCTCGTGCAGCAGCGCCCAGGCGCGGGCGGCGCGCTCGAGCGCAAGGCTGCCTCGCACGGAGCTGCCGATCACGACCGACTCCTGCTCCCGCGTCGCCCGCACGAGCTCCACGAGCCAGCGGTGGAGCACGTCGTCGACGTAGACGTCCTGCGCGGCCGTGCGCAGGTCCTGGATGTCCTCCAGGCCGACGACCGGCTCGAGCGTCTCGAGCGGGTGGTGGAAGCGCTGCTCCTCGAGGATGCGAAGCTCGTCCTCCATGCCCGGGTAGCCGAGCGCCGTGCGCACGAAGAACCGGTCGAGCTGCGCCTCGGGCAGCGGGAACGTCCCCTCGTACTCGATCGGGTTCTCCGTCGCGAGCAGCAGGAACGGGTACGGAACCTCGCGCGTCACCCCGTCGACCGTGACCTGCGTCTCGGCCATCGCCTCGAGCAGGGCGGACTGCGTCTTCGGCGTTGCCCGGTTGATCTCGTCCACGAGGACGACGTTCGTGAAGATCGGCCCTGGCCTGAACTCGAAGTCGCGGCTGCGCTGGTCGAAGATCGAGAGGCCGGTGACGTCGGTCGGCTGGAGGTCGGGCGTGCACTGGATGCGCGAGGTCGTCGCTCCTTCGATGCTGCCCGCGATCGCGCGTGCCAGCATTGTCTTCGCGGTGCCGGGGACGTCCTCGAGCAACACGTGGCCGCCGCAGATGAGGGCGGTGAGCACGAGCTTGATCTCCTCGCGCTTGCCGTAGACGACCGTCTCGATGTTGTCGAGGAACCGCGTGGAGATCTCGCCGGCGCGCGCGACGCGCTCGGCCCCGATCTCCCTGTCGTCGTCCGCGAGGGCGCGCTCCACCGTCACGATGGTATCGACGGGCCGCCCGTCTGGTTGAAACTCCGCCACGTACCTTCTTCTACGTTTCCGGACGAAAGTTGTTAGCGACGTGTGTGGTCTTGCGTCGGCCGGGCGCATCGGCACCTGGGCGCCGGTGTCCGACTCGAAGTCGGACACCAACCAGCAACGGCGAGCCGCCCACCGGTGTCCGACTTGAAGTCGGACACCAGCCGGGTCTAGGTCAACGCATCCGCGCCGGCGACGACCTCGAGGATCTCCTGCGTGATCTCCGCCTGGCGCGCACGGTTCATCTGGAGCGTCAGGTTGTCGATCAGCTCGCCGGCGTTCTTCGACGCGTTCCGCATCGCCGTCATCTGGGCGCCCTGGAACGAGGCGGCGGACTCGAGCAGCGCGCGGTAGACCTGCGTCTCGAGATAGACGGGCAGCAGCCGCTCGAGGATCTCCTCGGGCTCGGGCTCGAAGATGAAGTCTCCGCGGAGGACGTCGTCGCGACGCTCTTCCTCGTCGGTCTCGAGCACCTCGGCCGAGATCGGCAGGATCTCCTGCTCGGTGACGGTCTGCGTCAATGCGGAGACGAACGTGTTGTAGACCAGCACGACGCGGTCGACCTCTCCCTCGACGAACAGGTCGGCGGCGCGATGCGCGATCGCCTGCGCGTCCGCGTACGAGGGCGCGTCCATGAACCCCACGAACGCGCCGTCCAGGGTCCGGCGCCGGAAGGTCAAGGTCGAGCGCCCCTTCTTCCCGACCGCGAGCCAGCGAACCGCCTGCCCGTCAGCCTGGACGCGGCGGTCGAGGGCGAAGGCGCGCCGGGTCACCTGCGCGTTGAACGCTCCCGCGAGCCCCCGGTCGCCGGTCAGCGGGACGACGAGCGTGGTGCCGATCTCCTCGCGCTGCTGGAGCAGCGGCAGGCTCTGCACCGACCCCGCGGCACGCCCGACCCCGGAGATGAGCTCGCTCATCGTGTCCGCGTACGGGCGCATCGCCTCGATGCGCGACTGCGCGCGCCGGAGCTTCGCCGCGGCGACCAGCTCGAGCGCACGGGTGATCTTGCGCGTGTTGCGGACGGAGCGAATCCGCCGCTTGTAGTCCTGAACGGAAGCCATGTTCTGGTCGTTCTCCTGGCACTTTTCGCGCAGGCGAAAAGTGCCTAGACGAGGCCGGTCTCCTCCTCGATGTTGAACCCGTCGACGAACTTCTCGAGCACCGCGTCGAGGCTCGCGGTGGTCTCGTCGGAGAGGTCTCCGCTCTCGCGGATCGTCCGGTAGATCGACTCCTCCGCCTGCAGGGTCTCGCGCAGCTCCTGCTGGAACCGCGGCACCTGCGGCACCGGCACCTTGTCGAGCCGACCGTGGATGCCGGCGTAGATCGCGACCACCTGCTCCTCGATCGGCCACGGCTGGTACTGCGGCTGATTGAGGGTCGCGACCATCCGTTCCCCGCGCGCGAGCGCCTGCTGCGTCGCGGCGTCGAGCTCCGAGCCGAACTGCGCGAACGCCTCCAGCTCGCGGTACTGGGCGAGATCGAGGCGGAGACGACCCGCGACCTTCTTCATCGCCTTCGTCTGCGCGTTGCCGCCCACCCGAGACACCGAGATGCCGACGTTGATGGCGGGCCGGATCCCCGAGTAGAAGAGGCTCGACTCGAGGAAGATCTGGCCGTCGGTGATCGAGATCACGTTGGTGGGGATGTACGCAGCGACGTCGCCTGCCTGCGTCTCGATCACGGGGAGCGCGGTGAGCGACCCGCCGCCGAGCTCGTCGGAGAGCTTGCACGCCCGCTCGAGGAGCCGCGAGTGGAGGTAGAAGACGTCCCCGGGGAACGCCTCGCGTCCCGGGGGCCGGCGGAGGAGCAGCGAGAGCTGCCGGTAGGCGTCCGCGTGCTTCGTCAGGTCGTCGTAGATCACGAGCGCGTGCTTGCCGTTGAACAGGAAGTGCTCTCCCATGGCGGCGCCCGCGAACGGCGCCATCCACTTGATCGGCGCGGCCTCCTGCGCCGGCGCGGAGATCACGATGGTGTAGTCCATCGCGCCGGTGTCGCGGAAGCGCTCCACGACCTGGGCGACCGTCGAGGCCTTCTGTCCGACCGCGACGTAGATGCAGATCACGTCGCCGCCGCGCTGGTTGATGATCGTGTCGATCCCGATCGCGGTCTTGCCGGTGCCGCGGTCGCCGATGATCAGCTCGCGCTGGCCGCGACCGATGGGAATCATCGAGTCGATCGCCTTGAGACCCGTCTGCAGCGGCTCGTTGACGGGCTGACGCTGGATCACGCCGGGCGCCTTGAACTCGAGCGGGCGCCGCTCGCTCGTCCCGATCTCGCCCTGGCCGTCGAGCGGGTTGCCGAGCGGGTCGACCACGCGCCCCAGGAGCTCCTCGCCCACGGGCACGCTCATCACCGCGCCGGTGCGCCGGACGGGCTCGCCCTCCTTCACGTGCTGCCACTCGCCGAAGAGCGCGACGCCGACGTTGTCCTCCTCGAGGTTGAAGGCGATGCCGACCACGCCGTGCTCGAACTCCAGCCGCTCCAGCGCGACGCAGTTCTCGAGCCCGTAGACACGGGCGATCCCGTCGCCTACCTGCAGCACGGTGCCGACCTCGGAGAGGTCGGTCTCGACGTCGTACTCCTCGATTCGCTGCTTGAGGATGGACGTGATCTCTTCGGGGCGGAGCTTCACAGACGTCTCTCCTTTGGACTCAGGTTCGGGTGACGAGCTCGCGGCGGAGGCGAACGAGGCGGCCGCGGACGCTCGCGTCGACGCGCAGCGTGCCGGCCTGCAGGATCATCCCGCCGATCAGGTCGGGGTCGACGGACCGGGTCGCGTCGACCGTGCGGCCCGATGCCGCCTCGATCTTGGACACGATCGCCGTGGCCTCGTCCTCGTCCAGCGCGTACGCGGTGGTCAGCTCGACGGAGAGGCGTCCCTGCTCCCGGTCGACGAGCGCCTGGAACTCCTCGGCGATCGTCCGGAGCTGCCCCGCCCGGCCCTTCGACGCGACGAGCCGCACGAAGTTGCGCACGACCGGGTCCCCGCCGGTCGTCACCTCCTCCAGCACGTCGGCCTTCGCGCCCGGGTCGAGCTGCGGGTTGGCGAGAAACGCCTCGAGCTCGGGGGTGGTCTCCATCGCGGCGGTGAGCTCGCCGAGCTGGTCGCGCACGACCTCCACGCGATCCTTCTCTCGGGCAGCCTCGTAGAGCGCCCGTGCGTACATGCGCTGCGCGACCGCCATGGATCAGTTCGCCGATCCCCGCTCGAGGGCCGAGAAGTCGAGGCCTTCGACCGCCTCCTCGACCAGCCTGCGCTGGTCGGCGGTGTCGAGCACCTTGCCGACGACGCGCTCGGTCGCCTCGACGGTCAGGTCGGCCACCTCGGTCCGGATCTGGCCGATCGCCCGCACGGTCTCGGCGTCGATCTGGCGACGCGTGTCCTCCAGCCGCCGCTGTCGCTCGGACTCCGCCTCGTGCTTGGCCCGCTCGATGTGGGAGTCACCCACCTTGCGCGCCTCGGCGAGGATCTCCGCCGACTCGGAGCGGGCCTGCGCGAGGATCGCGCGGTTCTGCTCCAGGAGCTCGCGCGCCTCGTTGCGCGCGGCGTCGGCTTCCTCGACGGCCTGGCGGATCCGGTCGCGACGATCGTCGATCGTCTTCTGGATCGGCCCGAACGCGTACTTGCGGAGCACGTAGAACGTGATTCCGAACGCGATCAGCGTCCAGATCATGAGGCCGGGGACGACCTCGATCAGCCCGGATGAGGCGAGCACGTCGCTCATGTCAGATCAGCACGTAGGCGAGCAGGCCGCCGATCAGGCCGTAGAAGACGACGGCCTCGGTCAGCGCGAACCCGAGCCACTGGATGCCCTGGAGCTCACCGCGCAGCTCCGGCTGGCGCGCGACCGCCTGGATCATCGAGCCGAAGATGTTGCCGATGCCGACACCGGCGCCGAGCGCGCCCAGGCCGATGCCGAGCGCCAGGGCGATCGCCTTGCCGGCGTCAGCGACGTCGCCGGTGGTCTCCGCGAGGACAAAGAACGCAGACAGCATGGTGGGAGGATCCTCCTTAGTGCTCGGGCTCGATCGCCGAGCCGATGTAGATGGCGGACAGGGCGGCGAAGATGTACGCCTGGATCGAGACGACGATGACGACCTCGAAGAGGTAGAAGACGGCTGCGAGCGCGACCGAGAACGGTGCGATCCACGGGGTGACGAGGAAGATCAGCCCGATGAACGTGAGGATCAGCATGTGCCCGGCGAGCATGTTCGCGTAGAGACGCACGCTCAGCGAGATCAGGCGCATGAACTGACCGAGGATCTCGAGCGGCACGATCAGCGGATAGAGGCCCTTGGGGACGTCCGGGATCCAGCTCTGCAGGTAGCGCATCACCCCGTTCTCGCGGATGCCCTCGATGTGCGTGAACACCCACGTCATCAGCGCGAGCGCCAGGGTCACCGAGAGCGTCGAGGTCGCGGCGAAGATCGCGAACGTGGGCACGCCGTGCCACTTCTCGTCCGAGAGCGGCAGCGGGATGAAGCCGATCATGTTCACGGTCCAGATGAACAGGAGCAGCGAGGCGCAGTACGGGAACCAGCGCGCGATCGCCCTCGTGGGGAGCCCCTGCTCGGCGACCTGGACCTGGGCCACCTCGTACACGGTCTCTCCCAGGGCCTGCCGGCGGGTCGGATCGCGGCCGACCTTGACGCGCATCAGCACGATGCCGATCACGCAGGAGATCACGGTGCCGAGCAAGAGGTACGCGACAGCCTTGTTGACCGACATGTTGAGCGGCCCGAGGTGGATCGGGATCCAGTCGTGCAGCTCCCACTCGTCGGCCGGGTTGAACTTGTCGTTGCTCGACTCGTCGGCGGCGAGCGCCAGGGCGGGGAGGGCGAAGAAGAGCAGCGTCGCAAGTCCGAGGACGCGGGCCTTCACGTCTTCGCCTCCGCGTCGAAGTAGGTCACCAGGGACACGGCCAGCTCGACGGTGAACGCGAAGGCGTAGACGAGCGCGGCGGCGACGCCGACCCGCTCGTCCGAGACGGTGACCGCGACGAGCGGAATCCCGACCGCGATCGCCTTGAAGCTCGTGCCTATGCCCCGCATGCCTGCGGCGGCGAGGTTACCGGCGTCCAGGGAGAGTCGCGTCAATAGCCATGCGAAGCCCTGGGCCGCGATCCACAGCACCGCTGCGAGCGTCCAGCCGCCCATCGGCCAGCCCGCGACGACGAAGACGGGGAGCGCGAGCGCGATCACGCCGGTGCCCGCGAGCGCCGGCACCAGACGGCCCGGGATCGCCCGCGGGGTGCTGAACACGCCGGTGCTCACCCCGGGCTGCCGGCGTAGACCTTGTAGACCACGAAGACCGCAAGCGGGATGCCCACGATCGCCCCGACCAGCAGCCCGAGCCCCCACGACCCGAACGCCCAGCCGAGGAGCCCGCCCACGCCCATCGCGGCGCCCGTCGTTCCGAGCAGGAGGCCCGATGCGGTCGCGAGCGAGTGCGGCGAGGTGGCAGTGGCGGCGGCCATGCGGACCGGAGCATATCAGCGAGCTTGTAACAGCCAAATCCGCCATTCCGAGCCAAAAACCAGTCAAGTTCGTCACATGCGTTCGGTCGCGCAGGCCGCCGAGAACGAGCAGCCTTCGCCTCCCCCGGTGAACGTCGCACAGTCTCGCCTCAGCCTCGTGGCTGACGGACTCGACGGAGCGGTGGACGCGCCTGACCGGCTCGCCCGTGAACAGCCCCTCGACGCGACTCAGAAGGCGACCGGTGAACGAGCGTGGTTCCTAGCCGTTGTCGGCTTCGGTCAAGGCAGTCATTTCCTCCTCGACGAGGTAGGCAGCCACACCAGCGGCAAACCCGTTCCAGAACTGCGAGACTTCCTCGACGTCGTCCGGGTCGACCAGGAACGCTGCGATTCTCGAACGAAGGTCCTCGGGGATCAGGCCGGCCGCGAGGATCCTGAGAGTCAGAACGCCGCGTGCGGTGTACTCGTCGTCCCAGATCGAGTCTTTGTACCTGGATGCGTAAACGTGTCCGATCCTCGATCCGCGCTCCCATGTTGACGAGCGCAGATCATGCTTCGCCGTGGTCGGCGCTTCCTCGCTGGCGATCTGCGACGGGTGAGCCATCATCGCGCAGTGAGGCTCGTGCCAGATGTGTTGGAGCCCGTCGACCTCGGCGATGACCACCCGGCAGCCCGGGCACTCGTCGTCGTCGAGGACCGCTGCAAGACCCATTTCGTCGCGCAGGTGCGCGACGAGTCCCTCGGGCTGCGCGCTCATCGTACGGCACCTCCTTTTGCGAACGGCCGAAGGCAGGAAATTACGTGATCAAGGGGTTCCGCCGGAGAGCTCGTTTCCGCGCATGGTGAGCCAGTGCACAACCGAGTGACGGTGGCGGCGTGGCCGGCGTCCGTCAGGCGGTGAGCCGCTCCTGCTCGTCGTCCCGCTCCAGACGTCGGCGCCGGACTCGCGGGTTCGCGAGCTTCACGATCTCGAGCAGGTAGACGACGTACATGGAGAACGCGAGCGCGAAGAGGGCGATCGCCGCCACGGCCAGCGACCAGCCGAGATGCCACTGACCGCCGGCCCGGAACGGGACGAACCGGGTGGCGAGCGCGGCGGCCCCGAGGCTCGCCGTCCAGGCCCACATCGTCAGCGCGGCCCGGCGCTGGGAGAAGCCGATGCTCATGAACCGGTGGTGCAGGTGCGACCGGTCGGGCGAGGAGATCGGGCGCCGGTACTTGAGCCGCTTCGCGACGACGAACGACGTGTCGATGATCGGCACGGCGAGCACGAGCAGCGGGAGGAACAGGACGACGGTCGACGCGGTCTTCAGCAGGCCGGAGATCGACACGGCCGCGAGCGTGAACCCGAGCACGAGCGCTCCGGAGTCGCCCATGAAGATCCGGGCCGGAAAGAAGTTGTGCCGCAGGAAGCCGATGCAGGCGCCCGCCACGACGGCCGAGATCACGGCCGCGTCCGTCTTCCCGAGCGAGAGCGCGAGGACGGCGAACGTGAGACCAGCGATCGCGCACACGCCGGCCGCCAGCCCGTCCAGCCCGTCGAGGAAGTTGACCATATTCATCACCGCGACGATCCACACGACCGTGAGCGACATCCCGACCGTCGCGGGGAGGTCGACCACTCCGACGAACGGGAACGTGAAGTGGTCGATCCAGACCCCGGAGGCGCAGGCGATCGCGCCGGCCGCGACCTGACCCGCGAGCTTCGGGAGCGGGTCGAGCCCGCGGAAGTCGTCGATCGCGCCGACGACGCATGCGACGGCGGCGCCCAGCAGGATCCCGCGCATCTCCCGGTCGAGCGAGAGGAACGCGAGCGACGGGACGAGGATGCCGAGGAAGATCGCCAGGCCGCCGAGGCGCGGGATCGGCCGCTTGTTGAGGCGCCGGTCCCCCGGCCGGTCGACGACGCCGAGCAGGCGCGCCATGCCGCCCACGGCGGGCGTGAGCAGCACGACGACGCCGAAGGCGATCAGCGCTCCCCACAGGACCTCGGGGCTCGCTCGCAGGTCGTCCAGCACTTCTGCCTCTACTTCGTTCCGTAGAGCCGGTCGCCTGCGTCACCGAGCCCGGGCACGATGTAGCCCTTCTCGTTGAGCGCGCGGTCGACGGACGCGACGACCACCGAGACGTCGGGGTGGTCGCGATGGATGCGCTCGATGCCCTCGGGCGCCGCGATCAGCGCGATCAGCCGCACGGACGTGGCGCCCGCGCGCTTCACGCTCTCCACGGCCGCCGCCGTCGAGTTGCCGGTGGCGAGCATCGGGTCGAGCAGGATCACGTCCCGGTCGGCGATGTCGTTCGGAAGCTTGACGAAGTACTCGACCGGCTGCAGCGTCTCCTCGTTCCGGTAGAGCCCGATGAAGCCGACCCGTGCGGCGGGAACCAGCGAGAGCACGGCGTCGAGCATCCCGACGCCCGCACGCAGGATCGGGCAGATTGCGACCTTCTTCCCGGAGATGCGCCGCGCGGTCGTGCGCTCGAGCGGGGTCTCGATCTCGACCTGCTCGTCCGCGAGGTCCTTCGTCGCCTCGTAGGTCAGGAGCAGCGTCAGCTCGTTCACGAGCTGGCGGAACATCTGCGTCGTGGTGGTCACGTCCCGCAGCAGGCCGAGCTTGTGCTGGACGAGCGGGTGCGTCACTTCCGTGACCGTGCCGGTCACGGAAGTGCTAGACGTGCTGCCGACCGCCATGTGCCTTCAGCCTTCGCCGAGGTACGTGGGGTATCCCCGGAAGCCTGGATACAGTGGTCGCCTCTCGCACAGGCTCTCCGCACGCGAGCGCAGCGCGGCGACATCCGCATCCGCGTGGAGCGCGCCGAGCGCGATGCGCCCCACCTCGCGGAAGTCCTCCTCGTCGAACCCCCGGATCGTCGCCGCCTGTGTGCCCAGCCGCACGCCCGAGGCGACGGTCGGCGGGCGCTCGTCGAAGGGGACCGTGTTGCGGTTGGTCGTCAGGCCGACGGCGTGCAGGCGCTCCTCCGCGTCCTTCCCGGTCCACTCCGTGCCGCGCAGGTCGATCTGCAGCAGGTGCGTGTCGGTGCCGCCCGTCAGGAGCTCGAGGCCCCCCTCGAGGAGCGTGTCCGCGAGCGCGTCGGCGTTCGCGCGGATCTGCCGCTGGTACGTGCGGAACTCGTCCGAGGCGGCGATCTTGAAGCACGTCGCCTTCGCCGCGATCACGTGCTCGAGCGGGCCGCCCTGCAGGCCCGGGAACACGGCCCGGTCGATCGCCTGAGCGTGCTCCGCGCGGCAGAGCACGAACCCGGAGCGCGGGCCGGCCAGCGTCTTGTGGGTCGTCGACGTGACGACGTCGCAGTCCCCGACGGGGTTCGGCTGGATGCCGGCGGCGACGAGACCGGCGAAGTGGGCCATGTCGCACCAGAGGAGCGCGCCGACCTCGTCGGCGACGCGCCGGAACATCGCCGTGTCCACCGTGCGCGGGTAGGCCGAGCCGCCGCAGACGATCAGCTTCGGGCGGTGCTCGCGCGCGAGGGCGCGGACCTCGTCTTCCTCGACGAGGGCGGTCTCGCGGGAGACGCCGTAGTGGACGATCGTGTACAGCCGGCCGGAGAAGTTCACCTTGAGGCCGTGGGTGAGGTGCCCGCCGTGGTCGAGCCGGAGCGAGAGCACCGTGTCACCGGGCTCGAGCAGGCCGAGGTACACGGCCATGTTCGCCTGGGCGCCCGCGTGCGGCTGCACGTTCGCGTGCTCCGCGCCGAACAGCGCCTTCGCGCGGTCGATCGCGAGCTGCTCCAGCTCGTCGACGTAGCTCGCAGCCGCCGTAGTACCGGCGTCCCGGGTAGCCCTCCGCGTACTTGTTGGTGAGCACGGAGCCGACCGCCTCGAGCACGCTCGGCCAGGTGAAGTTCTCCGACGCGATCAGCTCGATCTGGTTCCGCTGCCGGTCGGCCTCGCGGCCGATCAGCGTCGCGACGTCGGGGTCGACCTCCGCGAGGCCCCCTGTCCGCAGGCGCTCGAGCTGGTCGGCCGCGACTGCCACACCGTGGATGCTACTTGCCTCGGCGGCGCCGCCCGGGGAAAACGGTGTTGCACACGGGCTCCGCGCGGAGGACGGCGCGCGCCCGTGCCTCAGCGGCAGGCCGAGTCGAGGCGCGCGAGTGCCTCGCCCGGTGGGAGCGCGCCCTCCCGGAGGATCACGGGCTCCGGCCCCGTCAGGTCGATCACCGTCGAAGGGGCGCCGGCCAGCTCTCCCCCGTCCAGCACCGCGTCCGCCGCGGCCCTGATCTCGTCGGGGACGTCGCCGAGGCGGCGCGGGTCGGGCCCGCCGGGGAGGTTCGCGCTCGTCGCGACCAGCACACCGAGCGCGTCGAGCACGTCCTTGCCCGGGCCGGTCAGAGCGGGGACGCGCACGCCGAGCGCGTCGGGCCGGCGCAGGTTGAGCCAGGCGAACCGGTGGGCCGGATTCGCCAGCACGAGCGTCACCGGGCCGGGCATCAGCGCGCGAACGGCCCTGACGCCGTCCGCCGGGAGCTCGGGCACTCGCGTCAGCAGTGCCTCGACCGACGCGAACAGGAGCGCCGTCGGCCGGGCGGGGTCGCGACCCTTCGCCGCGTAGAGCACGTGCGCGGCCTCCTCGCTGTCCCCTCTCGCGGCGAGACCGTAGACGGTGTCGGTCGGGACGACGGCCAGGCCGCCGGCGCGCAGGACCTCGATCGCCTCCCCGGCCCTGCTCATGCGTCCGTGCGCCCCTCCACGACGCGGTCTCGGCCGGCGAGATCGGGCGTGACCGCGACGTCGCGGTAGCCGAGCGACTCGAGGAGCGACGCGACGCCGGGCGCCTGCCCGTCGCCGACCTCGAGGACGAGGGCGCCGTCCGGACGGAGAGCCGTCCGCGCTCCCCGCGCGACCGCAGCGAGCGCGTCGCGTCCGTAGAGGGCGATCGGTGGCTCCCAGTCGGCGATCTCCGGTGCGAGCAGGCTGCGGTCGTCCGGGTCGACGTACGGAGGATTCGCGACGACGAGGTCCCACGGCCCGTCGGGGAGCCCGCCGAACAGATCGTGCTCGGCGAGCTCCAGCTCGAGCCGCGTGCGGGCCGCGTTCTCCCGAGCCAGCGAGAGGGCGTCGGCGGACGCGTCGATCCCGGTCACCCGCGCCCCCGGATGCTCGTCGGCGATCGCGAGCGCGATCGCTCCCGAGCCGGTGCCGACGTCGAGCACGCGCGGCGCCTCGAGGCCCGAGAGGAGCGCGAGGCACCGCTCGACCACCACCTCGGTCTCCGGGCGTGGGATCAGCGCGCGGCGATCGACGGTCAGGACGAGGCGGCGAAACCCCCACTCACCGAGCACGTACTGCAGCGGCTCCCGTCCTGCCCGCCGCGCGGCGAGGCCGGCGACGCGTTCCTGCTCCGCCGTGGTCAGCGCGCGGCCTCGTTCGAGGCCGAGGGCCGCAGGCGACACCCCGAGGACGTGCGCGACGATCAGCTCCGCGTCGAGCTGCCCGCCCGGCACCCCTTCGGAGTCGAGGCGCGCTGCCGTCCGGCGCACGACCTCGCCGACAGCGTGGGATCCGGTGTCCGACTTCAGTCGGACACCCGGCGTCCTGCCGCGCATTCCCACCCGGCGAGCAGATGTCCGACCGAGGCCGGACATCGCAGCACCGGCCGCGTCAGACCGCCGCCTCGAGGGCCCGGCGGCGCTCCTCGGCCTGGAGGGCGTCCGTGAACTCGTCGAGGTCGCCGTCGAGCACCTGGTCGAGGCGGTGCGAGGTGTGCTTGACGCGGTGGTCCGTGAGACGGTTCTCGGGGAAGTTGTACGTGCGGATCTTCTCGGCCCGCTCCCCGGTCCCGACCTGGGAGCGGCGCGCGGCCGCGAGCTCCGCCTGCTGCCGCTCGCGCTCGGCCTCGTAGAGCCGTGCGCGGAGCACGCGCAGCGCCTTCTGCTTGTTCTGGAGCTGGGACTTCTCGTCCTGCATCGAGACGACGATGCCGCTCGGCAGGTGCGTGATGCGCACGGCCGAGTCGGTCGTGTTCACCGACTGACCGCCCGGGCCGGTCGAGCGGTAGACGTCGATCTTCAGGTCCTTGTCCTCGACCGTGACGTCGACCTCCTCGACCTCGGGCATCACGGCGACGGTGGCCGTCGAGGTGTGGATCCTGCCCTGGGACTCGGTTGCGGGCACGCGCTGGACGCGGTGCGTGCCGCCTTCCCACTTGAACACCGAGTAGGCGCCGTCGCCCTTGACCGCGAACACGGTCTCCTTCACGCCGCCGCCGTCGCTCTCGCTCACCGACAGCAGCTCCGTCCGGTACCCGCGCCGCTCCGCGTAGCGCTGCAGCATGCGGGCCACTTCCCCCGCCCAGAGCGCCGCCTCGTCGCCTCCGACGCCCTGCCGGACCTCGACGATCACGTCCTTCGCGTCCGCGGGATCGCGCTCGACGAGGGCCACTCTCAGCTCGTCCTCGAGGCGCGCCACCTCGCCCTCGAGCTCACCGGCCATCGAGGAGAGCTCGGGATCGCTCTTCGCGTCGACCAGGTCGGCGCTCGCCTGCCGCCACTCCCGTGCGGCGCGCAGGGCCGGCTCGAGCTCCTTCAGACGGCGGCCGACGTCCGCGGCCTCGCGACGGTCGGAGTAGACGGCCGGGTCGGCCAGACGTTCCTGGAGCTCGGCGTGCGACCGCTCGAGCTCGTCGGCCAGTGCTTCCAGCGACGCCATCGCGCCACCAAGTCTAGGTGCGCCGCGTGGCGCGTACCTATGCGGCGGCGAGCGTCGCCGCGAGGGCGACCTCGGGGATGCCGGTGAGCGCCTTCGAGACCGGGCAGTTGAACCTGGCTCCTTCGGCGTGCTCGACGAACGCGCTGCGGTCGATCCCCGGCACGGTGCCGACGACCTCGATCGCGCCCTTGACGATCCCCTCACCCGGCTGGAAGGTGACGGTGACCGACGTCTCGAGCCGCTCGGGCGGAGTGCCCGCCCCTGCGAGCGCGTGCGCGAGGGCCATCGAGAAGCAGGAGGCCCAGGCCGCGGCGATCAGCTCCTCCGGGCTCGTGCGCCCGTCCGGCGTCTCGGCGCGGGAGGCCCAGGTCACGTCGAGCGGCCCGAACGCCGCACTGCCGACGCCCTCGATCGTGCCTGCGCCCTCCATCAGAGAGCCGGACCACGTCACCTTCGCCATGCGATCGGTCGCCATGTCAGTCGCCTCCTTCGAGCGTCGTTTCGATGTCGATGCCGACCCCCGCGGCGCGAAGGAGCGACGAGAACGAGCAGCCGCGATGAGCCGCGTCGACCGCCGCAGCCAGCGCGTCGGAGTCGATCCCGTCCACGCGCGCGCGCACGTCGAGCGCCGAGTGGACGATCAGGTGCCCCTGACCCTCGACCTCGTCCATGGTGATGCGGCAGTGGACGTCGAGGCGGCCGGGCGGCGTTCCCGCCGCCGTCAGCTCGCCCGCGAGCGACATCGTGAAGCAGCCGCCGTGGGCGCCTGCGAGCAGCTCCTCCGGGCTCGTCTTGCCCTCGGGGGCGGCGATCCGCGTCGGCAGCGAGTACGGCAGCGACGTGAACGCTCCGGACGAGGCGGCGGTGATCGCACCGTCGCCCCGGGCGAGATTCCCGTCCCACGCGACGTCGGCATCACGGACGATCCGCGGCATGGAGGGAACCTACGCCATTACCTCGACCCGGCGGTCGGCCTCCAGGTCCGAGACGGACTCGCCGGACTCGCGGCGCACGACCTTCTCCATCGCCCGGATGGACACCTCGACCATGTCGAGCGTCGGCTCGCGCGTGGTCAGGCGCTGCAGCCAGAGCCCCGGCGCGAGCAGCGTCATCAGCACCCGGCTGTCCTGATGCTTACCGGCGAAGCGGATCAGCTCGTACGCGAGCCCCGCGATCACCGGCAGCAGCAAGATTCGACTGACGATGAGCCAGTACCAGGTGGGATGCCCGACGAGCGCGAACACGAAGATGCCGAGCACCATGACCCAGAGCAAGAACGCTGTACCGCAACGAGGGTGAATCAAACTGAACTTCTGCACACGCTCGGGCGTGAGCTCGACGCCCGCCTCGAGCGCGTTGATGGTCTTGTGCTCGGCACCGTGGTACTGGAAGACGCGCCTCAGGTCGGGCAGCAGCCCGATCAGCCCGATGTACGCGATGAAGACCGTCACCCGGATCGCCCCCTCGACGATCACGAACCACGTCGTGCCGTCGATCGGGAGCCAGTTCGTGAGCAGGGCCGGGCCGACCTTGAACAGCATCAGCGCGAAGCCGATCGCGATCACGAACGAGAAGATGATCTGCCCGCGCGAGATCTCCGTGATCACCTTGCCCTCGTCGTCCTCCTCGCGCACCTGGACGTTGGCCGAGATCGCGAGGGCGCGGAAGCCGATCGCGAGCGACTCGCCCAGCGCGATCACGCCGCGGATCACCGGCAAACGCCAGATCCGATGACGGCGCATGGGCGAGGAGACGTCCCGCATCACCTCCTCGATCCCCCCCTGGGGCGTGCGGATCGCGACCGCCCAGCAGGACGGACCGCGCATCATCACGCCCTCGAGCACAGCCTGTCCCCCGTACGACACGCTCATGTGCCCAGGCTACCCAGGACGCCCGGCGCCGCTAGGCGCTCTTGGTGGCGGCGGCCTTCTCGAGCCGACGCTGGAACCGCTCCACCCGTCCGCCGGAGTCCATCAGCTTCTGCTTGCCCGTGTAGAACGGGTGGCAGGCCGAGCAGACCTCGACGTGGAGCTCTGGCTTCGTCGAGCGGGTCGTGAACTCGTTCCCGCAGGAACACGTCACGTGCGCGACGACGTACTCGGGGTGGATGTCGGTCTTCATGAACCGGCCAGGATAGCAGAGGCCGTCTCGCCCCCAACGTTGCCGCCCGAGACGACGGCGACCACGTGTTCACCGGCGATGCGGCCGTCGAGCGCCGCCGCGACGGCCGCTGCGCCGGCCGGCTCGCACGCCAGCTTGGCGTCCGCGTAGACGCGGCGCATGGCCTCCTCGATCGCGTCGTCCGAGACGCGCAGGACCTCGACTCCGGCCGCCCGGCAGACGGCGAGCGCGTTCCGGCCTGCGTACGGCGCGTCGAGCCCACCGGCTCGCGTCTGCGGCGTGATCGCGACGGGCTCGCCGGCCCCGAGCGCGAGGTCGAGCGACGCCGCGTCCTCAGGCTCCACGCCGATCACCCGGACACCTCTCGGGGCCACCGCGGCGGCGATCCCCGCGACGAGCCCCCCTCCCCCGACGGGGACGACGATCACGTCCGTCGAGGGCGCGTCCTCGAGGACCTCGAGGCCCACCGTCCCCTGGCCCGCCATCACGAGCGGGTCGTCGAAGGGGTGCACGAGCACGCGCCCCGTCTCGGCGAGATGCTGCGTCCAGCCGCGCGAACGCGCCCGACGGGTCGTCCGCCTCGACGTCGACCTCTGCCCCGAGGGCGCGGGCCCGGTCGAGCTTGAAGGTGCTCGCCGACGCCCAGGAGAACACGATGCAGCCGAGCCCCTCCGCCGCCGCGCCCCAGGCGAGCGCGATCGCATGGTTGCCGGCGGAGGCTCCGGCGACGCCCCGCTCTCGCTCGTTCGAGTCGAGCGCCGCGAGCCGGTTCACGACCCCGCGCACCTTGAACGAACCGGTGTGCTGGAAGAGCTCGGCCTTCAGCGAGAGCCCGGCCACGAGCGCCGACCCGTCGAGGAGCGGCGTCCGTCGCGCGCGTCCGCGGATCGTCTCGGCCGCCCGGACGACGTCGTCGTGCGTCACAGGCTCGCGGCTCACAGGATCCCCGCCCACGCGGGGATCCTAGATTCAGGGCGGCGCTGCGGTCCGACCCGTCGCCGCAGAATGCCCACCGTGACCTCGACTGCCGAGCCTCACCCCGTCCGGCTCCTGGTGCACGACGACCTGCGCCGGCGGCGGCTCACGGTCGTGTTCCGGCTGCTGCTGGCACTGCCGCAGCTCGTGTGGGCGACGCTCTACGGCGCGGCGGCGTTCCTGCTCGCCTTCGTGGTCTGGCTCGCCGTTCTCTTCGAGGGCCGCGCGCCGGCGTCGCTGCACGCCTTCCTCGCGGGCTACACGCGCTACACCGTCCACCTCGCCGCGTACCTCTGCCTCGCCGCCGATCCGTATCCCGGCTTCACCGGCGCCACGCCGTATCCCGTCGACGTGGAGATCGACCCGCCGGCGCGGCAGGGCCGGTGGGGCGCCGCGTTCCGGATCGTGCTCGCGATCCCCGCGCTCGCTCTCGCCTCGTCGCTGGGCGGCTCGACGGCGCTCGGCGGCGGCTACGGCGGCCCGGTGGTCGGCGCCCTCGGCGGGCTCACGGTCGTCGCCGGCGTCCTCGGCTGGTTCGCGTCGCTCGTCCGCGGGGCGATGCCGCGGGGGATGCGCGACGCCGCCGCGTACGCGATCGGCTACGGGGCGCAGACGACCGCCTACGTCCTCCTGCTCACCGACCGGTACCCGGACTCGAGGCCGGGCACCGCCAGCCCCCCGCCGGAGCTCCTGCCGCACCCCGTCGCGATCGCCGTCGACCGCGATCCGCTCCGCCCTCGCCTGCTCGTGCTCTTCCGGCTCCCGCTCGTGGTGCCGCACCTCGTCTGGTTGACGCTGTGGGCGACACTCGTCGTCCTCGCGGCCGTCGCAGCGTGGGTGACGGCGCTGGTCCTCGGCCGCGTGCCGGCATTCCTGCACCGTTTCATGGCGTCGTTCGTGCGCGCGGCGACGCACGTCGGCGCGTTCCTGCTCCTCGTAGGCCGCCCGTTCCCGGGCTTCGTCGGCCGCGAAGGGAGCTACCCGATCGACCTGACGGTCGAGCCCCCGCGGCGCCAGCCCCGACTCGGCGTGCTCGTCAGGCCCGTGCTCGCGCTGCCCGCGCTCCTGCTCGCGTCGGCGTACGGCGGTGTCGCGCTGGTCGCCGCGCTCCTCGGCTGGTTCGCGGCGCTCGCGACCGGCCGGATGCCCTCGGGCCTCCGGGACGTCGGGGCCGCGTCGCTCCGCTACCACGCGCAGCTCGCGGCGTACGGATTGCTCCTCACCGCCCGGTACCCCGATTCCTCTCCCGTGCTGCGCGGCCCCGTCGGGCGGCCGGTCGTCGAGCCGGTGCCCCTGCCCGCATGACCGCGCTCCGCGTCATGGGCTACGCGGCGCTCGTCGCCGGATGGGTCGCGCTGGCCTGGCTGGTCTCCGGGAGCGTCGTCCCCGACGGCCTGACGCTGCCACACGTCGACGTCGAGGGAGTCTTCGGACACGCGGTCGTGGCGCGCGCGGAGCGCTACGAGCGGTTCCTGCTCGTGGTGTGGGTGTTGGAGACGATCGTGATGCTCGGCACGCTGGCGCTCTACGCGCGTCACGGCGGCCGCTTCGCACGCGAGTCGGCCGCGGGGCCGCTCGGTACCGGGATGCTGCTCGGGATGCTCGGGCTCGCGATCCTCTGGCTCGCGCAGCTGCCGTTCACGGTGACCGCGCTGTGGTGGGCGCGGCGGCACGGCGTGTCGCACGTCGGGTACCTGCAGGCCGTGGTCGGAGGCTGGGCCGAGCTCGGGCTGACGTTCGTCGCGGTCTCCGTCGCGCTGCTCGTCGTCATGGGCCTCGCGCGACGGCTGGGCTCCTGGTGGTGGATTCCAGGCGCCGTGGTCTTCACGGGGATCGCCGCACTCGTGCTCTTCGTCGGTCCCTACGTCTACCCGGGGCTCGACCGGCCGGACGACTCGGGGCTCGTCGCCAGGTACCGGCAGCTCGAGCGGGCCGAGGGGCTCAGCGGGATTCCCCTCCGCGTCGAGCACGTCAGCGACGAGACGAGCCAGGCGAACGCGTTCGCCTTCGGCCTCGGGCCTTCACGGCGCGTCGTGCTCTGGAACACGTTGCTCGACGGGCGCTTCACGAACCGCGAGGTCGACGTCGTGCTCGCGCACGAGCTCGCGCACCATTCGAGCGACCACCTCCCGAAGGCGCTCGGGTGGTTCGCGCTCTTCGCGCTGCCGGGAGCGCTGCTGCTGATGCTGAGCACGCGCCATCTCGGCGGGATGGGCGACCCGCGGGCGGTGCCCCTGGCCCTGCTGGTCGCGGCCGCGTGGACGCTGGCGACGAGCCCGGCCCAGAACGTGATCAGTCGGCGCGCCGAGGCCGAGGCCGACTGGAAGGCGCTCGAGACCACCCGCGATCCCACGGCGGCGCGTGGGCTGTTCCGCGAGTTCGCGGTGACGTCGCTCGGGGACCCGAGCCCGCCGACCTGGGCCCACCTCCTCCTCGACACGCACCCGACGCTCGCCCAGCGGGTCGCGATGGCGGACGCCTGGGAGGCGCGGCACGGGTAGAGCGGCGGAAACGGTCAGCGCAACGGAGCTGTCGCCTCGACCCGGTCCGCGACGACCGAGGCGATCGCGAGCGACGACGTCGCGCCCGGCGAGGGGGCGTTGCGCACGTGCACGACGCCCTCCGACTCGTGGAACACGAAGTCGTCCAGCAGGGTTCCGTCGGGCGCGAGCGCCTGCGCGCGGATGCCAGCCGGGCCGGGCAGCACGTCGGCCGCCTCCAGGTCAGGGAGCAGCCGGCGAGCGGCCGAGACGAAGCTCCTCACGGACAGGTCGCGCACCGTCTCCGCGACACCCGTGCGCCAGTGCCGGCGGGCGAGCCGCCGGAAGCCGGGGGAGCGAACCGTCTCACGCAGGTCGCGGACGGAGACGTCGCGGCGTCGGTACCCCTCACGCGCGAGCGCGAGGACCGCGTTCGGCCCGAGCCACACCTCGCCGTCCGGACGGACCGTCGTGTGGACGCCGAGGAACGGGAACACCGGGTCCGGCACCGGGTAGATCAGCCCGCGCACGAGGTGCCGCCTCTCCGGCTTCAGCACGAGGTAGTCGCCGCGGAACGGGACGATGCGCGGCTCGGCCGGCGCGCCGGTCAGCGCGGCGAGGCGGTCGCCGTGGACACCGGCGCAGACCACGACGCGCCCGGCCTCGAGCTCGCCGCCGGTCGTCTCGACGGCGGTCGCCCCGGCCCTGCGCGCGAACCCGACGACCTCGCGCCCGAGCAGCACCTCGCCTCCGGCCGCGCGCACGTCGTCGGCGTAGGCGGCCGCGACCAGAGAGAAGTCGACGACGGCGGTCCGGGGCGAGTGGACGGCACGCAGGCCCGCGACGTGGGGCTCGAGCTCGCGCAGGCGCTCGCCGTCGATCAGCTCGACGTCCGGCACGCCGTTCGCGAGCGACCGCCGGTGGAGCTCGTCGAGCCGCGGAAGCTCCTCCGCGGTCGTCGCGACCACGACCTTGCCACAGTGGAGGACCGGGATCCCGCGCTCCTCGCAGTACGCGAGCAGCCGCTCGGCTCCGTCGACGCAGAGTCGCGCCTTCAGCGACCCCGGGGCGTAGTAGACGCCGCGGTGGACGACACCGCTCGAGCGCCCGGTCTGGTGCGCGCCCACGATCGGCTCCTTGTCGACGACGGCGATCTCGAGCCCCGGACGGCGCGCCTGCAGCTCGCGCGCCACCGCGAGCCCGATGATCCCCGCGCCGACGACCACGACGTCAAACCGGGATCCGCTCATGCCCGTCAGGTGATCGTGTACTCCGGCCCGGAGCCGCCCTCGGGCGGGGTCAGCCTGCCGCCCTTGGCGCTGATCGCACCGCACTGCACGCAGTTCGACGCGTTGACCTCGACCCTCACCGTTCCGTCGCCGTCGGCCTCCCCGACCTCGTACACCTGGGCGGGGCACATCCACTGCCACATCTCGGCGAGGTCGCGCGGCACCTCGGTCTGCACACGGATGTGGCTCGGCTGGTCGTCCCGCGTGCGGTTGCCGGAGGCGAAGACGGAGGACAGCTTGTCGAAGGTGAGCCTGCCGTCCGGCGCGGGGTAGCTCGCGGCGCGCCCGGTGCGCAGGAGCGCGGCCTCGGCATTACGGTGCGTGACGCGCTCCTTCGGCGGCAGCTTCCCCTTCGTGACGGTCATCGCGCTCGCGAGCGCGCCGCCCACGAAGAATCCCTTGTCGAAGGCCTGCCGCATGTTGCGCACCTCCGTCAGCTCCTTCCAGACGTAGCTCGCGCGGAGGGCGTCGTCGTAGGCGTCGAGCGCACCGCGCCGGCCGGCCACCTCGCCGTGCTGGACGGCCGCGAAGACCGCCTCCGCGGCGAGCCGCCCCGACTCGATCGCGTAGTGCACGCCCTTGAGCCGCGGCACGTTGACGAGCCCGGCCCCCTCCCCGACGAGCACGAGCCCCGGGGCGTTGAGCCTGGCCGGCAGCGAGTTGAGGCCGCCCTCCGTGATCGTCTTCGCGCCCCAGGCGACCCGCTCCCCGCCGTCGAGGATCTTGCGGAGGAGCCTGTGGGTCTTGAACTCCTGGAGCAGGTCGTGCGCGGACAGCTCGACGTCGGCGTACTCGAGCCCGACGACGAAGCCCAACGAGACGTGGTCGTCACCCATCGGGTAGACGAACGAGCCCCCGAACTCGCCGTACCGAGCGCGCTTGCGGAGCGGCCAGCCGAGCGTGTGGACGATCCTGCGCAGGGGCTGCGGGACCTTCCAGACCTCCTTCACGCCGAGCGCCCAGATCTGCGGGTTCCGGCCCTCGAGCCCGAACCGCTCGATCGCCGCGTTCGTGAGATGCCCCGCGGTCCCCTCGGCGAGCACGGTCACCCGCGCCGTCAGGTCGACGCCCGGCTCGAAGTTCGCGAGCGGCTCGCCGTCCTTCCCCCGCCCCTTGTCTCCTGTGCGGACGCCGACGACGCGCCCGTGCTCGAGCAGCAGCTTCTCGCCGGCCGTCTCCGGGAGGATCATCGCGCCCGTCGCCTCCGCCTGCTGGGCCAGGAAGCGCCCGAGCTCCGAGACCGAGACGATCCAGTTGCCGTGGTTCATCATCGTCGGCGGCGGCGGTATGCGCAGCGCCGCGCCCTTCGTGAGGAGATAGACGGCCTCCCCGTGGACGGGGCCGTACGTCGGCATCTGCTCGATCGGGATCCGGCCGGCGAAGAGGCGCCGGATCGCGCGGGGGTTCATGACGGCGCCGGACAGGAGGTGCGAGCCGGGCTGCTTCCCCTTCTCGATCACCGCGACCGGCACGTCGCCGAGCCGCTCGCGGACCTCGGGGTGCTCCTCGAGCAGCTGGCCGAGCCGGACCGCGCAGGCCATTCCCCCCGGGCCGCCGCCGACGACGAGCACGCCGACGTCGATCCGCTCCTCGGCCGCGTCGGTCGGGGCGCCGATCGCCTCCGAGGTCGAGAACGGGGGCGGGTAGTCGGCCGGACGGACGCCGCTCACCGACGCGCCCGAAGCAGCTCGGTGAGCTTCGGCGCGATCTGCGTCAGATCGCCGACGACGCCCAGGTCCGCGAAGTCGAAGATCGGTGCGTTCGGATCCTTGTTGACCGCCACGATCGTCCCCGAGCCCTGCATGCCGACCTTGTGCTGGATGGCGCCCGAGATGCCGAGCGCCACGTAGAGCTTCGGCGAGACGGTCTTTCCGGTCTGGCCGACCTGCGCGGCGTACGGGTACCAGCCGGCGTCGACCACCGCGCGCGTCGCGGCGACGGCGCCGCCGAGCGCCTCTGCGAGCTCCTCGCAGTACGAGAACCCCTCGGGGCCGCCGAGCCCGCGGCCCCCGGCGACGATCACGTCCGCGTCCTCGATCGACGGCCCGCTGGCCCCCTCTGTGAGGTGCTCGGCGAGCCGTGCCCCGGTGGAGAAGTCCTGGAAGCTCACGTCCACGTCCTTCACGTCCGCGGAGCCTCCGGACTCGACCGGGTCGAACGTGCCCGAGCGGATCAGGGCGAGCCGCGGCGAGGACGTCCATCCCACCTCGGCCAGCACCGTGTCGCCGAGCGCCGGGCGGACGCCGACGAGGTCGTCGCCCTCGAGGCGGAGGTCGGTGAGGTCCCAGTTGAGGCCCGCCTCGAGCCGAGCGGCCAGCCCCGCCGCGACGTCGGCAGCGAGCACCGAAGCGGGGAAGAGCACGGTGTCCGCGGCGGACTCGCGCACGACCGCCTCGAGCGCGTCGACCCGCGGCTGTGGAAGCGGCGCGGCGAGCGTCTCGTCGTCGACCACGTAGACCGTCGGGGCGCCGAACGGCCCTGCGCCCACCGCCGCCTCCCGGATCCCGCTGCCGAGCACGACCCCGGCGACCTCGCCGCCGAGGGATACCGCCTTGCCGAGGACGCCGAGCCCGCCCTTGGTCAGCGCGCCGTCGTGGCTCTCGAGGAAGACCAGCGTCGTCACGGCGCGTGCCTCCTCCGATCATGCTGGCAGGTCCGTCGCATGCGAGGCACGAGCGGGGACGGCGCGGAGAGAGCCCCGACATCCGAAGGCAGCGCGCCGGCCGGGGACGACGCGCGGCGCGACTCGTCGTGCGCGCTCGACCCGGGGGGTATCGCCCGAGGAGACACCTACAGCAGCCGCCTCTCCGCGAGGTACTCGACGATCTTCTCCGCGGCGCTCCCGTCGTCCTCGATCTTCACCTGGTCGCTCTTCGGCGGGGGCGGAGAGGCCGAGCGAACGGTCGTGAGCGACCCGGCCTCGCCCGCGAGCCGGGCGTCCACGCCGAGCTCGGCGAGCGAGACGGTCTCCTGCGGCTTGGACTTCGCACCCATGATCCCCTTCAGCGAGGGGTAGCGCGGCTCGTTGATCGCGTCCGAGACCGCGACGACCGCAGGGAGCGGGGCCGAGATCACGTCGTAGCCGAACTCGGTCTGCCGCTTCCCGGTGAGCGCCTCCGCCTCGACCGTCAGCTCGGCGACCTGAGAGACCAGCGGCCGGCGCAGGCGGTCGGAGACTGCCGCCCAGAGCACGGCGCCGTCCGCGTCGCTCGACTGCTGGCCGAAGAGGACGAGGTCCGCCTCCTCCCGCTCGAGTGCCTTCGCGAGCACCCGGCTGGTGGCGACGAGGTCCGAGCCGGCCGCCGCGGGGTCCGTGACGAGCAGCGCGCGATCCGCGCCCATCGCGAGTGCCTTCCGCAGCGACTCCATCGCCTTCTCGGGGCCGAGCGAGACGACGACCACCTCGCCCCCGTGCGCGTCCTTCAGGCGCAGCGCCTCCTCGACCGCGTTCACGTCGGTCGCGTTCAGCGCCCCCTCGCCCGAGCGGTCGAGCCGGAGCGTCCCCGGGTCGAGGCGCTTGTGCGAGGTCGCATCCGGAACCTGCTTGACGCACACGGCGATCTTCACGCGGCGGACTCTAGCGAGGCCTGCGCCGAGCCCAGCGAGGTGTCCGACCCCGAGTGGGACACCAACCGAAAGCGTGCCCTCGGGCCAGGGAGGTGTCCGACTTCGAGTCGGACACCGACCACACGCCACCGCCACGAGCAGAGCGAGGTGTCCGACTTCAAGTCGGACACCGACCGGAAACGTGCCCCCGAGCAAGCGAGGTGCCGACTTCGAGTCGGACACCAACCACACGCCACCGCCACGGCCCGCGCGGAGCCTCGCGCAGCCGAGCGGGCGGACGAAGACGTGTCCGCACCGGACCCGGCCGGACGGTGTCGCTGACACCTCCTCGCCCGCGCGCTCTGGTAGCCTCGGGCGCTTCGCGCCGCGCACCGGAGCCATGACTCGCCACCGGACGACAGCACGAGGGGGCCTTCTCCTCATCCTCGCCGCCCTGCTCGGCCTCGCCGTGGCGTCGTCGCTCGCCGCCGCGCCGAAGCCCGGGCTCGTCGCCGGCGGGCCGATCGTCTTCCCGCTGATCGGCGACTACGCGTACACGATGAACTTCGGCGACCCCCGCGGGCAGGGCAGGCACGAGGGGATCGACATCGAGCACGTCCCCTGGCGCACCCCGGTCGTCGCGGCGGAGACCGGGACGATCAAGTGGTGGACGACCTCCTCGCGCGCCGGCTGCATGCTCTACCTGTACGGGAAGAGCGGCACGACCTACCTCTACATCCACCTGAACAACGACCTGACGGCCACGTCCGAGGATCGCGGGGGCTGCAAGGCGGGCGTCTCGTACGCGGTCCCGGACGGCGCGAAGGTCTCGGCGGGACAGCAGATCGCGTGGAGCGGCGACTCCGGCGACGCCGAGGGCAACTACCACCTCCACTTCGAGGTGCACCCCGGCGACGGTGGGGCGGTGAACCCCTACCCGTTCCTGAACGCCGCCGAGCGGCTGCTCTTCCCGGGGCGGCTCGGAGCGGCGTTCTCGCTCGGGGTGCGCGGGGTACCGGTGGCCGCGGGCGGCGGCACGCTCCGGCTCCGCGCGAGCGCCGTGCGCTGGTGGCCGGGCGGCCAGTGGACGTCGCTCGTCAGGGAGCGGCTGATCACGCTCAGGATCGCGGGCGGCGCCGGCGTGGACGACACGCTCGCCGCTGCGCTCCAGGCGCCGACGCTCGACACCCTGCAGGCAGGCCGCGCGCGTTTCGACGGCACCTCCTACACGGCATTCACGGCGCGTGGCCTCGTGACGGCGGCGGCGCTGCGGGGGATGCCCGGGGCGCTCGTCGCAACGCGTGTCACCCGGCCGGGCGGCCTCTCGGTCCCGGTCGACCTGCCCGACGCGAGCGGCGGCCCGGCGGCCGGCGAGACCGGCAGTCCGCCCGCGGCCGACCCGCAGGACGGGCTCCCGGGCGGCCTGTGACCGCCCCGGTTGCCTACGCGGGCGCGAGCGCGCGGCGCAGGAAGTCGACGATCGCGCTCGTCGGGGCGCCCGGCGTGAACACCTCGGCGACCCCGAGCCGCTTGAGCTCCTCCGCGTCCTCCTCGGGAATCGTCCCCCCGACGACGACGAGCACCTCGCCCGAGTCGTTCGCCCGGAGACCCTCTACGATCCGCGGCACCAACGTCATGTGCGCACCCGAGAGAATCGAGATCCCGACCGCGTCGGCGTCCTCCTGGATCGCGGTCTCGACGATCTGCTCCGGCGTCTGGTGGAGGCCGGTGTAGATGACCTCCATGCCTGCGTCCCGCAGCGACCGGGCGATGATCTTGGCGCCCCTGTCGTGGCCGTCGAGCCCCGGCTTCGCGATCACCACCCGAATCGTCCGCTCCACGCGGTCAGTATAGGAACGTGCGCCTCACCGTCATCGGGTCGTCACCGGCCTGGCCGAACGCAGGGGGCGCCCACTCCGGCTACCTCGTCTCGGCGCGCGGCCGGCGCCTCCTGCTCGACTGCGGCCCCGGCGTGCTGGGTCGTCTGCGCGAGCAGGAGGCGTGGCCGATGCTGGACGCGATCGCGATCACGCACTTCCACCTCGACCACTGGGGCGACCTCGTCCCCTGGGTCTGGGGAAGCTTCTACCGCCGTGGCCACGACGACGTCCAGCCCGAGCTCTGGGTCTACCGCGGGGGACGCGCGTACCTCGAGGAGCTCGGCTCGCGGCTCGGGTTCCCGGACATGTTCGACCGGACGTTCAAGGTCTCGGAGTACGACGGCGAGACCCCGTTCACGGCCGCGGGGCTCGACGTCCTACCGGTGCGACTGCCGCACTACCGGCTCGAGACCTACGGATTCCGGGTCTCGAACGACACGGCGACCCTCGCGTACACCGGCGACACGGGTCCGAGCGAGCGGATCGCCGAGCTCGCGCGGGACGTCGACCTGCTCGTCTGCGAGGCCACGCTCGAGACGGGAGCGGCCGACGGCGAGCCGCGGGGCCATCTGAGCGTCGACGAGGCGCTCGACGCCTACCGCGCCTCCGGCGCCAGGCGACTGCTGCTCACGCACCGCCCGTCGGAGCTCGCGCTCCCGGACGGCCTCGACCTCGCCTTCGACGGCATGGAGGTCGAGATCGAGCCGTCGAACGGCGCCTGAACGCCGACTGCGACGCGGCGGCCGTCGGGTGTCCGACTTCAAGTCGGACACCACACAGGCAGCGGCCGACCGAGCACCACCCGACGCCCGGTGTCCGACTTCAAGTCGGACATCCACGCCCCACCAGGCGATCCGCAGAGCCACTCTCGACGCCCGGTGTCCGACTTCAAGTCGGACACCTCAGGAGGCGAGCGGCGGGCGTAGCTCCCGGAGCGCGTCCCAGGCCGCCGTCGCACTCCGCCGCTCGGCGACGATGCCTGCGACCGCGTCGTCGATCACCTTCGCGTACGAGAGCCGGGCCGCGGCAGGGGTTCGACCGAACATCGAGAGCAGGCGCTCCTCCCCTGGCGCGTACGCGTCCAGAGGGCCCTCGGCGGTCGTCCTGTACGAGCACCAGGACCATGCGGCCGGGTGGTCGCAGAGCCCAGCAATCACCGGGTTGAGCACCACATAGATGCAGGCGCGAAAGAGCCAACCTTCGTCCCCGATTCGTCGTGACCAGAAGTGCGGCGTGAACACGCTCCCCCGTCGACCGTGGCGGACGTTCAGCCACCGGGAGTGCCCTCCGATGACCCGCCGCATGCCGTCGGCGAGGTTCGCTTCAGGCGTTTCGACGATCGCGTGGTGGTGGGTGTCCATCAGGCAACTCGCGTGTGTGAGCCACTGGAGCTCGTTCCCGACACGCGCGAAACGCGCGACGAACGCGAAGCGGTCGCGATCGTCGTAGACGATCGGGCGGTCGGCGTTGCCGCGCGGAATCACATGGTGGATCGCGCCCGGCGCTTCCTCTCGTGGGGGACGAGACACAATCTTCAGCATCGCTGTTGTCAAAATTGAACACAAGTGGCCGAATGAGACAGCCGCAGAAGGTGTCCGACTCGAAGTCGGACACCCACGCCGGACCCCCGGTGTCCGACTTCAAGTCGGACACCCACGAGCGGCCGAGCTCGGTCTTCGACTCGAGTCGGACGCCGGCAGCCGGTACGCCGCCGAATTAGAAGACAGCTGCTCCCGCCAGGTGCCACAGGTGTGGCGCCAGGTGTGGCATATCTCGCCGAGGGTGCCGCAGTTGCGGCGGCGAAGCCGACGCCTTCAGGGATCTGCCCCGCCGCAGGCGGGGATCAAGCGGCAGAAATCCGCGCGAGCGGATTTCTGCTTCGCGAATTAGAAGACCGCTGCTCCCGCCAGGTGCCGCAGTTGCGGCGGCGAAGCCGACGCCTTCAGGGATCTGCCCCGCCACAGGCGGGGATCAAGCGGCAGAAATCCGCGCGAGCGGATTTCTGCTTCGCGAATTATTAGAACACCGGCTGCTCGCGCCAGGTGCCCCAGGTGTGGCGCCAGGTGTCGCAGATCTCGCCGAGGGTGACGCCGTCGCGGACGGCGTCGACGATCACGGGCATCAGGTTGCGCCCCTCGACCGACGCGGCCTCGGCCAGCTCGGCGATGCGCGTCTCGACGACCGCGGAGTCGCGGCGCGTCTTGAAGGCGCGCAGCCGCTCGATCTGCTTGCGCTCGAGGTCGGGGTCGATCCGGAGGATCGCGAGCTCCTCGTCGCCGCTCGTGCGGTAGCGGTTCACGCCGACCACGACCCGCTGACCGCTCTCGACCTCCTGCTGGTAGCGGAACGCCGCCTCCGCGATCTCGCGTTGCGGCATGTTCTGCTCGATCGCGGCGACCATCCCGCCGAGCTCGTCGATCCGCCGGAACAGCTCGTACGCCTCCTGCTCGAGGCGGTTCGTGAGCGCCTCGACGTGGTAGGAGCCGCCGAGCGGATCGATCCCGTTCACGACGCCGGTCTCGTGCGCGATCACCTGCTGCGTGCGCAGCGCGAGCCTGGCCGCGTCCTCGGTCGGCAGCGCGAGCGCCTCGTCGTACGAGTTCGTGTGCAGCGACTGCGTCCCCCCGAGCACCGCCGCGAGCGCCTCGATCGCCGTCCGTGCGACGTTGACGAGCGGCTGCTGCCAGGTGAGCGACACCCCGGCGGTCTGGGTGTGGAAGCGCATCAGCAGCGAGCGCTCGTCGCGGGCGCCGTACGTCTCGCGCAGCTCACGCGCCCAGATCCGCCGCGCCGCCCGGTACTTCGCGATCTCCTCGAAGAAGTCCAGGTGCGCGTTGAAGAAGAACGACAGCCTGGGCGCGAACGCGTCGACCTCGAGCCCCCGCTCGAGCGCCCACTCCACGTAGGTGAACCCGTCCTTGAGCGTGAACGCCAGTTCCTGCGCCGCGGTCGAGCCCGCCTCGCGGATGTGGTAGCCGGAGATCGAGATCGGATGCCACAGCGGCATCTCGGCGGCGCAGAACTCGACCATGTCCGTCACCAGCCGCATCGACGGGCCCGGCGGGAAGATGAACTCCTTCTGCGCGATGTACTCCTTGAGGATGTCCGTCTGGATCGTCCCCCGCAGCCGCTCCCGCGGAACCCCCTGCTCCTCCCCGACGACGAGGTACATCGCGAGCGCGATCGCCGCCGGCGCGTTGATCGTCATCGAGGTCGACACCTCGCCCAGCGGGATCCCACCGAACAGGATCCCCATGTCCTCCAGCGACGCCACCGCGACACCCTCGCGCCCCACCTCCCCCTCGGCCCGCGGCGAGTCCGAGTCGACGCCCATCAACGCGGGCATGTCGAACGCGACCGACAGCCCCGTCTGCCCGTGCTCGAGCAGATACCGGAACCGCTCGTTCGTCTCCTCCGCCGTGCCGAACCCCGCGAACTGGCGCATCGTCCACAACCGGCCCCGGTACATCGACGGATACACCCCACGCGTGAACGGAAACGAGCCCGGATAGCCCAGATCCCGCTCGTAGTCGACCGACACGGTGTCGGGCGTGGACAACGGCTCCACCTCCACGCCCGAGATCGACGTGAACAGCTCGTCCTCCCGCAGCGGAGCCCCGTCGAAACGCGACCGCCACGCCTCGAGGGCGGACGTGCGTCGATCCTCGACCCGCGCCATGCGACGGATGCTACCGCCGTCGCGCTCGCTCCCCGTTCCACCCGATCGAGGGATCTGCGCCAGATCGAGGGACGCCGATCGAGGGACGGTGAAGACACTCGCGGTCAGCACGTTCGTCGTCGTCGCGCTCGCCGCCGTGTCGGTCTTCCTCGCCTCCGCGGGCGCGACCTCCCGGGCGCTGACCTGCGGCTCCGGGACGCACGGGGCGCCGGGCTACGCCTACGCCGGCCTCCAGTCGGGACGCGTCGGCAGCGGAGTCCGCGCGACGATCACGGCGCTGAGGCAGCCCGACGTCGCGGCCGGGCACGCGGCCGGCTGGATCGGCGTCGGCGGCCCCGGAGCAGGGCCCGGCGGCGAGACGATGTGGCTGCAGACCGGCGTCGCCGCGCTGCCGCGCACGCCGCTCATGGTCTACGCGGAGATCACGCGCCCCGGCCACGACCCGGTGTTCCTCTCGCTCCACAACGACGTCGCGGTCGGGGAGAGCCACCGGCTGGCAGTGCTCGAGATGAGCCGCAGGCCCGGCGTGTGGCGGATCTGGCTCGACGGGAGGCCGGTCACCGACCCGATCGTGCTGCCCGGCTCGCACAAGCGCTGGCAGCCGCTTGCGACGGCGGAGTCGTGGAACGGCGGGGTCTCGACGTGCAACTCGTTCCGGTTCCGCTTCGAGCGCGTGGGCGTTGCCCAGTCTCTCGGCGGCTCCTGGCGGCCGCTCGTGCCGGGCTACACGATCCGCGACCGCGGGTACGCGGTGCGCCAGTTGAGCCCCTCCCCGCGCGGGCAGCGCACGCTGTCGGCGGGGTCGCTCCAGGCCTACGCGTTCGACGCGGCCTCCGCCTAGGAGAGGACCGCAGGTGTCCGACTCGAAGTCGGACACCGGCTGTCGCTACGCGCGGACGATCTTGACCGGCGTGCCGAGCCGCACGTAGCGGCGCAGCGCGAGGACGTCGCTGTTCCGGAGGCGGACGCAGCCGTGTGAGACGGCCTGCCCGATGAGCCACGGCGTGTTCGTCCCGTGCACCCCGACGACTCCCCCGCCGGGCCAGTCCGACAGCTTCGAGTAGCCGCTCGTCTCGAACGCGAAGGCGCCGAGGATCGGATACTGGCTCGGCACGAAGCGCGCCTGCACGTAGAAGAGGCCGATCGGCGTCTCCATTCCGCGGGCACCCACGGCGACCGGGCCGGTGCGCTTCAGCCGGCCGTCGACGTAGAACTCGAACTTCCGCGAGCCTCGGTACACCACGAGCCAGCGGTCGACCGGCGTCAGGTCGACCGAGGCTGCGGGGATCCAGCCGCTGCGCCCGTTCGGGCGTCCTGGGATCTCGACGCGGTACCAGGCCGGGTCGCCGTCGGCGTCCCGCCGCGTCTCGAGCGCCAGCACCATGCGGGGCCTGAAGTGCTCCCGGAACTGCGTGAACGTCGTGATCACGCGTGCAGAGCGGTCAGGGAAGCGCCGCACCGCGACGCTGCGCCACGCCAGAGGCCCCGACCCGACGACGTCGACGCTCGCGAGCGGCGAGAGCGGTGTCTTGCCGCCCCCATGCGCGGCCGGTCCGGCCACCGCCGCCACGAGCGCGACGGCGAGCACCGCTCTCGCGAACACCCGCTTCATGTTTCCAACTGTAGTGTCGTCTGGGGTAGGCAGCATGCCTCGAAAGAGGGGTCCCATCCCCCACCTGTGGCCGGTCCCGGAACGGCCGGCGGGGCCTTGCGGCCCCGCTGACCTTCTCCCCCGAGGCGCCGGCGCCCCCGGGCCTGGCCCGGGAGCGCCGACCGAGTGCCGGCCCGGGGGATTCCCCTAACCCGTGACCGGAGGCTGGAACACACCGACGACGCCGATGCGAGCAGTGTTGCACGCCTTCTTGTTGACGATGTTCACCCGGATGATCCCGGCCTTGTTGGTCCTGACCGTGATCCGAGCGACGCCCTTCTTGTTCGTCCGCGCCGACTTGTACACCCCGGCGCCCTTGAACCGGACCTTGACGCCCTTCACCGGGTTCCGCGAGCGCGTCACCCTCGCGACGATCCCGTGCTTGTGCCCGTTGGCCTTCACCATCTTCGTGTTGACCTTGAGGATGCGGCACAGGTTCGCTGCGGGCTTGGGCTTCGGCTTGGGCTTCGGCTTCGGCGTCACCGGCGGCGTGAACGGCGGCGTGACCGGCTGCACCGCGGGGGCCGTCACGACCGTCTCCGCGCAGTCGGTGTTGTTCGCCGAGTTCGTGTCGCCACCCTCACCCGTGACCGTTGCGCAGTTGGTGTAGGTCCCGGTCTGGGTGACGCGGGCGGAGACGCCGATCGTCCGCTCGACGCCCGGGCCGAGCGTCCCCAGGGTGCAGTCGAGCGTCGCGGCGGTGACCGTGCAGCTCCCGCCGACCGGCTGGGTGGTGACCGCGAGGAACGTGACGCCGCCCGGCGCCGCGTCCGAGACCACGACGTTGTGCGCCTGGTTCGGCCCGTTGTTCTTCACGACCACCGTGTAGGCGATGTCCGCCTGGCCGCTGGCGAGCTCCACGTGCTGGGTCGCGTCCTTGACGACCTGGAGGTCCATCGACTCCGGCCCATGCGGAGGCGGCGGCGGAGGCGGAGGCGGAGGCGGAGGCGGAGGCGGAGGCGTCTTGCCACAGCCGACCTGGACGCTCGCGCTGTCGGTGTCCGACCCGCCGTCCCACGTGACGACCGCGGTGTTCGTCCGGCCGTTGTTCGGCGACGGCGTGCCGTTCGCGCACGTCCACCGCTCGTTGTAGGTCGTCGTCCACTGGTTGTTCGTCAGGTCGCCGGTGTCGATCGTCTCGTCGACGTCGCCGTCGTCGACGACCGAGGCGGGAGTGCCGACCTCGGTCGGGTCGGCCCACTGGATCGTCGCAGTGTCGGACGCCGAGCTGCCCGAGCCCCACGACGCGGTCGCGGTGTTGTTCGGCACCTCCGAGCCCGGCGTGACGGTGTAGTCGCACTCGACCGAGCCGTTGGCCGGCACGGTGATGCCCGTGCTGCCATGACCGGCGCAGTCGATCACGGCGCCGGGGATCGAGTCCGAGACGTCGACGCCGGAGACGTCGACCTCACCCTCGTTCGTGACCGTGATCGTCCCGGTAACGGCGTATGTCTGAACCTGCGAGTGCGTGACCGTGACCTTCCAGGTCACCGAGCCGCTGCCGCCGTCCGCCAGGTTGAGGACCTTGTTGTCGGCGTACGTCGAGTCCGCAGCGCCGGCGACCTTGACCTGCTTGTCGACCGCCCAGCTGTGCGTGATCTGAGACGTCCCGCCGGCCGACTTCTCGACCTTCAGCTCCGGATTCGGGGCTTCCTTCGGGTCGTAGCAGAACTCGGCGTGGCTGATCTGCGGTGGCTGACCGCCGTTGTTGAGCGGCGGCGCGAGGTTGTTGTCCCCTGCAAGGGCACCATTGGCGCCATAGAAATAGATGTATGCGTTGTCGCCGCCTTTGACGATCACGGCCATGACCTGGATGCTCGTGTCGGTGCTGTAGTCCCAATCGAAGGAGTCGATTCCGTTGACAACACCACGCCGCGTGATGCGGATGCGGCCGTTGTCGTAGCCGGCGACGAGGTCGCTCCCGTCGATCTTCGTGCTGCCGGCGTCGGCCGTGCCAGCCGGACAGGTTGGATTGCCGGCCTGGAAGACTTGATCCGCGGGCCCGTTGTAGCCCTGCGCGGAGGTCGCGGCACCGGCAATCACGAGGGTGAGCCCGACGAGGAGCCCCACCAGCCCCGCGCTGCGCACCACCCATCTCGATCGCTTGACCATGTGATCCACCCTTTCCCCTCTCTTTGCTGCCGGGCGACCCATGGAAGCCGCGGGAACGACCGGCACTCTGGTTCGGATCTTATGGCTCTGAAGGGTGATGACACTCCCTCGTTCGGGTAGGTCCGCCCCCCCTAACCGGCGGACAGGGCTTTCCGGGCCCACGGCTACCCTTGGTTCTCGTGCGGCGCCGCCTGCTCCTCGGGTTGCTCGTCGGGATCCCGGTGGTCGGCGTGATCGCGGCGGTCGCCTGGACGATGCGCTCGGCGGCTCTCCCGAACCCGCTGCCGGCGCCGAAGTCGCCTGCGCTTCCCGACCTCGCGATGTCCCCGTTGAGCGAGATCGCCGCGAGCGAGGCGGTCGGCCGCGATGCCGAGTACCTCTCGTTCACGGCCGCCCCGGCGAACGTCGGGCGCGGGGCGCTGATCATCCATGCCGTCCGTGCCGACCGTCGCGGCGGCTGGCGCGTCTCGCAGCGCTTCGACGAGCCCGACGGATCCATGAGCGAGACGATCACCACGGGCGACGTCGTCTGGGGCGGCCACGGGCACAACCACTGGCACGTCCACATGGGCGCGTCGTACTGGCTCACCCGCCCCGGCTCGCCGCGGCGGCTGCGGACGTACGAAAAGGTCGGCTTCTGCTTCTTCGACCAGAAGCCCTTGCTCGTTCAGCCCACGGACGCACCGTCCCGTCCCCGGTTTCCCGTCACGAGCTGCAACGGCCGGGACGCGCTCGAGTTCACGATGGGGATCTCGCCGGGCTGGTCGGACCCGTACTCCTGGGCGCTCCCCGACCAGCGCCTCGACGTGACCGGCCTGGCCGACGGCGTCTACCGACTCTGGGCAACCGCCGATCCCGGCGGCTGGTTCCGCGAATCGAACGAGAAGAACAACCTCACCTGGGTCGACCTGCGCCTCACGCTGAGCGTCTCGCCGCCGCGCGTGGAGATCGTTCGCCGCGGCCCGGCGGGCGCCTCGGTGTCGAGGTAGCCCGGGTGTCAGCGCTGCTGGTAGGTGGCGGACGCGCCGCCCACGTCCTGAGGCACGGCGGTCCCCGGAATCTGGAAGTGCCATTTTCCGCCGAACGCCACCGCGGCGGAGAGCACCATGACGCTGGACAGCACCACGAGGGCGATCAGCCCAAGCGCCTGGATGCGTATCTCCTGCTGCCTCGCCGTGCCCATCTCCCCCTCCTTGCGTTGCCTGATTCGAACGCTAGTCACCCATCGGAGGGGCGCCATGCCTCGTCCGAGTGACACACGGCCTGCACCTCTGCCGCGCATGGGGGACGCCCCGCCGTCGGGCGTGTTTGAGACACTTACAGCGTGATGCGCGTGCTCCTCGCCGACGACCACCGGCTGATGCTCGACGGAATCCGTCGGGCCCTCGACGAGGACGGGGGGTTCGAGGTGGTCGGGGAGACGCAGAACGGGGCCCAGGTGCTGCCGCTCGTCGGACAGACGAACCCGGACCTCGTCGTGCTCGACGTCCGCATGCCGAACATGGACGGCCTCCAGTGCCTCGAGGAGATCCGCCGCCGCTACCCGGACGTCAAGGTCGTGATGTTGTCTGCCTCGACGACGCAGGATCTGATCGACGGCGCCCTCCGCCGCGGAGCGAGCGCGTACGTGCTGAAGACCGTCGACCCGAGCGACCTGCCCTCGACCCTGCGCCAGGTGGCGAACGGCACGGTCTTCTCGACCGTCGGCGCGAGCGAGACCTCGGTGCCGAGCGGTGCGAAGGCGGCCGGCCTCACCGACCGGGAGATCTCGATCCTCACCGAGCTCGCGAAGGGGAAGTCGAACGACGAGATCGCGAAGGAGCTCTGGGTCACCCAGCAGACCGTGAAGTTCCACCTGACGAACGTCTACCGCAAGCTCGGCGCGAAAAACCGCGCCGACGCGGTGCGCCAGGCGTACCAGCTCGGACTGATCGTCAGGCCACTGGGCGACGAGTAGACGCTCGCCCGGCCGGTGTCCCGTGTCCGGTGTCCGACTGAAGTCGGACACCCGCGCCGCGTGTTCGGTGTCCGACCTCAGTCGGACACCAGCCGCACGAGGCAGCGCCGCCTGTCCGGTGCCGACCTCAGTCGCACACCTGCCGCACGAGGCAGCGCCGCCTGTCCGGTGTCCGACTTCAGTCGGACACCTGCCGCACGAGGCAGCGCCGCCAGGCCCGGTTCGACCTCGGTCGGACACCCGCCGCTCGAGGCAGCGCCGCCGGGTCCGGTGTCCGACTTCAGTCGGACACCTGCCGCACGAGGCGGCGCCGCCGGACACACGTGCCACGAAGGGAGCTCGCACCCGAGGCAAGGGAGGGTCGAGTCGGATGCCAGCCTCGCCCCCCCGGGGAGGCTGGCATCCGACTAGGCGCCGGCGCGGGAAACGGCCGCCGTTGCGTTCCAGGCGCGCCGGGTGCGGGTGAGCAGGAGGACGAGCCCTGTGAGGGTCGTGGGGACGTACCACACGGCCTGCAGCACGATCGCGAAGGCGAGCGCGCTCTCCTGCCCGATGCCGAACAATGCAAGTGCCGAGACACCGAGCCACTGGTAGGTGCCGACGAAGCCCGGCGACGATGGGATCGCGACGCCGAGGTTGATCGCCGCGGTGACGAAGACGGCCTGGAGGACCGTGAGCTCGATCCCCACGGCGCGCGCGACGAGGAGCGCCGCGAGCGTCCAGACGAGCCAGGCCGCGACGCTGAGCAGGACGAGCTCCTGGGTGCGGGAGACTCCGAGCGGCTCGGAGAGCCCGTCGATGAGGTCGCGCGCGAAGCGACGCAACAGGCCTCGATGGCGCCGTGCTCCCGGCCGGCGCCGGGTGTAGGAGCGCGCCGCTAGGAGCCCGAGCCCGAGGAGCGCAACTGCGGTCAGCGCGCCCAGCACGATCCTGTCGACCCACCGCTCGTCGGTCACGAACGGCAGCGTCGCGAGCAAGAATGCAAAGAGCACGACGAGGTCGAAGCCGCGGTCGAGTACGACCGTTGCGACCCCGCGCCCGTACGAGAACGCGCCGCGCGACACCCAGCGCGCGCGCAGCCAGTCGCCGATCCGACCGGGAAGGACGTTGTTGACCGCGACGCCCCCGACCACCATCTCGAAGAAGCGCCAGTGGGTTGCACTCGTCATCGCGATGCGGCGCCAGCGCGCCGCCTGCAGCCAGTACACGACGCCCATGCAGCCGATCGCGCCGAGGACCGGAAGCGGGTGCACGTCCTGCAGCGTCCGCCACACTGTCCCGAGATCAGCGCCGCGGATCGCGAAGTACATGAACACGGCCGATACCGGGACGCCGATCGCAGCGGCGATCCAGACCTTGCGGCGGTCGCGGGGACGCGCCCCCGCCGCAGCGGGGGCGCGTGGGGTCGTGCGGGGAAGGGTTTCGGGTACCGCCGTCACCCCGTCAAGCGTCGCCGGAACCGCGACTCGCCGCCAGCGGCGATGGTTGCGAGCAACCTAGCCCTTCGTCCAGACAGGACCTCCGGCGTACGGGCGATCATTCATCGTGTGCCGGCAATCGATGCGGGAGACGCAGGTGTCCGACTGAAGTCGGACACCGAATGCCTCCGGCTCCGCACATGACGCAGACGACCGACGAGACGAGGCGGGACTTCGCTCCGGTCGCCGGCCCGGGTGCCCCGGTATCCGATGTCGCCGGAGCGGCTTCTCCGGTGTCCGACTTCAGTCCGGTGTCCGACTTCAGTCGGACACCTGCACCGGACTCCCCACATGACACAGACGACTGACGACACGAAACGGGACTTCGCTCCGGTCGCCGGCGCGGCTTCTCCGGTGTCCGACTTCAGTCGGACACCGGCACGCGGATCCGTCAGCCGGATCCTCGAGACGAGCCCGTTCCCGATCCTGCTGGTCTCGCTCGTCGGCATCGTGCTGCTCACCGTGTTCGGGCCGTCGCTCGTGGTCGGCGACACCTGGTTGACACTGATGGCCGGCCGCGAGGTCGTCGAGCACGGGCTGCCGTCGACCGAGACGATCACGCTGCTCGGGCAGGGCGCCACGTGGACCGACCAGCAGTGGCTCGCCCAGGTCGTCTTCTACGGCGCGCACGGGCTTGCCGGGATGCGCGCGGTCGTGCTGCTCGACGTCCTGCTCGTGCTCCTCGCGCTGGCGTTCGCGACCGCGACGGCCCGCACGAGCGGCGCCTCGTCGCGCTCGACCTTCCTGATCGGCCTGCTCGCCGTGATCGCGGGGCCGTGGGGCTGGACGATCCGCGCACAGTCGACTGCGCTGCCGCTCTACGCGGCCGCCCTCTGGCTCCTCGTGGACGCATCCCGTCGCGGGGTTCGCCGGCGGACGCTCATCGTGCTTGCCGCTCCTCGTCCTCTGGGCGAACCTCCACGGCTCTGTGGTACTCGGTGCGGGGCTCACTGTGCTGCTCGCGATCGTCGAGCTCGTGCGGACGCGCCGGCTCGCATGGATGCCGCTCGCCCTTCTCGTCCTCGCGCCACTCTGCGTGCTCGCCTCGCCGTACGGCACGAAGCTGGTCGCCTACTACAACCTGATGCTCGTCGACGCGCCGTTCGCGCCGATCCTGCGCGAGTGGCAGTGGTCGAGCCCGAGCGGCACCACCGCCCTCTTCTGGGTGCTCGCAGTCGTCGCAGCGGGCCTGCTCGCGCTCCGCCGCTGCCGGAGCCGCCTCACGGTCTACGAGCTCGCCGTGCTCGCAGTGACCTTCGTCGGAGCGGTGCAGGCGGTGCGGGGCGTGATCTGGTTCGCGCTCGCCTGCGCCGCGATCCTCCCAGTCGCGCTCGACGGCGTCCTGACGAAGGCGGACGTGGACGCGCCGCGACTCAACCGCGCGATCTCGCTGGCCTCGCTCGGAGGACTGGCCGTTGCGATCCTCGCGTTCCTGGCGCACTCCGCGTCCTGGTACGTCTCCGACTGGCCCGAGCAGCGCGTCGCGGCCGTCCGCGAGGCGACCCGCGACCCGAGCGACGCGCTTCTACGCGACCGACGGCACCGCCGACTGGCTCCTCTGGCGGATCCCCGACCTCCGCGGCCGGATCGCCTACGACGTCCGCTTCGAGCTCTACGACCAGAAGGCCCTCGACGGCATCGTCCAGTACGGGAGCCGCCGGGGCGACTGGACGTCGCTCGTCGACGGCTACCGCGTCGTGGTCGTCGACGACCGCGCGCACCTCCAGCCGTTCCGGACCGAGCCGGGCTCGCGGATCGTCTATCACGACGATGCGGTCGCGATCGTCGACCGCACCGCGCCGAGCCCCTGACGCCGGCCACAGACGCCTGTGGACGAGTCGGAATGCGTTCAGGCCGTCCCGAATGGCGCGCACCGCCGGTGCGTGCGCAAGCTCGCCGAGCACTCGCCTCCGAGTCGCGAGTTCCGTCTCAGGATCCGTATCCGCCGAGGTTTCCTACCCGGGGTGCGTCATCTGCTCCTCGTTGCGGAAGGTGTCCGCGGAGAACACGATCGGGTCCGACCGGCCACCGCGACGCACCTGCGTCCGGCGAGGGAGTTGCCTCGGTCGTGGCCGACACTAGCCCTTCGTCCAGACACAGACTCCGATCGCGGCCCGATCATTCGGTTGGAACCCGCGAGACGACGGAGAGGACTCGAGATCTAGTGGACACCACCGTTCAACGCTCGAGGAGCACAGTTCGCGACGGCTTGCGTCGCGGACGACTGAGCGCTCGGATATCTGGCCCGCGTTCCTCGCCGCCGCAGTGTCCATAGGCCTCGGGCTCTACCAGCTCGGCCAGCCCTCGCTCTGGGTCGACGAGTCCTTCACCGCGCAGGGCTGATGTCGCTACCCCTACCCGAAGCTGATTCACGAGCACCACTGGGTCTACTACACGTTCATGAAGCCCTGGACGGCGCTCGCCGGCACGAGCGAAATCGCCCTGCGACTCCCGTCCGTGCTCGCCGCGGCAGCAGCCTGCGCCCTCCTCGTTCCGCTCGGCAACCGGCTCATGGGACGACCGGTCGGCGACGATCGCCGGCCTCGTGCTCGCGCTCAACCCTTTCGTGGTCCAGTGGTCGCAACAGGCGCGCAGTTACTCGTTCGTATTGCTCGCCGCGATCACGGCGACGGCCGCGCTCCTCAACTTGCGCGAACGCGCGAACAAGACATGCCTGGGTGACGTACACGATCTCGATCGGTGCGCTGTTGCTACTTCAGCCGCTCTCGGCTGGCTTACTGGCGGCAGCTCACTTTCTCGCCGCTCGTGGATTCCGCATGCGGATCCTGCTGGCGGGGTCGACAGTCGCGATTCTCGCCTCGCCATTTCTCCTAGGCGTTTACAGGCGAGATTCCGACGGCGGAACGCTCGACTGGAACGGGTCGCCGACGGCCGCGATCGTGACCCGAGCGATACTCGAGCTCTCGGGCGCACTTGGGGTTGGTTTCCTCCTGACGATCGGCGCCATCGCCACTCGTCCGTCGGGAGCGGCTCTTACTCGCGAGCTGGGCGCTCCTGCCATTTGGCCGTCTCGCTCGCTCTTACGCCGTTTGCCGAGGTCTTTGTCGACCGCTACCTCATCATCTCGGCCCCGGCGTTCGCTCTTCTGGTTGGAGCCGCGATCGATCGCCTTCAAGGGCCCTGGCGCGTAGGGGCAATCGGAACGTTTGCGATCGGTGCGGTCTCCGGTCTCATGATCTGGTATTCCCCCGACGGGTCGCAGAACTGGATCGGGCAGGACTGGAAAGCCGCGACGAAACTCGCGATGCAGCACGGTGGCGCACGCGTCGACCCGTCGTGGGCCACCCCCGCATACGCGTATTACGGTGGTGTTCCCGCAAGCGACGGCCTGTTCCTCTCGATGGGTGGACCCCATGCCGACGTGCTCGACTCGCCGCTCAACATGACGTTCGGCGACGGCCTCCGTCTGGAAAGGCGAAGGTGAACGGATCCCACATGACTCGAGTACCGCAGCTTCCTGACCAACGATCGACGTGTCGGCGTCAGAGCAGCGCTCTCGCGCTCGCGGATGCGCACAGTGAGGTTGACCCGCGCCGTCATCTCGGAACCGCGTCGCACCAGATCGAGTGACGTGCTGACTATCGGAGGCTGGCTTCGATACTTCGTAATCCGGCGCATACTGCCGAGCGGCGCGAATACCATGCTCGAGATCGGGTGCGGACAGGGAGCCCTGGGCACGATCCTCTGCCGGAGCTACGAGTACGTTGGCCTCGAGCCCGACGCCGAATCCTTCGCGACGGCGCGCTTAACACTCGGGGACCGGGTTCGGCAGCTGACCGACGAGCAGCTCCCTCCGGGGCAGTTCGACATCGTGTGCGCGTTCGAGGTGCTGGAGCACATCGAGGACGACGCCGGTGCCGTGCGCCGCTGGAAGGAGCGGGTTCGAACCGGCGGATGGCTGCTGGTGAGCGTCCCGGCGAACCGACGTCTGTTTGGTGCATCCGACGTTCGCGTCGGCCACTTTCGCCGCTACGACCGCGCTGACCTCTACACCGTTCTCGCTCAGGCTGGTTTCAAGGACATCGAGATTCGGAGATACGGGTTCCCACTCGGGTATCTCCTCCTTTTCGCTAGCCGTCTTCTCGCACGCCGAACAACCGAGTCGATGCAGGATCGCACAGCGTCGAGCGGGCGATGGCTGCAGCCCGGGCACAGGACGGCATTCGTTCGCCGACTGATCGCCGTGCCGTTCGCAGCCGTTCAGCGTCCTTTCGAGCGAACATCTCTTGGCACGGGTCTCGTAGCCCGGGCGCGCCACGCGGCCGGCCAGCCAGCCGGTTCGCCGCAGCCAACCTACGACTCGGCGTCGCCGGCCGCTCTTCGGTAGACCAGGACCCCGTCCGCCCGGAAAACGAGTTCCCAGGCACTGTCATGACGAAGGGCGGCCAGTTCCGCTCGGTAGAGCTTCGGACGGTTCCTTTCGCCTCCGTTGGCGAGCCATGAATCGGCCTCGTCCACAATCACCCACGCCGCATCGGCGCGAACAGGAAAACTGTAGAGATGTGCTCGCGCCGACAAGTGCGCACCGATCGCGTTCGAGGACGACACCGCCGAGTCCTCCGGGACCAACGCGAGGGCGCGACGTTCGGCCTGGACCTTGTTCGCCGAGGGCCGAGCCTTTGCGCCAAAGGTGTCGAGGGACGCAAGAGGACCCGAGAATGACGCGAGCGCGACTAGGGCGAGCACTCCAGTCGTCGCGAAGAGGGCTCCCCGCTGGCTCAGTCGCCCGGCCCCGATCGCAGAGGCGGCGAAGAGACAGGCAACGATCGCGGAGACATACTGATACTCGATGCGATTCATCGACCAGAAGTCCGACACGAGATTCAGCGCGAGGACCGGGGCGGCCGCGAGTGCGAGCAGCGGCTCAAGCGCCCACAACCCGAGTAGCGGCACCAGCAGCAGAAACAAATAGCGGAGATCGGCGCCCGTCGTCGCCGCGTCCAAGATCCGCCCAGGATCAGTGGCGAGCGTGCGCAGGACACCCATCGGCGATCCACCCACGGACGCCAAACGGTTGTAGAAAGGACTCGGCCCGCCGGAGAAATGCGGGATCACGACAGTGAGCGCAAACGCCGTCCAGGCAACTCCCAGTATCGCGATGGCCGCGCCGACCAGTGGTCGTCTGTGTCGTACGCCGTACCACACGCCGATCCCGGCGATCACCAGCGCGACATCCTCTTTCGAGAGCGCCGCTAGCACGGCGAACACCACCGCCAGGACGAGGCGATCCTCGTCGAAAGCCCACACCATGAAGAGCAGCAGCGGGATTGCGAGAGACACAGGATGGAAATCGTTGAGCGCGCCCCACTGGACAGCGGGGAAGAGGAGGTAAGCCAGGGCGAGATTCAGCGCCGCGCGCGCGTCCCCGGTGTGGGCGCGGGTCAGCCAGAACACCGGCAGCGCTCCCGAGGCGAGCGCGAACGCCTGCAAGGTCGTCAACATCTCGGGGCTCGGCCACACCCACCACAAGGGGGCGAACAGCGCGAGCAGCGGGTCAACGTGCAGCCCCAGCCTCGTCAGCTGAAGCCCGTCGGTAGTCGTCGTCTCGAGGAATCGGCCGTGGGCAGTGCTCCACACGGCCTGCACCATGTTTCCGAGATCGAAGCGGGCGCTCAGAAACGCCCTGTGGCGCTCCGCGGCGATCACGGAGAATGCGAGCGCCCAAAGCAGCGCCCCAGCCGACACCGCGATCGACGCCCAGCGATGCGCGACGACGTTCCGAAGAGAGCCGGCCGTGAGGGGGTGCAGAGGTGCGGCTCTAACCGAACTCTCAGTCATCACGACCGGACCGCGATGATGTCGTCGCCTGACGGGCGTTGCCTGTGCACGACCGCCGCGGTCGCAATCCCTACGAGTGCAACGACCGCCATCGCCCCGGTCGCGAACCATGGCATCGGCTCGCTATGGCTGGCGTCCCACGCCAGCTGCGTAACATCGGTTGGCTTGCAGCAAACGTCGCGCGAGACCGTCGGTTGAGGAGAGATCGAGCTGGCGAACCAGACCACGTAACCGAGAAACCACGCAGGAGAGAGCGTCGGCCATGTAATAGCTATCGGCACGAACAGTAGGGCGATGTAATTCGGCCAGACTATGCTTGAGGCAAGGACGCAAGCGCTGACGAGAACTGCGAACGAGCGCCGATCTCCGTCCGCGCGCCGGACAATCCATGTAGCGAGCACAAGACAGATGAGACCGGCCACGGACGCCACCGCGACGGCCGCCCATACCGGCGCGCCGAGCCCTCCCGCGACCGTGGAAAGCGAGACGCTCCGTACCGCGTAGACGTCCTGTGCTGCTCGGAGCAATCTCGGGTAGTCGCGGAACCCCTCAAAACCGATTACGGCCCACGCTCCGATCATGAGTAGCGCGGCCGAGCCGAGCGCCCAGGCAGCTGCGCGGAAGCGTCGCGTGAGGAGCAACCAGACGACGAGCGGCCAGATGAACAGCTTGGCTGCTACTGCGGCTCCGACAGCGATGCCAGCAATACGCGCTGTGTCGCGATACCTCCATAAGAGCGCCAACGGAAGCACCAGGAGCACCGTGAGGTTTCCGAACCAGAGGCCGTGCACCACGATGGGCGATGTCACCGCCACCACGAGGCAGCGCCAGTCACGAACCCCGACGAGCCACATCGAGCCGAGCACCGAGGCCGCGAGCACGCATAACCAGACCCATGACGCAGCCGAGGCGGGCAGGAGGGCGAGCGGAATGGACGCGAGGATGAACACCGGCGGATAGACGGCCGGATTGCCCACGGAGACCGCTTCCCGTGTTGGCTCAGGGTAGATGGGCACTCCATCCAGAAGCGCACGCGCCGGTTCCCAGAGCGTGCCACGGAAGTCGAAACCGAGCTCCCAGGAGCTCCCGTATCCGACCAACCCCAACAACAAAGCGAAGATGATGGGCACAGCCAAGAACAGCAACGGGTCGCGAAGTCTCCGGAGGGTCCGGCCAAGTCCCGCGGGAGACATCGAGCGTTCCGTCCCCACGATGCTCACGCCGGCCGGAGCTCCGACACGGGCTTCGATTGCCCTCGCATTCGGCCCGCTTCGCCGCTGCGAGCTTCATTCATCCAGCGCATGAATCTCTGAAGCGTGCAGGCTCCGCATGTGCAGCGCACCAACCCTACGACCCGTGGCCGGCTGGACCATCGTCCAGAGCAGCGCTTCCGTCATGCCGCGACCATAGGCTGACGGAGCTGCGCACGGTCGTCCGCGAGCACCTCTTATGGTCCGGCGCTCCACTGTGAACACCCCGCCGCCAATCGACACGCAGGTTTGCCCGGCAGCAGACTTCACGTACGGGCTACGCCGTGTCGCCACGATCATCGGGCTCGGCGTGCTGCCGATCGCGGCGCTGGTCACGATGCTTGCGGTCGGGCTCTCCGACAGCTCGCTCTCCGCGGATTTCCACCACGAGATCTACCCCCAGGCGAAGCTGATGCTGGAGGGGAGAAATCCGTATCCTCCGCCGGACTTCGATCCGACGGTGGCAGCCAACTACATCTGGCCGCCGCTCGTCGCGTACCTCGCAACTCCGCTGACGGCGCTTCCTCTTGGAGCGGCGGACATCGTGATGCTCGTTCTCGGGCTCGTGTGCATGGCGGCCGCCCTCTGGCTCGTCGGCCTCCGCGACTGGCGCGTCTACGGGCTTGTGGCGCTTTGGCCGCAGGTCGCCGGCGAGATGCGCGTGTCGCATCTGACGGCGCCCCTCTGCCTGCTGCTCGCGCTCGCGTGGCGCTCGCGCGACCGCCGACTTGCGCCGGGTGCCGCGATCGGCTTCGCCACCGCGCTGAAGTTCCTCGTCTGGCCGCTCGGCGTCTGGCTCGCATCGAGGGGCCGGCATGCGGCGACGCTTTTTGCAGCCGGATCGCGGCATGCTCGCTCCTCCTCGTCCTCCCGTACGTCTCGATCGACCACTACGCCCGGTCGCTGCTCCAGCTCGGGCGCGGATTCGACCAGGACTCCTACACGCTGTTCGGACTGGCGGCGCAGAGCGGCGCGTCGGAGACGGCGGCGAGCGCCATGATGTGGGCTGTCGGCCTCGCGCTGCTTGCCGCCACATGGCGCTACCGGAGCTTCACCCTCGCAGTCGCCGCCGCACTAACGCTTGCGCCAATCGTCTGGCTCGACTATTTCGCGCTCGCGATGGTCCCTCTCGCGATCGCACGGCCGCGCCTCTCGTGGGTCTGGTTCCTGCCGCTCGCGACCTGGGGCCTCCGCGGCGCAGGGCTGGGTATTGGCGACCCCTGGGACATCGGCCGACTGCTGCTCGTGTTTGCGGTCGTCTTGGCCGTGGCGTTCCGCGACGAGCCCGAGCGCGCCCGAGCGCTGTCCCCCGCCCCGACGTGAAGACCCCGCTGACTCGCGGGCTCGAGCTCCTTCTCTTCGCGGCGGTGCCGATCGTCGCGCTGGCGATCGGCCTGTCTACGTTCGCCGAGCCAGAACCGGATTGCGCTCGACTTCCACTACGAGCTCTATCCGCAGGCGCAAGCGGTCGTGCACGGCGACGATCCATACCCGGCCTCGGACGCTGACCTCTCGGACGGGACGAACGCGATCTGGCCGATGGCGGCCGTCCTCCCCGCGACGCCGCTGACCGCCCTTCGCCTGAGAGGGGGGGGGGGGAAGAGGGCGCGTAGGGGCACCCCTCGTCATGTGGTTGTTTGGCCGCGGGTCTAGCACCGTCTAGACCCTCGGGGAGTACCTGATAGGGCCGCGACCAGCACGATTCGTGTGCCTCCCGCACGGGGGGAACGTAATGAGGCAACACGCTCGGGGGGGCGTTCCCCCTTCAACCATCAAGGAGGGCTCACCCATGACGGCACTCGTCGTGCGTGTCCAGAACTTCGTCGCGAACCTCCGGGATCGCGAAGAGGGCCAGACCATGGCCGAGTACGCGCTGATCCTCGGCGGCATCGCGATCCTCGTCATCGCTGGCATCCTGATTCTCGGCCCGGCCGTGCGTGACCTGTTCAAGCAGACGGGCAGCTCGGTGCAGGACTTCCCCGGCTAGGACAGTCAGGGACATGACCACGGCGGCGGTCGTACGGGCACGGTTACGCCCGAGCGGCCGCCGCCGCTCGTCTGTTCGACAGGCGGTTCACAGCATCGAATCTGGCCTTGAGCAGGGACAGCTTTGTGCCGATGATGCGGAGAGTTGCGGCAGCGCTGCGCAGTCCGATTTCTCCGGCATCATGTGGCGTACCCAGAGGAGGGGGATGAAAGTGAGAGGTGTGATCGACCCGTGATCTGTTCCAGAGCACCGGAAGCTCGGTTTCGAACTTCCCCGGCTAGGTACAGGTCCAACGCGGCGGTCATCCGGGCTTTCCCTTCGCCCGGACGACCGCCGCCATCGTGTCTTGCGCCACTCGCTCGAGCGGCGCCTCGTCCCGAGGGGGGACCGTGCAGCAGTTCGCAGCACACACGCACACTGCAGGGACAGGCTCACCGAGCTCCTGTCGACCGCGCACGAACGTGACGCCGGACGCCGGACGCATCGCTCGTTCGGGGGCACCTGATAGAGGGATGGCGCAATCGCGCCCCAGTGGTTTCAGTGTGCAGGCTGTGGACAACCATGCTCAGAGGGGGACTTCGAGCTCGGCAGCGCGCAGGCTCGCGAGGGACGAGGGCGGCCAGATCATGATGATGACCGGCCTCCTCATGGTCGTGATGCTGGTGGCCGTCGCGCTCGTGATCGACATCGGGCACGCGCAACTCGTGCAGCGCCAGCTCCAGGCAGGCGTCGACGCGGCGGCGCTCGCGGGCGCGCAGGATCTGCCGGTCAACGCGATCGCCCAAGCGACGGCCGAGGCGTACAGCCCCACGCCGGGCAGCAAGAACGCGGTCAACACGATCGACAACGCGACCACGTCCGTGGAGGTCCGCTGCATCACCTCCATCCCCGGCTGCAACACCCGTTATGGGCAGTCGAACGCGCTCACGGTCCAGTCGACCGCGAAGGTGCCGACCTTCTTCGGGCGGATCGTCGGCGTCAAGAGTCTGACCGTCAGCGCGAAGGCGACCGCGTGCTACCCGTGCTCGGTGAAGCCGCTCGACATCATGATCGTCCTCGACCGCACCGGCTCGATGTGCGACACGAAGCAGAACGGGCAGTGCGTCGACCTCGAGGCCGCGCGCGAGGGCGTCCAGACCTTCATCTCCCTGATGGACCCGAAGCTCGACCGGGTGGGGCTCGCAGTCCTGCCGCCGGCAATCGGCTCCTCGCTCTACCACGACGAAGACGGACCACCGTGCTTGCAGTGGAACAAGAGCCACACCGTGTGCCAGAAGTGGACCCAGGTGCAGGTGAGAAACCCCGACACGCCAAACGACGTCTGCGCCGCTCCGACGAGCACCAACTACTACGGCTACGGCGCTTACCAGCCGTGGTGGAAGGCCGACTCCGATCCCGCGTACCGCAACCAAGACCGCGCGTTCTACGTCGTCTCGTCCCTCACGGACGACGACGTCGACAACGACCCGAGCGACGACTACGTCGTGCAGGACACGGACGGAAACTGGGACCTCAACCCCGCCTCGGGGCTCGTGCAGACGCTCGGCTGCATCAAGGCGGCCGGCAGCACGAGCTACTCGATGGCGATCGACGAGGCCGCGCACGAACTGCAGGCCCACGGCCGCGCCGACGTGCAGGACGTGATCGTGTTCTTCACCGATGGCGGCGCAAACACGACGCCTGGCGGATACGCGACCGGGTACTGGGCCGACAGCACCCCGTGGCCGAACCGCCCCTGCGGCGCGGGCGTCGAGGCGTCGAGGCGTCTCCCGACCGACACCGTCGTCTACACGATCGGCTACGACCTCGGGAACCAGAACGCCAACTCCCAGCGCTGCCAGAAACCCACTGCTGCCGGCCACCAGGACACCAGCGGGTCGGCGCAGAAGGAAGTGTGTCAGACGTGGGGCTGCAGCCCGGAGGAGGCGCTGAAGGCGATCGCTTCGAGCCCTCCCGGGACGGACGACAACTTCTACTACACCGCCGACTCGGAAGCGCTCCGGTCGCTGTTCGCCCGGGTCGCAGGCGACGTCCTGACGAACGCGGCCCGACTCGTCGACACCAACCGCCCGGACCTCGTCCAATGAGGAGTGCAGCGCCCATGCGCCGCCTCGCGAGACGCGAGAGCGGTCAGGCGTACGTCGAGTTCGCCCTGATCCTGCCGCTGCTGCTCCTCATCGTGATGGGGATCATCCAGTTCGGGAACGCGTTCAGGACCTACATCACGCTCACCGACGCGGTGCGAGTCGGTGCGCGCCAGGCCGCAGTGGCGCGCTCGATCCAGCCGGAGTCCGACCGGGTGCCGCTGATCGAGCAGAAGATCAAGAGCGCGGCCGCCAGCCTCGATCCGAGCAAGCTGGTGATCACCGTCGATCCGCACGACCCGGTGAACAACGCACAGGGATGGTTCGCGAGCGGCGACGTGACCGTGCGCGCCTCCTACCCGTTCAAGATCAACCTGTTCGGGATCGTGGTGTTCGACTCCACGATCAACAGCCGAACGACCGAACGCGTCGAGTAGAGGAGTGGCGACGATGACACGCATGCGCATGGGGTGGATCGTGGGACTCGTCGCGGCCCTGGTCGCCGCGACGACGGTAGCCGCCGCCCAGGGAGCACCGGCCACGGTGACTCCCGCGCAGCTCAAGTCGGGCTTCAAGAAGGCGACTGGCGAGAAGCTCGTCGTCGACCGCGGCCGGACGTCCGCCGGGAGCTACACGGCGTTCAGCCTCGGCGTGCAGACGAAGACGCGGCAGGACCGGTATGGCACGTTCACGATCTACCTCGTCACGGGCTCGGACGTCGCGGCCGACGTGAACGCCTGCTCACGAACCCGCACACCGGCGAGCTCGGCACGCCCGCCGCCGGCGGGATCTACTGGGAGCAGAACACCTCGATGACCGGGCAGCAGCTGTGGACGGCGAAGCACCGCTACGGGCCGAACGTCGTCCTGTGGTGGACGAGCGCCAATCCGGTCAGGAAGACCGACCGGACCTACGCTACTCTCCACAATGCGTTGAAGGGGATCGTGGCTCGGAAGTAGAGGGGCGGCGGACGGCGTCGCGGAAGCCACGCCGTCCGCCGCCCTCGCCACCATGCGCGTCGACCCCTGTTTGCGGCAAGGGAGAACTGACGGATGACAAAATCGAGGCGGCTCAGGGCCGAGAACGGTGTGGCGATGACCGAGTTCGCGCTCGTCATCCCCGTGTTCCTCGTCGTCGTGGCCGGCCTGCTCGCTTTCGGGCGCGTTTTCTTCTACTGGATCGAGGCGAACCACCTCGCGAACGAGACCGCCCGCTGGGCCGCAGTCGACAGGCGCCCGGATCCGAGCAAGACCCTCCAACAGTACGCACGCGACTCGGGCGGCACCGTCGAGTTCAGCGACGCCAAGATCTGCATCGTCGTGCCGGGCGGCGCACCCCAGCGCTCGGAGGGCCGATCAGGTGAAGATCTCCAAGCCGTTCTCGTTCGTCCCGATCCTCGGGATCGGAAGGTCACGATTCGCGGCGACGCGACCATGAGGATCGAGCGGTTCGGCGACGGCACGGCCCCGACTACAGTCAGCACTAACGTCGGCTCGCCGTTCGGTGCCTGCACATGACCGCTGCGCAGCGAGCGTGGGGGAATCCTTGTCCTCGCGGCGGTCACGCTCCCGGTCTTCCTCTTTGTGCGCGCTCGTCGTCGACGCAGGCAACTGGTTCACGCACAAGCGCCAGCTCCAGAACCGTGCGGACGCGGGCGCGCTCGCCGCGGGCGTCGAATACCTCGCGCAGCTCGCGAACTGCCAGGCGAACCCGAGCGGTGCCGGACTGGCGATCGCCGATGCGGCCAAGCGGTACGCCGGCGACCCGGACGCGTCCGTTCCGGGCACGAAGTACAACCAGGAGATCACGAACAACAACGATCTCGTGGTCGCGATCAACCGGACGAACGTCACCGACGCGAGCGACGACTCGGACGGTGGAAATCCGTGTCAGCCCCACACGACCGGTGACGCGATCAGCCCCAACGCGGACAGCCTCTGGACGGACGTGAAGGTACGCGAGTCCAACATCGGCACCCTGTTCCACGCGTTCGGGCTCAACCTCCCGTCGATCACGGCGCGGGCCCGCGTCCAAGTAAAGCAAGTCACCGGTCTCAGCAAGGGCGGCTTGCCGTTCGTCCACGAGACCGGCGACTACGTCGACTGCGCCTGGGCGGAGTTCGTCGACGTGCGGACAGGCAACAAGGTGTCGCTCGTCGGGAGCTCGAATCCCATAGCGCTCACCGCCGACCCGAATGTCCCCAGGCGGTGGACCGCCGACGTCAACGGGATCAACCTGCCGAGCGGAGGGAGCGCCGTCGGCGTCAACTACTGGCTGGGCTCAGCGACCAGCGGCAGCTGCGACTTCTCCACCGACCTGAAGCGAGAGCTCCCGGGCGACAAGAACGGCGACCCCGCGCCGATCGACTGGATCAACGTCTTCGACGACGACACGCCGAAGTCGGGCGCGCCGCCGCTCCTCCACCACTTCTTCCTCACCCCAGGAAGCTGCGGCCCGGACCGGGTCGGCTTCCTCTATTCGTCATCGTCGTGCACCATGGGTTTCAGCGCCCAAGTCGACGATGGTCCGAATGCGACACCTAGCAAGATCACGGTGACCCCCTCCAACGGGACCTGCACGACCAACTGCGTCAGTTCGGCTGACGCGACTGCCCGAGCAGCTCGGGCACGGAGACGACGTACACGGGCCAGATCACGTTCAACCGAACGCGGTCACAGGCAGCACGAGCGTCTCGCAGGACTACACACAGGTAGGACAGCAGCTGATCACGGCCACGTGGACGATGACGTCAGGTCAGCTGACGTCAGGGACGATCGACGATGGTTCGAAGAAGGGGAAGTCGTGCACGACGGGCAAGCCCTGCCTCTGCACGACTAGCACCCCTTGCAAAGGAAGCTTCGAGACGAACATCCCCGGGAACGTCGTGCACGCGACCTACGTCGCTGACCCGGTCAACTCGAGCCCGCTCTACTACGCGGAGCTCTTGAGTGGCATCTCCCCGATGCCAAACTCGATCGCCGCCGACGGCGGACCGACAGGCCCGTTCAAGGTCGTGGTCGTGAACAACGGGGTCGACCAGGACCATACCGTGCTGATCCGCGGCTCCGTCCAGGGGACGGGCAACAGGACGCTGACGATCAACTGCGGGCAGGGCAACGGTGCCAGCGGTCTGCGCACTGCGATCGAGAACGGCTGTCCCAAGAAGATGGTCGTCAACGAGCGCGGCGACTCCTGTAACCCCAGCCCCCCTCTCCCCAACGGAACATGGGACTGCGTTTCGGCGGTGTCAGGGAACAAGACGTCCACGGACAAAGGCTTCGCGAACCGGTTCGCGAGCCCCTGCACCACGAACAACTGGGTGAACGGCTCGAGCCCGGACAATCTCAACCCGTCAGACCCGCGGTTTGCCTACATCTTCCTGACGTCGTTCGGACAGGCGGAGCCCAAGCACGGCTGGTTCCCGATCAAGGCGTTCCTCCGCGTGTACGTCACTGGGGGCGACGGCATCGACTGCCCGGGTGACGAGAACGCCCCCCGAGGCTACGACGGGAAAGGCTCGCAGCTCTGGGGGCACCTCGTCGACTTCGTGACGCTCAGCGACGACGTGATCGTCGCCGACCAGGAGTGCGACGTCGACGTCGCCATCGTCGCGTGCAAGCCCGAGCTCGTACGGTGATCGAAGACCTGGCCATGCTGACGCGAAAACCTGGCCCAATGGCTCAAGAACGACCGGCCTTTCGCCGACACTATTCATCGGTGCGAGAGATTTCTCGCTGACGGAGACACGTCCAGGAGAACCCCAGACCATGCAACAGGCACTGTCAGGCAAGATCGGGAACTCACGCGGCTGGACGCTCGCGCTCGGGATCGGCGCGGCGGCGCTCGCTGCGATCCTCCTGATCGCCTACCTCGTCCAGTACCGCTCGAGCGTCAACGACTCGACCGCACCGAGCCCCGTGCTCGTCGCGAAGAACCTGATCCCGAAGGGCACGTCGGGCACCGTGATCGCCGAGAAGCAGCTCTTCCAGGCGGCGACGCTCCCGAAGAACGACCTCAAGGTCGGCGCGATCTCCGATCCCGCGTACCTCAACGGGCGCGTCGCGGTATCCGACATCTTCCCCGGCCAGCAGATCACGACCGCCGACCTCAGCATCGGCCTGACCGATGCGCTCCCGACCCAGCTGACCGGGAAGCAGCGCGCGGTGGCCATCCCTGTCAGCGGCGCGCATGGGCTCGTCGGTTTCGTCGAGCGGCGACCATGTCGACATCTACTATCGAGACCGGCGCAACGGGTGACGTGCTCGGCCTCCTCGCGTCGAACGTGCTGGTGATGCGTGCTCCGCCGAAGGCCCGCCGACGATCCTGCGCCTCAAGCCCTCGCCACGCTGGCTCAGACGGCTCGCGCTCGCGGCCGACACCGGGACCATGTGGTTCCTGCTGCGACCCGCCGGCGACGCGAAGAAGCCGCCGCGGAAGGCGATCACGAGCCGCGCTACTCGCGCAGATCAGAGCAACCAAGGAGGCGAGGTAGCAACACCATGGACCGCCCCATCCGCGCACTCGTCGCAGTCGAAGGCCTCGACGCCTTCGACGTCCAACGGGCGCTGCCCGACGACGCGAGCTTCACCCTGGTCGCGATGACCGAGGGCGTGGACGAGACGGTCCGGGCGCTGCTCAAGGACCAGCCGGACCTGCTCGTCGTCGCCTGCCAGGGCCGGGAGGACGACCGGTCGCTCCACATCATCGACGGCGCGCACCGGGCTGCGCCGGACGTGCCGATCATCGTGCTCGCCGCGACCTCGCCGAACGGCTACCTCCGGCGGGCGTTCGACGCGGGTGCGGCGGACATGGCGATCTTCCCGCAGACCAAGGAGCAGCTGCGCTTCGCGATGAGCATCGCGATCGCGCGTCACCCCGGCCACGGCAGCGACCAGGACGGCCGCAAGGACGGCAAGCTCGTCTGCGTGCTCGGCCCGAAGGGCGGTACGGGGAAGACGCTCACGTCGACGAACCTCGCGACGGCGCTCGCGCTCGCGGGGCAGAAGGTGCTCGTGATCGACCTCGACCTGCAGTTCGGGGACGTCGCGCTCTGCCTCGGGCTCCCGCCCGAGAAGACCATGTACGACCTGGCGATCTCCCCCGGCGGCCTCGACGAGGACAAGCTGGCCGACTACGTCATGACGCACGACACGGGCGTCGACGTGCTGCTCGCGCCGGCGCGCCCCGACCAGGCGAGCGCGCTCACTATCGACCTGCTGCGCGACGTGCTCGCGATCGCGCGGCGCAAGTACGACTTCGTGATCGCGGACACGCCGCCCGGCTTCACCGCAGAGGTGATCGCGACGATCGACGCGAGCTCCGACCTGGTCATGGTCGGCACGCTCGACTCGCTCTCGCTCAAGAACACGAAGCTGGGCCTCGAGACGCTCAGCCTGATGGACTACGACGCGCGCAAGATCAAGCTCGTGCTCAACCGCGCCGACACGCGCGTGGGCATCTCGCCACCACGACGTCGTGACCGTGCTCGGGTCCGAGCCCGAGATCTTCATCCCATCCGACCGCGAGATCCCGCGCTCGGTCAACGAGGGCGTGCCGATCACGCTGTCCAGGCCGCAGTCGTACGCCGCGGCGTCGTTCCACGAGCTGGCTGCGCTGTTCACGGGATCCGAGCCTGCGGCCGCGACGGCCGAGCCCGTCAAGGTCACGGCCGAGCCTCGCCGTTCTCTGTTTCGCCTGAGGAGGAACTGAATCCATGGAGCTTCACGAGCGACTCGTCACCACCAAGCCGAACACGTCGGCGGCGCCGCCGCCGACGAAAGAGCCGTTCGCGGACATGAAGAACGAGATCCACATGCTCGTGATCACCGAGCTCGGCCCGCAGATGACGGGTCAGGTGTTCGACGCGGTCGGCATGCGCGACCGCGTGCTCGCCGACATCCGGCGCCATCTCTCCACGCAGACCGGGATCTCGCGCGACGACCGCGAGCGCCTCACGTCGGAGATCGCCGACGACATCCTCGGCTACGGGCCGCTGGAGCGGCTGCTCGCCGACGACTCCATCACGGAGATCATGGTCAACGGGCCGAGCGAGATCTGGATCGAGCGCCAGGGCCGCCTCTACGAGACCACGGTGCGGTTCGGCGACGACTCGCACCTGCGGCGCATCATCAACCGGATGGTCGCGCAGGTCGGACGGCGCATCGACGAGTCCTCGCCGATGGTCGACGCCCGCCTGCTCGACGGCTCCCGCGTGAACGCGATCATCGCGCCGCTCTCGCTGTCCGGCCCGCTGCTCACGATCCGCAAGTTCGCCCGCAAGCGCCTCGGGCTCCAGGACATGGTCAACCTCGGCTCGCTCTCGGAGGAGTCCATCGACTTCCTCCGCCGCTGCATCCAGGCGCAGCTCAACGTCCTCATCTCCGGGGGCACGGGCTCGGGCAAGACGACGCTGCTCAACGCCCTCTCGTCCGCGATCCCGGACAACGAGCGGATCGTGACGATCGAGGATGCGGCCGAGCTCCAGCTCAACCAGCGGCACGTGCTCAGGCTGGAGGCCCGCCCGCCGAACATCGAGGGCGAGGGCGCCATCCCGATCCGCGACCTCGTGCGCAACTCGCTGCGCATGCGCCCCGACCGGATCATCGTCGGCGAGGTGCGCGGGCCCGAGGCGCTCGACATGCTCCAGGCGATGAACACCGGCCACGACGGCTCGCTCTCCACCGTCCATGCGAACGGCGCGCGCGACGCGCTCGCACGCATCGAGACCATGGTGCTGATGGCGGGCTACGACCTGCCCGTGCGAGCGATCCGCCAGCAGGTGTCGTCCGCCCTCGACATGATCGTGCACATCGAGCGGCTCGAGGACGGCTCGCGTCGCGTGACCGCGGTCGCCGAGGTGCAGCGAATGGAGTCGGACGTGATCACCATGCAGGACATCTTCGAGTTCAAGATCGACTCGTTCGCGCCGGACGGCACGATCAACGGCAAGCTTCACCCGACGGGCCTCCGGCCGATCTTCCTCGACAAGTTCGCCAAGCGCGGGATCGAGCTCCCCGCCGGCCTCTTCTCGCACCGGCCGGTCCCAACGAACGTCGCGGACCTCCGCCGGTGAGCCGCGTCACGCGTTCCCTCCTCCTCGCGCTGATCGCCGCCGTCGCGGCGGTCGTCGCGTACCCCGCGGCGGCTGCCGAGGGAGACAGCGGCGTGCAGGTCGTCGAGGCGGGAAGCGCGCTGTTCCCCGATCGCGCGTACGTCCTCACCCTGCCCGGCAAGCGCACCTCGGCGCTGACGGCGCAAGACGTCAAGGTGCGCGAGAACGGCAAGCCGGTCAAGAACCTGAGCGTGCTGTCCTCCGCCTCGGCGGAGGGCATCGGCACCGTCCTGCTGATCGACGCCTCGAACAGCATGAAGGGCTCGATCGGGTCGGCGATGGCCGCCGCGCGGGCGTTCGCGGCCCGCAACCCGGGCCAGCCGCTCTCGGTGGTGTTCTTCAACTCCCGGCCGACCGTGGCCCTCCCGCTCACGACCGACCGGAAGAAGGTGCAGGCCGCGCTCGCGAAGCCCCCGAAGCTCGCGGAGGGCACGCACATCAACGACGCGCTCGTCGCCGCCGTGGCGCAGGTGCGCGGCTCCGCGCTGGGCGCGGCCCGTGTCGTGCTCCTCTCCGACGGCGACGACGTCGGCAGCGCCACGAGCCTCGACTCCGCGCTCGCGCAGCTCCAGGCGCAGAAGATCCGCGTCTTCACCGTCGGGATCGAGTCTCCGGACTTCACCTCCGACGACCTCGAGAAGATCGCCGACAAGACGGGCGGCACCTACGCCGCTGCCACGTCGCCCGAGGCGCTCACGAAGATCTACGACGAGCTCGGGTTCCAGCTCGGCAACGAGTACCTCGTTCGCTACCGCTCCACGGCCCAGCCGGACGAGAAGGTCTCGGTCGACATCGCGGTCGTCGGCGTCGAGCCGGTGTCGTTCTCGTACACGAGCCCGTCGACGGGCACGGCTGCGCCGTACAAGCCCGCGTTCAAGGACAAGCTCTTCAAGTCGTGGGCGCTGATCCCGCTCCTGGTCGTGCTCGTGGTCGCCCTCGCGGTGTTCACCGTGCGGGCGCTCTGGAGCCTCCGCTCCAACAAGGCGCTCGTCGCCCGACTCAGCGAGTTCGTCACGCTCCCCGCCGAGGAGCAGGCCGCGGAGCGCCGCAAGGAGGTCGACGCGCTGCTCGCTGGCGGCGAGCGAGCGAAGAAGCGGCAGCGTCAGCTTCCGCTGGCTCGAGGGGTTCAGCGAGGACGTCGACGTCGGCCAGATCGACGCACGACCCGCGGAAGATGGTCTGGGCATCGGTCGGCGTCGGCCTGCTGCTCGGCGTGCTCGGCGCGGTGCTCATCGGGCCGTTCTGGTTCGTGCTCTGCATCGTCCCGCCGATCGCGCTGAACCTCTTCGTCCGCAGCAAGGCGCGCAAGATCCGGAACGACTTCGGCGAGCAGCTCCCGGAGAATCTCGACGTGCTCGCCTCGGCGCTGCGCGCGGGGCACAGCCTCGCCAACGCGATGGGCGTCGTCGCCGACGAGGCGCCGGAGCCGTCGAAGCGCGAGTTCCGGCGCGTGGTGACCGACGAGCAACTCGGCATCCCGCTCGACGAGGCGCTGGAGGTGACCGCGAAGCGGATGCAGAACAGCGACATCGACCAGGTCGCGGTTCTCGCGCTCGTCCAGCGCGAGGCGGGCGGCAACACCGCGGAGGTGCTCGATCAGGTGACCTTCAACATCAGGGCGCGCATGGACATCAGACGACTGGTCAAGGTGCTCACCGCACAGGGCAAATTCTCGTCTGTGGTAGTCGCGCTGGTGCCGGTCGGTATCTTCCTCTTCCTGCTACTGGTGAACCCGAGCCACCTCGACCCGCTGTTCCACGAGACCATCGGGCAGATCGGCGCCGTCATGGCGGTGGTCATGACGATCCTCGGCTTCTACGTCATCCGACGCATCATCAACATCGAGCTCTGATCATGATCCACTTCGTCCTCATCCTCGGCCTGTTCCTCCTCGCGGTCGCCGTGACCATGGTGCTGCGCGCGCTGACCAGCCCGCGCGGCCCCTCCACGGAGACCATCGAGCAGATCGGCGCGTACGGGTTCGCCGGCTCGATGGCGTCGACCGGCGACGAGCACAAGGTCTCTCTCCGCGAACGCCTCAACGACCTCACCGCGTCGGCCGGGCGCTGGGTGAGCAGGCGCTTCACCCGTGTCAAGGGGAAGGACTACCGGGCACGGCTGATCTCCGCGGGCATGTACACCTCGACGCCCGAGCGCCTGCTCGGCACCCAGTTCATCGGTGCGGTCGGAGGGGCGTTCGTCGCCTTCTGGCTCGGCGCGCTCGCGGGCGGCAACCCCCTGCTGATCCTCGTGATCACGATCGGCGCCGGCGTGCTCGGCTGGGTGCTCCCCACGTACATCGTCGACTCGAGGGCGCGAAAGCGGCGCGATCAGGTCGAGCGCCAGCTTCCCGACCTGATCGACCTCCTCGTGGTCACGCTCGAGGCGGGCCTCAGCTTCCCGCAGTCGCTGCGCCTTGCGGCGACGAAGATCAAGGAGCCGCTCTCGTCGGAGGTCCGGCTCACGCTGCAGGAGCAGAACATGGGACTGACGCTCGTCGAGGCGCTCGAGAATCTTCTCGGGCGCATCAACACGCCCGGAATCCGCATGTTCTCCCGCTCGATCGCCCAGGGTGAGACGATGGGCGTCTCGACCGGGCAGATCATGCGCAACCTCGCCGTCGAGCTCCGTAAGCGCCAGCGGGCCTACGCGGAGGAGCGCGCGCAGAAGGCGCCGGTCAAGATCCTCTTCCCCATCCTCCTGCTGATCATGCCGGCGCTCTTCATCGTGCTGTTGCTGCCGGTGATGATCAACATCATGAAAGTTCTCTGACCGGCGAGCGGCGGTGCGCCCGGTTCCGAATCTGACGCTGCGCCGCGAGGACGGACGTGTGGTCGCCGATTCGGTCGTCGTCGCGGACTCGACCGGCCGGCGGTTGCGCGGCCTGCTGGGCAAGCGCGACCTTCCGTCGGGGCACGGCGTCCTCCTGCGGCCCGCCTGGTCGATCCACACGGCGTTCATGCGCTTCCCGATCGACGTCGTGTTCCTCGACGCGGATCAGGTCGTGGTCAAGATCGTCCCGTCGCTGCCGTCGTTCAAGACGGCGTCGTGTCGCGGTGCACGAGAGATCGTCGAGTTGCGCGCCGGCGAGTGCGCGCGGAGAGGTCTCTCGCTCGGCGACCGCGTGGCGTGGGCAGCGAGGGCGTCGACCGACGAGATCCCGATCGGCATCGAGCCCGTCGAAGGGGGCCTCGGCGAGCGGCGCGGCGCCGTCGTGCTCGCGAGCCGCGACCAGCGCTACGTGAAGCTCGTCCGCTTCCTGCTCGACGGGAAGGGAATCGACGTCGTCGCGAGCGTGCCGCCCTCCGGTGCGGCGGACGCCGCCGGCGGCGAGTCTGCGGACGTCGTCGTGATCGACACGGGGGACGCGGTCACCGAGGGACTGCGGTTCGCGCACGTCACCCGCGTGCGGCGCCCCGAGGCGACCGTCCTGCTCGTCGGCGAGAGCGCCTCCGACCGAGCGCCCGTGGGCACGCGGATCTACGAGAAGTGGGACGAGACGGACGGGGTCGTCGCCGCGGTCGAGAGCGCGCTCGCACGCAAGGCGGTGTAGAACTTCCGTACTCCCGCAGCGGCTCGGGGCAAGGATCGAGGCTGCAGATGTGGAAACCGAAGTTCGTCGGGTCGACCGAGGCACGTCGGGTGTGGTCGGACGGCGTTCTCCACCGGCAGAGGTCAGGGCGAAGGGATCGATCTGTGCGAGACGAGGTAGCGCGGCTGTGAGGACGGTGCCTGCCTGATGGCCTCCCTCGTGCGGACCGGGGAGCGTGCGGAGCGCGCAGACGGGCGCCCACGGCTCGTCGTCGCCGCCTCGCAGGGCGGTGCGGCACGACTGGAGAGCGTCCACCGGACGCTGCTCGCGGACGCCGAGCGCCGCGTACAGCCCTTCCTCAAGTCGGCACACCGGTTTGCGCTCACAGCGTACGAGGGGGCCGGAGCCACCGATGCCGCCGACCGCCTCGCGACGAGCCTCTACTCCGGCGCCGTCGTCGCCTCGCTGGCGGCCGAAGGGGAGCTCGACGCGGTCGACGCGCAGATCGCGGTTGCGACTCTCGCGGAGGCGCGTGGAGAGCCGCGCGAGGCCGCCTCGTTCGAGCTGTTTCGGGTCGCGTCCACCAGCCCGTATCTGCTGGAGCTGCCGCCACTGACGGCGTGCGAGCTCCAGCTGAGGCTGCTCGTCCAGCTGGGGATCGCAAGAGAGGTCTCTCTCTGGCGCGGGGAGGGCGGGAACATCGAGCCCCTGGTCGTGATCGGCCACGGCGCCGGGAGCCGTCGCGCGCGCGCGACCGCGCGGGCGGCGCTGCGCCGCGGCGGCTCGCTCACGCTCCTCGGCGGACGTGCGCTCCGCTCCGTCGTCGTGCGGCGCTTCACGGAGCCGTGCGCGGCGATTGTCGCCCGTGTCCAGGTCACCGGCAACCGGGTCGACGCGTACCTCACCCTGGCAGCAGGCGCCCTCGCGCCCGTGCTCGAGCGCGAGCTGTTGCTCGAGCGCTCCGCCGAGCGCGAGCGAATCCTCGTCTCGGCGGGCGAGCAGCGACTGATGCGGATCGGGTTCGACCTCCACGACGGGGCGATCCAGGACGTTCTCGCGCTCGGCGCGGACATCACCCACCTGCGCGACCAGGTCTACCCGTTCCTCCTCGAGACGCACCGGGAGCGCGCCGTCGGCCGGTTCGACGACCTCCTCGCGCGCGTCGTCGAGCTCGACCGCCAGCTCCGGGAGCTCTCGCGCTCGCTCGAGTCGCGCAGCATCGTGTCGCGGCCGCTCGGCGAGATCCTCCACCGCGAGGTCGACGCGTTCATCGAGCGCTCGGGGATCGACGCGACGCTGGAGATCCGCGGCGACCCGGAGTCGCTCACCTCGGCCCAGCGGATCGCCGTCTACCGGGCGATCCAGGAGTCGCTCTCGAACGTCAAGGAGCACTCGGGCGCCTCGACGGTCGAGATCCGGCTGCGGATGCGGCGCTCCTCGATCGAGGTCCGGGTGGTCGACGACGGCCAGGGATTCGAGGTCGGGCGCGCGCTCGCGCGCGCCGCACAGCGAGGACGCCTCGGCATCGTCGGGATCGGCGAGCGCGTGCGGATGCTCGGCGGGTCGTTCGAGATCGACAGCGCCCCGGGCGGTCCGACGATGCTCACGTTCGCCCTGCCGCGCGTCGTCCCGGACGAGCGCTGAGCGTCGCCGGGAACCAGGTGTCCGACTTCAGTCGGACACCTCCGCCGGGGGCCGGTGCCCTACGCCTCGTGCAGCTCGCAGGTGTCCGACTTCAAGTCGGACACCGTCGACCTCCCCCACGAGCACTGAGCGTCGCCGCGAACCAGGTGTCCCACTTCAGTCGGACACCTCCGCCGGGAGCCGGTGCCCTACGCCTCGTGCAGCTCGCAGGTGTCCGACTTCAAGTCGGACACCGTCGACCTCCCCCACGAGCACTGAGCGTCGCCGCGAACCAGGTGTCCGACTTCAGTCGGACACCTCCGCCGGGGGCCGGTGCCCTACGCCTCGTGCAGCTCGCAGGTGTCCGACTTCAAGTCGGACACCGTCGACCTCCCGCACGAGCACTGCCTCGAACGACGAGGGAGGGCACAAAGGCCCTCCCAGACTTCGCTCCCCCCACCCCCCACTGTGGGGCGAGCGCGTCGCTGCCGGGGCCCGCTACGACCTGATCAGCCGTCCCCCGTCGGAGATGCACCGGCCCAGGTTTCCGTGGGCCGAGCCGTCGATGGCGAGGTCCGAGCGGCATCGGGCCATCAGGGTCGCGCCGCCTGCGCCCCCCCGAGCCGCTCGTCTCTCGACCGCGAGCTTCTTCGTCGTCAGTGACACGCACCGACCGAATCCGCTCTTCTTGGTGATCCCCTGTCCTGTCCGCGACGTGAACGTCAACGCGTAGCCCCCAGCTGCGGGGAACAACGCCGCCGGCTTCTCCGTCTGCATTCCGGCCCGCCACGCCTTGCACCACTGCGCCGCGTTCCTCGGCGTCGCCGCCGGCTCGGCCGCATGAGCCGGCACGACGATCGCGAGGGAGAGGTCGGCGATGGGGGTGAGGGTCTTGGGCATCTCGTGGGCCTTCACCCGAGAAGATGCGATGCCGCCCCGAAACTTGCGCGCAGACTTGTAAAGACTTCGTAAGGGGGACGCGCGCCCCGCGGATTTTGGTCATCGTGAGGGCCGACACATGGCTGTCCTCGAGACAACCGCGCGCGCAAACGCCGCGCTCGACGAGCTGTACCGCCAGCACGTCGGCGACGTCTACCGCTACACGTACGCGGTGCTCGGCAACCACGCCGACGCGGAGGACGTCACACAGACGACGTTCGTCAACGCGCTCCGGGCGCTCGAGCGCGGCGAGACGCCGGAGGACCCGTCCCGCTGGCTCATCGTGATCGCGCACAACCTCGTGCGCCAGCGCTGGCGCCAGGCGGCTGCCCGACCTGCGTTGGTCGAGCTCGAGACCGACGTCCCTGACAGCTCCAACGACGACGACGACGCGGTCGAGCTCGAGGAGCTCGTGCGGGCGCTCCAGCGCATCCCCGAGACGCAGCGCGAGGCGCTGGTGATGCGCGAGCTCGAGGGCCGCTCGTACCGGGAGATCGCGATCGTCCTCGGTCTGTCGACCTCCGCGCTCGAGACGCTCCTCTTCCGGGCGCGCCGGTCTCTCGCCGACGAGCTCGAGAACGTGGTCACGTGCCAGAACGCCGAGGTCGCGATCTCGAAGCGCCTCGACAGCCGGCTATCCCGCAAGGAGCGCCGGCGGCTCGACGAGCACCTCGCCGACTGCCCCGACTGCGCCCGTCTCGCGAAGACCGAAGCGCGCCAGCGCAAGGCATTCAAGGGCCTGGCGCTGCTCCCGTTGCCGATCGGCCTCGCCCTGTTCAAGGGCGCCCCGAGCGCGGCGGCGGCGACGTCGCTGCCGACGATCGGGCTCGCGTCGTCCGGAACCGGTACGACCGCGACGGCCACCGGCACCGCGGGCGCGGGCACGGCGACCGGCGGTGCTGTCGCCGGAAGCTCGCTTGTCGGCGGGATCGCGTTCAAGGTGGCCGCGATCGCCGCCACCATCGCGGTCGCCTCCGGTGTCGGCTACAAAGGCGTCCAGACGCTGCAGAACCCGCCGTCCACGCCCCTCACGGCCGTTCCGAAGAATGCGCCCGGCTCTGCCGCGAAGCCGAAGCCCGTCGTCGTCACCACGCACCCGAAGACCCGGCACAAGGCGAGTCGACCGGCCACGCACCCGTCACGGCGCGTCGGGTCGGTCACCGGCAGCAGGCGTGACGGCGTGACGCCGGCCGCCTCGACGAGCGAGTCGCACTCGGCAGCCACCGAGAACTCCCCGAGCCAAACGTCGAGCGCACCGGCGCACAGCGCAGCATCCCCGCCGGTTGCGACGCACCCGGCTGCATCGAAGCCGGCCACCACGTCTGAGACCGCCGGACCCACCGGCGGCTCGCAGAGGTCGGTGAAGACGCCGGCGCCCAAGGCGCCCGCACCCAATGCGCCCGCACCGAGCAAGAGCAACTCCGGTACCGCGTCTCCGGCTCCGACTCCGGCGCCGAAGACGGGCGACGCCTCGTCCGGCACCGGCACGTCGGCGCCGAGCGGCGCCACCCCGCCTTCTACCTCGACGCCTGCGGCAGGCGCCAGCTCGGACTCCACGCCCGGCGGCCCTGCGACGGACACGCCGCCGGCCAGCTCTCCCCCGTCGTCCACACCGTCCACGCCCCCGTCGACGCCGGCCGTCACGACGCCCCCTGTCACCACGCCTTCGTCGACTCCCCCCAACGGCGACCCGTCGGGCGGCTCGAGCTCGGACTCGACCGGCGACACGTCCGGCTCCTCCGACGGGGCGGGCTCGGCGTCCGAGCACCGGTCCTCGCACGCCGCGAATCCGATGGAGCGAGGCCTCAAGCTCGGCCTTCACAAAGACGAGAACGAGGACGGGCACCCGAGCCACCCGTAGCGCGCGCCGCACCCACTCGGAAGGGGTAAAGGCCCCCTTTCGGGGGTAGCACCGATCGGCTTCGGGAGACGATAAGGTGCGGGATGCTCAGGGGCGCCTCCATCGTCGCCGTGCTCGTCGCACTCGCGGTCCCGCTGGGCGCCGCGGGCGGCACCGACGCGCACGCGACGGCGCAGCGCGAGCCGTCACTCGAGAGCCTCGTGTTCCAGAAGATCAACGAGCTCCGTGCCGGCCACGGCCTCCCACGGCTGATCCCGTCGGATGGGCTCACCCAGGCGGCGGTCGGTCACTCTCGCTCGATGGTCGTGAACGGGTTCTTCGCGCACGAATCGAAGAACGGCGCGCCGTTCTGGAAGCGCCTCAAGGCCGTCTACAAGCCGCGCACGAGCGCATGGACGGTGGGCGAGAACCTCGCGATGTTCGGCGGCGCGAGGCCCGACGCCGGCGCGATCGTCTCGTCGTGGATGGCCTCGCCTCCGCACCGCGCCAACCTCCTCTCGCGCCGGTTCTCGCAGGCCGGGATCGCTGTCCTGCACGACCCAGCCGCCGCCGGCGTCTTCGGCGGCCTGTCCACGTGGGTCGTCACGCTCGACATCGGCACCCGCTAGCCGGTCCCCGGCGGCTGGTGTCCGACTTGAAGTCGGACACCACAGACACGAAGCCACCCCACACTGGTGTCCGACTTCAGTCGGACACCGGCCGAACGACGAGGTGCGTCTTCGCGGGACCAGCCTCCGAAGACGTCGGCACCCGCGAGCCGGTCTCGGGCGGCTGGTGTCCGACTTGAAGTCGGACACCAATCAGACACGAAGCCACCCCACACTGGTGTCCGACTTCAGTCGGACACCGGCCGAACGACGAGGTGCGTCGTCGCGGGACCAGCCTCCGAAGACGTCGGCACCCGCGAGCCGGTCTCGTTCGGCTGGTGTCCGACTTGAAGTCGGACACCACAGACACGAAGCCACCACCCCACAGTGGTGTCCGACTTCAGTCGGACACCGGCCGAACGACGAGGTGCGTCTTCGCGGGACCAGCCTCCTAAGAGGCCGGGGTTGGGGATCTGTGTGGGTATTCAGCTCGCTGCTAGGCAGCGAGCGAGCGGAACGGGGTCAAGCGAGGATCGATCGCGCTGTCGAATCCGCGCTCCCATTCCACCACGACTGCACCGGTTGCGTCGAACTCGCGCACGACGCCCCGGTCGCCGGCCCTGAGGTCGGAACCGGAGTCCGCGACGAGCTCGATCACGGCACCGATGCGCACGCCGGCGGCGATCCGCGCGGCGAGCAAGCGAGCACCTGAGGCGTCCATGCTCGTAGCTAAGGCCGTACCCGCCGCGCGAGCGTCCCCCGATCGGTGAGTATTCCTCCACCCGAACGGGGAGGGAGGAGGCGGAGGCGATGCGCCGAACGGCAGAGAGCGCCGGCGGCTCATTCCAAATTCGACGGCTGAGGGTGCGTCGCCGGCGCGTCCACACGAGCGACACCCGCCATGCAGGGACCTCAACCACGCGATCCGGACTGGGAGCACTGGCCCGGGCGCCCCACGGGTGAGGACGGCATGCGGAGTCGTCTGCGGTCGCTCTTCGTGCCGACCGACGCGGGCGACGCGATCGCGGAGCTGATCGCGGAGCACAGCCGTGAGCTCGAGACCCGCGCGGCCGAGCTCCGGGCCGCGGTCGCGGAGCTCGAGCAGCGCGAGGCGCGTGCACGGGAGCTGCACGCACGGGTCGAACAGGTGCTGCGCGAAGGCGCGGCGGAGCTCGACGTCCGGCATTCGGACCTCTCCGTCCGGGCGAGCGAGCTCGACCGCCGCGAGGCGGCGGTCGCGGAGGCCGAGCGCCGGGCCGAGGACCGTGCGCGCGAACTCGGCGCGGTCGAGCTGAAGGGCGCGACGCTCGAGCGTCGCGAGCAGGTGGTGCGGGAGCGCGAGCAGGCGCTGGAACGCCGCGCGCAGACGGTGGGCGAGCGCGAGGACGAGCTCGCGCGTGCGACAGACCGCTTTGCTCAGGCCGGCGCGGACGGCACGGACGACGCGGACGTCCCGGAGAGCGCGCACGTGATCCTCGCCGTCGACAACGGCTACCGGCTGCTCGAGCGCGACGGCGCCGCACCCGCTGCCGGCGAGACGCTCGAGCTCGACGGGCAGGCGCATCGCTGCGTCCGCGTCACCGCCTCTCCGTATCCGCACGACCGCCGCCGGTGCGCGGTCGTCGAGCGCGTGCCGCCACCCGAAGGCTAGCCGAGCCAGGCGTCCAGCAGCGGCTGGCCGAAGAACAGTCCGATCACGCCACCCGCGGCGAGGAACGGACCGTACGGGAGCGTCGTTTTCCTGCCCTTCCCGCCGCCCGTGAGGATGACCGCGAGTGCGGGAACCATGCCCAGGAGCGAGCCGGCGAACAGCGCGACCGCGACGTCCCAGCCGAGCCACGCCCCCATGAACGCCGCAAGCTTCACGTCACCCATACCGAGACCCGCCGGGTAGACGAGCGCGAGCACGAGGAAGAAGCCGCCGGCCGCGAGGGCCGCGAGCACCCACTCCACGCCCGGATCGCGTGCCGTCTGCACCACGAGGGCGGCGGCGAGCGCCGGAAGGACGATCCGGTTGGGGATGATCCGCCGCTCGAGATCGGTGACCGTGACGGCGACGAGCACGGCGCAGCCGAGCGCGTTCACGGTCGCCTCGACGACGTCGCCGAAGACGATCGCACAGGCCGCGGCGAGGATCACCCAGACCGCGACACCGAGGACGCGCAACGTCACCCGGCGGGATTCAGCGCGCATCGGGGCGATCCTCTCCCTCGTCCGGGTGACGCCGATCCCCCGACCGGGTGGCGCTGCGGAGCCAGTTGTCCACGACGATGCGAGGACTGCGGAGCAGCGCCCGCTCCTGGCGTCGGGGCGCACAAACCGAACGTGCTGAAGCCTTTCATTCGAAAGGCCGTCGCCGCTGGCCTGCATCGGCCGGTGGTGTCGGCCATCGTCATCGGGTCGGGCGCGCTGGCCGGCTTCGAGCTGGGCCGCCAGGGGCGGATCCTCGCCGCCGTCGCGGTCGCGCTCACGATGTCCGGGCTCGCAGCGCTGTCGGCCTGGGTGCTCACGCGACGGATGCGGAGCGCCGAGAGCGCCGCGCTGCGCGACCCGCTGACCGGGCTGCCGAACCGAAAGCTGCTGGACGACCGGATCGAGCAGGCGCTCGCACGCTCCCGCCGCACCGGAGAGTCGTTCGCGCTCATGGTCGTCGACCTCGACGGGTTCAAGGCCGTCAACGACATCTGGGGTCACGAGGCGGGAAACGTCGTGCTCCGGTCGATCGCGAGGCGCCTGAGAGCGGCGGTTCGAGAGACGGACACCGTCGCGCGGATCGGCGGCGACGAGTTCGTGCTCGTCGCCCTCGGAACGCAGGAGGACGCCGAGGCGCGGGCGCACGTGAGCCGGGTGCGAGAGGCGCTCCGGCGGCCCTACCGCGTCGAGGGCACGCTCATCGAGCTGGACGCGTCCGTCGGCTGGGCGCTCTTCCCACAGGACGGGTTGTCACCCGGCGAGCTCCTCGCACAGGCCGACGGGCAGATGTACGCCACGAAGCGGGACACGAGCGACGAGTCGGCGGTCGACAGACGCATCCTCGACGGAGGCATCGCACGGGATGTCGAGCTCGCGCTCGCGCACAGAGAGATCGTCGTCCACTACCAGCCGATCGTCGACCTGCGCTCGGGAGCAGTCCGTGCGGTCGAGGCGCTCGTCCGCCGGGAGCACAACGAGAGGCTGGTCGCTCCGTCCGAGTTCATCCCCCACGTGGAGCGCTCTCCAGTCGTCCGGGCGTTGACGCTCGCCGTCGCGGCCGACGCACTGCGGCGCCTCGCGGAGTGGGATCAGCGCGGGCACCCGCTCGAGGCGGCCGTCAACGTCCCGTACCGCCTGCTCGACGACGAGGAGTTGATCACCGGCCTGCGGAGGCTGCTGGACACGGCACAGGTCGATCCCACCCGGCTCACCCTCGAGGTCGTGCCGTCCGGCCCCGGCGCCGGGTCCGGCATCGAGGGCACGCAGATCGACCGGCTGCGCAGGCTCGGGGTGCGCCTGTCGCTCGACGACCTGGGTCGGGCGTCGTCGATCGCGGCGATCCGCACGCTCCCCCTCGACCAGGCGAAGATCGACGCGATGTTCCTCCACAACGTGGGACGGGACGAGCGCTCGCAGGCGATCGTCGGCTCGCTGGTGGAGCTCGCCCACAGGCTCGGGCTGGAGGTCGTGGCCGAAGGGGTCGAGACCCGGCTCGCCTGGGACACGGCCGCGCGGCTCGGGTGCGACCGGGCCCAGGGGTTCTTCCTCGGGCACCCGCTGCCGGCGCACGACCTCACGGAGTGGCTCGAGCGGCAGTGGCCCGTGGTGACCGCCGTCGTCTGAGCCGGACGTGCGGTGCCCAGATGGTCCGACTGGAAGTCGGACAGCCACTCGTCCGGCGCCCGCCCGGTGTCCGACTCGAAGTCGGACACCAAGCGCAGCGAGCCGAGCACGAACCGGTGTCCGACTTCGAGTCGGACACCGCGTGCATAGCCGAGCTGGGCGGGATCCGGTGTCCGACTTTCGAGTCGGACACCGTCGACCTCAACCGCGCGCGCTCACCGGGTCCCGCCGGGCTTCCAGAGAGGCTCGTCGACACCCGAGACGGCGTTCGCGGCACGGGCGAGGACGAAGAGGAGGTCCGAGAGCCTGTTGAGGTAGACGGCGGTCAGCACTCCGAGCTCGTGCTCCCGGGCTGCCCGGATCGTCTCGCGCTCGGCCCTCCGACAGACGGTGCGCGCCACGTGGAGGTGGGCGGCGACCGGCGTCCCGCCGGGGAGCACGAAGCTGCGGAGCTCGGGCAGCTCCGCGTTGAAGCGATCGCAGTCCGCTTCGAGCCGGTCGACGAACGGCTGCTCGATCCGCAGGCGCCCCCCGGCGTCGAGCGGCACCGACAGGTCGGCGCCGAGGTCGAAGAGCTCGTTCTGCACGCGCACGAGCACCTCGCGGATCTCCTCCGGCGGGTCCACGGCGAGCACGACGCCGAGCACCGCGTTCAGCTCGTCCACCGTCCCGTAGGCCGCGAGACGGAGGTCGAGCTTCGAGACCCGTGACCCGTCGCCGAGCGACGTCTGCCCCGCGTCGCCGCCGCGCGTGTAGATCTTCGTCAGGCGCACCGGCTCGTCCCTCGCGCGTGGCACGGCGCTAGCGTGCGGCGGGCTCGGTCGAGGCGGAGACGAGGGTGCGGTCGGCGTGGCGCAGGAGGTCCCGCGCGATCACGATCCGCTGGATCTCGCTCGTCCCCTCGTAGATCTCCGTGATCTTCGCGTCGCGGTAGTAGCGCTCGGCGGGGAACTCGCGCGTGTAGCCGTAGCCGCCGAGCACCTGGATCGCGTCCTGGCTCGCCTTGACCGCCACGCGTGACGCGAAGAGCTTCGCCATTGCGCCTTCCGCTCCGTGCGGGTGCCCCGCCTGCTTGAGCCAGGCGGCGCGCAGCGTCAGCTGACGCGCTGCGGCGATCTCCGTCGCCATGTCGGCGAGCCGGAACTGGATCGCCTGGAAGTCGGCGATGCGCCTGCCGAACTGCTCGCGCTCGAGCGCGTACGCGCGCGCGGTGTCGAGCGCCGCCTGCGCGATCCCGACCGCCTGGGCCGCGATTCCGATCCGCCCCCCGTCGAGGGTCGACATCGCGACGGCGAACCCCTTGCGCTCCTCGTGGAGGAGGCGATCCTGCCCGACGAGGCTTCCGTCCAGCCGCAGGTCGGCGGTGGAGGACGAGTGGAGCCCGAGCTTCTCCTCCTCTCGCGTCACCTCGACGTGCTCCGCGTCCAGCACGAAGGCCGAGACGCCGCGGGCGCCGGTCGTGTCGGGATCCGTGCGCGCGAAGAGCAGGAACGTCGACGCATAGCTGCCATTCGTGCACCACTGCTTCGTGCCCGTGATCCTCCAGCCGTCTCCCTCGGGGACGGCCGTCGTCCGCAGCGACCCGGCGTCCGAGCCCGACCCCGGCTCGGTGAGCGCGAACGCGCCGAGCGCCTCGCCGCGCGCGAGCGCGGGCACGAAGCGGCCACGCTGCTCCTCTGTCCCGAAGCCGACGATCGGGAGCGTCGCGGCGCTCGTGTGCACCGCGACCGTCACCCCCACTCCGGCGTCGGCGCGCGAGAGCTCCTCCAGCACGAGCACGTACGAGACGAAGTCCGCTCCCGCCCCGCCGAGCTCCTCGGGCACGCACACCCCCATCAGGCCGAGCTCGCCCAGCTTCGCGAACAGCTCCTGCGGGAACCGGTGCTCGCGGTCCCAGTCCGCTGCCTGCGGCGCGATCTCGGTGTCCGCCACCTCGCGGGCGAGGGCCTGGATCTCCCGCTGCTCGTCGGTCAGGGAGAAGTCCACGGGGCGCAGTGTAGGGCCAGGTGTCCGACTCGAAGTCGGACACCGATACCTGGTGCCCCACTCGGGGTCGGACATCGACGCATGGTGTCCGACTTCAGTCGGACACCGGTCTTCCTCCGACTCAGCGGTGGCGCAGCGGCCGCGCGCGCCGCTTGACCGTTCGCGCGAGGCCGCCCGGCGTCACGAGCCGTCGCAGCCGTCCGCTCGAGAGCTCGTTGCAGAGCACCGCGGACGCGGCCGGCCCGCGGTCCCCGTACCCGACGCCGTCGGCGCGGAAGGCCGGCGCCGGCCGCCAGCCCTCGCCCGTGAGCTCGTATGCCTCCTGCTCCTCGACGAACAGACCCGCGGAGGCGAAGAGCCGCGTCCAGCCGCCCACGTCGTCGAGCCGGAACCAGCCGTGGTCGCCGGGCTCACCCAGGGGAACGGTGATCAGCACCCGCCCGGACGGGCCGGCGACCCGGGCGAGCTCGCGCAACGCGTCGACGCGCGAAGCGGGATCCGCCTCCTCCGCGAGCCCGTAGCCGGTGTTGTCCGCGCCGACGTGCTCGAGCGTCGAGACGAGCAGCACCTGGTCGACGCTGCTGTCGTCCAGGGGGAGCGAGCGGACGTCCGCGAGCACGCGCTCCATACCGTCGACGTCGAGCTCCGCCAGGTCGACGCCCACGAGCTCGACCCCGGCCCGGAGGAGACCGGCCAGGTAGGCAGGCTCGGCGAACGCGTAGCCGACCTCGAGCACGCGGCCGGCCGCGACGAGACGTGACAGCACCCAGGGGATCTCGATCACGCGCTCGTCCGTCCCGGGCGGAGCCTGCAGCCACGTGAGCCGCTCGCCACGGGCGCGGGCGCCGAGGCCGAGCGCGACCGCGTCGTCGAGCTCGCGCACGCGCGCCGCCTCCGGCGCGCTCACGAGCTCGTGGAGGAACGTCGCCCGCGACAGCGTGCCGTCCGCGAGCTTCGCGAGCGCGCGTGCGCGCGACTCCTCGTCGACCGGCCGCCGGAGCACCTCCCGGAACGCGCGCTCGACGAAGTCGGCGTCCGTGCCCCCGTGTGCCGCGACCGACGCGTCGACCAGCGGGTTCACGAGTAGTCGTAGAAGCCGCGGCCCGCCTTGCGCCCCAGACGGCCCGCCGCGACATACCGGCGCAGCAGGGGGCACGGTGCGTACTTCGGGTCGCCGAGGCCCTCGTGCAGCACCTCCATGATCGCGACGCAGGTGTCGAGCCCGATCAGGTCGGCCAGGGCGAGCGGGCCCATCGGGTGCGCGAAGCCGAGCCTCGCGACCGTGTCGATCGCCTCGGGCTCCGCGACGCCCTCCATCAGCGCGTAGGCGGCCTCGTTGAGGAACGGCATCAGGATCCGGTTCGAGACGAACCCCGGGAAGTCGTTCGCCTCGGCCGGCGTCTTGCCGAGCTCGCGCGCCAGACCGACGATCGCGGCGGCGGTCTCGTCGGACGTCTGCTCGGCCCGGATGACCTCGACGAGCGCGAGCACCGGGACGGGGTTGAAGAAGTGCATGCCGATCACTCGCTCCGGTCGCGAGGTGACCGCGGCGAGCTCGGTGATCGGGATCGACGACGTGTTCGACGCGAGCACGGCCGTCGGCGGCAACGCCGCGTCGGCGGCGCGGAACAGCTCCTTCTTGGTCTCCGCGTGCTCGACGATCGCCTCGATCAGGAGATCGGCGGCCGCGAGCTGCTCGACGACGCTGACGCGAGCGAGCACCTCCTCCGGATCGGGGCCGCCCTTCTCGTGGAGCTTGCCCAGGCTCGTCCGCATCGCGGTGAGCCCGCGCTCGACGGCGCCGGGGACGCTGTCGTACAGGAGCACGTCGCGCCCCGACGCGGCGATCACCTGCGCGATGCCGGCGCCCATCTGGCCCGCGCCGGCGACGAGCACGCGGTCGAAGCTCATCGGCGGAGGCTACTCCCGGCGGCCTCGCCACGCCCGCGGAGCCGGAGCCGCCGGATCGAGTACGCGAGCACCGCCGCGAGGATCAGGATCCCGATCACGAGTCGGATGGCGTTCCCCTTCGGCTCGTCGCTCACCGAGAGGAGCGCCCCCGGGTCGGTGAGGAGGCACGACTCCGTGACGACCCGGGCGCCGTCGAGGCTCGCGAGCACGCCCAGCGCCTCGTCGTGAACGAGTGGCTTGTCGGCCGCGTCGACGAGGCGCGTGGCCGCGTCGACGTCCACCTCGCGTCCCACGGGACCCTTGACGCGCTGGTCGACGACGAACGCGTACGAGCGGCCCGCCGGCGTCCGCCGCTCGCCCGTCACGCGACCGACGAACGCGACGTCCGCCGCCTGGAGCCGCTCGTCGAGGGGGACGTTCGGGCAGTCGAGCGCGAGCGCGCCGGGGGCGAGGACGAGCGCCGTGAGGCACACGACCAGAAGCCGGCGGAGCAGGATCAGACCTCGAGGAGGACGGCGTCGCCCTGACCGCCGCCGGAGCAGATCGCCGCGAGCCCGAGCCCCCCGCCGGAGCGACGCAGCTCGTGGACGAGCGTCCCGACGATGCGTCCGCCCGAGGCCCCGATCGGGTGGCCCAGCGCGACCGCGCCGCCGTTGACGTTGACGCGCTCCTCGTCGGCTCCCAGCAGGCGCGTGGAGTTGCGCGCGACCGACGCGAACGCCTCGTTGATCTCGACGCGCGCGACGTCGCCGATCCCGTGGCCGCTCGCGGTCAGGACGCGGTCGGCCGCCGCAGCCGGGGTGCGCGCCAGGTACGCGAAGTCGTCGGCGACGTACGCGTGGCCGAGCACGCGCGCGAGCGGCTCGATCCCGTGGTCGCGAGCCCACTCCTCCGAGCAGACCACGACGCACGACGCGCCGTCGTTGAGCCCGGGGGCGTTGCCGGCGGTGGTCGTGCCCTCCGGGTCGAACACCGGCTTCAGCGAGGCGAGCTTCTCCAGCGTCGTGTCGCGGCGGACGCTCTCGTCCGCCGTCAGCTCGCCCACGGCGACGATCTCGTCGTCGAAGCGACCTGCATCCTGGGCGGCGGCGGCCCGCTCGTGCGAGCGTGCGGCCCACGCGTCCTGCTCGTCGCGCGAGATCCCGAGCTCGCGCGCCACCGCGGAGGCCTGCTGCACCATGTGGAGGCCGTCGAAGGTGGACACGAGCCCGTCGAAGACCGCGTGGTCGAGCACCTCGCCGTTGCCGAGCCGGTAGCCGAAGCGCGCCTTCGGGAGCATGTACGGCGCGCGCGACATCGACTCCATCCCGCCGGTGACGACGACGTCGTGGCGACCGGAGGCGATCATCAGCTCCGCGAGCTCGAGCGCCCTGATCGAGGAGGCGCAGACCTTGTTGATCGTGTCGGCGGGAACCTCCTTCGGGATCCCGGCCCCGATCGCCGCCTGGCGCGCAGGCGCCTGGCCCGCGCCCGCCTGGAGGACCTGCCCCATCACCACGTACCCCACGTCCTCGGGCGCGACCCGCGCGCGCTCCAGCCCGGCCCGGATCGCGATCGTGCCGAGCTCGGTCGCGGGCACGTCTGCCAGCCCGCCGCCGAGACGGCCGAACGGCGTGCGCACTGCGGAGACGATCACCGCGCGGGGCATCGCGGTCAGCCTAGCCGCGCGGCGTGGTGTCCGACTTCAGTCGCGCATCCGTCGACGGGCCGCGCGCGCGGGAGGCGGTGTGTCGGACCGGAAGCCCGACACCCAGGGATCCGTCGCGGTGTCCGACTTCGGTCGGACACCATCGACGGGCGCCGCGCGCGAGACGCAGGCGCCGGACCCGAAGCCCGCGACCGAGCCCTCGGCCGTTGCGGCCGCCGCAGCCGACCGCTACGCTCGTCGGGCATGACTTCCCCTCGCACCGGGATCTGGTGGTGGCGCCGCGGGCGAGGCGGGAGCGTGCGCTAGCGACGAGCACCCCATCCCGTCCCACCCGAGACCTCCCGTGGAGGTCTCTTTCGTTCGGAGAGACCACGTGACCCCCACCGCGACGATCACGACCGACCTCCTCACGCCGCTCGGCGCGTACCTCCGGCTGCGCGGGATCGGTCGCGCGAGCTTCCTGCTCGAGTCGGTCGAGCGCGGCAGGCTCGGGCGTGCCTCGTGGATGGGCGCGGGCACCCGGCTCGTGACGCTCGACGAGGCGGAGGCGCTCGCCCTGCCGGTCGTCGGCTACGTCTCGTACGACCACGTCGCGACGCTGGAGCCGACCGTGGAGCTTCCCCCGGACGGGCACGGGCTCCCCGAGAGCAGGCTCGTGGTCGCCGAGACGCTCGTCCGCTTCGACCACGGCTCCGGCACCGCCGACGTCCTCGCGGGAGACCACGAGGAGATCGCCGGCCGTCTCGAGGCGGGCATCCCGTGGCACCGCGAGGCGCGGGGCGTCCCGGGCCCGCTGCGCCGCCATCCCGAGCGCGCCCGCTACCTGGAGATGGTGCGCGCGGTCAAGCAGCACATCGTGCAGGGCGACGTGTTCCAGTGCGTGCCGTCGCAGCGCGCGGAGCGCCCGACGTCGGCCAGCCCGCTCGAGATCTATCGCGCCCTCCGCCGCGTCAACCCCTCGCCCTACCTGTTCCTGCTCGAGCTCGACGGGCTCGCCCTCGTCGGCTCGTCTCCCGAGCGCCTCGTCGCCTGCGAGGACGGCAAGGCAAGCCTCTGCCCGATCGCAGGCACGACCGAGCCGACCGAGGGAGACGTCGAGCGCCTCCTCTCGTCCGAGAAGGACCGCGCGGAGCACGTGATGCTCGTCGATCTCGGGCGCAACGACCTGTCGCGCGTGTGCCGCCCCGGCACCGTCCACGTCGCGCGCAGCATGGAGGTCGAGCGGTTCTCGCATGTCTCCCACCTCGTCTCCGAGGTGGTCGGCGAGGTGCGGGCGGAGGTGACGCCCTTCGACGTCCTGCGAGCGTGCTTCCCGGCCGGAACGGTCAGCGGCGCGCCGAAGATCCGCGCGATGCAGCTCATCTCGGAGCTCGAGGGCTTCCGTCGCGGGCCGTACGGCGGCGCCGTGCTCTACTCGCTGCCGGACGGCACCATGGATGCGTGCATCGCGCTCAGAACGATGATCGTGCGCGACGGGACGGCCTATCTCCAGGCGGGGGCCGGCATCGTCGCGGACTCGGACCCGGAGGCGGAGCACGAGGAGTGCCTCAGCAAGCTCGCGGCGCTCGAGGCGGCGATCGACCTCGCGGAGCGGGAAGCCCGAGGATGACCTCTCCCCCCACGACGACCACGCCGTTGACTCGAGCAAGAGCCGGCGGGACGACGGGCAAGTTACAAGTTGTAACTTGCGTCGTTCGCGGACGTCCGTGGCCCCCGGCGCGGTCGTCAGGCGGGGTGCTCGAGCCACGGCACAGTCGACAGGCAACGCCCGCACCGCCGAGGGCCGCACGGGGAAGTGCGCGGTGAAGCTCCGGGCCGCACGGGGAAGTGCGCGGTGAAAGTGCTGATGATCGACAACTACGACTCGTTCACGTACAACCTCGTGCACCTGTTCGAGCAGCTCGGCGCCGAGGTGCTGACGTTCCGGAACGACGCGATCACAGCCGACGAGGCGATGTCGCTCGGGGCCGACCGGCTCGTCGTCTCGCCCGGCCCGGGGCGGCCCGAGGACGCAGGCGTGTCGGTCGACCTGCTCCGCGGGCTCGGCCCGACCACGAAGTCGCTCGGCGTGTGCCTCGGCCACCAGGCGATCGTCAACGCGTTCGGCGGCGAGATCGGCCAGGCTCGGTCCCTGCTGCACGGGAAGGCGAGCCGGGTCACGCACGACGGCCACGGCGTGTACGACGGGCTGCCGGACGAGATCGAGGTCGGCCGGTACCACTCGCTCGCCGCGACCACGGTGCCCGACTCGCTGCGCGTCACCGCCCGGACCGCCGACGGCGAGGTGATGGGCGTCCGGCACGTCGAGCATCCCGTCGAGGGTGTGCAGTTCCATCCCGAGAGCGTGCTCACGCCCCTCGGCGCCAGGATGGCGGAGAACTTCCTGCGATGATCGTCACGGCGCTCACGGCGGTCGCAGACGGGCACAGCCTCTCGCAGGAGGAGGCGCGGGAAGTCATGGGCGTCGTGATGCGGGGCGAGGCGACACAGGCGCAGATCGGGGGTCTCCTGATCGGGTTGCGGGCGAGGGGTGAGACGGTCGACGAGATCACCGGGTTCGCCGAGGCGCTGCGCGAGCACGTGCTCCCCGTCACTCCCCGCAGGACGCCGGTCGTCGACGTGGTCGGCACGGGCGGCGACGGCGCGGAGACGTTCAACATCTCGACGGCCGCCGCGGTGGTCGCCGCTGCGGCGGGTGCGGCGGTGGCGAAGCACGGCAACCGAGCTGCGAGCTCCGCGTGCGGGTCGGCCGACGTGCTCGAGGAGCTCGGGCTCGTGCTCGAGCTCCCACCCGAGCGGATCGCGGCCTCGGTCGACGCGCACGGCTTCGGGTTCATGTTCGCGCGGGCCCACCATCCCGCCATGCGCCACGCGGCGCCCGTGCGCCAGGAGCTCGGCACACGGACGGTGTTCAACGTGCTCGGCCCGCTCGCGAATCCCGCCGGCGCGCGCGACGGCGTGTTCGGCGTCTACTCGGCCGAGCTCGCCAGGACGTACGCCGAGGCGCTCGTCCGCCTTGGCGCCCGGCGCGCGTTCGTCGTCCACGGCGACGGCGTCGACGAGCTGCTGCCGACCGGCCCGAACCTCGTCGTCGAGGTGCAGGAGGGCAACATCACCGAGTGGCAGCTCGACCCGCGCGACGTCGGCCTCGAGCCCGGTGATCCGGAAGAGCTGCGTGGCGGCGACGCCGCGCGGAATGCCGCGACGATCCGCAGGGTGTTGGCGGGCGAGAAAGGTGGCGCCCGGGATGCCGTGCTGCTGAACGCGGCGTTCGCCCTGGTGGCAGCCGAGCAGGCCGGGGAGCTCTGGTGGGCCATGGATGCCGCAGCTGCGGCGATCGATTCCGGCGCCGCGGCCGAGACGCTCGACCGCCTCGTCGCGTTCTCGCGAGAGGCGCCGGTCTGATGGGGCGCTTCGCCGACGCGCTCGCCCGTCCCGGCCTGGGCGCGATCGCCGAGATCAAGCGCCGCTCCCCCTCGGCCGGCGAGCTGCGGCCCGACGCGGACCCCGGACGCATTGCACCGGCGTACGCGCGGGCCGGCGCGGCCGCCGTGTCGGTGCTCGTCGACGAGTGGTTCGACGGCACGTGGGACGACCTCCGCGCTGCGCGCGCGGCCACCGACGTCCCGCTGCTCGCGAAGGGGTTCTTCTCGACCGTCGAAGATCTCCGGACAGCCAAGGAGGCCGGCGCAGACGCCGTCCTCCTGCTCCTTCGTGATCTCGACGACACGGCCGTGCTCCGACTCCTAGCCGAAGCCGCAGGCTTCGGCTTGGACACGCTGGTGGAGGCGCACGACGCCGCGGAGCTCGAGCGCGGTATCGCGCTCGGGGCTCCCGTGCTCGGCGTCAACGCCCGCGATCTCGCCACCTTCGCGATCGACCGCGACGCGCAGCTCGCGCTACTCGGACGGATCCCCGGCGACCGCGTGGTGGTGGCCGAGTCGGGCATCGCCGCGCGTGCCCACGGCGCCGCGGCCGAGCTCGCGGGGGCCGACGCGATCCTCGTCGGCTCGGCGCTGATGCGCGCGCCCGACCCGGCGGCGAAGCTCGCGGAGCTCGTTGCGCGGCCGCTCGTGAAGGTGTGCGGCCTCACGCGCGAGGAGGACGTGGCCGTGGCGGCGGAGGCGGGCGCCGACCTGCTCGGCTTCGTGCTCGTCCCCGAGAGCCCGCGCGCGGCGAGGGAGGTGCTGCCGGTACCCGACGACACCCTCGCGGTCGCGGTCTGGGTCGGCGACGCGGGCGAGAGCGCGGCCGACCTCGATCAGGTGCACACGATCGAGCCGGGGAAGGTGCGCGGCCGCGACGCCACCGTCTACCGACGAGGCACGCCCGTCGCGCGGCTCCTCGACCTGCCGTGGCAGGAGGAGGATTCGGGTCACTGGGACCGCGCTGCACGTCTGGTGTCCGACTTAAGTCGGACACCGGACGGAGACCGCCGCGTCGTCCTCGCGGGCGGCCTCGGCCCGGAGAACGTCGCAGACGCGATCGCCGCCGTCGGACCGTGGGCCGTCGACGCGTCGTCGTCGCTCGAGGCCTCGCCGGGGGTCAAGGACCACGCGCGCGTCCGGGCGTACGTCGAGGCGGCGCGCGCATGACCGTGCGACGCCCTCGTGCTCCTGGGGCGTGGCTCGCGGTGCACGGCCGGAGGGCACAGTATGTGTGATACGGGCCCGGAGAGCCGGGTGCCGCGAGCCGCGTCAGCCGAGCGCGGAGCCGGGCTCCGCCCGGCGGGAGCGATCGGCGGCCAGGGGCACGAGGAGACCTACGGCGAATACGGGGGGCGCTATGTCCCCGAGACGCTGATCCCCGCGCTGGACGAGCTCGCGGCGGCGTGGGAGGAGGCGAGGCACGACCCCGCGTACGTCGCGGAGCTCGACGAGCTCGGGCGGACCTACGTCGGCCGCCCGTCCCCCATCACCCGGGCCGACCGGTTCGCACCCGCCAAGCGCCTCTACCTCAAGCGCGAGGACCTGAACCACACGGGCGCGCACAAGATCAACAACGCCCTCGGCCAGGTGGTGCTCGCGCGGCGGCTCGGGAAGACGCGGATCATCGCGGAGACCGGCGCCGGGCAGCACGGCGTCGCGACCGCCACGGCGTGCGCGCGCTTCGGCCTCGAGTGCGTCGTGTACATGGGCAGCGAGGACATGCGCCGCCAGGCGCCCAACGTCGCGCGGATGGAGCTGCTCGGGGCAGCCGTCGAGCCGGTCGAGGCCGGTACCCGCACGCTGAAGGAGGCGACCAGCGCGGCGATCCGCGACTGGATCACGAACGTCGACACCACCCACTACGTGATCGGCTCCTGCGTGGGCCCGGCCCCGTATCCGGAGCTTGTCCGCGAGCTCCAGTCCGTCATCGGCCGCGAGGCGAGGGAGCAGCTGCTCGAGGCGGAGGGCGTGCTGCCCGAGGCGGTCGTCGCCTGCGTCGGCGGCGGCTCGAACGCCATCGGGATGTTCGCCGCGTTCATCGACGATCCCGACGTCCGCCTCGTCGGCGTCGAGGCCGCGGGCGCCGCATCGCTGGGCACGGGTCGTGCGGGCGTTCTGCACGGCGCGCGCTCATCGATCCTCGCCGACGAGGACGGTCAGATCGCGGACGCCCACTCGATCTCCGCCGGGCTCGACTACCCGGGCGTCGGCCCCGAGCACGCGTGGCTCCGCGACACGGGACGGGCGACCTACGTGCCGTGCACGGACGAGGAGGCGCTCGAGGCGTTCGCGCGGCTCTCGCGCACGGAGGGCATCGTCCCGGCGCTCGAGTCCGCGCATGCGCTCGCGGTGGTCGAGCGCCTCGATGCCGAGCTCGTCGCCGTCTGCCTGTCGGGGCGCGGCGACAAGGATCTCGCGGAGGCGCTTTCGGCGCTCGGCGCCGAAAGCGCCAGGAGCGGTGCCTCGCATTGACGAGGAAGCAGCTCGTCATCTACCTCGTGGCGGAGCCCGAGACTCCCGAGCTGGCTCGCGCTGCAGTCGACGCGGGCGCAGACGTGATCGAGCTCGGCTTTCCGTTCTCCGACCCGCTCGCCGACGGCCCCGTCATCCAGCGCGCGTCGGAGCGCGCTCTCGGAAGGGGCATGCGAACCGCCAGGTGCCTCGAGTGCCTCGCCGCGACGAGGGCGCTGGTCGGCGAGACGCCGATCGTGCCGATGACGTACGCCGCGCTGCTCGAGGCATACGGGTGGGACCGCTTCGCGGCCGCCGCTCGCGAGCACGGCGCGACGAGCCTGATCGTCTCCGACGTCCCGGCCGGGCAGCGGCCCGAGCTCCGGCGCGTGCACCTCGTCGCACCGACCTCGACCGACGAGCGCATCCGCCTCGCCGCGTCCACCACCGACGGCTGGCTCTACCTCGTCACGCTGACGGGCACCACCGGCGCGCGGGCCGTGCTCTCGACGGCGCTCGAGGGCCTCGTCGAGCGAGCGAGGAGTCTCGCCGACGGGGTTCCGCTCTACGCGGGCTTCGGGATCTCGACCCCCGACCAGGCGGCGGCCGCGGCCGACCTCGCCGACGGGGTCGTCGTCGGCTCGCGCGCCGTCGAGGCCGCCGAGCAGGGGCCGGACGCGCTCGCCGCCTACGTCCGGTCGTTGAGAGGGGCGCTCGACGCGCTCGACAGCCTCTAGTGCCGGAGGCGCACCCGCCTCCCGCAGCGCGCGCACCGGGCACGGCGCTCCGTGAGGAAGAACCGCCGTCCCGCCGGCACCTTGTGGCCGAACAGCCTGCAGACGTACCGCCTCACGGCCCCGGGCCGACCCGGACGAGCATCTTGCCGACGTTCTCCCCGGTGAACAGCGCGAGGAACGCCTCGGGCGCCCGCTCGATCCCGTCCACGACCGTCTCGCGGTAGCCGATCGTCCCGTCCGTGACGCGCGGCGCGACCTGGTCGCGGAAGGCGCCCCAGCGGCCGAAATGGTCGAAGACGATGAAGCCCTGCATCCGCAGGCGCTTGGTGACGACCATGAACATGTTGCGCGGCCCGGGCCGCGGCTCGGTCGCGTTGTAGCCGGAGATCGAGCCGCAGGCCGCGATTCGCCCGTGGCGGTTCAGCGCCCCGATCGCCGCCTCGAGCGTCTCGCCGCCGACGTTGTCGAAGTACACGTCTACGCCGTCCGGAGCGAGCTCTCGCAGCGCGTCACGGGGCGGCGTCTCGCGGTAGTCGAACGTGGCGTCGACCCCGAGCTCGCCGAGCCACGCCTGCTTCGCGGCGCTCCCGGCGCTCCCGACCACGCGTGCCCCGCGCAGGCGCGCGAGCTGGCAGGCGAGGCTGCCAACCGCGCCGGCCGCGCCGGACACGAACACGGTCTCCCCCGCCGTCACCTCGGCGACGTCGACGATCCCGACGAACGCCGTGAGGCCCGGCATGCCGAGGACACCGAGCGCGGTCGAGAGAGGCGCCACGGACGGGTCGACGGCACGGAGCTTCGAGCCCTCGAGGAGCGCGACCTCGCGCCAGCCCCGATCGTGCAGCACCCACGCCCCCTCCGGCCAGGCATCGTCCCGGGAGGCCACGACCTGCCCCACCGCACCGCCGGTGAGCGCCTCCCCGATCGCGAACGGCGGCACGTACGAGCGGACGTCGTTCATACGGCCCCGCATGTACGGGTCGACCGACACGAACGCGTTGCGCACCACCACCTCACCGTCGCCCGGATCGGGAACGTCGACCTCTGCGAGCTCGAAGTCGTCGGACGAAGGCGTGCCGCGGGGACGGGCGGCGAGCCGGATCTCCCGTGACCGCATCGGCACAAGCCGGATCCTACGCATGACGCAAAGCCTTACGGAATCTTTGGAGGACGGTGCTAGCCTGCCGCGCGGCTCACGCCCACGTCTTTCACGCCGAGCAGGCAAGGGGTCGGCTCGGCAAGGAAACCCGTCTTCGTTGCCGAAGGGAGCTCGATGCGCCGTATCACACTCATTTTCACCATTGCCGTGCTTGGCTGCTTCACGGCACTCGCGGTCGTCGCGGCCGCACCCGCCGGTGACTTCGCCGACGGGGCGTGTAGCGGTGACCCGATCAAGGTCTGCCCAGCCGGGACCGTCGGCCAGCCCTACTCCGTGGAGTTCACGCTCAAAGAGCCCGGAGATGCGTGTCCGACCTTCAAGGTGAGCTCGGGAGCATTTCCTCCCGGGCTTTCCCTTGCGTCCGACGAGGGCGTTGCGCGAGGCACGCCGACACAGGCCGGCAGCTACACCTTCTACGTCACGGTGTCCTACACCTGCGGGATCGGCGGTAAGGGGCCGGGAGTCTTCTCCGACCAGCAATTTACGATCAACGTCAATCCAGGTACGCCGGCAGCACCGCCGAAGCCGACGATCGTCGTCTCCACGGCCTCGCTCCCCGACGCGAACATCAACCAGCCGTACACGTCGCCAGGGCTGACGGCGACGGGTGCGACGATCAGCTCGTGGTCGCTGGCGGGCGGCACGCTTCCCGCCGGTCTGACCCTCGGCGCGAACGGCGTGATCACCGGGACACCGACCCAGAGCGGCGCCTTCAACGTGACGGTGCAGGCGAACGCCGCCGGTGCGAGCGCCACGAAGCAGCTGTCGCTGTTCGTGCTCGCCCCGCTGGAGATCCAGACGCTCGTCAACAAGACGCCCCCGGAGACTGGGCTGACTGCGAAGAAGCTGGTCGGTGCGCCGCTGACGACCGGGGTCAAGGCGGTCGGCGGCCGGCCGCCGTACACATTCACCGCGACCGGCACCCTGCCGCCGGGCCTTACGCTCGACAGCGCGACCGGGAAGATCACCGGCGCCGGCACGGCGGCGGGGCGCTACCCGTTCACGGTCACGGTGACGGACGGCACGGGCGCCAAGGCATCAGTCGAGTGGAACATCACGATCCTGCCGCTGCTCGACTTCACGAAGGGCAAGGGGCTGCCGGTAGGCACGGCTCGATCGTCTCTACTCAGCACGCATCCCGGTCCGCGGCAAGGACTCCGCCACGGCGCAATTCGCGGTCGCCGGTGAGATCCCGCCGGGCCTCGAGGTCGACGAGAACGGCCGGCTCACCGGGACGCTCATGAAGGCCGGCGTCTACCGCCTGCGGGTCTTCGCCTTCCCGGAGAACGGCGCGCCGATCAGCAAGGTGTTCCGCGTCCGGGTCCGCGCGTAGGCGTCTTCTTCGCGCCTCTCGCCCGCCCGGGGACGCTCGGGCGGGCGAGAATGGCGCTGTGCGCTCGCTTCGCGGTCAGCTGCTCGTCGCCGGTCCCGCGCTGACCGACCCGAACTTCCGCCGCACCGTTGTGCTCCTCGGCGAGCACGGGGAGGAAGGGGCCATGGGTCTCGTCCTCAACCGCGTCTCGGAGGTGACCGTCGGCGAGGCGGTGCCACCGATGGCCGGGCTGGCAGGGGTCGACGAGCTCGTGCACATCGGCGGCCCGGTCCAGCCCCAGGCCGTCGTCGTGCTCGCGGACTTCGTCGACCCGGGCCGCGCGGAGGCGCTCGTGCTCGACACGATCGGGTTCCTCCCTGGAGAGCTCGACGACGGCACGGAGCTCGGCGAGCTGCGCGAGGCGCGCGTGTTCGCGGGGTACGCCGGGTGGGGCCCGGGACAGCTGGAGGACGAGCTCGAGGAGCAGTCCTGGGTCGTGCTCCCCGCCCGCGTGTCGGACGTCTTCACGCAGGCCCCCGACCGCCTCTGGGTCGACGTCTTGCGCAGACACGGCGGGGGCCTCGCGGTGCTCGCGCAGCTGCCGGACGACCCACGGGTCAACTGACGCCCAGGAGATTGCCTAGCGGCCCCGAACGACACCAAACGTAAACAATTCGTATGAAACCCCTTTCGGGGAATGACACGGGGCTCGCGACCGTTCACACTATTTGAGCGCGCCGAGCCGCACAGCGTGAGCTGCTGCGCGCGGCGTCGACCTCCGGACACACGCCATCACCGCGCGGGCCTCGCTGGCCGCGCGCCTGAACACGAAACGAGGACGACTTGGAGACCAGCATCATCGAAATTCCCGCACTGGACGCGTTCGCCGCAGAGGCGGAGGAGCGCGGCAAGGTGGAGGCCCACGAGCTCGACGCGCTCGTGCTCGAGCACGAGCTCGACGAGGAGTCACTGGCCGCACTGCGCACGCTCCTGACCGAGCGCGGCGTCGAGCTGCCCGTGGACGAGGACGAGCTCGAGCTCGACCTGACTCCCGGCTCGGGCCCCGCCACGACGGACTCGCTCGGCCTGTTCCTCTCCGAGATCGGGCGCTACCAGCTGCTCACGGCGGCGGACGAGATCGCGCTCGCGAAGCGCGTGGAGCGCGGCGACCGTGCCGCGAAGGAGCGGATGATCAACTCGAACCTCCGCCTCGTCGTCTCGATCGCGAAGCGCTATCGCGGCCACGGCGTGCCGTTCCTCGACCTGATCCAGGACGGCGTGATCGGCCTCAACCGCGCGGTCGAGAAGTTCGACTACCGGAAGGGCTTCAAGTTCTCGACGTACGCGACCTGGTGGATTCGCCAGGCCTGCCAGCGGTCGGTCGCCAACCAGTCGGCGACGATCCGCGTGCCGGTGCACGTGCAGGAGCGCCAGCAGAAGCTCAACCGCGCACGCCAGCGCCTCGAGGTGAGCCTCGGGCGCCAGCCGACCGTCGAGGAGCTCGCCAAGGCGACCGGGCTGAAGCTGCACCACGTCCAGGAGGCCCTGGACGCGGTGGAGGCGTCGGTCTCGCTGAACCAGGCCGTCGGCTCGGACGGCGACGGCGAGCTCGGCGACCTGTTCGCCGACCGCACCGCGCCGGACCCCGTCGAGGAGGCCGACGAGACCTTCCAGCGCGAGCGCGTGCGCTCCGCCCTCTCGGGCCTGCCCGACCGCGAGCGCCGCGTGCTGGAGCTCCGGTTCGGCTTCGACGGCAGGGACAGCCTGACGCTCGAGGAGATCGGCCGGGAGCTGGAGCTGACGCGCGAGCGCGTCCGACAGCTCGAGAAGTCCGCGCTCGTCCGTCTGCAGCACGCGCTCGACAGCGACCCCAGGCCGCTGCAGCGCCGCCGCGACCTCGCGGACGCAGCCTAGGACCACCGGCGGGATGGGCCCCGGGCCCATCCCGCTTCTCCCCGTCCGGCGATCGGTGCTACCGTGCCGATCGATCAAAATCAGGACGAGGTCCGGTCGTGCGTTTCTGCACCTTCCTGCCCGTTCGTGAGTACTTGGCAAGGAGGTGTTTCAGCAGATGGCAACCGGAACCGTGAAGTGGTTCGACGACGCGAAGGGGTATGGCTTCATCACCCCCGACGACGGCGGCAAGGACCTCTTCGTGCACTTCAGCGGCATCGCGGGCGAAGGCTTCAAGTCCCTCCCCGAGGGCGCGAAGGTCGAGTTCGTGCCGGAGCAGGGCCAGAAGGGCCCGCAGGCGACCAACGTGGTCGTCGCCGGCTGATGCTCCGCTCGCCCGGGCGCGCCGCACACGGCGCGCCCGGGCCTTTCATGGCGCTGCCTACCCGGGAGAGGCGTGGCGGACAACGACGGCAAGGTCGAGCTGCAGGGTGAGATCGTGGAATCGTTCCGGGGAGGCATGTACCGGATCGCCCTCGACAACGGCCACGAGACGCTCGGCTACGTGTCCGGCAAGATGCGCCGCTACAGGATCCGGATCAACCCCGGCGACCGCGTGACGGTCGAGCTCTCCGCCTACGACCTGACGCGCGGCCGCATCACGTTCCGGCAACGGTGACGCGGCGGCCGTGACGGCGGCGCCCCCGGTTCTCTGGACCCCGGACGCGGCGCGCGTCGAACGGGCCGCGCTGACGCGCTACGCGCGCTGGCTCGCCGGGCGCGGCGTCGAGACGGACGGCTACCACGAGCTCTGGCGCTGGTCGGTGGACAGCCTCGAGGAGTTCTGGGCATCGATCTGGGAGCACTTCGAGGTCCGCGCCTCCGCACCGTACGACCGCGTGCTCGCCTCGCGCCGGATGCCCGGCGCCGAATGGTTCCCGGGCGCCCGTCTCAACTTCGCTGAGCACGTCTTCCGCAGCCGCGACCCCGATACGGTCGCGATCCGCCACGCGTCCGAGCTCCGCCCGCTCACCGAGACGACCTGGGGCGAACTCGAGGAGGACACGCGGAGGCTGGCCGCCTCGCTGCGCGCGTCCGGCGTCGGCCGGGGAGATCGGGTCGTGGCGTACCTCCCGAACATCGTGGAGGCCGTGGTCGCGTTCCAGGCATGTGCGAGCGTCGGCGCGATCTGGTCCAGCTGCTCGCCGGACTTCGGCGTGCGCAGCGTCGTCGACCGCTTCGCGCAGATCGAGCCGCGCGTGCTCCTGGCGGTCGACGGGTATCGGTACGGCGGCCGCGACCACGACCGGCTCGACGTCCTGGCACGGCTCCAGGCGTCGCTGCCGACGCTCGAGCGCACGATCGTCCTCGGTTACCTCCGCCCCGAGCCGGCCCTCGGCGGCCTCGGGGACGCGACCGGGTGGGAGGACTTCGCGCAGGAGGGGGGCGACGAGGCGCTCACGTTCGCGCAGGTCGCGTTCGACGACCCGCTGTGGGTGCTCTACAGCTCGGGGACGACCGGGCTGCCGAAGGCGATCGTGCACGGGCACGGCGGGATCCTGCTGGAGTCCCTCAAGGCGCTCAACCTCCACGTCGACCTGCACGACGACGACCGGCTCTTCTGGTTCACGACCACCGGCTGGATGATGTGGAACTTCCTCGTCGCGGGGCTCCTTACGGAGGCGTCGGTGGTGCTCTACGACGGCAACCCCGGCCATCCCGACCTCGGGGCGCTGTGGGCGCTCGCCGAGGAGGCCGGGATCACGTGCTTCGGGACGTCTGCGAGCTACATCGCCGCCTGCCTGAAGGAGGGAGTCGATCCGCGGGCCGGACGAGACCTGTCGCGGGTCCGTGCGGTCGGCTCGACCGGCTCGCCGCTCTCCCCGGAGGGCTTCGACTGGGTCTACGACTCGCTCGGCCCCGACGTGTGGCTCTTCTCGACCTCAGGTGGGACCGACCTCTGCACCGCGTTCGTCGGGGGGGTGCCCACATTGCCCGTCTACCGCGGCGAGCTCCAGGCACGTGCTCTCGGCGCCAAGGTCGAGGCGTGGAACCGCGAAGGCGTCCCGGTGGTCGGCGAGGTCGGGGAGCTCGTGCTCACGGAGCCGATGCCCTCGATGCCGCTCCGCCTCTGGGGCGACGACGACGGCTCCCGCTACCGCGCGAGCTACTTCGAGACGTACCCCGGGGTCTGGCGGCACGGCGACTGGATCGAGATCACCGAGCGCGGGACGGCGATCATCACGGGGCGCTCCGACGCGACGATCAACCGGGGCGGCGTGCGGATGGGGACGGCGGAGATCTACCGTGCCGTCCTCGCGCTGGACGAGGTGGTCGACGCCCTCGTCGTCGACCTGCCCCGTCCGGGAACGCAGGGCTACATGCCGCTGTTCGTCGTGCTGCGCGACGGCGCCGAGCTCGACGAGTCGCTGACCGAGCGCATCCGGGCGAGGATCCGCGAGGACTGCTCGCCGCGGCACGTGCCCGACGAGGTGCGAGCCGTGCCGGCGATCCCGCGGACGCTCTCCGGCAAGGCGCTCGAGGTGCCCGTGAAGCGGATCCTCTCGGGCGAGCCGGTGGAGCGCACCGTGAGCCGCGACGCGCTCGCGAACCCCGACGCGCTGCGGCCGTTCGAGGAGCTGGCCCGATCAGCAGAATGGAAGGCGGAATGACCTACGTCGCCGACCCGGATCGCTACGAGCGGATGCCCTACCGGCGCGTGGGGCGCAGCGGGCTCCACCTGCCCGCGATCTCGCTCGGGCTGTGGAACAACTTCGGCGCCGACCGACCGCTGGAGACGAGCCGCGCCATCGTCCGCCGTGCGTTCGACCTCGGAATCACGCACTTCGACCTCGCGAACAACTACGGCCCGCCGTACGGCTCCGCGGAGGAGACCTTCGGACGCCTGCTCCACACGGACCTCCGCCCGTACCGCGACGAGCTGGTGATCTCCACGAAGGCGGGGTACGACATGTGGCCCGGCCCGTACGGGGAGTGGGGCTCCCGGAAGTACCTGCTCGCGAGTCTCGACCAGAGCCTGGGGCGGCTCGGGCTCGACTACGTCGACATCTTCTACTCGCACCGCGCCGACCCCGACACGCCGCTCGAGGAGACGATGGGAGCGCTCGACACCGCAGTCCGCCAGGGGAAGGCGCTTTACGCCGGGATCTCGTCCTACTCGCCGGAGCGAACCCGCGAGGCGGCCACGATCCTCGACCGCCTCGGCACGCCGCTCCTGATCCACCAGCCCTCGTACTCGATGCTGAACCGCTGGATCGAGGGCGGGCTGCTCGATACCTTGGGTGCCCTCGGCGTCGGCTGCATCGGCTTCTCCCCGCTCGCCCAGGGGCTCCTCACCGATCGCTACGTGGACGGGATCCCCGGGGACTCGCGGATCGCGCGCGACCTGAGCCTCCCCGCCGACCAGCTCAACGAGCAGACCGCCGCCAAGGCCGCGGCCCTGCGCAAGATCGCGGCGGCGCGCGGCCAGACGCTCCCGGGCATGGCGCTCGCCTGGACGCTGCGCGACCCGCGGATGACGTCGACCCTCGTCGGCGCGAGCAGCGTCGGGCAGCTGGAGGAGAACGTGCGCGCCCTCGACCGGCTCGACTTCTCCGACGAGGAGCTCGCCGAGATCGATCGCTACGCGACCGAGAGCGAGATCAACATCTGGTCGTCCTCGAGCGAGGGGGGCTAGCGAGGATCACGGGGTCGACCAGCCGAGCGGGCGCCCGAGCAGACGCTCCAGCCGCCGGTTCGGCTTCGCGAATCGCGCCTCCAGCTCTTTCTGCGTCTCGGGCCGCATGGGCGGGTAGTCGCGGTCGAACACCCTGGGATAGGCCCCCAGCGAGTGGGGCGACGCGCCGAGGAAGGCGAGAACCGCGGCGTAGGTCTCTGCCGGGCGCTCCCCCAGCTCCTCCGTCGTCACGATCAGCAGCTGGTCGCGGGGGAAGAACTCGAGCCAGCGCTCGATCTGCTCGGCGTACAGGCCGCGCGCCGCGTATGCGTGGTCCCACCATTCCCTGCTGAAGGCCCGCGGGTCGGCCCGCAGGCGCTCGACCTCGCCGCGGAGGCGCTCGTCCTCCGTGTCGAGAGCGTCCTCGAAGGAGAGCGGCTCGCGGCCGAGCGCGACCTCGTGCTGGTAGTGGGAGTACGCGCGCTCCGCGGGCTCGCGCACGAGCACGATCAACCGGACGTCCGGGACGAGCGAGTACACGCGCTCGGGCGCGAGCGGATGGAAGACGTAGCTCGGGCTCGCCTCCCCGACGAGCCTGCCCTCGGTGCGGAACGGCAGCTGCCCGCGGTACCACGCCTCTCCCCGCCACCAGTGCCGGTCGAAGAAGCTGACCTCCTTCCAGAACGGGCCGAGGATCGCCGGATGCCAGCGCAGGTACGCGTAGAGAGCCGTCGTGCCCGCCTTCTGCGCGCCGATCACGAGGAAGTCCGGCAGCCCCCGCCAGCGGGCCGTCAACCTGCCCGACGCCCAGATCGTGCTGCGAACCACCTTCCGCACGGGGTCGGGAACGCGCGGGATCACCTCGGTGGGCACGCGGTGCATCTCGCGGTGCACGCTAGACGATCGACGCGGCCGCGCCTACGGGCACGATCTGAGACCATCCACGCGGAGGCGAACGAAAGGGGACGCGCGGTGCCGGACGAGACGCTCACGATCATCGACAACCGCACCGGCCGGGAGTACACGCTGCCGATCACCGACGGGACGATCCACGCGACGGAGCTGCGGCAGGTCGGGCTCGTGGACGGCGACGGCGGCCTCATGTCCTACGACCCGGCCTTCCTCAACACGGCCTCGTGCCGCAGCGCGATCACCTACATCGACGGCGACGCAGGCATCCTCCGCTACCGCGGCTACCCGATCGAGCAGCTCGCCGAGGAGGCGAGCTTCCTCGAGACCGCGTACCTGCTGCTCGAGGGCGAGCTGCCCACGGCCCCGCAGCTCGAGGAGTTCGAGCAGACCATCCGCTCCCACACGTACGTCCACACGAACGTCCAGAAGTTCCTCGAGGGGTTCCGCTACGACGCGCACCCGATGGGGATGCTGCTCGGCGCCGTCGGCGCGCTCTCCACCTTCTACCCCGACGCGAAGCAGATCGGCGACCTGGAGAGCCGCAGGCTGCAGCGCGTACGCCTGCTCGCCAAGCTGCCGACGATCGCCGCGTTCGTCTTCCGGCACTCCCGCGGCCTGCCGTACGTGCTCCCCCGCAACGACCTCGGCTACATCGCGAACTTCGTCAACATGACGTTCGAGATCGGTGGAGGCCACGAGCCGAACGACGTGCTCCAGCGCGCGCTCGAGATCCTCCTGATCCTGCACGCCGACCACGAGCAGAACTGCTCGGCGAGCGCGGTCCGCGGGGTCGGGTCGTCGCAGGTCGACCCGTTCTCGGCCGTCTCGGCGGGGATCGCCGCGCTCTACGGGCCGCTCCACGGCGGCGCGAACGAGGCGGTGCTGCGGATGCTCGACGAGATCGGCGACGTCCGCGGCGTGCCCGCCTTCATCGAGGAGGTCAAGGCGGGGCACGGCCGCCTGATGGGGTTCGGTCACCGCGTCTACAAGAGCTACGACCCGCGCGCGAAGCTGATCAAGCGCGTCGCGGACGACGTCTTCGCGCAGACGGGCCTCAACCCGAAGCTCGAGATCGCGCTCGAGCTCGAGCGGATCGCGCTCGAGGACGACTACTTCGTCGAGCGGAAGCTCTACCCCAACGTCGACTTCTACTCCGGGCTCATCTACCAGGCGATGGGCTATCCGACCGACTACTTCACCGTGCTGTTCGCCGTCGGCCGGCTGCCCGGCTGGATCGCCCAGTGGGAGGAGATGCTCGCCGACCCGGAGCAGAAGATCGCCCGCCCGCGACAGGTCTACGTCGGCGAGGCCGAGCGCCCGTACGTCTCTCTGGAGCAGCGCGGCTGACGCAGCTCACGGGGTCTGGCCCCCGCCGCCCGCGACGCGGATCCGTTGGCGGCTGTGTTCGACTCGGGTCGACACCGCGGACGGGCCCCGGTACCCGGGTGTGCAGCTCAAGTCCGACACCGCGGAACGGCGGCGCTACCCGGGTGTCGGACCTCGAGTCGGACACCTCGCACGCAGCGGGACCGGCGGAGCACGGGTATCCGACCGGGGCCGGGCCGACCCGGTCTCGGTAGTTCGCCACACCCCACGATCCGCGGACGTGCCGATGGCGCACGTCTCCACGCCGGGGACACTCGGGTCGGTACTTGCCAGCGCGGGAAGGAGGCGCGATGAGCGCGAGCCCGCCGATCGTCGAGGCGCAGACGATCGTGAAGACCTACGACACCGGTGCGGTACGGGTCGAGGCGCTGCGCGGCGTCGATCTGACGCTCGAGCGCGGCGAGATGGTCGCGATCATGGGGCCGAGCGGCTGCGGGAAGACCACGCTCCTGAACTGCCTCTCCGGCCTCGACACGATCGACTCGGGAGACGTCGTGATCGACGGGACCTCTCTCTCGCGGATGTCCGACCGGGCGAGAACGGACTACCGCGCGCGACACATGGGCTTCGTCTTCCAGTTCTACAACCTGATGCCCGTGCTGAGCGCCGTCGAGAACGTCGAGCTGCCGCTGCTCGTCGCCCGCGTCGACACACGAAGCGCCCGTCGCCGGGCGCTCGACGCGCTCGATCTCGTCGGTCTCGCCGACCGGGCCGGGCACGTGCCGGACGCGCTGTCGGGCGGCGAGCGCCAGCGCGTCACGATCGCACGCTCGCTCGTCAACGACCCCGCGATCGTCTGGGCCGACGAGCCGACCGGCGACCTCGACTCGGAGAACGCGCAGGAGATCGTCGCGCTCATGCGGCGACTGAACCTCGAGCGCGGGCTCAGCTTCCTGATCGTCACGCACGACATCTCCGTCGGCAGGCAGACCGACCGGATCGTGCGCATGCTCGACGGCGCCGTCGTCGAGGAGCAACAGTTGGAGGTGCCGCATGTACTCGCGGGTCACGCTGCTTGAGATCGACACGCTGCGCGTGGACGTGGAGGACGTGCTCCACGAGTTCGAGACGCGGATCCTGCCCGACGTCCGCGAGATGCCCGGCTACGACGGCATCGCGGTCATGGTCACGCCCGAGGGCAAGGGCATGGTCGTGAGCTTCTGGGACACCGAGGAGGACGTGGAGGCGAGCGCGACACTCGCGGCCAGTGCCGTCGAGGAGTTCGTGACCGTCTACCGTGCGCCCCCGGGGCGTGAGCACTATCGGGTCGCCTACGCGGAGATGCCGAGGGTGACCGTGGAGTCGTGAACGAGCTCTTCGGGATCCCGCTCGACACCCTGGTCGTCGTCCTCGCGATCGGATTGGGGGTGGCGTTCGGGATCCTCGCGGTGCTCGCGATCCGCAATCCCGTGCTTGTGCGGCTCGGCGTGCGCAACTTCGGCCGTCGACGCGCGCGGACTGGGCTGATCGTGCTCGGGTTGATGCTCGGCACGACCATCGTCGCCGCGGCGCTCGTCACGGGCGACACGATGAGCCACACGATCCGGACGACCGCGACGGCGGCGCTCGGCGAGTCGGACGAGGTGGTCTCGGCGAAGGGCGCCGTCGACGACATCCCGGGCGAGCTCGGCGACGCGAGCGGGATCCGGTGGTTCCCCGAGACGGTGGCCGGCGAGATCGAGTCGACTCTCGGCCCGGGACTGGCCGACGGCGTCGTGAACGTCGTCGTCGACAACACCGCGCTCCAGGCGCCCCGGACGGGGCAGGGCGAGCCGAGCGCCATGCTCTTCGCCGCGGATCCGGCTGCGATGGACGGGTTCTCGCCGATCGTCGGCTCGAACGGCGAGGAGCGCTCCCTCGCGGACCTCCGCTCCGGGCAGGCGTATCTGAACGTCGACGCCGCCGACGAGCTCGGCGCGCGCCCCGGCGACATGGTGATCGCCTTCCCTGCAGGCAAACCTGCGTACCTGAAGGTGCGGGACGTCGTGTCGTTCAACGGCGCCGCGACAGCAGACGCCGCGGTGCTCCTCCCGCTCCACGAGGCGCAGATCATGTACGGGCGCTTCCACGACGTGCTCGGCGTGATGATCTCGAACCGCGGCTCGGGAGACGGGGCTGTCGCCCTGTCCGACGCCGTCGAGCGGAAGCTCCAGCCGACGCTGGCCTCGCACGACCTCGAGGTACAGACGATCAAGCAGGACGCGATCGAGGCCGCCGACGAGGCCGGGAGCGCCTTCATGGCCTTCTTCACGACCTTCGGGTCGTTCTCGATCGCCGCGGGGATCCTCCTGATCTTCCTGATCTTCGTGATGCTCGCCGCCGAGCGGCGCGGGGAGCTCGGAATCGCCCGAGCGGTGGGGACACGGCGCGGGCACCTCACCGAGATGTTCACGTTCGAGGGCGCGGCGTACGACCTCGTCGCCGCGGCGGTCGGCGCGATCCTCGGAGCGATGGTCGCCTTCGGGATGGTCTACGTGATGGCGCGCGCGTTCAGCGCCGAGAACGAGGACGCAGGCCTCCAGATCGAGTACGCGTTCACCTGGCAGAGCCTGCTCATCGCGTTCTCGCTCGGAGTCCTGCTCACGCTGATCGTCGTCGCGTTCTCCGCCTGGCGCGTGAGCACGATGACGATCGCGACGGCGATCAGGAACCTGCCCGAGCCGCCTGTCGTGCGCAAGCGCCGCAGGGTCGTGGTCGGAGGGCTCGGCCTCGCCTTCGGCCTTCTGCTCGTCCTCACCGCGGGGAACGCGGCGACGCCGCTGATGCTCGGCGTGTCGCTTCTGATCGTCAGCCTGGTCCCCTTCGCGCGGCTCGTCGGGATCCACGACCGGCCCGCGTACACGGTCGCCGGCCTGCTGATCGTCGTCCTGCTGATGCTGCCGTGGAGCGCGTGGGAGTCGGTCTTCGGCCCGCTCTCGATGGACTTCTCGACCTGGATCGTGTCGGGGTTGATGATCGTCGTCGGTGCGGTCTGGGTGATCGTCTACAACGCCGACCTGCTCCTCGGCGCGACGATGGCGGCGCTCGGCCGGGTCAAGGCGCTCGCGCCGCTCCTGCGGATGTCGATGGCCTACCCGCTCCGGAGCCGGTTCCGGACGGGCACGACGCTCGCGATGTTCACGCTCGTGGTGTTCACGCTCGTCACCGGCTCGACGTCGACCGAGTCGTTCCAGGCGGCCCTCAGCAACACCGACACCTTCGGCGGCGGGTTCGACATCCGTGCCGGGACCGGTGCGCGCGCGTCGATCCCCGACATGCGCGCCGAGCTCGACTACCGCCTCGCAGACAGGTCGAGCGACTACCCCCTGGTCGCCAGTCAGTCGGTCCTCGCCGTCGACGCGCGCCAGCTGGGCACCGGCCGAGCGTTCGAGGGGTACCACGTCCGCGGCCTCGACGGCCCGTTCCTCTCCCATACGACGTTCCAGCTCGGCGCGATCGCCCGCGGCTACACGAACTCGAACGACGTCTGGACTGCCGTTCGGCAACACCAGGGGCTCGCCGTCGTCGACAGCCTCGTCGTGCAGCGGCGCGACCAGTTCGGCTTCAACGCGATGCCCTCGGACTTCAGGATCACGGGCTTCTACGCCGACGAGGGCAAACCGTTCGACCCGGTGCCGGTCGAGGTGCTCGACAAGCAGACGGGCAACAAGACGCGCCTCACGATCATCGGCGTCCTCGCCGACTCCGCGCCGTTCGAGATGAGCGGGCTCTCGACGTCACAGTCGACTCTCGCCTCGGCGTTCCCGGGCAGGGCAGACCCGACGATCCACTACTTCACCGTGGCACCCGGCGTCGACCCGGACAAGGCGGCCGCCCGACTCGAAGGGGCGTTCCTCTCGAACGGGCTCGAGGCGGATTCGATCCGGAAGGTCGTCGCCGACTCGGTCGCCGCGAACAAGACGTTCAACCGGCTGATCCAGGGCTTCATGGCGCTGGGCCTGGTGGTCGGCGTGGCGGCGCTCGGCGTGATCAGCGCCCGGGCGGTCGTCGAGCGGCGGCAGCAGATCGGCGTCATGCGCGCGATCGGGTTCCGCCGCACGATGATCCAGGCCGTGTTCCTGCTCGAGTCCTCGTTCGTCGCGCTGACCGCGATCGTGGTGGGAACGGGGCTCGGGCTGCTGCTCGGCTGGAACATCATCGCCGACTCGCGGAAGCAGCCGAGCTGGGCGGACCTCCAGATGGTCGTCCCCTGGGGCGAGCTCGTCCTGATCTTCGTCGTCGTCTACGCGGTCGCCCTGCTCGCGACGCTCGCGCCCGCGATCCGCGCGTCGCGCGTCGCGCCGGCCGAAGCGCTGCGCTACGAGTAGCGCGGCCGCCGCCCCTCAACGTCGCACCTGCACCACCGAGTACGCGGTCGACGGGGTCGGCGCGGTGCCGAAGCGTGCGTTGACCGCGTAGAGGCGGCTGCCGAGGCGGCCGATGGTCGTCGGCACGTCGAAGTCCGGGTCGGTGATCGTGCGTGCCACCGTGCCCGAGGCCAGTCCCTTCGCCAGCGCGACGACCGCGATCAGGTTGTCGCTGTTCCGGACGACGTAGAGCGTCCGGCCGAGCAGCAGGATGCCGTCGCCGTTCGGGACGGTCGCGCCGCCGAGCCCGATCTCCGTCGTGGCCCCGGTCGCGGCGACGACGCGGTACAGCTTCCCGGTCGCGCTCTGGACGACCACGAGCGTCTTCCCGTTCGGGGTCGCGTCGATGCCGTTCAGGTTGAGGCCGGACACCAGCCGGAAGTCGCCCGTCAGCGGGACGGCCCGAGCCGCCGACGCCGGCTTGCCGTTCTTCTCGAGGGGCAGCCTGTAGAGCACGGCACGGTTCGAGTCCGTGAACCACGCGGCGCGCTTCGTCACGACCACGTCGTTCACGAACGTCGCACCGCCTCCCGACGCGAGCTGGAGCTCGCGGAGGAGCGCACCGGTCTGCGCGTCGTAGACGAAGCCCTTGCCCGTTCCCCCGCCAGCGACGAACAGCCTGCCGCGATCGAAGTCGAGCCCGATCGCCGCCCGGCCGGACGCGCCCGCCACCAGCGTCGCACCCTGCCCCGTGCGCAGGTCGCCCCGGAAGATCGCTCCCGTCGGGATCGAGCCGACGTAGAAGGTCGTCCCCCTGCCGATCGCAATGCCTTCCGGCTGCCAGCCGTCGGGCAGCGAGATCGTCTCGGGGAACACGGCCTTCGCGAAGGCGGTGGAGGCGGCGAGGGCGGCGACGGCGGCGACCGCCGTCAGCAGCAGAAGCGTGCGGCGCATGGCTGACCCCCTTTCTCGAGCGTCTTCGTAGTGTGATACCCGATTCGCGGCGCGACAACCGGTCGTACGCGGCCGGGCCGAGCTCGGATCTCGGACCGGGACACGGGGGCGGCGGCAGGTCTGCACGGCGCTCGAGCGCACCGCCCGGCCACGGCCCGCGAGCCACGTGGCGCAGTGCCGTGGACATCCGTTGCCCCGCAGACGACGATGTCCCGTGGAGCGGGCACTGGCCGGGCACACCGGCAGAGGAGGACCAGCGCATGGAGGCGGTGCGGATCGACAGGTGGCTCTGGGCGGCGCGCCTCTTCCGCACGCGCTCGGCCGCGACCGAGGCCGTGCTCGGCGGCCGCGTCCACCTGAACGGCGGGCGCGTGAAGCCGGCCAAGGACGTCTCCCGCGGCGACAGGCTGGTCGTGACGGTCGGCGACGTCCGTCGCGAGCTCGTCGTCCGCGGGGTCGCGGAGCGCCGCGGCCCCGCAGCCGTCGCGGCGACGCTCTACGAGGAGACGCCGGAGTCGGTCGCGCTGCGCGAGCAGCGGGCGCTCGAGCGGCGACTCGCACGCCCGCTCGGGGCGGACCTCGGCGCACGCCCGACGAAGCAGGACCGCAGGCGTCTCGAGGCCCTCCGACGCGCCGAGCGGCGCCGCTAGCGGCCCGGCCCCCGGTCTATGCGGACGACGGTCCGCGGCGGAGCGCGAGCAACACCGCGGCGAGCAGGGCGAGGGCCGCCGCGGCCGCCCCTGCCACGTCCACGCCCAGACCTCGGGCGCGGACGGCGTCGGCGACCGCCAGGAGCACGGCGGCCGCGACCAGCGTCGCGACGCCGAGCCCGGCGACCCAGCCGAGGCGCCGGAGTCCGTCGCCTCGCTCGCCCAGCGCCCTCGTCCGCTCGTCGATCGACCAGTAGGCGAGCTCTGCCGCAACGAGCGTTCCCGCGGCGAACGCGGGCGCAGCGACGTCGAGGGGGACGTCGTCGGCGACCAGCTGGCCCGCGTAGATGCCGCCGACCAGGACGAGTGCCGCGGTGACGAGCGACGGCCATCCGCGCAGGAGGCCCACGACGAGCGCCGCGAGGGCGGCGACGGCCACGCGCGTCCCCACCTCGCGGACCGTGTCGCTCCCACGCACCAGCGGCAGGACGGCGAGCCCGCCCACGCACGCGACGGCGCCGAGCCCGGCCGCTAGGCGCGTGCCCGCCCCGCGTAGCGCCGGTATGTCCTCACCCCCTCGAGCGCCTCGCCGAGCGACGACCCGTCTCCCCAGCGCGCGACGCCGACGCCGAGCCGCTCCAGCCGAGCGCGGAGCACCTCGCGCTCGAGGAGCCAGAGGCGGTATGCGAGCCGGCCGACCCGACCCGGGCCGTGCGTGACGAGCCCGGCCGCGTCCAGCTCGACGACGAGGAGATCGAACCTCCGTGCGCGGAGATCCTCGAGCGCGGCCACGAAGCGCGGGTCGACGAGCGGTGTCAGCGCGACCACGAGCGCCTTCGGCGGGAGGATCCGGGCGGGGACGAGGTTCACGTCGCGCCACGTGAAGGTCGGCTCGACGCCCGTCTCGAGCAACGTCTCGATCAGGCGGTACCGCTGGCCGACTCCCATCCCCGGGCGTAGCCACCGGAGGATCCCGCCGTACCCGACGAGACCCACGCGGTCGCGGCGCTCCAGGTACCGCGCCGCGAGCGTGGCCGCGGCGCGCACGGCTTCGTCGAGGGTGCTGCGACCCCCGAGGCCCACGTCCACGAAGGTGTCCACGAAGAGGACGACGTCGGTGTTGCGCTCCGGGTGGCGCTCGTTGACGACCAGCGCCTGTCGCCGGGCGGAGGCGCGCCAGTTGATGGAGCGGACGCGGTCTCCGGGCACGAAGTCGCGGAGATCCGCGTACTCGATCCCGTCACCGGAGGTGCGGGCGACCTCGCTGCCGACAAATGCCTGGGTGTCGAGGGCCGCGAGCACCCTGCCGACCGTCTCGGGACGCGGGTACGCCTTGAGGACCAGGGCCGTCCTCAGCCGTTGCTCCCAGACGACAAGCCGTAGGAGGTCCGTGACCCGAAGCTCGATGCCCCCGACGTCGTAGGCGCCCCAGCGCGCGCCGCGGAGGGTGAGCGGGACGACTCGCTCCCGGCCGGGCTCGAGCCGCATCGCGCGGACGTCGCCGCCGTCTGCGGCCTCGATGCCCTCGGGCAGGTCGAGCGCGAGCTCGAGACGGTCGACCCGTGCCGGCGACTCGACCCTGAGCTCCGCCGCGACGTCGTCTCCTTCGAGTGACCGCGTCGTCTCCAGGGTGAGGGAGGCATGGACGCGCGGCTCGCGCGCGAGGCCCGTGCCGAGCACGAGCAGCAGCGCGAACGGCGCCGCCACGATCGCGAGCTCCGGCCTGCGCAGCGCGAGCGCGGCGACCAGGCCGACCGCCGCGAGCACCGCGTAGCCGCCGAGCCGCGCGCCGCCCCGGCGGCTCATCCCGACGTCGGGACGACCTCGACCCGCGGGGTGGGGACGGCGTCGAGGACCTCGCGGACGACATCCTCCGCCGAGATCCGGCGCACCCAGAGCTCGGGTCGGAGCACGAGCCGATGCGCGAGCGCCGGCACCGCCACCGCCTTGACGTCGTCGAGCAGGACGAAGTCGCGTCCGGCGAACGCCGCCTTGCAGCGGGCGAGCTTCAGCAGGGCGAGGCTGCCGCGGGGG
>CAVPZH010000004.1:0-282087 GCA_963710125.1 uncultured Actinomycetes bacterium | reverse complement strand
CCTCCGAGTCGCGCTGGAGCGCGAGCGAGCTCGCGCGGGCGGCGTAGGGCAGGAGCTCGAGCCGGTCTCCGAGGCCGAGCCCGTCCGCCCATGCCCGATCGGCCGGGCGGAAGTCGCCGAGGAAGCGGGCGACGACGTCGAGCCCCGAGTCGTGCAGCGCCTGGAGGAACGGGCGCGGGTCGCGCCGACCGAAGAAGCTCCCGGCGTGGGTGATGCGGAAACGGTCCGACGGGTGCCGCTCGAGCCCGGCGACGTCGTCGAAGTCGCAGCCGTTCGCGATCGTCACGACCCGGCCGCTCGGGCCGAGCGCCCGGGTCTCCTCCGAGATCGCGTCCGAGACGCACGTGATCGCGTCGGCGCGGGATGCGACCAGGCGGGCGACGCGTCGGTGCATGGAGGCCTTGGTCCTCGTCGCGACCGTGTCGGAGCGTCGATGCGCGTGGGCGACCAGCGAGTCGCGCAGGTCGGCGACCCAGTGCGCCCCGGTGGCGCGGGCGATCGCCGCCGCGATCAGATGGGTCGACGGGGGAGGCGAGGTCGAGACGACGACGTCGATCCCGTGCTCGCGGACGATCCGTATCCCCGCGGGGATCGCGGTCAGCGCCCAGGTCGCGTTCTCGTCCGGCACCACGAGCCGCCGGAGCTGGAGACGGGCCTTCGTCGCGAGCCGGCCCACGCCTTGCGTCCCCGCGAGCACCTCCGACGGCTTGCCGCCCGACACCCCGACGTAGCGGGCGCGGTGCACCCAGGCCTGCGAGGGCATCCGGAGCTCGTCGTCGCGGTGGATCCAGCGCGGGTCGTCCGGCGCGAGGACGTGGGTCTCGACGCCCATCGCCGGGAGGTACTGCGCGAGCTTGAGCGGTCGCTGCACGCCTCCGCCGCCCGCAGGCGGAAAGTAGAAGCTGACGAGGAGGCACTTCACGCGCGCGATCGTACTGTCGGCCCCGCGCGCCTCAGCCGCCGAGCCGGTAGAGGACCCAGCGCTCGTCCCGATGCACGACCGGCAGCGGGAACGCGAGCTGCGGGAATCGGTCGCGGTCGACGACGAGCCACGTCGCGCCGCAGGCGCGCGGAACCGCGAGGTCGCCCGTCCGCGCGAAGCGCCGGAACTCCTCGACCCGCGCCCGCGGGTGGTTGTCGACCGTGTCCGCGACGTGGCCGGGCGGCGCGACGCAGATCCGTACCGGCGAGAACGCCCCGAGGCGATAGCTCGCCTCGGGGTCGGCGTACACGACCGCGCCGGCCGGGACCTCGTCGCGAACCGCCTCGATCAGCCCCGGCGAGAGGGGATTCGGCCGCCTGTCCCCGGACGGCGTCCAGTGCGCGAGCCCGTGCACGTACGTCGGCGCGAGGAGGAGGGCGGACGCGAGCGCCGCGGACCGCTCGAGCGGCGGCCGGGGGCGGAAGCCGAGCACGAGCGCGACGACGGCCCCTGCGACCGCGACCCACGTCGCCCAGGCGGGACCGCCGTCGTGGAGCGTGTAGCCGAAGTCGCCCGGGTAGAGGAGCTGGAACGCGATCCCCGCGGCGAGCGCAACTGGCACGACGAGGCGCCCGATCAGCCGTGCGAGCACGCCGATGCCCCCCGCGAGCGCGAAGGCGAGCGGCAGGAAGCCGGCGAGGCGCCGTGACTGCGAGAGCGAGACCGCGTCGGAGAACGGCGTGAAGATCCACGGGACGAGGCAGACGACGAGCACGGCGAGCGCGCCGCCGACCACGTAGGCCGCCCACCGGCGGCGGGCCGCGAGGCCGGCGAGCGGCAGCAGGAGAAGCGCGGCGACCGCCACCGCGCCGGTCCGCCCGAAGAGCTCCGGGACGACCGAGAACCGGTCCGCGTCGCCGGCGAGCTGCCCGGCGTACTGCTCGAAGGCACGCGTCCGCTCGGCCGCGTCCGGGGCGACCGAGGCCGTGTCGCCGACCACGGGCAGGAGCCACGCGAAGAACGCGGCGGCCGGGGCGACGAGCGCCGCGAGGGCGAGCAGCCCGGGACGGACGTCCGGGCGCCTCCACAGCAAGCGGACGAGCAGGAAGCCGACGAACGGGATCCAGAGGAACAGCGCATACGTGGGATGGACCACCGCCAGCGCGAGCGACGCGGCGCCGGTCGACGCGAGCAGCGCGGGCGTCGGCCTGCGCGTCGCCTCGATCGCGAGCGCGAGCGCCGCCGGCAGCAGGAGCTGCCGCGCGGCGGTCGCGGGGAGCGCGAGCGCCGTGAACGCGCCGCCGTGCGACGGAGCCATCGCGACGAGCGCCACGCCGGCGGCTGCGGCGGTCACGGCCGGCACGACCCGGCGGAAGAGGGCCCAGCCGGCCTCGTAGCCGAGCACCGCCGCGAGCGGGGCGAGGACCGTCGGCCCGTGGAGCACGACGTCGACCGGGTCTGCCCCGGAGACCTTCGCGACGAGCGCGAGGAAGCCGTGCCAGAGGGGGAACGCGTAGCCGGGATGGAGCCCTCCGTCGGGAAACTCGTTCACGCTCCCGACGGAGAGGTCGCCGAACGCGAGGAGCTTCTGCACGCGCGCCAGGTGGAAGAAGCCGTCGCCGCCGACGTTCCCCGCGACGTGCCAGAGCAGGAGCCCGAGCACCGCTCCCGCGGCAAACACAGCACGGCGCCCTCGGGCGAAGGCGCAAGTTACAAGTTGTAACTTGCCCTCCTCCGCCGGCCGCCGATCCCGCCGATCGAGGCGCGTTCGTCGCACGGCGGCGGGTGCGGCCGCCACGCCCGCGGCGAGCACCAGCACGAGCGTCAGGTCGAGCGACGCGGAGAGCAGGAACGTCGCCGCGAGCGCGCCGAAGACGACGACGAGCGACCAGGCGAGCGTCGCCGACGCACGCCGCACGCCGAGCGCCCGGGCGACGAGAGCGCCCGGCGCCAGCACGACCGCGAAGCCGAAGACGAGCTGGACGAGGAGGAGCATCAGGCGATGAGCGACTCGACGTCGCCCGAGCCGAGCCAGGCGGCGACCTCGCGATAGAGCCTCGCCCGCTCACCGCGGTGCACGCGCCCCCGAACGATCAGCGAGGCGCGGAGCAGGCGCCGGGCACGCTCCGCCTCGCCCGGGCGCCCGTGGAGCGAGAGGTAGCGGAGATGCCCGCTGACGTTCTCGCGGAACAGCCGCCCGCCGTGGGCGGCTCCGCCGACGTGGACGCACCGCGCGGCGGGCGTGAACACGACCGACCACCCGCGGGCGGCCGCGCGACGCATCCAATCGACCTCCTCGCTGAACATGAAATAGCGCTCGTCGAAGGGGCCGGTGTCGTCGTACGCGGCGCGCCGCAGCAGGAAGCACGCGCCCATCACCCACTCGACCTCCCGCTCGCTCTCGTGGTCGAACCCCGCGCCGTAGAACGCGTTCAGGGCCCGCGTGCGCGGCGCGAGCTTGCGCAGGTACAGGTACTCGGTCGCCAGGCGCCACAGGGTCGGGTAGCCGCGCACGGAGCGCTGCAGCGTCCCGTCCGGGTTCTCGAGGCGCGGGCCGATCACGCCGGCCCGCGGATGCCGGTCGGCCGCGGCGACGAGCGCCTCGAGCGCGCCGTCGAGCAGCCAGGCGTCGGCGTTCAGCAGGAGCACGTGCTCCGCGTCGGTGCCCGCGAGGGCGGTGTTCCAGCCGGCGCAGAGGCCCCGGTTCTCGCTCTCGATCAGCCGCACCGCGGGGAACCGCGCGCGGACGACGTCCACCGTCCCGTCCGTCGAGCCGTTGTCGACCACGACGGTCTGCGGAATGTCCGCGACGCTCGCGAGGCACTGCTCGATCCAGGGCAGCGCGTCGTACGTGACCACGACGCACGCGACGCGCGCGCGCGCCGTCAGCCATGCTCGAGCCGTGGTCGCGACCCGCCCCGGAGGCCCTCCCAGAGCAGGATCGCCGCCCCGGGCAGCGCGAGGGTGGCGGTGACGAGGAAGAAGAGGAAGCCCGGCTGCGAACGCCTGGTCGGCGGGAACGCCGACGCTGCCGAGGAAGCTGACGAAGAACGCCTCGCGCACCGCGAAGCCGTTGATCGTGAACGGCACGAGCAGGACGAGGAAGAAGAGGGGTCCCATGACGTAGTAGATCCGCGGTCCGAGCTCGATGCCGACGGCCTTGCTCGCTGCCCAGATCGAGAGCACGCGCACCGCCTGGATTGCGGTGGTGAACACGAACACCCAGACGAGCAGCCGGATGTGGCCGCGGAAATGGTGCACGCCGTCGTAGAACGCCCGCATCGGCTTGTCGACGCGCAGCCGGCGCAGGAGTGGCCGCGTGCGCGCGAGCAGGGGCCGGGCCGAGCGCGCGAAGAAGAGGAACATGAGCACGAGGGTGCCGAGGACGAACATGCCTTCGAGCCACAGGTACGCGCCGACGTCGTAGGTTCCCAGCGCGAGCAGGAACCCGACCGCCCCGAGGAGGACCGTTCCGGCCCCGCCGAGCCCGCGCTCGAGGAGGATGATCGCCGTGATGTCGGCGGTCCGGCCGCCGTGCCGCCGCGACGTCTCGTAGACGCGCATGGCGTCCCCGCCGACCGAGGTCGGAAGGAGCTGCCCCGCCGTGTACGCCACGAAGTACGCTCGCGTGAGCCACCAGAAGCGGTCGGGCATGTCCTGCGCCGCCATCAGCCACTGCCAGCGCAGCGCCATCGGCAGCGCCGTGCCGATCATGATCCCGACCGAGAGAGCGAACCACCACGGATCGGCGTCGACGAGGATGTCGAGGGTCTTGTGGAGGTCGATCTTCCAGACGAGGTACGTGAGTGCCAGCCCCGTGAAGACCAGGGTCAACGCGATCCGTAGCGAGCGCTTCTTCATGATCTGAAGGCGGCGTGCACCCGACGCAGCGCAGTGACGGCGTCGAGAATGTCGTCGTCCGTGTGGGCGGGCGACAGGGGCAGCGAGAGCACCTCCTCGCCCGCCCGCTCGGCGACCGGCAGCGGCGGCTGCGCGGGGTAGCGCTCACGGAACCAGGTGAGCCGGTGCACGGGGAGGAAGTGGATGCTGGTCGAGATCCGCTCCTCGGCGAGCGCGCGCTGGTACTCGTCGCGGCTCGCGCCGGCGAGGCCGGGATCGATCCGGACGACGTAGAGGTGGTTCGCGTGCGTGTCGCGCGGGTCGCGGGCGAGGGGCGTGACCCCGTCCAGGTCGCCGAGCCCCTCGTCGTAGAGCGCCGCCTGCCGCGCGCGGAGCGCGCCGTGCAGCTCGAGCCTGTCGAGCTGGACGAGCGCGATCGCCGCGAGCACGTCCGACAGGTTGGCCTTGAAGCCCGCGGTCACCTGGTCGTAGCGCGCACCCTCGCCACGGCGCGTGAGCCGCATCCGGCCGATCGCCTCGGCGACGTCCGCGCGCGGGGTCGCGACGAGACCACCTTCGCCGGCCGTGAGGTTCTTGGTCGCGTAGAGGGAGAAGCACGTCGCGTCGGAGAGGCCGCCGAGCTTCCGCCCGCGGTAGCGGCTCTCGAGCGCGTGCGCCGCGTCCTCGACGACCGCGACGCCGTGCGCGTGGATCGCGTCGAGGTCGCACGGCTGGCCGGCGAAGTGGACGGGCAGGATCGCCTTCGTCCGCTCGGTGACGAGCGCGGGGAGGAGCGCCGCGTCGAGGTTGAGGTCGTCCGGGCGGACGTCGCAGAAGACCGGGGTCGCACCCGCGTGCTCGATCACGTTCGCGGTGGCGGGCCACGTGATCGGCGACGTGATCACCTCGTCCCCCGGCCCCACGCCGAGGGCGACGAGCGCGAGGTGCATGGCGGCCGTGCCCGAGCTGACCGCCAGCACGTGCTCCACCTCGAGGTACTCGGCGAGACGCTGCTCGAGCGACGCCGCGCGCGGCCCCGTGGTCAGCCACCCCGAGCGGAGGGTCTCCGTGACGGCGGCGACCTCCTCGTCGCCGATCGCGGGCGGCTGGAAGCCCAGCCGGGTGTCACGGCGCGTCCGCATCGACCCGGAAGCGTACGGCGTCCGCCGCACGGCGAGCCCGCTCCAGCGCCTCCTCGCGGCCCGGGCCTGTCGCGAGCACCGCGCCCGCCCGGTCGGCGCCGCGCCGGAGCGGCGCGAGGACGTCGCCCGACCGTCGGTAGATCCGCACCCAGCGCACCCCCTCGCTCGCCTGCGCGGCATCGACGCCCTCGACCGCACGCAGCGTGCCCGGCGGCGGGACGAGGAACACGATCGCCGCCCCGCCGGCGGCGGGCGCGGGCGCCTGCGGAAGCCGGGTGCCCGGTCGGCCCAGCGCGGCGTCGATCGCGAGGCCGTTCAGGTCGACGCCGAGCGCCGCCTCGCAGAGCTCCGCGTCGTGGCCGCCCCCGAGCCGCGCGGCGACCTCCATCACGACCGGCCCGTCGGGGCCGAGGCGGAGCTGGGTGTAGGAAGGGCCCTCGCGGACACCGAGCGCCGCGACGGCGGCGCCTGCGGCGGCGACGGGTCCGGTCGTGTCGTGGAGTGACGGCCAGACGTGCGCGAGCGCGACGCCGAACGCGGGGGGCTCGGCCGTGAGCCGGTCGGTGACGGTCAGCGGGACGAAGCGCCCGTCGACAGAGACGGCGTTCACGGTCACCTCCGGCCCGTCGACGAGCTCCTCGACGAGCACCGCCCCGGAGCGCGACTCGGCCCGCGCGAGCTCGAGCGCGCGACCGAGCTCCCCGGGCGAGCGAACGAGCGTCAGCCCGCGCTGCCCCTGGCGGTCGGGCGCCTTCACGACGCACGGCACCGGCAGGCCGGCATCGCCCTGGTCGAGGAGGCCCGCATGGGGAACGCCCGCGGCGGCGAACGCCTCGCGCTGCCGCGCCTTCGAGGTGGCGAGGGCTCCCGTCCGGGCGTCGATCGGGTGCGGAAGCCCCATGCGCTGCGCGACACGCGCCGCGATCCCGACCGGCCAGTCCGCACCGGGCGAGACGATCCCGTCGACACGGCGGGCGCGCGCGAGCCGGTCGATCGCGTCCTCGTCCTCGGACGACAGCACCGCCCGCTCGGTCGCGAGCGGGAAGCCGGCCGCGCGCGGGTCGCGGTCGACCGCGATCACCTCCAGGTCACCGCGCGCCCGGGCGGCCTCCAGCAGGCCGAGCTGGGCGGGCCCGGCGCCTAGGACGAGGAGACGCGGACGCGCCCGAGGATCCCCCGCCACCAGGCCTCGTTCTCGCGATACCAGTCGATCGTCCGCTCGAGCCCGTCCTCGAAGGCGATCGACGCGCGCCAGCCGGTCAGCTGCGCGAGCTTCGCGGTCGAGCCGATGTGCCGGTCGACCTGCCCCGGACGCTCGTCGACGTGCACGACCGAGCCCCCGGGGTCGCCCACCGCCTCGAGCACCAGACGGGCGATCTCGCTCACCGAGATGTCCCGGCCGGTGGCGACGTTGACCACCTCCCCGGCGACCGTCTCGAGCGGAGCCTCGATCAACGCCTCGATCGCCGAGGCGGTGTCGTCGACGTGGAGCCAGTCCCGGGTCGCGTGCCCGTCGCCGTGGATCGTGAGCGGCTCGCCGCTGAGCGCCTGCGTGACGAAGCGGGGCAGGACCTTCTCCGGATGCTGCCGCGGCCCGTAGTTGTTGAACGGCCGGACGATCACGATCGGGAGCCCGTACGTCACCCGGTAGCTGAACGCCAGCCGGTCTCCGCCCGCCTTCGTCGCCGCGTAGGGGCTGCGCGGCTCGAGCGGGTGCCGCTCGTCCATCGGCGCACGCTCCGCGGTGCCGTAGACCTCGCTCGAGGAGACGAGCAGGAACCGCTCGACAGGGCGCTCCCGGATCGCGTCGAGCAGGATCTGGGTGCCCTCGACGTTCGTCGTCACGAACTCGGAGGCGCCCTCCCGGATCGACTTCTCGACGTGCGATTCCGCCGCGGCGTTGACGATCACGTCCACGCCGCCGACGAGCTCGCGCACGAGACCGCCGTCGCGGATGTCGCCGTGGACGAACTCCAGGCGGGGGTGGCTCATCACGTCGGCGAGGTTCTCGAGGTTGCCCGCGTAGGTGAGCGCGTCGAGCGAGACGACCTCGTGCCGGGTGTGGTCGAGCAGGTGCCGGATCAGGTTCGACGGGATGAAGCCTGCGCCCCCGGTGACGAGCACCCGGCTCACGCGGGCACCCCTCCCCCGGCCGCGCGCCGGCCGTCCACTCCACGCCTCGAGCAGACGCGAACGGCCCGAGCCGCAGCCGGCGGACAACGCTTGTGTTGATTCAACACAAGCCCTCCGGACGCACGACGGGTCGCGCGGTGGGTGTGTCGGCGCCCGTACCCGTCACAGCGCCCGTGCCCGTCACAGCTCCCGCTCCACCAGGTACAGGGGTCGATGCTCCACGACCCGCTGGATTCTGCCCAGGTACTCCCCGACGAGCGCGAGGATGAAGCCCTGCACCCCGAGGACGCAGACGACGAGCGCCCCGAGGAGCAGCGGGCCCGGGAAGTCGCCGTGCGTGAGCCAGTAGGCGAGCCCGTAGATCCCGAGCGCGGCGGAGGCGAGGGTGCAGACCGTGCCGAGGACGATCCCCGCGGTCTGGATCGGCTGCGGCCAGAAGCCCGCCAGGACGTGCAGCGCGAGGCGCGTGAGGCGGAGGGGCGAGTAGCGGGAGGCCCCCTGCCGCGGCGCGTGCCCGACGTCCACCTCCACCACCGAGGCGCCGCCGGAGAGCACGAGCGCCTTCGTGAACTTCTGCCGGCCGATCGCGCCGAGCATGGGCTCGACGGCCTCGCGCCGGTAGGCGTTGAACGCACAGCCGAAGTCCGAGATCGCGACGCCGGTGAATCGGCGCAGCATCCCGTTGATGAGGCGCGAGGGCAGCGTCCGGCCCCACGAGTCGTGCCGGGCGGCCCGGCGGCCGCTCGCGACGTCGTACCCCGCCTCGACCGCCTCGACGAGCCGGGGGACGTCCTCCGGCGGGTTCTGGAGGTCACCGTCCATCGTGACGACGATTCCACCGCGGGCGCGGGAGAGGCCCGCGTGCATCGCCGGATGCTGGCCCGAGTTCCGCTTCAGCCGCACCGCCCGGACGCGCGGGTCGCCGGCGTGGAGCCGCTCGAGCGTCGCGAACGTCCCGTCCGTCGAGCCGTCGTCCACGTAGAGCACCTCGTACGGCCGGCCGGCTGCCTCGAGCGCCGCCGTCAGGCGCCGGTGGAGCTCCTCGAGCGTCGCCGCCTCCTCGAAGAGCGTCACGACGACGGAGACCGTCGGCCGCGACGCCGTGTCCGTGGCGGGCGCAGACGCGCTCAGAGTGTCCGGCCGGGACATGGCTGTTCGGGAGCGTACTCGCGGAGCGACCTCGCGAGCGAACGCAGGCGAGACCCGCGCCTACCCGTGTCTCATGCCGCCTCGGCGACCGTGTCGGGCGCGACCTCGACCGCCCGTGTCCGCGGCCTGCGGGGGATCATGAACGCTGCGACGCTCCCGATGCCGACCACCACGGCCCCGACGTAGACCGCCGAGTTCATCCCGTGGCTGAAGGTGGCCGCAGTCTCGTAGCCGCCGGCGTGGGCGAAGATCGAGGCCAGCACCGCCACCCCGAAGACACCCCCGAGCTCCCGGATCGCGTTGTTGGCACCGGATGCCTGACCTTCTTCGATCGGCCGCACGGCGGAGAGCACGACGTTCGCCATCGGCGCGAAGAAGAGGGCCATGCCGACCCCCGCCAGGACGAACGGGAGCACCAGCTGCGAGTACGGGACGGTCGGATCGGAGACGGTGGCGATCCAGGCGAGCGCGACGGACTGGAGGGCGAGCCCGCTCCCCAGGATGAGCCGCGGGTCGATTCGGTCGGACATGGCGCCGGCCACGGGCGCGATGAACATCGGGGCCAGCGTCCACGGGAGGATCCTGAGCCCCGCTCCGAAGGGCCCGTACCCCTGAATGGTCTGGAAGAACTGGGCGAGCAGGAAGATCGAGCCGAACATCCCGAAGAACATGAGGAACGAGGCGCTGTTCGCGAGCGCGAACGACCGCTCGCGGAAGAACCGCATGGGCAGCATGGGCGCCGAGGCACGGAGCTCCCACACGACGAAGCCCGCGACGAGGACCGCGCCGACGACGAGCGAGCCGACGATCTCGGGGCTCGACCAGCCCTGGCCGTTGCCGCGGACGAGGCCCCACACGATCCCGAACAGGCCCGCGCTCGCGAGCGCCAGGCCCGGCAGGTCGAGCCGCGCCGACGGGCCGCGGCTCTCCTCGAGCCGGCGCAGGGCGAGCGGGACGAGCACGAGGCCGATCGGCACGTTGAGCCAGAAGATCCACTGCCACGCGATGCCCTCGACCACCGCGCCGCCGACGAGCGGGCCGAACGCGATCGCGAGACCGCCGATCCCTCCCCACGCGCCGAGCGCGAGCCCGCGCTTCTCGGGCGGGACGGCCGCGCTCAGCAGCGTCAGCGTGAGCGGCATCACGATCGCGCCGCCGACGCCCTGCACGGCCCGTGCGATGTTGAGCGCCTCGATGCTCGGTGCGAGCGCTGCGGCGACGGAGCCGAGCGTGAAGATCGCGAGCCCGATCGCGAACATCCGCCTGCGCCCGAACCGGTCACCGAGCGCCGCGCCCGTCAGCAGCAGGACCGCGAACGTGAGCGTGTAGGCGTTCACGGTCCATTCGAGCTGCTCGAGCGACGCGCCGAGGTCCGTGCGGATCACGGGGATCGCGGTCGTCACGACCAGGTTGTCGAGCGAGACCATGAACAGCGCGAGCGACGTGATCGCGAACGTCCAGAGGGTCGAGGTGCGTCGTGTCATCGTGTGCCTCCTTAATTCGTGATCAGTCACTCACATAACGGAACAAACAAAGAGACCTCAGCGCCGCTCCTCGCCGACGGCGAGCACGTGCTCGGGATCCATCGTCCCCTCGAGCAGCCGCCTGGCCCACGGGTCGCGCGAGCCCCAGAGGTCGAGGGCGGCGATCACGTTGAGCAGCATTCCCTTCGCGAACCACCGCGCCACCCTCTCCGTGTCGAGACCGGAGACGGTCTCGACGAAGAGGTGCAGTGTCCCGTAGCCCGAGCGCATCGCCTCGCGCACGTCGGGGTCGTCGCAGGCGGCGTAGGCCTGCATCTGTGCGAGAAGCCGCGTGCGGTCGCCCGTCACCATCTCGACGTACGCGTCGCCCATGGCGGCGAGCGCCTCCTCGCCCCTGAGGTCGCCGGCGGCCGCGCGGAAGAGCTCGAGCGTGTCGGCCATGCACCGCTCCACGGTGGCGACGAACAGCGCCTTCTTCGTCCCGAAGAGCCGGAAGAGGTACGGCTGCGAGATCCCGGCCGCGGCGGCGATCTCCTCGGTCGAGGTGCCGTGGAGCCCACCGCGCGCGAACGCGACCAGGGATGCCGCGAGCACGGCCTCGCGCCGTTCGTCCGCCGACTGTCGCATACCGGTGGCCATGGAGTAAGTGATAGCTCACAAATCTTGTGCTTGTCAAGTCCGTGCCCCGCTGGTGTCCGACTTCAAAGTCGGACACCTGCTCCCCGCACAACCCCCGCAGTCGGGCGCGCCCGCGGTGTCCGACTTCAGTCGGACACCTGCTCCCCGCACCAGGCGCCGCGGTCAGGCACCCGCGCTGTCCGACACCAGCTCCCCTCAGGTGTCGGACGCGAGGCCGACACCAAACAGGGCGGACATCGAGCCCGCCGTGTGCTTGTCTTCGCCCGTGGACGTCCACACGCCCCGCACCCTCGACGAGGCGCTGGAGCTGAAGGCGGCGCTGCCCGAGGCCCGCTTCGTCCAGGGCGGCACGGACGTGATGGTCGAGCTCAACTTCGGCCGCTCCCGCCCGCCCGCGCTCGTCAACCTGGCCGAGCTCGACGAGCTGCGCGGCTGGTCGCGCGAGGACGGCGAGCTCCGGCTCGGAGCCGGCCTGACGTACACCGAGGCGATGCGGCCGGAGCTCGCGGAGCTCGTGCCCGCGCTCGCGGAGGCCGCCCGCACCGTCGGCTCGCCCCAGATCCGCAACCGTGGCACCGTCGGAGGCAACCTCGGCACCGCCTCGCCTGCCGGCGACGCGCTGCCGCCGCTGCTCGCCGAGGGTGCGCTGGTGGACGTCGCGAGCGTCCGCGGCGTCCGCACCCTGCCGCTCGACGAGTTCCTGCTCGGCGTGAAGCGCAACGCCCTCGAGCCGGACGAGCTCGTCACCGCCGTCCGGCTCGCACCGAGCGGCGGGCCGCAGACCTTCATGAAGGTCGGGCCCCGGAACGCGATGGTGATCGCGATCTGCTCCCTCGCCGTCGTCGTCGACGCGGACGCAGGCGAGGTGCGGGCGTCGTTCGGCTCGGCCGCGACCACCGCGCGACGGGTGACCGTGCCGCTCGCGGAGGCTGCGGCGCTGCCCGAACGCGTCGCCGACGCGGCCGCTCCGATCGACGACGTCCGCGCGACCGCCGCGTACCGTCGCCATTCGCTTCGGGTGCTCGCGTCGCGCGCGCTCGAGAGGTGCCTCCGGTCGTGAAGATCGCGCTGACCGTCAACGGCCAGCGGCGGGAGGCCGACCTCTGGGGCGGGGAGAGCCTGCTCACGATGCTCCGCGACACGCTCGAGCTCCCTGGGTCGAAGAACGCCTGCGAGCAGGGGGAATGCGGCTCGTGCTCCGTCCTGCTCGACGGGGAGCTCGTCTGCTCGTGCCTCGTGCTCGCGGCCCAGGCGGACGGACACGAGATCGTCACCGTCGAGGGGCTGGCGAGTGGAGACGAGCTCCATCCCGTGCAGCGGGCGTTCGTCGACGCCGGGGCGGTGCAGTGCGGGTTCTGCACCCCGGGGCTCGTGGTCGCGGTGACCGACCTGCTCGCGCGCACTCCCGACCCGGGAGACGACGAGATCCGCGAGGCGCTGTCGGGCAACCTCTGCCGCTGCACCGGCTACGCGAAGATCTTCGACGCGGTGCGCCTCGCCGCGGAGGGCCGATGAGCGTCGCCGCGCCACGGACGAGGCTCGCGGTCGGCAAGGTCGGCGACCGGCTGCTCCGCGACGACGCGGTGCCCAAGGTCCGGGGCGAGTTCGACTACTCGAGCGACCTCTCGGCGCCGGGAATGCTGTGGGGCGACACCGTGCGCAGCCCGCACGCGCACGCGCGGATCCTCTCGGTCGACCTCACGCGGGCACTCACGCTGCCCGGCGTGCACGCGGTGCTCACGCACGCGGACGTCCCGGGCAGGAAGACCTACGGGCTCGAGTTCCCCGACCAGCCGGTGCTCGCGATCGACCGGGTGCGCTACGTCGGCGAGCCGGTCGCGGTCGTCGCCGCCGACCATCCCGAGCAGGCGCGGCGGGCGATCGAGGCGATCGGGGTCGAGTACGAGCCGCTCGAGCCCGTCGTCGACATGGAGCGCGCCCTGGAGCAGGAGCCTCTGCATCCCGATCGCCCGACCGCCGGGCACGGGTATCTCGACGACCCGCGCCCGAACGTCGTCCGCCATCTCGTGATCCGCCACGGTGACGCGGACGCCGCCGGCGACGTCGTCGTCCGCGGCGAGTACGAGGTGGGCATCCAGGACCAGGCCTTCCTCGGGCCCGAGTCCGGGCTCGCGGTGCCCGACGGCGAGGGCGGCGTCGACATCCACGTCGCCACCCAGTGGATCCACGTCGATCGCGACCAGGTGGCGCCGTGCCTGGATCTCGAGCCGGAGCGGGTCCGGGTCCACCTCGCCGGCGTCGGCGGCGCGTTCGGCGGCCGCGAGGACCTCTCGATGCAGATCCACGGCGCGCTGCTCGCGCTGCACACGGGACGCCCCGTGAAGATGAGCTACGACCGCGAGGAGTCGTTCACCGGGCACGTGCACCGCCATCCGGCGCGCATTCGGTGTGAGCATCGCGCGACGCGCGACGGACGCATCACGTGCGTCCGCATGGAGATCCTGCTCGACGGCGGCGCGTACGCGTCCAGCTCCACCGCGGTCGCGTCGAACGCCGCCTCGTTCGCCCTCGGCCCGTATCGCGTCGACAACGCGCTGATCGAGGCGACGGCCGTGTACACGAACAACCCGCCGTGCGGTGCGATGCGCGGGTTCGGCGCGGTGCAGACCTGCTTCGCGGCGGAGGCGCAGGTCGACCGGCTCGCCGAAGAGCTCGGGATCGACCCCGTGGAGCTGCGGCTGCTCAACGCGCTCGAGCCGGGCGACACGCTGCCGACCGGTCAGGTCGTGACCGGCTCACTGCCGACCCGCGAGGTGATCCGCCGTGCCGCCGCGCTCCGGATCCCGGACGCCGAGCCGCTGCCGCGCGATCCGCTGCGTCTCCCGGGCGGCGCCGGCAACACGACGCGCGGCGAAGGCGTGCGTCGCGGCGTCGGCTTCGCGCTCGGCTTCAAGAACATCTGCTACTCCGAGGGCTTCGACGACTTCTGCGCCGCCCGTGTCGTCCTCCGTGCGGACGGAGGCGCGGTCGTCCACTCCGCCGCGGCGGAGGTCGGGCAGGGCGTCGTCGGCGTGATCCTGCAGGTCGCGCGCACCGAGCTCGGGACGGACGACGTGACGCTCGCCCCGGCCGCGACCGCGTCGGTCGGCTCCGCCGGGAGCGCGTCCGCGTCCCGGATGACGTGGATGGCCGCGGGTGCCGTGCGCGACGCCTGCCGTGCGGCGCTCGAGGAGCGGGAGCGGCGTGGCGGCGGCGAGGTCGACGTCGAGCGCGTCTACCGTCATCCGCGCACCACCCCCCTCGACCCCGAGACGGGCCAGATCACCGGCGAGCGCGCGCACGTCGCGCTGGCGGTCGCGGCGATGCGGGTCGTGGCCGAGGTGGACGTGGAGCTCGGGCTGACCCGGATGGTCTGGATCGGCACCGCACAGGACGTGGGCCACGCGGTGAACCCGCTCGCGGTGGAGGGCCAGATCGAGGGTGGCACCGCGCAGGGCCTCGGCCTCGCGCTGATGGAGGAGCTCGTGACCCGAGACGGCGCGATCCTCAACGCGAGCTTCACGGACTACCTGATCCCCACCGCGCTCGACATGCCGCCCGTCGAGATCGAGCTCGTGGAGGAGGCCGAGCCGGACGCGCCCTACGGCGTGAAGGGCGTCGGCGAGCCGCCGACCGTGGTCTCGACGGCGGCCATCCTCTCCGCGCTCCGGGACGCGACCGGGCGGCCGTTGACGCGCGTGCCGGTACGGCCCGACGACATCTGCCTCTAGGTGTGAAGGATCCGCCTGGCCACCGGCCGGCGGAACGCAGCGTCCCGAGCGCTGCAGCCATGGTGGCTGCTCGCTCGCGACGGATCGACACATCGGGCCGCTGTCGGGTCGCGCTGGTCAGGCAAGTTACAACTTGTAACTTGCACCGCCCGCCCCGGTTATGGCGGCGTGCTGCACGTGGGGATCGGCGGATGGGCCAGCCACACCTCGGAGTCACGTTCGGCGTGTCCCGTCACGGTTCCCACGCATGTCGCTGCGCCTGGAGCCGGGTGCACGGTGCTGGGGGCAACGACGGAGACAACCGCCTCCGCGCCGCTTTCTACTGGCCCAACGGAGCGCTCGAGGCGGGCATCCGGCGCCCGACGGCGATGTCGATCCGGACGGCGCGATCTGCGCGAAGGTCGGCTGGGGGCGCGGGGTCGCCGGACGACTCGGCATCACGTGACGGCGACTCGACGCACGTGCGCCGAGGCTCGGCGCCGCCGGCAGCGCGGGCACGGGTCGCGGGGGTTCCAGCCGAGCGGGCTCACGTTCCCGACCGTCGGCTGCCGGCGCGTCGTCGGAAAGGTCGGCGACGCGCAGCTCTCGTTCGTCGTCCGGGTGACGAAGCTGCCCACACGCTGATCGTCTCGCCGGCGCTGGCCTCCCTCCGAGCGCCCGGAGCCCGGTCTCAGTGGTGTCCGACTTCGAGTCGGACACCCGCAAAGCTCACTGCCCGCAGTTTCGTCGGTGTCCGACTGAAGTCGGACACCCGTCCGTCGCAGATCGTGTCCGACCGCAGTCCGGGCACCCCGCAAAACTCACTGCGCGCAGTTCGTCGGGGTGTCCGACCCCGAAGTCGGCACCCGCAGAGTTCGCTGTGCGCACCCGGAGATGGTGTCCGACTCGAAGCCGACACCCTGATCGCCGCTACGCGCCGGCGTAGCGGGCGAGCACGCTCGCGACGCGGTCGACGTCGTCCTCCGTCATCGTCCCGGCGAAGGGGAGCGCGAGGGCATGGGCGAACGCGGCATCCGCGCCCGGAAACGAGCCCCGGTCGCGGTAGGCCGCGAGCGTGTTGACCGCGTAGGTGCCGATCTGCGCCTCGATTCCCTCCTCGCGCAGCCCCGCGAGGGCCTCGTCGCGACGGTCGAGCGTGACGACATAGGCCTGCCAGCCGTGGCGGTCTCCTTCGCTCGCAGCGGGAATGCCGACGAGGTGCGCGAGCCGCTCCTCGTACCAGCCCGCGACGCGCTCGCGGGCGGCGAGCAGCGCCTCGAGGCGCTCGAGCTGCGGCACGCCGAGCGCGCAGAGGACGTCGGCCAGGCGGTAGTTGAGCCCCGGGACGGGAATGTCCGTGGTCGCGCCGCCCGCGATGCCGTGGTGGCGCAGCCGCCGGATCGCCGCGGCCAGCTCGGCCTCGTCGGTCGTCACCGCCCCTCCCTCGCCGGTCGTGACGATCTTGCGGGGATGGAACGAGAGGCACGCCATCAGCCCGAGCGCGCCGCACGGCGTTCCCCGGTACCTGGCCCCGAGCGCGCCGGCGGCGTCCTCCACGAGCACGACGCCCTGCGGGACCGCGGTCTGGAGCTCCTCCCACTCGACAGGCCGTCCGAACAGGTGCACCGCGAGCACCGCCTTCGTCCGCGGCGTCACCGCCTCGGCGACCAGCTCGGGGCGGACGAGGAACGTCTGGGGGTCAACGTCGACCAGCACCGCCCGGCCCCCGCACAGCTCGACCGCGTTCGCGGTCGCCGGGAACGTGTAGGCGGGCACGATCACCTCGTCGCCCTCGCCGATCCCGAGCGCGAGCATCGCGAGGTGCAGTGCCGCCGTCCCCGACGAGACCGCCACCGCGTCGGCGGTGCCGACGGCGCGCGCGAGCGCCTGCTCGAACGCCTCCACCCATGGCCCCATCGTCAGCTGTCCGCTTGCGAGCACCTCCGCGACGGCGGCCAGCTCCGCCTCGCCGACGTCGGGGCGAGCGAGCCGGATGGGATCCGCAGCGGGGTCGGGCGCCGACGCCACCGGCCGGAGCGCACCCTCGTCAGCCATGGCCGGATCTCCGGCCGGGCCCCGGGAACCGCGTCCGGGGCGTGCGGGAACGGGTCACGCCGCCGCGCCGAGCCGCGCGCGATACCACGCGATCGTGCGCTCGAGCCCGTCGTCGAGCTCCACCTCGGCCTCGAACCCGAGCAGCGCGCGTGCCTTCTCGACGTTGGGGATGCGCAGCTCGACGTCGGTATAGCGCAGCGGGACGAAGCGGACCTCGCCGGGGCAGCCGGTGATCCGCTTGATCCGCGTCGCGAGGTCGTAGATCGTGACGGCAGAGCGCGCGTTGCCGACGTTGAAGCTCTCGCCGACGGCCGCGGGGTGCTCGAGGGCGAGCAGGACCGCCTCGACCATGTCGTCGACGTAGCACCAGGCGCGGATCTGGGAGCCGTCGCCGTGGATCTCCAGATCGTGCCCGCCGAGCGCAGCCTCGATGAACGCGCGGATCGCGCCGCCCCCGATCTGGCCGGGCCCGTAGATGTTGAACGGGCGCACCGAGACCGCCGGGAGCCCCAGCTCGGACTGGTACGCGTGGGCCATGTGCTCGCCCGCCAGCTTCGAGACCGCGTACGTCCAGCGCGCCTCCCCGACGGAGCCGATCGTCGTCACGTGCGCCTCCTGCACGTTGAACGCGTACTGCCCGAACACCTCGCTGGTCGAGAACTCGATGATCCGCTCGACCGTCTCTCTCGTCTGCATCGCGGCCTCGAGCGCGTTGTACGTCCCGATCACGTTCACGCGCATCGTTCGCACGGGGCTCGTCAGCACCGTGTCCACGCCGGCGATCCCGGCCGCGTGGACGACATGGGTACAGCCGGCGAAGAGCTGCGTCAGCCGGTCCGGATCGAGGACGTCGCCCTCGGCGAACGTGAAGTTCGGATGCGCCTCGAGCTCCGTCCCGGAGAGTGCGTCGCGGTGGAGGTTGTCGATCGCCACGACCTCGTTGTCGTCGACGAGCCGCCGCGCGAGCGTCGTTCCGATGAAGCCCGCTCCGCCCGTGATCACGATGCGCTTGCCGGTCAGCGCCACGCCGGGGATCGTAGTCGAGGGCCGCGGCGGGACTGCCCCGACCGGCGCGCGGCCACAGCTCGCGGCGTGCGCCGACACATGGGCGGGCACGTCCGCGTCGCCCTCGTCTCGCCTCATCGGGACAGGTCCCGGCCGGCCACTGCATGGGCCACCGGCCTCCTCCCCACGCCTCGAGCCTAACGCGAGAACGCAGACAGGTGGGTGACGGGATCGCGCCCACTTCGTGCCCTGGGAGACGGGAGACAGAAGCAGACGGACAGACACGGTTGCACGACCCGCCGGGCCGGATGCGGACCGGCGACCGCGCGGCTCCGCGGGCGGGCGGGCGGGGAGCCTGAACCGGTCGTCTAGCATCGCGCCGTGTCCGGAGTCCTCTTCGTCGGCGCGGGGCGCCACCAGCGCGCCGCGATCGTCCAGGCGCGCCAGCGCGGGCATCGCGTGGTCGCGGTCGACAGCGACCCCGCCGCCGCGGGTCTCGCCCACGCCGACGTCGCCGAGGTCGCGGACATCCGGGATGCGGCTGCAATCGAGGAGCTCGCCCGGCGGCACCGCAGCGACGGGGTGCTCACGGTCGTCCTCGACGGCGCCGTCCCGGTCGTCGCCGCCGTGACCGAGCGGCTCGGGCTGCCGTCGATCGGCTCCGAGGTCGCGCACCGGATCACGCACAAGCTCGCGATGCGCCGCACGCTCTCGGAGGAGGGGCTGCCTCAGCCGCCGTTCGCGGCCGTCCGGAGCCTCGCCGAGGGACGGGCGGCGATCCAGACCGTCGGCCTCCCTGCCGTGCTGAAGCCGGTCGACTCGGAGGGCCAGCGCGGCCTCTTCCGGATCGGCGACGCCGGTGACCTGGAGTCGAACCTCCACGCGGCGCTCGCGGAGTCACGCGGGCACGAGGCGATGCTCGAGGCGTACGTCGAGGGGACCGAGATGAACGCGATCGTCGTCGCCCGTGGCGGCGAGGCACGGCTCGTGGCCCTGTCCGACCGGCTGCGGCCGCCGGGGCCCGGGTTCGGGGTCGCGTGGGCCCACGTCCATCCCGCCCGGATCCACTCGGACCAGTTGGCGGCCGCGGAGCGGACCGCCGAGCGGTCGGTCGCGGCGCTGGGACTGCGCGACGGAGTCGCGCTCGCACAGCTCGTCGCGACGCCGGACGGCGACGTCGTGGTGCTCGAGGTGGCGGCGCGCGTCCCGGGGGGCCAGATGGCCGACCTCGTCCGGCACGCGGTCGGGGTCGACATCGTCGACCTGGCGCTGCGCTTCGCGCTCGGCGAGGAGGCGCCGGACGAGCTCGTGGAGCCCCGCCACTCGCAGCCGCTCGCGATCCGCTTTCTCACCGCAGCCCCGGGACAGCTCCCGCTCGGGCGCGTGACGCGGGTCGGCGCGCTCGGCCCCGCGCTGTCCGCGGCGGGAGTCGTCCAGGCGGAGACGTACCTCACGCCGGGGACGGTCATCGGTCCGGTCCGCCGTGCGGGCGACCGGCACGGGTACGTGCTCGCGATCGCGGACACGACGGTCGAGGCCCTCGACCGCGCCGACCACGCCGCGGGCCTCGTCACGGTCGAGGTCGAGTGAGGACGACGTGACCTGCACGTTCTCCCTCGAGCACTACCGCGAGATCCTCCGCGCGGCGTGCGCGGGCGGCTACCGGTTCGCGGCGTTCGACAGCCCGCCCGGCCACGGCGACCTGCTCCTCCGGCACGACGTCGACCTCTCGCTCGAGGCGGCGCTCGAGATGGCGGAGCTCGAAGCCGACGAGGGCGCGGCGACCACCTACCTCCTGATGACGAGGTCCGTCTTCTACAACCTCGCCTCGAGCGAGGGCGAGGCCGCCATCGAACGTTTCCGGGAGCTCGGCCACCAGGTCGGCCTTCACGCCGTCTATCCGGCCGCGCGGCTCGACGACCGGTTCGACCCGGTCGTCGCCTGGCACAACCCCGATCCCGCCTACATGACCGCCCCGATCGACGGGGCGGTCAACGTGATGTCGGAGGTCTACTTCGACCCTCCCACGTACCGGTCCGACTCGAACCAGCGCTGGCGCTCGGGGTGCCCGCACGAGGAGCTCCGCACCGGACGGTTCCCGTGGCTCCAGCTCCTCGTCCATCCCGAGATCTGGGTGTACCCCGGAGCGACGATGGGCGAGACGATGCGGGCCATGCTCGACGCGCAGCGCGCCCACAGGCTCGCGCACCTGGCGGCGGACAGGATCGACCTGTCGTGAGCGAGGTCCCGCTCGCCGGGGGCGACGTCAACGTCGGCGAGAACGTCGTCGTCCGCGTGCACGACACGGTACGCCGGCCCCCGAGCGATCGCGCGCCCGCCGTCCACGCGCTGCTGCGCCACTTCGAAGCGGTCGGGTTCGACGGCGCGCCACGCTTCCTGGGCGTCGACGACCGTGGCCGCGAGATCCTCTCGTTCGTGGAGGGAGAGCCGGCGCTGAAGCCCGCCCCGGCGGGCGACGACGTCGTCCGAGACCTCGGACGCCTGCTGCGGCGCATGCACGACGCCCAGGCCGGCTTCGCCCTGCCGCGCGGCGTGGCCTGGCCCGCCGACCTGCCGGTCGAGGCGACCCCCGGCTCGGTCGTCTGCCACAACGACCTCTTCTGGCCGAACGTGGTCTTTCGCGCAGGTCGCCCCGTCGCCCTGATCGACTGGGATCTCGCCGCTCCCGCGCCACCGCTCTACGACGTCGCGTCGGCGGCGAGCTTCTGGGCCCCGCTGCGCCCCGACGACCAGGCCGAGGCCTGGGGGCTGCCGACCCGGGATCGCGGCGGACGGCTGAGGCTCCTTTGCGACGCGTACGGCCTCGACGACGCCGGGCGCGCGGGTCTGCTCGACGTCGTCGCCCACCGGAACGAGATCGGCTACGAGATGCACCGCAGGCTCGGCGGCGTCGAACGAAGGCCGGGCTGGCGGGAGATGTGGGACGCAGGGAGCGGCACCGAGATCCTCGCACGCAGCGCCTGGTTCGAGGGACAGCGCGACGACCTGCTTGCATTCCTCCGTTGAGCCTGCGGCCCGTCACCGTGCTCGTCTCCGCCTCGGGCGCGCCCGGCACGGCGGCGCTCCTCCGGGCCCTGCGGGAGAACGGCGAGCGCGACGTGCGCCTCGTCGGGACCGACCGCTCCGAGCGCGCCGTCGGGCGGCATCTCTGCGACGCGTTCCACGTCGTCCCGCCCGGTGCGGACACGGCCTTCGTCGAGGCGATGCTGGGCGTCGTCGAGCGCGAGGGCGTCGACGTCGTGCTTCCGCAGTCGTCTCACGACCTGCAGGCGCTCGCGGAGCAGCGCGAGCTGTTCGACGTCCCGGTGCTCGTGTCGCGACCCGACGCGATCCGCCGCTCGAACGACAAGGCGGAGACCTACGACCTGCTGCACCGGATCGGCGTGCCCGCGCCCGCGTTCCGGCGCGTCCGCGGCGCCGAGCAGGTCGGCGCGGCGGCGCGCGCGCTCGGCTATCCCGACCGCCCGGTGTGCTTCAAGCCCGTCTTCTCCTCGGGATCGCGCGGCTTCCGCGTGCTCGACCCCGAGGTCGACCGTGCGCACCAGCTGCTCTACGAACGGCCGGGAGCGGTCGCCATGCGCCTCGAGGAGGCCCTCGAGCTGCTCCCGGACGAGGGCGGCCCGGATCTGCTCGTGATGGAGCTCGCGACCGGGGACGAGCGGACGATCGACGGGCTCGCCGACGGCCGCCGAGTCGTGCTCGGCCACCCGAAGACGCGAGAGGCGCTGAGGGCCGGTCTCGCGATGTACTTCGTCACGCTCGACGACCCCGGCCTGATGGAGGTCGCCGACCGGATCGTCGCCGAGCTCGGGATCGAGTGGTTCTTCAACATCCAGCTCGTGGGCGACCACGTGATCGAGGTCAACCCGCGCATCTCGACGGTCGTCTCGCAGGAGGACCTCAACCTCCGCTACCTCGGCGTGAAGCGCGCGCTGGGCGAGATCTCGGACGACGAGCTCGTCGCCCTCCGGGCGCGCGTGCGTCCCGGTCGCAAGGCGCTGCGGTACTTCGACCAGGTCGAGTGGGACTGAGCCCCCGCCCGTGAACGAACCGGCACGGACTCGGCAGGGACTCGCCCGCGACGAGCGGGGGTCTCCGACACCGCGCCCGTCCTGACGGGCCGTATCCTCGCCCCTCGTGCACCGCCGTCGCCCGCTCCGCGTCGTCCACTGTCCCGTCAACACTGCCGGGGTGCCGTGGACGAACGTCCAGGCGCTCCGCCGACGGGGAGTCGATGCCTCGCTCGTCGTGTTCAACCGCTACGTCCTCCATCCCGAGGCCGACCGCTCGCTCGAGCTCGGGACGGGCTTCCTCCGCCGCCAGGCCGGTCAGTGGCGAGCGCTCGCCGAGCTGGCGCCGCGCACGGACGTGTTCCACTTCGTCTTCGGCCTCACGCTCGTGCCGCAGTCGCTCCAGTACCCGATCCTCCGGGCACTCCGCAAGCGCTCCGTGATGCACTACCTCGGCTCGGACATCCGCGGCAAGACGCCCCAGCAGCTCGCGTCCGGGAAGAAGGCGGGCGCCGAGATCGTCGGGAGCTACGACGCGCTCCGGTGGGTTCCCGAGGCCACGGTGATCCCTCCGGGCGTCGACCTCACGGCGATCGCGCCGGTCCCGCCCGCCGACCGCAGGCGGCCCGTCGTCGTCCACGCGCCCTCCTCGCGCCGGCGGAAGGGCACCGAGCACGTGCTCCGGGCATGCGAGGGGCTCGACGTCGAGCTGCGGATCGTCGAGGGTCTCCGCCACGACGAGGCGCTCGCGCTGTACCGAGACGCCGACATCGTCGTCGATCAGCTCAACGCGGGCTGGTACGGGCTGCTCGCCATCGAGTGCCTCGCGCTCGGCAAGCCAGTGCTCACCTTCCTCCACGACGAGGCGCGGCGGCAGACCGAGAAGGCGTACGGCATCGCGCCGCCGCTCGTGGGCGTCACCGCCGACACGCTCGGCGCGCGGCTCGCGCAGCTCGTCGAGGCGGGTCCCGCTGAGTGGCGGCGCATCGGGGAGGCGTCCCGGGCATACGCCGAGCGCGTGCACGACGTCGAGCGCGTCGCCGACACGCTCGTCGAGCTCTACGAGGGCCTCCTCGGATGAGCGAGCCGGGCCCGCAGTTCCGCCTCGGCCGCCAGCTCGGCCGGCTCGGCCGCCACTCGCTCGTCTACGGGCTCGGCGGCCTCGTCTCCCGGATCGTCGCCGTGCTGCTGCTGCCGGTCTACACGCACTACCTCACACCGGCGGACTACGGGAAGATCGAGACGATCGTCGCGCTCACCACGTTGCTCGGGATCGTGCTGCGGGCGGGGATCTCGAGCGCGTTCTTCCGCTTCTACTTCGACGCGGAGGACGACGCGGCGCGCCGCACGGTGCTGCGCACGTCGTTCTGGTTCACGATGGGGGGCGGCACGTTCGGGCTGCTGCTCCTGCTCGCGCTCGCCGACCCGATCTCGGACCTCCTGTTCGGCACGACCGGGGCCGCGAACCTCGTGCGCGCCGCCGCGGTCGCGCTCTGGGCCACCGTCAACTACGAGCAGCTCACGTCGCTCTTCCGGGTCGAGGAACGCTCGCTCGCGTTCGTCGGCGCGAGCCTCGCGAACGTCTTCCTCACGATCGGCGTGACCCTGCTGCTCGTGGTCCGGCTGGACAAAGGGGCCGTGGGCGTGATCGTCGGCAACTTCAGCGGCACGCTGATCGTCTACCTCGTCCTGCTCGGCTTCCGCCGCGAGCAGCTCGGTCTCGAGTTCGACCGCGGCCTCCTCCGCGCGATGAACCGCTTCGGCATCCCCCTGGTGCCGACCGCGCTGTTTCTGTGGGTGACGAACTTCAGCGACCGCTTCTTCCTGGTGAAGCTCTCCGACGTCTCCGAGGCGGGTCTCTACTCCGTCGGCGTCCGGGTCGCCTCGGCCATGGTGCTGCTCCTCACGGCGTTCCGCATGGCGTGGCCCGCGTTCGCGTACTCGATTCGCGAGGACGAGCACGCGAAGCGGACGTACGCGTACGTGCTCACGTACATGACCGTCGTGTCGTCGTGGGTGGCGCTCGCGCTGACGCTCCTCGCCCCGTGGCTCGTCGACCTGCTCGCCGCCCCGCGCTTCGCGTCGGCGTCCCGCGTCGTCGGGCCGCTGTCGTTCGCCTCGGTCGCCTTCGGCGCGTACATCGTGATCGCGATCGGCGTGGGTCGCATCCGCCGCACGCAGTTCAACTGGGTGGTGACGGGGGCCGCCGCCGCGGTCAACGTCGCGCTGAACCTCACGCTGATCCCGCCCTACGGGATGATGGGCGCCGCGCTGGCGACCGTCGCCGCCTACGTGACGATGGCCCTCGGCATGGCGTGGTGGTCGCAGCGCGTCTACCCGGTGCCGTACCAGTGGCGCCGCGTCGCGACCGCCGCGTTCGCCGCGATCGCCCTCGCGACGGCCGGAAAGCTCGTCGACGTGGGGCTGCCGGGGGCGGTTGCGCTCTCCGTCCTCTACCCGGTCGCGCTCGCGCTGCTCGGGTTCACGAGCCGCGAGGAGCGCCGCCGGCTCGGCCGGCTCGTCGCACGCTGACCCGCCGGCCCAGACGCTTGTGTTGAATCAACACAAGCGTTGTCCGCCCACCGCGACTACGCCAGCGTCTGCTGGAGCAGGAAGACGTTCAGCCCGATGATCAGCGCCGCGATCACCGCGGTGAGCACGGTCGTCGCGCGGCGGTTGACGAGCGCGCCCATCAGCGAGCGGTCGCGGCAGAACCAGAGCAGCGGGATCAGCGCGAACGGGATGCCGAACGAGAGCACGACCTGGCTGAGCACGAGTGCCCGCGACGCGTCCACGCCCGCCGCGATGATCACGATCGCGGGCGCCATCGTGATCGCGCGCCGGAGGAAGAGCGGGATACGTCTCCGGATGAAGCCCTGCATGACGACCTGGCCGGCCAGCGTGCCGACGCTCGACGACGACAATCCAGAGGCGAGCAGCGCCACGCCGAAGAGCACGTTCGCGTGCGCGCCGAGGTGGACGCTGAGCTCGTCGGCGACCTGGACGAGGTCGTCCCCGACCGTCGTCAGTCCGTTGCCGTGGAAGACCGCCGCGGCGATCACGAGCATGCTCATGTTGACGATCCCCGCGATGCCCATCGCGATCATGACGTCCACCAGCTCGAAGCGGAAGATGCGCTGCTTCTCCTCGTCGGTCGCCCCGACGACGCGGTGCTGGGTGAGCGCCGAGTGCAGGTAGATCACGTGAGGCATCACGGTCGCACCGAGGATCCCCACGGCGAGCAGCACGCTCTCCGAGCCCTCGAACCCGGGCACGAACCCCGCCGCGACCTCGGCCGGATCGGGGTTGGCGAGGAACACCTGGGCGGCGAACGCGACCACGATCACGCCGATGAACACCGCGATCACGGCCTCCAACCGGCGAAAGCCGTGGGCCTGGAGGGCGAGGATCGCGAAGGCCGCCGCGCTCGTGATCAGCGCCGCCGGGAACAGCGGGATGCCGAACAGGATGTTGAGCCCGATCGCGGCGCCGATGAACTCCGCGAGGTCGGTCGCCATCGCGATGAACTCCGCCTGGACCCAGAGGAGGAAGCTCGCCTTGCGCGGGAAGCGCTCGCGGCAGACCTCGGGCAGGTTCATCCCCGTCGCGATCCCGAGCTTCGCGCTCAGCGACTGGATCACCATCCCCATCAGGTTGGCGGTGAGGATCACCCAGAGCAGCAGGTAGCCGAACTGCGCGCCGCCGGCCATGTTCGTCGCGAAGTTGCCGGGGTCGACGTACGCGACCGAGGCGACGAACGCGGGCCCCAGGAACGGCCAGATCCCACGGGCCCCCCGGCGTCTGCGCGCGAGCGACTCCTGCGCGGCCTCGAGGACGCGCGCCTCGCCCGGCAGGACGTCGTCGAGCGGGTGGACGGGTGCGGCACGGTCGTGCGCCTGCGCCGGGCGGGACGCCGCGGAGAGAGGCGCGTCCTCGCCGGGGTCTCCGCCGCGGGCGCTCGTGCGCCCGAGCGGCGGGTCAGCCACCGGACACGCTGTCGCACACGATTTTAGCCATGCCTAAACCCTAGCGGAGCCGCGGGGCGCGCTCCCGGCTTCCCCGCCGCCTGCGTGTTTAGCGTCCGGCGCTCCGGGGCCATAGGCGGGCAGATCTCCGCAGGAACGAGCGCGAGGAAGGGGTGCCCCCATGGTCTGTGACGTGTGCGGGAACGACTACGACAAGCCGCTCGAGATCACGTATCTCGGCGGCACGTACACGTTCGACAGCTTCGAGTGCGCGATCCACGCGCTGGCGCCCGTGTGCGGGCACTGCGGATCGCGTGTGATCGGGCACGGCGTGGAGTCGGGGAGCTCGATCTTCTGCTGCGCCCACTGCGCGGAGCTGCCCGGCGTGCGAGGGCTCACCAACCGGGCATGAGCGCAGAGCCCGGAGATCACGTGCTGGTGCTCCTGCTCGACGAGCATCCCGACGCCCACGGGCTCAGTGACGCTCTGGGAGAGCGTCGCGACACGAGCATCCGAGTCGTCGCGCCGGCGCACGTCGGGCCGCTCCACTGGTACGCGACCGACGAGGGCGACGAGCACGCCGCCGCCGCGGCGCGGGCAGAGGCGACGGGCCGGGCGCTCGCTCCTCCCGACCGCCCGGAGGCAGCAGCGGGAGAGGCCGACCCCGTCGTCGCGGTCGAGGACGCGCTGAACGACTTCCGGGCCGACCGCATCGTGGTGGTCGGGGCGACGGATGCGTCACTGGACGAGGCGCTGCGACGCTTCCACCTGCCCGTCGAGGAGATCGGCGGGCCCTGGGCGTCCGCCTCGGGCGGCGCGACGAGCGAGACGCGTCGGGCGCTGATGAGCGGCCGGAGCCCCGCGACTCCCTATGCCGTGCTCGCGGGCGTCATGGTGGTGCTGTCCGCGTTCGTCGCTGCGCTGCTCGTGATCGCGGCGCTCGTCCTCTGGCTCTGAGCGGCGTCGCGCGCCGCGGCGTGCTTCGACCGCGGCGCGACCCGAGCAGCGTCGGAACTCGAAGCAGAACGAAGCCCGGTGCCGGCGGAACGCGCTGCGTCGACGACGCGTCATTCCGCCACGAGCTCCTGGACGACGTCCCAGCCGTCCGGCAGCGTCGGCGCGGGCCACGACGGGTCGGCCCGCCACTCCTCCCGGCCGGTCGGCCACGGGGGCTCGGCGAGCACGCGCTCCGCCTCCGCCCGCACCTCGGCGGCGTCGAGGAGGCCGGTCGCGGCGGCGTGCTCGAGCTCGTCCTCGTCCTTCCAGCGCACGGAGCCGTCCGGTGACACGACGAGGTCGAGCTTGTCGTCGACGTAGTCGATCGTGCGCGGGCCTCGCCCGAGCCAGTGTTCGAGGTTCACGTACCAGTAGAGGAACTTCCACGTCGGGCTCCAGTGCAGCGTCACGGAATGCCGTGCGCCCGGCCGCACCAGCGAGAGGGCGTGCTGCTCCGTCGTGCGCGGAGCGAGCACCCACGGCACGTCGAGCGGGATCCTGATCTCGACGCCCTCGGGGCCGACGGGCAGCAGCCTCGTCGTCCCGGGCGGCGACCAGAGCAGGAGCAGATCGTCCCGCTCCTCGACGAGCCGGTACGCGTTCGCCCGCCAGACGCGCCCGTACCGGATCTCGCGCAGTGCAACGTCCATCTGCCGGCGCTGTCCGATCCGGCTCACCGGCCGCAGCGCGCCCGCGGGAGCCCGAGGAACCGCAGCGTCCCGCGGCAGAGCCCGAGCGCGGCTCGCTCCCTGATCGCGGCCGTGGCGAGGGCCTGATCCTCCGTCGGGTTGGTCATGAACCCGAGCTCGGCGAGGATCACGGGCACGTTCGCCCAGTTGAACCCCGTGTAGTCGGATCGCTCCTGGATGCCCCGGTCCGGGAAGCGGAGCGCCCGTACGAGCTCGGCCTGGACGAGCGCCGCCGCCCGGCGGCTGCGCGCGTACACGTCGTCGGTCCAGCCGCGCCGAAGCGCCGGCGTGAGCGTGTGCGTCCCCCGTGCGCCGCCGTCCGCCGCGCCGTCCGCGTGCACGCGCAGGAAGAGGGCGGCGTGGGCGCGGTTCGCGATCCGCGCGCGGGCGATGTTCCCCATGCTCGTCCCGGCCGTCCGCTTCCGCGTCAGCACGACGCGTACGCCGGCGCGACGCAGCAGCGCCCGCAGCCGGAGCGACACCGCGAGCGTCAGGTCGGCCTCGCGGATCCCGGTGACCACGCCGTGAGTCCCGCCGCCATCGAGGATCTTCCTCGTCGGCGACCCCGGCCCGATCGGCTCGGTGCGGAGGTTCGCGAGACGGTCGTGGCCGGGGTCGACGACCACGACCGGCGCCCCGGCGCGTGCAGCGCCCGGCCCGAGGAGCGCGACGCAGAGGGCGGCCGGCAGCGCAAGTTGCAACTTGTAACTTGCCGGGCGGGGTCGGCTCGGTCTCACCGTGGCGGGATGCGCGCCCGCATCCAGGCGTACGTGAGGAGGACGCCGGGGACGAAGAGGCAGGCGGCGGCGACGATGAAGGCCTTGGCGGCGGACGAGTCGAGGTCGACGGCGAGGCCGGCGACCATGCAGAGACCCGCGAGCACGCAGAGCGCCGCCCCGATCGTCCCGGTCCGCATCGATCCAGGCTAGACGCAGAGCGCCGCTCTCAGGCGACGATGCGGTACACCTGGAACACCTCGGCGTACTCGCGGTTGACGTTCGTGCCGTGGACGCGGGCGAGGTTCCAGATGTACTCCTCGTCCGCGTAACGGCGATGCTGCTGGGAGGCGTAGCGGCGGACCGCCGCCACCTTGCGCTCGACGTGGCGCCGCTCGAGCGTCACGTAGGCGCCGTAGGAGAAGTCGAAGTTGTTCCAAGGGATCTCGTAGCCGAGGATCGTCGTCCGCTTGAACGCGCGCAGGCCCTCCTGCGCGATCGTCTGGTGGTCCTGGTGGACATCGTGGTGGGAGGGCTGGAAGACGACGTCGGGACGCCATTCCTCCCACAGCGAGACGAGCAGCTCGAGGATGTCCTGCCGGCTGGAGGGGAACGTGCGCACGTCGAAGTCGTGGACGGTGAGGTTCGTCTCGGGGATCCCGAGCTCCGCCGTCGCCTGACGCACCTCGCGCGCCAGCGTGTCGGGCGCGAACCCCGGCGGCAGCGAGCGGGTCGCGACCGAGAACGCGACGTAGCGCACCTCGCATCCCGCTTCCACCAGCCTCGCCATGGTGCCGCCGCAGCCGAACTCGCCGTCGTCGGTGTGGGGGGCGAGCACGAGTGCCCGTTCGAGGCCTGCCAGCACGGCGCGAGTCTAGTGCCCCCTCGCGTGACGCCGCCTCGTTCCCCGGCCTTCGACGGGCACGCCGGGCCGGCACGCGGCGGGCTGCCGCGGGATGCTACGAGCTCGTGCGGGCAGGCTCGGGCAGCGCGGGCGCGGGCGGCGCCGGCACCGTCTCCGCCCGCTGCGGCTGCGGCTTCTTCGGCACTCGGGCGCTGAGGCCTACGAGCCCGAGGAGCGCCCACGTCATCGGGTCCTCGAAGAACGCGGCGTAGAAGAGGCTGTGCACGGCGATCGCGAGCAGCACGATCCCCGTCGCCAGGGCGACCCGCGAGGTGAACCCCTCGCCGAGCCCGACGAGCGTCGCGAGGAGCGCCGCGGCGACGAGCCAGACGAGGAGCGCCAGGCCGACGAGGCCCTCCTCGGCGGCGACCGTGATCGGCGCCGTGTGGGACGCGACGCGCTTCGGGTCCTTGCCGGTGATCCCCCGGCGGTGCGCGTACTCCCGGGAGAAGCCGCCTGCGCCCACGCCGAAAACCGGATGGTCCGCGGCGATCCGGATCCCCTGGCCGACGAGGTTCGCGCGACCGGACGTGATGCGGTTGACGCCCGAGCGTGACTTGCCGACGAGGTCGTGGCGCACCTGCGGCACCGCGAGCACGACGACGCACGTGGCGGCGGCGAGCGCGACGAGCACGAGCGTCGCGCGGCGCCCCCACACCACCGCGACGGCGACCACGATCCCGGCCGCGAGCGCGACGAAGCTCGACTGGGAGAACGAGATGAGGAGACCGAGCCAGGTCGCGACGACGACGGCGTAGAGCCCCGCGACCCGCCAGCCGCGCACTCCCCCGAGCAGGATCCCGGCGAGCGACGCGAGCACGGCGACGGTCAGGTACCGGCCGTACACGGACGGGTCCCAGAAGACCGAGTTCACGCGGAAGAAGGGCGCGTACGCGTTGAACACCTTCACGCTCGGGTTCCAGAAGACGTCGCGCGTGAGCCACTGGTAGCCGCCCATCGCGGCGTAGAGGAGTGCGGTCGCGACAAGGCCTCCCCAGAGCCACGTGAGCCAGCGACCGCGCCACGGGAGCCGTGCGAACCCGAGCGCGAGGAGCCCGAACGGCAGCACGAACGCCGCGAGGAAGATCGCCCCGCGCCGCACGTCGTCGGTCCACAGCATCGAGAGCCCCGTCCACACGACGAACGCGGCGAGCGGCAGCGCGAGCGGGCCGAGCTCGCGTGAGCGGACGTCCCCCTTCGCGAGCGACCAGGCGATCGAGAGCGCGAGCCCGCCGAGCACGGCGTAGAGCGGCACCAGCAGGTTCACGGTGTCGCTGCCGATGTCGACCGGCACCCGCAGCGGAATGCAGGCCAGCGTCCCGAAGGCGAGCAGGTAGGGCCAGCGATCGAGGGCCCAGGCGAGCGCCGCCGCGCAGACGAGCCCGGCGACCGCGGCGGCCGCGAGCCGTGACGTGCTCACGTCGGGCAAGAGGTAGAGGCCGAGCACGGCACAGCCGGCCGCCCAGGCGGCGAGGCCCGCCAGACGCTGCGAGCGGCCTGGCGCGAGCAGGAGCGCGGCGAGGCCGAGCGAGCCGACGAGGCCGGCTGCCTGCGCGGCGGTGCTCACGCGCGCCCCTGGACGACCGCCGCTCCCGCGCGGCGGCCGGGCTCCGCGGCCACCCCGCACGTGAACGTGGGAGGTCGACCCGGAGGTCTCACGACGTCGCCCCGCGGACGACGACCGCCGCGCGCCTCACATGGCCGTTCGCCTCGACCCGGAGGGTGTACCGGCCGGGCCGGAGCGGGGCGCGTAGCTTCAGCGTCCCCGGTCTCGCGACGCCGGCCCGTGCGCCGAGCCGCCAGCGCACCGTGCGCGCCTGCGAGAGCGCGAGGATCGCGAAGCGCGCGCCCGGAGCGACGACGACCCGGTCGCGACCGAGCGCCAGGAAGCGGATGCGGACGATGCGCGAGCCCGAACGGGGGCCGAGGTTCCCCGCGACGTCGCGCGCGACCAGCCGCAGCGTGTAGACCCCTTCGGGAAGCGGCTCCCCGCCCGCGACTCCGGCCCAGCTCATCGTGCCTCTCGGCCGCGTCCCGAGCTTCCGGATCGCACGGGTGCCGCCGACGTAGAGCTCCACGACCGCCCGCTCGCTCACGCGGTAGCGGATCCGCGCGCGATCGGACCGGCCGTCCCCGTCGGGCGAGATCACGAGCGGCCGTGCGGTGAACGAGACGATCCGCGGCGCGGTGAGGTCGACCCGGATCGGGTTTGGCATCACAATCGTGCGCCGCGCCCGGTCGAGGTGGACGCGGGGGCGGTACGACCCCTCGTCGACGACGTTGCCGGCGGCGTCACGGCCGTCCCAGACGTACGAGATCGCCGCGCGACCCTGCGGCCGCCGACGCGCGAGCTCACGGACGACGTTTCCGCCGGAGTCGACCAGGTCGACGGTGACGCGATCCGGCTTCCTCAGGCGGAAGGTGATCGAGGCGCTGTCGCTCGCGCAGTCGCAGACGGGTGAGAAGACCTTGTCGACGCGCGGCCCGACGATCGGGTTGCGCGTCAGCTTGAGCTGCTCGGTGACGACGAACGCGGCCGAGGTCGCCACGAGCAGCGCCGCGACGAGCGCCGCTGGGGCGAGCCTGGTGCCCATTCCGGTGATGCGGCCTCGGTCCTGGCGCGAGAGGGGCAAACCGGGCTAGGACGCAGGGAGCCCCGATGCCCGACGGGCTCGGGGCGACCGAGGACGCCGCCCGGCGCCGCTCGTCGCGCGCCAGCGGCCTGGAGGGCATCGTTGGAAGGGGCACCTGGCCACCGGCGCGATTGTAGAGGCGCGCGGTCGCGGCCTCCGACGCGTAGGCACACTGGTGTCGGCCACGGGGGGAGCCGACAACGCATGCGCCGCCGACTGCTCCTCATCCCCGCGCTCGCCGTCGTGCTCGTCCTCGGGGCCGGTGTCGCCGTGTACCTCACGCGCGAGCCGCCGGGCGGGACGCTGGAGACGAACGTCACCGACGTGACCGTCGTCACCCCGACGGCGACCGCCCCCGAGCCGCCGCCGAAGCCGAAGCCCGAGCCGCCGCAGCCCGAGCCGGTCGACCGGCGGTGCTGGACGATGTTCGGCGGCGGCCCGCGGCGCACGCTCGCCCGGCCGGCGATCCACCTCGGCGTGCCGGTGGCCAAGCCTCTCTGGGCGCGCGGCCTCAAGGGGTACATCGAGTACCCGGCGAGCTACTGCGACGGCGTCCTCTACGTGAACACGTTCAAGGGGGACACCTGGGCGATCGAGGCGGCGACCGGCCGCGTCCTGTGGCGGAAGGTGAGCGACGCGCCGAAGCCCTCGACGCCCGCGATCGCGGGGGACAAGCTGATCGTCTCCTCGAAGGACGGCACGGTCACCGCTCTCACGCGCAAGAGCGGCAAGGTCGTGTGGCAGCTGCGCACGAACGCGAAGGTCGAGTCCTCTCCGGCGGTCGCCGGGAGCATCGCGTACTTCGGCGCCACCGACGGGCGGCTGTTCGCGGTCGACGTCGACACCGGCCACGTCCGCTGGGCCTTCGACACCGGCGGGCGGATCAACGCGAGCCCGTCGCTCGCGCAGGGCCGGGTCTGCATCACGACGTACGCCGGGTCGATCTTCTGCCTCCGCCAACGCGACGGAGAGAAGCTCTGGAGCACGTACGTGAAGCGCGACGCGTTCCGCTACGAGAGCTTCTACGCGAGCCCGTCCACCGACGGCGACCGGCTCTACACGATCGCCCGCTCGGGCAAGATCGTCGCGCTCGACGCCAGGAGCGGCCGCGTCCTGTGGACCGACAGCGTCAGCTCGCTCGGCTACTCGACGCCCGCCGTCGGCCGTGATCGGATCTTCGTCGGGGACTTCAACGGCAGTCTGCGCGCCTACCGCAAGACCGACGGGAGGCTCCTCTGGCGCTCGCACGTCGGCGGCCGGATTCTCGGCCCGCCGGTGCTGGTCGGCGATCTCGTTTTCTTCTCGACGCTCGAGACCGAGACATATGCGGCACGCGCGTCGGACGGCAAGATCGTCTGGCACTACGGCCTCGGCAAGTACTCGCCGGGGATCGCGACCGAGCGCGCCTACTACTTCTCCCTGAACGGCATCCTCGTCGCCTTCCGCGGCAAGGACGGGCCCCGCGCGCCCTAGGGCTCCGCTCTCCGGAGGAACACACGGGCGGGCGCTCCGTCGGAGCCGGCGAGCTTGACCGGGCCGCAGAAGATCTCGTAGGCACCCGGCTCGACGCCGCTCAGGTCCAGCCCTTCGAGGCAGACCACCGACGCGCCGAGCAGGACGCGGTGGGTCTCGGGCGGCCCGACCGAGAGGTAGTCGATGCCGACCAGCCGGACGCCCCGGGCGACGAGCAGCTCGGCCGCGTCGGGTGCGATCGAGACGAAGTCCGTCGTGAACGTCCCGGTCGCCCAGAGCCGAGAGTTGCGCGTGGCGAAGAGCACGCGCGTCACGCCGCTCAGGTCGAGGCCCTCCACCGCCTCCGCGTCGACCCACTGCTCCGCGCCGCGCACGTCCACGACCAGGACTGGGCCGCAGAGCGCCTCCACTGCGAGGGTCTCGACGCCTCCCGCGCCGTCGATGAAGTGGCTGGGCGCGTCGACGTGCGTCCCGGTGTGGACGCCGCAGCAGAGCAGGCTGACGTTCGCGTCGTCGCCGGCGGCGAGCGAGGACACCGGCTCGAGCGAGACGCCCGGATCGCCCTCGTAGACCGCCATCCCCGGGTGCACGGGGACGCTGACGTCCAGGAGCGGCGCTGCGGGACCGGCACCCACGACTCTGTCTCCCTCAGGCATCGCTGCACGCCTCCCTCCCGGTCTCGGCCGGCTCGAACGACGAGGACTTCGACACGCTAGACGCCCGGTCGGGTACCGAGTGCAGATGCTGCCGGGCCGGATGCGACGGCGCGTGTCGCTGCCCCGCGGCGCAGGATCCCGCGGCGCTCAGATCCTGCGGTACCGAGCCTCGCTGATCGAGTAGACGCCGAAAGCGATCAGACCCGCGGCGACCAGGCCGAGGAGCCATGGCCCATACGCTGCCTGGACGATCTTGGTGAGGGCGCCGTCCAGGCCGACGGTCTCCTTGGCGTCGAACTCGTAGGCCGCCCTGAGCAGGAACCACCCGACCAGCGCGAAGACGATCGCACGCGCCACGTGGCCGATCGTGCCGATCCACGTGATCCACGCCTTCATCCCGTCGGACATCTGCCCTGTCTCGAGCTCCTCCAGGAACGTCCGCCTGACACCCTTGACGAGCTGGTAGGCGGCGACTCCGAGGAACACGATCCCGGCGAGGCCGACGAGCCACCGGCCCGCGGGCCAGTCGAAGACGCCGGCGGTCGTGTGGTCCGGCTTCGAGGAAGGGCCTGCACTCGACGAGCCCATCAGGATCCCGATCGCGGCGACGCACAAGCCCCCGTACACGAGCCCGCTCCCCACTCCGCCGAGGCGCTCGAGCGTGCTGTCCGTCCCTTCCGGCCCATGGCCGAGCGCGGCGCGGACGAGTCGCCAGACCGCGTACCCGCCGAGGCCGATGGAGAGGAGAACGAGCAGGAACCCACCCAGCGGCTGGTCGGCCACCGTCCGGAGCACGCCCTGCTGGTTCGTCAGCTTCCCCGTGTCGCTGACCGCGACCTCGAAGGCGAAGAGACCGATGAGTCCGTAGATCAGGCCGCGTGCGACGAAGCCGGCGCGCGAGAGGACCTCGAACCCCGTCGAAGAGGCGAAGCCTCGGCCGACGCGGAGTCGAGCGGGTGAGGGATCGAGGGTGCGGGCCATGACGCCCATGTCTACCCGCTTTGGCCCGGGTCAACCCACTTCCGCGGCGCCACCGCAGATTCGCGGCCGATCGGGGAGACGACGTCGACGCGAGGTGTGCCCCCGCGGGCCGACACGCTTCGAACGGCGCCGAGTGGGTAAGCCGGGAGGATGCGAACCCGGCCCGACTCTCGCGACACCGAGCGCGTCACGAGCGCCGCACCATTCGGCATCGCACGGGCGATCGATCGCCGTCTCGGTGGGGCCGTCAGTCGCGCCGTCGTTGCTCATCACCGTCGTCGGCTCACGCGCATCGACCAGCTGGGGGCGCTCGATGCGCCGGCGGGAGGTTGGGCCGACAGCGGCACGCCGCCGCGCCCGGGATGCTCGCTGGAGGTTCTCGTCGACGGGGCCGAGGCCCTGCCCCGCATCGTGGAGGAGCTCAGGCAGGCGCGGTCGCACGTTCATCTGGCCGGCTGGCACCTTGCGCCGGAGTTCGCCCTCGTGCGCGGCGACGAGCCGGCGATCGTCCGGAGCCTCCTCGGCGAGCTCAGCTCGCGAATCGACGTTCGAGTCCTCACCTGGGGCGGTGCGCCGCTCCCCCTGTTCCGGCCTTCCCGCAGAGCGGTTCGGCGCGCGCGGGAGCGCTGCTGCGCACGATCCCGCGTCGACTGGGCGCTCGACTCGCGGGAGCGCCCGCTGCACTGTCATCACGAGAAGACGATCGTGATCGACGACCGGCTCGCCTTCGTCGGCGGAATCGACCTGACCGCCGAGAGCGGCGATCGCTTCGACAGCGTCGCGCACGTCGCGCGCGGGCAGCTCGGCTGGCACGACGTTGCCACGTGTGTGCGAGGACCCGCCGTCGCCGACGTCGCAGAGCACTTCCGCATGCGCTGGCGCGAGGTGACGGGCGAGACCCTTCCCCCCGCCGGCGCGGTCGAGGACACGGGCGATGTGGAGCTCCAGATCGTCCGCACCGTCCCGGAGGACATCTACTCCGCCGTGCCGCGAGGAGACTTCGGAATCCTGGAGTCCTACGTTCGGGCGCTCAGGAACGCACGCCGGCTGGTCTACCTCGAGAACCAGTTTCTGTGGTCACCGGAGGTCACCGCGATCGTCGCGGACAAGTTGCGGCACCCACCCGACGACCGATTCCGAGTGCTGATCGTCCTGCCCGGCAAGCCGAACACCGGGGCGGACGACACGCGCGGATCGCTCGGCGAGCTGATCGAGGCGGACAACGGCGCCGGACGACTCCTTGCCTGCACCATCTACGCCCACGAAGGGGCCTTCTCCGACCCGATCTATGTCCACGCCAAGGTCGGGATCGTCGACGACCGCTGGCTGACGATCGGATCGGCCAACCTCAACGACCACTCCCTCTTCAACGACACCGAGATGAACGTCGTCGTCCACGACCCCGCGCTCGCCACCAACACGCGACTACGGCTGTGGGCGGAGCACCTCGAGCTCCCGGTGAGCGCCGTCGACGGCGAGCCCGCGAGCGTCGTCGACACGCTCTGGAAGCCGATCAGCAAACTCCAGCTCGAGCAGCTCAGCGCCGGCCGACCTCTGACGCGCCGACCCGTCCGCTTGCCGAACGTGTCCCGCAGCTCGGAGCGACTGCTGGGACCGCTGCAGGGGCTGCTCGTCGACGGCTGACGTCCCGGGGCACGCAGGCGGCAGTGCTCACGACGCCTCTGGCGCCTCTGGGACGGCGACGGAGATGGCCGCCGGATCGACTTTCGCCTTGAGCTTCTTGACCTTCTTGCGATCGCCGCCGTCGAGTTCGTACGGCACCTTGCGGTCGAACGACGCGGAGACCTTCTTCGCCTTCGTGACCTGGACGAACGGCGATTTCTCCGTCGCGCCGACCGCCGTGCGCGCGACCGTGCGCGCCCACTGTCCGAGCCCCTCCGCATTCGTCACGCCGACCTCGAGCAGCCCGTCCTCGGGGCTCGCGTCGTCGAAGGCCTCCACGCCGCCGAACAGCGAGCCGACGTTGCCGAGCAGCACGCAGCTCGCGGTGCCCTGGTACCAGAGCTCGTCGTTCACCTCGATGGTTGCCTCGAACGGCTCTGTCCGGAGGTTCTTCGACGCGGTCCAGATGTAGGCGAGACGCCCGAAGCGGTCCTTCAGGTCTCCGTCCGCGCCCTTGATCATCCGGGCGTCCAGCCCCGCTCCGGCCATCACGGCAAAGCGCTCCCCGTTGAGCTTGCCCACGTCCAGTGTCCGCGTTCGGCCACGCAGCCCGATCTCGACCGCCGCGGCGATGTCCTGCGGGATCCCGAGGCTGGAGGCGAACAGGTTCGCGGTTCCCGCGGGAACGATCGCCATCGTCGCGCCGCTTCCCGCCATCACGTCGACGCACCGCTGCACCATGCCGTCGCCACCCCACACGAACACGAGCTTCGCCCCTCCGCCGAGCGCACGCTCGACGCGCTCCGGCGCGTACTTGCTCTTCGGCACCTCCGACCAGTACGGATCCTCGACACCGGTGCGGCGCAGCTCGCGCCGCAGCTCCTCGAGCCCGCCGCCGATCGTCTTCCCGGCGTGCGCGACAACGGCGACGTCCTTCACGAGCTCTCGCCTCGTCGGGCGTCTCGCGCATTCGCCGCGGCGGTCGCCGCGCGCGCGGCGAACACCATGATGCCGAGTGCGAGGAGGCCCATGATCGCGCCCGCGGCCGTGTCGGTGAGATGGTGCATGCCCCGATACATCCGCGCCCAGCCGACGAACAGCGCCAGCGCGATCGCGAGAGAGATTGCGACGGTCGAGAACCAGCGACGGGCGACCCACGACGCAAGCAGGAGGAGCAAGCCGCCGTAGAGCGCGACCGTCGCCGCGATGTGGCCGGAGGGGAAGCTCGCCGTCGGGTCGAGCCCCTCCAGTCGGTGGACGGGCGGGCGGTCACGGTCGACGACGAGCGTCGTCGCACGGTACGTGCCGGACTCGACGGAGATCACGAACAGCGTGAACGCAGCGAGCAGCCACGAGCGTTTGACGACGAAGACGACGAGCAGTACCCCGACGACCGCCGGGATCACGAGGCCGCCGGCGAAAGTCGAGCCGAGCCAGGAAAGGTCCGTCAGCACCGGGGTTCGGTGCTCGGCGAGCCGGCGGCTGATGTCGTTCTCCCACTGCTCGAAGCCGTGCACCGGGACGAGCAGCCGGGTGAGCATGAGCCCGGTCGCGATCGTCAGCGCGGCGAGCAGGGCATAGCCGGCGAGGACGGTGACGAGGAACACGCGGACGGGGTGCGTGGCACCCAACTGCCGAGCAACCCGCTCCGCCACGCCTCCCGGCTCCGGCTCGAGCACCGGGACCGAGCGTGTCCGGGCCGCGTTGTGCTCCCCCACTGGGATCGCTTCGGGCCGCGTGGGGAGAGCCGTCAGGGCAATCGAGTCCCGCCTACCCATTCGCGCTGTTTACCCGACGGACACGAGGGCAAACTCCAAGTCGATGCCCTTCCTCGTGCTCTTGCTCCTGGCCCTCGCCGGCGGCACCCTCGCCGCGTTCCTCGCGGCCCGGTACCCGACGCCCGTGGTCGGGCAGGAGCCCTCCGAGGCAGCGGCCGAAATGCTGACCGAGGAGACCTCGAAGCATCCGTGGCTCCGGCGCATGCTCGCTCAGCGGGTCGATCCGCAGACGGCGACGGGGCTTGCCCTGACGCTCGCGCTCGGGCTTGCGATCGTCGGCGGCCTCGTGGTCGGAATCCTCGCGTACCTCATGCGTTCGAGCGCCACGCTCGTCTCGGTCGACACGAGCGCCGGCCAGTGGGGCGTGGACCACTCGACGCCATGGTCGACGCACGCGATCCAGCTCGTGACCGACGTCGGCGGAACGTGGTTCGTGATCGCCCTCGGAATCCTCGTGTGCGTCGTCGAGTACGCGCGTCTCCCCAACCGCTGGATTCCGTTCTTCTTTCTGACTGTGGTGATCGGGGAGGTGCTGCTCGTCAACGCGGTGAAGGAGCTGCTCCACCGGGTGCGTCCGACCTTCAATCCGATCGCCGAGACGCTCGGCCCGTCGTTTCCGAGCGGCCACTCGGCGACCGCGGCGGCGTTCTACGCCGCCGTCGCGCTCGTCCTCGCACGGCGCCGCAGCCCGTGGACCCGGACGCTCCTCGTCGGTTCGGCGGTCGTGGTCGCGATCGGCGTCGCCGCGAGTCGCGTCCTGCTCGGCGTCCACTGGCTCTCGGACGTCGTGGCCGGGCTCGCCTTCGGCTGGGCGTGGTTCGCGGTCTGCGCGATCGCCTTCGGCGGTCGTTTCCTCGACTTCGCAGCTCCGGTCAAGAAGGCGACCCGCGTCGCCGAGCACGCGCCGGGCACCTCGTAGCGAGCCCGAACGCTCGGCATGAAGACAGCGCCTTCTTGCCGCTCACCCGTCGCAGGTTGGGCCGCCCGTCGCGCGATCAGTGTCGACGAAGCAGGTTACGTTTGCGTCGGCCACCGACGCGGAGCCCGTGCATGACACGTCTTGCGGACGAGATCAGAGACCAGGCGCCTTCGGAGTCGACCGAGGTCGCCGAACTACTTGTCGGGCCGCTCCTCCGCTACGTCGGCACCGAGACGGCGACGATCTGGGTGGAGACGACAAAGCCGTGCCAGGTCGTGGTGCTCGGGCATCGCGCGGCCACCTTCCACGTGGAGGGGCACCACTATGCGCTCGTCGTGGTCGAAGGCCTCGAGCCGGGGACCACGACGCCGTACGAGGTCACGCTCGACGAGCTCGTCGTCTGGCCGCAGGCCGACGACGAGCGACCGCCGCCCTGCATCCGGACGCGCCAGGGCGAGCCCGAGGTTCGCCTCGCTTTCGGCTCGTGTCGCATCGGCGCGCCCGAGCAGCCCCCCTACACGCTCGCGTCGGGGGAACACGAGCTCGGCGTCGGGGTCGATGCGCTGTGGGCCTACTCGAAGAGCCTCCAGCAGGGGCTCGTGGATTGGCCGGATGCGCTCGTTCTCCTCGGAGACCAGGTCTATGCGGACGAGCTGCCCCCCGACACCGCAGCGCTGATTCGGTCACGACGCGACGGCGAGGACGCGTCGCTCGCCGAAGTCGCCGACTTCGAGGAGTACGCGCACCTCTACCGAGAGTCGTGGTCGAACCCCGATGTTCGCTGGCTGCTCTCGACGGTGCCCTCGACGATGATCTTCGACGACCACGAGGTCCACGACGACTGGAACATCTCCGATTCCTGGATCGAGGAGATGCGAACGGAGCCGTGGTGGCGCGAGCGCGTGACGGGTGCGTTCATGGCGTACTACCTGTACCAGCAGCTCGGGAACCTCTCGCCTCCCGAGCTGGCCGAGGAGTCGCTCTTCCACGACCTCCAGCGTGAGGACGACGGAGGCCCTCGCCTGCGAGAGCGCGCTCGACACTGGGACGAGGATCGTGCTTCGAGCCGCTGGTCCTACTACCGCGACTTCGGTCGTTCACGGCTGCTCGTCCTCGACTCGCGCGCTGCGCGGATCGTGGTGGAGGGCCGACGGCAGATGATGGCGCAGGACGAGTGGGACTGGATCGTCGAGCACACGCACGGCTCCTTCGATCACCTCGTCGTCGCGACGAGCCTCCCCGTCTTCCTTCCCTCCGGGATCCACCATCTGGAGGCATGGAACGAGGCGCTCTGCGACGGTGCCTGGGGTTCGCTCGTGAGTCGACTCGGTGAGCGGCTGCGCCGGGCCGTTGACCTCGAGCACTGGGCGGCGTACCAGCTCTCGTTTCGCCGGCTCGTCGACCTCCTCTGCTCCGTCAGCCGCGCCGGCAACCCGCCCGCCTCGATCACGATTCTCAGCGGTGATATCCATACGACCTACATCGCCGACGTCGACCTGGGAGGCAGATGCGGCCCGAGCCGCGTGCGCCAGGTCGTGTGCTCTCCATTCCGCAATCCACTGCCACCGCGCGAGCGACGCGTCGTCAAGACCACGGGGTCGAGAGGAGCGGCGAAGCTCTTCGCCTGGTTGGCTCGTCTCGCCGGGGTCGAGCCGGCGGAGGTCTCCTGGGAGCTCTCCACGCCGCGAACCTTCGAGAACTCGATCGGGCTACTTGCGATCCACGGTCGGGGAGCGGCGGTGACGCTCTTTTGCACGGGGCCCTACCCTGAGTCGGAGTTGCGCGTGACCCACTCGGACAGGGAATAGACACCCGAGCACTTCCGGACAATGCCGTCGAAGCCACGATCGGTGATGCAGGCGACCACCGAGACCCTGGTGCGTCACTCGGAATCCGTCGCCTCTGCCCTGGACGCCCGGACCAAGCTCAGCGGCGGGCACGGGGCCTGCGTGGCGACGTGAGCCGCATCCGGATCGCTGCGCGTGACGGCGATTGCGTCCAGCGGGTCGCGGCGACCTGCGGCGAGTCGCCGCTGTGGTCGGTGCGCGAGCAGGCGCTCTACTGGACCGACAACCTCGGCGGGCGCATCCACCGGCTGGAACCGGAGAGCGGGAGAGAAGAGAGCATCTTGCTCGACCAGAACGTGATGGCCATCGGCCTGCGGACAGGCGCTGGGCTGGTACTCGCGCTTGCCAAGCAGCTCGCCTTCTACGAGCCTGGAGGCGAGCTCGAGCCGATCATGGACGTCGAGCAGGATCAGCCGCGCAACCGCTTCAACGACGCCAAGGTCGACCGCCGAGGTCGCTTCTGGGCCGGCACGATGAACGACGTCGCGTGGGACGAGCCCTCCGGCTCGCTGTACCGCCTCGACCCGGGCCTCGAGCTGAGCCGAGTCCAGGGTGCGGTGGTCTGCGCCAACGGGCTCGGGTGGAGCCCCGACGACCGCACGTTTTACTTCTGCGAGAGCTTCCGTTACGCGATCTTCGCTCATGACTTCGACCCCGACGCGGGCGTCGTCTCGGCGCGGCGCGTGTTTGCGACCGTCGACCAGAGCAGCGGGGGGTTCCCGGACGGCCTGACGGTCGACGCCGAGGGAGGTGTCTGGAGCGTGCAGCACGGCGTCGGTCGAGTGGTGCGCTACGCCCCCGACGGCGAGGTCACGCACGAGATCGAGGTGCCCGTACCTCAGCCGACGAGCTGCATCTTCGGCGGGCCGGAGCTCGACGTTCTCTATGTCACCACGTCGCGGCAGAACATGACCCCGGCGCAGCTCGAGCGCTACCCGTTGTCGGGCAGCGTGTTCGCCCTGCGCCCCGGCCCGAGCGGTCTGCCCGAGCCGCTCTTCGCAGCGTAGGGGCCCCAGACCCAGCCCCACCGGGATCGTGAGGGTCCGAGCCGGCACACGCTCTTTCGACCGGCGCGACTAACGGCTACTGCGCTACTTGGCCAAGCCGAACCCGCCGCCCGCGGACGACGACCTTGGCGTTGCCCCGCTTCGGTTGACGCCTCGCACTACCCGGGTTGGTGGAGCCGTTTTCTTGGCTCGGGCTGGCTGTGTTGCGCATCCACCACCCTGTGGCGGATTGCCGCTCGGCGAGTTGCCCCGAGCACACCCGTTTCGATTGGCGCGGGTGAGTGGGTCCCGGCGCGCCAATCGCTTCCCAACGTTTCCCAGCTTCCAGGAAACCGCACCAGGGCCGATCTCAGGCGGCCGGCCGGCCTCTTTCTACCCCCGTCCGAGTGTGCGCCAATCGCTCTACAGCAGGCGATCGCTCCTGGCATCGCGTGACCATTGGGCTGTGGGCGAGCAGATCTCCCATCAGTCGCCACTCACGGCGCCGAGAACCGCATACGGGTTGATCAGACTGTCTTCCGAGCTTGCTTCGCATGCGCGCGACGGATCGTCGCGTCGGTACCGGGGTAGAAGATGCTCTCATTGCCGTCATCCCAGCGAACGCGATAGTGAACGTGATCGGCCTCTCCCAGAGTTTCGAGGATCTCGCCGAGACGCTCGCGGTCGCCGACGCGATGACCTGATACGACGATCAGGTCGCCGGTGCGGCCCGAGTGGATATTGACAGTCGACTGTTCCATTGACGTCCTCTCCTCTCCGAACACCATTCGAGCTTCCTATCGGAAGGCCATTTCGATCTTCGCGGGCGGGCGGGCGCGTGCCATCGGGGCATGCACGGATCAACGCGGTCGGTTTCGCCGCAGCACGCGGCCTTCGTGGCGTGCTTGTGGTTCCTCCGCGAGCGCGACCAGCAGGATGGGAAGGTCGCTTCGCTCGAGTGCCTCACGAACGACCGCGGCTCGTCCTTACTGAAGGTTCCGTGCCACGCGAGCGCGTTCAGGTCAGCATCGCTCTCCGCGGCGGCGCGCAAGACGTGCTCGCAAGCGAGTCCGCGCGCTTTCCGCGCCGGGCCGTTACAACCGATGAACTCGCGCCGCCAGGCTTCGAGCTCGCGCCGAGGCTCATTCCGACGCCCAAGACTGTGCCTTCCCCGGCCGCTTGCAGGGACGTCAATACACCCAATTGGTCGCCCCCGACTCATCCCGAGCAGAAGCGGGCTTGCGCGTCTTACGGCGCGAAGAGGGCCTCTAGTCGATCCATCGTGCCCGCGGTGCCCATTGCTATGAGTACGTCCCCTGGCTGCAGAACAACGTCTCCCGAGGGTTGTGGTACAAGCGCACCGTCGGGCCTGCGCAGCGCGGCGATGATGGCGGAGCCGGCGACATCGGCCAGAGGTCGGCCCGCACCAGGGCAGCCTGGTGTCACTTCGATTTCCTCCATCCGGTACTCCGGTGCAACGTCGACCACGCCCGCGACCTGCGGGTGCAGCGCTAGCCGGGCCATCTCCGAACCGCTCGACCTGTAGGGCGAGACGACGCGCTGCGCACCCGCGCGCTTGAGCTTCTGCTCCGATTCCTCCCCGCTCGCACGCGCGATGATCGTCAGATCGGGCCGGAGTTCACGGGCGGTGAGCGTGATGAAGACGTTCTCGGCATCTGAGTCCACGCAGGCGATCAGCGCTCGGGCGCGTTCGATCCCGGCCTGGCGGAGAAGCTGCTCGTCCGCGGCCTCGCCTTCCATGTAAGGGGTGCCTGACGCTGAGGCTGCCTCGAGGCTCTCGGGGTTGCGGTCGATGACCACGTACGTCGCATCCGCCGCACGCAGGTCTCGCACGACCTGGCGCCCCACGCGACCGAAGCCACAGACGAGGTAGTGGTCCGAGAGGGAGTCCACCATCCGCTGCCTCCTACGCTCGTCGAGAAGCCCGGTGACGTGCCCGGCAACGAAGAACTCTGTCACCGCGACGAGCGCGTAGAAGAGCGTACCGACGCCGAACACGATGAGCAGGACCTTGAGAACCTGCCCGCCCGTCGTCTCGGGAGAGGGGATCGCGCCGACGGTCGCGATCGTGTCAAGCGCCCAGACGAAAGCAGCCCAAAGCGAGGTGTCCTCGGCGACCGCGAACCCCAACGTCCCGGCAACGAGCAGCAGGCAGATAACGGCTCCGAGCTTCGCGAGCCGGCGGAGGAACAGCCGGACCTGCCGCTCCGCCTGAGTGCGCTCGGCCACACCGCCGCTTGTCGCCGGTTGCCGCCCGATCTGCCTCACCCAGGACCACATGGTGGCCCGCATCATGTCGCTTCCGGCTGGCGAGCTTCTTGCGTCAGCCCTTTGCCCGTGCGTGAGCAGCACGGTTCTCACGCACGAGCTTGCCCACGCGCCGCTCGGCCGGTGCCCGACTCGATAAACCACTACCCACCAGCGGCCCTGCTCGTCCAGCGCCTCCGCCCGCGACCCAGCACCACTCTCTTTCGACCCCATCGGCCTTGGGCCCGCATCGGACCGGAGGCGGACAGCGTCGCGGCACCGCTGCGAGAACGAGACGGTGGTTTGTCGCGACGCGTTGGCGGAGAAACCCCGGGGTAGCGGGCCGCCACGGTCGGTCCGTGCTGCAGCGATGCCCATGAGCGACGGACCAGCCTCGACCGGATCGGCCCACGCGGCCGCCGCGCGGTCGCCGTCGCACGACGCGGATCGCTCGAGCCTGCACGTCCTGCGCGAGTACGCGCTGCTCGCCGACGGCGAGCGCGGCTGCCTCGTCGGCCCGTCGGGCGACATCGCCTGGATGTGCTTCCCGGGCTGGGCCGACGACGCGGTCTTCGCATCGCTGCTCGGGGGAGCCGGGACGTACGCCGTGCGGCCGTCCGGCCCGTTCGTCTGGGGCGGCTGGTACGAGCCGGGCACGCTCGTCTGGCGCGGCCGGTTCGTCGACGAGGCGAACGCCATCGTCGAGTGCCGTGACGCGCTCGCGCTGCCCGCCACCGGGCGGCGCGCGATCGTCCTGCGCCGTCTGATCGGCCTCAGCGGGCGGATGGCGATCGACGTGACGCTCGAGGCAAGCTCGGGCTTCGGCGCCGAGCCGCTGCGCGAGCTCGCCCGCGCTCCGGCGGACGGATGGCGCGCACGGACCGGGGCCGTCCGGGTGGGGTGGTGGGGCGCGGACGACGCCGGCGTCGACGAGGACGCCGGGCGCACGACGCTGCGGCACGTGCTCGAGCTCGCGGAGGGGGAGACGCACGACCTGGTGCTCGTGCTCTCGTGCGACGACGACGAGGGGCCGCCCGACCCCGACCTCTGCTGGGCGAGCACCGAGAACGGGTGGAAGGAGCGGGTTCCCACCCTCGGGCTCGCGCTGGCCGAGCGCGACTCGCGCCACGCCTGGGCCGTGCTCTCCGGGCTCACCTCCTCCGGGGGCGGGATGGTGGCGGCGGCGACCATGGGGCTCCCCGAGCGCGCCAACGAGGGCCGGAGCTACGACTACCGCTACGTGTGGATCCGCGATCAGGCCTACGCGGCCAGGGCGGCGGTGCGCGGCGGCGGGCTGGCGCTGCTCGACGCCGCGGTGCGCTTCACGCGCGACCGCCTGCTCGACGACGGCGAGCATCTGACGCCCGCGTACACGTCCTCGGGTGACCGCATCCCCGCAGAGCGCCCGCTCGAGCTCCCCGGGTATCCCGGCGGCGCGAACGTCGTCGGCAACCACGTACGAGACCAGTTCCAGCTGGACGTCTTCGGGGAGGCCTTGCTGCTGCTCGCCGAGGCCGCCCGGCACGACCGGCTGGACGCCGAGACGTGGCATGCGGCCGAGATCGCGGCGCGCGCGATCGAGAATCGCTGGCAGGAGCCGGACGCCGGCATCTGGGAGCTCGGCCCCGACCACTGGACGGTGAGCAGGCTGCTGTGCGCGGCGGGGCTGCGCGCGATCGCCGCAGCGGGGCCTGCCGGCGAGCAGTCCGCCGGCTGGCTCGCCCTCGCGGACACGATCGTGGCCGACACGGCCTCTCGCGCCGTCCACCGCTCCGGCCGCTGGCAGCGCTCGCCGACCGACCGGCGGATCGACGCCGCGCTGCTCCTGCCCGCCCTCCGTGGAGCGGTCCCGGCCGACGACCCCCGTTCCGTCGCCACGCTCGAGGCCGTGCTCGAGGAGCTCTCCGAGGACGGCTACGTGTACCGCTTCCGGCCCGACTCGCGACCCCTCGGCGAGGCGGAGGGCGCGTTTCTCCTCTGCGGCTTCCTCGCCTCGCTCGCGCTTCTGCAGCGCGGCGACACCGTCGCGTCGGCACGGTGGTTCGAGCGCACGCGCGCCGCCTGCGGCCCGCCCGGCCTCCTGTCCGAGGAGTTCGACGTCCGCCAGCGGCAGCTCCGGGGGAACCTGCCGCAGGCGTTCGTCCACGCCGAGCTGCTCGAGTGCGCGCTCGCCCAGGCGGACGGGGCTCTCTAGCCCGTCCCCGCTCGCGGGCCGACGCCGGAGCGCGACGCTCTGCCCTCGGCGAGCGCCCGGCGCCTGGCCGCCTCGATCGCCTCGGCGCGCTGCAGCCCCACGAGGAGCCTGTGCGCGACGAGGGCGACCAGCACGGGCGCGACGACCACCGCGACGCGGTAGACGTCGAGCTGCCAGCGGTAGTCCAGTCCCAGGAACACGTCGACCCGGTCGGCCGCGCCGGCGAGGAACGGCACGAGCACGAACGTGAGGAGGCCGCAGCCGAACGCGGTGCGCACCGGGGCGTCGCGCGGCCGGTCGAGGACGTTGTGCGCGCTCCGGTCGCCGGTGGCCCACCGCTCGAGCCACGGCCAGATGGCCAGGACGCCGAACACGAGCGCGGGGAAGGCGACTCCGCCCCAGAACGGGTTGGGCACGATCGTCGCTCCGCCGATCGTCACGTCGAAGCCGGGCACGAGACGCAGCGCCCCGATCAACCAGCCGAGGTACCAGTCCGGCTGGGCGCCGTTGGTCGAGCTCGCGACGTCGTACGGCCCCCACAGCCAGATCGGGTTGATCTGCACGAGCCCGCCGAGCAGGAGCAGCACGCCGGTGACGGCGAACATGAGCCCGAGCGAGCGCGGCGCCTGCGAGGGAACGGCGGGCAGGCCGACGACGCGCCGCTCGCCGGCTCCGGGCCGACGGAACTGCGTGTGGTGGCGCGAGGTGACGAGGAGGAGGTGGAGGGCGAGCAGACCGCCGATCGCCACCGGTAGAAGGAAGACGTGGGTGACGTACATCCGCGACATGAACGTGGGATCGCCCGGAAACGGCCCTCCCCAGAGCGCGAGCGCGAGCGCCGGGCCGATCAGCGGAACCGAGAGCACGACGCCGTACCCGATCGCCAGACCCATGCCCGAGAGCAGGTCGTCGACCATCGAGTAGCCGAGGTATCCCTCGAGCAGGACGAGCGAGAGCATCCCGAGCCCGATCAGGTAGGTCAGCTCGCGCGGCTTGCGGAACGCGCCGGTGAAGAAGACCCGCATGAGGTGGAGGACGATCGAGGCAACGAAGACGTCGGCCGCCCAGTGGTGGGTCTGCCGGATCAGCAGCCCCGCCTTGACGTCGAACGAGATGTCGACCACCGAGCGGTACGCCTGGCTCATCTCGGTACCGCGCAAGGTCTCCACCGATCCCTCGTAGACGACCCGCTGCGTGCTCGGCTCGAAGAAGAACGTGAGGTACACGCCCGTGAGGACGAGCACGACGAACGAGTAGAGCGCGACCTCACCGAGCAGGAACGACCAGTGGTCGGGGAACACGTAGCGCAGAGCCTTGCGCGCGATCGGCGCCGCCCCGGTTCGCTCGTCGAGCGCGCGGACGAGGCGGCGCATCATCGCGTGCCCGCCTCGCCGCGCGCACCCCACCACGACGGCCCGGGGGCCGCCGAGAGCGGCCCGGCTGCCCGCAGCTCGCCCCGACGCCCGACGCGCAGCGGAAGCTGCGGCAGGGGACGTCCGGCCGGCCCGAACAGCACCGCCCCCGCCGCCGCGGGATCGAACGTCGAGTAGTGACACGGGCAGACGAGCGCCGGCCGCGGGCTGGTGGGGGCGTAGAGCGGCGCGCGGTAGAGGGAGATCGCACAGCCGGCATGCGTGCAGATCTTCGAGTACGCGAGGATTCCTCCCGGAGCCCAGCCGCGGCGTTCCGGCGGCAGCTGGAGCTGCGCCGACGGGAGCCGCACGATCACGACGGGGGCGCCGATGTCCTCGCGCGGCGCACCTTCGGGGTACGCCGTGTAGAAGACGGATTCCTCGATCAGGCGTGCGAGCAGCGGTCGCCCCTGCTCGTCCACCAGCCTCCGGCCTGCGCGCCACGGGGTCGCCGACAGCTCGTGCCACTCGAGCAGCGGCCCGAGCGAGGCGGCCGGGGCGAGCAGCGCGAGCCCGAGGGCCCCGCCGGCTCCCGCGCCCGTGACGACGAGCAGCCGCCGCCGGGTGATGCGGTCGCCGCTCTCCTCCACGATCCGCGCGACCTCATCCTGTGCGGCCGGAGTGGGCTCCGGGTAGGGCTCGAACGCGTCCTCGTCGGCGACGAGGTAGCGACCGGCGACGACGAAGGCCGCGGCGAGCAGGAGGAAGGCGACCCCGAGCGTGAGCCCGAGGAGCTGCGTTCGGTGGCCGATGCCGTCCACGGCGTAGACGACGACGAATCCGACGGCGCACAGCGCGGTCGCGACGAACAGGGCGGCGACCGCGAGCTCCGCGGCCGGCACCGGCTCGCCCGGCGCCACGATGCGCCTCGGGGCGGCCTCCTCCGCGCTCGAAGCGTCAAGCGGCCGAGGCTCGTCGCGTCGCCGCCGCCGGAACAGCAGGACCACGCCCGCGAGGAGCCAGGCGAGCAGCTTCCTCACGAGCGGCTCCGCCTGCCCGCCACGACCACGCAGGTGGCGACGAGCGCCGCCGCCGCGAGCAGCCAGGTGACCATCCCCTCCGGCACGGGCCCGAGATGGCCGATCCCCCAGCCGCCCGCGTCGTCCGGACTCTGCGCCGCCTGGACGTACGCGATGATCGAGTCGAGGTCGGAGTCCGGGATCACGCGCTCCGAGAAGCTCGGCATCACGTACGGCCCGACCCGCACCGCCTCGGCGATCTGCACCGCGCCGACGCCGGCGAGCGGCGGCGCGAGGGCGCCGGAGACGTACCCGCCCTCCGCCACGACCTGGTGGCAGCCGGCGCAGTGCTGCGTGAACAGGCGCATGCCCGCGGCGACGTCGCCGCGTTGGGGTCTCGGGGCCGGCACCGGAGGACCGGGGGCGAGGGAGGCGACGTACCGGACGAGCGCGGCGATCTCGGCGTCGTCGAGCAGACGCTCGCCGGCGCTCCGGCGCCGGGGCTGGTCGCCGACGTGGAGCAGCGGCATGTACCCGGTGCGGAGGTAGAGGTCCGCGGCGCGGGCGCCGACGCCGCGGAGCGACGGGCCGGCGACCTCGCTCGGGTTTCCTGCCTTGCCCGGGTTGCCGGTCGCACCGCTGCCCGCCGGCACGCCCTCTCCCGCCGCGCCGTGGCACGAGACGCAGTAGCGGCCGTACAGCTGCTCTCCGTCGGGCCGGGCGCCCGCCCCCGCCTCGCGGGGGCCGGCGATCGCCGCGACGGCGACGAGCACCGCGCCGACCACCGCGCTCCGCAGCCGGACGCTCATGACTGGACGCACTCCGGCAGCGCGAGCGCGCCGAGCCCGCTCATCAGGATGAGGACGAGGAACAGCACGCCGACCGCGATCCCGATCACCGAGAGGAAGTGGATCCGCGCGGCCGGAAGCTCCTTCCCGGAGTCGCGCGTCGCCCGATACGTGACGATCGCCGCGGCCTCCGCCCCGGCCGCGGCGAGCCCCGCGACGACGGTGATCCCGAGCGCCCAGGTGTCCAGCGAGCCCGGCGCGCCCACGCGACTGCACGCGGCGTCGGTGACCTCGACGCCGACGAGGAGCGAGAGCGCCCAGGCGGCCGGGGCGCCGAGGACGCCGTACCAGGCGACGAGGCCCGTCATGGGTGCGCGACCGGTCACAACGACGGGGAGACGACGGTGATCGTCACGGCAACGCCGAGCGCGGCGACCACGAGCCAGTAGAGGGCGACCGCCTGCACCCCGCGCACCCGGTACGCGGTGAGGCCCCTCGACGTCCGCGCGAGCACGAAGGCGACGAGCAGCAGCCCGAGCGCGACGTGCGCGTGGTGGAGGCCGAGCAGCGTGAAGTACGCGGACGCGTAGGCACTGTCCCGCGGGGACAGGTCCTGCAGGTCATCTCGGAAGAGGAGGAGGGCGAGCACGAGGTACGCCGCCTGGAGCACGAGCGCGACCGCGAGCCAGCGGACGGTCGCCCCGCGCAGGTCGCTCCTCGCGCTCGCCGCCGCGAGCACCATCGGGACGGCCGTTGCGAGGAGGAGCGCCACGAGGAGCAGCGGCACGAGGAGACGGGGCTCGGCGACGCCCGCCGGTGGCCATCGCTCGGCATCGAAGCGCAGGTAGAAGTAGCTCGCGATCAGCACGCCGAACAGCGCCGCCTCCGAGGCGAGGAAGAGCGCCATTCCCCACATCCCGTTCGACCACGGCTCGCGCAGCGCCCGGTTCGCGCCCCGGCGAACGCCCGCGCGTTCCGCCGCCGGCACCCCGCTCACCGCTCCCCCCTCTCCCCGAGCGCGAAGGCCGGCTCGGGATCCTCCGGCTCCTCGAGGTGCCAGACGGCCACGACGGCGGCGACACCCAGTGCGAAGACACCCGCGACGACGAAGTGCTGGGTGAGCAGCATCGCGAACACCGCCGCCAGCACGACCGCGACGAGGATGGGCAGCCAGGACCCGGCGGGCATGTGCAGGATCTCCTCCGGATCGCCATCGAGCACCGACGTCGCCTGCGTCTCGTGACTCCCGTCGAGCGTCCGCTCGCCTCGCTGCAGGCGTCGCGCGTCGCGCTCGCGGTCCTCCGTGTCCCAGGCGGCGTACGCACTCGACACGGTCGGCGTGACCGCGAAGTTGTACGCGGGGGGCGGTGAGGTCGTCACCCACTCGAGCGTGTCCCCGCCCCACGGGTCGTTGCCGGCCGGCGCGCCGCGGAAGCGGCTCACCGCGAGGTTGGCCATTACGAGCAGGAGCCCGGCTGCGAGAAGGTACGAGCCGAGGGACTCGATCAGGTTGTAGGGGCCCCAGCCCAGCCCGGAGGGGTACGTGTAGTTGCGTCGCGGCATCCCGAGCAGGCCGACGACGTGCATCGGGAAGAACGTGACCGCGGTCCCGGCGAACGTGAGCCAGAAGCTCGCCTTCCCGACGCCCTCGTGGTACATGCGCCCCGTGACCTTCGGAAACCAGTAGTACATCCCGCCGAAGAGCGGGAACACCGCCGCCCCGAAGATCACGAAGTGGAAGTGGGCGACGACGAAGTACGTGTCCGTCGCCTGCTGGTCGAACGGGATCGCGGCGAACATGATCCCGGAGAGCCCGCCGACGATGAAGAACACGATGAAGCCGACGATCCAGAGGAGCGGCGTGGCGAAGCGCGGCGTGCCGGTCACGAGCGTCGTGAGCCAGGCGAACAGCTGCACCGCGCTCGGGATCACGATCACGAGGCTGGCCGCCGCGTAGTAGACGGCGTTCACGGTCGGCAGGCCGACGGCGAACATGTGGTGCGCCCACACGCCGAAGCCGATGAACGCCACGAGCAGCTCCGACAGCGCGACGAGCGGAAAGGCGACCATCCGCCGGCGCGCGAAGGTCGGGATGATCGACGTCGCGATCCCGAACGCGGGGAGCACGATGATGTAGACCTCGGGATGCCCGAAGATCCAGAACAGGTGCTGCCAGAGGAGCGTGTCGCCCCCGGCCGCGACGTCGAAGAAGCGCATCCCGAGCAGCCGGTCGAGCTCGAGCAGGAGGAGCCCCGCCGAGAGCGGCGGCAGCGCGAACACGAGCGCGCCGTTCGCCGCGAGCATCGCGTAGCAGAACAGGGGCATGCGGTTGATCGCCATGCCCGGCGCCCGCAACCTGAGGATCGTCACGATCACGTTGACCGCGGAGGCGGTCGTCGCCACGCTCGCGAACACGAGCCCGAGCGCGTAGAAGTCGATGTTCGGGCCGGGACTGAACTCGCGGGACGCGAGTGGGACGTAGTCGAACCAGCCGGCGTCGGGCCCGTTGCCGGTGAAGAGCCCGGTGTAGAGGAAGAGCCCGGCCGCGAGGTAGATCCAGTAGGAGACCGCGTTCAGGCGCGGGAAGGCCATGTCCCGCGCCCCGATCATCAGTGGGAGGAGGTAGTTCCCGAACGCGCCGATCGACATCGGGATGACGAAGAGGAAGATCATCGTCACCCCGTGCATGGTCATCAGCTGCGAGAACGTCTCCGGGGAGACCACGTCCTGATCCGGCCCGATCAGCTGGGTCCTGATGAGGAGCGCCTCGACGCCTCCCGCCCCGAGGAAGGCGAGCGACGTGAAGAAGTAGAGGATCCCGATCCGCTTGTGGTCGGTCGTCGTCAGCCAGCCGACCAGCCCGCTCGGCTCCCGCCACACCCGCTCGAGGCGCTCGACGCTCCGGCGCGCGTCCGGGGAGAGGACGTCGACGGCCACGGCTAGTCGAGGCCCTCCAGGTACGCGACGAGATCGGCGAGCTGCGCACCCTGCAGCGGGACGACGGGCATGAGGTTGCCCGGCTTCGCGTGCTGGGGGTCGGCCACCCAGGCCGCGAGCTGACCGGGGTTGTTAGGCAACGTCAGGGCGGCGAGGGTCGTCCGCGACGCGACGTGGGTGAGGTCGGGCCCCACCGTCCCGCTCGCCGAGGTGCCGCGGATCGTGTGGCAGCTCGCGCATGCCTGCGTGAGGAAGACCTGCTCCCCGCGCCGTCTCGCGGGCGTCGCCGGCGCGGAGCGCGGCCTGGACTCGGACGCCAGCCAGGCGCGGAACCGCGGCGGGCTGTCGGCGAAGACGTAGAAGCCCATGTGCGCGTGCTGTAGGCCGCAGAACTCGGCGCACTGCCCGCGGTAGACGCCCGGCCGATCGGCGACGAGCAGGATCCGGTTCGTCCGGCCCGGGATCAGGTCCGCCTTCCGGTTCAGGCGGGGCACCCAGAAGCTGTGGATCACGTCGGCGGTGCGGAGCTCGAGATCGACCCGCGTGCCGACCGGGATGTGGATCTCGTTCGCGGTGACGGCAGGTGTGCCCGGGTAGCGGACCTCCCAGAACCACTGGTGGCCCACGACCTCGATCGTCATCGCCGTCGAGCTCGGGTCGGGTGCGTCCGTCTTCGAGATCAGGACGACGTTGGACGCGGTGAAGAGCACCGTGAGCGTGATCAGCGGGATCGCGACCCCGAAGGCGACCACGAGCAACGTCGCGAGCTTCTCGTTCCGGCCGAAGAGCGGGAAGCCGTCGGCTCGGCGGCCCCGCCAGGCGAGCACGAGTAGCCCGACCGCGCCCGCGAAGACCACCAGCGCGCCCCCGAGCATCCACCACCAGAGGCCGGCGATCGTGCGCGCCGGGCCGCTCGCTGGGTCGAGCGCCGACTGATCGCCTCCGCAGCCCGTCGACGCGAGGACGGCGGCGGCGACGACGAGTCCCGCGACGACGCCTGCGCCCCGCGGCCGCCTGCCGCCCGTGACCGTCGAGCTCCGCACCCGGCACCTTTGGTCGCCGCCGGCCAGACCGCTATCCCGTCGCCGACGATCGTCGCTGGACGCGAGCCTCGGGGACGCTCACTCCGTACGGCCCGCCAAACACGTCCACCTGACGCCTCTACCCGGTCGCCGCCACGTCGAAACGCCTCGCGTTTCCGCCCGTCGGCGGCCGGGAAGGACGGAGTCGTGCAGCAGCGCAGACCCGCCTGGGCCGACGCACGTCACGGCGGAGGCGAGATCGGCCTCGTCCTGCTCGAGGGTGCGGCGTGAGCCTCCCGCCGCTCGCCGACGCCGCGGGCGCGTGGTCGTTCGATCCCCTCCAGCTCGCCGCGCTCCTCGTCGTCGCGGTGGCCTACTCGCTCCGCGTGAGGACGCTCGCGCGCCGGGGCCGGCGCACCCATCCCGCCCGCGTCGTTGCCTTCAGCGCCGGGCTCGCCGTGCTGGTCGCGGCACTCTGCTCGCCGCTCGACACGCTCGGCGAGCAGCGGCTGTTCTCGGCCCACATGGCCCAGCATCTGGCGATCGGCGACGTCGCGGCCGTCTGTCTCGTGCTGGGGGTCACCGGACCCGTGCTCCGGCCTCTGCTCGCCGTCGGCGGGGGCGTTCGCCTGCGGGCGCTGCTCCACCCCGCGGTCGCCCTCTCGCTCTGGTGCGGGAACCTGTACGCCTGGCACCTTCCCGGCCCCTACGAGGCGGCCCTGCACCACGACGCCGTGCACGCGCTCGAGCACGGCTGCTTCCTCGTTGCGGGGTTGGTCCTCTGGGGCGCCCTGCTGGAGGCGCTGCCGGGGCCCGCGTGGTTCACGGCCGGCTGGAAGGTCGGTTACCTCGGTGCGGCACAGGTCGCGCAGCTCGTGCTGGCGAGCGTCTTCCTCTGGTCGGGCCGGGCCTTCTACGAGACGTATGTCTCCGGCGCTCCGCTCGAGGGCATCTCGCCCCGCACCGACCAGGCGCTCGGCGGCGCGATCATGCTCGCCGAGGCGACGGTGGTGATGATGGTCGCCTTCGTCTGGGCCTTCCTCGCGCTCCTCCGCGAGGACGAGCAGCGGCAGGAGCTGCTCGAGCGGGGCTCGAGCGCGCGCGTCGCCGCCCGTTCCGCCCGCTACGGGCGGCCGCCTGCCGCCCGTCCGGGGGCGGAGCGGCGATAGGCGTCCCCTTCAGCGCCCGCGGCGGACGAGTGCGAGACCCCCGACCGCGAGGAGCACACGTTCGCGACGGCTCCGCCGGAGCATCGCGCGGGCGAGCGCGGAGAGCCCGCCGGCGAGCACGAACGACGTCACGAAGGCGCCGCCGACGATCGCCCGGCGATGCGCCCCGAGGCGCGAGCCGAGCGCCACGGAGCGCTCGAGGTCTCCGACCGCGGCGGCGAGGCGCTCCCGCTCCCGTGCGAGCTCACGGCGGAGCTCCCCGATGCGGCCGTCGGTCTCAGCGGCTGCCATTGCCAGTGACGACGCCGAGCACGTCCTGCGCCTCCTCGATCGCAGCCGTGGGAAGCGGTGTCGACGAGCGGGACAGCTCGGACGCCGCGATGCCGACGAGCAGAGCCGCAACGGCAACGAGCACGCCGGCCACGATCAGCAGCGCGGCCCAGGTGGGCAGCACGAGTGCGAGCGCCGCGGCGACGGCGGCCAGCAGGAACGCGCCGCCGGCGGCGAGCAGGGCCAGACCGAGCAGACCGACCGCGGCCGCGAGGGCGAGGCGCCGCGCCTTCGTGCGCGTCTCCGCCAGCGCGAGCTGGAGCTCGAGCCCGGCGATCCGTCGGGTGTGCTCCGCCAGCTCGCGGGCCGCACCCGTGAACGAGCCGGTGCCGGGCGCGACGCTAGTCACGCGACGACCAGACGGCGGCGATACGGGCGAGCACGGCGCCGAGCACGAGCGCGGTCACCACGCCCCGCTTGAGCGGCGCTGGGGCGTCGGACATGGACGGGTGACGGGCCTCGCGAGTCGCCACATGGAATGGTCTACCCGGGCGCCCTCGGAGGGAAACGGCGGCGAGCGAGCGGGTCACGCGGTCGGGTCGATCAGCGCGAGGCCGCTCGCGGCGTCGTGCCGCTTCCTCAGGTGCGCCGGGGTCTCCGTCAGGATCAGCTCGAGGGTCGGCCGGACGTGCGCGGCGAGCAGGTGCCCACCGACCGCCGCGCCGTCGGAGCGCCCGAGCACGACGTGCGCGTGCACCGACGGCCGGCCGTCGTCCACTGCGACGTCGCCGGCCAGCGTGAGCACCTCGACCTGCTCGGGCACAGCGTTCTCCCTGTACTCCTTGCGCTCCCAGTCGAAGTAGCCGAGCGTCGCGTCGCTGAACGCGCCGATCGCGGTGAAGTGGGCGCCGTCCAGCCGATGCTCCTCGGCGAAGCGCTGCAGCTCCTCCATCACCTCGTCCCCGAGCTCGAAGACGAGCGCGTAGGTCTTCGAGCCCGTGTCGTCGAGCAGCTTTGCCTTCATCCGCGTCCCGCCACGGTGGCGGCGAGGTGCCGGAGCCGGCCGCCCCCGTTGCCGTTTCGTCGCTCGAGCGCACCGATCAGCCCGCCGACCGCCAGCCCCGCTCCGACGCCGAGCGCGCCCGACACCAGACGATGCTTCGTCGCCGCCAGCTGCACGCTGTGCGCGTGGGCCTCGGAGTCGAAGGGGCCGTGCATCCCGGGGTCGCCGGGCAGTGGCTCGAAGAGGTTGCCCGGCCGCTCGCCCGGCTCGCGCTCGTCGGTCTGCTGGCTGCCGTACCCCGTCTTGGCGAGGTACCACTCGACGAGCGACGGGGCGAGCCTGTTCGCGAGGATCGTCGCGACGGTCGAGGACCCCACGTAGACGGCGCGCCGGTCGTGGCGGCTCGCCCAGACGATCGCGTCCGCGGCGAGCTCGGGCTGGAACACGGGCGGGACGGGCTGCGCATGGCGGGGCATCTTCGACCGGCAGCGGTCGAACTGGGGCGTGTTCAGGCCCGGCAGGTGCACGGCCGTGACACGCACGTTGCTGCGGCGGTGGCGGAGCTCGCAGCGGAGCGCCTCGACGAAGCCCTGGAGCGCGTGCTTCGCCCCGCAGTACGTCGACTGCAGTGGGATCCCGCGGAACGCGAGCGCCGAGCCGACCTGCACGATCGTGCCGCGGTCCCGCGGCAGCATGCGGCGCAGGGCGGCGCGGGCGCCCCACACGCTGCCGAGGTAGGTCACCTCCGTCGCCCGCCGGAACTCGTCCGGTTCGATGTCGGCGAACTCGGCGAATACCGTCGTCATCGCGTTGTTGACCCACACGTCGATGGGCCCGAGCTCCTGCTCGACGCGCTCCGCGGCCGCGTCCACCTGCTCGTGGTCGGCGACGTCGACGGAGAGCGCGAGCGCAGTGCCGCCTGCCGCCTCGACGTCCCTGCGAGCCGCGGCGAGCCCCTCCTCTCCCCGGGCCAGCAGCGCCACCGCGGCTCCCTCGTGGGCGAAGGCACAGGCGGTCGCCCGTCCTACGCCCGAGGTCGCCCCGGTCACCACGATCACGCGCCGCTCCGGCATCACGTCGTTCCTACCCGGTTACGTGGGCCGAAAACGTCCGCGGCCCCGGCGGACTGCGGTCACGACGCCCGCTGCCGCGAGACCCGTCGTCACGGCGGCGGCGGCGACCCGGCCCAGGCGACGGGCTGCAGTGGGGCGCGGGCGACGGTCGCCCCAGCCGGCCTCCGCAGGCGTCGCCTGCCGGACGCCCGCGTCGCGCTCGCGCGCGAGCGCGATCACCTCGGCGAGGTGCAGCGCCCGCCGGCCGGTGCCGGCCTGCTCGATCTGGGTGCGGCACGAGAAGCCGTTCGCGACGACGAGAGTGTCCTGCGGCGCGTCGCGGACGGCGGGCAGCAGCGCGTGCTCGCCGGCCGCGAGGGAAATGTCGTAGTGGCCGGCCTCGAAGCCGAAGGAGCCCGCGAGCCCGCAGCAGCCGCCCTCGACCGGACGCACGTCGACCCCCATGCGACGGAGAAGGGCGTGCTCCGGCTCCATCCCGCCGGTCGCCTTGTGGTGGCAGTGGCCCCACACGAGCGCGGGCCGGTCGAGACGGGGCAGCTCGACCCCCTCGTCCTCCAGGAACTCGCCGAAGTGCCTGGCCTGCTGCGCGAGCCTGCGGGCGTCGTCGTCGTGGGGCATGAGCTTCGGCAGCTCGTCCTTGAAGGTCGCGAGGCAGCTCGGCTCGATTCCGACCAGCGGCACGCCGGCGCGGATCTCGGGTCGCAGCTCGTCGAGGACCCGTTCGAGGTACGTGCGGGCCCGGTCGAGGAACCCGTAGTCGTAGAGGGGCCGCCCGCAGCACAGGTTCCGGGCGGGGAGCTCGACGCGGTACCCGGCCGCCTCGAGCGCCTCGACCGCGGCGACCCCGACGTCCGTGTGGAAGTAGTTCGTGAAGGTGTCCGCCCAGAGCATGACGCGGCGGCCCGACTCGACGTGCGGCCCGCCGCGCTGCCGGTACCACGCCCGGAGCGTCGTCGGCGCGAAGCGGGGGATGTCCCGCTCGGGCGCGATGCCCGCCGCGAGCTTCGCGAGCCGGGAGAACGGAGGCAGGCCGGTGGCGAGGTTCGTCACCTCGGGGACGAGGGAGCCGAGCCGCGCGGCCCGGTCGATCAGCCCGAAGGCGTACGCATGGCGGGGGCGCAGCCTGCCCCGGTAGTGGTGGTGCAGGAACTCGGCTTTGTACGTCGGCATGTCGACGTTCACCGGGCAGTCGTTCGTACAGCCCTTGCAGGCGAGGCAGAGGTCGAGCGCCTCGAACACCTCCTCGCTCCGCCAGCCGTCCTCGACCACCTCCCCCTGGAGCATCTCGAACAGGAGCCGGGCCCTCCCGCGCGTCGTGTGCGTCTCCTCCTGGGTGACGATGTAGCTGGGGCACATCACGCCGGCGCCGGTCGGGATCCGACACTTGCCGACGCCGACGCAGCGGAGCGCGGCGTGGGCGAAGTCCCCGTCGTCGTCCGGGTAGGCGAACGCGGTCTCCGTGCGCGGGGGGTTGTAGTCCGTCCCGAGCTTGAGGTTCTCGTCGAACCGGTAGGGGTCGACGACCTTGCCGGGGTTCATCTTCCAGTCCGGGTCCCAGATCCGCTTGAACTCGCGGAACGCCTCCACGAGGCGCTCGCCGAACATCCGCGGCAGGAGCTCGGCCCGCTGCTGCCCGTCACCGTGCTCCCCGGAGAGCGACCCGCCGTACGAGACGACGAGGTCGGCGGCGGCCTCGAGGAACGATCGGTAGCGCTGGATGCCCGCCGCGGTGCGGAGGTCGAAGTCGATGCGCGAGTGGATGCAGCCCTGGCCGAAGTGCCCGTACATGGCGCCGACGTAGCCGTACTCGCGGTAGAGGCCCTGGAGGTCGCGGGCGTAGTCGCCGACGCGCTCGGGCGGCACGGCCGAGTCCTCCCAGCCGGGCCAGTGCTCCCCGGAGCGGTCGGGCGGGAACGCCGTCGCGCCGAGCCCCGCCTCCCGGACGGCCCACACCGCCTGCTGCTCGGAGGGCTCGGCGAGCACCTTCATCGCGTCGGGCTTTATCGGGTCGTGCTCGAGGGCGGCGCAGACCTCTCGTGCCCGCGCCTCGGCCTCGGCCCGCGTCTCGGCCCCGAACTCTGCCAGCAGCCAGGCGCCCCCCTCGGGCAGGAGGCCCAGCTCCCGCGTGTGCAGGTGGAGGCGCTGCTCGTTGAGGAACAGCCGGTGGTCGATCGCCTCGAGGCCCATCGGCCGGTGCGTCATGATCTCCGCGCAGTGGTCGCCCGCGCTGCAGATGTCGTCGTAGGCGATCACGAGCAACACGCGCTCGGGGGGATTCGGGACGAGGTTGAGCGTCGCCTCGAGCACCGTCGCGCACGTCCCCTCGGTGCCCGCGAGTGCCCGGGCCACGTTGAAGCCCTTCTCCGGCAGGAGCTCGTCGAGGTTGTAGCCCGAGACCCGGCGGGGGATGTCGACGAACCGGTCGCGGATCTCGTCGGCGTAGCGGTTGCGCAGGTCGCGGAGCCGCCCGTAGATCTCGCCGCGCCGCCCGCCCGCGGCGACGATCGCGTCGAGCTCGTCCTCCTCGCCGCAGCCGACGGCGAACCGCGCGCCGTCATAGGTCAGGATCTCGAGCGCGTGGACGTTGTCGGAGGTGCGCGCGCCGTCTCCCTCGAGCTGCGCCTGCACGGAATGGACACCGCACGAGTTGTTGCCGATGTTGCCGCCGATCGTGCAGTAGGCGTGGGTCGACGGGTCGGGCCCGAAGACGAGCCCGTGCGGGCCGGTTGCGTGGTTGACCTCCTCGTTGATCGCCCCTGGCTCGACCCGCGCGAGCCGCCGGTCCGGATCGATCTCGAGGATCCCGCGCAGGTACTTGGAGAAGTCGACGATCACCGCCACGTTGACGGTCTCGCCTGAGAGGCTGGTGCCGGCGCCGCGACAGGTGATGGGAGCGCCGGCGTCGCGGCACGCGGCGTGGGTCGCGACCACGTCCTCGATCGTGCGCGGAACCACCACGCCGATCGGGACCTGCCGGAAGTTCGAGGCGTCCGTCGCGTACAGGGCCCGGCTCTCCGCCCCGAACCGGACCTCACCCCGAACGTCCCGGCTGAGGCGCCGGGCTAGGGCGCGCACGTCGACCTCGACATCGCCGCGCGGAGCTCCGCGGTAGGCGGGCTCGGTCTTCGCCGGCACTCGTGTCCGTCGCGCCGGTGCGGCCAGGTGGAGGCCCCTCACGAGACGTGGCCCTGGTGGACGAGGAACGGCTCCGCGTCGCCGCGCTTCAGCTCGAGCCCGAGGCCCGGCCGGGAGCGGTCCGGGCGCAGCGCGCCCTCCTCGGGCGCAGGCGCCCCGTCGAAGAGCAGGGACTCGACGCGCACGTGGTCGTGGAAGTACTCGAGGTGGCGGAGCCGGCGCACGGCGGCGAACGCATGCGCGGACACGGCCGGTGCGGTGTGGGCCGAGACGTCGATGCCGAACCCGTCGGCGAGTCCCGCGAGGGCGAGCAGGCCGGTGACGCCGCCGCACCGCGTGACGTCGGCCTGGAGGCAGTCGACGGCACCCGCCTCGAGCAGGCGGCGAAAGTCGGCGATCGTGGAGCCGTACTCCCCGGCGGCCACCTCGAGGCCCCCCGGTGCACGGTCGCGGATCAGCCGCAGCCCGTCGAGGTCCTCGGACGAGACCGGCTCCTCGAGCCAGGTGACGTCCCACTCCCCCCGCAGGCGCTCCGCCCACTCGAGCGCCTGCTTGCGCGTGTAGGCGCCGTTCGCGTCGACGAAGAGCGCGGCGTCCGGCCCGATCGCCTCGCGTGCGGTGCGCAGTCGTGCGGCGTCCTCCTCCGGTCGGCGGCCGATCTTCATCTTCACGCTCGGGATTCCCTCCTCGACCCAGCCCGCGAGCTGCGCCGCCAGACGCTCGGGCGAGTAGGACGTGAACCCGCCGCTGCCGTAGACGGGGACCGCGTCGTGCCGGGCGTCGAGCAGCGTCGTCAGCGGCAGCCCGAGGAGCCGGGCCTTCAGGTCCCAGAGCGCGATGTCGACCGCGGCGACCGCCATGAAGCCGAGACCGGGCCGACCCGCGTTGCGGAGCCGGCCGACCATTGCCTCCCAGGCGGCGCCGACCTCGAGCGCGTCCAAGTCGACGACCACGCCGGCGAGCAGCGAGTCGACGAGCCGCGCGGTGGCGACGTCTCCGTACGTGTAGCCGAGTCCCGCCTCGCCGCCCGCGCGGCACTCCACCACGACGATCGTGGTCGACGTCCAGGCGAGGGTGCCGTCGGACTCAGGCTCGTCCGTCGGGACGGTGTAGGCCGTGACCTCGACCTCGTCGACCGGCGTCCTCGTGAGCGCGAGTGCGATCGCCACGCGTCAGCGGCCCGGGAGGAACTCCAGGAGCTTCCCGCGCAACGACTTCGTCATCGCGTCCATCGCGTCCGGGTCGCCCTTGACCATGGCGGAGGCCATCGCCGTCGCCTGCTCGAACGTGATGTGCGGCGGCAGCGGCGCGATCTCGGGGTCGACGACCACCTCGATCAGCGTCGGGCGGTCGGCGGAGAGCGCCTCGTCCCAGGCGCTCCCGATCCGCTCGGGCTCTTCCACCTTGATGCCGTGCAGGCCGACGAGATCCGCGTAGCTCGCCGCGTGGAAGTCGGGGATCGTCTGCGACCCCTCGTACTTCGGGTCCCCGGCGAGCACGCGCTGCTCCCACGTGACCTGGTTCAGGTCCTGGTTGTTGAAGACGCAGAACACGAGGCGCTGGTCGGGCCACAGGTGCCGGTACTTCGCGACGGTCAGCAGCTCGTTCATGCCGTTCATCTGGAAGGCGCCGTCCCCCACCATCGCGATCACCGGGCGGTTCGGGTGCGCCATCTTGGCGGCGATCGCGTAGGGCACCCCGGGCCCCATCGTCGCGAGCGTGCCGGAGAGCGAGGCCATCATCCCGCGGCGCAGTCGCAGCTGCCGCGCCCACCAGTTCGTGGACGAGCCCGAGTCCGCGGTGAGGATCACGTCGTCCGGCAGCCGGCTGTTCAGTTCCCACATGACGCGCTGCGGGTTGATCGGGTCGGCGTCCGCCATCGCCCGCTCCTCCATGAGTCGCCACCAGTCCTCGACGTTCTCCTCGATCTGCTCGCGCCACGCGCGGTCCTCCTTGCGCTCGAGCAGCGGGATCAGCGAGGAGAGCGTCTCGCGCGCGTCGCCCACGAGGTGCACGTCCATCGGGTAGCGCAGCCCGATCATGCGCGCGTCGATGTCGATCTGGACGCCGCGGGCCTGCCCCTCGCTCGGCAGCCACTCCGAGTACGGGAAGCTCGTGCCGACCAGCAGCAGGGTGTCGCAGCCCTCCATCAGCTCGAAGCTCGGACGTGACCCCAGCAGCCCGATCGGGCCCGTCACGAACGGGAGGTCGTCGGGGAGAGCGGCCCTGCCGAGCAAGGCCTTGGCGACTCCCGCGCCGAGCATCTCGGCGGTCTCGACGACCTCGTCGGCGGCGCCCTGCGCGCCCTGGCCGACGAGCATCGCGACCTTCTCCCCTGCGTTGAGGACGTCCGCAGCCCGCTCGAGGTCCTCCCGGTAGGGGACGATCCTGGGCGTGTGGTAGCCGACGCTCGAGAACACTGCGCCGTGGCTGCGGGGCGGGGATTCCACGGCGTCCAGCTCCTGGACGTCGTTCGGGAAGACGAGCGTCGCCACGGTCCGCTCGGCGAGCGCCGTGCGCACGGCGCGGTCGACGAGGTGGCGGGCCTGCGCCGGGTCCATGCAGACCTGGACGTACTCGGAGACGTCCTTGAAGAGCGCGTCGAGGTCGACCTCCTGCTGGTAGTGCGCGCCGAGCGACATGCGCCGCTGCTGCCCGACGATCGCGAGCACCGGCTGGTGGTCGAGCTTGGCGTCGTACAGCCCGTTCAGCAGGTGGATCGCCCCGGGGCCCGAGGTCGCGATGCACACACCGAGCTCTCCCGTGAACTTCGCGTGGCCGCAGGCCATGAACGCCGACATCTCCTCGTGTCGCGCCTGGACGAACTGTGGGTCGCCGTCGGCACGGTCGAGCGCCCCCAGGAACCCGTTGATCCCGTCTCCGGGGAATCCGAAGATCCTGTGCACGTCCCAGCGACGCAGACGCTCGAGCACGTAGTCGGCAACGGTCGTACCCATCGAATCCAGTCCTCCTCTTCGCGGCCTCTGGTCGGTTCGCCCTCTCGATGGGTACCCGGCGCCGGGATGTCAAAACGTCGTGGCGCCCTCACTGCAGCGGTGGGTGGCGGCGCGCCCAGAGCCTCGAGCGCTGCATGGCCGCCCCGACTCCACGCCACGCGGCCGTCCGGAGCCGGTAGGACGCGAGCCGCGCGTGCGCGGTGCGCCGGTCGCCCGTCTCGTACCCGAGCTCGCCGAGCAGGTCCCCCGCGACCGCCTCGAACCTCCTGCGCTCGGCGGGATCCAGCTCGGTGCGCCAGTCGCGCACGCCCTGCCGTGGCGGCTCGTTGAGGCGCTGCTGGTGCGCCTTGCGCGCGGAGTCCGTCCGGCCGACGTAGTCGAGCATCGCGTCGTCGTACGCGAGCCCGGCGAACGCGCATACGCGACGTAGCTCCTCGGCCGGGGCGGCGACGAGCGACTCGTAGCGCAACTCCACGTACCGCCCGGGGCCCAGCCGGGCCCCGAGGCGGCGCGCCGCCCTCACCTCGGTCGCCCACTGGCACGCGAACCCCGCCGCGTCGCGCGGGTGCCCCCACCCCTCGGTGACGACACCGCCCGGCACGGAGAGGAACGAGAGCGCCGCGTCACGCCCGTCCCTGATGAGGTGGACGTAGAGCGCAGTCGGGAAGAGGCGCTCGAGCGGGCCGAGGTACTGCATGTAGAGCGGCGTCTTGTCCCCCCAGCGCGGCTTGCCGCGCACGGCGGCGTACGCCTCGAAGATCGCGGCAATCGCGGCGCCCGTCGCCATGCCCGGTCGGAGCCGTGAGCGGACGGCGGTCGGCGAGAGCCCCCACTCGACGAGGCTCGGCAGGCGGCGGAGGTCGTCGACGAACGCGACCGGATCGACCGGGGTGGGATGTCGTCGCGCGAGCTGGGGGACGAAGTACGACTCGTCGGGGACCGCCAGCCCGGGGCTGCGGTCGAGCATCACGCGCAGCAGGGTGGTGCCCGAGCGCCGGACGCCGAGCACGATCACCGGCGGGTCGGCGGCCACCGGCGCAGTCTAGGCTCTGCGATACTTCCCGAAATGAAGCGTCGGGCCGATCCGTACCGGGACACCAACGTGATCGACGAGCGCGCGCCACGCGTGAACCAGGCGGTCGTGGGCGGCGTCGCGCTGCTCGCCGTCCTGGGCGGCTGGTGGTGGCTCTATGGGCTGCTCGCGCTCCAGCTCGCCCTGGGCCTGACGCTCGGGCGCCGGTGGTGCGTGGCCTGCGTGGCGTACTTCGAGCTGGTCCAGCCGCGGCTCGGCGAGGGACGGCTGGAGGACTCGCGCCCGCCGCGCTTCGCGAACATGGTAGGGCTGGGCGTTCTCGGCGCCGCGACGCTGGTGTCCGCCGCCGGCCTGGAGGTGCTCGGTGCGGGGCTTGGCCTGCTGGTCGCCGCTCTGGCGCTGCTCGCGGCGGGGACCGGCTTCTGCGCCGGCTGCACCGCGTACAAGGTCGGGTACAGGCTCACCGGGCGGAGGTTCGTCTCCTGCCCGCTGCCACCGGACGTCGCCTAGCTATTCGCTAGGGCAGGTCGGGAGCGGACGCAGAGCTGCGGCCCGCCAGCCAGCGTGCCGCCTGCACGAGTGCGAAGAGCGCGGCGAGGCCGGCACCCACGGCGACGATCGCGTCCGACCCGGGCGGGTCGACGAGCTTCACCCCGGCGAGGGTCAAGGTCGACGCGAGCGCGATCCTCAGGGCGCGGTCCGGCAGCCTCACCGTCAGGCGCCCTCCGATCAGCACCCCGGGCACCGAGCCGATCAACAGCCAACCGGTCGCACCGAGGTCGACGTGCCCCGCCGCCAGCTGAGCGACTCCGGCAACCCCGAGCAGCACGGCCGCGTGGAAGATGTCCGTGCCGACGATCTTCGCCGCCGTCAGCGGGAACGCGATCAGCATGACGAGGCCGAAGACCGTGCCGCTCCCGACCGACGTGAGGCCGACGACGAAGCCGCCCACGACGCCCGTCGCGACCGCGATCAGACGGTCGCGCCGCTGCAGCAGGAAGGGCTTGTCCTCGGGGGCGGAGTGCAGGTACGCCTTCACGAGAAACGCGAGCCCGCAGAGGAGGAGCGCGACGCCGAGGATCTGCCGTGCGGTGTCCTCGTAGCCGTCGCCGTACTCGCGCTTCAGCCACCAGGAGAGCGCGACGCCGAGTACCGAGAACGGCGCGGAGCCGAGCAGCATCCAGGCGGTCAGGCGGGCGTGCACGTGCCCGAGATGGCGGTGCTGCACCGCGCCGAAGGACTTGAAGATCGCACCGTGCACGGTGTCCGTCCCGATCGCCACCGACGGCTGGAAGCCGAAGAAGAGGACGAGTAGCGGCGTCATCAGCGAGCCGCCGCCCATCCCCGTCACGCCCACGAGCAGCCCGATCAGGAGCCCGGCGAGGGAGAGCTTCCAGTCCATCTCAGACCCCTGCGCCTCGGCGCAGGCTAGGGAAGGGGCGCGGGGTCATCCTCACGTTCCGCCGGTGCCGCCAGCAGCACCTCGACGAGCGTGTCGCCGCGGAGCCCGAGCCGGAGGGTCTCGAGCGCGACCACCTCGTCCGGCGGGATGTTGCCGAGGTTGACGTTCGGCCCGAAGTGCTTCACGAACCAGGCCTGGGACGACTTCGTCGGCGCCTCGAACAGCACGTCGTCGATCGAGACCTCGTGTGCGATCTCGTCGATCAGGCCGGTGCGCATGTCGCCGTCGGAGCGGAAGATCCCGGCCGTCCCTCCCTCGCGGCCCTCCGTGATCACCTTCCAGGCTCCTGCGGCGAGCTCCTCCTTGATCCACTCGACCCACTGGTACGGCGCGTACACGACGTCGGAGTCCTTCGAGCCGACCTCCGACAGCACGGTGAAGTCCTGCGCGAACTCGGAGATCAACTCGAGCTTCCGCTCGCGCGGGATCTCGAGCGTGCCGTCGGAGATCTCGACGTGCGAGAAGCGGTGGTCGGTGAGCCAGCGCTTGAACTCTTCGATCCTGTCGCGGCCGTAGACCGCCTCGAACAGCGTCCCGCCGCAGACGACCGGCGTCTCGAACGAGCGGTAGAGGGCGATCTTCTTCTCGAGGTTGTTCGTGACGTAGCTCGTCCCCCAGCCGAACTTGACGATGTCGACGAACTGCCCGGCGGTGTCGAAGAGGCCCTCGATGTCGCGCAGGTTGAGTCCCTTGTCCATCACATGGGTGATCCCGACGTCGCGGGGCTTGCCCGGCCTGGCCGGAACCCCGAGGAAGCCGTCACTGAATTCGGGCATAGAGCTCCTCCAGCTTCGTCCTGGCGCGGTCCTGCACCTCGCGGTACAGCGAGCCGCCGTGGGCGTCGATCCCGACGATCAGCGGCCCGAAGTCCTTGACGCGGAACTTCCAGAGGCACTCGGGCATCAGCTCCTCCCAGGCGACCTCCTCGATCTCCTCGATCTGGGTCGTCTCGAGCGCGGCCGCGCCGCCGACGATCGCGAAGTAGACCATCCCGAGGCGCTGCATCGGCTCGATCGCCTCGTCGGGGAAGCCGCCCTTGCCGCAGATCGCGCGGACGCCGTAGCGGGCGCCGAGGCCCTCCGTGAAGCGGACCATGCGGGCGCTGGTGGTCGTGCCGATGCAGACCTTCTCGTAGCGGCCCGGGCCGAGCTTGCGGACACCGGGCGCCGTGTGCAGGAGGAACGCGCCGGAGAGGTCCATCGGCGGCTCGATCCCCTGATCGAAGATCCGGATCTGGGTGCGGTCGCGGATGCCGATGATGTGGCCCTGCGCGATCACCTCGTCGCCGGCCCGGAGCTTTGCGATCTCGGCGGGATCGGTGACCGGGAACGTGACCTCGTGCGTGGCCATCAGGCCGGCGCTCCACTCGTGCCCGTTCTGCAGCCCGGGCCGGAAAGCGCGACCGCGTGCACGCGCAGACCCCCACCCAGGGTGGGGATGCCTCCCGCCACCCTCACTGCCGATTCTACGCCGCTCACCGGCAGCGAACCGTGCCGAGAGAGACAAATCTCGTCCACAGAACGGCGCTGCGCCTGGCGCGAAGGGGCCATCTCATGCCTCCCGGTCGAAGTCGACGGTGCCGTCGGCCGCGATGTGGGCCGACGCGCGGCGCGCCGCCCAGCACTGGTAGTTCACCGCGACCGGGTTGAGGGTCATGTGCGTGTCCGCATGCTCGATGTGGCACTGCAGCACGGTGACGTCGCCGCCGAGCCCCATCGGGCCGATCCCCGTCTCGTTGAGCAGGTCGAAAAGCTCGTCCTCGAGCTGTGCGACGAGCGGGTCGGGGTTGCGCGAGCCGACCGGCCGCGCGATCGCCTCCTTCGCGAGGTGCATCGCGTAGTCGGCGGAGCCGCCGATCCCGATCCCGACGATCCCCGGCGGGCACGGCTTGCCGCCCGCGTCGACGATCGAGTCGAGCACGAACCGCTTGATGCCCGCCACGCCGTCGGCGGGCACGAGCATCTTCAAGAACGTCATGTTCTCCGAGCCGGAGCCCTTCGGCACGCACTTCACGTCGAGCCCGTCCCAGTCCGGGACGAAGTCCCAGTGGACGATCGGCACGCGATACCCGACGTTGGCCCCGGTGTTCTCGCGGGTCAGCGTGTGCACCGTGTTCGAGCGCAGCGGATGCTCGACCGTCGCGCGCTCCGTCCCCGCCTTGAGCGCGGCATAGATCCGCGCAGGATGGAGTGGAAAGTGCTCGCCGACCCGGCAGTAGTAGACAGCGATCCCGGTGTCCTGGCAGACGAGGTTCTTCTGGTCGTCCGCGATCTCGACATTGCGGTGGATCGTCTCCAGCACGCGGATGCCCGTGACGGATGTCTCCCGGTCAAGTGCCGCGGCGAGCGCGTCGCGCAAGTCCTGGGGAATGTCCTTCAGGGCCCAGACGTAGAGGTGCGCGGCCGCCTCCAGGACGGCGTCGTCGAGGCTAACGGTGGTCGTCGACATGTCTCCTCAGCTTCTCGCCTTCTCGGATGCCGCCTTGCCGGCGCGCCGTCCGAACACGACGCACTCGAGCAGGCTGTTGCCCATCATGCGATTCCGCCCGTGTGTCCCGCCCGCGATCTCGCCGCAGGCGTACACGCCCTCGAGCGTCGTCTCGGCCTCGGTGTCGATCACGAGGCCGCCGTTCTGGTAGTGGAGAACCGGGTACGTGAGGATCGGCTCGGTGAGCGGGTCGATGCCCGCACCGCGGTACCGACGCAGCATGTAGGGCAGCGACACCTCCGCGTCGGGGGCCGCGATCCGCGTCGTGTCGAGCCAGACGGCGGGGCGACCGTCCTCCGTCGCGACACCCCGTCCAGCCTCGACCTCGTCGAAGATCGCCTGCGAGACCTCGTCGCGCGGCCCGAGCGAGTCCGTGAACTCCTCCCCGGTCGCGTTCAGCAGGACGGCGCCGTACGAGCGCGTCGTCTCGGGGATCGAGTAGCCCTGCATCGTGGCAGGCCAGGCGCCGCCGTTCGGGTGGTACTGGAGCGCGTCGAGGTCACGGGCCTCGGCTCCCGCGTCGCAGGCGATGCGCGTCGTCTCGCCGGTCGCGTTCGGATGGTTCGTCGACAGCTCCCCGCGGATCCCCGCCTCCGCGTAGCAGCGCCCACCCGACGCGAGCACGACCGCCCCGGCGGGCACGACGCGGGGACCCTCGGGAGTGGCGAACGCCGCACGCCACCCCTGGGGAGCGGGCTCGAGTGCCTCGAGGCGATGGTGGGCGAGCGTCTCCGCCTCTCCCGCCTCGTGCTGCTCGCGCAGGGCCTTTGTGATCGCGTGGCCCGTGCGATCGCCGACCTGCAGCAGACGTTTGCGCGTCGCACCGCCACAGCGGGCGAGACGGTAGCCGCCCCGACGGGCCGACGGGCCGCCGTTGGCGCTGTCGCGCGTGAACCCGCAGCCGAGCCCCTCGAGCCACGCGATCGCGCCGGGCGCCTCGGAGGTGAGCACCTCGACCAGCTCCGGGTCCGCGGTGCCGTGCGACGAGCGGAGCACGTCCTCCGCATGCAGTGCGGGAGAGTCGTCGTCCCCGAACGCCGCCTGGATCCCGCCCTGCGCCTTGGAAGAGTTGTTCGCCTGCAGCGTCGTCTTCGTCGCGAGGGCCACCCGCGCACCGGCTCGCGAGGCCGAGACGGACGCGGCAAGGCCGGCCGCGCCGCTGCCGATCACGAGCACGTCGATGGTGGCCTCGCGCGACACGGGCCGCATCCTAGCGCAATCTGCGTGAAGATTTATGACAAGGATTAGTTCTGCTTATTCAAAGCGAGGCCGTTAGACTTCCGCCCATGCCAACCCTCGCCGACGTCATGCGCACGGAGGTCATCGTCGTGGCGCCCGAGGACACCCTCGGTGAGGTCGCCGAGCGCATGAGCGCCGTGAACGTCGGGGCGGTGGTCGTGAAGGACTACGGACGCCTGATCGGCATCCTCACGGAGCGAGACATGCTCAAGGCGATGGCGGCACGCGTCCACACGAGCGACGCGCGTGTCCGGCAGTGGATGACGGAGGACCCGCTCACCGCGTCGGCGGACATGGAGGTGGAGGAGGCGGCTCAGATCATGCTCGAGCACAACTTCCGCCACCTCCCGATCGTCGACGACGGCGGTGCGGTGGTTGGACTCGTGAGCATGCGTCGCGTCGTCGCGGCGACCAAGGCCGCCGCACGCAACACCGCCTGACGGGCAGCCGCCCGGCTCAGCACGCCGCGGCGGTGCCCCGCACGACCGCGCGCGCGGCCTGAGCCGGGGTGACCCGCATGCGGCCGAGTCGCGCGACGAGCCTCCGGTCACGACGGATCGCCGCCGTCACGCGGGCGGTCGTGCCGGCTGCCGACGCCTTGGCGAAGACGCAGGACGCCGCGTCCTTCCGCCCGTCGAGCCACCCCGACGCGAACAGGTAGCGCAGCGGCGGCCGTCGGTACGGGGCGCGTCCGAGCACCGTCCTGGCTTCCGCGGGCGAGGTGCCCCGGGCTCGCGCGTCGCGGGCCACGAGCCTCTGCGCCTTTGCGGCCGTCGTCGGCAGTCGGGCGGCCAGCTGACCCTCGGGGATCGACGCGATCGAGATGGCGAGCGAGGCGACGGCGGCCGTGACGAGCGCGTATTCGCCCATCTCCCCATCATCGGACTGCGGCGGCAGCCGGTCAATCCTGCCTCCGAGCGATCCCGTGGGCTCTCCCCGTCTGTGGACGAACCGGCACGGAGTCGGCACGAAATCCCCTTGCACCGTCGCTGCTCGTTTGCATAGCCTGCCGACAGACGTTGCCAATCGAGAAAACCGAGAAGGAGGAGGCCACATGTTCACCGAGCTCACAGAGGAGCTGCTCGACCTCGAGGCGAGCGACAAGGGCTACGGCGGGGCGCTGTACGCGAACACCGACCCCGGCGGTGGCTGTGCCAACTGCAGCTGCAACCTCGTCCTTTGCTGCTGCTGTTCCCAGATCTGCTGGTGAGCACGACGGCGGAGCACGCGGCGCCGGGGCGCGAGGCGGAGGCCGAGCGCCGACCCCTGCTCGCTCCCTGGTGGCGCGCCGTCGAGGACCGCGATCGGCTGTTGTTCGAGCACGCGGGACACGTCGTCGAGCTCAACGGGCGCGCTGTCCGGGCGCTCCTGCCGGCACTGGTGCCTCTCCTCGACGGCACCCACACGGTGCGAGAGATCGTGGAGCTTCTCGGCGAAGCGGCGGAAACACCGATCGTCAAGGCCCTGGCGCTCCTCGACGACCACGGCCTCCTCGTCGAAGGCCCGGCGGGGGAGAGCGACGCCGCAGCGCACTACGTCGCCTCGGTCTGCTCGTCGACGCCGGGAGCCACGTCTGCCGCAGTGGCGAGCTCGCGCGTCGCCATCTTCGGGTCGGCGCGCGCCGGAGCCGAGGTTTCGCGCCTGCTCGGATCGGCCGGTGCCGTGACCGAGGCGTGGGCCGCGACCCAGGAGTTCGGCCCGCCCGTCGACCTGGTCGTCGCCGCGCCGGCGGCCGAGGAGGTGCACCGGCTTGCAGACCTGAACGAGCGGTGTCTGAGCGATGCGACGCCGTGGCTCGCGCTGCTCCCGAGCGACGGTCGGTTCGCGGCCGTCGGTCCGCTGCATGTCCCCGGGCAGACGGCGTGTCACGCCTGCTACCTCCTGCGGCGTGGAGCGACCTCGGGCTACGAGGAGGAGTTCACGCTGCTCGAGAGCCGGCCTGTCCGGGCGCCGATGCCCGCTCCGGCGAGCGCGATCGCGGCGGGGCTCGCCGCGCTGATCTGCCTTCGCTGGCTCGGCGCGCACGATCCGACGCTGCCCGGGGCCCTCTACGCGCTGGAGCTACGGGGCACCCTCGCTCTCACGCGGCATCGGGTCCTCCGAGTGCCCCGCTGTCCGGCCTGCGGCGTGCCGCCGCCGCCACCCAGCCCGTGGTTCCGGGAGCTCGATGCTTGAGCTGCTCGACGGACCGGCGACCCCGGTCGCCGACGCGCTCGTCAGGCTGGAGCAGGCCGTCTCGCCGCTGGTGGGTCTCGTCCGCGTCGCGCCCGCGATCATGGTCGCTGCGGACGAGCCCCGCCTGCACGCGTTCGCGTGCCAGGTCGCGAGCGCAGCGAAGACCACCGGAGCGGCCACGGTCGAGTACGCGGGATCCGCCCACGCACACGTCGGGCGTGCCCGCGCCGCCTCGATCGGCGAAGCGGTCGAGCGCTACTCCGCCACCTTCATCCCCGACGGGTTGACGGTCGCCTCGGCGGCCGAGCTCGGCGAACGTGCGGTGCCGCCCGAGTCGTTCGCGCTCTTCCACGAACGGCAGCACGTTTCCGGGTTTCCGTTCGCGCGGTTCACACGCTCGACTCGGCTGTCGTTCGTCGAGGGGTTCTCGCTCGTCGACGGTCGACCGGCGTTCCTCCCGGCGCAGCTCGTCTACCTCCACTACGCCGGCTCCGAGCCGCCGATCGGCTATCCGACGAGCAACGGCCTCGCCTGCGGACCGACGCTGGGAGAGGCGGTGCTCGCCGCCCTCCTCGAGGTCGTCGAGCGCGACGCGATGATGCTCGTCTGGGCCAACCGACTCTCGCTGCCGCGTCTCACCTGGCTCGAGGACCCGCCGATCCGAGCTCTCGACGCGCAGGCGTTCGTCCCGACCGGGCTCGGGTACGCGGCGATCGACACGAGCACGTTCTTCGGCGTGCCGGCCGCCATCGGAGTCGTCCACGCAGCGCCCGGCGACCGGGCAGCGATCGGCATCGGAGCGGGCTGCGCACCGACGATGGGCGAGGCCTGGAGAACGTGCCTGGCGGAGGCGTTCGCCGTCCATCGCTGGCTGCGCGGCCTGCTCGCGGCCTCACCGGCGCCGATCGAGCGCGTCGAGGACGTTCGCTCGCTCGAAGATCACACACTCTTCCACGGGACACCCGACCGGGCAGCAGGTCTGGCGTTCCTCGAGGCCTCGGGCGACGAGCACAGCACGAGGGACGTGCCTCCCGTTCCCGGTGGCACACCTGGGCAGATCGTCGCCGAGATCGTGCGCCGGCTGGGTGAACATGGCGTCTCCGCCTATGCGATCGACGTCACCTCGCCCGACGTCGAGGAGCTCGGCATGAAGGTCGCCCGGGTGGTGGCGCCCCAGCTCTGCGCGCTCGATGTCTTCGGCGCCGCGCCGTACCGGGGAGGAGCGCGGCTCTACCGGGCCGCCTTCGAGGCCGGCCTCCTCGACACGCCATTGACGTACGACGATCTCAACCCGCTTCCGCACCCGTACCCGTGAGCGCTCCCGAGCCGCAGACGCTGCTGTTCGGAACCTGCGTGTACGGCGACGGGCCTCCGGCCACGGACGACCCGGCCGAGGTGTTCCACGAGGAGTCCCGTTTCTACCCGGACGTCGTGGACACCCAGGCCGTCGGAGGGGCTCTGCTCGCCCGCAGCCCCGAGCTCCGGGCGAGCGCGAGCCGCGCGGTCCGCCGGCGAACCGGGTTGCCGGCGGTGCGGCTCCCCGAGGCGGAACCCGTCCGCGAGAGCCTCGACGCGCTCGTCGGAGCACGCCGGTCGACCCGCGAGTACGCGGACACGTCGCTTCCGCTCGCGCAGCTCGCGACCCTGCTCCGGGCGAGCTACGGGGTCACCGGCGCGCCCGGGCCGCAGGCATTCCGCGCCGTTCCGTCGGGTGGTGCGCTCTACCCGCTGGAGCTGTACGTCGCGGCACGACGCGTCGAGGGGCTGGACGCCGCCCTCTACCACTTCGACCCGCTTCGGACCGTGCTCGAGCGTGTTCGGCCGCTCGCGAGCGACGAGCTCGCGGGTCTGACCCCGTACGACGAGCTCCTGGTGCCGAGCGCCGCCGTCGCGATGATCTCCGCCGTCTTCTGGCGCGCGCGCTTCAAGTACGGCTCGCGCGCGTATCGCTTCGCGCTGCTCGAGGCCGGTCACGTGGCGCAGAACTTCCTGCTCGCCGCGACCGCGCTTGGTCTCGCCTCCTGCCCGGTGGGCGGCTTCTACGACCGGAGGGTCGACGCGTTCCTCGGGATCGACGGGCTGTACGAGGCGTCGCTCTACCTCCTGCCCGTCGGAGCGAACGGGTCGTGACGCTCGCGCGACTCGCGTGGTGGACGGCCACGGTCGTGCTGGCGGTCGCGGTCGCCCCCCGGATCGATCCGCTGTTCCACCACGGACCCGCGGCGGTGCCGCTCGGAATCTGCGCCGGGGCGATCCTGTTCGCCACCCTCGCTCGCAAGGGCGTCTCGCCGGCGGCGCTCGCGACCGTCCCACCCGGGCAGCTCGTCGCGCGCACCCTCGCCCTGACGATCAAGGCCGCCCACGAGGAGGCCGTCTGGCGGGCCGTCGCGCTCGGATTCCTCGTGGGGCCGATCGGCAGGGCAGGAGCGCTCGTCGTGAGCACGCTCCTTTTCGCCGCCGCCCACGTGAACCGCCTCGGGGCGCGTGCGGCGCAGCACCTCGCGACCGGCGTGGTGTTCGGGCTCGCGTACCTCGCGACAGGGAGCCTCGCTGCGGCGATCGGCGCCCATGCGACGTACAACGTGTTGATCGGCGCCGGGCTCCTGTCCCGGATGGACGTGTCCACAAATGACACTAGCGCCCGTGCGCGCCGCCTCGTACGATCGCCGGGCTCACTCCGTCGCGTTCCCACGCAGGGTGTGCCGCCGCCCGCCGTGCCAGCTTCGATTGCCAGCCTCGCAGCAGTCTCGAAGTCGTTCGGGGCGGTGCGCGCCCTCGACGGAGCCGATCTCGAGCTCCGATCCGGCGAGATCCTGGCGCTGCTCGGGCCGAACGGCGCCGGGAAGTCCACGGCGGTCTCGCTGTTGCTCGGGCTGCGGCGACCCGATGCGGGACGGGCTTTGCTCCACGGACGCGACCCTCGTGACCCGGGGGCCAGACGCAGGGTAGGCGTCGTGCTCCAGGACGTCGGGTTCCCGCTCTCGCTCCGCGTCCGCGAGGCCGTCGACTTCGTCCGTGCGCACTACCCGGAAGCACCTTCGACCGACGTGGTCCTCGAGCGCTTCGGCCTGGGCGAGCTGTCCGACCGCGTCGCGCTCGGCCTCTCGGGGGGCCAGCAGCGACGCCTGGCGGTTGCGCTGGCGTTCGCGGGGAGCCCGCAGACGTTGTTCCTGGACGAGCCGACCGCCGGCATGGACGCGACCGCCCGCCGAGCGCTGCTCCGCGACCTGACGGCGTTCGCCGCCGACGGCGGGGCCGTGCTCCTGACGACGCAGCAACTCGCCGAGGCCGAAGAGGTCGCCTCTCGCGTCGTGTTGCTCGTGCGAGGCCGGATCATCCTCGGAGGAACGGTTGCGGAGGTCCGGGCGCGCGCCGGTCTCGCCAAGGTCACGGTGCGCACCGACGAGCTGCCGCAACTGCCGAGCGTCGCGTCGGTCGAGTCGAGCCATGATCGCCACGTCGTCTACGTCGACGACGCCGACGCCTTCGTCGCGGACCTCGTCCGCTCGGGAGTCGCCTTCCGCGAGCTCGAAGTGACTCCGGTCAGCCTGGAGGACGCCTTCGTCACGCTCACCCGGGAGACCGAGTAGTGCGGCTCGCGCTCGCGTACGCGAAGGCGGAGACGATCGAGTACGGCAGGTACACGCCGTACTCGATCCCGACGCTCGCCCTGCCGGCCGTGCTGATGCTGCTGTTCGGTCGGCAGCTCGTCGAGGACGAGCCCGAGCGGCTGGTCGCGGGGTTCGCCGCAACCGCGCTGATCACGGTCTCGCTCTTCCAGTTCGGCGTGGGGATCGCGATGGGTCGCGTGACGCCGTGGGCCAGCTACGTGCGCACGCTGCCCGCGACGGCCACCACGCGCATCGCCGGGCGAATCCTGTCCGCGCTCGTGTTTGCGGTCGCGACCGTCGTGGTGGTGATGGTGGTGGGCGCGGCGGCGTACGGCGCGGGATTCGCCCCCTGGCGGTTCGGGGCACTGATCCTCGCGCTGCTGCTCGGGAGCGTGCCGTTCGGTCTCGCGGGGATCGCCCTGGGGTACTGGCTGCCACCGCGATCTGCGCTGCCGATCGCCAACATCGTCATCATCCCCCTGATCGTCGTCGGGTTCCTCTGGGCCCGACCGCCGGACGACTTCCCCCGGGATGCGGACATCGCCTCGCAGCTTTCGCCCACCCGCAGCTGGGCGGAGGTGCTCGACTCCGTCTCCACCGGAGACAGTCCCCTGCCGCTGCACCACGTCGCGGCTCTCGTCGGCTGGACGGTCGTGTTCTTCGCGCTCGCCTGGTGGGGCTACCGGCGCGACGAGGGAGAGCAGTTCGAGTAGCTACCAGACCGTCTGCAGAAGCTCGGCGACATCCTCGGCGGCAGCGGCCCGTGGGTTGACCTGCGCGCCTCGCCTGGCGACGATCGCCGCCGCGAGCCCGTCCAGGTCGTCCGCCGGCACGCCGAGGTCGCGCAGGCGGCCGAACCCGCCGAGCGCGGCGAGCTCGGCGATCCTCGCCGGCGCGTCGTCCGTCGCCAGCGCGGTCGCCAGCCGCTCGACCGCCTCCGGGACGGCCTCGGCGTTGAACCGCAACGCGACAGGAAGGCACACGGCGTTCGCCGATCCCTGCGGGATGCCGTAGCGGCCGCCGATCCCCTGGGCCATCGCGTGGGCGAGGCAGACACCCGACTCGGCGAGCGCGAGCGCCGCGCGGTGCGCGCCCTCGAGGAGCCGCGACCGGCCGTAGATCCCGTCGGGACGCTCGACGACGATCGGCAGCGCATGGTCGATCGCGACCGCACCGGTGTCGGCGTGACGCGGCGCTCGACGGGTCGCAGCGGGATGGTAGTAGGCCTCGGCACAGTGCGCGAGGGCGTTCATCGTCGTACCGACGGTCGCCTCGAGGGGCAGGCCGAGGGTCAGGCTCGGGTCGTAGATCGCCGCGACGGGGGTCGCGCGCGGGTCCGCACCCCCGCCCTTCCGCCCCGGTGCGAGCAGCATGCCGAAATACGGCGTCCATTCCGCGCCGGCGTACGTCGTCGGCACCGCGACGACGCGGGGTAGGGGCTCCCGGCCGGTGTCGGCGAGCTGCGCGACCACCGCCTTGCACGTGTCGATCGCACTGCCGCCGCCGAGACCAACCAGTCCGTCGGCCTCGAGCTCGGTCGCACGCCCGGCCGCCGCTCGGACGGTCTCGATCGGGACGTGTGGCCGCACCCCGTCGTACAGCCCGACGACGGGCAGCGTGCCCGCGTCCCGGGCTCCGCGGCGCGTGGTGACGAGCAGCGGCCGCTCGATCCCCGCCTCGGCGCAGACGTCGGCGAGCTCGCAGAGCGAGCCGGCCCCGTACCGCATGATCCTGAGCGGGCGCTCGTCGCTCACGCGGGCCGGGTCCGCTCCCTCGTCGGCGCGGACGCCGGTGCCGCCGTCCTGCTCCGCGCGAAGTCCACGAACGCGTCCCCGATGCGACTCGCGACGCGCCCGGTGCCTCGCGCGAGCGAGATCTCCCGCCGACCGTTCATGCCGGCGATGCGCGCCTCGGCGAGCGCGCCCGCGGCGAGATCGGCCTCGACCGCGGCGCGCGAGATGAACGTCACCCCGTACCCGGCGAGCACCGCGCTCCGCACCGACTCCTGCAGGCCGAGCTCGAGACGGACCTCGAGGTCGCGTAGCCGCAGGCCGAGCCGGCGGAGCTCGTCCTCGACGATCCGTCGCACGCCCGCGCCCTCCTGCATCACGACGAGCGTCTCGCCGGCAAGCTCGTGGACGTCGACGTCGCGGCCGGAGAAGCGGTGGCCGGGAGGGCACACCAGCACGACCTCGTCGTGCGCGAACGGCTCGTAGCGCACTCCTCGATGGCGGGGCGCCGCGCCGACGATCCCGAGCTCGAGGCGCCGCTCGGCGACCAGCTCGACCACCGTTCGCGTGTCGTGCACCTCGAGCGCGACCCGAACGCCCTGGTGGGCCCGCTGGAACTCGCACAGGAGCTGGGGCACGACGATCGCGGCGGGCCCGGTCGACGCGCCGATCGCGAGCCCTCCCGCCAGCTCGCCCTCCGCCTGCGCGGCGAGCTCGTCGAGGACCTGCGCCTCGAGCGTGAGCAGCCGCTGGGCGCCGCGATACAGGCGACGACCGGACTCGGTCGGCTCCACCCGTCGTCCCGACCGGTCGAGAAGCTGCGTGCCGAGGCGCTTCTCCAGCGCCCGCACCTGCAGCGACACCGCCGGCTGTGTGACGCCGAGCTGCTCGGCGGCCTGCGAGAACGAGCGACGCTCGACAACCGCGCAGAACGCGGCGAGCTGGCGCGTATCCATAAGGAAAGCTTATCGAAGCGCTGTTTGCGCCACGCGGCTCCGCCGCTCGGCGAGGATAGGTGCCGATGCGCGTCTGGATCGACGTCACGAACTCTCCGCACGTCCCGTTCTTCCGGCCGCTCGTCGGGCTCCTAGACGCGCGCGGGCACGAGGTGGCGCTCACCGCGCGCGACTTCGCCCAGACCCTCGAATTGCTCGAGGACGCCGGGCTCGAGCACACCGTCGTCGGCCCGCCGCACGGAGGCGCCTCGCGCGCCGGCAAGGCGCGCGCGATGGCCTCGCGGCTCGCCGCCCTCCGTCGCTTCGCTCGCGGCCGCGGCTTCGACGTCGCGCTCTCGCACGCCTCGCACGAGCTTCCGCTCGCCGCCCGATCCCTCGGCATCCCCTCCGCCTATGCGTTCGACTACGAGTTCGCGCGCGCCCAGCACGGCCTCGGCTGCCGCGCGGCCACCCGTGTCGTCGTGCCGGAGACGATTCCGCAGGACCGCCTCGACCCGCTCGGCGCTCGCGCGCGGAAGGTGCGTCGCTACCCCGGCCTCAAGGAGGAGTACTACCTCGACGGCTTCGAGGCGGACGACCGCGTGCTCGAGGCGCTCGGGGTCGATCGCACCCGGCTCCTCGCCGTCCTGCGCACGCCACCGGAGGTCTCGCTGTACCACCTCCACGGGAGCCCGCTCTTCACCGCCGTGCTCGAGCGGCTCGGCGGCGACCCCACGGTGCAGGCACGTCGTGCTGCCGCGGACCCCCGAGCAGCGCGCCGCCGCGTCAGCCCTACGACTCCCGTCGCTCCTCGTCCCCGAGCGGGCGGTGGACGCGCTGAGCCTCGTGGCGCTCGCCGACCTCGTCGTCTCGGCCGGGGGGACGATGAACCGGGAGGCGGTCGCCCTCGGCACGCCCGTCTACACCATCTTCTCGGGTCGCATGGGCGCCGTCGACGAGCAGCTCGTCCGCGAGGGCCGGCTGCGGTTGCTGGAGGCGGCGGGCGACCTCCGCGTCGAGCGCCGAGAAGTCTCGACGAAGCTCCCGACCCGCCCGCCGTCTGCCCTGCTCGACTGTTTGCTGACGGCGCTCGCTGGATAACCCACCTGCGGGGAGGACGTATTCCCCTGTCCTCGACCAGGGAGGGAGACTCGATGACCAGACGTCGAACACTGGCCGCGCTCGTCGCCGTCGCGGCCCTCGCCGCGATGGCGACCACCGCCTGGGCGGGCTCGTCACCGAGCTACAGCACGCCCGGCACCGGCGACCCGCTGATCAACCTGCCGGACGGCTACTCGTACACGGTGCTCGGGACGGGCTGCGTCGACCACGTGACCTCGACCGAGTCCGGCGCGACGTTCGCGATGCCCGACGACCGGGACGGCAACGCGCTCGTCCGCGCCCCGCACGGGAACTGGTGGCTGATCGGCAACCACGAGCTGACACAGCCGCGGCCCGGAGACTGGCCGGGCGACAAGCCCGACTGCCACGTCGATGAGCAGGCGACCACGGACGACGGCGACTCGGACGCGTGGGGGGCCGTCTCGCGAACGACGCTCGCTCACGACGGCGTCACGGTCCTCAAGCGCGAGCTCATCACGACCGGGCTGCACAACCTCTGCGCCTCGGCCGTCACGCCGTGGGGCACCGTGCTCGTCTCCGAGGAGTTCCCGTACGCGAGACGCGACATCGCCAACGACCCCGAGAAGCGCGCCGGGTGGGTGTGGGAGATCGATCCCGCGACCGGCAAGGCGACGAAGCTGACCGGGATGGGCTTCATGAGCCACGAGCAGGTCGCGTTCGCCGCGGGTGCCTGGTACGAGACGGACGACCAGGGTGACTACAGGTTCATCTACCGGTTCGTCCCGAGTCACGGGCACGACCTCACGAGCGGCAGGCTCTACGGGCTCAAGTTCGACCGCTCGAGCGGAACCGGGGAGTGGATCGGCCCGCTCGATCCGACCGACCCGCACGCCGACATGCTCGCGCGGGGCATCGACCCGAACGTCTGGGGCTTCCAGAAGGCCGAGGGCATCGTCTCCGAGCATGGCCTCGGATCCCTCGTCTTCTCGGAGTCGGGCTCCGGCGCCAACCAGGGGAACGTGTGGCGGCTGACGCATCTCACCCCCCACGCCGCGCGCGGTGAGATCATCGTCGCGGCCGGGGACGGGTCGAAGCTGAGCCGTCCGGACAACCTCCGCCCGTCGCCGAGCGGCGACCTCTTCATCTACGAGGACGGTCACCCCGGCGGCGACCACATCTGGGTACTGCCCAAGGGCACGACAGGCGTAGACAACCTCGTGCTGTTCGCGAACGTCAACCCGGCGCTCGAGCCGACGGGACCGTGGTTCTCGAACGACGGCAAGACGCTCTACATGTCGCTCCAGGGCGGCCCCGAGGTCCCCGAGGGGACGCCGCCGACCACGAACAGCCACGTGATCGCGATCCACGGGGCGTTCTGAGCCGGAGGTCGCAATAGCAAGGCGGGAGCGGGTCAGGCCTCCGGGCGCGGCCCGCTCCCGAGCCGCGTGACGAACCCGGGGCCGCCTCCGAACAGGCAGTGGTCGACGTTCAGGACGCGGCCGTCGGCCGACCGGAGCGGCCCGGCCACATGTCGGGGGTCGACCCCGCGGAGCGAGGCGATCGGCGTGTGGCCGTGGACGATCCCGACGCCGCCGAGGGTCGACAGCAGCCTGTCGACCGCGTCGGGGTCGTGGAGGCGGAGCCGGTCGCCGAGTGTCTCGAGCAACTCGTACAGCACGGCCGGATCACCGGAGCGGAGCGCCGTGCGGACGTTCTCGTTGACGCGCTCCAGCGAGTGCCCGTAGCGAAGATACGCGTCCGTGTCGGCGTGGAGGACGAGCCAGTCACCCTCCCGCGCGACCGCGGGCCGTCGCCCGATCCAGGCGAGATGCTCGGCCTCGAGACCGAGCAGGTCGCGCTCGAGGCCGCCGTTCGCCCGCCAGACGTCCCGGAACGTGAGGCCGGGCACGCCCGTCTCCTCGCCACCGAAACGATGGGCGGCGAGGAGCACGGCCTCGTGGTTGCCGAGCACACAGCGGACGTTTCCCGCGCTCTCACGCTCGAGACGACGCACCAGGTCGAGGGCGCCGATCCCGTCCGGGCCGCGGTCGACGAGATCGCCGAGGAGCCAGAGCACGGCGTCCTCCCCGGCCCATCGATCCCCGCCGTCCAGGAGACCTGCGTCCCGGAGCAAGAGGGCGAGCAGGTCGCGGTGACCGTGGACGTCGCCCACGACGAACACGGGCGCCATCCGGAGCGCTCTACCGGACTGGCTCGGACTCGGTCGCGACCGCGCGCCGGGACGACCCCACGAGGCGGTTCAGCGATCCGACCAGCTCGAGCGTCTCCCCGTCCGCCACCAGGCGCTCGAGGCGCGCGAGCTCCCCCTCGAGCCACTCCGCGTCGACCGGCGGGTGCGTGATCAGGTCGATCTTCGGGTGCGGGCTCGCGGAGACCACCTCGCCGTCTCCGACGAGCTCCTCGTGCAGCTTCTCCCCGGGTGCGGGCCCGATGAACTCGATCACGATCTGGGTGCCCGGCTCCTTGCCGGAGAGCCGGATCATCCGCTCGGCCAGGTCGACGATCCGCACGGGCTCGCCCATGTCGAGGACGTACACCTGGCCGCGTCCGCCGATCGCGCCCGCCTGGACGATCAGCCGGACCGCCTCCGGGATCGTCATGAAGAAGCGGGTCATCTCCGGATGCGTCACGGTGACCGGGCCACCGCGGGCGATCTGCCGCCTGAAGATGGGGATCACCGAGCCCGACGAGCCGAGCACGTTGCCGAAGCGCACGGCCACGAAGCGGGTGTCGACTCCGTCGCGGTTGCCCCATGCCTCGACGATCCACTCGGCCAGCGCCTTCGACTGACCCATCACCGTCCGCGGGTTCGCCGCCTTGTCCGTCGAGACGAGCACGAAGCGCTTGGCTCCGTACTCGATCGCGACGTCCGCGAGCACACGGGTGCCCAGCGTGTTGTTGCGCACCGCCTCGAGCGGGTTCGCCTCCATCATCGCGACGTGCTTGTAGGCGGCGGCGTGGAACACGACCCCCGGGCGGTACTTGTCGAACACCTGCCGCAGCTTGACGGCGTCCTTGACGTCTCCCACGACCGCGGCGGCGGCGAGGAAGCCCCGCTCGCGTACGAGCTCCCGCTCGATCTCGAACAACGCGGGCTCGGCGTTGTCGAGCAGCACGAGCTTCGCCGGCTGGATCCTGGCGATCTGCCGGCAGAGCTCCGACCCGATCGAGCCTCCGGCGCCGGTGACGAGGACGACCTCGCCGGTCAGGTAGCCGGAGACGGAGGCGAAGTCGATCTCCACGGGCTCGCGCCCGAGCACGTCCTCGACCTCGACCGGCCGGAGCTGGCGCGCGAGGTCCGCGTCGCCCGAGACGAGCTCGGCGATGCTCGGCAGCGTCTTCACCGGCACGCCGAACTCCCGGGAGATCTCGACGATCCGGGCCCGGAGCTGACCCGAGGCGCTCGGGATCGCGATCAGGACCTCGTCCGGGCGGCGGTCGCGCACGACGCGGTCGAGCTCGTCGACCGTGCCGAGCACCCGGACGCCGTGCAGCCGGAGGTGGCGCTTGCGCGGGTCGTCGTCGACGAGGCCGATGGGCGTGTAGCCGAGCGCGGTGTTCCGCTGCATCTCCTTCACGACGAGCTGGCCGGCGTCACCTGCGCCGACCACGACCACGTCCTTCCCGCGGGTGACGATCCGGCCCGGCAGCGGTCGCTCGATCAGCGTCCGCGCCAGCAGCCTCGAGCCCGCGACGAGCGCGAGGCAGAGGAGCAGGTCGATGAACCAGATTCCGCGCGGCACGGCGACACGGTGGATGTTGAAGAGCGTGAACACGAGGAACACCGCGACCGAGCCGAGCACGACGCCGCGCAGGGCGGCCCACATGTCCCGCGTCGAGACGTAGCGCCACCACCTGTTGTAGAAGCCGGAGAGCGCGAACACGGGCAGCTTGATCGCGACGACGAGGAGCACGATCGACCAGTCGAGATAGCGGTCGTAGTAGACGGGGCGGCCGGCGTCGAAGCGCAGGTTCCAGGCGAGCCACCACGCGCTCGCGACGAGGGCGGCGTCGACCGCGACCTGCCAGATCGAGTGCCGGGTGACGGGGCTGCGCACGACCCCTACACCGCGACGCCGGCGGCCGCCCGCACCGCCGACACGACTCGCGCCTGGCGGTCGCCGTCGATGCCGCCCCACATCGGCAGGGCCAGGTTGTCGGCGGCCGCGCGCTCCGTCTCGGGCAGGGAGCCGGGCGCGTAGCCGAGATACGCCATCGCCGGCTGGAGATGGAGGGGCGTCACGTAGTACGCGGCGCAGGCGATCCCGTTCTCCCGCAGGGCGGCCGCGATCCGCTCGCGCTCGCCGGTGCGGACGACGTACATGTGGTAGACGTGGCCCGGGTCGTCCAGGGGCAGCTCGACGGCCTCCCCGAGCCCGAGCTCGCCGTACCGCGCGGCCGCCTCACGACGAGCAGCGTTCCAGCCGGCGAGGCACGGGAGGAAGACGCGGAGCGCCGCGGCCTGGATCGCGTCGAGCCGCGAGTTCACGCCGACCAGCTCGAACGTCTGCTTGTCGCGGGAGCCGTGGAAGCGCAGCATGCGCACCGTCTCCGCGACGCCGTCGTCGGTCGCGGCGACGAGACCACCGTCGCCGAGCGCGAAGAGGTTCTTCGTCGGGAAGAAGCTGAACGTCGAGCAGACGCCGGTGGTCGCGATGCCGGGCGCACCGAACGCCTGCGCGGCGTCCTCGAGCAGCGGGACGCCGAGCTCGGCCAGCTCGGCCAGCGGCGCAGGACGGCCGAAGAGGTGGACGGGCACGATCGCCTTCGTCCGCTCGGAGATCCTGCTCGCGACGTCGGCCGGGTCGAGGTTCAGCGTGACGGGGTCGATGTCGCAGAAGACCGGCGTCGCGCCGACGCGGGCGATCGCCTCCGCGGTCGCGTAGAACGTGAACGACGGGCACGCGACCTCGTCGCCGCGACCGACGCCCATGGCCTCGAGGGCCAGAACGAGCGCATCGGTGCCGTTCGCCACCCCGACGGCGTGCGGGACGCCGAGGTACGCCGCCGCCTCCCGCTCGAACGCCTCCACCTCCGGCCCGAAGATGAAGCGCCCGGACTCGAGTACCTCTCGGAACCGCTCCTGGAGCTCCGGGATGAGCGGCGCGTACTGCGCCTTGACGTCCACGAGCGGGATCACGACGGGTCGAGTGTACCCGCGCGTACGCAGGGAAATCGCCTCATGCGGGCTCGTCGGCGGGCCTCCGGCGACGGCGCAGCCGGTGCCACAGAAGAGCCGCCGCCGCCAGGAGGACCGCCACCACCACGACGTACTCGACGTACCGGAACGCGTTGTCGACCCGCTCCCAGCTCGCACCGGCCGCCCAGCCGAGGGCGGCGAACCCGAAGCACCAGATCGCCGAGCCGAGCAGCGTCAACCAGACGTAGGGCCCGAAGCGCGCGCGGAAGACGCCTGCCGGAATGGAGATGAACGAGCGCATCACGGGGGTAATCCGCCCGAGGAACACGGCCCATTCCTCCCAGCGGTCGAACCAGCGCTCGGCGCGCTCGAGGTTCTTCTCGTTCAGGTGGAGCCAGCGGCCGTGGCGCTCCAGCCACGGCCGGCCGAGGGCGTCCCCTCCGGCCCAGCCCGCGATCGACCCGACCAGGTAGCCGACCGTCCCGGCCGTCGCGATCGCGAGGTAGGCGGGCAGGCCGCTGTCCAGCTCGTGGCCGAAGAGGCTCACGGACTGACCGGCGAAGGCGCCCGCGGCGAGGGCGCCCGCGTAGAGCATCACGAGCTCGCTCGCGGCCGGGAAGACCGCGTCGATCATCATCAGCACGAAGACGGCGTAGAGACCGTGGTTGCCGACGACCTCGGTGATCCGGTCGGTGAGGTCGCTGAGGGCGGCGACGGCCATCGCCGCGCGATGCTACCGGCGCGGCGGAGCGACCTTGCGGACCGCGATCGTCGTCCGGAGCTCCGAGCGGCCGACCGTGCTCACGGCGACGACGCGGATCGTGAGCAGCCCGGCGACCCGCTTGCCCTTCTTCCCGAGCCCGTCCCACTCGGCCTGGTAGTCACCCGCGTCGAGCGTCCCGCGTGGTCCCAGCCCGCTCCGTACGACGCGCCCGGCGTCGTCCAGCACCGTGACCGCGACGCGGGCCGGCCGTGCGAGCTTCCACGACACGTCGAGCGGACGACCGCCCGGCGGCACCGCCCAACGCTTGGGAGCCCGGAGGAAGCCGAGCGTGTCGTCGACCACGAACGTGCGCGTGATCTCGGAGGAGCGGCCCAGGTCGTCGACCGCGCTCACCTCGAGCGTCCATGTGCCGACCGCGGCGGGGGCCACGGCGGCCGCGGTCCCCGTGGCGGGGAACGCGACCGGATGGCTCCCGGGCTGTTGCAGCACCGGCGGGAACTCCGTCGTCGCCCCGCCCGGAGCGCGGAGCGTCGTGGTCACGGTGGAGGGCCGGTACACGCGGTAGCTGAGCTCGGGGGCGTCGTCGACGCCGTCGCCGTTCGGCGAGACGAGTGCGGGCGGCTCGGGCGCGAACACCCCCTGGTACTCGAGCATCAGAGCGGTCGAGATCCTGCGCTCGCGCCCGTCGGACGGCCGGTTGAGGAGGGTGCCGTCGAACGCCATCGTGGTCGAGCCGCCGCTGTCGAGCGCCATCCCGGTCCGGGCGCCCAGCCGGACGAGCGCCTGGGCGAGCTCGAAGTTCGTCAGCCCGACGCTGTACCCGGGCTGCCGCCCGTCGACGGCGACGAGCACGATCCGGCCGTCGGAGAGCTGGCCGACCGCGCTGCGCGGCGCGCGCAGCCCGAGCTGGTTCGTCGTGAACGCCTCACCGGCGCGGAACACCGGCGCGCCGTCGCGCACGATCTGCGGCCCGCCGCCGACCGCGGCCACGATGCCGGGCCAGTCCGGCCGGAACGAGAGGGTGACGGTCATGGACGCCCCGACGGGAGCCTCGGCGCGAAGGGCGGAGGCCGACGCGCCGCGGCCGAGGACGACCGCCCCGCCGGGAGGGATGGCCACTGCGCTCGTGCCCGAGCGCACCTCGACGACCGGTGCCTCGAGGCCGATCGAAGGAACCGTGTCCGGGAAGGGGAACAGGATCGCCGCCACGCTCCCCGCCACCGCCGGAGTCGCGGCGCCGTACGCGTCGGTGAAGAGCGCGGCGCGACCGACCTTCGGCGCGGCGTTGAGGACGGAGACAGTGTGCGGCCCGCTCCCCGCGTCCCACGTGCCCGCGAACCCCACGCGGCGGACCTCGAGCGAGCCGTCGGTCGTGACGCCGGCGCTGGCACGGTTTCCGTTCGGAGGGCTGATCAGCTGGCCGTCGCGCATCACCATCCCGGACGGCCGGCCGGTCGCGAGAGCGAAGTAGTCGCCGTTGATTCCCGCCGTGGCTGCAGTGGAGGCGAGCCGCCGCTGCATCGAGGTCAGCGTCTCGCGCCCGACGATGGTGTCGTTCGAGACCACCGGCTCGAGGGTCGTCAGCCCACCGGGTCTCGGGCCGCGGAGGACGTTGATCGCCACAGGCCCGTGCGGGGTGAACTGCACACCGGTCTCGTACGTGACGCCCGGCCAGAGCTCGCGCGTCGCGGCGCCCGTCGCGGGGGCGAGCAGCACCGCTGCGACGAGCAAGAGGAGGAACGTGACGGCAAGGCGGCGCATTTGACCCCGCCCGAGGCTACCCCAGCCCCCGGGCGAGTCCTCCCCGTCCTCACCGTTTCCGAACACGACTCGCGCTCTGCCCGCCCCCACCGCAGGCCTGTCGCGAGGCCGCGGGACGAACGGCCCAAGTTACAAGTTGTAACTAGGTCGGGGGGTCGCGCCAGGCCGCCGGGTCGCCGGGTCGCCGGGGCGCCCGGCCAGGAGGTTCGCGCCGCGGCGCCGGGTCGGAGGGACGGGCACGGCCAAGTTACAAGTTGTAACTAGGTCGGGGGGTCGCGCCGGCGGCTCAGAAAACGCGCACGTCGCGGTAGAGCGTGTCGCGCTGGACGGGCGTCTTGCCGAGCGAGCGGATCAGGTGGACGAGCTCGTCGGCCGAGGTGCGATGCGTCGTCCCGGCCGCGGAGACGACGTTCTCCTCCATCATCACCGAGCCCATGTCGTCCGCGCCGAAGCCGAGGGCGACCTGGCCGATCTTCATCCCCTGGGTGACCCACGACGACTGGATGTGCGGCACGTTGTCGAGGTAGATCCTCGACACGGCCTGCGTGAGCAGGTAGTCGAAGCTCGTCGGCATCGTCTCCGGCGGGACGAGCGCGCCGAGGCGGTTGCCGTCGTCCTGGAACGTCCACGAGATGAACGCGCGAAACCCGCCCGTGCTGTCCTGCAGCTCGCGGATCCGCCGCATGTGCTCGACGCGCTCGGCGAGCGTCTCGACGTGTCCGTACATCATGGTCGCGGTCGTCGACATGCCCAGACGGTGCGCCTCGCGCATCACGCCGAGCCATTCGTCGGAGGTCGTCTTCTTCGGCGCGATGACCTTCCGGACGCGGTCGACGAGGATCTCGCCCCCGCCGCCGGGGAGGGAGTCGAGGCCGGCGTCGCGGAGGCGGGAGAGCGTCTCCGGGATCGTCAGCTTCGAGCGACGCGCGATGTGCTGCACCTCCGGCGGCGACAGCGCGTGCAGATGGATCGGGTAGCGCGACTTGATCGACGAGAAGAGGTCGACGTAGTAGTCGATCGCGAGGTCGGGGTGGTGGCCGCCCTGCATGAGCAGGCCGGTACCGCCGATCGCGAGCGTCTCCTCGATCTTCTTGAAGATCACCGGCTTCGGCAGCACGTACGCCTCGCGCGTGTCCCCGGGCGAGCGGTAGAACGCACAGAAGTCGCAGTCGGTGACGCAGACGTTCGTGTAGTTGAGGTTGCGGTCGACGATGAACGTGATCCGCGACGGATCGTGCTTGCGGTTTCGCACGTCGTTCGCGACACGGCCGACCGCGACGAGGTCGCGCGAGTCGAGGAGCGCGAGCGCTGCATCGTCGCTCAGCCGCTCTCCGTCGAGCACGCGCTCGAGGATCTCGGTGACGGGGGGCGACGAGGCGACGGTCGTCACGGGGTCTCGTGCTCCCGGGCCGACGCTGACGCGTCGAGGGCGGAGGGGACAGTGCTCTGCACGGCCCCGGCAGCCAGCGGCGCGTCAGCGGCGGCAGGCGGCGGCGGAGCCGGGCTCCGCCCGGCGGGAGCCGACGCCGGCCGGGACTCCGGGGTCTCGTGCTCCCGGGCCGACGCTGACGCGTCGAGGGCGGAGGGGACAGTGCTCTGCACGGCCCCGGCAGCCAGCGGCGCGTCAGCGGCGGCAGGCGGCGGCGGAGCCGGGCTCTGCCCGGCGGGAGCCGACGCCGGCCGGGACTCCGAGAGCGGCGTCGGGTCCTGGACGAAACGCAGCTCGGGCACCTGGGCGAGCTCGCCGACGTCCCGCGCCATCTCCAGGAAGGTGTAGAGGCCGGCCCGCTCGCGGGGGCCGAAGCTGTAGCGGAGCTTCTCGAAGTACCGCGCGAGGAAACCCGCCGGGTACCCGTAGCGCTCGCTCGCCTCGTGGGCGAGCACCTCCGGCTCGGAGCGCGCGAGCCGGACGGACGCGACGAGCGCGTCCTGCAGCTCGGTCAGCCCCTCGACGACAGGCTCCGGCGCCGCCCAGACAGCGAACACCATCGGCAGGCCGGTGCGCTCGAGCCACAGCCGCCCGAGGTCGTGGTGCGGGGTCGGGTCCTGGAACGCGCTCTGCAGCGCCGCGTCACCGATCAGGAGCTTGGCATCGGCGTCGGGCCAGACCTCGAGCGGGACGAGCTCGGCCCGCGGGAGGAGCACCTTCGTGAGCACGACCGACGTCGCGCTCTCGGGAGTCACCGCCACCGAGCGGACGCGCCCGAGCGGGAGTCGCGTGACGAGCTGGATGGAGTCGACCGCCCCCTCGGACGAGACACAGAGCCGCGGAAGGAGCCGCAGCCGCGGCGCGTCCCGCGCGTAGGCAATCGAGGAGATAGGCGCGATGTCGATCTCGCCGTCGAGCAGCATCCGGTTGAGCTCCGTGGGGACGCCCGTGATCTCCTCGACGTCGCACGTCAGCCGGTGGAAGACCGGCGCCATGTTCACGTACGAGATCCGCCCGAGCCGGATCACGACGACACCCGGGCGGGCCAGCGGCGCAGCTCGTTGTAGAGCGTGTCGCGCTGGACGGGCACGCGCCCGGCCTCGCGGACGAAGCGGACGAGCTCGCCGATCTTCTGCTCAGTGCCGGCGGTCGCGCCCGCCGCCTGGAAGATGGCCTCGCGCATCACGGTGCCCTGCACGTCGTTCGCGCCGAAGTGGAGCGCGACCTGCGCCATCGGCATCCCCATCATGATCCAGTACGCCTTGATGTTCGGCACGTTGTCGAGCATCAGCCGGGCGAACGCGAGCATCTTCAGGTCGTCGGCGCCCGTCGTGTGGCGCCAGCCCCGCCGCTCGAACACGGTGTGCTCGGGGTGGAAGGCGAGCGGGATGAACGCGAGGAAGCCGCCGGTCCGATCCTGCTGCTCGCGCAGGCGCAGGATGTGGTCGACCCGCTCCTCGTACGTCTCGACGTGTCCGTACAGCATCGTGCAGTGCGTCGGGATGCCGAGTCGGTGCGCGGTGTCGTGGACGTGGAACCAGATGTCGGGATGCTCCTTCCCGGGTGCGATCAGCGCGCGCACGCGGTCGGCGAAGACCTCGGCGCCGCCGCCCGGCAGCGAGCCGAGTCCAGCCTCCTTGAGCTCCAGCAGCACCTCTTCGTGCGTGAGCCCGGAGAGCGTGGTCATGTGGTGGATCTCGGAGGCCGTGTAGCACTTCAGGTGCACGTCCGGCAGCGCCGTCTTCAGGGCGCGGATCGTGTCGACGTAGAAGTCGAACCCGACGTGCGGGTTCTCGCCGTTCACCATGTGGATCTCGGTGAACCCCGTCGCCCCGTGCTGCTCGACGGCGTCGGCGACGAGCTCGTCCTTGGTGATCGTGTACGCGTGCTCCTGCTTGCGCGTGGCCGCGAACGCGCAGAACTTGCACTTCACGCGGCAGACGTTCGTCTGGTTGAGATACAGGTTCTGGACGAAGTAGACCTCGTCCGTCCCGCCCCGCAGCCGGCGAGCGGTGTCGGCGAGCTCGCCGAGCGCGAGCAGGTCGTCGGACTCGAGGATCGCGAGCCCGTCCTCGAGGTCGAGCCGCTCACCGGACTCCACCTTCTCCCGGAGGGGGGCAAGCGTCGATGTCTGGTCGAGGAGTGCCATGTCGGGTCAGCGGTCGCGGTCGACGACCGCATCGACGAGCGCCTCGAGCTCGTCCCGGCGAACAGCGCCGTTCAGGCTCGCTCGTGCCCTCCTAGCGTAGTCGAGCGCGGTCTCGCGGGACCGGTCGAGTGCGCCGCTCGCGGCCACGCGGACGAGCGCCCCCTCCAGCGGGCCGCCGGCGAGCGCCCGCCGGACGACGGTGTCCTCGCGCGCCGCGAGCAGGAGCGGCAGCGTCGGCGTCCCGTCGCGCAGGTCGGTGCCCGGGACCTTGCCCGTCTCGAACGTCTCGCCGGTGCAGTCGAGCACGTCGTCGACGATCTGGAACGCGATCCCCAACAGCCGCCCGAACTCGGCGCTGCCGCCGCCGAGGACGCACGCGGCCGCGAAGAGCGAGCCGGTCTTCAGCGCGCACCGCTCGAGGTACGCGTCGATGCCCGTGTCGGGATCGGCCCGCTGCAGCCGCTGGAGCGCCTCGCCCCGTGCGAGCGCGAGCGACGCGTCGGCGAGCACCGCGACCCGGTCGACCGAGCCGGTGGCGGCGAGCATCGCGAACGCACGCGCGAACAGGTGGTCGCCGGTCGCCTTGGCGGCGAACGGGCCGTGCGCCGTCCACGCGGCGGCCCGGCCGCGACGCAGCCGCGCCTCGTCGACGATGTCGTCGTGCACGAGCGAGGCCATGTGCACGAGCTCGATCGCGGCGCCCTCGGCGACCGGCGCCGGCGCGCCGGCGGGCGCGGAGAGGAACGTCAGCGCCGGACGCAGGCGCTTCCCGCCGGCCGCGAGGGCGTCGGAGCCGACCGCCGCGACCGTGCCCGGGTGCTCGCCGATCACCGCCGCGAGCCGCTCCTCCACCGCTGCGAGGTAGCTGCCGAGCCCCTCGACGTCTCTGACGGTCGCGAGCGCGCTCATGTCCGCACCCCCGTGTGGAGGGCGACGATCGTCCCGCCGAGCAGGCGGAACCGGACCTGCTCGAAGCCCTGGGCCTCGAGCACGGCCACGAGCTCCTCGGCGCCGGGGAAGCGCCTGACGCTCGCCGGCAGGTACGTGTAGGCGCTGCCGCCGGGGAGCACCTTTCCGAGGAGCGGCACCACCCGGTCGAACCACAGCGAGAAGAACGGCCGCAGGATCCCGCGCGGCCGCGTGATCTCCAGGATCGCGAGCCGTCCGCCGGGCCGCAGGACTCGGCGGAGCTCGGCGAGCGCCCGACCGAGGTCGGCGACGTTGCGGACGCCGAAGCCGACCGTGGCGGCGTCGAACGAGCCGTCCTCGAACGGAAGCGCGAGCAGGTCGCCTTCGACCCAGGTGACCGTGGCCGACTTGCGCCTCGCGCGCTCGAGCATCCGCGGCGAGAAGTCGAGCCCGGTGACGACGCCGCCGTCCCGCTCGGCCGCGATCGCGAGGTCGCCGGTGCCGCAGCATGCGTCGAGCACGCGGTCGCCCGGCTGGACGACCGCCTCGACCGCGAGTCGCCGCCAGGAGCGGTCGAGGCCCGCGGTCATCACCCGGTTCATCGCGTCGTACACCGGGGCGATCCGGTCGAACAGGCGCCGGACTTCGCCCGGCGCCAGAGAGCCCGTCTCGTAGGTCATGACCTCGCTCCTGGCACTTCCGACCGAAGGGAGGAAGTGCCCTCGCCCCACCGCTCGACGAGCGCATTCTCCACTCCGAGCTGGTCGAGACAGCGCGAGACCACGAAGTCGACGAGATCCTGGACGCTGTCGGCGCCGTGGTAGAAGCCGGGTGCCGCGAAGAGGACCACGGCGCCCGCGTCGTTGAGCGTCGCGAGGCCGCGGAGGTGGATCGACGAGAGCGGCGTCTCGCGCGGCACGAGGACGAGCTTACGCCGCTCCTTGAGCGCGACCGACGCCGCACGATGGATCAGGTTCGTCATCGCGCCCGAGGCGAGCGTGCCCACCGTCGACATCGAGCAGGGGCAGACCACGTACGCGTCGACGCGGGCGGAGCCGCTCGCGAACGGGCTCTTCCAGTCGTCGGGCGCGTAGATCGTGACGTGCTCCGCCGCGCCGCCGGTGAAGCGGGCGAGCACGTCGTCCCGTGCCAGCGCCGCGTCGCGGTACAGCTCCGTCGCGAGCACCTCGATCCCGGCCGAGGACGCGCAGACGCCCACCTCGGCGCCCGCCGCGACGAGCCCGTCGAGGATGCCCTTCGCGTACGGCGCACCGGACGCGCCCGTGACCCCGAGGAAGACCTTCATCGCCGGAGAGCGTAACCCGGCGCGCCGCGTTCGCCAGGATCACGCGGCGTGCTCGGACTGCTTGTAGACGCCGCGCAGCTTGTCCGCGACCGACCAGATGAACGACGCGTGATTCCGGATGACCCCGTCGGACATGTCGTCGGATCGTATTCCGGCCGCCGCCGGCGCGGGCTTACGACGGAACGACAAAGGCGCACGACGAGGAACCTGGGCCGGTCTCCTGTCACGCAGACCGTGCCGACAAGAGCTCTTGTCGGCTCACCCCTCACGGCCCGAGCAGCGCCGCGGGCACCACGCCGATCCCGTCTGTGCGCCGATACGCCTCCGGGCCTGTCGTGACAACGACCGCGTCCAGCAGGTCGTCCCCGATTCTCTCCCGGAGCCACGTGATGTGGCGTACGTCCTCGTCTGACACCGTGCGCGCGAGCTTCACCTCGATCGCGACGACGCGTCCGTCTGCGCGCTCGACGATCAGGTCGACCTCGTGCTCGCCCGCGACGGTGCGGAGGTGCCCGACCCTCGCCTCCGCCCGCTGCGCGTAGACACGCACGCAGAGCGTCACGAGCGACTCGAAGAGCGCTCCGAGCAGGGTGCCGTCGCGCGGCACCGGCGGACCTGCCGGAGCGCCTCCGAGGAGCGCGTTCGCATCGACGCCGAGCAGACGCGCCGCGAGCGCGGGGTCGACGAGCTGGTGCTTGGGAGGAGAGGACAGGCGACGCAGCCGACTCCTCGTCGGAAGCCAGGCGGGCACCGGGTCGAGGATCCAGAGCCGCTCGAGGACGTCTCTGTACGCCAGGGTGGTCGAATGGGACTGGCGCACGCCGGCGCCCAACGCCGCCGCGTCGGACAGCGTCGCGAAGGACGCCGTCGTCGAGGACGCGGCCGCGTACGCAGCGAGCCATCGTAGGAGAGCAGCGGGGCTGCGGAAGTCGTGCCCGGCTTCGTCGACGTCGCGATCGACGATGCGCTGGAGATACCCGTCGAGCTGGGCGCGAAGGAGCCGGCCCGAGTAGCCGCGAAGTCCGGGAAAACCGGAGGCGAGGATCTCTTCGACGTAGTTCTCGAGCACCGCCTCGGTGGATCCGCGAAGAGACGGACGCTCCCCCGACAGAAGCGACGCGAGGCTCACGAGCGGTTGCTCGACGCCGCGTTCGACGAGGGAGAGTGGACGCATTCGCACCGACACGATGCGTCCCGCCCCCGTGTGCGTCGATGGGGCGCGCAACGACGTCGAGCCTGTGAGCAGAAAGCGACCGGCCGGCGCGCCCTCGTCGACGGCACGTCGTATGAGATTCCAGGAATCCGGGACGTACTGCCACTCGTCGACCAGGATCGGCGGAGCGCCGTCGAGCAGCCGTGCAGGGTCAGCCGCGATGACCTCGCGCTCCGCGGAGTCCTCCAATCGGTAAACGGTCTTGGCGCGCCGCAACGCGGTGGATGTCTTGCCGACTGCCTTGGGCCCGTCGAGCGCGACTGCAGGGAGCCCCCCAAGGAGCTCGTCCAGCTCGTCGTCGACGATTCGGCGCCCGTACTCGAACTCCGCCATCACGCCTATAGTACCAAAATGACGGACATTAGAGTACCAAAACGACGCAACTTAGAGTACAAGAACGACGTTAACGGCGCCTCCCGCGCGGGCTAGTTGCCAGTGAAAGCGGGGTGCTCCTAGCACTTCTCCGCAGGAGAAGTGCCTATCCGCCCTTGCTCGAGCTCAGGAAGGTCGCGATCTTCGTCAGGTTCTCGTCCCCGAGGTAGCCGTAGGAGATCATCACGTTGTTCCCGTACGCCGCGGGGTTCGAGATGTACGACTTGAAGAAGTCCACGGTGCGACCCGAGGCCCCGATCTCCGAGAGGTCGGGCGCGCCGAGGTTGCCGTTGCCCGAGCCGAGGTACGTGTGGCAGTTGAGGCAGCCGGACTGGGCGAACAGCGTCGCGCCCGCGACGGCGGTCGGGTTGTCCTGGAAGCCCTGCTCGACGGCCCACTGGTCGACCGTGCCCGAGGCGATCAGCTCCGAGCCGAGCGCCTCCTTCGCGGTCGCGCCCTTCCACGTCAGCACGCCCATCGAGAGCACGACCAGGATTGCCGCGACGACCGCGACGGGACGCCTGGTGATCCGCCGCTCGGGACGCCGGTCGTAGAACGGCAGGCCGATCAGGAGGATCAGCAGGATCGTCGGGATCCCCACCGTCCCGAGCACGACCGTGTTCGGCCACTTGAAGATCCGCAGCAGGTAGAAGAGGAAGTAGAAGAACCAGTCGGGCCGCGGGACGAACTGGATCGTGCCCGGGTCGGCCTCGTCGGTGTACCAGGGGCCGAGGAGCCCCGAGTCGGTGCCGTCGGCGGTGAAGTACCAGACGCACGCGAGCCCGATGATGATCGCCACGACGACCAGCGACATGATCGAGTCGTGCAGGACCGCGTAGGGGAAGAAGCTCTTCCCCTCGCGCTCGACGTCCTCCTTGTAGCGCTTGAACTCCGCGCGGTTCCGTTCCTTGAGCGGGGTGCCCATCGCGCTCTCCTACCCGTCTGCCTCGGTGGCCGGCTCGCGGATCAGACCCTCGCGACCGCCCTCGGGCTCGTGGCGCTCGCGGCCGGCCGCCGTCTGCGACCACGGTGGCGACGTGACGCCGAGGCGAACCACCAGGTAGAGGTGCAGCCCGATCAGCGCGAAGATCGCGCCGGGGAGCACGAGCATGTGGATCGCGTAGAACTTCGCCAGGGTGTCCGGACCGATGTTGAGCCCACCCTGCAGGAACTGCGCGAGGAACGGCCCCGCAATGGGCGCGGTCGCGTTCAGGTTGATGCCGACGACGGTCGCCCAGTACGCCGTGTTGTCCCACGGCAGGAGGTAGCCGGTGAAGCCCTCGAGCATGCCGGACGCGAGCAGCAGCACGCCGATGATCCAGTTGAGCTCGCGCGGGTACTTGTAGGCGCCGAACAGGAACGTGCGCGCCATGTGGAAGAACATGAGGATGATGAAGACGCTCGCGCCCCACTTGTGCATCCCGCGCACGAGCCAGCCGAGCGTCACGTCCTCGGTGATGTTCACGACCGAGCCGTACGCCCGGTCGGGGTCGGGCTTGTAGTACATCGCGAGCACGACGCCGGTCACCGCCTGCACGAGGAACGCGGTCAGCGCGGCGGCGCCGAGCGTCTGCGCCCAGCTGATGTCGTGCGGCACCTTGCGGAACAGGAACCACTTCGTGTAGCCGACGAGGCCGGACCGCTCCTCGACCCAGTCGAGCGGGTAGAGGGCGACCGTCTCGAGCTGCTTCCGCCGCGCCGTCTTCGCCATCAGTGCCGCCCGTTACCCCGTGCTGCCCGGGGTCGGGATCGGGTACAGGATCCGCTCCACGCCGTCGACGTGGACGCCGGGGTACGCCTTGTAGTACTTCGCGATCTGCGCCTTGGCCCCGGTCCCCTCGACGTTCCCCACGCTGAACGTCCGGCCGAGGATCAGGTCGCCGTTCACGATCGAGAACTCGAAGCGGTCGAGGGAGCGGACCGGCGGGCCTGCCTTCCGGTTGCCCTCCGAGTCGTAGAGGCCGCCGTGGCACGGGCACCCGAAGCTCGCGGCGAGCACCGGCCGGAGCTCGACCCCGTTGACGTCCTTCTTGGCGCTCTCGTCGATCGGCCCGTTCGGCTGCACCGGGCAGCCGAGATGGACGCAGCGGCTGTAGATCGCCGTGAAGCTCGGGGTGCCGTTCTCCGTCCGTCCGTTGTTACGGACGAAGGCAGTGCGCCGCGACACCTCGCCGAGCTCCGGGCTCTCCATGAACGTCGCGATCACGTACTCCCCCTCGGGGAAGTTCGTGATCGGGCCGAGGTTCACGTCGTGGGTCTTGATGCCCTCGCCGTCGAACGAGGGCAGCACGGCGAAGCCGAGGGCGGGGAGCGTGACGCCGACCCCGATCAGGCCGCCGATGCCGATCGTCGCGAGGGAGAGGAACGTCGCCCGGTCGACCGAGTTGTCGATGTCTGCCGCGGTCGCCACCCGAGGCGTCTCGGCCCCTGCGGCGGCCGCCGTGACGGGGCGGGAGGAGAACAGGTCGCGGACCCAGAGGAACCCGAAGACCAGCGCGATCAACGCGCCGACGATCAGGACCGGGACGCTGACGACCAGGCCGACCAGCACACACGCGACCCCGATCGCGAAGCCGATGGGCCAGAGGCTCGGTGTCGCAACTTCGTGCGTGTCGTGCTCGTCGCTCACTCGGTGGCCCTGTCCTCCGGTGTCCGATTCAACCGACCGACGGTCGTCGCTGTCAACGACGTACCGCCCCACTCCGCCGGGTCTCCCGGCCAGGCGCCATTCTGCACGGTTTCACGGCCGGCGTGCATCACCAAGGGTCGGCAGGCCGAGCTCGGCCCAGCGCGCGTCGACCCGGGCGCGGATCTCCGGCGTCATCTCGATCTCCTGCGGCCAGTCGCGGGTGCCCTCGGCGGGGCCTTTCGCCGTCGCGTCGAAGCCGATCTTGCCGCCGAAGCAGAAGAGGACCGACGAGTGGTCGAGCTGGTCGAGCGGCCCCTCGGTGAGCACGACGTCGCGCTTCGGGTCGACGTTCGCGCAGACGTGGAAGAAGACCTGCTCGTAGTCGTGCACGTCGACGTGCGCGTCGACCACGACCACCGACTTCGTCAGCGACAGGAGGCCGAGCCCCCAGACCGCGTGCATCACCTTCCGCGCGTGACCCGGGAAGCGCTTGCGGATCGACACGATCACGCAGTTGTGGAAGGCGCCCGCGGTCGGCAGGTCGTAGTCGACGATCTCGGGGACGCTCATGCGGATCGCGGGCAGAAAGATCCGCTCGGTCGCCTTCGCGAGCCACTCGTCCTCCGCCGGCGGCTTGCCGACGACGATCGACGGGTAGATCGCGCCGCGCCGCATGGTGATCGCGGAGATCCGGAAGAGCGGAAACTCCTCGGGCGGCGTGTAGTAGCCGGTGTGATCGCCGAACGGCCCCTCGAGCCCCGTCTCGGCCGCGTCGACCCACCCCTCGAGCACGATCTCCGCGTTCGCGGGGACCTCGAGGTCGATCGTCTTGCAGCGGACGAGCTGGACCGCCGACCCCTTCAGGAAGCCGGCCACCATCAGCTCGCCGACGTGCTTCGGGAGGGGCGCGCTGGCGGAGTACGCGGTCACGGGATCGAGCCCGAGCGCCACCGCGACCGGGATCCGCCCGTCAGGCGCCGCGAGGAGGTCCGCCCGCCCGTCCTTGTGCACCTGCCAGTGCATGAACGTCGTCCGCCGGTCGACCTTCTGCATCCGGTACATGCCGACGTTCCGCACGCCGGTCTCCCGGTCCTGGGTGATCACGGCCGGCAGCGTGACGAACGGGGCGGGGTCGAGCGGCCAGCAGCGCATGATCGGCAGCGCGTCGAGGTCGACGTCGTCGCCGGTGAGCACGATCTCCTGGCAGGGCCCCTTCGACACCGACTTCGGCATCGAGTCCGCGATCGACTTCAGCGTGCCGAGCTTGCGCACCTTGTCGACCAGGCCCTGCGGCGGCTGGAGCTCGAGCACCTGCTCGAGCCGGGCCGCGACATCGTCAAGACGGTCGACGCCGAATGCGAGGCACATCCGCCGCTCCGTGCCGAACTGGTTGATGAGGAGGGGCAGCGACGACCCCTTGACCCGCTCGAACAGGAGGGCCGGGCCGCCCGACTTCACGACGCGGTCGACGATCTCCGTGATCTCGAGCTCGGGATCGACCTCGCCGCGCACGCGGACCAGCTCGCCCTCGCGCTCGAGGAGCGCGATCCATTCCCGCAGGTCGGCCGCCGGTGACGCCATGGCGCGGTCAGTCTATGGCCGCGGGTTGCGCGCCTCGGCCGTGTCGGGCTAGAGGGGCCGGTCGAGCTTCGCCCGGCGCCGGCGCGCGCCCGCGTAGTGCGTCAGCTCGCCGAGCCCGATCACCGCGAGGAACACGAGGCCCACGACGAGCATCGAGAGGACGACCTTCTTGCCGTCTTCCGCGGCGTCGGCCAGGAACCAGAGCGCACCGACCATCGCGGGCGATGCTATACGAGGCGCAACGCATGCGCCTCGAGGGCCGCATCCACGGCGGCGTCGCCCGCCGAGGCGCGCGCAAGACGGTCGAGCGGCCCCGGGTCGCGCCGGTCGCGGAGCCCCGCACGCGCCTCGTCGAGGCCGCCCGCCCCGAGCAGCGCGGCGGTGGCGGCCCAGGCCACGCCGTCCCCGTCCGTGCCGTCCGCGCGCACCTGCGTGCACAGCGCGAGCAGCTGCGCCAGGTCCCCGACGGCGGTCACCGACCCGGTCGCAGCGACGAGCACGAGCCCCTGCGCGAGGAGCGAGTCGCCGAGCAGCAGCGCGACGTCCTCGTCGACCGGCTCGAAGAGCCGCGGGCGCCCGTAGTGGAGGAGGTAGCCCTCGTAGATCGTCTCGACGCCGAGCGCGAGCGGTGGGTCGGCGACGAGCGGCGAGAACACCGGCAGGGCCTCGCGGGCTCCCGCCGATCGCAGCGCCTCGGCCCAGAGCGGGCTCTCGGCCGCGGCCCGGGCGGCGATCTCCTCGAACAGGGCCACGTCAGTGCGAGGCGGCGAAGGCCTCGACCGCGGCGACGGTCTGCTCGACGTCCGCCTCGGTGTGCGCGGTCGAGGGAAACAGGCACTCGAACTGCGACGGCGGCACGTAGACTCCCGCGCCGAGCAAGTGCCGGAACAGCGCGCCGAAGCGCGCGGTGTCGCTCGCGCGCGCGTCCTCGTGGTCGCGCACGGCGCCCTCGCGGCAGAAGACCGTGAGCATGCCGCCGACGCGCTGCACGGTGCCGAACGGCGCGAGCCCGGTCTCGAGCCGCGCGGCGAGCGCCTCGAGCTCCTCGTAGATCGACGGGTCCCGCAGGCGCCGCAGCACGGACAGGCCGGCTGCGGTCGCGAGCGGGTTTCCCGAGAGCGTGCCCGCCTGGTAGACGTCCCCGACCGGCGCGAGGTGCTCCATCAGCTCCGAGCGGCCGCCGAACGCGGCGGCCGGGAGACCGCCGCCCACGATCTTGCCGAGGATCGTCAGGTCGGGCATGACGCCGTAGCGCTCCTGCGCGCCGCCGCGGGCGACGCGGAAGCCGGTCATCACCTCGTCGAACACGAGCAGCGCGCCGGTCGCGTCGCAGAGACCGCGCAGGGCCTCGAGGAACCCCGGCTCGGGCGGGACGCAGCCCATGTTGCCGGCGACCGGCTCGACGAGGATCGCGGCGAGCCCCTCGCCGTAGCGCGCGCACGCCGCGGCGACGCCGTCGACGTCGTTGAACCGGCACACGATCGTGTCCGCGACCACGCCGGCCGGGACGCCGGGCGTGGACGGCAGGCCGAGCGTCATCACGCCCGAGCCGGCGTTCGCGAGCAGCGCGTCGACGTGACCGTGGTAGCAGCCGGCGAACGTGATCACGCGGTCGCGCCTGGTCGCCGCTCGGGCCAGCCGGAGCGCGCTCATCGAGGCCTCGGTACCCGAGCTCACGAGCCGCACCATCTCGACCGACGGCACGGCGGCGACGATCTCCGCGGCGAGCTCGACCTCCGCCTCGGTGGGCGCGCCGAGCGTCGTGCCCCGCTCTGCCGCGGACTGCACCGCCTCGATCGTCTCGGGGTCGGCATGGCCGAAGATCAGCGGCCCCCAGGACTGGACCCAGTCCACGTAGCGCGCACCGTGGACGTCCTCGATGTAGGAGCCCTGGCCGCGATGCATGAACACGGGCTCGGACAGCCCGACGGCGCGCATCGCGCGGACGGGGGAGTTCACCCCACCCGGGATCAGGCCGGTCGCGGAGCGCCAGAGGCTCGACGTCGTCAGAGCCACGCGGCGAGGTCCTTCGCCCAGTACGTGACGATCGTCCCGGCCCCCGCCCGCTTGATCGCGGTCAGCGCCTCGAGCGCGGCGCGGCGCTCCTCGAGATGGCCGGCGTCGGCGGCCGCGCGCACCATCGCGTACTCGCCGGAGACCTGGTACGCCCAGACGGGGCAGTCGAAGCGCTCGCGGACCGCGCGGATCACGTCGAGGTAGGGCAGCGCCGGCTTCACCATCAGCACGTCCGCTCCCTCGTCGAGGTCGAGCGCGCACTCCCGCAGCGCCTCGCGCCCGTTCGCCGGGTCCAGCTGGTAGCCGCGGCGGTCGCCGAACGCGGGCGTCGACTCGGCCACCTCGCGGAACGGCCCGTAGAAGGCCGACGCGTACTTCGCCGCGTAGGCGACGATCGGCGTGTGCGGCAGGACGCCGCGGATCGCGCCGACGCGACCGTCCATCATGTCGCTCGGGCACACGGCGTCCGCCCCGGCGTCGACGTGGCTCGCCGCCGTGCGCGCGAGGAGCTCCAGCGTCTCGTCGTTCGCGACCGTGTCGCCGTCGAGCACGCCGCAGTGGCCGTGGTCCGTGTACTCGCAGAGGCAGACGTCCGTGAGCAGCGTCAGCCCGGGCACCTCGGCGCGCAGCGCGCGCAGCGCGCGCTGGACGATCCCGTCCTCGTCCCAGGCTCCCGACCCCTCGGCGTCCTTCATGTCGGGGACGCCGAACAGCAGCACGGCGCGCACCCCGGCCCGGTGCAGCTCCCCCGCCTCGCGGGCCAGCTCGTCGACCGATCGCTGGGCGATCCCACCAAGCCCCTCGATCGGGCGGACGAGGCCCTCGCCCGGACACGCGAAGAGCGGCATCACGACGTCGTCGAGCGAGAGCGACGTCTCGCGGACGAGCGCTCGGAGCGCCTCGGTGCGCCGCAGGCGGCGGAGACGGGTCGCCGGGAAGCTCATGGCCTGGAAGGGTACGCGCGCGCTGCTCAGGGGACACGGCTCGCGCGCGGGGGCCCCTCGAGCTCGAGCTCCACCGGGACGTCCTCGTCGGGCCGTCCGTCCCAGGGCTCGAGGTCGATCCGCTCGCGGAAGAACTCCCAGATCGCGCGGCCGGCGGCCATCGTCGGCAACGCGACGAGCACGCCCGGGATCCCGTAGAGCTCGCCTCCGGCGAGCAGCCCGAAGATCACCAGCAGGGGGTGGAGGCGGAGCGCGTTCGCCATCACGTTCGGCACCACCACGTGGCCCTCGATCTGGTAGATGAACACGAAGAGCGCGGCGACCCAGAGGACGCCGACCGGGTCGACGACGAGCGCGTAGACCGCGGGCGGGACGGCGGACAGCCAGGGGCCGATGTACGGGATCACCTCGATGAAGGCCGTCCAGACCCCGAACAGCAGCGCGTAGCGGTCGGCGCCCTCGACCAGCCCGGTCGTGCCGAGGATCCACATCCCGACCCCCGCGCTCGTTCCGATCACGAGCGAGAGGATCGCCTGGCCCCGCACGTAGCCCCACAGCGCCCGCTCGATGCTCTGCGTGAGCGGCGGCCCCTCGTGCGGCGGGAAGCGCTTGTCGATCGCGGCCTCCAGCCTCGGCATGTCGAGCAGCATGTAGATCGAGATCACCGCGATCAGGATCACGGAGAAGACCAGGAGGATCACGGAGACCGCCGCCCCCTGGGCGAAGGAGATCGCGTCGTGCGCGTAGTTCGAGATCTCGCCGGCGCCGATCGACTGGGTGAGGTCGTCGAGCTGGCGCTCGATCCGGATCCCCTCGAGGCCGTGCCCGTCGAGCCACGCCTGGAGTCGGTCGATGTCGACCTCCACTCCCGTCTGGCCCGTCGCCGGATTCTGCTCGGTCAGGTACGTGTCGACCCGCTGGGCGGCGGTGCGGGTCTCCGAGACGACCACGGTGCCGAGCGCGACCAGGAGCCCGATCACGGCGGTCGCGAACACCAACGAGACCACGGCGACGGAGACCCCGCGCGGCAGGCGCAGCCGGGTGAGGTCACGGACGAGCGGGTTGAGGGTGAACGCGATCACCGAGGCGGTGAGGAACAGGAAGAGCACGTGCCCGAGCGTCCGCGCGAGCAGGAACGTGACGACGAGCAGCACCGGCAGCCCGGCGAGCTGGACCCAGCGCGGGATCTGGACCCTCGGAGGCTGGGACATGGAGCGATCGTAGCCCTGCCTCCGGCAGCCGCCTGCGCACAACCACTCCGCGGACGTGTGGCCCGCGGTGGTGTGCGCTACCGTGCGCGCGATGGCCTCGCCGCGCTCCCGGCAAGCCGCCCGACTCCGTGAACGCAGGCGCCGTGCCCAGCGACGCGCACGCCGGATCGTGATCGGAACGGCGCTCTGCGCCCTCGGCGTCGTCACGCTGCTCCTGACGGCCTTCGGCACCGGCGGCTCGGCGGGCACTCCCGAGCCGGCGGACTTCGCGGCGGTGCCGGCCGCGAGCGACGCCTCCGTGCGGCCCAAGCCCCAGGCGCTCGCGACGATCGGCAACCTCGGCATCCAGTTGCCGGTCGCCGCCGCGTCGCTGACCGCGATCGGATTCCACGGCTCGAGCGACGGCTCGCTCACGCTGCAGCCCGTCGGCCGGCAGGCGAACGAGGGGCTGCTGGCGCGCCTCTGGCGCCACATCGCCGGGACAGGCCGCGACTGGCCCCGCTGGTACCAGCTGGAGGGCGGGCCGCCGGGGACGAACGTGCTCGACGTCGGAACCGCCCCCGGCACCGACGTCTACGCACCCGTGGCCGGGTCGGTCGTCGCCGTCACGAAGCTCGTGATCGGCGGGAAGAGGGTGGGGAGCCGGATCGACCTGCGACCGACCCGGGCGCCGTCGGTGATGGTCTCGGTGATGAACGTCCGGCCCGACCCGGCGATCACGGTGGGGACGCCGGTGCTGGCCGCGTCGTCGAAGCTCGGGACGGCGGTGGACGTCGCCGCGGTCGAGGAGCAGGCGCTGGCGGCGCACGCCCCCGACGGCGGGAACAACGTCTCGATCGCCGTCTACCCGGCCCCAGGGTCGCTCCCGTAGAGGCGGCCGGAGCGCACATGCGCATCCTCTTCGTCGGTGACGTCGTCGGCCGGCCGGGCCGCGACGCGATCGAGGGCCTCCTCCCCGGGCTCCGCGACGCGCTCGAGGTCGACGCCTGCGTGGTCAACGGCGAGAACGTCGCGAACGGGCTGGGCATCACCCCGCGGCTCGCCGACCGCCTCCTCGCGGCCGGGGCGGACGCGATCACGCTGGGCAACCACGCGTGGCGGCGGGACGAGATCGGCCCCTACCTCGCGTCGTCGGACTCCGTCGTGCGGCCGGCGAACTTCCAGACGGGCGCGCCCGGCCGGGGCCTGGTGGTCGTCGAGGCCCGCGGCGGGACGCGGATCGCGGTGATCAACCTCCTGGGCTCGCTCTTTCTCGAGCCGGCGCACAGCATGTGGGAGATCGTCGACGCGCTCGTCGACGAGGCGCTCGCGACGACGCCCGTCGTGGTCGTCGACGTGCACGCCGAGGCGACGAGCGAGAAGGTCGCGCTCGCCGCGTGGCTCGACGGCCGCGTGACCGCGGTGCTCGGCACGCACACGCACGTCCAGACCGCGGACGCGCGCCTGCTCCCCGGCGGGACCGCGGCGCTCACCGACGTCGGCATGACCGGCCCGCACGACTCGGTGATCGGCGTCGAGACGGAGCTCGCGGTGCGTCGCATGCGCACCGGCATGCCCGTGCGGTTCGAGACCGCGTCCGGCGGGGTGCGCCTCGAGGGCGCGCTCGTCACGTGCGACCCGGAGACGGGACGGGCGACCGCGATCGAGCCGGTCCGTGCTCCGTGGCCGGCCACGTGAGGGCGGCCAACAGCGCGAGCAGGGTGAGGCCGCGCAACAGCACGAGCCACGACGCGAGCGGGTCGAACTCGAACACGAGGTCCCAGTAGCGGGCGGGGAACCACACGGCCGTCAGCGCGCACGCCGCGACGGTCAACAGGAGCGCGCTCCGGCGCCGTGGCCCGCCGACGAGCGGTACGAGGAGCAGCAGCCAGACGAGGAACTGCGGCGAGAGCACCTTGCTCAACGCGACGAACGCGACGACGGCCGCGGCCGAGTACCTGACGAGGCGCTCGGTGGTCGCCGGTCCCCGCCAGAACGCGACCCAGACGAGCGCGACTGCCGCGACCTGCGCGACGCCCTGGAGGACGGCGACCGCGTGGGCGCCGGTTCCGGTGAGGTTCTGCGACCCGCTGCCCGACGCCCAACCGAGCCCGACGCCGAACCCATGGTGGAGCGCGAGCAGGACGCCGGCGCCGAGGCTCTCGATCTGGAGCGGCCGGCCGAGCTGGCGCCCGACGGAGTCCAGGACGCCCCCGGGCGCGAGGACGAGGAACGGCAGGTATGCGACCACGACGGGCGCAGCCACCAGCGCGAGGATCGTCGCGAGCGCCCGGCGGCCGCCCGAGCGCCAGGCCTGCACGGCCAGCAGGGGGACGAGCACGGCCGGATAGAGCTTCACCGCGATGCCCACCCCGACGACGAGGGCCGCGGCCCGCAGGCGACCCGCTGCGAGCAGCGCGAGCGCGCCGGCCACGAGCGCGGCCGGCACGAGATCGAAGCGCGTCAGGATCACCCCGCCGAGCAGGAGCGGCAGCAGGGCCACGGCTCGCGAGCGCGAGCACCCGGTCGCGTCGTGAGCTGCGCTGCCGTCGCAATGCGGCGTCGAGCGCGAGCACCCCGAGGATGCCGACGAGGGCCATCTCGGCGACGAACACGGCGCGGTATGCCGCGAGCGACCCGGTCACGAGCGCGGGCAGGACGAGCGCGGGCAGCGCGCCCGGCGGATACTCGAAGTCGAAGTCGCGGTACGGCACGAGCCCCGCGGCCATCTCTTCGCCGTACGTCCGGTAGAGCACCACGTCGGTGACGGCGTCGCCGAGGACCTCCCACGCGACCGTCACGGCGACGGCGCTCGCGACGAACACCACGCAGGCGACGAGCGCCTCGCGCGAGGGTCGGGCGTCCCAGGCCTCGAGCTCCGGCTCGGCCGACGTCACCGCGCCGCTCCGGGCGCCGACGAGGTCAGCGCGACCGCCTCGGACGAGGTCAGCGCCGTCTCGGGCTCCGGAACGGCCACGGGCCGTGCGCGCGGCAGAAAGAGGCAGAGCAGCACGAAGGGGAGCACCCACGGAAGGTAGAGGTAGAACCAGTGCGTGAGCGAGAGCTCGACGGCGAGCAGCACCGCCGCCGAGAGCGCGGCGAGCTCGAGGGGGCCCTTGTCGCGCGGGACGAGGGCGACGAGGCCCGCCAGCGCGAGCGTCCCGATCTGCACGACGGTCTGGAGCGACGCGAGGTCGGGGATTCCGCGCGCGTGGTACTGGCCCCAGCCCCAGATCGAGAACGGCGACTCCCGTCCGAGCTGGAAGCCGAGCGTCCGGTCCCAGAACGTCTCCACCGCCCCGAGGAGCGAGGGCTCGAGGAGCAGGATCGAGAAGGCGGCGAGGGAGGCCGCGGCGAACGCGGCCGCGAAGCGGGCCATCCGGACGGGTGCGAATCCGGAGCGGTACGTGAGCCAGAGCGGCGCCAGCGCGAGCGCGGCGAACTTCGTCCAGCCCGCCAGGGCGGTGGTGACGCCGCGGGCGACCGGCGACGACGCGAGCCAGAACCCCCAGACGAGGAGTGCCGGCATGATCGCGTCGTTCGTGTTCGAGAGCAGCGCGTACGTGGTGAAGGGGTACGCGGCCCAGCCGAACGCGAGCACGGCCGCCAGGCGCGTCCCCCCGAGGCGTCGGCCGACGAGCAGGAGGCCGAGGAGCACGAGCAGGTCGAACGCGATCGCTGTCGCATGGGCGGCGGGCAGCTCGTCCCAGCGGCCGCTCCAGCCGAACGTCGCGACCGCCGGGATGTAGGCGAGGTACGCCACCGGCCCGTACGTGTCGCCGCTCGGGTTCGCCGACTCGCAACGGCCGTTGGTCTGGATCCGGTCGCGGATCTCGCCGTCGCTCGCCTTCGCTCCGCAGGCCTTGCCGACCTCCACGGGCATCGCCCCGTACGGCGCGCTCCCGTGCATGATCCGGTCGGCTCCGATCACGCCCGCGTAGCCGACGTCGATCACGGTGCGCGGGTTCTCGACGTCGAGGCCGATGCGGAACCCGACGAGGAAGAGCGTCGCGCCGGCGATCGCCCACAGCGGCCAGCGGGGCACGGGAGCGCGCGGGCGCGCCCGCCGACGAAGCCCGATCCACGCAGTCCGTACGAGCAGGTAGACGAGCGGCGGGACGGCGAGCGCCGCGCCCTGGAACACGTCGCCGCGGTTGAAAAACGCGAGCGAGATGCCGAACGAGAGGAGCACGAGGAGGTCGAGGGTCGCCACCGAGACCGGCCTGCGCAGATCGACCAGACCGAGCAGGAACAGCGCCGAGAGCCCCAGCCACACCGGCCAGGACGTGAGGAGCTTGCCGCCGAACGCACCCGGCCGCCCGCGGGCCATCTTCCACGCGACCTGCGGCCCGGTCCACGCCTCGGTCACCGCCCCTCGGTCGGTGACCGTCCCCGTCGCGATCTCGCCGGCGTCTCCCGACCAGACGTATACCGTCCAGGTCCGGGCGTCTCGGTCGAAGGTCGCATCGGTTGCCGGGTGGGGCGGGTAGCGGTCCAGCCACCGCGCCACCTTCGGGACCTTCAGGAACGTGGAGACGACGACCTCCTGGTCGAGACGGGGAGGCCCCGTGCCCGGCTGGAACGGCTCCGGCACGAGTTTGCCGTTCTCGTCGTAGAGCGGCCCGGGGGAGCCGGTCGGAGACGCGGCGACCCCGCCGGCGAGCACCAGCGCCGCGCAGAGCGCGCCGAGCGCGACGACGCGCCAGCGCGTCGGGACGGAGCGTTGCGTCGTCGATCGAGGCCGAGGTCTCAGCCGCGCCGGAACGACCACAGCTTGTTGCCGACGAAGTTGACGGGCGTGACGACCACGATCGCGATGGCCTGGGCGACGATCTCGCCGAGGCCCGCCTGGACCAGCAGGTGGAGCACGAGCAGGTTGGCGCCGAGCGCGAGCGCGGAGACGACGAGGAACCGGAGGCCCTGGTGCACGAGGTGCCCGCGCTCGTGACGGAACGTCCAGATGCGGTTCCAGATGTAGTTGTTCGTCACGGCGACGAGGAACGAGCCGATCGCGGCGACCACGTAGTGCAGGCCCGCGCCGCGCAGCAGCAGCGTGTACACCGCGAGGTTCACGACGTAGCCGCTCGCGCCGACGACGCAGAACTTGACGAGCTGCTCCCAGTTCGCGCGCCTGCGGAGCGCCGCATCGACCCGGCGTCGAGCCACAGGCGCTTCGGTGATCGCAGTCCGTTCGTCCATCTGCGTCGCGCGAGCGTACCGGCCGTCGCGGCGGGCGGGTGTTACCCCCGCACGAGCGGGACGAACCGGCAGGCGAGCGAGCTCGTCTCGACGACGCCCTCGGGCGTCTTGGCGAGCCGGACGAGCCGCTGGCCCCCCTGGCCGCCGAGCGGCGCGACCAGGCGCCCCCCGACGGCCAGCTGCTCGAGGAGCGCGGGCGGGACGACCGGCGTCGCCGCCGCGACCGCGACCGCGGCGAACGGGCTGCGGTCGGGCGCGCCGAGCCGCCCGTCACCGATCCTGACCTCAACCCTCGCGTGACCGGTGGCGTCGAGTGCGTCCCGCGCGCGCGCGGCGAGCGCCGGCACGACCTCGATCGAGACCACGTCGGCCGCCAGCTCGTCGAGCACGGCGGCCGCATAGCCCGACCCCGTGCCGACGTCGAGCACGTGCTCGGAGCCGTCGAGCTCGAGGAGCTCGCACATCGCCGCGACGATGTACGGCTGCGAGATCGTCTGTCCCTCGCCGATGGGGAGCGCGGCGTCGTCGTACGCGTGCCCCGCGAGCGGAGCGGGCACGAACGCCTCGCGGGGCACGCGGCCCATGGCGTCGAGCACCCTCTCGTCCGAGATCCCGCGACGACGCAGCTGGCGGGCGACCATGCGCGCGCGGGCCCGCTCCGCGCCGGCGCTCATGCGGCGCGGCGCACGGCGTACCCCGGCGCCTCGACGCCGAAGTGCGCGAGCACACGCGGTGCGACGTCGACGACGCTGCGCGGCGTCTGGTCACCCAGGCCGACCGTGAGCACCGGCACGAGCGAGTCGCCCGCGTCGAGCGAGCCGTGCGAGCCGCCCCCGAGGTGGTGTCTGCCGCCCAGGTCGGCGAACTCCCAGCCCTCCGCCGCGGAGACGACGACGTCACCCGCGTTCGGGCAGCGAAGCACGGCGGTCGCGCGGGACACCGCGTCGGGCTGGTCGAGCACTGCCGGGTCGCCGACGAGCGCGACGCCCCCTCCGTCGGCCTCGACCCGGAGCTCCGAGCCGTTGCGGCGTGCGACGGTCGCCCCGTCCTCCCGGAACAGCACGACGCCGGTCGATGGCTCGGTGTCGAGCCGCTCCGCCAGGCGCCGCGGCGAGGGCGCAGCCGCGCCGAGCCGGTAGACATGCGCGGCGCGGTTCGAGGCCGCGACCAGCGTCTCGGGCTCGTGGCGGAAGGGGTCGGCCGCCCGCGCGACCTGCCGCACGGCAGTCTGTCCGTGGTCGGACATCACGATCACCGCGTACCGCTCGAGAAAGTCGTCGAGCCCCCCGGCGGCCCGGACGAGGCCGCCGACCGCCTCATCGCAGCGGGCCAGGACGGCCCGGGCTGCGTCCGGGCCCTCCGCGTGGGACGCGTAGTCGTAGTCGGAGAGGTAGAAGAGGAGGAAGTCGAACCGGTCGCGCGTCACGAGCCACCGGCCGACCGCGGCCGCGTACGCGTCGACGGACCCTCTCGCGCGGTTGCGGAAGGACAGAGGCGCGCCGGTGCGCTCCGCGCGAAAGAGGTTGTAGAAGAAGAACTGCTCGGGGCCGCGGACGGGGCCGAGGAACGGCACCGAAGGACGGTGGAGTGTCCGCCCCCGGTAGGCGGTGAAGTTGACCGCGGCGGTCTCGACGCCGGCGTCGGCGAGGGCCTCGAACAGGGTCACCGCGCGGCGCCCCAGGTGCGCGGCGTTCATCTCGACGAGGGTGTCCCGCAGCGTGCGCCCCAGGCCGGCGGCACGTGCGGCGCCGAACGACGACCCGTACTCGACCAGGCGCTGCTCGCCGCGGTGCCACCACACGAGGTGCGGGATCTCGTGGACGTCCGGGTGGGCACCGGTCGCGATCGACGAGAGGCAGACCGGGGTGAGCGACGGGAACGTCGTCGCTGCACGGCCGAGCGTGCCCTGCTCGGCGAGCGCCCGGAGCGCAGGCAGCGAGCGGTCCCCCAGCGACGCCTCGAGCATCTGCGGGGTCAGACCGTCGATGACGACGAGAACGAGCTTGCGGCGCGGCCCGTCTCTCACTTTGCGAGCGTGCGCAGGCCCGCGTGACGGGCCGGCTCCTGCCGCACCCTCCGCACCGCTGCGACGGGCACGACCACGGCGAGCACGTACCCGACGAAGGGGATCAGCGCGACCATCGCCACGAGGATCGCAGCGAGGACGAAGAGGAACGCGGTGCCGCCGGGCGTGCCACCACGGCGCAGCGTTCCGCGGGCGATGATCGACGCCGAGACCGCGCCGATCAACGCGCCGGCAAAAGCGCCCGGAAGCCCGATCCAGCCTCGCACGAGCAGGCCCGCGAGGATGCCGACCGCGAGGGCGCCGACGGCCGACGCGACGAACCCGTAGCGCCATGCGGCGAGGATCCCGGCGAGGAGCAGGCCCGCCGCAAGGCCGAGCCCCAGCGTGAACCCGATGTCGACCGCGTCGCCCACGGCCGGGATTGTACGGGGCAGCCGCCGACGGGCCCCGTCGGGGCGGCGGCCGCCGCCCCGTGTCGGGCCCGGACCGAGCTAGCGGATGTCCGCTCTGATCTCGCCGCCGGGGAAGTCGCCTGCCCCGGTGTTTACGTCGCCGACGCCGTCGTTCGTGTGCAGGTTCACGTAGGCGTTGCCCGTGTCCAGCGCGGTCACCAGATCGGACAGCGGACGGCCCGCGAGCGGGCCGACGAGGTCGGCGCCGGTGATCGTCCCCTGCGCGATCACGCCGTCGATGCGTCCGCCGCCGGGGGGCAGCTGCACGCCGGGCGTCGTCGACGGGTAGAGCCAGACGACGATCGGCCCGCTCACACCCGGCTTCTGCATGTGGATGTGGGCCATGAACACGTTCTCGATGTTTGCCGCGATCAGCTTGTAGTCGAGCGAGCTCCCGTCCGGGGACAGATGGAAGATCGCCTGCGCCTGACCCTGCGTCTCGCGAGGCGGCACCTCCTGCGCTCCGTTCGCGTGTGCGCTCCAGTTCCGGTTCAGCCCGGCGGCAGCGGCGGTGACCGCAGCCAGCCCGAGCACGAACAGCCCGAGAAGCAGCCTCCTTCTCATGGGTCCTCCCCTTCTGTCGTGGAACGGCGGATTCGTCCGTTACGGACTACGCACGCTCGCCGCCGGCGGATTGCAGACGGCCGATCACGTCGAGGCAGAACGCCGCGGCCCGCACCCCGTCCACGACGCGGTGGTCGAAGCTGACCGACACGTTGCCGACGGGTCGGACGACGACCTCGCCGTCGCGGACGACGGGGCGCTCGGCGATCCGGTGGAGGCCGAGGATGGCGACCTCGGGATGGTTGACGAGAGGGGTCACGAAGATCCCGCCGAGCTTGCCGGCGCTCGTGATCGTGAACGTCGAGTCGCGCAGCTCGTCGGCGGCGAGCGTCCCCGCGCGCGCCCCCTCTGCGAGGCGCCGCGACTCCGCGTCGATCTCCTCGACGGTGAGCCGCTCGCAGCCGCGCACGACCGGCACCAGCAGCCCGTCGTCCGTCTGGACGGCGATCCCCACGTCCACCCGCTCGAACAGCACGATCTCGTCGCCGACGAGGCGGGCGTTCAGCTCGGGGAACGCGGGGAGCGCCGCGGCGACGACGTGGATCGACAGCGGCACGAGCAGTGCGAGGTCGATCCCGCCGAAGTCGCACTCCTCGACGAAGGTCACCGCGGGGACCTCGCGGTGGGCCCGCGTGACCTGCTCGACGATCGCCCGCCGGACGCCACGGACGGGCACCCGCCGCCCCTCCCTCTCTCCCGTCATCGCGGCCGCGGCACGCACGTCCGCCTCCACGATCCGGCCGGCCGGCCCGGTTCCCGAGAGGCCCGTGAGGGCGACTCCGAGCTCCTTCGCGAGCTGTCGCACCGCGGGCGTCGCGCGCACCGCCTCGGTCGCCTCCGTCGGGACGACCGCGACGAGCGGCTCACCGCGCGACCCGGCATCGGCCGTGTCGGGCGCCGCGACCGCGCGCAGCAGGTGCTCGCCCTCCTCGCCGATCACGACGAGCACCGCCCCCACGGGCGCCACGTCGCCCTCGGCGACCAGCACCTTCAGCACGGTCCCCGCGCGGGGGGAGGGAATCTCGACCGTGGTCTTGTCCGTCTGCACCTCGACGAGCGGCTGGTCCTCCTCGACGCGGTCGCCCTCCACGACGAGCCACCGCGCGATCTCCGCCTCCGTAAGGCCCTCGCCGAGGTCGGGCAGCCGGAACTCGTACGCCACGGGCGGAGGGTAACCGGCTTCGGCCCGGATCAGAACGCGAGGACGCGCCGGGCAGCGTCGACGACGCGCTCCACCGACGGCATGTACCAGTCCTCGAGCTGCCAGTAGGGGTACGGGACGTCGTAGCCCGTCACCCGCAGCACGGGGCCGTGGAGATCGAGGATCGCCCGCTCCGCCAGGAGCGCGGCGACCTCGGAGGCGAACCCGCACGTGCGCGGTGCCTCCTGCACGACGACGCACCGGCCGGTCCTCGCCACCGCCGTCAGCAGCGCGTCCTCGTCCAGCGGCTTCAGGGTGCGCAGGTCGAGGACCTCGAGCGACGCCTCTCCCGCGAGCGCCTCGGCGGCTCGCTCGCACACCGGCACCATCGCGCCCCAGGCGACGAGCGTCAGGTCGGTGCCGGCGCGCGCGACGCGCGCGCGGCCGAGCTCGACGACGTGCTCCCCCTCGGGCACCGTGCCCCGCGCGGTGCGGTAGACGAGCTTGGGCTCGAGCACGACGACCGGGTCCGGGTCGCGGATCGCAGCGGCGAGCAGGCCCTTCGCGTCCGCCGGGGTCGCCGGGACGGCGACCTTCACCCCGGGCGTGTGCACGTAGTACGTCTCGGGCGAGTCGTCGTGGAGCTCGGGAGCGCGCACGCCGCCTCCGTACGGCATCCGGATCACGAGCGGGAACTCCATCCGCCCGCCCGTCCGCCAGCGGTAGCGGCCGACGTGCGTGATCAGCTGGTCGAGCCCCGGGTACGAGAACGCGTCGTACTGCATCTCGACGACGGGCCGCCAGCCCGCCATGCACAGTCCGACGGCCGCGCCGAGGAAGCCGGCCTCGGAGAGCGGCGTGTCGACGCACCGGTCCGCGCCGAAGCGGTCGAGGAGGCCCGCCGTCGCGCGGAACACGCCGCCCAGGCGGCCCACGTCCTCGCCCAGCACCATCACCGACTCGTCGCGCGCCAGCTCGACGTGCAGCGCGTCGTTGACGGCCTCGACGAGCAGCAGCTCGCGGGTGCGCACCGCCGTCGCGCTCACCGCCCGTGCACCCGCATGAGGTCCTCGAAGTCGCGCGCCAGCGCAGGCGGGGGATCCGCGTACGCGTGCGAGAACACGAGCTCCGGGTCGCCCGGAGGCTCGTCCTCCGCGGCGCGGATGCCCTCGCGCATGATCGCCAGCGCCTCTTCGCGCACCGAGGCGGCGCGCGCCTTGTCGAGCAGGCCGAGGCGCGTGAGGTACTCCTCGTACACGGCGACGCAGTCGCGTTCCCGCGCGGCCTCGACGCGCTCGGGATCGACGTAGAGGCTCGGGTCGTCCGCGGTGGCGTGGGGGGCGGCACGGTACGTCACCGCCTCGACGAACGTCGGCCCCCCTCCTGCGCGGGCCCGCGCGGCCGCCTCGCGCGCCGCCTCGTAGACGGCGAGCACGTCGTGGCCGTCGACGCGCAGCGCCGGCATCCCGTAGCCGGCCGCCTTGTCCGAGAGCCGCTCCGCCGCGGTCTGGGCCACGAGCGGGGTCGAGATCGCCCACTGGTTGTTGTTGCAGACCAGCACGAGCGGCGCCCTCGTCACGGCCGCGAGGTTCGCCCCCTCGTGGAAGGCGCCCTCGGAGGTCGCCCCGTCGCCGAAGAGCACCGACGCCACGGCGTCCGAGCCCTTGAGCCGGAGCCCCCACGCGAGCCCGGCCGCATGCGGCACCTGCGACGCGATCGGCACGCAGATCGAGGCGACGTTCACGTCGTCGGGGCTCCACCAGCCGGACGGGTGCCCGCGCCACCACTGGAGGATCGTCGACGCGGGGAGGCCGCGGAGGAGGCCGATCGCGGAGTCGCGGTAGCTCGGGAAGATCCAGTCGCGGTCCTCGAGCGCGTGCACGAGCCCGGCCTGGATCGCCTCGTGCCCGCGGAAGATCGCGTACGTGCCGATCCGGCCCTGGCTGTGGTAGACGACGGAGCGCTCGTCGTACGTCCGCAGCAGCACGAGCGAGCGGTGGATCGCGAGCAGCCCCTCGTCGTCGAGCCCGTCGAGCCGACGGTCGGCGTCGCCCGCCCAGCCGATCACGCGACTCAAGCCCTGCTCCACCGACGGCACGCTCTGCACCTATGAAGTGAAACAGCGTTGCTCTTTTCCTGTCAAGCGCGAATTCGCAGAGGTCTCCAGTAGGTGTCGGACTTCGAGTCCGACACCCTCGGGCGGACGAGGCGTCGTCGTCGGCAGGTGTCCGACCGAAGTCGGACACCGCCCCACCGCTCGGGTCGTGGGAGGTTCCCCGATCCTGCGACACTGCTGCGTCAGATGGCGGTGACCACGACCTTCGTCGTCGAGCCGATCCGCGCCACGCGGACGTTCGAGGCTGCGATCGAGCATCTCACCGAGGCGGTCGAGCGGGCCGGTCTGCGGACGGGGGACCGGCTGCCCAACGAGGGCGTGCTGGCCGAGCAGCTCGGGATCTCCAAGCCGACGCTGCGCCAGGCGCTCCGGGTGCTCGAGGTGTCCGGCCTGGTCGACGTGCGGAGGGGCAAGACGGGCGGCATCTTCGTCGCGACGGACCTCGTGCCCGCCGTCGCGCTGTTCTCGGCCGTGAAGCTCGAGGAGCGCTCCGCGATCGACGCCCTTCGCGCCCGGCGGGTGCTCGAGCGGGCGGTCGTGCACGAGGCGATGCGCCGCGCGACCCCGGCCGACTTCGTGGCGCTCGAGCGGACGATCGACCTCCTCGAGCGCCACCTCGGAGAGCGGCCGAGCGTCATGCGCGCAGACGCGATGTTCCACCGGGCGCTCGTCCGCTCGTGCCGCAACGAGACGATCCAGGCCGCGATGCAGGGCGTCGCGCGCGGGCTCTCGCCGATCCGGGACGCCTACTCGGGGGGCCTCGCCTACGACCGCCAGACGCTCGAGGTGCACCGCCGCCAGCTCGAGGCCATGCGGCGGCGCCGGGCCGAGGGGCTCGACGAGGTCCTCGACGAGCACTTCCGGATGCTCGAGACGCAGTTCGCGAAGGGCATCGGTCGCCGCTGGTCGGACCTGTTCGGCCCGCGCGCCCGGCGCGACCGCTGAGCCGGAGACTCGGGCCGGGTGGCCGCTCCCGCGCGACGAAGGTGGCGGTCGCGGCTGCCGCGGATCGCCGGGACCGCGTCGTCGTCCCGGCGGTCAGGCCGGCACGAGCGCGGTGACGGCGTCCGGCTCGGCCTCGAAGACCGCCTCGTCGACGTCGCCCAGGTCCTCGCCGTCCGCCTGAAGCGGCCGCGGCCGCGGGCAGCGGACGACGATCCGCTGCCGGTCGTGGAGGACGATCAGGCCGGAGCGCGGCCTCGCGCCGCGCAGCGCGGCGAGCGCGAGGCGCGGCACGTCGCGTGCGCGCACGTTCGAGGGGGCGACGAGATCGAGGCCCGTCTCGAACGACGCCTCGGGAGCCACGGGCAGCGGGAGCCGCCCGAGGTAGGTGTACGGCGAGCAGTTCGCGACGAAGACGAACGCGGCCGTCCCGACGCCCTCGACGGCCAGCTCGTCGCGAAAGCGGCCACGGCGCGCGACGAGGAGGGCGGCCGCCTCGCGGGCGAAGGCGAGATCGCCGGGCCGGCGGCCGTCGGCCCGCCGCCCCCGGTCGTCGATCCGGCGTACGAGCTCCGCGTCCAGCCCGAGGCCGGCGTTGAACGCGAACCGCCGGCCGTTGACCCGGCCGAGCCCCAGTCGCCGCTGCCGCCCCGCGGCGAGCAGGCGCGCTGCCGTGACGGGGTCGCGGCCCAGGCCGAGAGCGCGCGGCAGGACGCTCGTGCCGCCGCCCGGAAGAAAGCCCAGCGGCGCGCTGCCCGTGACGCCGTTGAGCACCTCGTTGTATGTGCCGTCTCCCGAGAGGACGTAGATCGCCTCCACCGCCGCCTCGCGCTCCCGCGCGATCTCGGTGGCGTCGCCGGGGCGCAGCGTGGCGACGACCTCGAGCTCCGGCGGCAGCTCGGCGCGAACGCGCTCGACGAGCGTCTCCGACACGCCGCTCGCGCTCGGGTTGACGATCAGCACGGCGCCCACGACCGTCAACCCGGGGACGTGGCGTAGCCTCGCACCCCGTCCGCGATGATCCCGAAGAAGCGGTCGGCGAGCGCGTCCGTGTCCGCGTCGGGGCGGAGCCACGTGTAGGCCCAGTTCGCGGCGGAGAGGACGAGGAGCACGGCAGCCTCGACGTCGAGGTCGGCGCGGAGCGCGCCTCGCTCGGCCGCCTCCCGCAGCAGCTCGTGCCAGCGCTCCTCGTAGCGCCGCCGCTCGGCGCGGAACGACGTCTGCTCGGGCTCCTCGAGGAAGCGCCACTCGCGGGTGAAGACGGTCGCGGCGTCCACCTGGCGGGAGACGACTGCGAGGTGCGCCCGCAGCGCGAGCCGGATCCGGTCGAGGGGCGAAACCGACTCCGGCATCCGATCCAGCGCGCCGTGGAAGGCCGCGGCGCCGTCGCGGGTGACGGCGACGAGGAGCTCCTGCTTGGACTCGGTGAGCGAGTAGAGCGATCCCTTCTGCACGCCCATCGCCTCGGCGAGATCGGCCATCGACGTGCCGTGGTAGCCCCGCTCGGCGAAGAGGCGGGTGGCGACGGCGACGAGCTCGTCGCGTCGGGTGCCCATCGCGCGATCCTACCGGTCGTTCGGTAGCATCGAGGCGTGGACGAGCGGACGACCGAGTTCCTCGAGCGCGTCCGATCCGGCGGCGTCGTCGAGGCGGGCGACTGGATGCCGGACGAGTACCGCGCGCGGCTGACGAAGTTCGTCGAGATGCACGCGAACTCCGAGCTGATGGGCGTGCTGCCCGAGCGCGACTGGATCCTGCGCGCCCCGACGTTGCAGCGGAAGCTCGCGCTGACCGCGAAGATCCAGGACGAGGTCGGCCACGCGCAGCTCTTGTACCGCGTCGTCGAGGACCTCGGCAAGCCGCGCGAGACCTGCCTCGACGACCTGATCGAGGGCCGCTCGAAGTTCCACAACGTCTTCCACTACCCCACCCGCACCTGGGGCGACGTGGGCGTGATCGCGTGGCTCGTGGACGCCGCGGCGATCATCTCCCAGAAGGCGCTGCTCAAGTGCTCGTACGCGCCCTACGCCCGGATCATGCGCAAGATCTGCTGGGAGGAGTCGTTCCACATCCTGCACGGCCGGGACGTGGTCCTCACGCTCGTGACCGGCACCGACGCGCAGCGCGAGCTCGTCCAGGAGGCGCTCGACCGCTGGTGGGAGCCGCTGATGATGTTCCACGGGAACCCGATCCCGGCCGACGAGGACCCGATGGTGCAGTGGCGGATCAAGAGCCAGGCGAACGAGGACGCCCGGCAGCAGTTCCTCGAGGGCTACGTCCCCCAGGTCCGGGAGCTCGGCCTGACGCTCCCCGACCCGCAGCTCCGACGGCGCGACGACGGCGTCTGGGAGTACACCGAGCCGGACTGGGAGCGGCTGATCGCCGTCGTCTCCGGCCACGGGCCCGCCTCGGCCGAGCGGCTTGCCTTCCGGCGGCTCTCGCGGGCGGAGGTGGACTGGGTCTCGCGCACGGTGCTCGCCGAGGCGGCCTAGGCCGTGGAGCGGGTGTTCGAGGTGTTCCGGCGCGAGCGCCCCGGTGCCCCGATGCAGCACGCCGGCTCGATCGCTGCGCCCGACGGGCGCTTCGCGGAGATCTACGCGCGGGAGCAGTACGGGAGGCGTGGGGAGTCCGAGGCGCTCTGGCTCGTCCCGCGGCAGGCGATCGGCGAGATCGCCGAGTTCGTCGACGAGTTCGACCTCAAGTACCGCCGGGTGGACGGCTACTCGATCAAGGAGCGGCTGAAGGAGGCCCGGGAGCGCGCCGGCACATCGCTGCGCGACGTGCCTCTGAAGACCGATGGGTGACCGCATCGACCTCCTCCTGTCGCTCGCCGACGACGAGCTTCGCGCCGGACGATGCGACGCGCTCACGCGACGCATCGTCCGGCGGGGCGAGCCATGAGCAAGCGTGACCGCATCGACCTCCTCCTGTCGCTCGCCGACGACGAGCTGATCCTCGGCTGGCGGAACTCGGAGTGGACCGGGATCGCGCCGTTCCTCGAGGAGGACGTCGCGTTCTCGTCGATCGCGCAGAACGAGATCGGGCATGCGCGTGCGCTGTACGAGCTGGCCGCGCGCGAGCTCGGCACGGACGCGGATGCGCTCGCGTTCGACCGGTCACCGGACGACTATCGCTCCGCCCCGCTCGTGGAGCTGCGGCGACTCGAGTGGGCGCGCACGATTGCCCGGCACTGGCTCTACGAGACCGCGGACGCGATCCGCATCGCAGCGCTGATGCGGTCCGACGACCCCGAGCTCGCGGGCATCGCGGCGAAGATCGACCGCGAGGAGGTCTACCACCGCATCCACGCCGAGATGTGGATCGACCGGCTGCTCGGGTCGGCCGACGCGCGCCCCCGGCTGGACGAGGCGTTCGGCGAGCTCTGGCCGTACGCGCTCGGCGTGCTCGACGACGAGCTCCGCCCCGAGCTGGTCCGCCGGGTCGAGGAGAAGCTCGGGCGCGCGCCGCCCGCGGTCGATCCCGTGCCGCGCGGCCGTCACGAGGCGGAGCTCGCACAGCTGCTCGACGAGATGACCTCGGTGCGCCGCTCGGCCCCGGCGGGAGCGCGCTGGTGAGCAGTTTCTCGCTTCGCGAGAAACTGCTAGGCACCGGAGACCGACTTGACGCAACGCGTGGCCGAAGGGACGGGTGGTGTCCGACTTCAAGTCGGACACCTGCGTCGGACGGGCGCGTCGCGTGGTCGGGCCGTGAAGGGAGGAGCCGTTGACACGTGACACGGTGTCGCTTGCGCCCGACGACGTCTGGCGTGCGCTCGGCGAGATCCCCGACCCCGAGATCCCGGTGATCTCGATCGTCGAGCTCGGCGTCGTGAAGGACGTCCGGGTCGAGGACGAGCGGGTGCACGTCGAGTTCACGCCGACGTTCATGGGCTGCCCGGCGCTCGAGACCATGCGTGTCCGCATGGAGGAGGCCATCCGCGCGCTCGGCGCCGAGCCGGACGTCGAGGTCGTGCTCGACGACTCGTGGTCGACCGACCGGATCAGCCCCGACGGACGCGAGAAGCTCCGGGCCGCGGGCTTCGCCCCGCCCGCTCCACGCGGCGCGGGGCCGCCGACCCTGCTCCAGCTCGAGCGGGGCCCCTTCCGCTGTCCCTGGTGCGGCTCGACCGACACCCGGCTGGACAACGTGTTCGGGCCCACGCCGTGCCGCTCGCTCCGTTACTGCAGCGCGTGCCGTCAGCCGTTCGAGCAGTTCAAGACGATCTGACGCTCTCGACGCGGCCGGCGCGGGCTCGCGCTAGTCGTCCAGCCGCGACGCGATCCAGAGGATGACGACGAATGCAGTCAGGCTGCCGCCGATGACGCCCCCAGAAGCCGATGCGTGCAGTGAGGAAGTCGGCGATGTCGTCGGTGAAGATCGAGACCACTACCGTGCCCGCAAAGCACACGATTCCGAGAACGGCGACGGCGATCCGCGCCCAAGGCGGAATCACGGAAGATCGGGCGTTCGCGCCATGTGATCAGTTCCCCGCTCGTGTCGCGCGGCGATCGTTCGTTGTCTCACGTCGCACGTCTCGCTTGTGTTGATTCAACACAAGCTCTGCTCACCCTACGTCGAAGCACAATGAGGGGAACCCAGCGCAGAGAACGGGCCATGAACAGCTTTGTCACCACTGCGAACCAGCCTCCGCCGCTCGCCGGCTACGACCTCTTCTCGGAGAACCGGCCCCTCGTGGAGGCGCTCGAGCGCGAGGGCGGCGTCTCGGAGCGGGCGCGGTGCGCGGCGTTCGGCCTGCGGTGTGGCGAGGCGCCGCTCGAGCTCGGCCGCCTCGCGAACGAGCACCCGCCGGTGCTCCGGACGCACGACCGCTTCGGCGAGCGGATCGACGAGGTCGAGTTCCAACCGGCCTGGCACGCGCTCCTCGGGCTAGGCGTCGAGCACGGGCTGCATTCGCTGCCGTGGCGCGAGCCCGGCCGAGGCGCACACGCCGTGCGCGCGGCGCTGTTCATGACCCTCTCGTACGCCGAGGCCGGCGTCGGCTGCCCGCTCTCGATGACGTACGCGTCCGTTCCCGCGCTGCGCGACGGAGCGCCCGAGCTCGCCGCCGTGTGGGAGCCCCTGCTCGCCTCGACGACCTACGACCCGGGGCTGCGGCCGCCCCACGAGAAGCGCGGCGTGCTCTGCGGGATGGCGATGACGGAGCGTCAGGGCGGCTCGGACGTCCGGTCGAACGAGACGCACGCGGAGCCGGTCGGCGACGGCTACGTGCTCGACGGTCACAAATGGTTCTGCTCGGCGCCGATGAGCGACGCGTTCCTCGTGCTCGCACAGGCGCCGGACGGGCCGACGTGCTTCCTGCTGCCGCGGATCCTCGAAGACGGCTCGCGCAACGGCTTCCGGATCGAGCGGCTCAAGGACAAGCTCGGCAACCGCTCGAACGCGTCGGCCGAGATCCGCCTCGAGCATGCGCTCGCACAGCGGATCGGGGACGAGGGCCGCGGCGTTGCGACGATCATCGAGATGGTCGTCCACACCCGCCTCGACTGCGTGCTCGGCTCGACGGCGCTGATGCGCCGCGCGGTCGCAGAGGCGACGCACCACGCCGCGCACCGCTCGGCATTCGGCCGCAGGCTCGTCGACCACCCCCTGATGCAGAACGTCCTCGCCGACCTCTGCCTCGACTCCGAGGCGGCCACGGTGACGTCGATGCGCCTCGCGCGGGGCTTCGACGAGGGCGATCAGGCCTTCCGCCGGCTCGCGACCGCTGTCTCGAAGTACTGGGTGTGCAAGGCGACCCCGCCGCTCGTCGCGGAGGCGCTCGAGTGCCTGGGCGGGAACGGCTACGTCGAGGAGTCGGGGCTGCCGCGCCTCTTCCGCGAGAGCCCGCTCAACTCGATCTGGGAGGGCTCGGGCAACGTCAACTGCCTGGACGTGCTCCGCACGGTCGAGCGCGAGCCGGAAAGCGTCCAGGCGTTCCAGGCGGAGCTGGCGCTCGCGCGCGGCGCCGACCGGCGGCTCGACACGGCACTGGACGAGCTGCGCATCGAGCTGACGGACGAAGCCGACGCGGAGATCCGCGCGCGGCGCCTCGTCGAGCGGCTCGCGCTCTGCCTGCAGGCCTCGCTGCTCGTCCGCCACGCGCCCGCCGAGGTCGCGGACGCCTTCTGCGCGACGCGGCTCGGCGGCGCCGGTGGGCGCGCCTACGGGACGCTGCCGACCGGCGTCGACGTCGCGGCGATCGTGGCGCGCCACCGGCCGCTGCTCGGATAGCCTCCCTGCGTGCGCGTCGAGATCTTCTACTGCCCCGTCTGAAACGGCTACGACCGCCGGGCCGCGAGTCTCGCGGCCGTGTTGACCGAGTCGGGCCACGAGGCGTACGCGGTCGAAGGGGCCCGCAGCCAGTACGACGTCGTCGCCGACGGGGCGCTCGTCTTCTCGAAGCAGCAGGAGGGCCGCTTCCCCGAGGAGGACGAGATCGTCGCACGGTTGGACGGCGCGGACGCCTGAGCACGCCGCTCCGCGGCACGCAGGTGTCGGACTCGAAGTCCGACACCCACCGCCCGGTGTCCGACTTCAGTCGGACACCAACGCCCAGGACCGTCGCCTGCCGGTGTCGGGCTCGAGGCCCGACACCGGGGCTAGCGGAGGAGGAATCCTTCGCCGAGCGGATCGTCGGGGTCGAGCTCGAACGCGGCTTCCCCCGTCCGGTACGCGGTGCCCTCGACCTCGGTGACGACCGCGGGCCGCCCTGCGACGTCGGTCTCGCCGACCACGCGACCGGTGAACTCCGAGCCGACGATCGACCGATGGAGGAGCTGCGAGCCGCGGGGCAGCCGTCCCTGCGCGTCGAGCAGGGCGAGGCGCGCCGACGTCCCCGAGCCGCACGGCGAGCGGTCGACCTGGCCGTCGGCGAACACCGTGACGTTGCGCTGCGCGAGCGGCAGGGCGTCTTCCTCCTGCCAGAAGATCACGCCGTACACGTCGCGCAGCTCCGGCTCCTGCGGGTGGACGAACTCGTGCCCGGCCTCGAGCTCGCGCTTGATCTGCCGCCCGAGCGCGACGAGCCGGGGCAGCTCGGCCGGCTCCACCCGCTCCTCGAGCGAGGCGTAGAAGGCTCCGCCGAACGCGACGTCGACGGCACGGCCGGCCGCCTCGAGGCCCTCGCCCCAGACGTACGAGGGCACGTTGCGGAAGCGAACCGAGCGCACCCGGCCGCCCTCGACCGCCGCCCAGGTCTCGACCCTTCCCGACGGCACGTCCACCACGACGTGCGTCTCTCCCTCCCGTCGCTCGACGACACCGGAGTCGACCGCCCACGTGACGAGCGCGATCGTCCCGTGCCCGCACGCAGTCGAGTAGCCCTCGTTGTGGAAGAACACGACGCCGAGGTCGGCACCCGCGTCGTCGGGCGGGACGACGTGGCAGCCGTACATGTCCGCGTGGCCGCGTGGCTCGAAGACCAGCAGCCTGCGCACGTGGTCGAGGTGCTCCCGGGCGAAGCGCCTCCGCTCGAGGACGGTCGCCCCCTCCGGCACAGGCACGCCGCCGGTGACGATGCGAAACGGCTCGCCGCCCGTGTGGTAGTCGACGGTCTCGACCCGCACGCGCCTCCGTCAGTCGTCGGAGAACGAGGGATAGCGGTCGGTGAGCAGCAGCAGGTAGCCGAACGTCTGCGCGTGGTAGCGGAGCCAGTACGCGAGCAGGTCGCGCATCCCGCGGTTGAGGTTCCCCGTGAACAGCGCGAAGAACCAGGCGAGGAACGACACCACCTGCGCGACGAGCTGCAGGACGTAGAGCACGAGCAGCGCGGGGATCGCGAGCACGAGCCGGAAGAAGATCGTCAGGCGGCTCTGCCGGGCGGCGGGCGCTATCTCGAGGTCGACGGGATATGCCGCGTCGCTCGTGAACGACGGGAACGGATCGGCGGTCAGCGAGACGTACGCGTACACGTGGTTCGCGTAGCGGAGGAACGCGGCCATGAAGTCGTGCAGGACGTCGGGGACGCGTCCGGTGACGACGGCCGCGACCCAGGCGACGAGCACCGCGAGGTACGCGGCGAAGCCCCACAGCGCGAGCCAGACGAAGTGGGGGATCGCGAGGATCAAGCGGAAGAAGACCGTGAGGCGGTTCCTGCGGAGGTCGTCGGTGACGACCAGGTGGATCGGGTGGCGCGCAGGAGGGTCGAGCGCCACCACGGGGGTCGTCTCGGACACGGAAGGCTCCCTTCGCTCAGGTGCCGGTGAACGTCGGGGCGCGCTTCTCCAGGAAGGCGTTGACTCCTTCCGCGAAGTCCGCCGTGCCGACCGACTCCTGCTGGAGCTCGCCCTCGAGCGCGAGCTGCGACTCGAGCGACGCCGCGAACGCATGCTCGAAGAGCCGCTTCGTGCGCCCGATCGCGAGCGTCGGGCGGGACGCCCACTCCGCGGCGAGCTCGGCGACGCGGGCCTCGAACGCCTCCGCCGCGACGACCTCGGAGACGAGCCCCCACTCCAGCGCCTCGGCCGCCGAGAGGCGCGTGTTCGCGCTCATCCACTCGAAGGCGCGGGCGAAGCCGAGGAGCCGGTGGACGAACCACGTGCCGCCCGAGTCGGGGACGAGCCCGATGCCGACGAACCCGGGCACGAACGTCGCGCTCTCCGAGGCGACTCGCAGGTCGCAGGCGCACGCGAACGAGAGACCGGCGCCGGCGGCGGGGCCGTTGACCGCGGCGAGCACGGGCTTCTCGAGCGCCCGCACGAGCCGGATGTTGGGGTGGTAGGTCGCCTCCAGCGCGTCTCGGATCGAGCCCGAGACCGCACCGAACTCCTTCAGGTCCTGTCCCGCGCAGAAGCCCTTCCCCGCCCCGGTGACCACGACGCAGCGGACGGCGGCGTCCTGCGCCTCCTCGAGCGCCTCGCGCAGCGCCGCGTGCAGCGCGCGGTTGAAGGCGTTGTAGACCTCGGGCCGGTTCAGCGTGATCGTGAGCACCGCACCGTCGCGGCTCGTGAGCACCTCGTCGGCCATGTGCGCGGGAGCCTAGCGCGAGCGTGGAGTCCGACTGAAGTCGGACTCCAACTCGAGCGACCCCGTGTCGGACTTCAGTCCGCCCGCCTGCCGCCCGACCGACGTCGGCCTCCGCCTCAGGGCGGCAAGGTGTCGGACTTCAGTCCGACACCTGCTCCCCCGCACCGTGTCCGGCCCGCCGCGAGTCGAGGAAGCCCCGTACCGCGTCCTGCGTCTCGTCCGAGAGCATCGACAGCGCGAGCCAGTCGCGTGCGTGACCGATGGTCTGGTGCCAGGCGAAGTCGCGCCAGACGTTGAGCTGCTGCTTCGCGTAGCGGGTCGCGTGCGGCAGCTTCCGGGCAAGGCTCTCGACCCAGGCGTCGACGACAGCGTCCAGCTCGACGGCGGGGACGGCACGGTTCACGAGCCCCCACTCCGCAGCCTGCGCCGCCGGGATCTCGTCGCAGAGCAGGATGATCTCGCGCGCCCGCCGCTCCCCGACGAGGAGCTGCAGCCACTGCGTCGCCCCGCCGGCGGGCACCGACCCGTGCTCCAGGCCGACGTGGCGGATGTACGCGTCGTCGACGATCACCGCGAGGTCGCAGGCGAGCTGCAGCTCGTTGCCGCCGCCGACCGCGATCCCGTTGATGCGCGCGATCGTCGGCTTGCCCAGCTCGCGCAGGCGGTCGTGCATGTCCTTGAAGGCGCCGAACCACTTCCAGTACTCCCCGGGCCGCCCGAGGTAGTCGACGTCCCAGCTCGCGAGGTCCGCCCCCGCGCAGAACGCGCGCCCGGTGCCCGTGAGCACGACCGCGCGAACCTCGTCGTCCCACGAGGCGTCCTCGCAGGCGCGTGCGAGCTCCCGCAGCATGCGGAAGTCGAACGCGTTCAGCACCTCGGGGCGGTCGAGCCGGATGGTCGCCCGCGGCGGCGCCTTCTCGTAGACGATCGTCTCGAACCCGAGCTCCTCGGGCGGCAGCGGGCGCGGGTGCGTCGGCTCCACCGTCAGGACACCTCGGCGAAGTGCACCGTGAACGGGACGCCCATCTCCATGGCGTCCTTCCCGGTCGCCGCGAACTCGGCCGTCCGCGACGCGGCGCGGAACGCGTCCATGTCCGGGAACTCCCACTCCGCGTAGTAGCGGAAGCGAGGCTCTCCCAGCGGCGCGCCGAAGACCGGCCCGTGACGGAACGTCCCGCCCGGGACGCGACGGCACAGCTCCGCGTGCTGCTCGTAGCGGGCAGGGTCGGGCTCCCCCTCGTACACGGCGAACGCTCGGATCACGGTCGGCTCCTTTCCCCGGCTCGGCTGGGTGTTGAGCGTATAGCGTCCTCGCGGTGAGCGGCGGAACGGGACTGGCGGCGACGCTGGCACTCCTCGCGGGCCTGGCGGGGGCCGTGCAGGCCGCCGTCATGGGGCGCTTCGGCGAGCGGGTCGGGCTGGTCGAGGCGCTCGCCTGGGTCACGCTGCTGTCCGTCGCGATCTCCTTCGCGGCGCTGCTCGTCGTGCGGCGGGGGATCGGCGACCTCGCCGACGCCTGGGCGGCGCCGAAGTGGCTCTGGCTCGGCGCGTTCCTGGGGACCTTCGTCGTGTTCACGATCACGCTCGCGTCACCCAGGATCGGGACGGCCGCGACGATCGGCCTCCTCGTCGCGGGCCAGCTCGTCGCCGGCGCGGCGATCGACCGCTACGGGCTGTTCGGCTTCGAGCGGATCGCGCTCACCTGGCCGCGCGCGCTTGGGATCGCGCTGCTCGCCGCCGGCGCAGCGCTGACGCTGAGACGGTGACGCCGAAGGCGTGGGCGGCGCTCTGGGCCGTCTACCTGCTCTGGGGGTCGACGTACCTCGGCATCAGCGTCGCGGGCGACACGATCCCCGCCTTCTTCGCGGTCTCCACGCGGTTCCTGATCGCGGGCGGGCTGCTCGCCGCGTGGATCGCCGTCCGGCGGGGCCGCTCGGCCTTCCGCGTGCGCAGGCGCGAGCTCGCGGCCGCGGCGCTCATCGGCCTCCTGCTTCCGGGCGCGAACGGGATCCTGTTCCTCGCCGAGCGCACGGTGCCGACCGGGCTCGCGTCGCTGATCATCGCGTCGGTGCCGCTCCTGGTCGTGCTGATGCGGCTCGCCGGAGGGGAGCGGCCGCCCACGCTCGCGATCGCGGGCGTGCTGATCGGCTTCGGCGGAGTCGCGATCCTGTTCCACCCGGAGGGAGGAGCGACCTGGTGGGGCATCGGCCTCGCCGGCCTGTCCGCGGTCGCCTGGGCGCTCGGCTCGTACCTGTCGTCGCGGATCCCGCTCCCGCAGGACGCGATCGTCGCGACCACGTACGAGATGCTCGCGGGCGGTCTCCTCCTCCTTCCGGTCGGGCTCGCCGAGCACCCGCAGCCGGGCTCGTTCTCGGCGAGGTCGCTGCTTGCGTTCGCGTACCTCGTGGTGTTCGGCTCGGTGATCGGCTACACCGCGTACGTCTGGCTCCTCCACCACGCCCCGCTCGGAACCGTCTCGACGTACGCGTACGTGAACCCGGTCGTCGCGATCGCGCTCGGAGTGCTCTTCCTCGACGAGCACGTGTCCGCGCGGGTCGCGGTCGGCGCAGCGGTCGTGCTCGGCTCGGTGGCGATCGTCGTCCGGCGTGAGTCGGATGCGGCGGTCGAGCCGTTCGGCGAGTAGCGCTACTCGACCCAGTCGACGCTGACGGGGTGCGGGAACGCGCCGAGCGCCTCCCCGCGTCGAAGCAGCTCGGCGACCGCGGAGCGCCCCTCGTCCCCGTAGTCCCTCGTCAGCTCGTTCACGTACATCGAGACGAAGCGGTCGGCGACGGCGGCGTCGATCCCGCGCCCGAACTGGAGCGCGTACTCGAGCGCCTCCGCACGATGGTCGAGCCCGCACGCGATCGCCTCGCCGAGCACGGCCGAGAGATCGCGGGGCCGCTCGACGTCCCGCCGCGCGACGTTCACGCCGAGGCAGAGGGGCAGCCCGGTCTCGAGGAGCCACCACTCGCCGAGGTCGAGGGCCTTCACGAGGCCGAGCTCGGAGAACGTCAGCTGGCCCTCGTGGATCAGGAGCCCCACCTCGGCGCGCCCGCTCGCGACCTCGTCGGGGATCTGTTCGAACGCAACCTCGCGGTACGGAAACTCGCCGAGCACGAGCCGCAACACGAGGAACGCGGTCGTCATCGCGCCCGGGACGACGATCTCCTTCCCGCGCAGGTCGTCGAGCGAGAGCCTCTCGCGGGCGACGACGACCGGGCCGTACCCCGTCCCGATCGAGGCCCCGTGCGGGAGGAGGGCGTAGTCCTCCTGCACGAAGGGGTACGCGGCGAGCGAGATCGCGGTCACCTCGAGTCGCGCGGCCCGGGCCCAGTGGTTCAGGGTCTGGATGTCGGCGAGCACCTGCTCGAAGCGGTATCCCCTGGTGTCGACCCGATCGGTGGTCAGCGCCCAGTACATGAACGCGTCATCCGGGTCGGGGCTATGGCCGACTCTGACGTTCACGAGGCGCCGACGCTAGCAGGGTGCACGAGACGAACGCGGCAGCGCCCGTACACTCGCTGCGTGGCGCGGACGACGCTGACTGCCGCGATCCAGGACTACCTGCGCGAGATCTACAAGCTCGGGCAGTCGCAGGAGCGGGTCTCGACGACCGCGCTCGCCCGCGGCATGGGGGTCTCGCCCGCGTCCGCGAGCGCGATGGTGAAGAAGCTCGCCGCGCTCTCGCTCGTCGTGCACGCGCCGTACCGCGGGGTCTCTCTCACGCCCGAGGGCGAGCGGGTGGCGCTCGAGGTGACCAGGCATCACCGGCTGCTCGAGCTCTACCTCGCCGAGACGCTCGGCATCCACGTCGACGAGGTGCACGCCGAGGCCGACCGCCTCGAGCACGTGCTCTCCGAGGAGCTGGAGGCGCGGATCGACGAGTCGCTCGGATTCCCGACGCACGATCCCCACGGCGACCCGATCCCGGACGCGAACCTCGAGTGGCCCGGCACGGTGGCCGACCGGGGCTGACGGGGACCGCGGCGTCACGCCTCGAGCCGGCCTGACCTCGTGAGCACGACCGTCACCGTCGTCTTCGTGATCGCGATTTTCGTGATCGTGTGGCTCGTGTGGCGCGCACGGCGCTGACGACGCCGCCGAGGGAGGCGAGCTCGCACCGCGACGGCGGACCCGCCAAGTTACAACTTGTAACTTGCGCACTTCGGCGCCGGGCGCGGTGTCCCGGGGGCCTGAGCGCTCGGCGGGCTACGATCACGGCATGGCGTTCAAGGATCTGTTCTCGTTCCTCTTCCAGCGCTCCACCGGCGAGGAGCGGGTGGCCCAGTACGTGATCCGCGAGCACGGCCGAGGACGGGCCCTGGCGGAGATCCTCGAGGACAAGTACGTCGTGAACCGCTTGCCCAGCCCTCAGCAGCGAGCCCGGCTGCTCGACCGGCCCGAGGTGCTGCACGCGGTCGGGAGCGACAGCGCCGAGGCGGCGAAGGCCGTCGTCACGGAGGCGCCGGGCTAGCCGTCACGGCTAGGACGTCCGCAGGAACCGCTCGACGACGTCGAGCGCGACCGCGACGTCCTCCTCGGCGACCGACTCGCGCGGGTCGTGGCTGACGCCGCCGGCGCACCGGACGAACAGCATCGCGGCGGGGCAGACCCGCGCGAGCACCGCCGCGTCGTGCCCGGCGCCGGAGACGAGTCGCCGGACGGCGTGCCCCCCGGCCTCGACGGCCGCGCCGAGTCGCTCACGGAGCTCCGGGGACATCGCGACCGCGTCGGTCTCCTGGAGCACCGCCCAGTCCAGGTCGACGCCACGCGAGGCGGCGTCACGCCCGATCTCGTCGCGCAGCGCACGGAGCGCGTCCAGCCGGACGCCGTCGTCCGCATGGCGCACGTCCAGCGTGAGGCGCGCCTCCCCCGGGACGACGTTCGGCGCGCCCGGCCCGACCACGAGCGTCCCCACGGTGGCCACGAGACCCTCGGTCGCGCCGGCGACTCGCTCGACGGTGAGCACTGCCGCGGCCGCTGCGGCGAGCGCGTCGCGGCGGCCGGTCATCGGCAGCGTTCCCGCGTGCCCGGCCTGCCCGCGCAGCACCACCGCCACCCTCGACTGGCCGGCGATCGCGGTGACGACCGCGACCGGCAGGTCGGCGCGCTCGAGCACCGGGCCCTGCTCGATGTGCACCTCGAGGTACCCCGCGAGCCGCGGCACCGCGGCGCGCAGCAGAGCGGACGGGTCGTCTCCGAGGGCGCGGAGCGCGGCGGCGGCGGAGATGCCGTCCTGGTCGACGAGGTCGAGCCACTCCGGCTCGAAGAGCCCCGCATACGCGGCCGAGCCGAGGTACGCGACCCCGAAGCGCACGCCCTCCTCGTCCGCGAAGGCGGCGACCTCGACGGGAAACGGAAGCCGCTCGCCGCGCTCCGCGAGCCGCTCGACGGCGGCGAGCGCGACGAGCACGCCGAGCGCGCCGTCGAAGCGGCCGGCGTCGGGCACGGTGTCGAGGTGGGAGCCGAGCACGAGCGGCGGGCCCGCGTCGCCACCCGCCGCCGCGTAGCGGCCGACGACGTTCCCCGCGGCGTCCCGGCGCGCCTCCATGCCGGCGGCCTCCATCCAGGCCGCGACGAGCTCGCCGGCCCGCCGGAGCGCCGCTGTCGCGAACCGGCGCGTCAGCCGGCCCGGCTCCTCGCTGACCTCGCCGAGCGCCGCGGCGCGCGCGAGGACCCCGGCGGCGGTGCCCGTCACGACGCCGGACGATAACGTCCGCCGCGATGCGGAGGCTCTTCGCGAACGGCTGGATCGTCACGATGGACGACGCAGGCACCGAGCATCCGCGGGGATGGGTGCTCGTCGAGGACGGCGCGATCGCCGCGCTCGGCGCCGGCCGGGAGCCGGAGCCGACCGCAGGAGTCGAGCAGGTTCGCGTCGACCTGGGCGGCGCGGTGGTCACGCCCGGGCTCGTCAACACGCACCATCACCTGTACCAGACGCTGACGCGCGCCAGGGCGCAGGAGGCCGACCTCTTCACGTGGCTCCGGGAGCTGTACCCGGTGTGGGCGCGGATCGACGCCGAGGCCGAGTACGCGGCCGCGCGCACCGGGCTGGCCGAGCTCGCGCTCTCCGGCTGCACGACCGTGTTCGACCACCACTACGTCTTCCCCCGGGGCCGTGACGGGATCCTCGAGGCGGAGGTGCAGGCGGCGCGCGAGCTGGGGGTCCGGATCGTCGCCGCACGCGGCTCGATGGACCTCGGCGTCTCCGACGGCGGCCTGCCGCCCGACGAGCTCGTCGAGGAGATCGACGCCGTGCTCGCCGAGACCGAGCGCCTCCACTCGGCGCTCCACGAGCCCGGGCCGGGGGCACGGGTGCAGATCGCGGTTGCTCCCTGCTCCCCGTTCTCGGTGACGGGCCGTCTGATGGAGGAGTCGGCCGCCCTTGCACGGCGTCTCGACCTCCCGCTGCACACGCACCTGGCCGAGACCGTGGAGGAGGAGGCGTACTGCCGGGAGCTCTACGGCTGCACGCCCGTCGAGTACCTGGAACGGCAGGGGTGGCTCGCAGGAGACGTGTGGTGCGCGCACTGCGTGCACCTCAGCGAGCCGGAGATCGCGCGCTTCGCAGCGACCGCGACCGGGGTCGCGCACTGCCCCACGTCGAACCTCCGCCTCGGCGCGGGCGTCGCGCCCGTGCGACAGCTCGTGGACGCGGGCGTCCGCGTCGGCCTCGGTGTCGACGGCTCGGCCTCGAACGAGCGCAGCGACCTCTTCGCGGAGGTGAAGCAGGCGCTGCTCGTCGCGCGGGGCCGCGGCGGGCCGGACGCGATGACCGCGCGCGAGGCGTTGCGCCTCGGGACCCGCGGTGGCGCCGAGGTGCTCGGACGGGACGACATCGGCTCGCTCGCGCCGGGCAAGCAGGCCGATCTCGCGATCTGGGGCGTGGAGGCGCTGCACCACGGCGGAGCCGAGGACCTCGTCGCGGGACTGGTCTTCTCCGGCCCGCACCGGGTCGAGCGGCTCGTCGTCGCAGGCGAGGACGTCGTGCGCGGAGGTGCCCTGGTGCACGCGGAGGAGACCGAGATCGCTCGCGCCCATCGCGTCGAGGCGAGAAGATTCGCCCCGTGACCTGCTCGCTGTCGACGCACGTGCTCGACACCGCCGCCGGCCGTCCCGCGGGGGGCGTCGCCGTCGAGCTCCGGCGCGACGGCAGCGTGCTCGCCTCGGCGGAGACGGACGGCGACGGGCGCGCGCGGCTCGCCGAGGGCCTCGCACCCGGCCTCTACACGCTCGCGTTCGCACCCCCGTCGCCGTTCTTCCGGCGCGTCACGCTCGAGGTCGAGCTCGAGGACGGCCACTATCACGTCCCGCTCCTCGTCTCGCCGTACGGATGCGCGACGTACAGGGGAAGCTGACCGCGCCGTTGGCTTCCGGGCATGAGTCGGACCGCGGCGACCCGGAGGGGCAAGCGGCCCGCGCCGCCGCTCGGCGACCGGCGAGTCTCGGCGCAGACGAGCTGGCCGAGCTCTTCGAGGGGCGCACGCGCTTCGTCGAGCGGCTCGCAGCGACGCCCGATCCGCTGGTCCGTGCGCGGACGCTCGTCCACGAGCTCCCCCCGGACGAGAAGCGCGAGGTGCTCGACGCGCACCCCGCGATCGGCCAGCGAGCGGGGCTCTCGGCGCGGTCGGCCGCGGAGCAGGGGACGGACGTCGACCCGGCCGTGCTCGCCGAGCTGGTGCAGCTGAACGCCGCCTACGAGGCACGGCACGGCTTCCGGTTCGTGGTGTTCGTGAATCGGCGCCCGAAGACGGAGATCCTCGGGATCCTCCGCGAGCGGATCGACAACCCGACCGACGTCGAGCTGGAGACCGCGCTCGGCGAGCTCGTCTCGATCGCCGAGGATCGCTGGAGGCGCAGGTGACGGCGGCGCTGCCGCTCGCGATCTCGGACGCCCTGCGCGACTGGCTCGACCTCGGGCTGCGCTGGCTGCACGTGATCGCGGCGATGGCGTGGATCGGCACCTCGTTCTACTTCGTGCTGCTCGACCAGTCGCTGCGACCGCCGAAGGAGGAGACCGACCGGGAGGCGGGCGTTGGCGGCGAGCTCTGGGAGGTGCACGGCGGAGGCTTCTACCGCGTGCAGAAATACGTGGTCGCGCCGCCGCGACTCCCCGACCACCTCGCGTGGTTCAAGTGGGAGGCCTACACCACGTGGCTCTCCGGGTTCGCGCTCATGGTCGTCCTCTACTACCTCGAGGCGTCGAGCACGCTCGTGAAGCCCGGCGACGACCTCGACCCGTGGCTCGCGGTCGTGATCTCGATGGCGCTGCTCGCCGCCGCGTGGATCGCGTACGACGTGCTCAATCGGCTCGTCTCGGACGGGCGCGTCCTCTGGCCGGTGCTCCTCGCGCTCCTGGTGCTCGCGGCGTGGGCGTCGTCCGAGCTCTTCAGCCCGCGGGCGGCATGGCTCCAGGTCGGCGCGATGATCGGCACCGTGATGGCCGCGAACGTCTTCGCGGTCATCATCCCCGCGCACTGGGAGCTGATCCGCGCGAAGGAGGCGGGCCGCGAGCCGGACCCGGCGCCCGCGCTCCAGGCGAAGCAACGCTCGGTGCACAACAACTACCTCACGCTGCCGGTGCTGCTGACGATGCTCGCCGGGCACTTCCCGTTCGCCTACGGCGCCGACCACGCGTGGCTGGTGCTCGTCGGGCTCATGCTGCTCGGGGCCTGGGCGCGCCTCTTCTACAACCTGCGCCACGCCGGGCGGACGCACTGGTGGATGCCGGTCGCGGGCGCGGCGGCGTTCGTCGCGCTCGCCGTCCTGGTCGACCGCTCGAGCGACGAGCCGACCCTGCCGGCGACGGCGGCGGCCGACGTCGCGCTCGGCAAGCAGGTGTTCACGTCGGCGGGGTGCGCCGGCTGCCACACGCTCTCCGACGCGGGCGCGACGGGCACCGTCGGTCCGAGTCTCGACGCCGCGCAGCCGTCTGCGACCCTCGTCGCCGAGCGGGTGCGCGACGGCAAGGGCGTGATGCCGGCGTTCGCCGGGAGGCTGACGGAGGCCGAGATCGCGGGCGTCGCCGCGTACGTCTCGGAGGCGGCCTCCGGCTAGGATCGGCGGCCGGATGCTCCGGATCAGCGCGGGAGGCTTCGAGTTCACGGCGCGCCTCGAGGAGGACGACGCGCCTGCCACGGTGGCCGCGTTCCGCCGCCTATTGCCGCTCGAGTCGAGGATCATCCACGTCCGCTGGAGCGGCGAGGGGGGGTGGATCCCGTTCGGCGACCTCGACCTCGGGCTCCGGCCCGAGAACGCGACCTGCTACCCGAATCCGGGCGAGCTCGTCTTGTACCCGGGCGGCGTCTCCGAGACCGAGATCCTGCTCGCGTACGGCTACGTCAGCTTCGCCTCGAAGGCCGGCCCGCTCGCGGGAAACCACTTCGCGACGATCGTCGAGGGGAACGAGCACCTGCGGGACCTCGGGAGGAAGTTCCTCTGGGAGGGCGCGCAGGAGATCCGGTTCGCCGAGACATCGACGTAGAGCGCTCTCTCCGCGCACCCTCGCTCTCGTGCTCTCGATCGTCCGCGGTCGGCGGCGAGCCTGGCCGCGGCCCGACCGCCGGCCCGCCCACGTGGGAGGCCGGGCGCGAGGAGGCAAGTTACAGCTTGTAACTTGCTCGTCGGTCTCTGGCCGCCGTGGGGCGGTGCCTGGATCGTGGGCTCAGCCGGGCAGCGTCGTGCCCACACCGTGCTCCCGGGCCCGGCGGACGACCTCGTGCGCGATCGCGACGTCCCAGGGTGCGATCCCGTTCGACTTGAACACCACGATGTCGGCGTCCGCCTGCCGCCCCGGCAGCTCGCCCGCGACGATCGAGTGCAGCTCCTGCACCTCCAGCCAGTCGAGCTGTCCCGCGGCGACCGGCTCGATCAGGTCGCCGGACTCGAGCCGCGCGTCGTCGAGCGAGTCGCAGCAGACGAGGGTCGCGCGCGCGATCACCTGGGAGTCGAGCTCGCGCGCACGCGGGTCGTTCGCGCCGATCGCGCAGACGAGCGCGCCCTGGGCGAGCCACTCACCGCGCAGCACGGGGTCCCTCGAGGTGGTCGCGGTGACCACCACGTCGCACGCCGCGGCCTCGTTCGGGCTCTCCGCGGCCTCGGCGGCATGCCGCTCGGCGAACGCCGCGGCACGCTCTCTCGTCCGGCTCGAGACGACCACCCGCTCGATCGACGGCACCGCCGCGCGGATCGCGGCGAGCTGCGACTCTGCCTGCCAGCCTGCGCCGATCAGGCCGAGGGTGGCCGCGCCCGGTCTCGCGAGGTGCTTCGCGGCGACGCCGCTCGCGGCGCCGGTGCGCACCTGGCCGAGCCGGTCGGCCGCGATCACGGCCGTGAGCGTGCCCGCCGGCCCTGCCGGGCCGCCGGCGAGATCGAACAGGCAGACGACGAACTGGAGCTCGCCCTCCACCACCGTGTAGCTCTTCAGCCCCGCGACGCCGAGAGCGCGGTCGGCGGCCGCCATCACCGCGAAGTACCCGCCCTCGACGGCGAACCGCCTGCGGGGCATCAGCTCCACCTGTCCCGAAGCCATCCGGCGGAAGCAGTCCTCGATCACCGGCACGGCCTCGCCCGGCGAGACGAGCGACGCGACGTCGTCCTCCGACAGCCAGAGCGGCACGGGCCGATGCTAGACGGTCACGCGCGTGCGACGGCCAGGAGGTGCGGGCTCGCCGCGGCCCCCGAGCGCCTGCGAGCGTGCGGCTACACTTGCCCCTCCCCGCGCCCGTAGCTCAGGGGATAGAGCGCTGCCCTGCGGAGGCAGAGGTCGCACGTTCGAATCGTGCCGGGCGCATGGCTCAACCAAGCGGTTGGGAACGATGCTATGCAGCCCAATGCGGCGACGCGCGATGTCCCCGCTGCGTGGAGCGGCCCCAGCAGAATCGGTCCACGTCTGCCCCCGGTGGAACGTCCGCACATGCCGCGAGTGGTCCGAGAGCAAGCGGCTAAGGCCTACTTGGGACAGACTGAGTCCTGCCCAGGAAGCTTGGGCGCTCCGCAAGATTGGCTTTCAAGAGATGGGTTCGCGCGCGCTCAATAGAAGCTAGAGCCGCTGCTCTATCCACTGAGCTACGGGGGCTTTTGGCTCAACCAAGCCGTTTGACGGCTTGGCGGCTCTATCCACTGCAACCGGGCCTGCCAGCTCGCCTTTCAAATTGAGACGGTTGTCGGCCAAGCCCTCTGACGGACTCGCGGCGACCCCCTCCTTACCATCCTGGGTCAGACGCGGGAAGCGCGGGCACGGGCGGGTTCCCCCGACCACGAAAGCGCCGTAAACCCAAGGGATCTGACGCGGAGGAGTGACCCGCGCGTGGGCGCGCGTGGTCGGGCTCGTGTTCGCACGCCGTTCGCACGCGGTCTTCCATCTTGGCAACGCTTGTTTGGCAGTGACGGCGACGTAGGGAGAGCGGGCCCTGATCAGGTCTCTCGGAGGCCCTCGTCCAGCGGCCAGGCGTTGCGGCCGTCGGCGAGCTCGAGCCTGGCGCCCACCGGGACCTCACGGCGAACGTAGGCGAGCGCGACGATCCCGCGCTCAGGGTCGCGGGCCGCGCTCGTGACGCGCCCGACCGGCTTGCCCTCGAGCACGAGCTCCGCGTCGTACTCCGGCAGCCCTCCGTCGTCGAGCGCGACCACGCGCAGGGTGCGATTCGGATGGCCGCGGAAGTGGAGCCGCGCGACCGGCTCCTGCCCCGGGTAGCAGCCCTTCGTGAAGCTGATCGCGCGCTGCTCGAGACCCGCCTCCGCGGGCATCACGCGGTCGTCGAGCTCGCGGCCGAGCCGCGGCGTCCGCGCGAGGATCCGGAGACGCTCGAGCTCGGACTCCGGGATCGACTCGACGGTCTCGGGCGGCTCGGCGTCGAGCAGCTCGACCGCCGGCAGCGCGTAGTCGTTGTTCGGCAGGGCAGCGCCGGTCTCCACGACGACCTCGTCGTCGCCCAGCACCACCACGGAGCGGTGCTCCTCGACGGCGATGTCGCACTTCGCCGCGAAGCGCCCGCGGAGCAGCTCGCGCGCGAGCCTCTCACCGGCGTCCGGCTCGGTGAGGAGCAGGAATCCGTCCTCGGCGCGGCGCCACACGACCATCGGGGCGACGACCCTCGCCTTCGGCGTCAGCAGGAGCGCTTCGCAGACGCCGCCGACCGGGAGCTCCTCGACCTCGTTCGAGACCATCCGATTCAGGTAGGCGCCCGCGTCCGGGCCGCTGACCGAGACGTAGGCGCGGGGCCTCGCCGCTGCGTATACCGTCGTGGAGCCAGCCGGTCGCGTCATCGAGTCGAGAGTAGCGAGCGTGTTCAGGAGCAGAGCGGAGCGAAAGGTGGAGGAGGCCGGGTACGACCCCGCACGGCTCCCGCCTGGCCAGTACCTGACCGAGAAGTGGCCGGTCCTCCACGCGGGGGACGTCCCGAGCTATCCGCCGGACCTCGGCGGCTGGACCTTCCGAGTCCACGGAGCGGTCGAGCGACCGCTCGAGCTCACGTGGGACCAGCTCGACGCGCTCCCGAAGGCGACCGTCGTCCAGGACATCCACTGCGTCACGCGGTGGAGCCGCTTCGACGCCGAGTTCACGGGCATCCCCTGGTCCGCGATCCGCGAGCGCGTCGGGCCGCTCCCGTCGGCGCACTTCGCGATCGCCCACGCCGAGGGCGGGTTCACGTCGAACGTCCCCGCCTCGGCGCTCGACCACGAGCACGCCCTGCTCGTGACCCACGCCGACGGCGAGCCCTTGTCGCCGGAGCACGGCTGGCCGCTCCGACTCGTCGTGCCGGAGCGGTACTTCTGGAAGAGCGCGAAGTGGCTGCGCGCGATCGAGCTCCGCCCGACCGACGCGCCGGGCTTCTGGGAGCGCTACGGGTACCACAACGACGCCGACCACTGGCAGGAGCAGCGCTACTCGTTCTGAGCGGTGGCTCACGGGCGGAGCCGGCCGGGTGCGCGCTTCGCGGCGAGCCGGCCGGTCGCCAGTCCGAGCAGGGGAATCGCACCGAAACGGGGCAGCGGGGCGCCGCCCGAATCCCTCGAAAGGGGGAGCAAGGGATCCCCGCGCAGCGCCGAATCACATAGCACCCACCCTCCCCAGTACCACCGAGACGGCCGCTCCCCCAAGCGGCCGTCTCTCTTTGTTCGCGAAGCAGGGGATCCGCAGGAGCGGATCCCCTGCCGCGAAGCCCCCGCCTAGCGGCGGGTACACCCCTGAAGCGGCCTGCTTCGCGGCCGAAAACCCACGACCTCTTCGCGAAGCAGGGGATCCGCGGGAGCGGATCCCCTGCCGCGAAACCCCCACCTGCGGCGGGTACACCCCTCAAGCGGCCTGCTTCGCGGCCGAAAACCCACGACACAGACCCGACCGCGAAACCCCCGGGTGTGGCGGGTAGACCCCCGAAGCGGCCCGCTTCGCGGCCGAAAACCCACGACACAGACCCCGACGGACACCCTTGGAGCGGCCCGCAGCCGGGGCCGAGCCCGGCACGCCGGGCGACTCAGTCCCGCTCGAGGTGCCCCTCGAGCTCGCCGAGGAGCGCCGCCACGCTCGACCCCTCGCGGACCGCGACGAAGATGGTGTTGTCGCCGGCGACCGTACCCGCGACGTCCGTGTGACCGCCCTCGTCGATCGCCTGGGCGAGCGCGCTCGCGTACCCCGGGGGCGTCGTCACGACGACGAGCGGGCCGGCTCGCTCGACCGCGACCGCGTACCGGCGCATCGCGACGCCGATCGCGTGCCTGCGGTCGGCGTCGTCCGTGCCCGGCGCCGCGTAGACGAGCCGGCCGGAGGGCGCGCGCACCTTCACCAGCCCGAGCTCGTGCACGTCGCGCGAGATCGTCGTCTGCACGACGTCGTGCCCCTCCTCGCGCAGCGCCTCGACGAGCGCCGCCTGCGTCGAGATCGCCCGATCGCGGACGAGCCGGAGGATCGCCTGTTGCCTGACGCGGTTGCTCACGAGAGCACGGCACCGAGGATGCCGAGCGCCTCGTCGATCTCGGCCTCGTCGACGACGAGCGGCGGCAGCAGCCGGAGCACGGCGGGCCCCGAGCCTGCGGTGAGGACGAGCAGCCCTCGCTCGCGGCACGCGTCGACGACGGCGGCCGCGTCGCGGTCGAGGACCGCGGCGACCATCAGACCGCGCCCGCGCACCTCGCGTACGGCGGGCAGCTCCTCGAGACCGGCGGTCAGACGGGCCCCGGACGCGGCCACCCGCGCGAGCAGGTCCTCGTCGATGGCCTCCACGACCGCGCACGCGGCGGCGCACGCGACGGGGTTGCCGCCGAAGGTCGCGCCGTGGTCGCCCGGACCGACCGCGCCGCCCGCGCCGTCGCGCACGAGCAGCGCGCCGACCGGGAGGCCGTTGCCGAGACCCTTCGCCAGCGTCACGAGCTCCGGCTCGATCCCGAGCTGCTCGTAGCCGAAGAAGGTGCCGGTGCGACCGACCCCCGTCTGCACCTCGTCGACCCAGACCAGCGCGCCGACCTCGCGCGCGAGCTCGGCGGCGACCTGCACATAGCCGGGCTCGAGTGGGACGACACCGCCCTCGCCGAGCACGGGCTCGAGCACGATCGCCGCGAGATCGCCGCCCGGCGAGACCGCCGCCTCGAGCGACTCCACGTCGTTCGGACGGGCGAACGAGACGCCCGGGAGCAGCGGCCCGAAGCCTTCCCACTTGGCCGGCTGCCCCGTGACCGAGAGGGCGCCGAACGTCCTGCCGTGGAAGCTGCCCTCGAGCGCGACGATGCGCGAGCGGCCGGTCGCCTTCCGCGCGACCTTGAGCGCCGCCTCGTTCGCCTCCGCGCCCGAGCTGCAGAAGAACGCCTGCGCGCCGCCCATCCGCTCCGAGAGCAGCCCGGCGAGGCGCAGCATCGGCTCGGTCCAGTAGAGGTTCGACGCGTGCCACAGCTCGTCGAGCTGGGCGTGCGCGGCAGCCGTCACGGCCGGATGGCGATGTCCCAGGCCGGTGACCGCGATGCCCGCGACGAAGTCGAGGTAGGCGCGGCCCTCGTCGTCCCACACACGGGAGCCCTCGCCCCGGACGATGGTGACGTCGCCCCGGGCGTACGTCGGGAGGAGCGCGTTGCGGCCCTGAGCCGGCGCCACCGCGTCGCGGGCGGCCGTCATGCGGGAACCTCCGTGGCGCCGATCGACGCGCGTACCCCGCCGCGCGCGGCGCGCACCGCGGCGATCAGCTTCGGCACGATCCCTCCCTCGAACTCGCCCGCGTCGAGGGCGGCCTGCGCGTCGTCGGCCGGAAGCACGCGGGCCACCGCGCCCTCCACGAGGACACCAGGAACGTCGCTCACGAACAGGATCCGCTCGGCACCCAGGCCGACCGCGAGCGCGGCGGCGGCCTCGTCGGCGTTGACGTTCAGCGGGCCCTCGGCGAGCGGCGCGACCACGGGCACACGGCCCGAGGCGAGCGCCTCCTGAACCGCCGCCGGGGCGCATGGCTCCGGCTCGCCCACGAGCCCGAGCCCCTCGACCCGGAGCGCACGCAGCCCGATGCGGTCGCCCCGCAGGCCGAGCGCAGCAGGCCCGATCGCCGCGCAGACGTCGGCGTTGACCGCGTCGAGCGACGCGCGCACGACCTCCAGCACCTCGGGCGTCGTCACGCGCCGACCGCGGACGAACAGCGGCTCGATGCCGCGCCGCTGCATCTCGTCGGTGATCTGCGGCCCTGCGCCGTGGACGACGACGACGGCCGCATCGACGCGGGCGAGCACCTCGCGCACCGCGTCGGTGGCGACGCGGCCACCCAGCTTCAGGACGACGAGCCCGCTCACGTCGTGTACTCCGCGTTGAGCCGAACGTAGTCGTACGACAGGTCCGAGGCGAGGTACGCGCACTCGCCGTCTCCCAGACCGAGATCGAGCCCGATCGTCGAGGTGGAGCCGGCGAGGGTCGGGACGACGCCCGTCGGCGCGCCGCCCGCGAAGACGTCCGTACCGTCGAACGACACCCGGAGCCGCTCGGGGTCGAGGCGTGCGAACCCGCCGTTCCACGGCGCCGATCCCGCCGCAGCGAGCACCCGCCCCCAGTTGGGGTCCCTGCCGAACGCCGCGGTCTTCACCAGTGGCGAGGTCGCCACCCGGAGCGCAATCGCGCGCGCCTCCTCGGCCGAGGCCGCCCCCGACACGGCGATCTCGAGGACAACCGTGGCCCCTTCGCCGTCGGCCACGATCTGGCGCGCCAGGTCTGCACACACAGCATCGAGCGCCTCCGCAAATTGCGGATCTAGCGTGGAGTCGCGGTTCGCGACTCCACGCTTTGCGAGCAGCACGACGGCGTCGTTCGTCGAGCAGTCGCCGTCGACGGAGATCCGGTTGAACGACCGCTCGACCGCGGGACGCAGGAAGCGCTCGGCCTCGCCCGGAGCGAGCGCGTGGTCGGTCGTGACGACGGCGAGCATGGTCGCGAGGCGCGGATGGATCATCCCGGCGCCCTTCGCCATCCCGCCGACCGTGAACCCGTCGCCGTGCACCGCCGCGGTCTTCGGGCCAGCGTCGGTCGTGAGGATCGCCGAGGCCGCCGCGGGGCCGCCGCCGGGGGAGAGTGCGACGACGGCCTCGTCGACGCCTGCGAGAAGCTTCCCCAGGGGAAGCCGCGGTCCGATCACGCCGGTGGAGAGCACGATCACCTGCTCGGTCTCGAGCTCGAGCTGCTCGGCGACGTGGGCTGCGGTCCGCTCGGCGTCGGTCTCGCCCCCCGGGCCCGTCGCCGCGTTCGCGACCCCCGCGTTGACGACGACGGCCTGCGGCTCGGCGACCGCCAGGTGACGGCGGGAGACGGCGACCGGCGCCGCCTGGACGCGGTTCGTCGTCCACATCGCGCAGCCCACGGCCGGGCCGAGCGACCGGACGAGCGCGACGTCGGGCTTGCCGGACGGGCGGATGCCGGCGCTCACCCCAGCCGCCGCGTAGCCGGGCGCAGCCGTGACCGACATCAGACGAGGACGCCCTCGAGCCGGAGGCCGGCGGTCTCCTCCAGCCCGAACAGGAGGTTCACGTTCTGGACCGCCTGCCCGGCCGCGCCCTTGCCGAGGTTGTCGAGCGCGCAGATCACGATCGTGCGGTCGGTGTGCCGGTCGTCGAAGACCCCGATCTCGACCGCGTCGGTGTGCTGGACGCGCGCGAGCTCCGGCACCGCGTCCTCGGGCAGGACGCGCACCACGTGGCTCTCGGCGTAGTGCGCCTCGAGCAGCGCGCGGAGGTCGGCGCCGGTCGAGCGGACGTTGCACGTGGCGAGCAGGCCGCGCCTCACGGGCAGGAGGTGCGGCGTGAACGAGACGGGGAAGCCGAGCGCCTGTGAGATCTCCGCGACGTGCTGGTGGGCGCCGACCTTGTACGGCGAGACGTTCTCGAGCACCGAGCCCGCGTGGGTCGTCGTCTTGAGGCCGCGCCCCGCGCCCGTCATGCCGGACAGCGCATCGACGACGACGCCGTGGCGCTCGATCGAGCCGACGAGCGGGCCGAGCGCGAGCAGGACTGCGGTCGCGTAGCAGCCGGGATTGGCGATCAGCCGCCCCTCTGGCGGCCAGACCTCCGGCAGACCGTACGACCAGGCCGAGAGCCCGGCCGGCCGCGGGTGGGTGAAGCCGTACCACGCCTCGTAGAGCGCTTCGTCGCGGAGCCGGTGCGCGCCCGAGAGGTCGACCACGACGCCCCTCGAGGGCGGGTCGAGCGCAGCCGCCTCCTCGTGCGAGAGGCAGAGGATCGTGACGTCCGCCTCGCAGGCGAGCGCGGCGGCGTTCGTGATCAGACGCGGGACACGCTTCCCACCGTTCCGGTTCAGCCGCGGGTCGAGCGCCGTGGCGTCGCGCCCGGCGAGCGAGTCAGAGCCCACCGCGTAGAGCTCGAGCTCGGGATGGCGGAGCACGCGGTCGAGGGCCTCCTGGCCCGTGTACCCGCCCGAGCCGACGAGGCTGACGTACGGCATCTGCATATTATGCACAAATAGAGAAATTACCCGCGGAGGGCGGTCGCCCCTGCCCCTTCCGACCGCCGCGCGGTCAGCGCCTCACGGGACACGAGGCGCCGGAAGCGGGCAAGGGAGTCCTCGGGGCGCTCGAGCAATGCCGCGGCGCGTGCGGACCCCGTCGCGCGCGTGTGACGCTCGAGCAGCCCGACCAGCCGCTGCCGGTCGTCCTCGTCCAGCCCGACGAGCTCCACGAGCTCGTGGTTGAGGAGCCGTTCGTCCGGGTCGAGCAGGAACGCCTCGCCGCCCGTCATCCCCGCCCCGAGATTGCGCCCGTGCGGCCCGAGCACCACCACGGTGCCCCGCGTCATGTACTCGCATGCATGGTCGCCGACCCCCTCCACCACGGCGACCGCGCCCGAGTTCCGCACGGCGAAGCGCTCGCCGGCCGCGCCGGCGCAGAACAGCTCTCCGCCGGTCGCCCCGTACAGCACGGTGTTGCCGACGAGGCAGGGATCGCCCGCGTCGTCCGGTGGCGGCGAGACGACGATCCGTCCGCCCGACATCGCCTTGCCGACGTAGTCGTTCGCCTCGCCCAGCAGCCGGAGCTCGACTCCTGCGGTCAGGAACGCGCCGAAGCTTTGGCCCGCGGCACCCTCGAACCGGGCCCGGACACGGCCGGCGGGCTTGCCGGAGCCGACCGAGCGCGCGATCGCGCCGCCGAGGCGCGCGCCGATCGCCCTGTCGGCGTTCGTGATCTGAAAGGCGGGCTCGACGAGCCGCGCGCCGCTGATCGCCGCCTTCCCCTGCGCGTGGAGCAGCGCGCCGAGGCGGTCGCGCTCGTCCGGGACGGCGTCGCCCACGTAGCGGGCGGCGCCGGCGCCCGAGTGGACGAGCAACGGGCGGAGATCGAGCGCGTCCGCCGCCGGGTCGCCCGTGCGCCGCTGACGGAGGAGGTCGGTTCGCCCGACCGCCTCGTCGAGCGTCCGCAGACCGAGCCCCGCGAGCAGGCGGCGCACCTGGAGGGCGGTGAACCTGAGGTATGCCTCGACCATCTCCGGCGTGCCGGCGAACTTCGCACGCAGCTCCGGCCGCTGGCTGGCGATCCCGACCGGGCACGTGTCGAGGTGGCAGGAGCGCACCATCAGGCACCCCTCGGCGAGCAGGAGCGCCGTGCCGAACGAGAACTCGTCCGCGCCGAGCAGCGCCGCGACGACGACGTCCCGGCCGGTCTTGAAGCCACCGTCGACCCGGACGCGCACGCGACCGCGGAGGCCGTTGGCGACGAGCGCCTGCTGCGTCTCCGCGAGACCCAGCTCCCACGGCGCGCCGGCGTGCTTGATCGAGGGGAGCGGGCTCGCTCCCGTCCCGCCGTCGGCACCCGCGACGTGCACGACGTCCGCGCGGGCCTTCGCGACCCCGGCGGCGATCAGCCCGACGCCCGCGGAGGCGACGAGCTTGACGGACACGTCGGCGTCGGGGTTCACCTCCTTGAGGTCGAACACGAGCTGCGCGAGGTCCTCGATCGAGTAGATGTCGTGGTGCGGCGGCGGCGAGATCAGCGCCACGCCCGGGGAGGTGCCGCGGAGCCGGGCGATCTCGTCCGTGACCTTGTGCGCGGGGATCTGCCCGCCCTCGCCCGGCTTCGATCCCTGTGCGACCTTGATCTGGAGCTCCTCCGCCGAGACCGCGTACTCGGCCGTCACGCCGAACCGGCCCGAGGCGATCTGCTTGATCTTGGAGTTGCGCTCGTCGCCGTACCGGGCCGGGTCCTCGCCGCCCTCGCCCGAGTTCGACCGCGCCCCGAGCCGGTTGAGCGCGATCGCGATCGTCTCGTGCGCCTCGGCGGAGAGCGCCCCGTGCGACATCGCGCCGCCCGAGAAGCGACGCACGATCGAGTCGACGGACTCCACGTCGTCGAGCGGGACGGGCGCGCGGGCGGGGACGAGCTCCAGCAGGTCGCGCGGCTCGAGCGGCGGACGCGCCTCGACGAGCCGCGCGAAGCGGTCGTACTCGTCGAGCCGGTCGCCCCGGACGGCACGGATCAGCGCGTGGGCCGCGGTGACGCTCTCCTGGAGCGCGGTGACCACCTCGGGGTCGGTGGCGTGCGGCTCGCCGCCCTTCCTGAACTTGTAGAAGCCGGGGTTCTCGAGCACCGGCTTCTCTGCCTCGCTCGCGGCGAGCCGCTCGAGCGCGTCGCGCTCCAGCCGGCCGAGGCCGATGCCGCCGATCGCCGAGGGGGTGTCACCGAAGAAGCGCCTACACAGGCGGCGGTCGAGCCCGATCGCCTCGAAAAGCCGGGCGCCGCGGTAGCTCGCGACGTCGGAGATCCCCGCCTTCGACATGACCTTGAGGACGCCGTGCTCGAACGCGTGCAGGAGCCGGGCCTGCGCCTCCTCGGCCGACGGCCGGTCGCCACCGACCTTGTCCGTCGCCGCGAGCCGGGCGACGGTCTCGAGGGCGAGTCGGGGGCAGACGAGGTCGGCGCCGTAGCCGACGAGCGTCGCGACCATGTGCGAGTCGCGCGTGTCGTCGCTGGACACGACCAGCGAGCACGCGGTCCGCAGGCCGCGCTCGACCAGCCGGCCGTGCGCAGCCGCCACCGCGAGCAAGGAGGGGATGGGCGCGCGGCCGGCCCCTGCCGCTCGGTCGCTCACGCAGACGACGGTCGCTCCGGCCGCCGCGAGGTCGGCGCACGAGTCGGCGACCCGGTCGACCGCCGCCCCGAGCCCCTCGGCCGCGTCGAAGGTGGCGTCGACCTCGCTCGGCTCGAGCGCGGCGAGCCCGTCGGGCGTGACGAGGAACGACGGCAGCGCGACGACGGCTGGCAGCGGCCCGTCCGCGTCGAGCTGGGGGCGTGGCCCGACGAACGCCGCCAGGGACATCACGGCACGCTCGCGCTCGTGATCGATCGCCGGGTTCGTGACCTGGGCGAAGCGCTGGCGGAAGTACGAGGCGAGCGGTCGCGCCCGGCCTGCGAGCGGCGCGAGCGGCGCGTCGTCGCCCATCGAGTAGACCGGGTCACGGCCGGACTGCGCGATCGGCCGGAGCATGAGGCTGAGCTCCTCGCGGGTGTAGCCGTGGAGCGCGTGACGCACGACGAGGTCGTCGTCCGGGACGGGCATCGGCGCCCCCTGGTCGCCGAAGCTCAGCGACTCCGAGACCCAGCGGCCGTACGGCCGACGACTCGCGAGCGTACGCGTCAGCTCGCCGTCGAAGAGCACGCCGCGCTCGGGATCGATCGAGAACAGCTGCCCGGGCGCGAGACGCGCGCGGCGCACCGCGACGCCTTCGGGCAGCGGCACGGCGCCCGCCTCGGAGGCCACGGCGACGAGGCCGTCCGCGCAGACCGCGATCCGGAGTGGGCGGAGACCGTTCCGGTCGAGCTTCGCGCCGCACGTGATGCCATCCGTGAACACGAGCCCCGCCGGCCCGTCCCACGGCTCGGTGAGCATCGCGTGGTAGCGGCGCATCGCTCGCTCCGTCTCGTCGACACGCGGGTCGTTCTGCCAGGCCGGCGGGACGAGCCGCGAGAGCGCCTCGCGCACCTCCACGCCCGAGCGCACCAGCAGCTCGACGGCGTTGTCGAGGAGCGCCGAGTCCGAGCCGGAGCGGTCGAGCGCCGGGGCGAGCGCCGGATCCAGACCCGCGGCCCGCTCGCGGGCCTCCATCCACGCGACGTTCCCCTCGATCGTGTTGATCTCGCCGTTGTGGCAGAGCAGCCGGAACGGCTGCGCGCGCTCCCAGCTCGGGGCCGTGTTCGTCGAGAATCGCTGGTGGAAGATCGCCCAGGCGACCTCCCAGCCGGGCTCGCGCAGGTCCGGGTAGACGCTCGCGAGCTGGGTGGCGGCGCAGAGCGCCTTGTAGGTCACCGTGCGGAAGGAGAGCGACACGACGTACACGCCGTCCACGAGCTCCGCCCGCCGGCGCGCCCGGTAGGCCCGCACCTCGGCGTCGGCGTCGGCGCACGGCGCGAGCACGAGCTGGGCCACGCGTGGCATCGAGGCGACCGCCGTCGAGCCGAGGGCGCTGACGTCGAGCGGCACGTCCCGCCAGCCGGCAGGCTCGAGCCCCTCGGCGCGACAGGCATCCTCGACGACCCCGCGGAGCCACGGCTCCCGCAGGAAGCACATCGCGAGACCTGCGCCGGCGACCCCGGTCAGGGCCGTGTGCAGCGGCAGCAGCAGCCCCGCGCCGTCGCCGGTCACGCCGTCCGCGGCCCACGCGCCGCGGTGGGCGACCGCACCGAGGCCGGCGAGCGTCCGGTCGAGCAGCTCGCGGGACGGGCGTCCGCGGGCGTCCGCGACGAGCCCGATCCCGCAGGCGTCGCGCTCTCGGCTCTTGTCGTGGAGTGGGCTCGGCACTGAGGTGGAACCGCCTTTCGGGTCTGCGGACGGACGTGCGGAAGGTGCTTCCCGCCGGGTGTCTCGTCGGCTAGCGGGCGGGGGCGGGAGGAAGTCGCCGGCTAGCGCCGAGGCGGCGCGACGATCGCGAACGGGCGAATTCCCGGCCCGGATTTCCGGGCGGAGCACCCCGCGAAGATCGTCGCTCCGGATACCATCGATCATCGATCGTAGAGAAACTGTACGGCCGGGGCAAATCGGGGAGTCCAGGACCGAGACTGGCCTCTCGGCGGCTCGACTGGACGGTTGGGGTGTTGACAGCGATGCAGGCGACAGGCACTCTGCGACGGCGATGATGCTCTGCCACGCCGTATCCGTACCTTCGCTCGTACCGCGCCTCGCGGTCTCGACCGGCGTCGGCATCGAGCTCATCGCGATTCTCCCCGTCTAGGGGAGATCGACGCTCACGCGCCCGCCGACGGCGCACACGCCGACCGAGACCACACCAGAGGTGCGTCCCAGGGCGTACCGAGCGAGAGGAGATTTCGTCCCATGACCGTCAGGCCCCCGACCCCACACTCGAGATGACCGGCCGGAGCAGGTACGTCGTCACGTGCCTCGCAGGCCACGGCATCGGCCCGGAGGTGACCGCGGCGGCGAGCCGCGCGCTCGCACGGCTCGGCCGCGAGCACGGCTTCGACGTCGAGGAGCTCCACCCCCCGTACGACACCGAGGCGCTGACCCGCTCCGGCCACCTGCTGCCCATCGCCACCCGCGAGGCGACCGCGTCGGCCGACGCCGTTCTCGTGGCCGGAGACGCCGCGCCGGCCCTCGCCGGCGTCAAGGCCGCGCTCGACCTGCGCGCGACCGTCACCCGGGTGCTGGACGACACGGGAGAGGCGACGGCCTTCGCGCCGCTCGACGACGACGCCGTCGAGTGGACGCTGCGGCGCGCGCTGGACACCGCGAGAGCGCGGACGGGCCGGCTCACGTCGGTCGGCGTCTCGAGCAACTGGGTCGACCGCGTCGAGCGCCACGCCGACCGGTACCCGGGCGTCGAGGTCGACCATGTGCCCCTGCTCGAGGCGCTGCGGCGGCTTGCGGCCGGCTCGGCCGGGGTGCTCGTCGCCGAAGGCGTCCTCGGCGACACGATCGCCGCGGCACCGCAGCTCGGCGGCCGGCGCAGGCTCGTCGCGACGGGTGGGCTATCCCCGGACGGGCCCGGGCTCTTCGCCCCGGTCGGGTCGACGACGAGCGACGACGCCGGGCAGGGCGTCGCCGACCCGAGCCCGATGCTCCTCGCTACGGCGCTCATGCTCACCGAGGGCCTCGGACGGAGCTCGGCCGGCCAGGCGCTCGAGGAGAGCCTCGCGGCGGCCCTCCGCGGGCCGCGGCGGCCCCTCGAGGTGGCGGCGCCGGGCGTCGCGGCGACCACGCGTGAGTTCGTCGACGCCGTGCTCGGGCTGCTGCCGAGCGCGCGGCGCGACACCGAGTTCGCGCTGGGGGTCGGGCCGTGAGGATGACCGGCGGCGACGCGATCCTCCGGGCGCTCGAGGCCGAAGGCGTCGACGTGATGTTCGGCATCCCGGGCGGCGCGATCATGCCGACCTACGACGCGATCGCGCGGGGCACGACCGTCCGGCACGTGCTCGCCCGGCACGAGCAGGGCGCAGGGCACATGGCGCAGGGCTACGCGAGGGCCTCCGGGCGCGTCGGGGTCGCGATCGCGACGTCGGGCCCCGGTGCGACGAACCTCGTCACGCCGATCGCCGACGCGTGGATGGACTCGACGCCGCTCGTCTGCATTACGGGGCAGGTCCGCTCCACGCTGATCGGCACGGACGCCTTCCAGGAATGCGACATCACCGGCATCACGATGCCGATCGTGAAGCACTCCTGGCTCGTGCAGGACGCCCGCGAGATCCCGTCCGTCCTGCGCGCCGCGTTCCACGTCGCTCGCACCGGTCGCTGCGGGCCGGTCCTGGTCGACGTGCCCCGCGACGTGCAGGAGGCGGTCGTCGACGTGTCGTTCCCCGGCGAGGTCGACCTGCCCGGCTGGCGGCCTCCGACCAAAGTGCACCCGCTCCAGATCCGCGAGGCCGGCCGCGCCGTCGCGAATGCCCGCAAGCCGGTGCTCTACGTCGGGGGCGGCACTCTCAACGGCGACGCGTGCGCGGAGCTGCTCGAGCTCGCGGAGACGGGCTCCCTGCCTGTCGTCACGACGCTGATGGGCAAGAGCGCGTTTCCCGAGTCGCACGAGCTCCACTTCGGGTGGCCGGGGATGCACGGCCCGAAGTGGTCGAACCTCGCGATCAACTCGTGCGACGTCCTGGTCGCCGTCGGCGCGCGGTTCGACGATCGCGTCACCGGGAAGCTCTCCGCGTTCGCGCCCGGGGCGACGGTCGTGCACCTCGACGTGGACGCGGCGGAGATCTCGAAGCTGCGTGCGGCGGACATCCCCGTCGTAGGCGCGCTCTCGGCCGCGGTCGGCGCGCTCGGCGCGGAGGTCGCGCGGCATCGGGCGGAGGGCACGCCCGCGCCCCACGCGTGGCTCGACCAACTCCGGGCCTGGCGCGAGGAGTTCCCGCTCCGCTACGACCGAGAGGGGGAATGGCTCAAGCCGCAGTACGTGCTGGAGACGCTCCAGCGGCTCACCGAGGGCGAGGACGTGATCGTCACGACGGGGGTCGGGCAGCACCAGATGTGGGCGATGCAGTACGTCTCGAGCGAGCGCCCCCGCAGCTTCATCACCTCGGGCGGGCTCGGGACGATGGGCTACGGGATCCCCGCGGCGGTCGGAGCGAAGGCCGCCCGCCCCGAGGCGACCGTGGTCTGCGTCGACGGCGACGGCTGCTTCCAGATGACGGCCCAGGAGCTCGTGACCGCCGTCGTCGAGGAGCTGCCGATCGTGGTCGTGCTCGTCAACAACGGCTACCTCGGCATGGTCACGCAGTGGCAGGACATGTTCTTCGACGGCCGCCGCTCGCACGTCCACCTGACGAACCGCCTGCCGGACTACGCGAAGCTCGCCGAGGCGTACGGTGGGGTCGGCATGGTGGTCACCCACGAGGCCGAGCTCGAGCCCGCGCTCGCCGAGGCGATCCGGCTCGGGCGCACGGTCGTCGTCGACTGTCGCGTCGACCCCGCGGAGCAGTGCTTCCCGATGATCCCCACGGGCGCCGCGGCGATCGACATGATCGAGTACGGCGACACGCTGGAAAGGACCGTGGCGTGACCGAGATGGAATACCCCTCGGTTTCCCGGGGCGACGCTCGCAAAGGGCGCAAGCGAACCTGCGGCGAGCGTCGCCAGGCTGCGGAGGCCGGCTCCGCCGGCCGCAGTCAGAGCCGGCCGGGGAGGCGAGGGTCGTGAAGCACACGCTGAGCGTCACCGTGCACGACAAGCCCGGCGCGCTGACACGGATCACGACGATGTTCGCGCGGCGCGGCTTCAACATCGAGTCGCTCGCGGTCGGCCCCACGGAGCGGCCCGGCGTCAGCTGCATCACGCTGCGCGTCGACTGCACCCAGCACTCGCTGGAGCAGATCGAGAAGCAGATCCACAAGCTCGTCGACGTCCTGCGGGTGACCGAGCTCGTCTCCGGCGAGGCGGTCGAGCGGGAGCTGATGCTCGTCAAGGTCGCAGTGACGCCCGAGCGCCGCGCTGAGCTCGTCACGACCGCCGAGGCGCTCGGCGGCCGGCTGCTCGACGTCGGCACCGACGGCGTCGTGCTCGAGCTCGTCGCGACACCCGAGGAGATCGACTCGTTCCACGAGCTCTGCCGGCCGTACGGCGTCACCGACCTCGTGCGCACGGGCCGGGTCGGCGTGCCCCGTGCGTCGGCCCGGCGGAAGGCGCCGGCGCGCCTCGCCGCGATCAACTGACAGCCCGTCCCCGAAGCGAAAGGACATCCGATGGCAACCATCCTCCGTGACGGCGATCTCTCCCTCCTCGACGGAACGGTCGCGGTCGTGGGCTACGGCAGCCAGGGGCACGCCCACGCGCTCAACCTCCACGACTCCGGCGTCCGGGTCGTCGTCGGCCTGCGCGAGGGCTCGCCGTCGCGGAGCGAGGCCGAGGAGGCCGGGCTCGAGGTGCGGACGATCCCCGAGGCCGTGCGCGGCGCCCAGCTGGTGGCGCTCCTCCTCCCCGACCAGGTACAGCCGCAGGTCTTCTCGGAGCACGTGGAGCCGAGCCTGGCGGAGTCCGCCACCGTCCTCTTCGCGCACGGGTTCAACGTCCTCTACGGCCGCATCGCACCGGCGGCCGGTCACGACGTGGTGATGGTCGCCCCCAAGGGCCCCGGTCACGTCGTGCGCCGGCTCTTCACCGAGGGCCTCGGGACACCGGCGCTGATCGCGGTCGAGCAGAACGCTTCGGGCCGCGCCCGCGATGTCGCGCTCGCCTACGCGGTCGGCATCGGCGCCGGGCGTGCGGGCATCCTCGAGACGACCTTCCGCGAGGAGACCGAGACGGACCTCTTCGGCGAGCAGGCCGTCCTCTGCGGCGGCGTCACGGAGCTGATCCAGGCGGGGTTCGAGACGCTCGTCGCCGCGGGCTACCAGCCGGAGATCGCGTACTACGAGTGCCTCCACGAGCTGAAGCTGATCGTCGACCTGATCTGGGAGGGTGGGCTCCAGCACATGCGCTGGTCGATCTCCGACACGGCCGAGTTCGGCGACTACCTGAGCGGCCCGCGGGTGATCGACGAGCACGTGCGGGGGCAGATGCGCGAGATCCTCGACGAGATCCGCTCGGGCGCCTTCGCGCAGACGTGGATCGCGGACATGGACAACGGCGAGCAGGACCTCCGGCGCCGGCGCGCGGAGGCGGCCGGCAAGCAGATCGAGACGGTCGGAGAGGAGCTGCGCTCGCTCATGCGCCGCGAGGACGCGAGTGCCGTCCGTTGACGTTCCCGTAGCGCTCCTCGGCTACGGGACGGTCGGCGCCTCGGTCCACCGACTGCTCGAGGAGCAGGGCGAGGAGATCGAGCGCGCGACCGGCCACCGGCTCCGCGTCGTCCGCGCACTCGTCCGCGACCCCGACAAGGAGCGGGGCTTCGAGCCCTCGGCGGGCGTGCTGACCACGGATCCCGCCGACGTCCTCGGTGACCCGTCGATCGCCATCGTCGCCGAGGTGATGGGCGGCGTCGAGCCCGCCGGGCCGTACGTGCTGGAGCTGCTCTCCGCGGGCCGCTCGGTGGTGACCGCGAACAAGCAGCTCCTCGCGCGGCGCGGCGCCGACCTGTTCGCCGCCGCGGCGTCCACCGACGCCCAGCTGCGCTTCGAGGCGTCGGTCTGTGCGGCGATCCCCGTGATCAAGGTGCTCCGCGAGTCGCTCGTCTCGACGAACGTCCACCGCGTGCTGGGCATCGTGAACGGCACCACGAACTTCGTCCTCTCGGCGATGGCGGACGGCAGGAGCTACGCGGAGGCTCTCGCGGAGGCGCAGCAGCTCGGCTACGCCGAGGCGGATCCCACGGACGACGTCGGCGGCGGCGACGCCGCCGCGAAGCTCGCGATCCTCGCGACGGTGGCGTTCGGCTCGAGAGTCCCGCTCGAATGGGTCGAGGTCGAGGGGATCGAGGGCGTTACCGAGGAGCACGTCCAGGCCGCACGCGCGCTCGACATGAAGGTCAAGCTGCTCGCGCGGGCGACGCTCGCCGACGGGCGCGTCGACGCCCGGGTCGGGCCCGCGTTCGTCGACGCGCACCACCCCCTGGCGGCGGTCGAGGGGCCGTTCAACGCCGTGATGCTGCAGGGCGACGCGATCCGCGAGATCACGCTCGAAGGGCCGGGCGCGGGCGGGATCGAGACGGCGAGCGCGGTCGTCGCCGACATGGTCTCGATCGTCGGCACGACCGGCACCGGCTTCCTCCAGGACGACCCGGTCTGGCGGGACCTGGAGCGCCTGCCGCCGGGCGACCTCGCCTCGCCCTGGTACCTCCGGCTGACCGTCGAGGACCGCGCGGGCGTGCTCGAGCGGCTCGCTCACGAGCTCGCGGCCGAGAACGTCTCGGTCGCACGCCTCGTGCAGCAGCCGGTGGACGGGCACGCGAACCTCCACGTCGTGACGCACGAGGCCCCGGCGGGGCAGGTCGACCGGGCGCTCGCCGCGATCCGGGCGCTGCCCGAGTCGCGCGGGGGAGCGACGGCCATCCCGGTCGTCTCCGAGCGCGGGGTGGAGGAATTAGGCTGGGCGTAGGCGCTTTCCGCCTCCGGCGAAAAGCGCCAGCTACCCCCGAACGGTGACCGTATCCCTCATAGAGCGTTACCGCGAGCGGCTGCCCGTGTCCGCGAGCACGCCGGTCGTGTCCTTGGGCGAAGGATCGACGCCATTGCTGGCTGCTCCTAGGCTCGCGCGGCGCGCGAGCCTTCGCGAGCTGTGGCTGAAGTGGGAGGCCTCGAACCCGACGGGCTCGTACAAGGATCGGGGCATGACCGTGGCGGTCTCCCGTGCCGTCGAGCGTGGGGCGGAGACGGTCCTCTGCGCGTCGACAGGGAACACCGCCGCGAGCGCCGCCGCGTACGCGGCCCGGGCGGGGCTGCCGTCGCTCGTGCTCACGCCCGAGGGGGCGGTGTCCGGCGCCAAGCTCGCACAGACGCGGATGCTCGGCGCGACCGTGCTCGAGGTGCGCGGCAGCTTCGACGACGCGCTGCGGGCCGCGCAGGAGCTCGCCGACCGGGGGACGCACGTGCTCGTGAACTCCCTCAACCCCGACCGGCGCGAGGGCCAGAAGACCGCGGTGTTCGAGGTCGTCGAGGAGCTCGGCGGTCCACCGGACGCCTTTGTGCTGCCGTACGGCGGCGGCGGGAACACGTCCTCGTACGCGCAGGCGCTCGCCGAACTCGACCTTCCGACGCCGCTCGTCTCGGTTGAGTCGGCCGACCGGCCCGGGACGCTCGCGACCGCGATCCGGATCGGCGCCCCCGTGCACGCCGACGCCGTCCGCCTCTCCGGCGCCCGAGTCCTCGTCGTCGACGACGCCGAGCTCGTCGCCGCCTGGAGAGCGCTCGCGGCCGACGAGGGCCTGTTCTGCGAGCCGTCGTCCGCGGCCGGTCTCGCCGCGGTGCTGCGCGGCGACGTGGAGGGAGACCGGCTCGTCGTGACGATCACCGGGCACGGCCTCAAGGACACGGCTGCCGCCGACCGGCACGCGCCGGCACCGACGGCCGTGGCTGCGGACCCCGATGCGATCGCCGGCGCTTTCGCTGCGCGGAAGCGCTAGAAGGAACACCATGGTCGTCCGCGCGCCTGCCACGTCGGCCAACCTCGGGCCCGCCTTCGACGCCGCCGCCGTCGCGCTCGAGCTCTGGAACGAGCTGGAGGTGACCGAGGGCGACGGGGTCGAGATCGAGGGGGAAGGCGCCGGCGAGCTCCCCGCCGACGGGACAAATCTCGCCGTGCGCGCGTACGCCCTGCTCGCCGATCCGACGGGCAAGCGGTTCCGGTTCGTCAACCGGATCCCGCTCGAGCGGGGTCTCGGCTCCTCCGCCGCGGCGATCGTGCTCGGCCTCGCGGCCGCCGCCGCGGCGGACGACGACCCGGAGGAGCTCCTGGCCGCCGGCCGCACGCTGGAGGGCCACGCCGACAACCTCGCCGCGGCCCTGCTCGGCGGCGTCACGCTCACCTGGGAGGGGCGGATCGCCCGTATCGCCGACACGTTGCCGCTCGAGCCTGTTGCGCTCGTCCCCCGGGAGCGGACCGCAACCGAGGCGTCACGCCGGTCGCTGCCGTCGACCGTGCCGCACGCCGACGCGGCCGCGAACGCGGCGCGTGCGGCGCTGCTCGCCGCCGGCGCCGCGACCGGCGACCGTGACCTGTTCGCGGCCGGGCTCGACGACCGGCTCCACGAGCCGTACCGCCCCTCGCCCACCCTCGAGGCGCTGCGGGAGGAGCTCCCCGCCCACGCGCGGGGCGCGTCGCTGTCGGGCTCCGGCCCGACGGTGATCGCGTGGGCGGACGACGCGGCGGCATGCGCCGCCGAGCTCGCCGGCCGGTTTCCGGAGCACGACGTCCTGCCGCTCGCCGTCTCGCCGAGGGGCGTCCTGTGAGCGTGCGCCTGGCCGACTGCCGCGAGCGCGAGGCGTACGAGGCCGGCCATCTACCCGGCGCCGTCCACCTCGATCCGGAGACAGACCTCTCCACTCCGGCGCCCGACCCGTCGGTCGGCGGCCGGCACCCGCTGCCCGACGCGTACGCGCTCGGGGCCGTCTTCGCCCGGGCGGGCGTCGGGCCGGACACGTTCGTGCTCGCCTACGACGACGGCTCGGGGTGGGCGGCGCGCTGCTGGTGGCTCCTCCGCCACCTCGGCCACGACGCCGCGGGGACGTTCGACGTGCGCGCGTACGAGGGCCCGCTGACGGGCGAAGAGCCACGGGTCGAGCGCGCCCGGTTCGAGCCGCGGGTGCGCGACGACGATCTCGTGGAGAAGGAGGAGATCCTGGCGCGGCTCGACGACCCGCGGCTCGTGCTCCTCGACGCCCGGGCGCCGGAGCGGTGGCGGGGCGACGTCGAGCCGCTCGACCCGGTCGCGGGTCGGATCCCGGGCGCCCGCAACGCGTACTTCCTCGAGCCGCTCCCCGACGACGTCCTCGATGCGCCCGAGCTGGTCGTCTACTGCGGCTCCGGCGTGAGCGCAGCGCCGGTCGTCCAGCGCCTCGTCCTCGCCGGGCGCCCCGACACGCGGCTCTATCCCGGCTCGTTCAGCGAATGGTGCCGTGACCCGTCCACCCCGATCGAGAGAGGTCCCGTCCCGTGAGCACGCCCTACGACGTCCCCTCCGACCCCGCGAAGCGGCACAGCGCCGCCCTGACCGACGGCCCCGACCGCGCGGCCGCGCGAGCGATGCTGAAGGCGGTCGGCTTCGACGACGCCGACCTCGCGCGGCCTCTGATCGGCGTCTGCACGACGTGGATCGAGACCATGCCGTGCAACCTCAACCAGCGCGCCCTGGCGCCCCACGTGAAGCGCGGGATCCGCGAAGCGGGCGGGACGCCGATGGAGTTCAACACGATCGCCGTCTCCGACGGTGTCTCGATGGGCACCAGCGGGATGAAGGCCTCGCTCGTCTCGCGCGAGACGATCGCCGACTCGATCGAGCTCGTCGCGCGCGGCCACCTGTTCGACGGGCTCGTCTGCCTGATCGCGTGCGACAAGACGATCCCGGCCGCCGTGATGGCGCTCGCGCGACTCGACCTGCCGGGCCTCGTCCTCTACACGGGCTCGATCGCGCCGGGGCGCTGGCGCGGGAAGGACGTCACGGTGCAGGACGTCTTCGAGCAGATCGGCGCCCACGCAGCGGGCCGGATCACGGCCGAGGAGCTCTACGAGCTCGAGGGGGTCGCCTGCCCCGCGGCCGGCGCCTGCGGCGGCCAGTTCACCGCCAACACGATGGCGACGGCGCTGGAGTTCCTCGGGATCAGCCCCGCCGGGCAGAACGACATCCCGGCGCTCGACCGCTCGAGGGAGGGGGCATCCGAGACGGCCGGGAGGCTCGCCGTCGACCTCGTGCGCCGGGACGTCAGGCCGTCCCGGATCATCACGAAGGCCGCGCTCGAGAACGCGGCGGCCTCGATCGCCGCGACGGGAGGGTCGACCAACGGGGTGCTCCATCTCGTCGCGATCGCGAAGGAGCTCGGGCTCGACTTCGGCATCGACGACTTCGACGCGATCTCGGCGCGAACGCCGATCGTGGCCGACCTGAAGCCGTTCGGCCGCTTCGTCGCGACGGACGTCCACGCCGCAGGCGGCGTCGCGCTCGTCGCCCGCGAGCTCGCGAGGGCCGGTCTCGTCGATCCCACGACGCGCAACGTCGACGGACGCACGCTCGGCGAGATCGCCGACGCCGTCGTCGAGACGGAGGGCCAACAGGTCGTCGTCCCCATCGAGCGGCCGCTGAAGCCGCGCGGCGGCCTCGCGATCCTGCGCGGCAACCTCGCTCCCGGCGGGTGCGTGGTGAAGCTCGCCGGCAGCGAGCGCGTGCTGCACCGCGGGCCCGCGCGGGTGTTCGACTCGGAGGAGGCCACCTTCGCGGCCGTCAAGGCCGGCCGGGTCGCCCCGGGCGACGTGGTCGTGATCCGCTACGAGGGGCCGGTGGGCGGCCCCGGGATGCGCGAGATGCTGCACGTCACCGCCGCGATCGTGGGAGAGGGCCTCTCCGACGAGGTCGCGCTCGTCACGGACGGGCGCTTCTCGGGCGCGACGCACGGCTTCATGGTCGGACACGTCTGCCCCGAGGCGGCGACCGGCGGACCGCTCGCGGTCGTGCGCGAGGGCGAGACGATCGTGATCGACGTGGAGCGCCGCTCGCTCGACGTGGAGGTCCCGGACGACGAGCTCGCCGCGCGGCTCCGCGACCTGCCCGCCTTCGTCCCCGAGGTCACGACCGGCGCGCTCGCGAAGTACGCGGCGCTCGTCACCTCCGCCTCCGACGGCGCCGTCACCCTCCCCGCGCGGCGTGTGGGCTGACCGACGGGAAATCGGCACGCGTTCACTTGACGGCGAAGGGTGTCGGCCGCAGAGGCCGTCGGGGCGTCCGTCCGCGGCTCGACGCCGCCGGTCAGCTGTCGCGCGTCGCGAGGGCGCGGTCGGCGACGCTCTCCGGCAGCCGGACGCCGAACCGCTCGTGCAGCAGGCACAGCTCGCGGTAGTCCTTCTCGCACGAGCTCGTACCCGGCAGCCTCGAGCAGGGCGACCACACGCTCGGAGTCAGCGAGCTCGGACACGAGGTCGAGGTCGTCGTGCTCGCGCGTCTGCCGCTCGAGCAGGGCGTCCACGCCCCACCCGCCGTCGAGCCAGACCCGCAGGCCCTCGACCTCGAAGAGCCCCACCAGGCGGACGAGCTCGTCCGCCTCCATCGGCGCGCTCGGCCGGCGTCCACGGTACGCACGCTGGCCAGCCGCCGTGTCCAGTGCCGTCCTCGGAGCGAGGCTAAGGTCGGTTGTCGCGCGGGTCCCAGAGCGGGATCGGCGCGGTGGCGGCGTACGCCTCGCCCTTCGGGTAGCTGATCAGCTCGACGTACGTCCCGAACGGCGTGCGGAAGTAGTTGATCGTCTGACCCGCCGCAGGTCCCTCCGTCACGGGCAGCGGGCCCGCCAGCTTCTGCGCGCCGAGCGCGACCATGCGCGCGACCGCCGTGTCGATGTGACGGACGTAGAACGCGAGGTGCTTGCCGCCGACGTCGGAGTTCTTGCGGAAGCTCTGGTCCTGGTCGGGCGAGCTGTACTGGAAGAGCTCGACGCTCGGCCCGTTGCCGCAGCGGACGTGCTGGATGCGCTCGATGACCGCCGCCGGGTCGACGTCGACCACGTCACCGACGCCCGCGAACGGCCCGAACGCGAGCGGTGACGTGCAGCCGAGCACGTTCTCGAACCACGCGACCGCGTCGGCGACGCTCGGCACGGTGATCCCGACGTGGTCGATTCCCAGCAGGCCCGGGACGCTCGTGACGACGGGTGTGGTGCCGTTCCGCTTCGGCGACCAGAGCGGCCTGCTCGGGTCGCGCTCGTACGCCATGCCGTTCGGGTAGCTGATCAGCTCGATGTACGTCCCGAACGGCGTGCTTGAAGTAGTTGATCGTCTGACCCGCGGCAGGCCCGTCGGTGATGGGCAGCGGGCCGAGGAGCTTCTGGGCGCCGTGGGAGACCATGTACTGGACGGCCGCGTCGATGTCCGTCACGTAGAACGCGATGTGGTAGCCGCTCCAGTCCGAGTTCCTGGGCGGGTCGAGGCGTTGGTCGGGGGCCGTGTAGTGGAAGAGCTCGATGTTCGCGCTCCGCCCGCAACGCACCATCGTGATCTGCTGGACCACCGCCAGCGGGTCGACGTCGAGCAGGTCCTGGACACCCGAGAAAGGCCCGAAGGTGAGCGGCGCGACGCACCCCATCACGTCCTCGAACCAGGCGACGGCCTCGTCGATGTTCGGCACGGTGATCCCGACGTGATCCATGCCGACCAGGCCCAGCTGACCGTTCGCGTTGCCGGGGGCGGCCGAGCCGGGGCTCGCGGGCGGCGCCGCCGAGGCGGCGAGGGCGACGATCGCAGCGACGACCCCGGCGACGGCCAGCGCCGAGAGCACTCGCGTCGCGCTCCTCCTGGCGCGCGCCTTCGCGGCCGTCACGGGCGAACGTGACATGTCAGCGACACTATGCGCTGTCGCCTCGACGTGTCAACCCACGTGGGGATCGCTCTGACTCCCGGCCCGTGTAGAGTGTGGGCTGGCGCGGGACTCGTCCCGCTCCACATCGAGAGAGGCTGAGGGACCGGCCCTGCGAAGCCTCGGCAACCCCCCTCCGGCGGAGGGCACGGTGCCAAACCCGGACGGATGTGTCGAGCGAGACGAAGGAGGTTCCCCCGTGTCAGCCCTTTCCCTCTCCTGCCGGGTGTGCGCGACCGAGCATCCGCTCGAGGCGCGCGGCAGCTGCAGCCGTTGCTTCGGCCCGCTCGACCCGGTCTACGACTGGGACCGCGTGCGCGAGTCCTTCACGCCCGCACGGATCGCGTCGGGACCGCACTCGATCTGGCGGTACGCCGACCTCCTGCCGGTTCCCCCTCCCTCGGAGGCGCGGCTCGCGCCCGGCTTCACGCCGCTCGTTCCCGCACCGCGCCTGGCGGCCGAGATCGGCGTCGCCGAGCTGTGGCTCAAGCTCGACACCGCCAACCCGACCCACTCGTTCAAGGACCGCGTCGTCGCGGTCGCCGCGCGCAAGGCCCAGGAGCTCGGGCTCACCACGCTGTCCTGCTCGTCGACCGGCAACCTCGCCGGCGCGGTGGCCGCCCGGGCGGCCGCCGAGGGCCTCGAGGCCGCGGTCTTCGTGCCCGCCGACCTCGAGCCCGAGAAGCTCGCCGCCGCGGCCGCGTACGGGCCGCGGCTCTACGCGGTCGACGGGCACTACGACCACTGCTCGCGGCTGTCGGTCGAGCTCTCCTTCGAGCTTCCCTGGGGCTTCGTCAACGTCAACCTCCGCGCGTACTACGCCGAGGGATCGAAGACGCTCGCCTACGAGGTCGTCGAGCAGCTCGGCTGGCGCGCTCCGGACGTGATCGCGATCCCGATCGCGTCGGGCGCGCTCTTCCACAAGGTCGGTCAGGGCCTGTCGGAGCTGCGCTCGCTCGGTCTCGTGGACGGCGCGCCACGGCTGGTCGGCGGCCAGGCCGAGGGCTGTCAGCCGGTCGCGACCGCGTTCCGCGAGAAGGCCGCGGTGCAGCCCGTGCGGCCCGACTCGATCGCGCGCTCCCTCGCGATCGGCTCGCCCGCCGACGGAGACTTCGCCGTCGCGACCGCGAGAGAGACGGCCGGGTCGATCCATGCGGTGCCCGAGGCCGAGATCGGCGAGAACATGGCGCTGCTCGCGCAGACGACCGGGGTCTTCGGCGAGACGGCCGCCGGGGTGACGCTCGGCGCCCTGCGTGCCGCCGTCGCGGCGGGCGAGGTGGGCGCCGCCGACCGGGTCGTGCTGCTCGTCACGGGGGACGGCCTGAAGACGCTCGGCCCTGTGTCGTTCACGTACGAGCCGATCCCGATCGCCGCGGACGCGGACGCGTTCCTCGACGAGGTGCTGGTCGGCGGCTAGTACCTGAGTCGTTGATCCGCTGGCAGTAGGCGGCGAGGCTGGCGAGGATCTCGTCGGCGCTCTTGTGCCAGACGAACGGTTTGGGGTTGTCGTTCCAGTTGGTGATCCAGGTGCGGATCGAGGCGACGAGGTCGCGGACCGAGCGGTGGGCGCTTCGTTTGATCCACTTCGTCGTCAGCTCGGCGAACCAGCGCTCGACGAGATTGAGCCAGGAGCTGTAGGTAGGCGTGAAGTGCAGCGTGAAGCGCGGGTGGCGGAGGAGCCAGCGCTGGATCGACGGCGTCTTGTGGGTCGAGGAGTTGTCGAGCACGACGTGCACGTCGAGGTGGGCAGGCACGGAGGCATCGATCAGGTTGAGGAAGCGGCGGAACTCCTCGGCGCGATGTCGCGGCGTCATCTCTGCCAGCACCTGCCCGGAGGCGACGTCGAGCGCGGCGTAGAGGTTGGTGGTGCCGTTGCGGACGTAGTCGTGGCTCTGCCGCGCAGGGACCCCGGGCATCAGCGGCAACACCGGCGCCGAGCGGTCGAGCGCCTGGATCTGCGACTTCTCGTCGACACAGAGCACGACCGCAGCCTCGGGCGGGTTGAGGTAGAGCCCGACGATGTCGCGCACCTTGTCGATGAACTGCGGATCCGGCGAGAGCTTGAACGTCTCCGTCTGGTGCGGCTTCAGCCCGAAGGCTCTCCAGATGCGGCTGACCGCAGACTGCGACATCCCCGTCGCTGCCGCCATCGAGCGCGTCGACCAATGCGTCGCATCCTTCGGCTGCTCCTCGAGCGTCTTCACGATCACCCGCTCCACCTGCTCGTCGCTGATCGAGCGCGGCTTGCCCGGCCGCGGCTCGTCGTGCAACCCGTCAAGCCTGCGCGCCGCGAACCGCACCCGCCACCTGCCGACCGTCGAGGCGTTACAGCCGAGCTCGTCGGCGATCTCGACGCTGGACTGGCCCTCCGCGGCCGCCAACACGACACGGCAGCGAAATGCGAGCGCCTGCGAACTCTTCGGACGCCGCGCCCACCGCTCCAGAACCTCCCGCTCCTCGCCGCTGAGCACGACCGCTGTCCGCTGAGCCATAACCGCCTCCATCCTCGTCGCTGACAAGGACAGACTTCGCGACTTCACAACGGGTCCCTGCGAACTAGCGACTCAGGTCACTAGGCCTCCGCGCGTACCCTTTCGGCATGGCCGCGACGCTGTTCGAGAAGGTGTGGGCGCGCCATGTGATCCACGAGGAGCCCGGCGAGCCGGCCGTGCTCTACGTCGACCTCCACCTCGTGCACGAGGTCACGTCACCGCAGGCGTTCGAGGGCCTCAGGGTCGCCGGCCGCAGGGTGCGGCGGCCGGAGCTGACGGTCGCGACGATGGACCACAACGTGCCGACGCTCCCGGGGCCGATCACCGACGAGCTCGCGCGTGCACAGCTCGACGCGCTGCGGGCGAACTGCGAGGAGTTCGGGATCACGCTCCACGCATCGGGGTCGGGTCGGGAGGGGATCGTCCACGTGATCGGCCCCGAGCTCGGCCTCACGCAGCCGGGGAAGCTGATCGTCTGCGGCGACAGCCACACCTCGACGCACGGCGCGTTCGGCGCGCTGGCGTTCGGGATCGGCACCTCCGAGGTCGAGCACGTGCTGGCGACGCAGACCATCCCGCAGCAGAGGCCGAAGACGATGCTGCTCGAGCTCGCCGGGGAGCCGCCCGCGGGGCTGACCGCCAAGGACGTGATCCTCGGCGCGATCGGCCAGGTCGGGGTGGCCGGCGGCGTGGGGCACGTCGTGGAGTACGCGGGCGAGGCGATCCGGCGTTTCTCGATGGAAGAGCGGATGACGATCTGCAACATGTCGATCGAGTGGGGCGCGCGGGCCGGCATGGTCGAGCCGGACGAGACGACGTTCGCGTACCTGGAGGGGCGCGAGCACGTCCCGGCGGGCGACGACTGGGAGCGCGCCGTGGACGACTGGCGCACGCTCCGCTCCGACCCCGGCGCGACGTACGACAGCCACGTCGTGGTCGACGTGCGTGAGCTCGTGCCGCAGGTCACGTGGGGCACGAACCCCGGCATGGTCGCCCCGGTCACGGGAAGCGTGCCCGACCCGGCGTCGTACGTGGATCCGCAGGACCGCGCGACCGCGGAGCGCGCGCTCGCGTACATGGACCTCCGCCCGGGCCAGCGGATCGAGGACATCGCGATCGACCGTGTGTTCATCGGCTCGTGTACCAACGCGCGGCTCGAGGATCTGCGCGCGGCCGCCGCGATCGTCGCGGGCCGGAGGGTCGATCCTCGCGTCAAGGCGCTCGTCGTGCCCGGCTCGGCGTCGGTGCGCCGCCGGGCGGAGGAGGAGGGCCTCGATCGGGTGTTCCTCGACGCCGGCTTCGAGTGGCGCCTGGCGGGCTGCTCGATGTGCCTCGGCATGAACCCGGACATCCTCGAGCCCGGCGAGCGCTGCGCCTCCACCTCGAACAGAAACTTCGAGGGACGGCAGGGCCGTGGGGGCCGCACGCACCTCGTCAGCCCGCAGATGGCGGCCGCCGCGGCCCTGTACGGGCACTTCGTCGACGTCCGCACCCTCGACGACGCGCCGGTCGCCGCATGAATCCCGTCCGTGCGATCACGGGTCGCGTGGCGATCCTCGACCGCGCCGACGTCGACACCGACCAGATCATCCCGAAGCAGTTCCTCAAGCGCATCGACCGCACGGGCTACGGGGAGTTCGCCTTCTTCGACTGGCGCTACGACGAGCACGGTGCCGAGCGGCCGGAGTTCGAGCTCAACCGCCCCGAGTTCGCCGGCGCGCGCGTGCTCGTCGCCGGCCGGAACTTCGGCTGCGGCTCCTCGCGTGAGCATGCCGCCTGGGCGCTCCAGGACTACGGGTTCGACGCGGTCGTCGCGCCGTCGTTCGGGGACATCTTCCGTACGAACGCGGGGAAGATCGGGCTGCTCGCCGTCGAGTTGCCGCCCGACGAGGTCGCAGCGCTCATGGAGTCGGTCGACCTGGACACGGGGTCCGAGGTGACCGTCCACCTCGAGCGGCTCGTCCTGGTCGCACCGGGCGGCCGCGAGGTGCCGTTCGAGTTCGACGCCTCGACCCGCCACCGGCTGCTGCACGGGCTCGACGACATCGCGCTGACCCTCCGGCACGAGGAGAAGATCGCTCGGCACGAGCGCGCGCACCACCCGCACCTCCCACACCCGCCGGCGGCCGAGCCGGCGGAGACACGGTAGGGAGGCAGCGTGCGGGTCGTCGTTCTCCCGGGCGACGGGATCGGCCCCGAGGTCACTGCCGAGGCGGTCCGCGTGCTCGACGCGCTCGGGATCGACCACGACGAGCACGCTTTCGGCGGTGGCGCGATACACGACCAGGGCACGCCGCTGCCCGACGACACCCTTGCCGCGTGCCGCGAGAGCGACGCGGTGCTGCTCGCGGCGGTGGGGCTGCCGGAGCTCGAAGGCCGGCCGGTACGCCCCGAGCAGGGCCTGCTGGCGCTGCGGCGGGAGCTCGGCGTCTATGCCAATCTCCGCCCGGCGCTCGACCGCACGGCCGGGATCGACCTCGTGATCGTGCGCGAGCTCGTCGGCGGCCTCTACTTCGGGGCGAAGGGCACGCGTGACGACGGCACCTGGTTCGACACGTGCGAGTACACGAGGCCGGAGGTCGAGCGCGTCGCCCGGCGGGCGTTCGCGCTCGCGCGCGCCCGCGGCGGCCGCCTCACGTCGGTGGACAAGGTCAACGTGCTGCACACGTCGCGGCTGTGGCGCGACGTCGTCTCCGAGCTGGGCGCGGCGGAGTACCCGGATGTCGCGCTCGACCACGCGCTCGTGGACTCGTTCGCGATGACGATCGTGAACGCCCCCGGCACGATCGACGTCGTGCTCACCGAGAACACGTTCGGCGACATCCTCTCGGACGTCGCGGCGGCGGTCACCGGCGGCCTCGGGCTGGCCGGCTCCGCCTCCCTCGGCGACGACGGGCCCGGGCTGTTCGAGCCCGTCCACGGCTCGGCGCCGCAGATCGCGGGGCAGGGGAGCGCGAACCCCGCCGCGATGCTCCGCTCGACCGCGCTCATGCTCCGACACGGCCTCGGCCTGACGGAGGAGGCCGGCGCGCTCGAGCGCGCCGTCGACGTCGCGCTCCGCGAGGCGCCCACGGTCGACCTCGGCGGATCCTCGACGACGCGTGACATGGGCGATGTCGTCTTGCGACAGCTCGCGGCCTGACCTAGATTTCCGAGCATGGAGTGCGCCGCCGGCCACAGCTTCGAGCGCTGCTTCGCCTTTTGCCGCTAGCCGGCGCCTTCGTTCCCGCCCGCGCCGGCTAGCCGAGATCCCGGCGGACGACGACTCCGAAAGGCAGGAACGTGACCTCGAACGACATCACCGTCGCCTACCCCGGCCGCGAGGGCGCGCACAGCGCCGCGGCGTGCGACCGGCTGTTTCCCGCCGCCCGACTCGTCGCGCAGGCGTCGTTCGTCGGCGTCGTGGAGACGGTGACCTCGCGTGGGTGCACCTACGGCGTGCTGCCCATCGAGAGCTCACTCGCCGGGCCCGTCAACGAGACCCACGACCTCCTCTACGACTCGGCGCTCTCGATCGTCGCCGAGGCGATCCTCCCGATCCGGCACTCGCTCGTCGGGCCGGCCGAGATCCCCCTCGAGGAGGTACGCGAGATCCGCTCGCATCCGGTCGCGCTCGACCAGTGCCGGGGCCTGCTCGCGTCGATGCCCTGGGCGACCGCTGTCGTGGCCGCGACGACCGGCGACGCGGCGGCGGCGGTCGCCGAGCTCGGCGACCCGACCGTCGTCGCGATCGCGAGCGCACGCGCCGCCCGGATGCACGCGCTCGTCGCGCTGGCCGACGACGTGGGCGACCACGCGGCGTACACGCGCTTCGCCGCCCTCGCGCCCTACACGCGCCTCGATCGCCGCGACGGCGCCTGGCGGACGGCGCTCACGTTCGAGACCCACCATCGCCCCGGCGCGCTCCATCACGCGATCGGGCCGCTCGCCCGGCGGGGAATCGACATGGTGCAGCTCGTGTCGCGCCCGATCCCCTCCCGGCCGTTCGACTATCGGTTCGACTGCGTGCTCGGCGGGCACCCGCTCGACGAGGACGTCGCGGCTGCCCTCGCCGAGCTCCGCGCCGAGACCGCGCGGCTGCGCGTCTTCGGCTCCTACCGGGCCGACCGCGAGGAAGGCTGGGAGACAGTTGCTGCCTGAGCCGCCCCTCGGCCGGCTCACCTCAGCCGGCCACGAGACTCACGACGTGACCGTCGAGCTGTGCGAGGTCGGGCCCCGGGACGGGTTGCAGAGCCTGGAGATCGTGCTCCCGCCTGCGGTCCGCGCCGAGCTGGCGGGGCGGCTCGCGACCGCCGGGCTCCCCCGGGTCGAGGTCGCCAGCTTCGTCCGCGACGAGCGCGTGCCCGCGATGGCGGGCGCCGAAGAGGTCGTCGCCGCGCTGCCCGACCCGAACGGGACGACGTGGGCGGGGCTCGTCCTCAACGAGCGCGGATACGAGCGCCTCGCTGCGGCAGGGCTGCCGGAGGTGCACGTGACGTTCGCGGTCACCGAGACCTTCCAGCAGCGCAACGCCGGCTCGTCCGTCGACGAGGGGCTCGCACGGGCCGTCGCAATCGTCGAGCGGGCACGTGCGGAGGGCCGCAGCGCCGGCGCCACCCTCAGCTGTTCGTTCGGCTGCCCGTACGAGGGCGAGGTCGATCCCGGCGCCGTGCGGGAGCTGGTGGCGCGGACGGCGGCGGGAGGGATCGACGAGATCGTGCTCGCGGACACGATCGGGGTCGCCGCCCCGTCAGACGTGCGTGCGCTCGTCGCCGCCGTCACCCGTGACACCGGAGCGCGGACCGGCGTCCACCTCCACGACACGCGCGGCACCGCTCTCGCCTGCGTCCTCTCCGCGCTCGAGGCGGGCGCGGTGAGCGTCGACGGCTCGGTCGGAGGGATCGGCGGCTGCCCCTTCGCGCCGGGCGCGCAGGGCAACGTGGCGACCGAGGACGTCGTCTACCTGCTGGAGCGCGAAGGGGTGGAGACGGGGATCGACCTCGACGAGCTGATCGGCGCGGCGCGATGGCTCTCCTCGCTGCTCGGGCGACCCCTGCCGGGCCGCGTCCAGCAGGCGGGACGCTGGCCCTGAGCCTCGTCAGGCGGCGGCGGTCGCGCTCGGCGTCGCCTCGTCGAGCCCCGGCAGGTACTGCCGCCACGTCTCCGGCACCGCGTGGAGGGCGAGCGAGATGAACAGGACGGGTGCGGGCGGTCGTGGGGGCCGCAGGAGCCGCATGTGGGTCTCCTCGAGCAGCCTGTCGGCCTTGCGCAGGTTGCACGCCGCGCAGGCCGTGACGACGTTCTCCCAGACCGAGTCACCGCCCCGCGACCGCGGCACCACGTGGTCGAGCGTCAGGCGAGACGAGCTGTCGCCGCAGTACGCGCACCGCCAGCCGTCGCGCGCGAACAGCGCACGACGCGAGATCCGCCGCTTGACCGACTGCGGCACGCGCACGTAGGAGACGAGGCGGATCACGTGCGGCCGGACATACGTGTTCGTCGCGGTCCGCAGCGGCTCGTCGAGCCGCTCGACGACCTCCGCCTTTCCCTTCCAGACGAGCACGTGCGCACGGCGCGTCGAGCACACGTTCAGCGGCTCGTAGCTGGCGTTCAGGACCAGAACGTGCTGCACGAGCGAAAAAGTAGCAGCGGCACTTTCCCGAGCAGTGCTCGCGAAACTGCCTAGGAATCGCCCGAAAGCGCTCTCGCAATCCTGGCACTTTTCGCCGTAGGCGGAAAGTGCCGTGCCTAGCGCGCCATGGCCCGTTCGACGGCTTCCGCCTCCTCGGGCGAGAGCGCCAGGGACGGCCGTCCGCGCTCGAGCTCCTTCACGTAGACGCGCGCGTAGTCGCGTCCCTGGATCGCGGTGACGACCGTCCCGGTGCGGTGCGCGTCGAGGAAGGCGAAGGAGGCGGACTGTTGCCCGCCCGCGTCGTCCAGGGCGTCGTAGCGCACGACCGAGGTGTTCGTGACCGCTCCGTCGACCCTGCGGTCCACCCTGGTGAGCCCGGCGGCGACCTCGTCGACCGCACGGTGGAGGTCCTCGATCCTCCCCTGGAGGGAGACCGCGAACTCGACGACGTCGCCGGTCGACCCGCCCAGGATCGCCTGCTGGCCGCGGTGCAGCTCGTGCAGGCGACGCCACACGGCGAGGACGACGACGAGCGTCAGCGCGGCGAGCGCACAGGCGGCGATGGCGACCCCTAAGGTGAGGCTCACGACGGCTCGAGCGAGAACACGACCGGGTACTCGGCCGAGTTGTTGCCGGTGTTCGTCTCGCCCGGGACCGGCTTCACGCTCACCTGGACGGTCACGCCCTCGCCGAACGGGAAGTCGGGGAAGTCCGCGAACGTCACGACCTTGGTCTCGCCGGGGTCGATCACGTCGATGGTGCCGTTCTTCACGATCGGAGTCGGCTGCGCGGGGATCGTCAGCGTCACCTTGACGCCGACCTCCTGGTTCTCGCCCGAGTTCTGCACGCCGACCTCGAACGAGAGATCGGTCTGGATGTTGATCTTCGTCTCGTTCGAGGTCGACAGCTGGATGTTGGCCGGCTGCACCTTCGTGTACGCGAGCGCGCTCCCGTGCGAGCCGGGTGACGTCCCGCCGGTCGAGGCGCCGTGGACGCGCTGCCAGATCGAGCTCATCGAGCGCGCCGTGTACAGGTCCGCGTTCTGGACGAACACCGACGCCGGCGCCTTCACCCCCTGGACGCCTTCGGAGGCCATGATCGTCGTGGAGGCGCCCTGGAAGAGGTCCTTCCAGACGACGTCGCTCGCCTCGAGCCGCTGGCCCTGCGTGGCGAGTTGCTGCCCCGCCGCCGTCGCGTCCTCCGCGTCCTTCGTCGCCCGGAACGTGTCGAGCAGGCCCTGCATGCCGCTGACGCGGAAGTCGAGTGCCTCGATCGCGCTGGCGTGGGCGGGCGTCAGCGGGCCCGGCGGGTTGATGTCGTGTGCCCTCGTGACGTCGAGCTGTTGCTGCTGGATGAGCCCGCCGAGGCGGGTCTCGAGATCCGCCTGCGCGAGACCCGGCGTCGTCAGGAGCGTGGCCAGGTCGTTCCCGATCTTCTGCGAGTCCTTGCCGACCGCGCCGATCTCGCCCATGTAGTCGCCGTAGGTCGTCTCGGCGTCGCTCCCCGCGCACCCCTGCACCCAGACCGCGAGCAGGACGATCACCAGGATCGCGAACGCCACGAAACCGGCGAGGCGGAGCAGCGGGGTGACGCCGTGCGGCGGCCGCAGCCGCGGGCCGCGAGGCCCGCCCGAGCCGGGCGGCGTGCCGCCGGGCGGCCGCGGCGGGCCGCCGGGGCGCGACGAAGGGGTCACCTCGCGGGTCTCGTCGTCGACGAAATCGAAGTCGAGGATGTCGTCGTCGTGCACGGTCACGTGATCACCCGAGCCAGGGGTCCGCCCGCCCGACGAGCGCGCACGCGCCGAGCGGCCTGACGCGGTCGAGTGTACGGCACATTCGGGGGCGGAGGATGGTCCCCTCTCGCAGCGAAGGGTCGGAAGGACGATCCGTTCTCGCGGCGAAGGGCAGGACCGGTGCCCACGGCCGCCTTCGCCCTTCCCGACCGCGCGCTCGTCCTCGACCGCTACCGGCCGCTCCGCCCGCTCGGCCGGGGCGGGTCCGGATCCGTCTGGCTCGCGCGCGACGAGCGCACCGGGCTCGAGGTGGCGCTCAAGATCGTGCCGCGCGAGGGCAAGCGCGCGGCACGCGCGGCACGGGAGATGGAGGCGGCGTCCCGCCTGCGGCACGAGCGTTGCGTGCGCGCCTACGACTTCGGCAGCGACGACGGGCACGTGTACATCGCCTACGAGTACGTCCGCGGCCGCACCCTGCGCGAGGTGATCCGCATGGGCGAGCTGGACGACGCCTCGGCGGTCGAGCTCGCCGCGCAGATCCTCGAGGGCCTCGCCCACGCGCACCGGCGCGGGATCGTGCACCGCGACGTCAAGCCCTCCAACGTGCTCGTCGAGGACGGAGACGAGCTGGCCGCGCGCGTCCTCGACTTCGGTCTCGCGCAGTTCGACGAGGCGGACACCCTCACCGCTGTCGGCGACGTGCCGGGGACGCTGGCCTACATCTCGCCGGAGCGCCTCGACGGCAGCGAGGCGACCGAGCGGAGCGACGTGTGGGCGGTGGGGGTGATCCTCTGGGAGTCGCTCGCCGGGAGCCATCCCTTCTGGGGCGTGCCGCTCCAGGACGTCGCCGCCACCATCGCCTCGGGGGCGCCGCCGCTCTCGGCGCGGCGCGGCGACCTCCCCCGGAGGCTCATCGCCGCCGTCGAGGCGGCGCTGTCGGTCGATCCCGGCCGGCGGCCGCCGGCCGGGCGGCTCGCGACCGAGCTCCGCGAGGCGCTGACGGCGCCCCTCGAGAGCCGCCCGCGAACCAGGCCGGCGACGAGGAGCACGCGCACGCCCAAACGCCCGCGCGTGGCGGCCCCTCCGGTCCCGCTCGCGCAGCGAGTCCTGCCCGCGGGCCTCGCCTCTCTCGCGACCGTCGTGGGAGGATCGCTGCTGCCCTTCTGGCCCACCTCGCTGCTGGTGCTCCTCACCCTCGCGGCTGGGCTCGCGACGCTCCGCGCCCCGCGGGTCGGGCTCGCAATCGCGCTCTTCGCGCCGGTCTTCCCACTCGGCAACGTCGCGCAGGCCGCGGCGCTTGCGTACGGCGTGCTCGCGCTCGGCTGGCTCGCGGTCACCTGGCGCGACGCCCGCGCGGGTCTCGCGTTCTTCGCCGGTCCCCTGCTCGCCCCGCTCGGCCTGATCGCTCTCCTGCCCCTGGCCGTCCAGCCTGCCCGCGGCGGCTGGAGGCGGGCCCTGCACGCGGCCGTGGGTGTGTACGCCGCCGCCGCGGTGGCAGCGCTCTCGGGGAAGGGCCTCCCCCTCGGCGGCGACATGGTGCCGGATCTCGGCATCGCCGGCAGCGAGCGGCCGGGCGACGTGGTCGGCGCGCTCGGCACCGTGCTCCGCGCCCATCCGGAGCTCTCGACGACCGCGCTCGCGCTCGCGCTCGTCGCGCTCGTGCTGCGCCGTGCGACGGCGCGGGGACGGGCCGGGATCGCAGCGCTCGGCCTGCTCCAGGTGACGCTCGTGATGCTCTGGGCGCCGTCGATCCCGTGGCCGTCGGTGCTCTTCGGCACGCTGTTGCTCTGCGGCGCGCTCGCCGCGGCGCCGGTCGTCCGCGGGTTCGTGGGCGCCCGTGGTCGCTAGACTCGTGCAGGGGAGGCGCCCCGAGGAATGAGCGTCCTTCGCGCCATCGAGAGCAGGATCGAGGGCCTCTTCGAAGGGGTGTTCGGGCGTGCGTTCAGGACCCACGTACAGCCGGTCGAGCTCGCCCGCAAGCTCGCCAAGGAGATGGACGAGCACCGTTCGGTGTCCGTATCTCGGGTGTACGTGCCGAACGAGTACACCGTGTACCTCTCTCCCGGCGACCGTGCGCAGTTCGCCGCCTACGAAGGGTCGCTCGTCGGGGAGCTGCAGGAGTACCTCGCCGAGCACGCCCGTCGCGAGGCGTACGCCATGCTGACCCCCCCGCGGGTCCTGCTCGAGACGGACGACGACCTCGCGATCGGGGAGTTCGGCATCGCGACGCGCGTCGCGCAGCCGGACGAGCTCGTGCCCGCCGGCGACAGAGCCGCCGTGCCGGTCTCGGTTCCGGGCGAGCCGCAGGTGCCCCTCCCCGTGCCGCCCGTGCCCGAGGCGCCTGCCGCGACCATCGTCTACGGCCGCGAGGAGCAGCCCGGCGCGGACGTGGCCGAGGAGCCGGCGCAGGAGGAGCGCGAGCGCATCACGCTCACGGTGGCCGGGCGCGTCGTCCCCGTCTCGACGGAGCGGGTGGTCGTGGGGCGCTCGCGCGAGTGCGACGTCAGGGTCGACGACGGCAACGTCTCGCGACGGCACTTCGAGCTCGTGCACGAGACCCCGTCGACCTGGGTCGTCGTCGACCTCGGCTCGACGAACGGCACCGAGGTGAACGGGCGCCGCGTGCAACGGCGGACGACGCTCGACGACGGCGACCGCATCACGATCGGCAGCACCGAGCTCCTCTTCGAGCGAACACAGCGGTGAGCCTCGCGCTGACGGTCGACGAGACGCTGCTCGGCCTCAAGGTCGCGTTCCTCGTCCTGCTCTACCTCTTCGTCTGGCTCGTGGTGCGCTCGGCGACGAAGGGCCTCTCAGCCGGGGCGCCGCAGGAGAGCATCGTCCTCCCGGCGGCGGAGGCGGCGGCGCTGCGCGCCGCGTTCGCACCCTCTTCCCGCCGCGTGCGGGTGCTCGCGAGCCCCGCGCTCACGCCCGGTACGGCGATCGAGCTCTCCCAGGCGGCCGGGGTCGGCCGCGGCGCGGAGAACGTGATCCGCCTGGACGGCGACACCACCGTGTCGAGTCGGCACGCGACGCTCGACAGCCGGGCGGACGGCCTCTGGGTCGAGGACGCCGGCTCGACCAACGGGACCTTCGTCAACGGCGCCCCGGTGACGACGCGCAGGCTCCTCCAGCCGGGCGACGTGATCCGGATCGGCCACACCGACCTCCTGGTGGAGGCATAGTGCCCCTTCCAGCAATGCCCTCCAGGTCGAGGCAGCATCACCGGAAGGGGCACTGATGCCGCTCGTCGTCGGCCGCTCTGCGGGACTCACGGACACGGGACGCAAACGGCGGCAGAACGAGGACGCCCTCGTCTGCGACCCGCCGCTCTTCGCGATCGCCGACGGGATGGGCGGCGCGCAGGCCGGCGAGGTCGCGTCGCGGCTCGCGGCTGCCGCGATCGAGGAGGGCGCGGCCGCGATCCAGGGCGAGGAGGGTGTCGCGACCGTCGTCCGTGCCGCGAACGCCCGCATCTTCGAGCGCGCCGTCCACGACCCGGCGGTGGCGGGCATGGGCACGACCGCGACGGTCGCGGTCGTCGACGAGCGCGCAGGCACCGTCACGATCGCGCACGTCGGCGACTCGCGCGCCTACCTCTACCGGGACGGCGAGCTCGAGCAGCTCACGACCGACCACTCGCTCGTCGGCGAGCTCGTCCGCAGCGGCCGGCTGACCGAGGACGAGGCGGCGGTCCACCCCCACCGCTCCGTGATCACGCGCGCGCTCGGCACCGACGCCGACGTGGAGGTCGACACCCTCACGCTCGAGGCCGCGGCGGGCGACCTCGTGCTCCTCTGCTCCGACGGCCTCAGCGCGATGGTGCGCGACGACGAGATCGCCCAGGTGCTCAGGTCGGCAGAGGGGGCGCCGCGGGCAGCCGCCGAGGCGCTCGTCTCCGCCGCGAACGCCGCGGGCGGCGAGGACAACGTGACCGTCGTGTTGTTCGAGCTGGTCTCAGAGGCGCTTCCGCCGCCGGAGGCGACGGCAGTGACGAGAACGACCAGCCCCCCGGAGCCCGACGAGGTGACCGTCGAGGACGTCCGCCGGCACGGCGCCGGGAAGGGCAGCCGCTGGCCCGCGCTCCTGCTCGTCCTCGCGATCATCGCGGTCACGGCGTTCGCGCTCTGGTGGAGCCTGGTGCGATGAGCGCCCGCAACCGCGAGCTCGTCACGCTGCTCCTCGCCGGTCTCGTCGCGTCCGCCGCGTTCGCGAGCGCGTGGATCCAGAGCACGAGCGCGATCGACTACGGCTGGGTTCCGTGGGCGGCTCTCCTCGGAGGCGTGTTCGTGATCGCCCACATCGTGACGCGCGCGACGGTTCCGCACGCCGACCCGACGCTGCTGCCGCTCGCCGCGCTGCTCACCGCCGTCGGCCTGACGTTCGTCTACCGGCTCGACCCGACGGACGGGCGCAAGCAGCTCGTCTGGGTCGCGATCGGCGTGGCCGTGTATTCGCTGGTGCTGCTGTGGCTCCGCTACGACTACCGGATCCTCGAGCGCTACAAGTACCTGTTCGGCGTCTCGGCGATCGTCCTCCTGATGCTGCCGTCGGTGCCGGGCCTCGGCCAGCGGATCAACGGCGTCCGGCTCTGGGTCGAGATCGGCCCGCTCCAGTTCCAGCCGGGCGAGGTCGCGAAGATCTTCCTGGTCGTCTTCCTGGCCGGGTACCTGCGCGACAAGCGCGAGGCGCTCGCGCAGGGCCGGCTGAAGGATTTCGGGCCGCTGCTCGCGATCTGGGGCGCCGCGATGCTCGTGCTCGTCCAGACGAGCGACCTCGGCTCCGCGCTCCTGAACTTCGGGATCTTCCTCGCGATGCTGTACGTGGCGACGAACCGGCTCTCGATCGTCGCCGCGGGGCTGGTGCTCTTCGCGGGCGGGGCGGCCGTGCTCTACAACGCGCTCGACCGGATCCAGCAAAGGGTGACCGTCTGGCTCGAGCCCTGGACGGACGACAAGGTCTACTGCACGCTGAACGGCGCGCTCGAGTACCGACAGAACTGCGACTCGTACCAGCTCGTGAAGAGCCTCTACTCGATCGCGAACGGCGGCTATGGAGGCACGGGGATCGGGAAAGGCACCTTCCAGACCGTCGACGGGACTCCCCTCATCCCCTACCTCCAGACCGACTTCGTCTACTCCGCGCTCGCCCAGGAGCTGGGGCTGATCGGTGTCGCGGCGGTGCTCCTGCTCTACCTCGCGGTCGTCGCGCGGGGCATGCGGGTCGCACTGATCGCCCAGGACGGGTTCTCGAAGCTGCTCGCGGCCGGCCTGAGCTTCGGCCTCGCCCTGCAGACGTTCATCATCGTCGGCGGGGTCCTGCGCCTCGTGCCGCTGACCGGGATCACGCTGCCGTTCATCTCGTACGGGGGCACCAGCATCGTCGCGAACTTCGCCATGGTCGCGCTCCTCCTGCTCGTCTCCAACCGGGCGGTGGTGACGGCAAGATGAACCCGCAGCTGAGACGCGTCGCGCGAACGGCGATGGGGCTGATCGTCGTGCTGATCGTCGCGACCACGTACTGGCAGACCTGGGCGCGACCCGGACTGGCCGCGCGGCAGGACAACGAGATCCAGCGGGTCGCGGAGTTCCAGGTGCGCCGCGGGCTGATCCTCGCTCCCGCGCGGGTGCTGGCGCGCAACCGCGCCCAGAAGCGGGGCGGGAAGACGTTCTACTTCCGCCGGTACCCCCAGGGCCCGCTCGCGGCGAGCGTCGTCGGCTACTCGACCATCTCGCGGAGCCGTGCGGGGCTCGAGAAGTCGCTCAACGGCATCCTCACCGGGACGGACCGCGCGCTCTCCGACCTCGTCGACCAGCAGCTCGATCACCTCACGGGCAAGCCGATCGTCGGCGACACCGTGGTCACGACGCTCGATCTGCAGGCGCAGCGCGTGGCGCTCGACGCGCTCGGCCGCAACTGCGGCGCGGTCGTCGCGCTCGACCCGCGCAGCGGGAAGCTGCTCGTGATGGCCTCCTCGCCGACGTACAACCCGAACCTCGTCGAGGAGAACTTCGGGCAGATCGACCGGATCAGGGCCAACTGCCAGCCTGCGGCGCCCCTCGTCAACCGCGCGACGCAGGGTCTCTACGCGCCCGGCTCGACCTTCAAGGTCGTGACCGCCGCGGCGGCGCTCGAGTCGAACCGGTTCGACCCCGACTCGAACTTCTACGACCCCGGCTACTGCACGGTGTACGGCAAGCGGGTGAACAACTTCGACACCTCCAGCCCCTTCGGGAACCTGACCCTCGCGCAGGGCCTCCAGCATTCGGTCAACTCCGTCTTCTGCAACATCGGCAAGGCCCTCGGCGCGCGGAAGATCCTCGAGCAGGCCCGCAAGTTCGGCTTCTACGAGCGGCCTCCCCTCGAGACCCCCGACGTCGAGCGCTACCCGAGCGGCCTCTACCGGAACCACGAGCTGTGGTTCCCGAAGCGCGACCAGGACGTGGACGCGGGCCGGATGGCGTTCGGGCAGGAGCGCATGCTCGTCACCCCGATGCAGATGGCGATGGTCGCCGGAGGGATCGGGAACGCCGGCATCGTGATGAGGCCGTACGTCGTCGAGAAAGTGGTCTCTCCGCAGGGAAAGACCGTCTCGCGCACACGGCGTGAGCGGCTCAGCCGCGCCGTCGGCCCGGTCCACGCCCGCGAGATCGAGGACATGATGGTGAGCGTCGTCCAGGCCGGCACCGGGACGGCGGCCCAGATCCCGGGCTTCCGCGTCGGAGGAAAGACGGGGACGGCGGAGACCGGGGTCCCCGGGCGCAACACGACCTGGTTCATCGCGTTCGCGGGCCGCGAGGGGCGCCGGCCCGAGGTGGCGATCGCGGTCGCGCTCGAGAACCAGTACTCCACCGGCGGCGCGACCGCCGCGCCGATCGCGCGCCAGGTGATGGAGGCACTCTTGCGTCCGGCGGCGAATCCCTAACCTTCGGAGACCCATGGCGACCATCGACGAGAGACGCGGCACGATCTTCGCAGGGCGCTACCGCCTGGAGCGCAGGCTCGGCTCCGGCGGCATGGCCGACGTCTGGCTCGCCGAGGATCAGGAGCTCGGCCGCAAGGTCGCGATCAAGATGCTCCACGAGCGCTACGCGAACGACGTCCAGTTCGTGGAGCGCTTCCGTCGCGAGGCGACCCACGCGGCGGGGCTCTCCCATCCGAACGTCGTCGCGATCCACGACCGCGGTGAGGCCGAGGGCTCGTACTTCATCGTGATGGAGTACGTCGAGGGACGGACGCTGAAGGAGCTGATCGTGACGCGCGGGATGTGCCCCATCCCCGTCGCGATCTCCTACACGCGCCAGGTGCTCGCGGCACTGCGCTACGCGCACCGCAACGGCATCGTCCACCGCGACATCAAGCCCCACAACGTGCTCGTGGACAACGAGGGACGGGTGAAGGTGGCCGACTTCGGCATCGCGCGCGCCGGCTCGAGCCAGATGACGGAGGCGGGCTCGATCATCGGCACGGCCCAGTACCTCTCGCCGGAGCAGGCGAGGGGGGCGCCGGTGGACGAGTCGTCCGACCTCTACTCCACCGGGATCGTGCTCTACGAGCTGCTCACCGGCAAGGTGCCCTTCACGGGCGAGACGCCGGTCGAGATCGCGATGAAGCATCTCTCGCAGGTGCCGGAGGCACCCTCGACGATCCGCCCCGAGATTCCGCGCGACCTCGACCTCGTGGTGCTCCGTGCCCTCGCGAAGGAGCCGGCGGAGCGCTACCGCTCGGCGAAGGAGATGGACCGCGACCTGGAGCTCGTCGGGCGCGGCGAGGGCGTCGGCCCGGAGACCGAGGAGGCGGCGACGATGGTGCTGCGGGGCGAGACGACCGCCGCCACCGCGGTCGCGCCCCCCGTGCGGCCCGCCGGCGTCGGCGGCGACGAGCGCTATCGCTCGTACGAGGGCGCCGTGCGTCGGGGGCGGCCGTGGTGGCCGTGGCTGCTCGCCCTCGGGGTCGCGATCGCGCTCGGGGTCGGCGGCTGGCTCTTCTACGACAACGTCCGCCAGCAGATCGACGCGAACGAGCCCGTCGCGGTCGACGACTACCAGGGGATCCTCGAGTCGAAGGCCGTCGCACTGATCGTCGGGGACGGGTTCGAGCCGAACGTCCGCCGCCTGCCGAACGGGGACGTTCAGAAAGGCTACGTCTACCAGCAGGAGCCCAGTCCCGGCTCGCGCCAGGCGAAGGGGAGCATGGTCACCATCCTCGTCTCGAGCGGGAAGAAGAACGTGACCGTGCCGTCCCTCGTCGGCAAGTCGCGCGACTCCGCGGTCAAGGAGCTGACGAGCATCGGCCTCGACGCCGACGTCCATGAGGTGCCCTCCGACAAGCCGTCCGACACCGTGACGGCCCAGGACCCCGGCTCCGGCACGGTCGTCGTCGAGGGCGCGTCCGTGCGCGTCAACGTCTCGAGCGGGCCGAAACCGGTCGCCGTGCCGTCCGTCGTCGGGCAGAGCTACGAGACCGCCGCCGCGCAGCTGCAGTCGGCCGGCTTCACGGTCGGGCGCGTCGACGTCGCGAGCAACCAGCCCGCGGGTCAGGTCGTCGACCAGGAGCCGCCCGGGAACTCCACCGCCAGCCGCGGCTCCTCGGTGACGCTCTCGGTCTCGCAGGGGCCGAAGACGGTCACGGTCCCCGACGTCTCCCTCCAGTCCGTCGCCGACGCGCGGGCGACCCTGCGCGCCGCCGGCTTCCGCTCGACGGTGACCCAGCAGGAGACCGAGGACGAGGCGCTCGACGGTCTCGTGATCAGCCAGGACCCGGCCGGCAACGCGCAGGCCGACCCGAAGTCCGTCGTGACGCTGACGGTCGGGACGTACGTCCCGCCCCCCGACGTGACGACGCCGACGACCACGACTCCGACGACGACGACCACCACGACGACGCCGACCACGACGACCCCCACGACCACCTCCCCGACGAGCCCGCCGCCGCCCCCGTGAGCCGCAGGGTGCGGCTCGCCGTCCTGGCCGGCGGGCGGTCGAGCGAGCACGAGATCTCGCTCGCCTCCGCCGCCTCCGTCGCGGCTGCGCTCGACCCCGAGCGCTACGACGTGCGGACGATCGAGATCGGTCGGGACGGGCGCTGGGCGCTGCCCGACGGCCATCCCCGCGCAGCGCTGGCGGCGGGGTCGACCGCCGAGACGCTGCCTGTCCCGGCCGACTCCGCCCCCGCGACGCTCGGCGCGGTCGACGTCGTGCTGCCGCTCCTGCACGGGCCGTTCGGCGAGGACGGCACGGTGCAGGGTCTGTGCGAGCTCGCCGGTGTCGCCTACGTCGGCCCCGGGGTGCTCGCCTCGTCCGTCTGCATGGACAAGGACGTCTTCAAGACGCTCATGCGCGGGGCCGGGGTACCCGTCGCGCGCCATGTCGCGCTTCGACTCGGCGATCCGGCGACGAACCCGTTCGGCTACCCGGTGTTCGTCAAGCCGGCCAACATGGGCTCGTCGGTCGGGATCTCGAAGGTCCGCGACGCGTCCGAGCTGGAGGACGCCGTCTCTCTCGCGCGACGCCACGACGAGAAGGTGATGGTGGAGGAGTTCGTCCCGGGGATCGAGATCGAGGTGGGCGTGCTCGGGAACCTGCCCCGGCCCGAGGCGTCGCTCCCGGGCCAGGTCGTCGCGCACAACGCCGACTGGTACGACTACTCGTCGAAGTACGACGAGGGAGGCTCGGAGCTCGTCGTCCCGCCGCCCGGTCTCACCGACTCGCAGCTGGAGCGTGCCCGGGAGCTCGCGCTCGCGGCGTTCGTCGCCAGCTCGTGCGAGGGGATGGCCCGCGCGGACTTCTTCGTCCGCGAGACCGACGGGGAGATCGTGCTGAACGAGCTGAACACGATCCCGGGGTTCACCGCCACGAGCTTCTACGCGCGGCTGTTCGCCGCGTCGGGGATCGCATACGCGGAGCTCCTCGACCGCCTCGTCGCGCTCGCCCTCGAGCGCCACGAGCGTCGCCGTGGACTCGAGTACTGAGTGTGGGGGAACCCCTCCGCCGCGCCGGGTGTCCGACTTCAAGTCGGACACCCGCCGGCTCAGCCGAGCGAGACAGCGAGCGCGTCCTCCCAGACGGCGAGCGCCTCGTCGAGGACGGCGTCCTCAATGGTGAGCGGGCAGAGGACCCGGATGCAGTTCCCGTGGAGCCCGGCCTTGAGCAGGATCAGCCCCCGCGCGAGCGCGGCCTCGATCGTCTCGGCGGCGAGCTCTGGCGCGGGCTCCCTCGTGGCGGGATTGCGCACCAGCTCGAGCGCGAGCATCGCACCGAGGCCGCGCACGTCGCCGATGCGCGGCCAGCGCGCCTGCCAGGCGAGCATCCGCTCGCGGATCCGCTCGCCGACGACGTTGGCGCGCGCGACGAGGTTTTCCTCCTCGAACACGTCGAGCACCGCCAGAGCGGCCGCCTGCGCGACGGGATTTCCGATGTAGGTCCCGCCGATCGCCCCCGCGTGCGCGTCCGCCATGATCTCGGCGCGGCCGATCACGCCGGACAGCGGCAGACCCGCCGCGATCGACTTCGCGACCGTGAGCAGATCCGGCTCGACGTCGAAGTGCTCCATCGCGAACATCCGGCCGGTGCGCCCAAAGCCGGTCTGCACCTCGTCCGCGACGAGCACGATCCCAGAGCGGTCGCAGATCTCCCGCAGCCCCTCGACGAATGCAGCGGGGGCAGGGACGAAGCCGCCCTCGCCCAGCTCCGGCTCGAAGACGACGGCTGCGATCCGGTCGGCCGGAACCTCCGCCTCGAACATCCGCTCGAGCCGGTCGAGCGCCTCGCGCGCGGTCGGCCCGCGGTACGCGCTCGGGAACGGCGCCCGGTACACCTCCGGCGCGTAAGGCCCCATGCCGGTCTTGTACGGGTGGAACTTCGAGGTCATCGTCATCGAGAGCAGCGTCCGCCCGTGGAACGCCCCCTCGAACGCGATCACCCCGGGCCGGCCGGTGTGCAGGCGGGCGAGCTTGACCGCGTTCTCGACCGCCTCCGTGCCCGCGTTGAAGAACGCCGCGCGCGTCTCACCGCCGATCGGCGCCAGCGCGCAGAGGCGCTCGGCGAGCTCGACGTAGGTCTCGTAGGGGACGACCGTGTAGTCCGTGTGCAGGAACAGGGCGGCCTGCTCCGCCACCGCGTCGACGATCGCCGGGTGGGCGTGCCCGGCGTTGACCACGCCGACTCCGCCCGCGAAGTCGACGAAGACGTTGCCGTCGACGTCGGTGATGGTCGCGTTGTCGGCCCGAGCCGCGAAGATCGGCAGGTGCACGAGCAGCGGCTGGGCGACCGCGCGTGACTCGCGCTCGAGCAGGGCGCGCGAGCGGGGTCCAGGGATCTCGGTCCGGATCTCGATCGCCCTCGTGGCCGCCATGATGTCAGCCTATCCGACCCCCTCGACAGGAGACCCGACGTGACCGACAGCTGGCTCGATGCCCTCGGCCACGACCCGTGGGCTGCACTGAACGCCTGGCTGTCCGAGGCGCGCGCAGCCCGCCTGCACGAGCCCGAGGGGGCGGCGCTCGCCACCTCGGCACTCGACGGGCGTCCCTCCGTGCGCATGGTGCTCGTGCGCGGAGCCGACGAGCGAGAGCTCCGCTTCTACACGAACCACGAGAGCCGCAAGGCGCGCGAGCTGCAGGAGAACCCGAACGCGGCGCTCTGCTTCTACTGGGGCCCGCCCCTCCGCCGCCAGGTCAGGGTCGAGGGGCGCGTCGAGCGTCTGGCGGACGGCGAGTCGCTCGCGTACTTCCGGAGCCGAGCCCGCGAGAGCCGCCTCGGGGCGTGGGCGTCGCCGCAGTCGCGGCCGCTGGCCGACCGCGACGAGCTCGACAGCCTCTACGCCGCGAGCGCGGCCCGGTTCGGCGCCGCCGAGGAGATCCCGCTCCCCGAGACGTGGGGCGGCTACCGGCTCGTCCCCGTCGCTTTCGAGCTCTGGCAGAACCGTCCCGGCCGCCTTCACGACCGTGCCCGCTACGAGCGGGGCGGCGACGGCTGGTCACGCGTCCGGCTGGCCCCCTGACCCGCTCGCGGCACGAGCGAAGGACCGCACCGCGTCGTCGAACACGTCGGGCGCCTCGAGGTTCGGGAAGTGCCCGACTCCCTCCAGGATCAGCACCTCGGGATGAGGGAGCGCGGCAACGAGCTGGTCGGTCACCTCTCGCGTCGAGTACGCGTCCCGGTCGCCGGCGATCACGAGCGCCGGCGGTCGAAGGGTGCGGAGGAGGCTGGCATAGTCGGGTCGTTCGGCACGCCCGCGCAGCGCCGCGGCGGGTCCCGCCGGGCTCGTCCGCAGCATGGTCGTGACGATCGGGACGGTGATCGCGGGGTTGCGGGCGGCCACCGGGCCGAACAGGCGCGGCAGCATGTCGACGGTGTGGCCGAGCATGCCGTTCGCCTCGATGTCGGCCGCGGTGGCGCGCCGCCGCTCCGCCTCCTCGTCGGTCACCGGGGCGGCCGTCGTCGCGGCGAGGACGAGCCCGTGCACCCGCTCCGGGTACCCGAGGCCGAGCTCCATCGCGACGAGCCCGCCCATGCTCAACCCGACGATCGTCGCCCGCTCGATCCGGCGCGCGTCCAGCAGACCGACCACGGTGTCCGCGAAGCCCCGCATGGACATGGTCTCGGCGAGCGGCGCGGAGTCCCCGTAGCCCGGCAGGTCGGGCGCGAGCGCACGGAACTCGTCGCTCAGCACGTCGAGCTGGGTCGACCACATGGCACGGCTGAAGGGGTGGCCGTGGAGGAAGAGGATCGCCGGGCCGTCCCCCTGCTCGTCGTAGGCGAGCAGCGCTCCGGAGTCGCCCGGCGTCGGCGTGGCGGACGCCACCGCGGCCGGGCCTACGACGGCGGCGGCGCGAGGGCCTGCGCCGTGTACAGCCCGTTCGCGTTCCAGAGCAGGAAACCCTTCGCGCCCTGAAGCCGGGCTGCGCGCACCTGCTGCATGACCTGGTCGGGCCGATAGTTCCAGTCCTGGATCCAGGGGATCAGCTGCGCCTTGCTCCCGCTCAACTGCTGCTTGTAGTCGACGAGGGTGCGGAACACCGTCTCGCCGGGCTCGGCGCTCGGCTTCACGAGACCGAGCTCCCCGCCACCGTAGAGGACGGGGTAGGCCATCGGGTGGATGTCGTCCACGTGCCTGGAGATCCACCGCGGCACCTGGCCGACCCCGATGTCCCGCGTGGCGGCGAGCCCGAAGAGGGCGGTCGACACCCGCACGCCGAGCGGTGCGAGGCGACTTTCCGCGTAGGCGGCGAAGTCCGCGATCACCTGGCCGCGCGGGACGCTCGTCTTCCCCGGGTAGACGGTGCCGGCAATGTCGCCGTCGGAGGGGAAGCGAGAGTAGTCGAGCATGATCTCGTCGAATCCCGCCCGGGCCGCGGCCGCGGCGATCGAGATGTTGTAGTCCCAGACCCGCCGGTCGTAGGGATTCACCCAGGCGAGCCCGGCGCTCGTGGCCCACGTCGAGCCGTCGGGTCGCCGCACGGCCAGGTCCGGGCGCGCGCGGGCGAGGTACGGGTCCTGGAAGACGACGACGCGCCCGATCAGATAGATGCCGTGGCGGTGCATGAGACGCGCGACCTGCCGCGGGGCGTAGTAGTCCCGCACGGCTCCGGTCTTCCGCGCGAGCGGGACGCCCGCCGGGGCGAATGCGATCTCGCCGCCCTCGTCCTTGACGTCGAGCTCGATGGTGTTCAGGCCGCGCTTCTCGAGCGCGACGTACTCGTCCAGCTTGCCTGGCAGCGACGCGAGCGCCCCTGTGACGTGGACGCCCCGCACCTCGACCGGCAGGGGCCGCGGCCGCGCGGCGATCGGGACGGCGACACTCCCGGAGTCGATCGTGACGGCCGGTGTGCCGGCCCCCCGCTGCTCGCTCTTGCCTGCCAGCGTCATCCCGCCCGCGAGGGCGAGCACCCCGACGAGGAGCACCGCGGCGACGACTGCACGACGCCGTCGCTTCCGCCGGCGTACCGCGTCCCGGCGAGCACGGAAACGCTCGTTCGGGTCCATCGATGGATACAACATGGACACCGGGTCCAGCAGTGTAGGCGATCGACGACGACGCGGGGTGCAGGCGCCGGTCGCCGGAGGCGGTCTACGATCCCATCCGATGGTGCTCTCCGACCAGGCCATCCGGCGTCTGATCGAGGCGGGCCGGATCGTGATCGATCCCTACGACCCGACGCTGATGCAGCCGTCGAGCCTCGACGTGCGGGTCGACCGGCTGTTCCGCGTGTTCCGCAACTCCCGCTACCCCTATATCGACGTGAAGACCGACCAGGAGGAGCTGACGGAGCTCGTCGAGGTCGACGGCGCGGAGCCGTTCATCCTGCATCCGGGGGAGTTCGTGCTCGGCTCGACGCTCGAGCGGGTCGCGCTGCCCGACGACCTCGTCGCGAGGCTGGAAGGGAAATCGTCCCTGGGCAGGCTCGGTCTCCTGATCCACTCGACGGCCGGCTTCATCGACCCGGGCTTCGACGGGCACGTGACGCTCGAGCTGTCGAACGTCGCGAACCTGCCGATCACGATCTACCCGGAGATGAAGATCGGTCAGCTCTCGTTCGTCCAGATGTCCGAGCCGGCCGAGACGCCGTACGGCTCGGGCTCCCTGGGCTCCAAGTACCAGGGCCAGCGCGGCCCCACGCCGAGCCGCTACTGGCAGAACTTCGTGGACACGCCGTGATCCTCGTCACGGGCGCGAGCGGCTTCGTCGGACGACACGTGACGCGCGAGCTGGCGGCGAGCGGCGTCAGGGTCCGCGCGATGGTGCGCACCGCACGGGGCGCGGCCGCGCTCGACGACGTCGACTGCGAGCTCGTGCGCGGCGACGTCACCGACCCGGCGTCCCTGCGGGCCGCCGCGCGCGGCATGCGCACGATCGTCCATCTCGTGGCGATCGTCGAGGGCGCGCCCTCGGCCTTCGAGCGCGTGATGGCGGCCGGGACCGGGAACCTCGTCGAGGCGGCGCGCGAGTCCGGGGTTCGCCGGCTGGTGCTGATGAGCGCGCTCGGCACCGGCCCGAACGCGACCGTGCCCTACTTCCGCGCGAAGTGGGCCGCCGAGCAGACCGTCGGCGGGTGCGGGATCGACCACGTCGTGCTGCGGCCGAGCTTCGTCTTCGGCGCGGACGGCGGGGCGCTGCCGCGGTTCATCCGCATCGCGAGGCTCTTTCCGCTCACGCCGGTGATCGGCCCCGGGACGCAGCGTGTCCAGCCGATCTGGATCGACGACGTGGTCCGCGCGGTCCGCCTCGCCGTGGACGGCGAGGGCTCGAACGGCCCGGTCGAGCTCGGCGGCCCCGACGCGGTCACCTGGAGCGACCTCTGGCGACGCCTCAAAGGGGCGCTCGGAACCCGCCGGCCGACGGTGCACGTTCCGTTCTGGCTCGCCCGGGGCCCGGCAGCGCTCTTCGAGCGCATCCCGCCCACGCTCCTCACCCGCGACCAGCTGCGCATGCTCGAGGGTCCCGACAACGTCGTCGCGGACGCCGGCGCGTCGATGCGCCGGCTCGGGCTGGGCGACCGTCTGCCGCTCGACGACCAGCTCCGCCGCGCGGCTGCTCTGCAGCCGCGCTAGACCCCGCTCGAGACTGTCCCTCGAAGGACGGCGGGCGCGTCCGTGCAGACAACGCTTGTGTTGAATCAACACAAGCTCGTCCCTCCACGCTGCGCCAGCCGGTAGCTCACTCCAGGGACGTGCCCGCGGCCCGGCAAGAGCCGGGTCAAGGGAGTTTTGCGGCGTCAGTCCCGCGCCGGGGCGGCGATCCGACCCCCGTCGGCTCCACGCCCGACCCCGGGCGCCGCCGCAGGCGGCAGCCCGCTTCAGGGATGTGCCCGCGGCCCGGCGGAAGCCGGGTCACGGCATCGTTGACGCTTGCAGGCAAACAGCCGCTCTCTGGTCGAACGAGCGCCCCGGGCGCCGCCGCAGGCGGCAGCCCGCTTCAGGGATGTGCCCGCGGCCCGGCGAAAGCCGGGTCACGGGAGTTTGCGGCGTCCGTTCGGCGCGAGCCGAATGGACGCTCGCAGGCAAGAGGACGGGCGCCGCCGCAGGCGGCAGCCCGCTTCAGGGATGTGCCCGCGGCCCGGCGGAAGCCGGGTCACGGGAGTTTGCGGTGTCCGTTCGGCGCGAGCCGAATGGACGCTCGCAGGCAGAAAGACGAGTTGGGGCCGCCCGAGGGCGGCCCCAACTCGTTCGGTAACCGACGTTGGATTGGTAGAGGCGCTTCCAGCCTGACCAGAGGTGGCCGGCGGCGCGAAGCGCGAGTCCCCTACGCGTGGCTATGGCGATTCCCCGTAGGTCCCGGGGACACGCCTCTACCCGTCGGTACCTCCACTGCCGGTACTGCACGAATCTGACACCCGACCACCTCCTTTCCGCGGTACACCGAGTCTACGCACGGGCACCGGACGGCGGCAAGTGCGGACAACCGAACGACAACAGAAGGCGGCCGGCGTGGAAGCCGTCGCAGTGGCGTCAGCGTAGGAGCGTCGTCACCTCGAGTCCGCTCCCGAGCGGCACGGTGACGGAGACGAGCGTCGGGTCGGCCTGGCGGGCCGCGGCATACGCCTTCACGACCGGGCTTGTGTCCACGTTGTCTGCGACGACCACCGCACCCGGCTCGAGCTTCGTCCGGGCGACCTCGAAGTACCACTCGTAGTCGTCCTTCCACGCGTCGAGGAACACGACGTCGAAGCCGTCCTCGAGCGCGACCAGCGACTCCCTCGCGTCACCCTCGACGAGCTCCGCCCACTCCTCGAGCCCGGCCTCGGCGATGTTGCGCCGCCAGGCCTCGGCTTTCGCCGGCTCCCGCTCGAGCGAGACGACGCGGCCGCCAAGGATCCGCGCGGCCGCGGCGAGCCAGATCGTCGAGTAGCCGCGCGACCCCCCGATCTCGAGCACCTCGCAGCCTGCGTTCGGGGCGACGAGGGCGAAGAGCAGCCGGCCGGCGTCCGGCCCGACCGCGAGCGAGCGCTCGGTCAGTGGGAGATCGGCCTCGCGGTCGGCGTCGTCCTCGGCCTCGAGCCGTGCGAGCACCGAGCGGACACGGTCGTCGAGCACGCTGCGAGCGTACCCGTCGACCAGCCGTCAGCCGCCGATCTCGATCACGACCATCCCGTCTTCCCGCACGCGCACCGGATACGTGTCGACCGGCATGTACGCGGGCAGGCTGAGGGGAGAGCCGCTGCGGAGATCGAAGCGCGACCCGTGACGGGGGCAGACGACCTCGCACGCGTCGGTGTCCCACTCCCCCTCGCAGAGCGGGCCGTCGTCGTGAGAGCAACGGTCCTCGATCGCGTAGAGCGTGCCTGCGCAGTGGTACAGGCCGACGGTCGTGCCGTTCGCCGGGATCAACCGCATCGACCCGTCCGGCAGCTCGTCGAGCGGGAGCGCCTCGATCTCCATCCCGCACTACTCGAGCGTGATGTCCCCGGACGAGGTGCCCCACTCCTCCGGCAGCGGCGTGCCCTTCGCCTTGTGCAGCGCGACCTTCAGCACCCCGAGCCCGAGCAGAGCGCACTTCAGCCGGACGGGCGTGAGCGGGATGCCGATCTCCTCGAGCAGCTCGTCCTTCGGCATCGACGAGACCTCGTCGGCCGTCCGGCCCTTGACGAGGTCCGTCAGCATCGAGGTCGCCGCCTGGCTGATCGCGCAGCCGCGGCCCTCGAAGCCGACCTCCTGGATCACGTCCCCGTCTCCGAAGCGGACCGAGACCGTCACCTCGTCCCCGCAGAGCGGGTTCTGGCCCTCGGCGATCGCGTCGGGCTCGTCCAGCACGCCGTGGTTCCGGGGCGCCTTGTAGTGATCGAGGATGACCTCCCGGTAGAGCTGCTCGAACTCGCTCATCCGAGCGACGCCTTCACCTTGTGGAGGCCCGCGACGAGACGCTCGACCTCCTCGGGGATCGAGTAGAGGTAGAAGCTCGCGCGGGTGGTGGCCGAGACGCCGAGCCGCGTCATCAGCGGCTGGGTGCAGTGGTGGCCGGCGCGGACGGCGACGCCCTCCCAGTCGAGGATCTGCGCGACGTCGTGGGGATGGATCCCCTCGACGTCGAACGAGACGATCCCCGCACGGCGCTCGGGTGGCGGGCCGAAGACCCGCACCCAGGGCAGCTCCTGGAGGGCGGCCATCGTCTGCTCGACGAGAGCGTGCTCGTGGCGCTCGATCGCGTCGAGGCCGACGCCGGTCACGTAGTCGATCGCGGCGCCGAAGCCGACCGCCTCCGCGATCGCGGGCGTACCCGCCTCGAACTTGTACGGCAGCTCGTTGAAGGTCGTCCTCTCGAGGGCGACCGAGCGGATCATCTCGCCGCCGAGGTTGAACGGGCTCATCGCCTCGAGCAGCTCGCGTCTGCCCCACAGCGCACCGACGCCACTCGGACCACACAGCTTGTGGGACGAGATCGCGACGAAGTCGGCCCCGAGCGCCTGGACGTCGACGACGCGGTGCGGCGCGGCCTGCGCGGCGTCGACGACCATCACGGCGCCCTGGTCGTGCGCCCAGGCGGCGAGCGTCGGGACGGGGTTGATCGTCCCGAGCGTGTTCGAGACGAGGTTGTTCGCCACGACCTTGACGTTCCCCTCCCGCGCGAGCCCGTCGAGCGAGTCGAGCTGGAGCTCGCCCTGGTCGTCGATCGGGATGTTGCGGAAGCTCGCGCCGGTGCGCTGCGCGACGTACTGCCAGGGGACGAAGTTCGAGTGGTGCTCGAGCTCGGTGATCACGACGAGGTCGCCGGGGCCGAGGTTGTCGAGGCCCCAGGCGTAGGCGACGAGGTTGATCGCCTCGGTCGCGCTGCGCGTGAAGACCACCTCCTTCTCGGACGGCGCGTTGAGCAGCTCGGCCACCGTCCGGCGGGCGGTCTCGAAGCCCTCGGTCGCGCGCTCGGCGAGCCGGTAGACGCCGCGGTGGACGTTCGCGTACTCGTGCTCGTAGAACGTCCGCATCCGGTCGAGCACCTGACGGGGCTTCTGGGTCGATGCGGCGGAGTCGAGGAACGCAACCGGCTTGCCGTCCACGAGCTCGTCGAACACGGCGAAGTCCTTGCGCAGGCGGTGCGCGTCCAGTACGGGAGCGGCAGTCGAGGTCATCCGGGTCATCGTAGCCGTGCCCCCGCGCCGCCCAGGGCGGTGGTTCTCAGCCCGGACGCGCGTGCCCGTTCGTCTGGGCGAGCTCCGCGATCGCTCTCTGGCGCTCGACGGCGGCGGCGGCGGCCTCGAGGATCTCGCACAGCCGCGTGAGCCGGACGCGCTCGCTCGTCTCCTCGAGCAGCTCGAGCTTCAGCTCCGGCGCCAGCTCGAACCGGGAGGCGAGCACGAAGGAGGGCTGGCCGGCTGCCACGTCGGGGGCCTCGACGTCGGCACCGGTCAGCTCGACGAGCCGCGCGAACAGCGCGACCGCGCGATCGACCTCGCCCGCGCCGGGTGGGTCGTCGCGGTCGCCGAGCGTCTCGATCGTGCCGGTGTGGAAGGGCCGGCCGTCCGTCAGCTCCATCAGCCGAAAGCGGTCGCCGCCCTCGACCACGACGTTGAGGCGGCCGTCCTCGAAGCGCTCGATCACCTCGACGACGGACGCGAGCGTGCCGACGCGGCGCAGGCCGTCGTCGTCCGCGAACACGAGCCCGAACGGCTCGCCGGCGTCGAGACACTCCGTGATCAGCTCGCGGTAGCGGGGCTCGAAGATGTGGAGCGGTACCTGCTCGGTCGGGAGCAGGACGAGCCCGAGCGGGAAGAGCCCGATCTCATCCATGCGCCAAGCCTACGCCCGTGGGCGCGTGCTAGAGCAGGAGGATCGCGATCGCGGCGAGGAGCCCGAGGATGGCAAGGAGGCGCATTGACCGACCGTACGCCCGGCCGGTCAGGAGGCTCTCAGCGATCTGTTCGGAAACCGTCAAGCGGTCGGGAGCTCGAACTGCGCGGTCTCCCAGATCGCGCCCCTCACGATGCGCGTCCGGCGCAGCCCGTGCCCGGCGACGACCCGCTCGAGCTGGTCCGGCGCGTGGACGTACACGCGGAACCGCTTCCGGATCAGGGCGAACAGCCCGTTCTGCACGCCGACGAACGCCCTGACGAGCGGCCGGTCGCGCGGGTAGCTGGCAAGGAGCGTCCGGCGGGCCTTGCCGGCGGCGACCCCGAGCAGCGCAGGGCCCTCCGGCGAGCAGCAGACCACGCGCCGCAGGACGACGATGTCCGCCGGCTCGACCGCATCGGGTGTCTCGAGGAGATCCGCGAGCACGAACGCGCTCCGTCCGTCGATCCCTGAGCTGCGTGCGAGCTCCGCGGCGGGCGCGGCGTAGGCCGGGATCACCTCGACGACCGTGCCGCCGGCCGCGCCGCGACGCACGAGCTCGGCCTGCAGCTGGCCGATGCCACCCCCGACTTCGACGACGGTCGCCCCGTCCAGGCCACCGGCCGCCGCCCACGCCACGATCTGCCTCGCGTCCTCACCGCCGACCCCCTTGCGGAGGTAGCGGCGCAACTCGCGGCGGGCGCTCCGCTCGCCAAAGATGTCGAGCGACTCGCCGGCGCGGCAGGAGCAGGGCATCTCGCCCTCATCCTGCCAGGACTCAGGCCCTCAGGCCTCCGGGATGCGGGCCTCCAGGGCCGCCCCGACCGCCTCGCGCACGGGCTCGAGCTCGATCCGGTCGAGCACGTCCTGGAAGAACCCGCGGACGATCAGCCGCTCCGCCTCCGAGCGCGGCAGGCCGCGCGCCATGAGGTAGAAGAGCTGCTCGCGATCGACCTGCGAGAGCGTCGCGCCGTGCGTGCAGCGGACGTCGTTGGCGAGGATCTCGAGGCCGGGGATCGAGTTCGCCGCCGCGGTCTTCGAGAGCAGGAGGTTGCGGTTCTCCTGATAGGCGTTCGTCTTCTGCGCGCCCTCCTCGACCCGGATCATCCCGCGCCAGACCGTCTGCGCCGAGTCCCGCAGCGCGCCCTTGAACGCGAAGTCGCTCGTCGTGTCGGGTGCCGCATGGAGCTGGTACGTGTCGTAGTCGAGGTGCTGCGAGCCGTCCGCGAAATACGCGCCGGTCACGCGGGAGGTGGCGCCACGGCCCGCGAGGTCGTTCTGGATCCAGACCTTGCCCTTCGCCGACCCGAAGCCGCCCTCGACCCAGTCGAGCTCGGCGTCGCGGCCGACGCTCGCATGGAACGAGGCGAAGAACCACGCCTTCCGCGAGAGCCGCTGGAGGTCGACGATCTCCGCCTTCGCCCCGTCGCGCACGACGACCTCGACGACGCCGTTGGCGTACGTCTCGAGCTCCTCCTCGGCGGAGGTCAGCTCCTGGACGAGCGTGAAGCGCGAGCCGGGCTCCGCCACGACGAGCACGCGCCAGAAGAGCGCGCCCCCCGGCGCGGAGCTCGAGACGCGGAGGTAGAGCGGCTTGGAGAGCTCGACCCCCTCCGCCACGTGGACGAGGAGCCCGTTCTGCCACACCGCCGCGTTGTGCGCCCGGAACTTGTCGTCCGGTCGCACGAGCGAGCCGACGAGCGGATGGCTGTCCGAGAGGGGCTCGAACCTCACAGCTGTCCCACTCAGGTCGGACACCTGCCGCACCTCGACGCCGGACTCGTCGATCGTGGCGCTCGCCGCCACGTCGAGGTCGAGGAGCGATGCGACTTCGGAGCGCCGTACATCCTCCGAGCTCCACGCGTCGGGATCGAACCCGGCGAGATCGGTGAAGCGCCAGTGCTCGTCCTTCGTGGTCGGCAGCGCGAGTGCCTGATAGCGCTCGAGCAGCTCGGGCCGGGAGCTCACGAGCCGCCGCCCTCGCGAGGCGCATAGCGGCTGTGGAGCATCAGGTCGTTGCCGTCCGGGTCGCGGAAGAACGCCATATGGCAGACGCCGGTGTCGAACGTCTCGCCGAAGAACTCGACCCCCCTGGCCTCGAGCTCCGCCCGAGTCGATTCGACGTCGTCGACGTGGAAGGCGATGTGGCCGTTCCGCTGGGGCGCGAACGTCCCGCCCAGGCGTTCGGGCTCCCAGATGCCGAAGCACTGGTCGCCGACCCAGAACTCCGCCTCGGCATGCTCGTCCGGCCGCAACCCGAGCACGTCGACGTAGAACGCGCGCGACCGCTTCCAGTCCGTCGAAGGCACCGCGACGAAGTCGAGGCTCTCGATCATGGTTCGAGGCTCTGTGGGCTTCAGCCCACAGAGCCTTCCATCTGAAGCTGGATCAGCCGGTTCATCTCGACCGCGTACTCGAGCGGCAGCTCCTTCGTGATCGGCTCGACGAACCCGGAGACGATCATCGCGCTCGCCTCGGCCTCCGAGAGCCCGCGGCTCATCAGGTAGAAGAGCTGCTCCTCCCCGATCTTGGAGACGGTCGCCTCGTGGCCGAGGTCGACGTCGTTCTCCTTCACGTCGATGTACGGGTACGTGTCGGAGCGCGACTCCTCGTCGAGGATCAGCGCGTCGCAGACGACCTTCGACTTCGATCCCGTCGCGCCCTTCGCGACCTCGAGCAGGCCGCGGTAGCCGCCGCGGCCGCCGTTCTTGGAGATCGACTTCGAGGTGATCACGCTCGTCGTGTTCTTCGCGACGTGGACGACCTTGCCGCCGGCGTCCTGATGCTGTCCCTTCCCCGCGAACGCGATCGAGAGCACCTCGCCGTGCGCGCGCTCGCCCATCAGCCAGATCGCCGGGTACTTCATCGTCACCTTCGAGCCGAGGTTGCCGTCGACCCACTCCATCGTCGCGTTCTCGTAGGCGACCGCGCGCTTGGTGACGAGGTTGTAGACGTTGTTCGACCAGTTCTGGATCGTCGTGTAGCGGCACCGGCCGCCCTTCTTGACGACGATCTCGACCACGGCCGAGTGGAGCGAGTCCGACGAGTAGATCGGCGCGGTGCAGCCCTCGACGTAGTGCACGTAGGCACCCTCGTCGACGATGATCAGCGTCCGCTCGAACTGGCCCATGTTCTCGGCGTTGATGCGGAAGTACGCCTGCAGCGGCATGTCGATCGAGACGCCGGGCGGCACGTAGATGAACGAGCCGCCGGACCACACCGCCGAGTTCAGGGCCGCGAACTTGTTGTCGTTCTGCGGGATGATCGTCGAGAAGTACTGCTTGACGAGCTCCTCGTGCTCTCGCAGGCCCGAGTCCATGTCGAGGAAGATCACGCCCTTGCGCGTGAGGTCCTCGTGGAGCTTGTGGTAGACGACCTCCGACTCGTACTGCGCCCCGACGCCGGCGAGGTACTTCTTCTCCGCCTCGGGGATGCCGAGCCGGTCCCACGTGTCGAGGATCTCCGCCGGCAGGTCCTCCCACTTGTCCGCCTGCTTCTCGGTCGGCTTGACGTAGTAGTGGATGTTGTCGAAGTCGATCCCGGAGAGGTCGGCGCCCCACGAGGGCATCGGCCGCGCAAGGAAGTAGTCGAGGCTCTTGTGGCGGAACCGACGCATCCAGTCGGGCTCGGACTTGTGGTCCGAGATCACGTCGATCAGCCCGTGCGAGAGGCCCTTGGGGGCCTTGTAGATCGTCGAGAGGTCGTCGACGTGCCAGCCGTAGCCGTAGTCGGTGCGAATGTCACGGATGATCTCGGTCTCGCTCTGGCTCATGTCGTCCCTTCCGCTTCGCCTGCGACGCCCGCGGGGATGAACGCCTCGTAGCCCTCGGCCTCGAGCTGGTGCGCGAGCTCCGCGCCGCCCGACGCCACGACCCGCCCGCCGACGAACACGTGCACGTGGTCGGGCGTCACGTAGTTGAGGATCCGTTGGTAGTGGGTGATCACGAGTGCGCCCATCTCCGGCCCGACGAGCTGGTTGACGCCCTCGGCCACGATGCGGAGCGCGTCGATGTCGAGCCCCGAGTCGGTTTCGTCGAGAATCGCGATCCGCGGCTTCAGCATCGCCATCTGCAGGATCTCGACGCGCTTCTTCTCGCCGCCCGAGAACCCGTCGTTGAGGTAGCGCTGCGCGAGCTCGCGGGGCACCCTGAGGTCCTCCATCGCCCCGAGCAGCTCCGTCCGGAACTCCTTCACGGGAACCGGGTCGTCCTCGCCGCCGTTCGCCGCCTTGCGCTTCGCGTTGATCGCGCTGCGCAGGAAGCTCGTCACGGTGACCCCGGGGATCGCGTGGGGGTACTGGAACGCGAGGAACAGGCCGCGCTGGGCACGCGCGTCCGCCTCGAGGTCGAGCAGCGACACCCCGTCGAGGACGATGTCGCCTTCGGTGATCTCGTATGCGGGATGTCCCATCAACGCGTAGGCGAGGGTCGACTTGCCCGAGCCGTTCGGCCCCATGATCGCGTGCTTTGAGTTCGTGTCCACCGCGAGGTCGACACCCTTGACGATCTCGGTGCCGTCCTCCAGCGCGACGTGCAGGTTCGTGATCTCGAGCAGTGCCACAAGCGTCCTTCGGTTGCGTGTCGGTGCGTTGTCGACGCACGGGCCGGAGCCCACGCGCGCTCTCCGTCGATGGTAGCCGGACCCGGGCCTGTCGGCCCGCCGGCCCGGGTTGGCAAGGCCGGTGGTACGCTGTCCCAATGCCTTTCGGAATCGGCATCTGGGAGCTCCTGATCCTCCTGCTGGTGCTGCTCCTCGTCTTCGGGCCGAAGCGCCTGCCCGAGATGGGCCGCCAGCTCGGCAAGGGTATGCGGGAGTTCAAGGAATCGGTGTCGGGCAAGGACGAGGACGATCGTGTCGTCGACGACATGGCCGAGCTTCCCCCCGCGCGGCCGTCCACCCCGGCCACACCGTCGCGCGAGCGAGACACCGTCTCGGCGTCCAACGAGCGCGACCCCGGCGCCTAGCCCTCCACCGAGCAAGATGGCCCGCCGGATGCTGCCGCGGCGCCTAGGCCACGACGAGGAGGCGAGCCTCGTCGAGCACCTCACGGAGCTGAGGCACCGGCTGTTCATCTGCCTCGGCTCGCTGATCCCGGCGTTCGCGCTCGCCTACGCCTTCCACGACCGGCTGATCGACCGGCTCAAGGACCTCCTGCCGCCCGGCACCCCGCTCGTCACCTTCGGCGTGACCGAGCCGTTCATCACGTCGCTGAAGGTCAGCTTCTACGCCGCGATCGCGCTCGTGCTGCCGATCCTCCTGTGGCAGGTCTGGGCGTTCCTCGCGCCGGCGGTGACCGACGACACGCAGCGCGTGCTGGGCGTGTTCGTGGTGCTCTCGACCGCCCTGTTCGTCGCAGGGGTCGTGTTCTGCTACGTGATCGTGCTGCCGAAGGCGCTCACGTTCCTCGTCGACTACGACTCCAACCTCTACGACGTGCAGATCCGGGCGAGCTACTACCTCTCGTTCGTCGCGCTGACGCTGCTCGCGTTCGGGATCGCCTTCGAGATGCCGATCTTCGTGCTCGCGCTCGTCCGGATCGGGGCGCTGACCTCGGCGCGCATGCGCCGGAATCGCCGGGTCGGCTACGTGCTGATGCTCGCCTTCGCGATTCTCCTCCCGACGGTGGACCCGGTGTCGCTCGCGCTGGAGGTCGCACCGCTGCTCGTCCTCTACGAGCTCTCCATCTGGCTCTCGGTGTTGATGGAGCGCCGCTGGGAGCGGTCGGCCGCGGAAGCCGGAGCGCTGTGAGGATCCTCTCCGCCGACCGGGTCCTGCGTGGGGGAGCCCATGGTTCCCCCACGCGCCCCCTCCTTCCTCAGCCATGAGGGTGCTCTCCGCCGACTGGGTCGTCCCGGTGGAGGGCGACCCGCTCCGCGACTCGGCCGTGGCGATCGCCGACGACGGGACGATCGCGGCGGTGGGCGCGGCCGACGACCTCGGCCGTGGCGAGCACTTCGAGGGCTGCGTGATTCTGCCGGGGCTGGTCAACTGCCACTCGCACCTCGAGTACGCGATGTACGCCGGCTTCGGCGACGGCCTGCCGTTCTCGTCCTGGATCGGGCTGCACGTCGCCCGCAAGAGCCTGCTCGAGCTCGACGACATGCGCGCGATCGCGGCGGAGGGCGCGCACCAGAGCCTCCGCTCGGGGGTGACGACCGTCGGGGACTGCAGCTTCGCGGGCGCGGCGGCCGAGGCCGCCGCGCTCAGCGGGTTACGGGCGGTGGTCTACCTCGAGGTGTTCGGACGCGATCCGTCGGCCCTCGCCCGTTTCCACGAGCTGCGCGAGCGCGTCGAGCCCTCGCTCTCCGACCGGGTGCGGCTCGGGGTGTCCCCGCACGCGCCGTACACCTGCACGCTCGAGCTCTACGAGGCGTGCGCCGCGTTGGGCCTGCCGATGGCCACGCACCTCGCGGAGAGCGTCTCCGAGCGCCTGTACCTGCTCGACGGCTCGGGCGACTGGTCCTCGTTCGCCGACCTGCTCGTGCCGCCGCCCGGCACCACGGGAATCAGGCTGCTCTCTGAGGCGGGCCTGCTCGGACCCCGCCTGATGGCGGCGCACTGCGTCGACGCCGACGCCGAGGAGATCGCGCTGCTCGCGCGCGCCGGCGTCGGAGTCGCGCACTGCCCGCGCTCGAACGGCTTTCTCGGCTGCGGCACGGCGCCGCTCGAGGAGCTCCTCGCGGCAGGCGTCGCGGTGGGGATCGCGACCGACAGCCCGGCGTCGGCGCCGTCGTTCGACCTGTTCGAGGAGCTGCGCACGGCGATCGTCGTCGCCCGCGCCCGGGCCCGACGACCCGACGCCCTGCCTGCTGCACGAGCCCTCGAGCTGGCCACGCTCGGCGCCGCGCGGGTGCTGGGCATGGAGGACGAGGTCGGGTCGCTCGTGCCCGGCAAGCACGCCGACCTGACCGTGATCTCGCTGGCGGGCTCGCCGTTCGACCCCGTCGAGGACCCGGCCGCGGCAGTGGTGCTGGGCGGGTCGCCGGATCGCGTTGCAGCTACTCTCGTACACGGCGAGGACCGCTACCGACGAGGGACGACAGCATGGCCCGATTCGAGAAGAGCCGCCCGAAGAGCGCGAAGCCGCATGCTGCAGTAGCGCCGCGCCCGCGCGCCTCGACGGCGCCCTCGATCGAGGACACCATGTTCTTCCCGCGGCTGCGCCGCCACGCGAAGTGGATGTTCGTGTTCCTCGCGCTCGTCTTCGGTCTCGGCTTCGTCGTGTTCGGCGTCGGCGCGGGCGGCACCGGGATCGGCGACATCTTCCGCGACCAGGGCACGAGCTCCGGGCAGTCGGTCTCGGACGCGCGGAAGGAGGCCGAGGCGCATCCCAAGAACCCGCAGGCGTGGCGCGACCTCGCGACCGCGCTCCAGACCGAGGGAGAGACGGCGGCTGCGATCGACGCGCTCGACCGCGCGATCACGTTGAAGCCGAAGGCCGTGGACGCGTACCGGGAGCTCGCCGGCCTGCACCTCACGCGGGCGAGCGAGTACCAGCAGGAGCTCCAGCGCGCGCAGGTCCGCGCGGCGTTCCGCGCGCCCGGTCTCAGCTTCCCGCCCCTCACCACGAAATCGGGTCAGCCCACGCTCACCGACCCGCTCGCCAGCGCGGTGAGCTCGGGCATCACGGACGAGGTCACCGTCATCTACCAGCAGGCTGCGGGCGAGGCGGCCCAGGCGGTGCAGGCGTACCAGAAGCTCGCCGAGCTCCAGCCGAACGACCCGAACGTCCAGCTCGAGCTGGCCCAGGCGGCCGAGCAGACGGGCGACTCGGCGACGGCGATCGCCGCGTACCAGAGGTTCCTCACGCTCTCGCCCGACGACCCGAACGCGAGCGTGGTCAAGGCGCAGTTGAAGCAGCTCCGCAAGAACGCGTCGGGATAGACTCGCTCCCGCGTGGAGCGCTCGTTCCCACACCGTCTGCGCAGGCGCCCCGCGCGCGCCGCCGCGCTCGTCGTGGCCGCTCTCGTCAGCGCGTTCGGGCTCGCAGCCTGCGGCGACACGGTCGGGTACTCCTCCGGCTCGGGCGACAAGATCCGGGGCAAGGAGCTGTTCACCAAGGGGTGCGGCTCGTGCCACACCCTCGCGGATGCCGGCACGACGGGCCAGATCGGCCCCAACCTGGACTACGCCTTCGTCCAGTCTCGGATCGACGGGCTCGGTCAGAGCGTGATCCAGCAGGTCGTCCGCGACCAGATCGCCTACGCGGTCACGAAGCCCTCGACCGGGGTGCCGGGGATGCCGCGGGCGATCTACACGGGACAGGACGCCGAGGACGTCGCCAGCTACGTCGCGTCGGTCGCGGGGCTCGACGCGAGCGGCCAGCCGATCGACCCGGCGAACCCGCCCAAGCCCGCGGGGCCGGGTGGCGCGACGGACGGCAAGACGATCTTCGCCACGGCCGGCTGCACCGGCTGCCACACGCTCGCCGCGGCCGGCTCGACCGGGACCGTCGGCCCCAACCTCGACGAGGCGAAGCCGTCGAAGGAGCTCGTGCTCGACCGGGTCACGAACGGGCAGGGCGGCATGCCGTCGTTCAAGGGCCAGCTGAGCGAGGCACAGATCGAGGCCGTCGCCACGTACGTCTCGGAGAACGCGGGGAAGTAGTCGGGCACTTCGCTTTTCGCGAAGTGCCAGCAGTCGCTACTGGGAGAGCTCGGCCGCCAGGTCGACCACCACGTGGGTGACAGGCACGTCGTACCGCAGGCGCGCCTGCTCGACGACGCCCTGCTCGAGCCAGTGCGAGCGGCCGGGCGGGTGCGTCGAGACGACGATCTCGTCGGCCGGGAACTCCCGCAGCGCGTCCTCGAGCGCCTGGAGGGGGTCGCCGTCACCGATCTCCCCACGGACGCGCACGCCTGCCGCGGCGAGGTGGGCGAGGCTCGCGTCGAGCCGTGACTGCGCCTCGGCGCGTGCGGGATCCTCGTCCGAGGTCCAGGTGCGCACCCGGGAGTTCAGGGCCGGGCAGACGAGCAGCATCTCCTCGCGGGTGCTCTCCGCCTTGCTGCCGAGGAGCGCGAGGAGCTCGGACCCGCCGACGGTCTCGTTGGCGACCACGAGGACGCGCCGCACAGGCGTCTCGTCGCGTACGACGTGCGCCTGCGGCGGCCGCTGGCGCAGGCCGCCTCGGATCGCCCACAGGGCGGCCGCCACGAGCAGCAGGAAGACCACGAGCCCGAGCCACGTGTTCAACCAGGCGGCGAGCACGACCAGGACCGCGCCCGCGAGCGTGACCAGCACGACCTGGAAGGCCGAGGCCTCGTCGCGCAAGGGGTTCTTCACTCAGGCCTCCGCGTGTCGGGCACTTCCCTCCGGGAAGTGCCAGGGAACGGCGACTTCTGCGCCCCCGCTGGCATGGGAATAGCTTGCCCGGTCCATCGGTGCGACGCCACACGAGGTTGTCCTGGGCACTTCGCGCAGCGAAGTGCCCGCGGAGCGAGTCGCGTACTACAGCACGTAGACGGCGAAGAACACGATGATCCACATCACGTCGACGAAGTGCCAGTAGATCCCTGGGATCTCGACGCCGTGGTGGTGCTCGGCCGAGTAGTGCCCGCGGAACGCGCGCACCGCCGCGACCGAGAGCAGCGAGAGGCCGACGAAGACGTGGGCGCCGTGCAGGCCCGTCAGCCCGAAGAACACGGACGCGAAGGCCCCGTCCGACGTGTTGAAGCCGACGTGCGCGTACTCGACGAGCTGGGTGAGCAGGAAGGCCGTCCCGAGCAGGATCGTGCAGACGAGACCGGCGCGCAGCCCGTTCCGGTCGTTTCGCTTGATGGCCTGCGTCGCCCAGTGGATCGTGAAGCTCGAGGTGACGAGGATCGCGGTGTTGACGGCCGCGACGAACACGGGGAACTCGTACGGCGGCGGCGGCCACGTGGCGGGCGCGGTCGGGTTGACGACCCGCACGAAGAAGTACACCGTGAAGAACGCGCCGAACAGCATCGCCTCCGAGGCGATGAACAGGAACATCCCGAGCGTCGCGGAGTCGAGCCGCGACGAGCGGTTCGCGGCGGGCGGCCCGTGATGCGGGATCGGCTCCGCGGGAGCCGATCCCACCAGGTGCGATCCACCGCTGACGGGCAGATCGCTCAACGTGCCGCTCCTAGGGGATCTGCCGCAGGCAGATCCGCCACGACGTGCTCGACCGGGACGCCCGCGTCCTTGCGGAGCCGCTCGACGACGTCGCGCCGGAGCCAGCCGGACCGCTCGCCCGGGAACGTCGAGATGATGACCTCGTCGACCCGCTCGTCCTCGATCACGTTCATCGCCGCGGTGTAGGGGTCGGGATGGGCGACCTGCCCGTGCGCCTCGACGCCCGCGTCGCGGAGCGCGGTCAACGCCGCCCGCAGACGGCGCTCCGCCTCGGGATGCTGCACCTGCTCGGGATCGGACTGCGGGCAGACGATGAGGAACCCTGCCGGCCGCTCCTCGGCGCGTCGGCGGATCCGCTCGAGCAGCTGCTCTCCGAGCACGGTCTCGTTCGCCACCACGAGCACGTTGGCCTCCCCGGAGCGGGCGGCGACGTCGGAGACGACGTGCTCGAACGGCCGGTCGCCGGCGAGCCGACGCAGCTCCGCGAGGACGTTCTTCCGGCGCAGCCAGCCGGACGTCTCCTCGGGATGGGTCGAGACGAACACCTCGTCGATCGGCTCCTGGGCCAGGACGTCCTCGACGGCCGTCACCGGGCCGCCCTCGAAGACGTCGCCTTGCGCCGGGATCCCGGCCTCGCGGAGCGCCGCGACCATCCGGTCGACGCGCCGTCCGGCCGAGGCGCGGCGCGAGTTCCGATACACGACGTACCCCGACCGCGGGTCGTTGACCGGAGCGATCACGACCGCGCGGATCGGGCCCTCGCCGGCCCGGCGCCGCACGGCCTCGACCAGCTCGTCCGCGGCGAGCGTCTCGTTCGCCACGACGAGCACGGCCGCTGGTGCCCCGGACTCGCTCACGCGGGGGTCTCCTGCAATGCGCCGCCCTTGAGCACGACGTGCTTCGCGCCGGGCACGCCGTACTCGTACGGGCTGCCGACGACCTGGGGGATCTCGTCGAAGTTGAACACGGGCGGCGGCGAGGAGACCTGCCACTCGATCGTCATCGCCTTCCACGGGTTCGACTCGGCGATCGGGCCTCGAGCCCAGCTCGTGACCATGTTGTAGACGAAGACCACCACCGAGGCCCCGAGGATGAAGGAGAAGATCGAGATCACCATGTTCAGGGCGCCGTAGGTGCCGGCGTAGTCCGCGACGCGCCGCGGCATCCCGTCGAGCCCGACCCAGTGCATCGGGAAGAACGTCGCGTTGAACGAGACGAAGGTCAGCCAGAAGTGCAGCTTGCCCAGCCGCTCGTCGTACATGCGGCCGGTCATCTTCGGGAACCAGTAGTAGATGCCGGCGAAGATCGTGAACACCGAGCCGCCGAACAGCACGTAGTGGATGTGGGCGACGATGAAGTACGTGTCGGAGGCGTGGATGTCGATCGGCACCGCCGCCAGGTAGATCCCCGACAGTCCTCCGATAACAAAAGTCGATATGAAGCCCAAAGCGAACAGCATGGGCGTGTTGAGGTGGAGCTTCCCCTCCCAGAGCGTCGCGAGCCACGAGAAGACCTTCACGCCGGTCGGCACCGCGATCAGCAGCGTCGTGATCATCATCGGGATGCGGAGCCAGTCGGCCATCCCGGCCACGAACATGTGGTGGGCCCAGACGGAGAACGCCAGCGCCAGGATCCCGATCAGAGAGATCGCCATCAGGCGGTAGCCGAAGATCGGCTTGCGGCTGAACACCGCGATGATCTCCGAGATGATCCCGAAGCCGGGGAGCACCATGATGTAGACCGCGGGATGCGAGTAGAACCAGAAGATGTGCTGGTAGCCGAGCACGTAGCCGCCGTTGTCGGGCGTGAAGAAGCTCGTGTGCATCACGCGGTCGAACATCACGAAGAACTGCGAGCCGGCGATGAAGGGGGTCGCGACGACCACCAGGAGAGACGTCGTGAAGTTCGCCCAGACGAGCAGCGGCATGCGCCAGAACGTCATCCCCGGCGCGCGCATGGTGATGATCGTGACGAGGAAGTTCAGCGCGGTCGCGATCGACGAGGCGCCCGCCCACTGGACGCCCATGTTGAAGAACACCTGCCCGAACGGCTGCTCGGACGCGAGCGGCGCGTAGCTCGTCCAGCCCGTCGCGAACGCGCCTCCCGGCGCGAGGAAGCTCGTCAGGAAGAGAGCGCCGGCGACCGGCAGCATCCAGAACGAGAGGGCGTTGAGCCGCGGGAACGCCATGTCGGGCGCGCCCAGCATGAGCGGCACCGCGAAGTTCGCCAGCCCGGCGAACGCGGGGATGATGAACACGAAGATCATCAGCGTCGCGTGCGCCGACACCAGCCCGTTGAACGTCTGCGTGTCGAAGAACTGCATCCCGGGCTGGGCGAGCTCGGCCCGGAACAGCATCGCGAGGAACCCGCCCGCCAGGAAGAAGAAGAACGTCGTGACCAGGTACTGGATCCCGATCACCTTGTGGTCGGTGTTGACCTTGAAGTAGTCGGTCCACCGGTACGCACCGTGGTTGGCGTGGTCGTCGACGAGGGTCGGCCGGCCGGAGACCCAGTACAGCCAGTAGTCGAACGCGCCCATGCCGAGCAGGAAGCCGATCGGTGCCGTGACCATCCCCGCGACGAGGACGATGATCTCCCAGTCCCAGACGGGATCCCAGCCCGCGAGCCCGCGGAGCGCGACCACGATGAACATCCCGATCAGGAAGAACGTGGCGGTGCACCACGCCGCGCGCACCCAGCCCGGCCGCATCAGGTAACCGCGCCGCGGGCCCGCCCCGTGCTCCGTCCCGTGATGTGTCGACGCGTCGACCGTGCTCGTCACTGCGACCCCTCCCCGCTCACGTAGGCGACGAGCGCGTCGAGCTCGTCGGTGGACAGGCTGTCACCGAAGGTCTGGGGCATGACGCCCGGCTGGAAGCCCGCGACGACGACCGCGTTCGGGTCGACGATCGACTGACGGACGTAGTCGGGAACCGACTCGCCCGCCTTCTGCGCCGCACCGGTCAGGTCGTCGAGCGACGGGCCTACCTGACCGTCGCTGCCCGCCTTCGCGAACGTGTGGCACCCGCCGCAGCCGGACGAGGCGAACGTCTTGGCGCCGAGCGCGTCGCTTGCCCCGGTCGTCGTGCCGGTATCCGTGCCGCCCGCCGCCGTCGTGCCGCCGCCGGCACCTTCGCCGGCCGCGGCCTTCTGCTTCGCGAGCCAGCTGTCGAACGCGCCCTGCTCGAGCACCCGGACTGGGGCGCGCATCGTCGCGTGGCCGAGACCGCAGAGCTCGGTGCAGATCAGCGTGAACCGGCCCGTCCGGGTCGGCGTGACCACGATCGAGGTCATGATCCCCGGGACGACATCCTGCTTCTGGCCCATCTGCGGGATCCAGAACGAGTGGATCACGTCGGCAGAGGTCATCTCGAACTTCACGTGGCGGTGGAGCGGGAGCACCAGCTCCTCCGAGCGGACGTTGCCGGGATACTCGAAGCGCCACGCGAACTGCTGGGCGAACACCTTCACCTGCAGGGGGTTCGAGCCCGCGTCCGCGTTCTTCGAGAGCACGATCGCGCTGACGATCCCGATCGCGATCACGAGGATCGCCGGGACGACCGTCCAGACGATCTCGAGCGTCGTGTTGCCGTGGATCGGAGGGCCGTCGGTGTCGTCGTCGGGCTGCGCCCGGAACGCGAGCACGCTGTACACGATCACCCCGATCACCAGCGAGAAGATCGCGATGCAGATCACGGTCGCGAACCAGTACGTGAACGTGATCCGGTCCATCTCCTCGGACGCGGAGTGCGGCAGCCAGCGGATCAGCACCGCGACGAGAGTCGTGACGACAGCCGCGGCCGCGGCGATCGCGAGCATCTTCAGCAGTGCGCTCCTGCGGGCCACCAGATGCGACACTACCAACGTCGCGGGAGCGCCGATCCCCCCACCAGACCGGCCGTCTCGGCCGCGTCGGACCGGCTTCGGACGGGCGCTATCCTTCGCCCCCGCGGGCCGTTAGCTCAGCTGGTAGAGCAGGGGACTCTTAATCCCAAGGTCGAAGGTTCGAATCCTTCACGGCCCATTCGACGTGGCTCCATTGCGCGGACACCGCATGGCTAAGCAGTCAAGCGTGCCGTGACTGTCGCGTTCGCGCGTCGCGTGCCCCCCTCGGTGCACCCCCGGCAGCGAGCCTCGGCGGCACGACGCGGGACCTCTGGGCGCGCTTGCCTCGTAGGACGAGGGTGTTGAGCGCGAGGATCGGTCCCCTCGTTGTCACGCTGTCGCTCCTTTTACCGCTGGCGACCGCGAGCGCCGCCGGGCGGAGCCAGCCGTCGCGACTCCTAGAGCCGATCTCCGCGAGACGACTCGCGCACTGCGAGCGCTCGGCGCTCCTGCGTCCGGTTTGTCCTCGTGCGGTACCGCGCGTCCGCTTCTACCTCTCCTACCTCGCGGTGGAGCAGCGCGGCCTCGGTGGTCCCGTCCTCGACGTCTTCTCGATGGAGAGCGGCGGCGAGTATCCGTGGAGCCCGCGGCTCAACCGCCCGCCGAGATTGGCACACGTCGTCGTCGCCGTCGGTGACGTCGCGGGGCTCTCTCCGCAGGCGGTACCCAGAGGCAACCGACGGGAGCGGCTCCGGGACGGCGTCATGCGCCGCGAGCGGAACGCGGCGATCTCATTCGGGCGGGTGACGTGGGCAGGTCGCGAGGGTGTTCTGTCGCTCGCGCCGTCATTTCCGACCGGCGGCATGCTCGGAAACCACCTGAGCTTCGTCTGGCGCGAGCAGGGGCTGGAATACACGCTCTCGCTTCACGCCTGGGAGCCGCTGACCGAGGCGGCGGCGACGCTGCGCACGATGGTCGAGCGGTTGCCGGCCCTTGCGGTGTCGGACCGTCTGCGACGCCTCTCACCAACGCGCATCATCAGGCTCCCGGCCGGTCCAGCAACGCGACGCACGAATCTCAGAGCGCCCCCGGGGCGCAACGCGTTCCACGCGTATGTCGTCGTTCCCGGACACGCGGACGTAGGCGTGAAGATCGTCACGGCGAGTGGCCAGCGGTTCCAGCTCGTCGACTCGACGACCCGCTTCGGGCGCTGCGGTGTGCGGCCTCCATTTCGCCTCTGCTACGTGTCGATCGCGAAGGGAACCGCTCCGTCGGGCGGACCGTGGACGCTCGTCGTCGATAAGCGCTCGGAGCGGCCGGCCGTCGTCCGCGTTGACCTCGGCTTTTGGGCGGGATAGTCGAACTCAAGCTCGGCCGGCGCGATCGTTGACGGAACGGACGAGTCGGGCGTGGTCGAGTTCGCGGTCGTCCAAGAGGACGTGCGTATACGTGTCAGCGGTCACCGAGAGGGATCGCTGGCCGACCCGCGCGCCGATCAGCGCCCAGGTCTCGCCCTGTCGGTGCCAGAGGCTTATCCGCCGATGCCGCAAGTCGTGAGGCGACCAGGTCGGCGTGCCCGACGCCTTGCAAGCCCGCGTGATCGCAGTTCGCAGCCGCTCCTGGGTAACGCCGGGGAAGACGGGTCGGTCGGGGCTTCGGTCCTCACGCGGGGGCAGCGTGGCGACAACGGCCGCGAAGAGGTCGCGGGGTAGGGAGACCCAGCGGCCGCGGCGGCCTTTCTCGACCGCGCGGCGGATGCGCCAGCGTGTGTTCGGCTCGTCCAGGTCACCGCAGCGGAGACCCTTCTCCTCGAGCTCGCCGACCCGCATTCCTGTCGCGTCGAGAACGAGCACTGCGAGCGCGTGGACGAGCGGCATCAGTGGCAGGACCTCTTCGATCTGCTCGGCGGTGGGCGGCGTCGGCTCTTCACGCTCCTCCCGCGGAAGCCGAACGTGGACGCGGTCACGAGCCGGGTTGTCCTTGACGCCGGCGTAGTCGAGCACCTGCGCGAGCACCGTCACGCTCTTGCGAATCGTCTCTCGCTTGCGGCCGGCTGCGTGGAGGGCCGCGACGAGCTCGGCGACGTCGGCGGGCGTGATCTCGTCGATGCGTCGGGATCCCAGGCGGGGAAGCACACGACCAAGCTGCACGCGATGGCCGACCGCAGTTCCCTCGGTGACGTCGACTCGAGACGCCCGCCAGCGCTCGGCCGCTTCCGCAAGCGTCGGGGCGCTGGCTGACGCCTCGAGCTGTCGGCGGTGAGGGACCCTCAACGCGGCCAGTTCGCCCGCCACCCAGGCGCGCCGCGCGAGCGCCTCGCGCCTGGTCGCGAATGAGCCCGCGTAACGGTGTGTGCTCTCGCGCCCACCGAGCCGGTACTTGACGCGATACCGGGCAGCACCGCTCTTCGTCTCTCGCCGCTCGATCCAGACGCTAGGCATGGCAGGGTCTCACCCGATCATCACGGTAGGTGCAGTGGTCGACAAGCTCGAGGAACTCCTCGGCGCGGATCATCGGTCGGGAATAGCCGGGCAAAGCGACCACGGGCAGTGCACGGAAGACGGCGTCGACCGCACGTCGCTCCAGACCCAGCCCGCGCAGATGCGAACGCGTCAGCAACGCTCCCGGCGTCTCGAGCAGCTCGGCGGCCGACGGACGCAATACTCGGCGTGTGGGCGCGGGGGACGTTCGGTCAGCCTGGCTCGTACTCAATGTCCCGTTCGACGCCGACGGACGAGGCGCCTCGACTCTCTGCACCGGCTCGGCGAGCACCGTCTCGAGCTGGAGCTGCTGCGCGTCGGTCTTGCGCTGCATCTAGTCACTGTAGCAGATAAGTCTACAAGGATCATTGACGCAGTCCCGGTGTAGGATCGGGTCGTGACGAGCGGGACGTTGATTCGGCAGGCGAGGTTGCGAGCGCGACTCTCGCAAGCGCAACTGTCGGAGCGCAGCGGCAAGGACCGGGCGCAGATCGCCCGCTGGGAACGAGATGTGGTAACGCCGAGCCTGGAGACGTTGCGCGAGGTGCTGCAGGCCTGCGGCTTCGATCTCGACATGCAGCTCGTCCTGTACGAGCCGCCCGATGAGCGCGACGACGCCCGTTTGCGCGAAGAGCTTGCGAGAACGCCGCAGGAGCGCCTCCAGGCGATGCTCGAGGCGCGACGCACCTAAATGGCTGCCGAGGACCAGTTCGATCCGTACACGCTGCTTGCAACGCTCGAGCAGCATCTGGTCGCCTACGTGGTGATCGGCGCGCTCGGCCGCGTACTGCAGGGCTCAGGAGAGATCACCAACGGGGTGGACATCTGCCCCTCGACGCATCCCGAGAGCATGCGCCGCCTCGGGCTGGCACTCACCGACCTCAACGCTCGCCGCCCCAACGGCAACAAGGCGGTGGTGCTGGAACGCGACCTCGTTGGTCGGCCGATGCTCGAGCTCGAAACCGACGCCGGCGAGCTGAAGATCGTCCCCGAGCCGCCCGGCACGCGCGGCTACGACGACCTCCGCCGCAGAGCCAGGCACGAACCGATCGGACACGGACTCAGACCCCAGGTCGCCTCGGTCGACGACCACGCCCGCATGCTCTCCGTCCTCTCCCGCGACGAGGACCGCCAACCCCTTCGCACCGTCCAGCGGATGATCGAGCTCGGCCCCGAGATCAGCCGCGGACTCCACCGCGGCATCGACATCTGAAGCCCGCTGGGCCGGTCTCGGCGGCCACTGCGTACAGGAACAACTCACCCTAGACAGCGGGACACAGATGCACCTAGGTGCATAAACGTCCTAACGTTTGTGTACGGTTGTACGGATGGCCCGCTGGCAGCGCAAGCAGCGACGCACCGACACCCAGCGCCGGCTTGAACCGCCGCGGCCGACCGAGAGGCCACCGTGGCCGGCAGAGCAGCGCCGGTCGAGCGAGCCGCCGGCGACCACGCGCGAACCGCAGGTGGTCGTGCGCAAGGCCGACGTCGTCGTCCGCCTCGCCTACACCCCGACCCAGGCCGCGCATGCGCTTGGTGTCAGCCGCTCCAGCCTCTACCGGTTCCTCCCGTACCTCGAGACGATCGAGACGCCCTCGGGTCACCCGCTGATCCCCGTCGACGAGCTGGAGCGGCTCGCCGCCGAGCGACGCCAAGCAGCAATCGCCCGCCGGCCGCCTACCCCACAAGGACGCAAGCCAAGCGTTCCGCCGAGAGTCCTCGCTCGAATCCGCGTCAGTCGCGCGGCCGGCCGGAGCTACCGGCAGATCGCCGCCGACCTCAACGCGAGCCGAGTGCCGACCGCGCACGGAGGTCGTGAGTGGTGGCCGTCGACGGTGCGCGCCGTTCTCGAGCGTGTAGCTCGAGCGGCGGCCGCAGCTCCTGTCGGCCGAGCCGCGTTAGACGGAGACTAGGTCGCGGACGGGCGCCTCGCGGGGCCCGGTTTCGAACCCCATCACCAACCGGACCTCGAGCGCCTCGGCCAGGCGCTCCAACGTTGCGACGCTCGTGCGATGCTGCCCGGACTCGATGCGCGAGATCGCGGAGTGACTCGTGCCCATCCGGTCGGCAAGCTGCTCCTGAGTGAGCCCGAGGTCGGCCCGTCGCATGATCACGAACCGCGCGATTCCTTCGTATGGAGCAAGACGCTCCTGCGCCGCCCGGTAGTCGGGGTTACGACGTCGCCGACCACGGGCAGCGTCAGCCACGGGGGTTCCGATCGGGCTCACCGCGCGAGGGCTCATGCCGAGTATCTTACCAATATTGATAAATGAGGCAAGTATCCCGACACGTCAGGGAGCGTCGTGACCAGCCGCGCGTGGAGGCTGTCGCCGCTCCGTGTCCATCCGCTCCTTGAAGTCGGCCCATCGTTCTCTGGCGACTTGAATCTCCCGCTCGGGTAGCCTCCCGGTGTCCTTGCGGAACATGTGAAGCAGGACGATCAGGTTCCTCGAGCGCCGATACAGGATCCGATATAGCTCACGCCCGTAGTGGCAGCGAAGCTCACGAAGCTCCCCTTCGACCTGGGACGAGTGAGGGAAGGGCAGATGCGGGCTCGCGTGTGTGAGCATGTTGAGTCGGTCAATCTGGAAGTCGATCGCCGCCTGCCGATCCGGATCGCCCAACGCCTCGATGAACTCGTCGACCGGCTCCGACCCGTCGCGTGCTCGAAAGAAAACGGCGTGGAGTCGAGCCATCAGCCTCGGCTCACGATGGTAGGAGCAACGTCGGTCGCAACCGGCCGACGGTGGTCGTGAACCGCACGATCCGCTGGCGCGAGCGCGCACTCAGGATCGCTGAGGTTCAGGAGATCGGCCGGGATCCCAATCCCGAGGTCTGAGCCAGGTATGTTCGCGCCGTGATCGCCGCGCTGCTTTTCGACTTCGACGGCGTGATCGTCGACACCGAAGTGGCGACATTCGAGGCATGGCGCGAGACCTACGCCGAGTGCGGCGTCGACCTCGCGCTCGAGGACTGGTTGCCCCGCCGTGGGGAGCGGGACGTCCACGTCGGGTGCGTTCGATGCGATCGCGCACCTCGAGCGCTTGATCGGCGCGGCCGTCGACCGGCAGGCCGTGATCGCCCGACGAAGGGAGCGAAAGGCCGAGCTGTATTCGCGGTCGCCGCTTCTCACGGGGGTCCGCGAGCGGCTGGCCGAAGCTCGCGAGGATGGCATGGCGACCGCGATCGTGAGGCGGAATCGCAATGTCTCGACCACCCACGGAGCACTGTCATCTGCGCCAACGAGGAGCCGAGGCGCGACAAGGCCAAGCTCTATGGGCACGCGCTCAGTGTGCTCGAGGCCCGCGCAGATCAGGCGCTGGCCTTCGAGGATTCGCCGTCGGGCGTTCGCTCAGCAAAGCGCGCGACGCGCGGGTCACTTTAGTCGGTGGAAGTCCGAAAGCGGGACATTGAGCGCGACAACGGACGTCGGACCGCCGGAAGGAGACTCGTCGGCGACGTTGTAGGAATAGCTCGTCGTCCCGGTGTGGCGCTGCTTGGTCAGCTAGAGGCTTGATGTGAATTAGCGGCCGTCGTAGGCGGCGAGGGCGCGTGCTGGTCGTCCGGCGAGGGTGTTGAGCAGGATCCCGATTGTCAGCGCGAGCAGCCGTTGCGCGATGCGTACCGCGAGGCCGGCGGGTGTCTTGGCGAGGTGCCGCTCGAGCCGCATTGGCCCTTTCAGACTGGAGAAGACGCTCTCGATCGCCAGTCGCACCGAGGCGAGGCGGCGCTCGACCGCTGCGTTGGCGTGGGTGCGTTGTTTGGCGGGAGTGAGCAACTCGACATCGTCGGCGCCGAGGCGCTGGCGGTAGGCCTTGCCCCAGAGTCCCTTGTCGGCGATCACCGTCTCGGCGGCGACGCCGGTCAAGAGGTCGGCGAGCGGCTCGTACTCCTTCTCCGAGGCGGGCACCAGCGTGTATCCGAGCGGCAGCCCGCGCGGGTCGCTTACGAGGACGAGCCTGACTCCCCATAGGAAGCGGTGGTGCGACTTCTGGTAGCCGTAGCGCGCGAACCCCGCGAACTCGCTGTCGCGCAACGCAGCCGGGGTAGCTGGCACAGCCGATCAGCGTCCCGTCGACGAGTCGCGGGCCGCCCCTGTCGAGCCAGCGCGCCAGCCGCAGCTGCACCGCGCAGATCAGCCCCACAAGCGCGCGCAGGCGCCGGTTGTACTGCGACTGCGAGGGCAGTTGCGGGAACCAACCCGGCAAGCGATGACCGACCAGGCCAAGGAACTGGCGGTCGGAAGAGATCCCCATCGCTGCCTGACAGACCGCGAGCGCGACCAGCTCCGCATCCGAGATCCCCGCCGGACGTCCCCGCCGCGCAGGGACCGGGTACTCGTCAGCGAACACATACGCTGCAACCACAAGGGCTTCCAGATCGCTCGTCATCTCGAGCCTCCATCTCGAGGGACACGTCTGGAAGCCCTCCTTCGTGCCCCAACAGCGGGTCCCTGCACAGGACCCGCCGTTTCACATCAAGCCTCTAGTAACGACCCCCGCCGTACGCCCAGCGGATGAAGGGACATGATCCGCAGCCTGCAGCAGCGACGGCGTTCCAGTCTCTGACGACGGCGACCTGACGAACGAGTTCGAGCCGCCCGGGCAGCTGCCGACCTCGAAGCAGACCGAGGCGAGCCGGTCCATCGCGTCTTAGCTGTACGTCTGCGACTCGGCGGGCGCGCCGCTGCGCACGACCGCGAGCGGGATGTCGACCGGGGTCAAGCGAGATCGCGAACTCTGCCACCGTCGACTACCTTCGCGTCCTCCCAGCATCTCCCTCTCCTTGGGGGGCGCGCTGAATTCGCATTCGCGACTCAAGACTGCGGACGTAGACGATTCCGACGAGCAGAATTGCCCCTCCGACTATTCCGAGGAGAAATCCCAGGACGCTTCGAGCGATAAGAATCGTGATCACCACGACAAAGAGAAGCGCAACAAGCAGCCCGATTCTAAAGTTGCGCAGTCTAGCGATGAAGAACGTTGTCGTGGTCAGCTGTTCTGTTTCGCTATTTCCTACTGTGCCCAAGATTGCCCGCCTGTAGGTTCTCTCGATACACGGGGCGACCTAACGCGACGCCGAACGGGTACGCGATCAGAGCGTTTCGCCGCTTAACGTCGCATGCCGATTGACCGAATTAGAATCAGAGAGGCGAGAACTAGACCAGCGAACAACGCTGCGTCGGTGTTTCCAGAAGCTAGAGCAACAACGACTGAAACTGAAAGCGCGAGAACAAGAACGATTGAAATACCCCTCGCCAGTCGAGTGCGCTCCGCCCTGGAGGCTCCTTCATGTCTCCGCGCAAAGAAACTGATAATGCCTATTAACGCCACAGTAACGAGACCTGACGCGATCGCTATTCCCAACCCACCGAAGACATATCCAAACGCAAACGCCGAGGCGCTTGTCAGGAGTGCGTACCCGCCAAGCAGCGCGAGGGAGTCCACCGGTCGGTTCACTTCGAACTTGACCCAATCGAGGTGGTGCGAACAACGGCCGCTCGCGGCACTGACGGTTTCGGCCGTCGCGGTTGCGGCTTCTCCTCAGGCCGGAGAAAGTCGAGGAAGCTCTTGTAGGCACCGTAGGACGAGGCGACGCCTCCAGCGGTTGCTCCGGCCGTTCCAACCACACACGGAACCGCCGTCGCCGCAATCGCGGCACCGCCCGAAATTGCGTCGGACGTCAAGCAGATCGTTGCGATTGTGGCCGCTGCTCCAAACTGCACAGCCGCATCTCCCACTTCGTAGATCCCGATCAAGAGATGCGCCCAGCGGCCCTTCAATCCACTCGGATCGATTAACGCCGTAGGTCTGTTCTTCGCGTATACGTACAGACCCTCAACCGGTTCGTAGATCCTCGGAATGGAGGGGTCAGGCGCCGTGAACCGCCCGGTCGCGGGGTCGTACTGGCGTGCGCGGAGGTGGTAGAGGCCGGTCGGGTCGAGGTACTCGCCGGTGAACCGCATCGGCGCATCGGGCTGGTTGCCGTTCGCCTTCTGCTCCGTTCTCGTGGCGCCGAACGGCTCGTACGACCACGTCCACTGCGTCGACCCTGATGCCGAGGTGAGGTTGGCGACCGACCCGAGCCCGTCGTACAGATAGAACGATCTGTCGCTGCCGGCGGTTTGCGAGACGCGCCGCTGACCATAGGTGTAGCTGCGGATCAGCGCGTTGTTGCCGTTTCGCTCGAGCGCAAGCTGCGGGAGCCCCTGGTTCACATCCCAGAGGAAGTTGGTCGTCTTGTTCGCCTGCGCGCCCGTCGAGGCCTTCAACCGCTTGCCCTCGCCGTCGTAGGCGTAGCTGGTCGTCGTGTTGCCGAGCGTCGTCGTCTTGAGCCGGTTTGCGAGGTCGTAGGCGAGCGTGCGCGAGCCGGCCGACAGCTCGTTGCCGTTCTGGTCGAACGTGTAGTTCATCGACCCGGCCTGGGTGAGCTCGTCGGCGACGTTGTAGGAATAGCTCGTCGTCCCGGTGGGTCGCTGTTCGCTCAGCCGGTTGCCGACGCCGTCATATGACCAGCGGATGAAGGGATCCGACGAACCGGGGCACGTTCCGGCCTGGAAGCAGACTGAGGTTAGGCGATCCATCGCGTCGTAGGCGTAAGTCTGCGTCTGCGCGAGCAAGCCACTCCGGACGACCGAGAGCGGGTTCCCCACCGGGTCGAGCGAGATCGCGAACTCGGCCAGCGTCGACCCTCCCTTCGCGTTCTTGACGTCGGTCAACCTGCCAGCGTGGTCGTAGGTGCGGGTTTCGACGTACCCGTTGCCCGCGGGAAGCGTCGTCTGGGTCAGGTTGCCCGCCTCGTCGAAGGCGTAGCTCGTCTCCTGCCCCGCGGGACCTGCGTTCTGGAGGCGCTCGTCGTCGTCGTAGCCGTACGCGACCGCGGGCTGCCCCGGATAGCTCGCGGAGATCAAGTTCATGAGGTCGTACGCGTAGGAGAAGACGTCTGAGCCCCGTGTCACGCTCGTCAGCCGGTCGAGCGCGTCGTACACGTATGTCTCGGTACCGGCCCCGTCGCTCATCTGCGTGCGGTTCCCGTTTGCGTCGTAGGCGAACGTGACGTCCGGCGTCTGATCCGAGTAGTCGATCGAGCCGAGACGGTTGAGGACGTCGTAGCCGTAGCTCGTCTGCCCATCCCCCTGGGTCGGGGTCGCGTTGCCGTTCGCGTCCACCATCTGGATCACGTTGCCATCTGGATCGTAGGCGTATGTCCAGATCCGGTTGCCGGGCGCCGTTACCTGCGTCAAGCGGTTCGCCGCGTCGTACGTGTACGTGGTCTGGTGCTGATTCGCGTCCGTGCGTGCAGTCAGGTTGCCGACCGCGTCGTAGCCGTACTGCGTCACGGGTGCGGGGAGCGGGCCGGCGCCGTCCGGGTCCGGTGCGGTGACCGAGGTCAGGCGGTTCATGTCGTCGTAGCCGTAGCCGGTCAGGTGGCTGTTCGCGTCCGTGCGCGAGGTGAGGTTGCCCGCCGGGTCGTGGGCGAACGTCGTCACGTCCCCGAGCGGGTCCGCCTGCGTCTCGAGCTGGTTCGCCTCGTCGTAGGTGTAGTTCCAGCGGTAGGGGTTGTTTGCCAGAGCGCAGTCCTGCGTCCCGCGCGAGTCGATCGCGCCGACCAGGCGGCCGGAGCCGTCGTAGCAGAGGGTCGTCCGGTTCCCCAGCTGCGTCTGGATCTGGCTCAGGTTCCCGTTGGTGTAGGACAAGCTCGTCTGCTTGCCGCGCGGGTCGGTGATCGAGGTGAGCAGGCCCGTGCCGGCAGGATCGCGCCCGTAGCTCGTGACGGGACGCCCGAGCGGGCCCGGTCCGTCCGCGTCCGGCCCCGTGACCGAGGTCAGATTGCCGGCCGTGTCATAGCCGTAGTCGGTCTGGTTTCCGCGCCCGTCCGTGTAGGTTAGTGGGTCGTTGCGCAGGTTGTACGTCCAGGTCTCCTGATCGGAGAGCGGCGCCGGGGCGGTACGGGTGAGCAGATTCCCGGAGGCGTCGTAGGTCATCTGCGTCGCGTTCCCACGCGCGTCAGTCGCCGTCTTCACGTTCAGGTCGCCGTCGTACTCGTACTGCGTCGTGTGCCCGAGCGGGTCGATCCGCTTGATCAGCAGATTCCCCGAGTACACGTCCTTCCACTCGTTGCTGCGCGCGTCGGTCAGGGTCGAGGTCTGCGTCGCCGGGTCCCAGGCGAAGCTCGAGTGGTGATCCAGGGCGTCGTACTGGTCGGTCACGCGCCCACTCGCCGGGTCGTACACGTTGCGCACGACCTGATGTCCGTTCTGATCGACGATCGTCGCCAGCCGTCCACCCGAGTCGTACGTGTACTGCGTCGTCCCGCCGCGAGCGTCCGCCACCGAGGTAAGGCGGCCGTTCGTGTACCCGTACTCGACAAAACGCCCGTCGGGCAGCGTGACGCGACTGACCAGACCGTTCGCGTAGGTGACCGCGATCTGGCGTCCGACCGAGTCCGTGATCGTCTGCAGCTGACCCTGCCCGTCGTAGGCGAAGGACAAGCCCTGGTTGTTCCGGTCCTTCTCCGCGGTCAGGAGGCCGTTCTGGTCGAAGCTGTACACGACCTGGTCGTGACGGATGAGCTCGTACCCACCGCCCGTCGGGCTCAGGCTGGAGCGCACTCCAGAGGCGCCAACGAACGAGCCGTCGGGCTGCTTGGTGTAGTAGACCTCCTGCCCCTCGTCGCCGTGCAGAAGGACGTCCCCGTTCGGCTGCACCGCGAGCGAGGCCGCGTACGAGTCTGTCCAGCCGGGCCCCAGCCGACCGACCGTCGCGTCCGCCGAGGTGTAGCTCCGGCCCCAACGGAGCGGGACGCCGATCCCAGGCAACTGGAGGTCTGCGACGTGCGTCGTATACGCGCCCGTTAGCGTGTTGACGGGCTCCGCCGCGCACCCGCTCCCGCTCACGGCATGGACTCCTGAGCCGGTGCAGGTGCCATACGACTGCTCCGGCGGCGGGCCACCGCCCGGTGCACCGCCGAGAGCCCCGCCGCCGAAGTTATCGGCGCTGGGGAGGCTGTTCTCGACCTCGAACCCGATAAACCCCGCGGACTGGTAGGTCGAGTCGGTTGCTTGCAGCAGAAGTGTCCAGTTGACTCCGTCGTGCGACGCCCACCCCTGCAGTGTGTCGCCGATCGCACGGAACAACATGTGCTCCCACACGTCGGTTCCTCGTGACGCCAGGTCGGTGTAGGTCCCGTTGGCGTACTTGCGGAGCCACCAACCATTCCCACCGATCCCGAAGTACGAGATCAGCTCGTAGCCCGAGAACGCGGCCGGTGCTACCTGCTGTACGCGCAGCAACAGCCTCACCGTGTCCTGCGTCTGGCAACAGCTCAGACCGCCCGAATCGACGTACGCCTCGACATCCGGGCCAAACGCAGCAGGCGTCCAGTAGTACTCGCCATGGCCCCCCGAGGTCACCTTCACGATGTTGGTCCGGATCCCCAGCGTTCCCGCCGTGGAGACCTGCGCCCAGTTCGACCCCAACGGCCCATCCGGCCGGTTGAAATCATCCAGCAACGGTGTCGCGGGCAGCGGCAGCCCGTCAGCCGAGGACACAGCCGCACCGAGCGGTGACGTAAGACTCGGCGGCGCAGTCCCCCTCGGCACGGCACCGCCCAACCCCGACGGCTCATCCGGCCCGGTCGCCGCAACACCGGCAGCCGCGCTCAGCATCACGGTCGCCACGACCGCAAGCGATGCCGCCGCGCACCGCAGCAAGCCACGCCGAGACCAGGCCACACACCTCATGAGCTTCCTCCCTCGAAATCGTCCGACGGCAATCGGCGACGGCGAGCATCGCACTGCGACCTTTGCATGTCAAGCTGGCCTTTGCGACTCGTCGACGAGCCTGGGCACCTGTTGACAGTTGGCGCACATGTGCGTGACGGCGCACCCGGGCCAGTTCGCCGCTGCGGAAACCGATGGTCGGCGCGGCGGTCCATTAGTCCGAGCACAGCGAGCACGCATCCAGGCACAGCGAGAACGACGGCCGCGAGGGAGGCGACAAGCAGGATGACCTCCATCGCGTCCGCCTATCGGCTCCGGTTCCAGTGTTTGCGTTACATTCGGCGAATGCCGTCCGGGAGACTTTCGCCCTGGTGGTGGGCACGCCACGTGCGACCCTCTGACGTGCGGATCTCGCGCCTTTCGGATCACGCGTACCAGGGTTTCCAGTGGGCTGGGCAGCTTTCGGAGATGGCTGCCCAGCGCTCGGACGCAATGCTCGCGGGCGACGAGCTGCCGCCACGATTCACGATCGAGGAACTCGCTGAGTTCGAGAGCGTCTCGGCGTCAACAGTTCGTCGCAAGATCGCGCTCGCTCGGCAGGAGCTCTATGGCGACCTGAGCAACGCGGGGATCTACTACCGAGTTCGCCGCGACCGAGAACGCGTCGCTCGCGCGCGCTCGAGGCCGACCTGTGCGGCGCCGGGCTGCATGAATCTGCTTCCGGCGACATCAACAGCGCGCCGAAGGTTTTGTCACGCGCGCTGTCGACGGCGCGCGGCCTACTGGCGTGCGCGCCCGACGTAGTTAGCGGCGGCCGGCGTGGCCTCGACGGCCTGGTACCACGCGGCGCTATGAGGTCGCGATTGGCGGCCGAGCAACCGTCCCAATGCGACAAGACGTGTCAGGCGTGGCCGACCGTGGGCAAATCGTGCCCCCACCGGTGCCCCCACCGAAGAAGAAAATGTGCGATCTGCAGGGCCGTTCGAATCCTTCACGGCCCATCGTGCGACGGCGGGTGTGGCGGCTCAGCCCGGCGGCAGCAGGCCGTCGAGGAGCGAGCGCAAGCCCTCGAGCAGACCCTCGGACCCCTGCGAGTCGGGCGCCGGCTGCCCGGGCGCGGGGTCCGGAGACGACGGGGTGGTCTGCGAAGGCGGAGCCGGAGCCGGCGACGTCGGGGGAAGAGGAGACGCCGGCGCGGCCGGCTCGGACGGCGGCGGCGGCGGCGGCGGAGTCACCAGAGTCGTCACGTCCTGCACGGCGGACGCCGCCCCCTCCGTCACGTCACCGATCGTCGACGTCACGGCGCCCGCGAGGGCGGATGCGGCAAGCGGCGGGGCAGGCGTGTCAGGGGAAACGACGGGCGGCGGCGTGCCGGGTGCGGACGCGGGATGGGGCTCGGCGGGCGCGGACTGCGCGGGCGCAGACGGCTGCTTCGACGGAGCCGCGGAGGCCTCGGGCCGCTTCGGCGGGGCGGGAGGTGCCGTGGCCGCGCGAGGCTGGGGCGGCGGCGCCGTCTCCTTGGACTCGGGTGTCACGACTGGATGCGGCTTCGGCTGCGTGGCCTTTCGCTTCGCGTTGCGCTGTGCGGCCCGTGGGGCCGGCCGCGGATGCGGGACCGCGGCGGCGAGCCGAGGCGCGCCGGGTCGCGCCGCCACGTCGTGTATCGCGGGCGCGGGCACCGCGATCGTCGCCTGAGGGTTGACCGACACTCCTACCCCGGCGCCGACGGCAACCGCCGCCGCCGCGGCGGCCCCGGCAGGGAGGCCGCTCGCCTGCGTCACGGGAAGTCGCGCGAGCATCCCGGCCTGCGCGAGCCACGCGAGCGGGGCAGCGAGACGGCTCTGGCGCACCGAAAGCGCGAGGAATGCGCGGACGACGTCCGGGTCGAACTGCGTACCGGCACACCGCGAGAGCTCCTTCCTCGCCTCGACGACCGAGGATTGGCGCTTGTACGAGCGGGCGGATGTGATCACGTCGAACACGTCCGCGACGGCGACGATCCGGCCCGCCAGCGAGATCTCGCTGCCGGCCAGGCCGAGCGGGTACCCCTTTCCGTCCCACCGCTCGTGGTGCTGCTCGATGGCGGCGCTCCACGCGCCCAGCCACTCCCGCAGCGGCGCCGCGAGCTCGGCGCCGGAAGTCGGGTGCGTGCGGAGCAACTTCCACTCGTCCTCCGTCGGCCTGCCGGGGCTCGCCAGGATCTGGTGCGGGACCTCGAGCTTGCCGATGTCGTGGAGCAGGGCCGCCCAGTTGAGGAGGTCGAGGTCTCGCGGGTCGAGGCCGAGCTCGCGCCCGATGCTCTGCGCGTATCCACGGACCCGCTCCGAATGCCCCCGTGTGAGCGGGTCGTGCTCGTCCAGGTGCGTGACCAGCTCCAGCAGCAACCCGGCCGCCGCGACCGGGGTGCGGTCCGTGTCGCCGCGGCGCGCGGCCGCAAGCCTCTCCTCGAGCGTCGCGACCGTGCCCGTCCGCAGCGCCGTTCGGAAGCGAGACGGCGCGCTGTCGGGAAAGACGAGCGACAACCGCATGAGAGCCGCGAGAGGCAACAGCCTCCGCGAGAGCCGACCGGCAGCGACGAGCGAGACGGTCGCCGCGCCGGAGAGCGCTACCCACCACGCGACGTACGACGCTCGTGATCCGTCCGGCGGCCCCGCCGCGCGGCCGGCGAGGTAGATGACCCCCACGGAGATCGCCACGGGCCCGCACAACGCGAGCAGACGGATCGCGGTCGCGAGCCTCGGCCGCGCCTGCCAGGCCGGTCGCGTACTCGTGACGAGTCCGCTCGCCGGACTCGAGCCGTCGTTCGTTTCTGTCGTCCTCCGCATGAAGGAAGCCCCCTCGGTCGATCCTTCTGTCACAGCATCTGAACGCTCTGGCCCCGGGTCGTCACCCGGAAGTGGCACCCGTGACACTCGATCGAGGGGCCGGGAAACGGCTCGTCAATGCTGCCCCTCACGCGCAGGCGCGCGGGGTCGGCGCCGCGCCAGGCGGCTGTCTCCGATCGCCGTGCGGGCCGCGCCGAGGGAACGGACGAGGCGAGTCGGAGCCCGGCTCGTTTCGCGGCTCCGGACGCCCTACAGTGACGGGGGGCGCAGCCGCCCCGTGACTGGGGGAGGGGGGAGATCCCCAGGGGGGAGTCGCGGGGCGGCTGCAGCGGAGGCCAAGAGCGCAGCCTCCGATCTGTGGACGTGCTCCCGGTGTCGGCTGGACCTCGCTGTCCGATGATCGAACTGACAGTTCACGGACGCTGGCGCAAGACCCGAACAGAGCCTCAGCGTCGAGGCGCACGACCCAAGCGCGACGTTCCAGCCCCTCGCGGAGCCCGAACGCCGTCAGGCGATCCTATCCCTACCCTCGTCGCGGATCAACCCGGCTTGCCACCATCCGCGCTCGATCCCGTCCGCTCCAGGAGAAAGAGCTCGACTGCCATGTCGGGGTCGTGCGTGACCTGCGAGAAGAACGCCGTCACCCTGCGGCCGGTGGCGTCCTCCACGATCTCCGTGAAGCGGGGTCGCATCCAGTCCTGGAACATCGTTCGCGTCTCGCGTACCTGCGGGAACGCGCCTTCGGCGATCATCTTCTTCTCGACCGTCGTGAAGCAGTCCTCGAGCCGTGTCATCACGACGTCCTGGTGGATGAGGGTGCGGGTGCGGTCGGCACCGCGTCCGTAGTGCTCGCGGTGCATCGCGGCGATGCCATCCGAGATCGCGCTCGTCTGGCGCTTGAGGTCGGTCGCGCCTTCGGGCTCGTCCACAGCGCTCTCCCTTCCGGTAAGGCTCGGACCTGGCGCAACCCATAGAGAGCGCAGCGGCGAAAGGAGGGAGCTACGTGGGAACAGTCTACTCCCCGGGCGAGTGGGCGGTCCGAAGGCTCTTCGGCGCGAACCCGTGACGACGTGCGACCGCACCCGACCGGAGTACCGGATTGACCCGGGGCGGCGAACCACGATAATCACGCCGTGCCGCCGCACCGTACTGAGGCGCAGCTCTGAGCGCTCGGCCGGCGAGCGGTCCGCGCGCGACGGTCGAGACCGTCCGGGGGCCTGTGGCGCTGGACCGGCTCGGCCCGACGCTGATGCACGAGCACGTGTTCATCCTCGACCCGGACGCGCTCGCGAGCTTCGGGAGCCACTTCGGGGAGCGCTACTGGGATGAGGACGCGGGTGTCGCCGACGCGATCGCAGCGCTCCGGAGACTGCGCGCGGCGGGTATCGAGACGATCGTCGACCCGACGGTCTTCGGCCTCGGCCGGGACATCCCCCGGATCCAGCGGGTCAACGCGGGCGTCGACCTGAACATCGTGGTCGCGACCGGCGTCTACGCCTTCCTCGAGCTGCGAGGCTTCCTCGCCTACCGCACCGGCGACTGGGTCGTCGACCTGTTCGTGCACGAGCTCCGCGAGGGGATCGGCGACACGGGCGTCAAGGCGGCGTTCCTCAAGTGCGCGGTCGACCGGTACGGGCTCGTGGGCGACGTGCCGCGCATCCTCTCGCTCGTCGCCGCCGCGGCGGTCGAGACCGACGCGCCCGTGATGGTGCACACCCACGGAGCCGCCCAGACGGGGCTGGTGGCGCTCGAGGCGCTCACCGGCGAGGGCGTCGACCCGAGGCGCGTGGTGGTCGCGCACGCCGGGGACAGCAACGACCTCGACTACCTGCGCGCGATCGCCGACACCGGCGCGAGCCTCGGCTGCGATCGCTTCAACATCGACCACTTCAACCCCGACGACGACCGGATCCGGACGCTGGTGGCGCTCGTCTCCGAGGGCTACGTCGACCGGATCCACCTCGGGCACGACGCCGCCAGCTTCCACGACTTCATGGTCGAGAACCCGCTGTTCGCGAACGAGCACCCGGACTACCTGCACATCTCGACGCGGATCCTGCCGAGGCTCCTGGAGGCAGGCGTCACGCAGGCGCAGATCGACGAGATGCTCGTCGAGAACCCGCGGCGCTTCTTCGCCTGAGCTGCTCCTCAGCCGATCGCGGCGCGGCTGGTCCCGTACGCGCGGTCGAACATCTGCTCGATCGGCAGGCTGCGCAGCTGCGCCGAGAGCACCTCGACCCCCCAGGGCCCGTCGTACCCGGCGTCGCGGAGCGCCGCGACGTACTCCCGGACCGGGAAGTCGCCCTCGCCCGGCAGCTCGCGGTGGTTGATCGTCTCGTCGACCAGGTCCTCCATGTCCTCGCCGCGGCCGTCGCTGAGCTCCACCCAGCCGATGTGGCGCGCCGGGATGCGGCGAACGTCGTCCGGGGTGAGCCGGAGCTTGCCGAGGTGCCACGTGTCGACTGCGAGCCCGCCGTTCGGCGCGTCCGCCCCCTCGACGAGCGCGAGCGCCGTCTCGAGGTCGTGCACGTTGACGTCCGGGGGCATGAACTCGTACACGATCGGGGCGTCGTGGTGCTCCGCCGCATCCGCACAGAGCTCGGCGTACCGCTCGGTCAGCACGTCGAGCGCGCAGGGGGTCCCCGGAATGTTCCCGACCTTGATGTGGTGGGCGCCGAGCTCGGCGGCGGCCTCCCAGAGGAGTGCCCTGACGGCGTCGGACGCCCGACGTCGCTCGTCGGCCGGGTCGACGAACCAGTCCCACAGGAACTCCAGCTCGAGGTGGCGCAGCCCGTGCGCGTCGAGGAGCTCCTTCACCTCGGCGAGGGTGCGTGTCTCGAGGACGTGCTCGAGGTCCGCGTGCCACAGCCCGATCCCCCTGAACCCGGCCCGCTCCGCCTGCTCGCAGCGCTCGCGCAGGTCGAACAGGCTCCACTCCCTCCCCGCGTGGATCTCGACCGGGCCGCAGGTCGTCCAGTAGAGGCCAACGAGGTCGTCGTTCGCGCTCACGGCCGGGACGCTAGTCGGCCGCAGGGCGTGGCGCCAGCCGCCTCTCCGTCGTGACGGCGTTAGGGTGTCCCCCGACACACGGACGAGAGGTGCTCGATGGCGGCTGACTACATCATCGTCGGTGCGGGCTCGGCGGGGTGCGCTCTCGCGGGGCGGCTGAGCGAGGATCCGGACGTCGACGTCCTCCTGCTCGAGGCGGGCGGGCCGGACACGGCGGCGGAGATCCGCGTCCCGGCGGCGTTCCCGATCTTGTTCAAGTCGGCGACCCTCGACTGGGACCTGCTCGGCGAGCCGGAGCCCGGGCTCGGCGGCCGGAGGCTGTACCTGCCGCGCGGCCGCGTGATCGGCGGCTCGAGCTCGATCAACGCGATGATCTACCTGCGCGGCAACCGGCTCGACTACGACGACTGGGCCGCCGGGGGCTGCACCGGCTGGAGCTACGCCGAGGTGCTGCCGTACTTCAAGCGGGGCGAGGACAACGAGTTGGGCGAGAACGCGTACCACGGCGCCGGCGGCCCGCTGCGCGTCTCCGAGGGCAGGTCGATGTGCCCTCTGGTCGACGCGATGCTCGAGGCGGCGGTCGAGGCGGGGTACGAGCGCAACCCGGACCTGAACGGCGAGCGGCAGGACGGGGTCGCCCGCTTCCAGCTCACGCAGCGGGACGGCAGGCGCTGGAGCGCGGCGGACGCCTACCTGCACCCTGCGTCCGGACGGCCCAACCTCGAGGTGCGCGACGCGTGCTTCGTCGAGCGGATCGTCTTCGAGGGCGACCGCGCCGTCGGCGTGGAGCTGGTGCGGGGCGGCGCGCGCGAGGTCGTCCGGGCCGAGCGGGAGGTGATCCTCTCCGCGGGCGCCTACCACTCGCCGGCGCTGCTGCTCCTGTCCGGCATCGGGCCCGCGGAGGAGCTCGCGCCCTTCGGGATCCCGGTGCGGGAGGAGCTGCCCGTCGGACGCAACCTGCAGGACCACTGCATGGTCAACCTGAACTACGCCACCGACGAGGCCGGCCTCTTCGGGATCTTCACCCCGGAGAACTTCGCGCTGCTCGAGCAGGAGGGCCGCGGCCCGCTGACCTCGAACTACCCCGAGGGAGGCGGCTTCTTCCGCACCCGGCCCGATCTGCCCGCGCCGGATGTCGAGTTCCACTTCGCCGCGGCGCCGCTCATGGACGAAGGCCTGGTGCCACCACCGGACAACGGCGTCGCGTTCGGCCCCGTGGTGGTGAAGCCCTCGTCGCGCGGCACGGTCTCGCTGCGGGCCCCGCTGGCCGACTCGAAGCCGCGCGTGCTCTCGAACTTCCTCACGACCGAGGACGACACGAGCAGCATCGTGGAGGGAGTCCGGATCGCGCTCGAGATCGCACGACAACCCGCGCTGAGAGCGATCCAGCGCGAGGCGCTCAGCGTCCCGGCCTCCGACTCGGAGGACGACATCCTCACGTGGGTCCGCCGTGCGGCCCAGACCGTGTACCACCCCACGTCGACGTGCGCCATGGGCTCGGTCGTGGACGCCGAGCTGCGCGTGCTCGGGACCGAGGGGTTGCGCGTCGTCGACGCGTCGGTGATGCCGACGATCACCCGCGCGAACACGCACGCGACCACGCTGATGATCGCGGAGAAGGCCGCCGACATGATCCTCGGCAGGAGGCCGCTGGCCGCGGTCGAGCTCGCAACGGCGTAGCGCACGCCGCCGAGCCGGGTCGCCGGTCAGGCGTGCTCGGAGCGCCAGCCCGACGGGGCGTAGTCGCGGCGCACGGTCTCGACGTAGGGCACCGGGCTGACGACGGCCCTCAGCTCCGTCTGGACGTGCGGCTCGACGGTCGGCTTCGCGGTGCCGCCGCCCTCCTCGCCCCAGACGAGCGTCACCTCCGTCCCGGGCTCGGCGTGCTCCGGGTCGAGCACGGCGAGGGTCAGCATCTTGCCCTCGTTCGCCGTGTAGCCGATCCACGTCGAGACGCCGGCCGTCTCGCCGTCCACGGTCACCCGGTCGTACGGGTGCATCGCGTAGACGGCCGAGGGCCAGTCCATGAACTTCGCCCGGTCCGTGCGCTGGAACATCGTCCCGATCACCCGCGTCACGTCCGCGTCATCGAGCGCGAGGGTCACCTTGCGGCGGTGCTCGCCGTCCGCCAGCCGCTCGAGCGCATCGCGGCCGACGAAGTCGTGGTCGAACTTCACGTAGCTGCCGTAGCCGAGGTCCCAGGGGGTGAAGTAGTAGTCCTCGATCGAGTCGGACACGAAGCTGCCGCCGATCGAGGCCGATCCCTCGTACCCCGTCGCCGGCAGCCACTCTCGATACGCCTTCAGGCCGTCGCCCGTGTAGACGGCGGGCAGCGGAGAGGGAATCCAGCCGGACTCCAGCGTGTTCGAGGAGTAGGTGCGGGCACCGGAGAGCCTCATCCCGTGCTGCTCGCCTGCGGCGATCAGCGCGTCGCGGACGCGCTCCCGGTCGTCCCACGGCCCGAACAGCTCCCAGCCGGGCTGGCCCACCATGCCGTGCCGGAGCGCGCGCACGGTCGTGCCCGCGATGCCGACCGTCGTCATGTGGAAGAACCTGAGCTCCGGAGGAGCCGTGCCGAGCGCCTGCTCGATCACCTGCATCGCGTTCGGCCCCTGCACCTGGAATCGGTAGGACCTGCGGCGCCCGTCGGTGCGCAGCGCCGACCGCTGGTCGAGCTCGACGCGCACGTCGTACCCGCCGGTCTCGGCGTGGTACGTGATCCAGTTCAGGGCGGGGGCGCGGCCGACGAGGTTGAACCGGCGCTCCCCGAGCGCGAACAGGATCACGTCACCGATCACGTAGCCGTCGGGGCTGCACGGCACGAAGTGCTTCGCGCGATCCACCTCGAACCCCTCGAAGCTGTTCACGCCGAGCCCGGACAGCAGCGCCCGGGCGTCGGGCCCCTCCACGGCCAGGTCGGCCATGTGGAACGACTGGTCGAACAGGATGCAGGTCCGCTGCCACGCCTGCTGCTCGTCGCGCCAGTTCGTGTACTCCGGCTGGACGCCGGGATAGACGTTCGGCCCGGCCGGCGAGTTGCGCAGCAGCTCGACGGTGTCTCCGGCGGCCTCGAGGAGGTCCTGCAGGCTGTTGTGTGTCACGACGAGTTCCTTTCGCTCGTGTCGTCGTCGGGCCGAGTGGCTCAGCCCGCGGGGTTCACCACCGTGTCCGTACGCGCGTGCTTCGGCTCCCGGGCCAGGGCACGAGCGACAGCGAGCATCTGGTGCTCGCCGCCCGAGAGCAGCCCGACGCGCGGTCTCTGCAGCTCCCGCAGCTTCGGCCGTGCCTGACGACGTGCCCGCCCGCACCGCCGTCGCCGTCCCCGCGGCGAGGCCGCGCCGCGGCCATCAGTGCGCGGGAGCCGGCCCCGGAGAAGCGTGCGGCCGTCCCGCCCCGGCACGGCGGCGTCCGGCCGGACGCGCGGCCGTCCGGGCCCCGTTCCTCCGCGCCTCGCGGCGAAGCTCCGTCGGGGAGCAGCCGTAGGCGGCCCGGAACAGCCGGCTGAAGTGCTGTGGCCCCGGGAGACCCCAGCGGGTCGCGATCGCGAGGATCGTCCAGTGGTCGAGCGCCGGGTCGACGAGGTCGCGGCGGCAGCGCTCGAGGCGCGACGTCCGGATCCAGCGGCAGAGGCTCGTGCCCTCCGCCTCGAACAGCTTGTGCACGTACCGCGTCGAGATGAAGCTCGCCCGGGCGATCCCGTCCGGATCGAGGCACGGGTCGTCGAGATGCTCCTCGATGAACGACTCGATGTGGAGCAGGATCTCGGCGCGGGAGCGGGGCTGCCTCGGCCCCGGCTCCTGGCGCGCGACCACCGCGAGCGCCTCGACGATGTCCAGGACGCGCTCGACCGTCCTCGAGGCGTCGGCCGGCCGGGCACTGCCGTTCCGCGGCTCGCCGGCAAGCCGCTTGAAGAACGACGTCGCCGTCCGCGCGGGAGCGTGGCCGGCCGGGATCCTCGCCCCCGCGAGGTCTCGCACCTGCGCCGCCGCCCGGCCGCCGAGGAGCTGACGCGGGATCCGCAACACGAGCGCCTCGAACGGCTCCCGCGCCCGCACGACTGCCGGGTGGGAGGTCTCGTACCCGATCACGTCGCCCGCGCACGCGACCCCCGTCCGATCCCCCTGGGCGACGTCCAGCTGCCCTCGCAGCACCGCGCAGAGATGCAGGCGCTCGGGGTCGCCGTCCGCGATCGCCCTCACCGTCCGGATCATCGTGTTGGCCGCCGCGGCGATCCGGAACACACCGAGCGGCCCGAGCTCGTAGCCCGACATCGTCGCCCAGAACTCCCCGTTCACGGCACTGCGGATCTGGAGTGGGTGGTAGACGCCGCTCGTCGACTCCGACCAGAACTCGAGCCGTTCCGACGCGGGCACCACCGCGGTGTCGATCAAGAGCGGCAGACGGTCCGGCGTCGAGGTGGTCGGCATTCCCGGTGCGATTGTCCCGCGTGAGGCACGGAAGGGCAAGGCCCGTCGCCGGGCGCGCCGCGGGCCGAGGACGGGCGCTCACGCGGCCGCGACCCCGTGGAGCTGCCGCGTCGCGATCCGCGCGCCCTCCGCCAGCGCCTCGAGCTTCGCCCACTGGATGCTGGGGTGCACCCGGCGGACGAACGCGCCCTGGGCGAAGCCGCAGTCGGTGCCGCCCATCACTCGCTCCGGCCCGACCAGCCGCGCGAGCCGGACGAGGCGCTCGGCGACGAGCTTCGGGTGCTCGACGACGTTCGTGTGGTGCGTGACGACGCCGGGGACGAGCACCTTGCCGTCCGGCAGCTCCACGTCCTCCCACAGCCGCCACTCGTGCTCGTGGCGCGGGCTCGCCTGCTCGATGAGGTAGTAGCGGGCACGCACCGAGAGGACGAGGTCGATCACATCCGCGAGCGGCGGGTCGTGCACATGGGGGCCGTGCCAGCTGCCGAAGCAGACGTGGTAGCGGACACGCTCCTCGGGGATGTCCCTCAGCGCGTGGTTGAGCGCCTCGATCCGCAGCGCCGCCCAGCGCCGGTAGTCGGCGACCGAGCCGCCGAGCGAGAGGATCGAGTCGTACTCGTGCATGAGCACGGCGTCGTCGACCTGGAGCAGGAACCCGGCCTCGACGATCCCCCTGTACTCCTCGTGCAGCGCGTCCGCGACTGCGAAGACGAGCTCCTCCTCCGTCGCGTAGTGCTCGTTTCGCAGCCAGTACACGCTCGCAGGCGCGACCACGGGCAGGAACGCGTCGGCGACCTCGACGTCTTCGAGGGCGCGATGGAGGCGGCCGATGTCCCGCTCGAGCGCGGCGCTGTCGTACGTGATCGGCCCTGTGCAGAACCAGAGCTTGCTGCGAGCCTGCGGCGGGTCGTCGGCGCCCCCACCGTCCTCGGCCATGTGCACGCGGTTCTTCGTGGCCCGCGCGAACGCCGCGTCGTGCTCCGCGTAGAACTCGGGGAACGCCTGCCGGTCGCGGCTCGGCGGGAGCATCGAGCCCTGGTCGATCGGGACGAGGCGCTCCTCGATCCCGCCCACGCGGCCGTAGAGGTACGTGATCCAGGTCGACTTCCCCATCTCGCCGTCGTTGACGACGTCGATCCCCGCCGCGGCCTGGCGGCGGACGACGTCACCGACCGCCTGGTCGAGGATCCGCTCGTACGCTTCGGCGTCGAGGCCCTCACCGCGCTCCTGCGCGGCCAGGACGTCGAGCAGCTCGTCGGGGCGGACGAGGCTTCCGGTGTGGGTCGTCAGGATCCGGTCCATCAGAGCTCCTTCGCGGTCAGGGCGGAGACGTGGTCGACGGTGACTCCCTCGTCAGACTGCGCATTCGAACACCGTATGTCGTGGGCCTCCGTCTCAGGGCTGTTCGCCGGCGAACAACCCGGTGTGCTCTCCGAAGTAGCTCGAGACGAGCAGGTCGTTGTTCGAGCGCAACTGCTCCGCCGGACCCTCGAGCACCAGCTCGCCGTGTGAGAGGACGTAGCCCCGATCGGCGATCGTCAGCGCGAGCTCGATGTGCTGCTCGACGAGCACCACGCCGCAGCCACTCTCCTCGGCGTACGCACGGACGACGGGCAGCAGGCTCTCGACGATCACCGGCGCGAGGCCGAGGCTCAGCTCGTCCAGGAGCAGAAGCGCGGGGCGGCGCGCGAGCGCCCTGCCGACCGCGAGCATCTGCTGCTCACCACCCGACAGGAGGCCGCAGCGGCGGTCTCGGAGAGGCTCGAGCGCGGGGAAGTACCGGTATGCGACCGACGCGTCGAGGCGCTCGCGGCGGTAGCCGAGCCGCAGGTGCTCGGCGACCGTCAGCCCGAAGAAGAGGCCTCGCGAGTCCGGGACGTGCGCGATGCCGAGACGCGCGCGAGCGCTGGGGGACACCTTGCGTAGATCGCGCCCGCCGAAGCGGACCGCGCCCTCGAGCGGGGAGACGAGGCCGGAGACGGCGCGCAGCGTGGTCGTCTTTCCCGCCCCGTTCGCGCCGAGCAAGGCGACGATCTCGCCCGGACCGACCTCGAGGTCGAGATCGCGAACCACGGGAGCGCCGTCGTAGCCGACGGTCAGCCCCTCGAGGCCGAGCACGGAGTTGCTCAGGTCGACACCTCGCGCTGGGCGCGCTCCTCGACGGCCGCGGAGGCGACGCCGCCGCCGAGATACGCCTTGACGACGAGTGGATCGCGGCGCACCTGGTCGGGCGTCCCGGCCGCGATCACCTTCCCGAACTCGAGCACGACGATCAGGTCGCAGATGGTCAGCACCAGGCCCATGTCGTGGTCGATCAGAAGCGTCGCGGTGCCCGCGTTCGCGATCTGCCGGAGCCGGCGTCCGAGCTCCTCGCTCTCGTGGGTGTCGAGGCCGGCGGCGGGCTCGTCGAGACAGAGCAGCCGCGGCTGCATGGCGACCGCCCGTGCGACGCCGACGAGCTTCCGTTGGCCCTGGGTCAGCTCGCTCGGCATTGCCTCTGCGAGCGTCCCGATGCCGAGCAGGTCGAGCGCCGCGCTCGTCGCTGCAATGTCGCCTGCGGGGCGACCGACGAGCTCCGCGGCGAGCGCAAGCCAGGACGGGCGCTCGGCCGCGACCATGAGGTTCTCGCGCACGGAGAGGTCGTCGAACAGCTCGGTGCTCTGCCATGTCCGCGCGAGTCCGCGGCGGGCGCGTGCATGCGGCGGGAGCCCCGCGAGGTCGCGCCCGTCGAGCTCCGCACGACCCGTGTAGCGGACGAAGCCGGTGACGGCGTCGACGAAGGTCGTCTTGCCGGCCCCGTTGGGACCGATCAGCCCGACGAGCTGGCCCTCTTCGACGGCGACGTCGACCGCGTCGACGGCGCGTACGCCGCCGAAGCGCACGGACAGCCCGGTCGTCGAGAGGACGGACGTCACGAGCCCCTCACAGGCGCGGCTGACGGCGCAGGCTCGTCCTTTCGCCTCGCCCGTGCCTGCCCGGTCCGGTAGAAGGAGCCGGCGACGCCCTCCGGGTTCTGGATCAGCGTGAAGATGAGCACCACGCCGCCGAAGAGCAGGAACCAGTTCCCGGAGAGGCCGAACCACCTGTCGAGCGCGTACGGCAACAGTCCCTGCGCGGCGATCAGCCCGGCGAAGACGGCACCCGAGACGAGCGTGATCCCGCCCGCGTAGGCGAACGCGATCAGGCTGAGCGCGAGGGGGACGCTGAAGCGATCGGCGCTCACGGAGCCGAAGTTGTACGCGTACAGCGTGCCCGCCACCCCCGCGATCAGCGCGCTGATGCCGAACGCGATCAGCTTGACGTTACGGACGTCGATCGCCGCTCCCGCGGCGGCGCGCTCGTTCGACCGGACGGCCAGCATTCGCTGGCCGAGGATGCCGCGCCGCACCGAGATCACGAGGAGCGAGAGCAGGACGGTGCACGCGAGCGCCACCCAGCCGAACACGGGGCTCGGGAGGTTGCCGTCGAGGCCGCGGAACGACGCGCTCGGCCCGAGGTTGAGGCCGAAGAGCTTGGGGTCCGGCACGGGCGAGCCGGTGGCGCCGCCACCCCAGGTGGGGTTCACGAAGCCGAAGTTGAAGACCGCCACCGCAGCGGCGATCGTCACGACCGCGAGAGCGACTCCGCGCACGCGCAGCGCCGACACCGCGGTCACGAGGCCGAGGAGCACGGCGGCGGCGATCCCGGCGAGCGGCGCGAGCGGGAAGCCGATCCCGGCGTCGACGGCCAGATGCGACACCGTGAAGCCGGCGACCCCGGCCAGCGCGAGCTGGACGACCGAGATCTGCCCGACGAAGCCCGTGATGACCACGAGCGAGAGCGCCATCACGATGCCGATCAGCGAGTTCGTGAGCGCCTGGCGGAAGTCGAACGGAAGCACGACGAGCGCAATCGCACACAGCAGCGTCGACGGAATCGCGAGCGCATACGCGTGCTTCGGGCGAGGCACGTCCGGGAGGCGCTGCTCGACGAGCTCGCCCCGCGTCGGCAGCGAGGCGCCCCGCAGGAACATGGCCGAGACGATGAGCACGAAGACGAGCAGCTCCTTCACCCCCGGCCAGGCCACGCTCTGGCTCGTCGGGAACCAGGACTTCGTCGAGGCGTACTCGATCAGGGACTCGGCGGCGCCGATGGCGAGGCCGCAGACGCAGGCGATGGTGAAGGAGGTCAGCCTGGCGAAGAGCGCGGCCGCGAGCGCCGGCACCACGAGGAAGGGGAGCGTCGTCGTGTCGAGCGCCGCGACCGAGCCGGCCAGGATCCCGAGCGTCCCGAGCAGGAGGCTCGAGAGCAGCGAGTTCGCCAGCGACAGCTCGTCCGGGGACAGGCCGGCGATGCGAGCCGCGACGTCGTTCTCCGACGCCGCGCGGGTGGCGAGCCCGAACCGCGTCCAGCGGTAGAGCGACCACAGCACGGCCGTGAGCGCCACCACCATGCCGCTCAGGACGAAGGCGGAGAGCGGCACTGCGCCGTCGAGCAGGCGGATGACCTTGATCGGGATGATCGTCGGCTGCGGGTGCTGCGACGTGCCGAACGCGAGCAGCATCGCCGCCTGGAGCGTGAGCAGAACGCCGAGCGAGGCGACGAGCTTCGCGAGCGGTGCGGCCGTTCGGAGGGGCCTGAAGACGACGAGCTCGATCGCCACGGTGACGAGGACGACGACGACGTACGTGAGCACGACGGCGACCGTGGTACCCACCGTGAAGCCGAGCTCGCCCGTGCGAAGCGCCCAGAACGAGAACCCGGCGAGCATCGCGATCGCGCCCGCGGCCAGGTTGATGTAGCCGGAGCCCCGGTACGTGACGACGATCGCGACCGCGATGGCGGCGATCGTCGCCCCCGTCCCGAGGCCGAGCAGGATGAAGAGCAGGATCTCGTTCACGTCGCGTTGCGAGTATCACGCGGCGGGGCCGGCCAGTCGACCGGCCCCGCCGGGTGGGGATCTTCGTGCGTGCTCCGTCAGCCCGGAAGCGGGCCGATCCAGCCGGATGCGCGCTTGAACTGGAACTTTCCCTGGTAGGTGAACGCCTGGAACATGTCGTTGCAGATCGCGGGCGCGTCCTTGTACTTGCCGCACTGGAGCTTTGGCGCTCCGAGCGCGAGCGGGCCCCTGAACGCCTTCGCCCGTGCCAGGACCCGCGCCGGCTTGATGTTCGCGACGTTCTTCGCCCCGGCCTCGTTGAGGAACCGCACGGTCGTCAGGAGCTCGGAGAACGCAACGATGTGCCACGGGTCGGGCGCGTTCTTCTGCGCCTTGTAGCGCTTGATCACCGCGTCGTAGGCCGGCATGCCCTTGTCGGTCTTGTCGCCGTAGAGCGACGACGCGATCGCGTACGTCCACTTCGACCAATCGCCGAGCGCGTCGATCACGGTCGAGTTGAGACAGAGCGGGGCGGTCATGATCTTGCGCGAGTTGGTGATGCCGAGCTGCTGCAACGACTTCGCCTGGTTCGCGCAGTCGGCCGCCGAGCCGTACGGCGCGATGAAGTCGGCGGTCGTCGCCCCGACGGCGGTCAGCGGCGCGGTCAGGTCGGACTGGCCCTGTGTGTAGCCGACCTGCTTCGTGTCGATGCCTGCCGCCTTCAGACCGGCTGCGATGACCTGCCCGGACTCGGCGAGGCCCGGCGCGTTCGGATAGATGACCGCGGCCGTCTTCGCATGGAGGACGTTCTTCGCGTAGTTGCCGAACGGCAGCAGGATGTGCGGGCCGTCGCCGAAGAGGACGACGGCGGTCTTCGAGGCTCCGTCGACGGGAGTGACCGCGACGCCCGTGACGATGGGCTTGCGACCGCGCACCGTCGCGAACAGCGACTGCGCGCCCGTGGCGACGGCGCCCGTCGCGATCACGGAGATCCGCTTGTCGTTGACGAGCTTCTGGCCGCAGGTCGTGCCTTCCTCTTCGCTCGACTTGATGAAGCACTGGACGAGCGCGACCGGATGGCCGCCGACACCGCCGAGCACGTCGTTGACGTACCTCACGGCCAGCTGCGCGCCGGCGGTTGCCAGCCCGCCGATCACGACCTGGCCACCCTGCTGGTTGACCCAGCCGATGTACACCTTCGACTTCTTCGGGTCGGCCTTCCCGCGCTTGCCGTGGACGTACTTGACGTAGTTCGTCACCGCCGCGCCGGCCGTCGGCGCCGCCGAGCGGTCTGACTTCGCCGTCGTGGCGGAGGCGGCGATCGCCGCCACGAGTGCGACAAGCGCCGCACCCGCGAGCACGGCACTACGACCAAAGCGATTCATGACTCTCCTTCCACGTGACACCTGACTTCGTCGTCGCTGACACGGTGCGCGCGACCGGGATTGGGATCGGACGAGCGGGCCTGGTTCGCGTACGCACGAATCAAGCAGATCAGCACCAATGTTGTCAACAATTTCTCCAGCAAAGTTGCCGCGCCGACCCGACCCTTCAGAGGGCGCCGCGGCTCGCCACGTCGATGTCCCCCGGGATCAGCCGGCGCCGCACGGACTGCGCGACGTTGAAGAGGTGGCGGCGCATGGCCGCGTCGGCGTCGTCGGGACGACCCCCGATGACCGCGTCGACGATGGCGTCGTGCTCCTCCACCGACGCCGCAGAGCGCCCGGGGATCAGGATCGTGCGGTACTGGTAGCGCACCGTCTGGGAGTGCAGTGCGTGGATCAGCCGCTTCGTCGTGCTGTGCCCCGAGAGCTCGAGCACGGCAGCGTGCAGGTCGGCGTTCGCGTCCGAGGCGCCGAGCAGGTCACCGCGCTCGAGCAGTTCGCGCTGCCGCGCCAAGCACTCCGCCAGTCGTGTCTTCCCCGCCTCGTCGATCCGCTCCGCTGCCTGCCGTGCGGCAAGGCCTTCGAGCACCGCCCGCGCCTGGAGGATCTCGACGGCCTCCTCGTTCGACACCTTGCGCACGCGAGCGCCGCGATGCGGCTCGCGCACGACGAGGCCGTCCTGCTCGAGCCGGATCAGCGCGGTGCGGACCGCCCCTCGCGACATGCCGAAGGTGGCGCTGACCTCCACCTCGACGAGACGGGCACCGGGAGCGATCTCCCCGCTCACGATCGCCGAGCGGAGCGCGTCGTAGCTCGAGCTCGTCTGCATGCTCATGGTCGCAATCCTGCCGGAACGTTGCGAAGATCGTCAACAATCCTGCGCACGCGGCGTCCCGAGGAGCCCCGCGTGTCGCGCGTCCTCCGTCGTCAGAACGACGCCCAGACCTGGGGCATCAACGGAGGCCGCGGCCCCATTCAGGCAGCCGGCGGAAGATGGGACAGTCGCGAGAACGACGAGACCGGGCCCAACCGTTGCCACCGGTTGCGCGGATGCCCTGGACGCCCCCGATAGGCCTCGCGGGCCGCGGCGACTTTGCAAGACTTCGCCCCATCCCGCGACCCGGTCGGGCAGGTGAACAGGAGGAGGCTGGAAGATGGCTCGCACGAGCGCTCCGGTCATCATCGTCGGTGGCAGCCTCGTCGGTCTTTCGACGGCGGTCTTCCTGGGACACCACGGGGTGCCCTCGGTCGTGCTCGAGCGCCACCGTGGCACCGCGATCCATCCGCGCGCCGCGCTCGTCAACCAGCGCGCGGTCGAGGCGTACAGAGCCGTCGGCCTGCAGCCCGAGATCGAGGCGGCGGCCGCGCGCGAGTTCGTCCAGAACGGCGCGATCGTCTCCGTGGAGAGCCTCGGCGGCAGGGAGCTCGACTGGTACTTCCGCTTCATCAACGAGGGCGTCGAGCACATCAGCCCCTCCCCGCGGATCTTCATCACGCAGATCGGCCTCGAGCCGGTCCTCCTGGGCGCCGCGGAGCGGCTCGGGGCGAGCATCCGCTACGCGGCCGAGGTCGTCTCGTTCGACCAGGACGCAGACGGGGTCGCCGTCGTCGTCCGGCCGCGGGACGGCGGCAGCGAGGAGACCCTGCGCGCCCGCTACCTCGTCGCCGCCGACGGCGCCCACAGCCCGACCCGGGAGCGGCTCGGGATCCGCCGGCTTGGGCACGGGAGCTTCTCGGACAGCATCACGATCTACTTCAGGGCCGACGTGCGGGCGCTGATGGGCGACCGGAACCTGAGCGTCGTGTACGTGTTCGGCCCGACGCTGCAGGGGTTCTTCCGCTTCTCGATCGACCTGCAGGCGGGGTTCCTGGTCGTGAACTCGACGGTCGCCGCGGACGGCACGAAGTCGGTCCGGATCGGCGAGGACATGAGCACCCCGACGTGCATCCGCTACGTGCGCGAGGCGCTCGGCGACCCGGACCTCGCGGTCGAGGTCGAGAGCGTGCAGCGCTGGTCGGCCACGGCGGAGTACGCCGAGCGCTTCCGCGACGGGCGCGTGTTCCTCGCGGGAGACGCCGTGCACGTGATGCCCCCCACGGGCGGCTTCGGGGGGAACTGCGGCATCCAGGACGCGTACGACCTCGCCTGGAAGCTCGCGTACGTGCTCGGCGGGCGGGCGGACGAGCAGCTCCTCGCGACGTACGACGCCGAGCGGCAGCCCGTGGGCGCGTTCACGACCGAGCAGGCCTACACGCGGTACGTCCTGCGGCTCGACCCCTCGCTCGGGAAGGAGGAGCTGATGCCGATCGTGGACGAGGCGGCCGTCGAGGTCGGCTACCGCTACCGCTCTCCGGCCGTCACCGGTGTCGCCGACGACGAGTCGTGGGAGGACCCGCGGGCTCCCACGGGGAGGCCGGGCTTCAGGGCCCCGCACCTCGTCCTCCGCGCCGGAGGGGAGGAGCGCTCGACGCTCGACCTGTTCGGACGCGACTTCGTCGTGCTCGCGGGCTCCGCGGGCGGCGCGTGGTGCGACGCCGCACGCCGCACGGGCGAGGCGTGTGGAGTCACCGTGGACGCCTACCGCGTCGGGGTCGACCTCGCCGCGACGGCGGACGGCGATCTCGAGGAGCTGTACGGGACGGGGCCCGAGGGAGCGGTGCTCGTGCGCCCGGACGGGTTCGTCGCGTGGCGCGCAACCGGTGCGGGCGGGAGCCCCGAGGCCGAGCTCGGGGACGCGCTCGCCGCGGCCCTCGGCCGCTGACGCGACGCGCGAAGGCACCGCGCGGGCGAGAGGGCGACGGGGGACACGCCGCTACGCTCGCGCGGTGAAGGTCGTCACGATCGTCGGCAACCGCCCGCAGTTCGTCAAGGCGGCGCCGCTGTCCGAGGCGATCCGCGCGGCCGGGGTCGACGAGGTCGTCGTCCACACCGGCCAGCACTGGGACGACGAGCTGTCGCAGGTCTTCATCGACGAGCTCGGCCTCGACGAGCCCGCGTACCGCCTCGACCTCCGCACGGCGGACGTCGCCGCGCTCACCCCCGCCGTGGGGGGCGTGCTCGAGAGGGAGCGGCCCGATCTCGTGGTCGTGCTCGGCGACACGAACTCGACGCTCGCGGGCGCACGCGCCGCGCGCGCGAGCGGGCTGACGCTCGCGCACGTCGAGGCAGGGCTGCGGAGCGGCGACGTCTCGATGCCCGAGGAGCGCGCACGGATCGAGGTGGACGGGCTCGCCGACCTGCTCCTCTGCCCCGACGAGCGGTCGGCGGCCACGCTGCGGGCCGAGGCGGTGCACGGCCGCATCGAGGTCGTGGGCGACGTGATGGCCGACGCGACTCTCCGCTTCGCGCCGCTCGCGCGGGAGCGCGTGCCTCCGCCGCACCCGCCGGCGACGTACGTCGTCGCGACGATCCACCGCGAGGCGAACGTGCGGCCGGAGCGGCTCCGGCGGATCGCGGAGGGCCTCTCGCGCGTCGAGGAGCCCGTGCTCCTGCCCGCGCACCCTCGCACGGCGGCGACGCTGCGTGAGGAGGGCATTCCGCTCGGGCCGAACGTCGAGCTGCGCGGGCCGCTCGGCTACCTCGCGTTCGTGTCGGCCGCCTCGCAGGCACGGGTCGTCGCGACCGACTCCGGCGGGCTCCAGAAGGAGGCGTACTGGTACCACGTGCCCTGCGTCACGATGCGCCCCTCGACGGAGTGGGTCGACACGGTGGCGGCCGGGGCGAACACGCTCGTCGACGACGACCCGGAGGCCATCGTGGCGGCCGTCCGGGACGCGAGGTTCCCGGACGACGCGCCCACGCTCTACGGCGACGGCCACGCGGCGGCCCGTATCGCCGCGCTGCTCGCCGGAGTGCATGATGCAACGACTCTCTGAGAGGAGGCAGTGATGGCCGGCACGCTCGTGCACTTCGAGCTCCCCGCCGCCGACACCGGGCGGGCAAAGGGGTTCTGGAGCGGTGTCTTCGGGTGGGAGTTCGGCGAGTCCGCGATGCCCGGGATGGAGTACTTCATGGTGCGCACCGGCGAGAACCAGGGCGGTGCCGTGCAGTCGTCGGAGGGCCCGTTCGGAATCGTCGTGTACTTCGACACGGACGACATCGACGAGTCGATCGCGAAGGTGCGCGAGCACGGCGGCACCGCGGAGGAGCGGATGCCGATCCCGCACGTCGGCTGGTTCACGCATTGCGCCGACACCGAGGGCAACGCGTTCAGCCTCTTCCAGAGCGACGAGTCGGTCACCGGATAGAAGCGGCGGGCGAGGAGGCGTCAAGTTGCAAGTTGCAACTTGCGCTCTCCCGCCTCGCGTGTGGGCGGTGTGTCAACGCCACCCCCGCCGCTACGATCCCGCCTTGTGAACGGCCCGGAGACCACATCCGCGGCGGGGCTCGACCCCGCCGCCCGGGCGGCGACGACCACGGGCACGCCGACGGGTGCGTACGAGATCGCGATCGTCGGCGCAGGCTACGTCGGCGTGCCGCTCGCGCAGGTCTTCGCGGAGGCGGGCAGGCGGGTCGTGCTCGTCGACGTCGACGAGGCCCGCGTCGCGCAGCTACGCCGTGGCGAGAGCTACATCGAGGACGTCCCCTCCGAGACGCTCGGCCGGCTCGTCGAGGAGCACGGGCTGGGCGCGACGACCGACTACGACGTGCTGCGCGACGTCGCCGCGATCCTCGTCGCGCTGCCGACCCCGCTCACCCGGCAGCGCGAGCCCGATCTCTCGATCGTGCTCGGCGCCGGCGCAGAGATCGGCCGTCGGCTGCGGGCCGGCCAGCTCGTGGTGCTCGAGTCGACGACGTACCCGGGGACGACGCGCGAGGAGCTCATGCCGATCCTCGAGCGCGAGTCCGGGCTCGCGGCGGGGAGGGACTTCCACCTCGCGTTCTCGCCCGAGCGGGTCGACCCCGGCCGGGTCGACTGGACGACGAAGACCGTCCCGAAGATCGTCGGTGGGATCGACGACGCGTCCACGGAGGCGGCCGCGGCGCTGTACCTGTCGGCGGTCGACGAGGTGCACCGCGTCTCGTCGCCCGACGCGGCGGAGCTCACGAAGCTGCTCGAGAACATCTTCCGCTCGGTCAACATCGCGCTCGTCAACGAGCTCGCGCAGCTCTGCGACCGGATGGAGATCGACATCTGGGAGGTCGTCGACGCCGCCGCGACGAAGCCGTTCGGGTTCATGCCGTTCCAGCCCGGGCCGGGGCTCGGTGGGCACTGCATCCCGATCGACCCCTTCTACCTCACCTGGAAGGCCCGCGAGTTCGACTTCTCGACCCGCTTCATCGAGCTCGCGGGCGAGGTGAACCAGAACATGCCGTACTACTGCCGCTCCAGGGTCTCGCAGGCGCTGAACCACGGCGCGCGCAAGTCGGTCGCCGGCGCACGGATCCTGGTGCTCGGCGTCGCCTACAAGGCAGACATCTCCGACTGGCGCGAGTCCCCCGCGGTGAAGGTGATCGGATTGCTCCAGAACGCCGGCGCGACGGTCGCGTACCACGACCCGCACGTGCCCTCCTTCCAGGCGGACGGCATCGCGCTCGACTCGGTCGCGCTCGCCCCGGCCGACTACGACGCGGTCGTGATCGCGACCGCCCACACGGGCATCGACTACGCGCAGCTCGTGCGGGACGCCAACCTCGTCGTCGACCTGCGCAACGCGACCGGCCGCGCGGGCATCACGGACGAAAAGGTCTGGAAGCTGTGACGTGCCCCGGCGGAGAGCCCTTCCGCGGCCCTGCCGGCCGCGACGCTACGCGCCCCTTCGTCGTCGCCGCGCGTGCGTCTCGCGGGGCATCGCCTTGCGGGTGAGCTTCTGGACACGCCCTTGACCCGCGTCGCCCACGCCGGGGTCGGAGGCTGGGGAAGGAACGTCGCCCGGGTCGTGGGCGAGCTTGCGGAGCTCGCGTGGATCTGCGACGTCGACGAGGGCCGCCGCGAGGAGTACGCGCGGCGCTACCCCGAGGCCCGAACGACCGCCTCGTTCGAGGAGATGCTCGCGGACGACGGCGTCGACGCGGTCACGATCGCGACGCCCGTGCCGACCCACCATGCGCTGGCCAGGCAGGCGCTCGAGGCCGGCAAGCACGTCTTCGTCGAGAAGCCCCCCGCGATGCGCGGCTCGGAGATGGAGGAGCTGCTCTCGCTCGCGCAGGAGGGGAGCCTGGCGCTGATGCCGGGCCACCTGCTGCTCTACCACCCCGGTCTCGTCCGCGTGAAGGAGCTCGTCGACGCGGGCGAGCTCGGCGAGGTCGCGTGCGTGTACGGAAACCGCCAGAACCTCGGTGTGATCCGCTCGAACGAGAACGCGCTCTGGTCGCTCGGCGTCCACGACCTGTCCGTGATCCTCTGGCTGCTCGGCGAGGAGCCGAGCGAGGCGGTCGCGTACGGGATGGACTACCTCCAGGAGGGCATCGAGGACGTGGTGTTCTGCTTCCTCCGGTTCCCCTCGGGCAAGGTCGCGCACATGCACCTCTCGTGGCTCGACCCGCACAAGATGCGGAAGATGACCGTGGTCGGGCGGGAGAAGATGGTCGTGTTCGACGACATGGAGCTCGAGCGGAAGGTCACGATCTACGAGAAGGGGCCGTGGGAGCCCGCGGAGAGCTACGGCGAGTGGCGCACGCGGACGGGTGACATCTACAGCCCCAAGATCGCGAACGACGAGCCGCTGCGCCTCGAGCTCGCCCACTTCCTGACCCTCGTCCGCGACGGCCCCGGCGACCACCGCGAGGCGCTCGACGGCCTGGCGGTGGTGCGGACGCTCGACCGGCTGACGGAGAGCCTCCGCGATGGCCGCTGAGGTCCACCCGACCGCAGTCGTCCATCCGGGGACGGTGCTCGGGGACGGCGTGCGGGTGCTCGAGCACGCCGTGGTGGGCAAGCAGCCGACCCTCTCCACCCGCTCGACCGCCAGGCGGGAGCCGCTCGCGCCCACCGTCGTCGGCGACGGCACCGTGATCTCGACGGGCGCGATCGTGTTCGCGGGCTCGACCCTCGGCGCGCGGGTGATCGTCGGCGACCAGTCCTGCGTGCGGGAGCGCGTCACGGTGGCGGACGACGTCGTGATCGGCCGGGGCGCGCTCGTCGAGAACGACACGTCGATCGGCGCGCGAACGCGCATCCAGGCGGATGCCTACGTGACCGCGTATTCGACGCTCGAGGAGGACGTGTTCGTCGCGCCGTGCGTCGTCACGACGAACGACAACTTCATGGGCCGCACCGAGCGTCGCCTCGAGCTGATGCGGGGCCCCACGATCCGCCGCGGCGCGCGCGTCGGCGGCGGCGCGATCCTCTGCCCCGGGATCGAGGTCGGGGAGGAGGCGTTCGTCGGCGCCGGCGCGGTCGTGACGAGGGACGTGCCCGCGCGGACGGTCGTCGTCGGCAGCCCGGCGCGCGTGCTCCGCGACGTCCCCGACGACGAGTTGCTCGGCGCCTAGCGGACGCGGACGATCGAGAGGCGGTAGGCGACCGGCGCCGGGGTCGAGTCGGTGAGCCGTACCTGCAGGTCGTACCAGCCGTCCCGCGGCGCCGTGAAGCCGAGCCGTTCGCGCCTCCCGGGCCGGTTCGAGAGCCTGATCCGCAGATCCTGGCGGGCGAGGTCGGTGACCGAGACCGTGGACGGCCGCCAGAGGGCGAGCACGACGTCGCTCGAGCCGGCGGCGGCGAGCGACGCGTAGAGCTTCTCGCCGCGGCGCAGCCGGACCGCGTAGACGTCGTCCTGGTCGTCCCAGAAGTCGAGCGAGGCCCGCACGAGCCTCGCCTTCGCCCCCGCGGGGAAGTAGAGGCGGTAGGCGTCGGCTCCCGCGTCGTCGTTCGGCTCGTAGGCGTCGCGCGGCGGAAGCGGGCCGGCGAGCGCCTCGACCGCCGCGGCGATGTCGAGCTCCCCCCAGCCCGTCAGCGGGTCGCGGCCGAACCGGCAGCCTCTGCACCCCGACGCGGGCGAGGCGTCGGCGGCCGAGCGCTCGATCAGCGTCACGACCTGCTCCGGACGGAGGGACGGGCGCACCCCGAGCAGGTCTGCCGCGGCCGCCGCGACCTGGGGCGCGGCGAACGACGTGCCCTCGGGCGGCCGGAACTGGGGCGTCGCGCACGGCGTGTACCCCTGGTCGGAGCACTCCGGCCGGTCGGAGGTGAGCCGCCGGGGGAACGTCGAGAAGATGTCCTCGCCCGGTGCGGCGACGTCGTTGTAGACCGCGTCGCGGTTCGAGAACGACGGCGATCCGCCGCCGCGCGTGAGGGCGCTCACCCCGATCACGTGCGGCAGCGCCGCGGGGTAGCTGGCGAACCGCCAGGGCGTGCGGGGCGCCTGGTCGGCGTTCCCGACGGCCGCGACGACCACCGCCCCGTGCCGCACCGCGTACGCCACCGCCTGCTGCTCGAGCCGCGAGAACGTGTCCTGGCTGGGGTCTCCCGGGTCGCGGAGCCCGCCGAGCGAGATGTTGATCACCCGCGCGCCGTGGTCGACCGCCCAGTGGATCGCCTTCGCCTCGGCCTCCACCGAGATCGTCCCGTCGTCGCCGACGACCTTTGCCACGAGCAGCTCCGCCCCGGGGGCGAGCCCTGCGATGCCGGTCGAGTTCTCGAGCTCGGCGCCGATGATCCCGGCGACGATCGTCCCGTGGCCCCGCGTGTCCTGGGCGCTCCCGCCGACGAAGCTCTTCGCGCCCACGATCCGCGGGACGAGGTCCGGATGGGTGAGGTCGATCCCCGAGTCGACCACCGCGACCCGTACCGGTGCGAGCGGCGGAGGGGCGTCCCACGCGTCGTAGGCGCGCGTCGCCGCCGCGTACCACTGGCGACCCGCGAGCGGGTCAGTGGGGGCGAACGCCAGGCGCCGCACGACGTCCGGCTCCACCCACGCGACACCGGGGACGCCGCGGAGCGCCGCCGCGGGAGCCTCCACCGTGAGCGCGCCGAGCCCGTCGAGGATCTCCACCGGGCGTCCCGTCGCCGCCTCGACCGCCGCCGCCACCCTCTGCGGGTCGGAGCCCGGCTCGACACCCACGTGCAGCCGCCCGGCGAGAGACGGTGCGGGAAGCACGAGCGCGGCGATCACGGCGAGCACCCCGAGGGGGGCGCGCAGGGTCACGCCGCGATCCGGAAGGTGAGCATCGGCCCGCCGGCGCCGTCGGCGGTGAGCCGGAACGTCGTCGTGGTCGTCGTGCGAATCCTGATCGCGAACGTGCCGTCGGAGGTCGGGGCAACCCGGGCCACCGTGACCCAGTCGCCCGCCGGGGTTCGCCGCTGCACGGCGGCGCCCGCGACGTCCCGTGCGAGCCCCGTCAGGCGCACGACCCCCGCGGGCCGCGCCCCGGCGGCGGGACGGTCGAGCCGGAGGACGCCGACGCGGAAGTCGAGCGACTTGAGCCCGAGCCGGTTGCGGACGTCCGTCAGCCGCTCCTCGGTGGTCGCCCCCGAGGTGGTGGTCACGCGCAGCGCCGCGGGCGAGCCCGGCGTCCCGGGCTCGAACGAGACGTCCGCGACGGCTCCCGGCAGACCGAGTCTCCGAGCGAGCTTCGCACCGCCCATGACCTGGGTCTCCCAGCGGTGGTTCGGCGAGAGCTCGTCCCAGGGGTCGTCGACCGAGACGAGGTACGGGAGATCCTCGCCGAAGACGTCGAGGGCGCTGAGCGTCCTGCCGCCGCTCGACGAGAAGTAGAACGTTTGCGCGGGCGCGCCCCCGAAGCTCAGGATCTGCCCGCGCGTCTCCGTGACCGCACGGGTCGGGCCCGGAGCCTCGGCCTGAGCGCCGTAGTAGAGCTGGCTGCGGGCGTCCGAGTAGAGGTCGAACGACCGTCCCGCGACGAGGTTCGCGACCGCGTACGTGCGAGCTGCGACCGCCTGGGCCTTGAGGGCCTCGGGCGGCCAGTCCTTCGGCATCTCCCCCGGGACCACGCCGAGGAGGTACGACTCCAGCCCGACGAGGTTCACGAGCTGCAGCTTGCCCGCCGCCTTCGTGATGCGGAGCGCCCCCCGGTAGGTCCTGTCCCCCACCGTGAGACGCCCGCCGCCCGCCGCGCGGAGCGTCACCGGGCTCTGGAGCTGCCCGGCCGGCGCCCCCGGCACGCTTTTCGGGCGGAGGCCCGGACCGAGCGTGAGCGTCCCGCCGACGCGGGCGCGGCTGCCCGCTCCGTCCACGAGCGCGATCCCGGCAGGGGCCGTCACTGAAACCGAGGAAAGCCCGTCGCCGACGAGGATCCGCAGCTTCGAGGGGACCGCGACCGGTGAGCTGCCGAGCGACGTGCCGGGGTAGTAGTACGCGAGGATCGAGCGGTAGTCCCGTCCCGCCTTCGCCTGCCCGAACGCGCCCCACTGGCTCATCCCGACGCCGTGCCCCCAGCCACCGCCGGCGAGCACGAACGTGGTCGGCGATGCCGGCGCCCCGCCCGAGGAGCTTCCGACGAGGCTGAGCGCTACGACGACCACGGCGGCGAGTGACCGACCCATGTCCGATCCCTGTCTAGAGCGGTTGTGGGCCGTCAGGCCTGCAACCGCTCTGCGTACTGCTCCTCGTAGTAGCGGCGGTACTCCCCGGACTTGATCGGCTCCCACCAGGCGCGGTGCTCGCGGTACCACGCGACGGTCGCGGGCAGCCCGCCCTCGCCGAACGAGTGCTCCGGCGCCCAGCCGAGGGCGCGCAGCTTCGCGTCGTCGAGGGCGTAGCGACGGTCGTGGCCCGCCCGGTCCTCGACGTGCCTGACGAGCGACGGATCCGCGCCCGTGAGCTCGAGGATCCGGTGGGTCACCTCGAGGTTCACGTGCTCCTCGCCGCCGACGTTGTAGATCTCGCCCGGCGCGCCCTCGCGCAGCACGAGCTCGACGGCCGCGCAGTGGTCCTCGGCGTGCAGCCACTCGCGCAGCTGGCCGCCGTCGCCGTACACCGGGAGCGGCTCCCCGTCGAGCGCGTTCGTCACGAAGAGAGGGACGAGCTTCTCGGGATACTGGTTCGGCCCGAACGTGTTCGCCCCGCGCGTGATCGAGGCGCGCACGCCGTAGGTGCGCACGTACGCCAGCACCTGGAGGTCCCCGCCGGCCTTCGCGGCGCTGTAGGGGCTGGACGGCCGCAGCGGGTCTCCTTCGACCGACCTGCCGCCGGCCTGGAGGTCGCCGTACACCTCGTCGGTCGACACCTGGACGAAGCGCGCGTCGTGGGCGCGTGCCCAGTCGAGCAACGTCATCGTGCCGAGCACGTCCGTCGAGACGAACTCCTTCGGGCCGAGGATCGACCGGTCGACGTGCGTCTCCGCCGCGAAGTTCACGATCGCGGCGCACCCGGCCGCGGCCCGTGCGACCGCCTCGGGGTCGGCGATGTCGCCGACGACGAGCTCCACGCCGGTGCCCTCGAGGTTGGCGGGGTTCCCGGCGTAGGTCAGCTTGTCGAGGACGACGGCGTCGTCCCCGCCCGCGACGAGCCGCCTCACGAAGTGCGAGCCGATGAACCCGGCGCCGCCGGTGACGAGCACGCGCATCCGCAGAAGGGTAGCGGGGCGCCCCGCACCGGCAACGGCGTGCTACGCGGGCCCGCGGGAGAGCTGCTCGAGGCAGGCTCTCAGCCCGTCCCGCCAGTGCGGGAGCACGGGTGCCGCCTTCTCGCTGCGCAGGATCGAGACCGCCGGCCGCGGCGCGCGCGCACCGAGCTCGGCGGACGTGATGCGCTGCACCCGGCACGCCAGCCCCGCCTCCTCGAACACGGCCTCCGCCAGCTCGGCCCAGGTGCAGTCGCCGTCCGCGGCGAGGTGCCAGACACCGAAGGGCGACCCCTGCCCGACGAGCGTCCGCGTCGCGGCCGCGAGGTGCCCGACGTACGTCGGACAGCCGCGCTGGTCGTCCACGACCGACACCTCGTCCCGTTCGCCGCCCAACCGCAGCATCGTGCGGACGAAGTTGTGTCCCGTCTCCGAGAACAGCCAGGAGGAGCGGATCACCCAGGCGCGGTCGCCGGCGGCGGCCTCGCCGTGGAGCTTCGTGCGGCCGTAGGCCGAGAGCGGGCTCGGCGAGTCGGACTCGACGTACGGGACGCCCTTTCGCCCGTCGAACACGTAGTCGGAGGAGTACGCGACGAGGGGGGCGCCGAGCGAGGCGGCGTGGCGCGTGCCGCCGACGTTCGTCGCGGCGGCGTCCTGCGGGTCTTCCTCCGCCCCGTCCACGTCCGTCCACGCGGCCGTGTGCAGCACGAGCTCCGGCGCCCAGGGGAGCGGCGGCGGCTCGTCGCGCACGTCCCAGGCTCGGCGGTCGAGCGCGAGGACGTCGTCGTCCGAGAACCCGGCCCGGAGCGCCCGCCCGAGCTGGCCCCCCGCGCCGGTGATCAGGGTGCGGCGTCGCGCTCGGAGAGGATCGGGGTCGTCGTGCTCCACAGGTGTGCGATGCGAGGGTCGTTCCACGCGACCCCGTGCTCGTCGGGATCGGCGGGGTCGTACTCCTCGGTCACGTGGTAGCAGAACAGGAGGTCGGTGAGCGCCTCGAAGCCGTGGGCGTGCTGTCCGGGTACGTAGATCGCGACCGGGTTCTCGTCGCCGATGTCCTCCACGAAGGTCTCGCCGCTCGCGCGGTCGAGGACAACGACGCGGGCCGTTCCCGTGAGGCACGCGAACAGGTCGTCCTGGCCGCGCTCGTGGTAGTGGAGGCCCCGGATCACGCCGGCGCGCGAGGAGCTGAGGTTGGTCTGCACCATCGGGCGCGGCAGCGCGCTGTCGCGGCGCAGTTCGCAGAACCAGCCCCGCTCGTCCTCGAACCGGACCAGCGGGATCCGGCGGACGCCCGCGACGCTCACGCGTTCACCCCGGTCTCCTCGACGCGCCGGCCGATCTCCGCGAGGTGCCGCCAGTGCTTGCCCGCGTCCTCCCACCAGCCTTCGACCTTGACGACGTCGAGCCGGCCCTCGTGCGCGTAGTGACGGTTGACGTCCGTGATCTCGAGCTCTCCGCGACTCGACGGCTCGAGCGCTGCGATCACGTCGAAGACGTCCGGCGGGAAGCAGTACAGCCCGACCACCGCGTCGTTCGAGGGGGGCGCCTCGAAGCGGGTGTCGACCACGCCCGCCTTCTCGACGATGTCCGTCACCCGGCCCTCCCCGTCGTACGCGACGACGCCGAAGTTCTCCGGGTCGGGCACCTCCTTGACGAAGATCTGCGCGCGCCCCGACCGCCCGGCCCACGCGGCGATCGCGGCCGCCTGACCGCGCTCGAAGATGTTGTCACCGAGCACGACGACGAGGTGCTCGCCCTGTGCGAAGTCGCGCGCCATGCCGACGACCTGCGCGATCCCTCCCGGCCTGGTCTGCACCTTGTAGGTGAGGTCGAGCGAGAGGAGCGGCTGCTCGGAGCCGCGCGCGACGACCCTGCCGTCGCCGAGCAGGTCGATCATCTGCCCGGCGTGGCCCTGTCCGGTGACGACCAGGACGCTCTCGACGCCGGCGCGCTCGAGGAGCTGGAGCGGGTAGTAGATCATCGGCCAGCTCCCGACCGGGAGCAGGTGCTTGTTCGCGACCCGGGTCAGCTCTCCGAGGCGTGTCGCCTCGCCCCCCGCGCAGACGAGTCCCTTCATGACGAGCGATCGTACTGGTGGGGCACGGCCGGCAGTTCAGCGCCCCGCGCGGCGCGCACGCGCCTCGGCCTTCCGGCGCCGCACGCCGGGCACCGCACGGGCCGCCGCCACCCAGACGTAGCCCAGCGTCCCGATCACCGCGGCGAGCCCGAGCACGATCCGCTTCACCGTCGACATGACCATCAGACTAGAGACGCGCGGGGCGGGTAATACTTCAGGGACCTTCCCGAGACGAAAGGACGGCCGCGATGGCGAAGACGCAAGCGGCGAAGATGACGGATACGTTCGAGGCGGTCAAGCCGTACCTCGAGCGCGCGCTGCGCGACGACGAGTTCCGCAAGGACCTGAAGGACGCGCTCTCGGCTGCGCGGGAGCTGTACGGACCGCTCACCAAGGGGAACGGCGTGGCCGCGTCGGCCCGCACGCTGGCGACCGACAAGAAGGCGCAGGAGCATCTGAAGCGTGCGCTCGACGATCTGGCGAACGCCGCCGGCACGCTCCAGGGCGCGAAGAAGAAGAGCCGCAAGGGCCGGAAGATGCTGATCCTGGCCGGGATCGTCGCGGGCGCGCTGTACAACCCGTGGACGGGCCCCCAGACCCGCGAGAAGCTCCTCGACATGATCGCGGGCAGCGACGACCTGGAGCCGCTCGAGACGTACACCGCTCCGGATGCTGCGCCGCCGGTGAACGGCGACCCGGCGGAGCCGGCGACCGAGGAGCCGGCCGCATCTGGCTCGTCGGGCAAGGGCGGCACCAGGGCCTCGAAGAGCTAGCTGGGCCGACGACTACGGGTTGGAGCGGGCCTCGCGGGCGGCGAGCGCCCGCTTCAGCGCCCCCGGCACGAGACCGCTCGAGGTCGAGATGTCGCTCGCCTCGAGCAGAACGGCTCCCGCGCGCGCGAGCGCGACGGGAGCACCGCCGGCGGTCGGGAGGTAGCGGCGTCCGGACGCGAACGACACGTCGGCGGCGCGGCGCCAGGCGACGAGGAAGGGGTACGGGGCGACCACGCCGTCGTATCCGAACCGGATCAGATCGACGGGGTGGATCTCGAAGTGGAGGTGCGAGACGCCGCCGTCCGCGTCGCCGGAGTGCCCCACGAAGCCGAGGACGTCGCCGGCCCTCACGTTCAGCCCCGCCACAGCCAGCGGGGAGTAGGCGCTCAGATGCGCGTAGTAGAACTCGTTCCCCGCCCGGTCGCGGAGCCACAGCCGCCAGCCGCCGATGTCGTTCCACCCGACCGAGAACAGCGTGCCGTCGGCGACCGCGAGGATCGGGGTGCCGAGCGGGGCGACGAGGTCCTCGCCGTGGTGCCACTTGCCGGCGACGTCCCCGCGATATGCGCCGAAGGTGTCGCCGAACGCCGCCGGCCCGTAGAGCGGGAACACGTAGCCACCCTGGCTCAGGCGGGCGGTCACCTCCGGAGCGGGCTTCACGAGCTCGGGCGGCGCACCGGGGATCGAGTGCCCCGGCTCGCGCGGCGCCGAGGGTGCCGGCCTCTGCGCGGGCTTCGGCGCCACCGCACGCTGACCGGGGATCGGCTGCGGCGCGGTGCCGGGCGTGACCGGGCTCACGGTCGTGCCGTGGGGTGGTGGCGCAGCCGGCGTCGGCACGGCCACCGCCTCGGCCGTCGCGAAGCCCACCACGAGCTCCGACCCGGCGGGCAGGCCCGCGTGCTCGGCGATCAGCCGCACCCGGAGCCCGGTGACGGAGCTCTGGGCGGAGCGGGGCTTGGCGGACGTCGAGGAGCTCGACTCGCCGAGCACGTCGAGCGTGCCCCAGTCCGCAAGCGGCACCTGGAGGCTCGTCGGTCGCGTTGACGGGCTGCCCGAGCACGACGAGGCCGCTGATCTCGGACGAGCCGACGTCGCCGGTCGCACCCGCGGCGCCGGCCGCGGCGCCCGCGCGCACCGAGACGGACTGGGCGACGATCTCCCCGCCGAGAAGCGAGACCGCGATCGCGCGCACGGCGCCCTCCGCGGACGACGAGGTGCCCGCCTGCGCGGTGACGCTCGCGGTGGAGGCCCCGATCCTGAGCGCCGACCCGTCCTCCGGGTACGAGAACGGCCCGCCGGCGCTCGCCGTCGGAGGCGCCTCGAGACGCTCCGTCGCGCTCGCCGGCTGCCCCGGGAGCGTGACCGACGCTACGAGCGCGGTCGCGCCGGTCGTCGTCGCGGTCGGATCCTCGGGCGCGGCGCCGGCCACGCCCGCCACCGCGACACCGAGCGCGAGGGCGAGCACGAGCGGTGCGCGGGTGCTCCTCACGACACGTCAGGGTAGCGCCGCGCCGGGCGGGCGCCCGTGAGAGCCAGCCTGAGGGCGACCACGAGCAGCAGCACGCCGAACGCACGGCGCAGGAGATCTTCGTCGATCCTCGTGGCGATCTGCACCCCGAGCTCGGCGCCGACGATCGAGACGCCCCCCACCACGAGCGCGGCGCGGGCACGGAGGTTGCCGTATGCGCGCTGCCGGTAGGCCCCCGCCGCAGCGGTCGGGACGATCGCGAGGAGCGAGGTCGCCGACGCCTCGACCTGGCCGAGGCCGAGGAGGAGCAGCGTCGGCACGAACAGGATCCCCCCACCGACGCCGAAGATCCCGGAGAGTACGCCGGCGGCGAGCCCGAGGCAGAGACCCGCGGCGATCGCCCATGCGCTCACAGGGCGAGCAACCGCACGCCGATCACCGCGAGCAGCGCCGAGAACGCGAGCGTCAGCGCGCGGCCCGAGAGCCGCTGCTGGAGATGCGTCCCGAGGAGTGCGCCCCCGACCGCCGGCAGCCCGACGAGCAGCGCGTAGCCCGGGCGCACCTCTCCCCGGACGGCGTACAGCACGGCGCCGGCCGTCGCCGTGACGAGGATCGCCCCCAGGGACGTGGCCGCGGCGGCGTGCGTCGGCAGCGCGGCCAGGGCGATCAGGAGCGGCACGACCACGATCCCGCCGCCGACCCCGAAGACGGTCGAGAAGACGCCGGCGACGAGACCGATCAACGCGAGGCGGGCCGTCATCGAGGGGCGGGTTCGGGGCGCACCCGCCGTATCCTAGGTCGCCCATGAGCGACGACCTCCTGCAGCGGCTGGCGGCCGACCCCGGGCGGGCCGCGGTCCTCCTCGACGTCGACGGGACGCTCGCTCCCGTCGTGGAGCGGCCGGAGGACGCGCGCGTCCCGGAGGGGACGCGTCGCGAGCTCGCGCGGCTGGCAGCCCGGTACGCGCTCGTCGCGTGCGTCAGCGGGCGCCCCGGCACGGACGTCGAGCGTCTCGTCGACGTGCCCGGTGTCGCCGTGGTGGGGGAGCACGGGCTCGAGCTCGCGCCCGACGCGGCCGGCTGGGCCGAGCGCATCTCCTCGTTCGCGGCAGGCGTCGACTGGCCCGCGGAGCGGAAGCCGCTCAGCCTGACGTTCCACTTCCGCCGTGCCGACGACGAGGCGGCGGCACGGGCGTACCTGACGCGGGTCGAGGCGGCGGCCCGGGCGGAGGGGCTCGTCCCCCGCTGGGGACGGATGGTGCTCGAGGTCCGGCCTCCGGTGGCCGCCGACAAGGGAACCGCGGTCGCGGCGCTCCTGACCCGCGCCGCGCTCTCACGGGCGCTCTACGCGGGCGACGACACGACCGACCTGGACGGGTTCGCCGCGCTCGAGCGGCTCGAGCTGGGCGTGCGGGTCGCGGTCGACTCGCCGGAGGCGCCCCCCGAGCTCCTCCAGCAGGCGGACGTCGTCGTCGACGGCACGGACGGCGTGCTCAGGCTCCTCGAGGGGCTCTAGCGCGCGCGTCCGGCCGGCGGGCGCCGGGCCGGCGGCTCGCGATCTCGCGCCACGGCCGCGTGTTCAGCACCTGGCCCTTCGTCAACCACGCTCGCCGCGCCTGCGCGACGCCCAGCTCCCGGTAGCCGAGCGCGTTCGTCGAGTGCGCGTCGGTCGTGATCGGAACGCGCACGCCGGCCTCGCCCGCGAGCCGCGCGTGGACGTCGCGCATGTCGAGCCGGTCGGGCTGGCTGTTGATCTCGAGCGCGGTGCCGGTCTCGGCGGCACGGGCCACGACCAGCTCGACGTCGATCTCGGCCCCCGGTCGCCGGTTGAGCTTCCGTCCGGTGAGATGGCCGATGCAGTCGACGTGCGGGTGGTCGAGCGCGGCGAGGAGCCGCTCGGTCGGGCTCCGGTCGAAGGCCGCGTGGAGCGAGGCCACGACCCAGTCGAGCTCCGCGAGCAGCTCGTCGGCGACGTCGATCGAGCCGTCGGAGCGAATGTTCGCCTCGACGCCCCTCAGGACGCGGAAGGGCTTCACGCGCTCGTTCACGCGCTCGATCTCGTCCCACTGCGCCTCCATGCGGCCGTCGCGGAGGTAATGCGAGTGGTCGGTCAGCGCGAGGAAGCGATCGCCACGCGACCGCGCGGCCCGGGCCATCTCCTCGATCGACCCGCGGCCGTCGGCCGACCAGGTGGAATGGCAGTGCAGCTCGCCGACGAGGTCGCCGGGCGAGACGAGCTCGGGCAGGCTTCCGTCGCGCGCCGCCTCGAGCTCGCCGCCGTTCTCGCGCAGCTCGGGCGGGATCCAGCTGTAGCCGAGGAACCCGTACAGCTCGGTCTCGGTGCGGAACCGGTGCAGCTCGCCCGTCTCGACCACGGTGACCCCGTACTCGGAGACGGAGAGCCCCCGGCGCTGCGCGTCCTCCCGCAGCGCGACGTTGTGGTCCTTCGAGCCGGTGAAGTGCTGGAGGAGGCTGCCGAAGTCCTCGGGCGGCACGACGCGCAGGTCGAGCCGGAGCCCCTGCTTCGTCACGACCGTGGCCTTCGTGTCGCCCCGCGCCGCCACCTCGAGCACCCACGGGAGCTCGACGAAGTGGCCGATCAACGCGGCCGGATCGCTCGCGGTGGCGATCACGTCGAGGTCGCGGAACGTCTCCCGGCCACGGCGGACGCTCCCCGCCTCGGACACCTCGACCGCGGCCGGATGCTCGCGGAGCGCCCGGACGACCTCCCGCACGACGGGGAGGCCGGCCCCGAGGAGCCCGCGTCGCTCCGGCGCGGGGCCGAAGCCCTTCGCGAGCGCGTCCAGGATCTTCTCCTCGCTCTTCGCCCCGAGGCCCTGGAGCGTGCGCACGCGCTGCTGCTCGGCCGCCTCGCGCAGACCGTCGAGGGTGGTCACGTCGAGCTCGCGCCAGATGCGCGCCGCGGTCTTCGGGCCCAGCCCCGGAAGCCGCAGGAACTGGGTCACCTCGTCCGGGACCTCGGCGCGGCGCTTCTCGAGCGCCGCCATCTCACCGCTCTCGGTCAGCTCGACGATCTTCGCCTCGATCGTCGCGCCGATCCCGGGCAGCTCCTTGGCTCGCCCGGCGAGCGCGAGCTCGGAGATCGACGACGCCGTCTCGCGGATCCGCGTCGCCGCCCGACGGTATGCGAGCACCCGGAACCCCTGCTCTCCCAGGACCTCCGACAGGTCGGCGAGCTCGTCGAGGGCGTCGGCGACGTCGCTGTTCCGCGGGAGCGGCGGCATCCGCCGATCATAGGTTTGTTCGCCGAGCGAGATTCCGCAGAAGCGGAATCCCGCGGCTTGATCCCCGCCTGCGGCGGGGCAGATCCCTGCAGGCGGCGGCTCCGCCGCCGCAACTCCTGTCGGCGGTCGGCCGGGGCTGCTCGTCGTCACACGCACACTTCGTCGCGTCCGGTGGGCAGACTCCGGGGGTGTCCGTGAGGGCTGTCGTCTGCGTGCCGACCTACGACGAGCGGGAGAACGTCGAGCCCCTCGTGCGGGCGCTGGGCGAGGTGCTCGACGTCGAGCGCGACCGCGTGCTGGTGATCGACGACGGCTCGCCCGACGGGACCGGCGAGATCGCCGATCGCCTCGCGGGCGAGCTTCCCTGGCTGCAGGTGCTGCACCGGACGCGCAAGGAGGGGATCGGCCGCGCCTACCTCGCCGGCTTCTCGCGCGCGCTGGAGACCGACGCGCAGCTCGTGCTCGAGATGGACTGCGACTTCTCGCACGACCCGGGCGACGTGCCGCGCCTGATCGCCGCCTGCGAGGACGGCGCCGACCTCGCGCTCGGCTCGCGCTGGGTCGACGGCGGCGGCACCGAGAACTGGGGCGTCGTGCGCAGGGTGATCTCCCGCGGCGGCTCCCTCTACGCGCGGCTCGTGCTCGGCGTCTCGGTCCGCGACCTCACGGGCGGCTTCAAGTGCTTTCGGCGGACGGTGCTCGAGACGATCGACCGGGACGCGATCGCCGCCCGCGGCTACGGGTTCCAGATCGAGGGGACGTACCGGGCGCTCCGGGCCGGATTCCGCGTCGTCGAGGTGCCGATCACCTTCGTCGACCGGCGGGTCGGCGAGTCGAAGATGAGCGGCGCGATCGTCCTCGAGGCGATGCGCCAGGTCCCCGTCCTGCGCTGGCAGGCGTTCAGGGGCCGCCTGTAGTGACGGCCGGCGCACCACGGAGCAGAGCGAGGAGGACATTGTGTTGAATCAACACAAGCGGTGTCCGATCACCCCCTCCTCTGAGGGTCAGGCGGCGCGGTGATCGACACCACCGACGCGAGCTTCGGGCGGGACGTCCTCGAGTCGGCCGTCCCCGTCCTGGTCGAGTTCACCGCTCCGTGGTGCCGCCCCTGCCGGGCGATCGAGCCCCATCTCCACGCGCTGGAGGAGGCGCATGCCGGCCGCCTGCGCGTCGTGCGGATCGACATCGACGCGAACCTCGGCGTGCCGTCCCGCTACGGCGTGCTCTCCCTGCCGACGGTGATCGTGTTCGCCGAGGGGGAGCCGGGCGAGACGATCCACGGCCCGCAGCCGCGCCGGCGCTACGAGGAGGCAGCGGCGCGGGCGCTCGCCGGGACGGCGCCCTGAGCCAGGCCGTCTCCGCCTGGGATCCTCTGCTCGACGCGGCCGAGGTCGCCTACCGCGGGATCGTCGAGGGTCGCGCCGGCCGCAGCGAGCCGCTCCCGGCCGGGCTCCACCCCGACGTCGTCGCCGCGCTCGCCGGCCACGGGATCGAAGGCGTCTACGCCCACCAGGCGGAGACCTGGGAGGCGGTCGCGCGCGGCGAGAGCGTGGTCGTCACGAGCGGCACCGCCTCCGGAAAATCGCTCGCGTTCTCGCTCCCCGTGCTCGACGCGATCGCACGGGAGCCGGGTGCGCGCGCCCTCTTCCTGTATCCGACCAAGGCCCTGACGCAGGACCAGGGGCGCTGGCTCGCCCGCCTCGGCCTCCCCGGCCTGCGGCCCGCGATCTACGACGGCGACACGCCGATCGGGCAGCGCGCACACGTCCGGCGCACCGCGAACGCGATCCTCACGAACCCCGACATGCTCCACGTCGGCGTCCTCCCCCACCACGACCGGTGGGGCGACGTGCTCCACAACCTGCGTGTGGTGGTCGTCGACGAGGCCCACGTGTACCGCGGCGTCTTCGGGTCGCACGTCGGCAACGTGCTGCGGCGGCTGCGGCGCCTCGCGCTCGCGTACGGCGCCGAGCCGGTGTTCGTGCTCGCGACCGCGACGATCGCGAATGCGGGCGAGCTGGCGGCGGCGCTGACCGGGCTCGACGTGCGGGTCGTCGCGACCGACACCTCGCCGCGGGCGGAGCGCGAGGTCGTGCTGTGGAACCCCGAGCTCCTCGACCCCGAGCTCGGCGTCCGCGCGAGCCCGCTGGGCGACGCGAGCCGGCTCGTGGCGGGCCTCGTCGAGCGAGGGCTGCGGGTGATCTGCTTCACGAAGAGCCGCAAGGCGGCCGAGCTGGTGCACCGCTTCGCGAGCGACCGGCTCGATACCGCGACGGCGCGGCGCCTGGCGCCGTACCGCGCCGGCTACACGCCCGAGCAGCGCCGCGAGATCGAGCGCCGCCTCGTCGAGGGAGACCTGCTCGGCGTGACCGCGACGGATGCGCTCGAGCTCGGCATCGACATCGGCTCGCTCGACTGTGCGATCTCCGTCGGCTTCCCGGGGACGGTGGCGTCCCTGCGCCAGCAGTGGGGCCGCGCGGGGCGGCGGTCCCGCGGTCTGGCGGTGCTCGTGGCGAGCGAGGACGCGCTGGACCAGTTCTTCGTCGACCAGCCGCCCGCGCTGCTCGAGCGGACGGCCGAGGCGGCGCTGATCGACCATGCCACCCCCCGCATCCTCGACGGCCACGTCCTCGCCGCCGCATACGAGGGGCCGCTGACCGAGACGGACGCCGCGGTGCTCGGGCCCGAGGCGCTCGAGCGGGCGGCGCTCCTGCCCGAGCTCCGGGCCACCCCTGCAGGCTTCGTCTGGCGCGGCCGCGACACCCCGGCGGCCCGCGTCTCGCTCCGCTCCGGCGACCAGGAGGCGTTCCTGATCGTCGAGGAGGACACGGGCGCCGTGCTCGGCACCGCCGAGCGGGAGCGGGCCTTCTCCACCGTCCACGAGGGCGCCCTGTACCTCCATCTCGGCGACCAGTACGCGGTGACGGCGCTCGACCTCGAGACGCGGACCGCACTCGTGCGGCCGGTCGCCGTCGACTGGTACACGCAGGCGCGGAAGGAGACGCGGACCGAGATCGCCGAGCCGCTCCGCTCCCGGCACGTGGCGGGCGTCGAGCTCCACCACGGCCGGGTCGAGGTCGCGGAGCAGGTGATCGGGTTCCAGCGCAAGGCCGTCGCGGACGGGAGCGTGCTCGACGCGACCCCGCTCGAGCTCCCCGAGACGTCGTTCGCGACCGAAGGGGTCTGGTTCTCGCCGGACGACTGGCTGCTCGAGGAGATCGACACGATGCCCACGCTCGTCTCGGCGCTCCATGCGTCCGAGCACGCGCTGATCTCGCTGCTGCCCCTGTTCGCGATGTGCGACCGCTGGGACATCGGCGGGCTGTCGACCAACGTCCACGAGCAGACGGGCCGACCCACGATCTTCGTCTACGAGGGCCATGCGGGCGGGGTCGGCCTGACCGAGCGCGGCTTCGACTGCTTCGCGGAGTGGGCCGCCGACACCGCCCGGCTGCTCGCGCGCTGCCCGTGCCGCGCGGGCTGCCCGTCGTGCGTCCAGAGCCCGAAGTGCGGCAACCTCAACGAGTTGCTCGACAAAGCCGCCGCGCGCACCCTGCTCGAACGGATGACGGGCTAGCGGTCGAGCCCGGCGAGCGCGAGCTCGACGGCGTCCGCGGGCGTCGCGGCGCGTGGCACGCCGGCGACCTCGGGGCCGCCTTCCAGGACGACGACCGGTCGGCCGAGACGCATCGCGAACCCGATCTCGGCGAGCGTGCCCCAGCTTCCGCCGACGGCGATCACGGCATCGCCGGACGCCGCGACGGCGAGGTTGCGGGCGTGCCCGATCCCGGTCACGACGACGTGGTCGGCCCACGGGCTCGCAGCGGCGCGCGACTCGCCCGGCAGGATCGCGATCGTCGTCCCACCCGCCTCCCTGGCGCCCCTGAGCGCCCACGACATCACCTCGTCGAGCCCTCCCGTGATCACGACACAGCCGCGCTGGGCGAGAAGCCGACCGACCTCGGCGGCGACCGCCTCGTGCTCGCTCCCGCTCCCGATCACGGACACCTGTGTGCGCACTCCCGTCACGGAAGAAGCAAAGCGCCGGGGCCGGACGGGTCGGCCCCGGCGCATCCGTCGCCGCGCAGTCCCGTGCACGCCGTTCGGCGGCCGGCGCTTGCGCGCGGTGCCCCTCCTCTGGTTGCGTTCGTCCAGTACGGCGACTCGGCCGGAGCGGATTGGAGCAGGTCATGACCGTCGAGCGGAGAGAGGCGCGAGGAGGCACGCTGGTCGTGGGCGGCGGCTTCGCCGGCGCCTACGTCGCGCGCCTGCTCGGGAGGCGCGGCGCGACGATCGTCAACCCCGACAACTTCATGCTCTACACGCCGCTGCTCCCCGAGGCGGCCGCGGGGACGCTCGAGCCGCGCCACGTGGTCGTCCCCCTCCGCCAGATGTGCCCGCACGCCGAGCTCCTGCTCGGCCGGGCCGTGAGCCGGGACGCAGCAGCGAAGTCGGTCGTCGCGGAGACGTTGGGCGGGACCTTCGAGATCGCCTACGAGCAGCTCGTGGTCGCGCTCGGCGCCGTGCCACGCACGTTCCCGATCCCCGGGCTCGCCGAGCATGGACGCGGCTTCAAGGACGTCGCCGACGCGATCGCGCTGCGCAACCGGCTGCTCCGGGCGCTCGAGTCCGCCGCGGCGCGGATCGACCGCGAGGAGGCAGAGCGGGACCTGGGATTCGTCTTCGTCGGCGCGGGCTACGCGGGGGTCGAGGCGCTGGCCGAGCTGCACGATCTCGCGCATGACGCCGTCCGGCGCTCGTATCCGGAGTTGCGGGGCGTGCGGCAGCGCTGGGTGCTCGTCGACATCGCGCCGCGCATCCTCGCCGAGATCCCTCCCAAGCTCGGCGAGTACACCCACCGCTACCTCGAGCGGCAGGGCGTGGAGATCCACGTCGAGACGACGCTCGAGTCGTTCGACGACCGCGGCGCGGTGCTCTCGGGCGGGGTGCACGTCCCCGCCCGGACGCTCGTGTGGTCGGCGGGCGTGCGCCCGAGCCCCGACCTCGAGCGGCTCGGGCTCCCCCTCGACGAGCGGGGCCGCGTCCCCGTCGAGCCGACCCTCCGGGTGGCCGGGGCGGCCGACGTGTGGGCGCTCGGCGACGGCGCCGCGGTGCCGAACACGCGCACGCCCGGCGAGCTCGACCCGCCGACGTGCCAGCACGCGCTGCGACAGGCACGACGGCTCGCGAAGAACCTCTCCGGCCCGCCCAAGCCGTACGGCTACCGGATGCTCGGCCAGGTCGCGACGCTCGGGCGCTACAAGGGGATCGCGGAGCTCCCCGGCCTCAGGCTCCGCGGGTTCCTCGGCTGGTTCGTCGCCCGGACGTACCACCTGTACGCGCTGCCGACCTTCCGCCGCAAGGTCCGCGTGGTCACGGACTGGACGGTGTCGCTGTTCTTCCGTCGCGACATCGTCGAGCTCTCCGCGCTCGGCCACCCACGCCGCCTCGACCCCTGAGCGGCGGCCCCCCGGGCGGTGGGTGTGCGGCCGACGGCGAGGGGTTGCGCCGTCCCTCGCCGAGATCGGCGGGCGCCGGGCCGGCAAGTTACAAGTTGTAACTTGCAGGGTCGTCCGGCGCGTGATTTTGGACGGTTCGGGGGCCGCCGCATCAGGGCCGTGCGGCGCAGGGCTGGATCTTGATTCGCTGGAGGGTTGCCGGCGCGTCCGTGGACGGCTTGGAGGCATGGGGCGGACGGCGCAGGCGGCGCCTCGACCGGAGGAAGCGGAACCGAGTGTGGGCGCCCGTGGCTGCCGCCGTCCGGGAAGCAGCGTGCGGGCGGCCTTCCGCACCGGGAAGGCCCCTGAAAACGACGCCGTTGGAAGAGGCTCGCCACGGTAGGCCCTGCGTACGAGCATCGCGCCCGGAGGCGGTCGCGCACCCGCGTGGAGGTGGGCAGAAAGGCCGACGGTTCGAGCGCGAAGGGCCTCGAGCCTTCTGTACGTCCCCCGAGCGCTTCGAGTCTCAGCGCAGGGCGCGAAGCGCGGCGCCGAGCGACTGGCCCCCCTCGAGCACGCGCGCGAACAGATCGCCCTCGCGCGCCACGCGAGCGCGCACCGCGTCCATCGTGAACGCGAGCGGGTCGAGCCCGGGGCGGACCTCGTCCCACCGCAGCGGCGTCGAGACCGGCGCCCCCGCCCGGGGCCGCACCGAGTAGACCGACGCGGTGGTCTTCCCCGGCCCGTTCTGGTTCGCGTCGACCAGCACGCCCTTGCGCTTCGCCTTCGTCCATTCCGTCGTCACGAGACCCGGATGGGCACGCGCGAGCGCGCCGGCGACGATGGCGGCGAACTCGCGCACCGAGGCGAAGTCGTGCCGCCGCGAGACCGGGACGAGCACGTGGATGCCGCGGGAGCCGCTCGTCTTCGGGACGGACTCGAGCTCGAGCACCTCGAGCGCCTGCCTCACCAGCAGCGCCACCTCGAGCACCTCCTCGAATCCCGCGCCCTCGGACGGGTCGAGGTCGAACATCACCCAGTCCGGCCGGTCGGGCCGGTCGACGCGCGACGCCCAGGCGTGCATGTCGATGCAGCCCATGTTCACCGCCCACAGGAGCGCGAGGTCGTCGTCGATCAGCGCGTAGTCGATCACGCGGCGCTCGCCCTCCCTCGTCGAGGCCGGGAACGGGGCGGTCGCGATCCAGTCGGGGATGTGCGAGGGGGCCTGCTTCTGGAAGAAGCTCTTGCCCTGCCAGCCGTCGGGGTAGCGCTTCATCGTGAAGGGCCGCTTGCGCAGGTGGGGGACGAGCACCTCGGCGACGTCGCGGTAGTACGCGAGCAGGTCGCCCTTCGTGATCCCCTCCTCCGGCCAGAACGGCTTGTCGAGGTTGGAGAGGCGCAGGGTGCGACGGCCGCGGCGGATCTCCGGCTCGATCGGCGGGCGCTCCACCGGCACATCGTCGCGGATGCCGAGGTACACCGGCGCGCGGAGCCGCCCCTCCCGCGTCTGCTCGGCGTAGGTCACCTCCGCGGAGAGACCCGGCTCGACCCAGACGACGTCCTTCGCGCGCACGCGCGGCATCTTCGGCGTGTCCACCAGCGGCGAGTGCCGACGCTCGAGCGGCTCGAGCAGCGTCCGCAGACGCTCGACCTCGTCGTCTCCGATCCCCGACCCCACGTTGCCGGCCCAGTGCAGCCCGTCGGCCTCACGCCGGCCGAGGACGAGCGCACCCAGCTTCGCCCGCCGGCCCGACCCGCGCGTGTAGCCGACGACCGGGAAGTCCTCCTGCGCGCGGAGCTTGACCTTCTGCCACTCCGGCGTCCGCCTGCCCGGCCGGTACGGCAGGTCGGCGCGCTTGGCGACCACGCCCTCGAGCCCCTGCGCCTGCGCTGCGTCGAGCAGCGCTTCCCCGTCCTCGAAGGCGGGCGAGAGCCGGACGGCCCTGACCGCCGGGTCGAGCAGTTGCTCGAGCAGCGCGCGCCGCTCGCGCAGCGGGCGCCGATAGACGGGCTCTCCGTCGAGCTCCAGCAGGTCGAAGGCCATCAGCACGAGCGGCCCCGAGCCGCGCTGCAGCGCCTCGAAGCGGGCCGTCCCGTGCTCGTCGAGCGCGACGACCTCGCCGTCCAGGACGGCGGACGGAGTGCGCACCGCGCTGGGCCGCGGCGCGGGCGACGTCGTGGAAGCGCTCGGTCAGGTCCTTGCCGTTCCGGCTCGTGAGCCGCGCCTCCCCGCCCGAGACGGCCACGATCGCCCGGTAGCCGTCCCACTTCGGCTCGAACAGCCATTCGGGCCCGGCCGGCAGCCGCTCCGTCAGCGACGCGAGCTGCGGGTGGAGCGCCTCCGCACGCGTCCTCCGGAGCGTCCTTGCGGAGCAGCAGCCAGTTCTGCTCCTTGCCGTCGAGATGCGCGGGGACGAGCGTCCAGACGCCCCGGGCCCGCTCGCCGTGCAGCCTGAACGTGAGGCCGCCGTTGCGCTTCTCCTCGAGCAGCTCGTACGTCCCGCGATCCCAGATCTCGACCGTCCCGGCGCCGTACTGACCGGCCGGGATCTCGCCTGCGAAAGACGCGTAGTCGAGCGGATGGTCCTCGACGTGGACGGCGAGGTGCCGCTCCCCCGAGCGGAGCGGGAGCCCCTTCGGCACCGCCCAGCTGGCGAGAGCGCCGTCCCGCTCCAACCGCAGGTCGTAGTGGAGCCGGCGTGCGTCGTGGCGCTGGATCACGAACAGCGGCCCGCTCCCGGCGCCATCCCCGCCGAACGGCTCGGGAGTTCGTGACGGATCGCGCTTGCGCCGGTAGTCGCCGAGGCTCGTCATCGGCCCATGATCCCCGTTCGGGCGCTTCGGCGGCGCCCGCCGTTCTCACCGCTCCTTAACACGATCTGCGCCAATGCGGCGAAAACCCTGCAAAACGCATGATTTCGATCCGGGGATAAGCCTGTGGAAAGTGTGGAGAGCTCGCGAGACGGGACTACACGTGCGCGAGCACGCCCATCGAGCGGAACTTCGCCCGGCGCGTGCGCCGGAGCTCGTCCGCAGGCAGGTCTGCGAGCTCGTCGAGGTGCGCGACGAGCGCTTCGCGCAACAGTGAAGCCGCTCCGTCGTGGTCGAGCTGGGCTCCGCCCTCGGGCTCGGGGACGATTCCGTCGATCACGCCGAGCTCCAGACAGTGCCCCGCATCCGGCTTGAACGCCGACGCGGCCTTCGGCGCCTGCTCGCCGTCGCGCCACAGGATCGCGGCGCAGCCCTCGGGCGAGATCACCGAGTAGATCGCGTTCTCCTGCATGAGCACGCGATCGGCGACGGCGATCGCAACCGCGCCACCCGAGCCGCCCTCGCCGATCACCACAGCCACTGTCGGGATCCCGAGACCGAGCATCAGCGCCTGCGAGCGTGCGATCGCGCCGCCCTGGCCGTGCTGCTCGGCGAGGATCCCGGGGTAGGCGCCAGGTGTGTCGACGAGCGTCACGAGCGGAAAGCCGTGCCGCTCCGCGAGCTGCATCGTGCGCATCGCCTTCCGGTAGCCCTCGGGGTACGCCATCCCGAAGTTGCGCGACGCCCGCTCCTTCAGGTCACGCCCCTTCTGGTGGCCCACGAGGGCGATCGTGCGGCCCTCGAGCGAGCCGATCCCCGCCACGATCGCGTGATCGTCCAGCCGGGCGCGGTCGCCGTGCAGCTCGAACCAGTCGTCGAGGATCCGCTCGACGTAGTCGAGCGTGTACGGGCGGTCGTCGTCGCGCGCGAGCTTCACGAGACGCCAGATCTCCTCGTCCGTCGTATCCTCGCGCAGGCGCTCGAGCTGCCGCTGGAGCCGCTCGAGCTCGGCCGACAGCTTCGTCCCACGCAGGAGCTTCACTCCGGAGAGCTGCGCGAGGCGGTCGCGCAGCCCGAGCTCGGCGTCCTGGGTCACGACCGGGCCACGAAGAGCCGGAGCAGACGCGCGAGCGTCGGTCTGAGCTCGGGGCGCGGCACGACCGCGTCGACGTGGCCGAAGCGGAGGTTCGACTCCGCGAGGCCGAAGTCGTCGGGGAGCTTCTCACGCGTCGTCTGCGCGACCACCCGCGGCCCGGCGAACGACGTCAGCGCACCCGGCTCGGCGAGGATCACGTCGCCCAGGCTCGCGAAGCTCGCGGTCACGCCGCCGGTCGTCGGGTGTGCGAGCACCGAGAACAGCGCGCCGCCGGACTCGTGCAGCTCCCGTACTGCGGCGACCGTCTTCGGCAGCTGCATCAGCGCGAGGATCCCTTCCTGCATCCGTGCGCCGCCCGAGGCCGACACGGAGACGACCACGCCGCGCTCCTCGGCGGCGCGGTCGCAGGCGCGCGCGAAGCGCTCGCCGACGACGCTCCCCATCGAGCCGCCCATGAACGAGAAGTCCATTGCCGCGATACGGCAGCCGTGGCCTTCGATCGCCGCCCGGCCGGTGAGCATCGCGTCGCCGAGGCCCGTCCCCAGCTCCGCCTCGGCCAACCGCTCGGTGTACGGCTTCAGGTCGAAGAAGTCGAGCGGGTCCGCCGAGCGGAGGTCGCCGTCCTCTTCCTCGAACGTGCCCGGATCGGCGAGCTGCCCGACCCGCTCGTGGGCGCGGACGGGGAAGTGGTGGCCGCACTGCGGGCACACCCGGAGGTGCTCTGCGAGCTCGTCGTCGCGATAGTGCGACCCGCAGGACGGGCAGGTGTTCGGGTGCCCTTCGCCGCCGCGCCGCTCGGGCTCCGCGTGCTTGTGCTCGATCGAGACGTCGATCTGGCCTGACGACATCGAGGCATCTTAGAACCTGTCGGGTCACAGCCCGGCCGCGGCGAGGAATTCCGCCACGTGACGGTGCTCCACGCGCAAGGAGAGCCCCGTGATGCCCATGCCCGCGACGCGCGTCCGGCGGGCGACGTCGCCGATCACCGCGGCGACCTCGGCCGGCGACGGGCCGCCGGGCACGGGCATGAAGCTCGGCACGGCGCCCGGCTCGAGCACGTCGACGTCGAGTGCGACGTACGCGGCGTCGGCGCCGTCGAGCGCACGCCCGAGGTCGTCGTCGATCCGGTGCTCCACGAGGTAGTCGCGCTCCGGCGGATCGAGGTCCCTGGCGCCCACGAGCGCGACGTCCCGGGGTCGGACACTGCCCTCCTCGATCGCCATCCGGAGCGGCATCCCCCACAGGTCTCCGGACGGCGACGTCTCCGGCGTGTTGAGGTCTCCGTGGGCGTCGAGCCAGACGACGGCGAGACGGTCGTGCCTGGACGCGAGCCCGCGGATCGCGCCGACGTGGGCACAGCAGCAGCCACCGAGGACGAGCGGCCGGGCGGGGAGCCCGGCGGCGAGTGCCGCGGACTGGTCCTCGAGCGTGTCGGCCTCGACCACCAGCGCCTCGGGGTACGGAAGGTCGGTTCCCGCCGCCCCGGCCATCGCCTCCCCGCCGTCGCCCCAGGCGCGTGGGACGCGGACGAGCCCGGCGCCGTACGGGGTCCCGCAGCTGTGGCACTCGTAGCCGTCGTCGAACGCGACCGCGGTCAGGGTGCGGCAGTGCGGGCACCGGGCCCGGAGGGCGCTCATGGGCCAACCTCTGCCGGGCCATCAGCGGGGAGGGGTGCTGGGAACCGGGAGGTTCGCCGCCTTCTCCAGAAGAAGGGGGCGAGCCACAGGCGAGCGACGCTCACCCCGCGATTGTCGCGGACCGCGGCGTCCGGCTGTCCGCTGCGGGCCGGAGCTCTCTCTCCCACACGTCCGCCTGCCACAGCACCGCCATCCCCGCCCGCTCGTAGAGGCGCGTCGCACCGGTCGGGTTCTCCGTGTCGACGCCGAGGGCGACGGTCGTCTCCCCGGCCTCCCGGAAACGTCGGAACGACTCGCGGAGCAAGGCGAGCCCGAGCCCGCGCCTGCGCCAGCCCTCGCGGACCCCGAGCAGCCCGATCCAGCCCCAGTCGCCGTTCCGCTTCGCGTAGTTGAGCGAGAACGCGACCACCTCGTCCCCCGCCCAGACGACGGGCACGAGCGACGGATCGACGCGCGGGAGCACGAAGGCGCGCTCTCGCCACTCGTCGTACACGCGCTCGACGTGCCCCCACTCGTGGGCGAACGCCTCCTCCTGCGCGGCGTGGAGCTGCCTGCCGTGGAGCTCGAGGTCGAGTGGCCGGAGCTCGACGTCCGTCGGCCACACGGGTGCCGGGTGGGCGTCGGTCACGTCGACCACCATGCGGAAGAAGCTCCGTGCTCGCTCGTACCCGCGGCCGCGAAAGAGCGCCGGCGCGTGCTCGTCGCCGACGAGGTGAGCCGCCTGCAGGACGATCCGCTCCTCGTCCGGCCAGTCCGCCCGGAGCTCCAGCGCCCGATCCTCGAGCAGCTGGAGGAGCAGGCTCCCCACGCCCCGCCGGGTCAACTCGGGATGCACGTACGCGTCGGCGACGAACCGGCCCCCCTTCCGGTCGAGCAGATGCGCGACCCCCGCGAGCCGACCGTCGAGCTCGACGAGCCACGCGTCCCGGTCGAGGTCGAGGCGCTCCCAGTCCTCGCGCAACTCGCTCGCGGTCCAGTCGGATGCCCCCCAGACGGCGACGTCCGACGCCTGGAGCAGCGAGAGCGCCTCCGCGAAGCGCTCGTGTGTCGGTCGCACGACGATCATCGCGCGCGCCACCCTAGGCGGGATACGCGCCGGGGACGGTGCGGACGGCCGTACTGTTCGTGGATGCGGATCCGGCCGATGTCGCCCTCGGACTGGCCCGCCGTCGCTCGGATCTACGCGGCGGGCCTGGCGGGCGGCGTCGCGACCTTCGAGACGGAGGTCCCGACGTGGCAGGCATGGGACGCCGCGCATCTCGGGCAGCCGCGGCTCGTCGCGGACGACGACGAAGGTGTCGCGGGCTGGGTCGCGGTCTCGCCCGTCTCCCGCCGCCCGGCGTACCGCGGGGTGGTCGAGCACTCCGTCTACGTCGACGAGCGCGCCCGCCGCCGGGGGGTCGGTCGCGCGCTGCTCGAGGCGCTGGTCGCGGCCGCGCCGGCGAACGGCATCTGGACGATCCAGACCTCGATCATCGACGCCAACGGCCCGAGCCTGAGGCTGCACGAGGCGGTCGGCTTCCGTGTCGTCGGGCGGCGCGAGCGGATCGGACAGCGCGACGGCGTGTGGCGCGACACGCTCCTCCTCGAGCTGCGGCTCCCGTGAGAGGCGCCGTCAGTCGTGCCAGCGGCGGAACACGACGCAGGCGTTGTGGCCGCCGAACCCGAACGAGTTGGAGACGCCGATCTCGACCTGCTGCGCGCGCGCCTCGTTCGGGATGTAGTCGAGGTCGCACTCGGGATCCGCGACCTCCTGGTTGATCGTCGGCGGGAGGATGCCGCGCTCGAGCGCGAGGATCGTGAAGCAGGCCTCGACCGCGCCCGCGGCACCCAGGCAGTGGCCCGTGGCGCCCTTGGTCGAGGAGATCGGCGTGCGGTACGCCTGCTCCTCGCCGAGCGCGAGCTTGATCACCCGGGTCTCGGCGCTGTCGCCGACCGGCGTGGACGTGCCGTGCGCGTTGACGTACCCCACGTCGCCCGGGGGGATCCCCGCGTCGGCGAACGCCATCTCGAGCGCGCGCGCGGGGCTCTGCCCCGTCGGATCGGGGTCCGAGACGTGCGTCGCGTCGGACGAGAGGCCGTACCCGAGGAGCTCCGCGTAGATCTTCGCGCCGCGCGACCGTGCGTGCTCGAGGTCCTCGAGCACGACCATCGCGGCGGCCTCCCCCATCACGAAGCCGTCGCGCTCCGCGTCGAAGGGGCGGGAGGCCGCGCGGGGATCGCCGTTGCGCCGCGAGATCGCGCGCATCGCGCCGAAGCCCGCGATGCCGACACGGGAGACCGGCGCCTCCGTGCCGCCGCAGATCATCACGTCCGCCCGGCCCAGCCGGATCGCGTCGAGCCCGTCGCCGATCGCCATGTTCGAGGCGGCGCACGCGGTGCACTCGGAGAGGAGCGGCCCCTTCGTCCCGAGCTCCATCGACACCCACCCGGCCGCGAGGTTGGGAATGATCTGGACGATCGAGAACGGGTTGACGCGGTCGGGCCCGCGGTCGTCGAGCACCTGGATGCAGGCCTCGAACGACTTCAGCCCGCCGATGCCGGTCGCGACCGCAGCCCCGACCCGTTCGGGCTCGCGCGCGATGTCGAGCCCGGCGTCGGCCTCGGCCTGTCGCGCTGCCGCCAGCGCGAGGTGCGTGAACCGGTCCATGCGGCGCGAGGCCTTGTAGTCGACGTAGTCCGTCACCTCCAGATCCTTGACCTCGCAGGCGAAGTCGACCGGGAAGCCCGTCGCGTCGAACTGAGTGATGGGGCCCGCACCGGACTCGCCGGCCACGAGCGCCGTCCACGAGTCCTCGACCGTCGTCCCGAGGGGGCTCACCATGCCGAGGCCCGTCACGACGACGCGCCGCCGGCCGTCGGGCCCCGATCCGTTCTCGCTCATGGCGGCCACGCTACATCCCGAGGCCGCCGTCGACGAGGAGCACGGCCCCCGTCACGAACGCGGCCTCGTCGGCGCAGAGGAACCGGACGGCGCCCGCGACCTCCTCCGGATCCCCGAGGCGGCCGAGCGGGGTGGCGTCGAGCATCGCCTTGGTCGCGTCCTCGGGGATGACGTCGGTCAGCCGCGTCCGCACGTAGCCGGGGACGACGACGTTCGCCCGGACGTTGCGGCTCCCGAGCTCCCGCGCGAGGGACTTCGTGAACCCGATGATGCCCGCCTTCGAGGCCGCGTAGTTCGTCTGGCCCCAGTTGCCCCGCAACCCCACGATCGACGAGACGTTCACGATCGCGCCGCCGCGACGCTTCATCATCGGCCGAGCCGCCGCCCGGCAGGTGTAGAAGACGGACGAGAGGTTCGTCTCGATCACCTCGTGCCAGTCGTCGTCGGACATGCGTGCCAGCACGCCGTCGCGGGTGAGCCCGGCGTTGTTCACCAGGATGTCGAGCGCGCCCGCGTCCTCGACGAGCGCCTTCGCCGAGGCCGCGTCCGAGACGTCTGCCTCGACGGCCCGCCCGCCTATCTCGACGGCGACGGCCTCCGCCTCCTCGCGGCCCGAGCGGTACGAGACGACGACGTCCGCGCCCGCGCGGCCCAGCTCGAGCGCGATCGCCCGTCCGATCCCCCGCGAGCCGCCCGTGACGAGCGCGACCTTCCCGTCGAGCGAGGCGAAACTCCCCGCGCTCATCGCGAGGCGAGTGCTTCCTTGGCCTTCTCGAGGCTCGCCAGGTCGTTGACCGAGATCGTGCGCACGCTGCGGTCGATGCGCTTGACGAGCCCCGAGAGCACGTCCCCGGGCCCGATCTCGACGAACGTCGTGACCCCGTCGCGGACGAGCTCGCCCGCGGCCTGCGTGAACCGCACGGGCGCGGTGAGCTGGTCGATCAGGAGCGACCCGAGTCGCTGTGCCGGCTCGATCTTGGCCGTCACGGTCGACATGAACGGCGCCACCGGGTCGGAGAACCGGATCCGGTCGATGGCCGGCTTGAGACGGTCGGCGGCGCGCGCGACGAGCGGGCTGTGGAACGCGCCGGAGACCTTCAGCCGGATGGCTCGTCGTGCGCCGAGGCTCTCGGCCTCGGCGCAACATTCCTCGACGGCGGCGCTCTCGCCCGAGACGACGATCTGTCCCGGGCAGTTGTAGTTGGCAGGCCAGACCCCGAGGATCTTCCGGCAGAGCGTCTCGACGTAGTGGTCCTCGAGACCGAGGATCGCCGCCATCGAGCCGGGTCGCTGCCGTGCGGCCTCCGCCATCGCGAGGCCGCGCTCGCGCACGAGCCCGATCGCCTCGCCGGTGCCGATCGCGCCGACCGACGCGAGCGCCGCGAACTCGCCCACCGAGTGCCCGACCACGACGTCGGGCTCGATCCCCTCCTTCCGGACGGCCGCGAGGATCGCCAGGCTCGTCGCGACGAGCGTCGGCTGCTGCACCTCCGTCTCGACGAGCTCGGCGAGCGAGGACTCGAAGCAGAGGTGGGCGAGATCCATCCCCGTCGCCTCCGAGCCGACCCGGTAGACCTCCATCGCCTCGGGCACCGCCTCGGCGATCTCCCGTCCCATCCCGACCGCCAGCGAGCCCTGGCCCGGGAAGCAGAACGCGACCCTCATGCCACGCTCCCTTCGCTCGCAGTCCACTCGAGCAGCGCCGAGCCCCACGTCAGGCCCGCGCCCATCCCGGTCATGAGGACGAGGGCGCCGTCGCGCAGGAGTCCGTCGGCGCGCGCGTCCGCGAGGGCGAGGGGAATCGACCCGGACGACGTGTTGCCGAACCTGTCCACGTTCACCACCGTTCGCTCATAAGGGACGCCGAGCTTACCGACAGCGTGGTCGATGATCCGCTTGTTGGCCTGGTGGGGGACGTAGACGTCCACCTCGTCGATCGTCTTCCCGCACTCGTTCAGCACCGCGGTGGCCGAGGTGACCATGACGCGCGTCGCGAACTTGTAGACCTCCCGGCCGTTCATCTTGAGCAGCGCCTCGGGCTGCTCGAACACCCGCGAGCCGCTCCCGGGAAGCTGGAGGTGGACGCCGCCCGCGCCGTCCGCGCCGAGCTCGAACCCGAGGAAGCCGCCCCGTGCGACCGGCTCCATCACGACCGCGCCCGCGCCGTCCCCGAACAGCACCAGCGTCGACCTGTCGTGCCAGTCGAGAATGCTCGAGAGCACGTCCCCGCCGACCACGAGCGCACGACGCGAGAGACCCGACGCGAGCATCCCGTAGGCCTGCGCGAGCGCGTACATGAAGCCCGTGCACCCGGCAAGCAGGTCGTAGGCGGCCGCGTCGGGCGCGCCCAGGGCGTCGGCCATCAGGGCCGACGAGGTCGGGAACATCATGTCCGGCGTGACGGTCGCGCAGATCAGGAGGTCGATCTCCGCCGCCTCGGCGCCCGCGTCGGCCAGCGCTGCGCGAGCGGCGGGCAGCGCGATGTCGGTGAGCGCCTCGCCCTCGCTCGCCATGCGCCGCTCGTGGATCCCCGTCCGCTCCACGATCCACTCGTCGGTGGTGTCGACGTAGGCTGCGAGGTCGTCGTTCGAGACGACGCGGTCGGGGACGTGCACCCCGAGCCCGGTGATCCCGATGCGGACGCCGTTCGCGGAGCCGATCACGGGTTCCTCCTCGACACCGGCCTACCGCTCCACCGCGAAGGTGAGCGTGCCGCGGGCCGCAAGCTGCGTCCCGACGTGCGCGGTCGCCTTGCCGCGCCCGATCGGGCCGCGCACCTGGTCGATCTCGCACGAGAGCGTCAGCGTCTCACCCGGCGAGACGACGCGCTTGAAGCGGCAGTCGTCGATCCCGGCGAAGAACGCAATCCGACCCCGGTTCTCGTCCTCGGCGAGCACGGCCACCGCGCCCGTCTGGGCCATCGCCTCGACGATCAGCACGCCGGGCATCACCGGCCGCTCGGGGAAGTGTCCCGCGAACCACCACCCGTCCTCCGGGACCCGGTATGACGCCGAGACCCGTGCGCCGGGGACGAGCTCGACGACCTCGTCGAGCAGCAGGAACGGGTCACGATGCGGGAGGATCGTCGCGATCGTGTCCCGCCCGAAGGGAGGGGTCGGGGTCACGGGTGCCGCTTCCGGTGATGTGGCCACGTCCCTGGTGTGTGAGGGGCAGGCCAGGCTAGGACGCAGGGAGTCCCGATACCCGAAGGTATCGGGGCGACCGAGGACGACGCATGGCGCCCCTCCTCGCACGCCAGGGACCTGGAGGGCATTGCCGGAATCGGCACGGGTCGAGTGTACTCGGGCCGGTGGGCCTCAGCGGCGGCGGAGCACAGCCCGGTTGCCCGCTTCGTCGCGTGCGACGACGACGAGCGTTCGCAGTCGCGCGATCCCGCGGAGACGCACCGTGCCCGGTTCCCGCACGACGAGCCGGCGGAGCGCCCCGTTGGCGCGCACCACGAGCGTGGCGGGCTCGGAGACGCGGAGCACGGCGGGCGCCGAGGAGACCACGTGCACGGCCGGCGGGTTCCGGTCGAGCCTGACGGGAAGCTCCACCCGGGAGGTGCCGACGGCGTCGGCGGACTCGACCGAGACCACGTAGTCGCCGTCTCGCGCGCGGCCGATGCGCTTCGAGCCGTCCCAGCGCGCAACCTGCGTTCCCGCGTCGAACGACCCCGCGAGCGGCGTGGCGACCCACGTTCCCTCGCGGAGGATCCGTACGGTGACGCTCGCGGGCGCGGTCAGCGGCACCGTGATCGTCAGGGCGTCGCCGCGGCCGTCGCCGTTCGGAGTGAAGGACGACGCGCCGAGCGCGACCCGCCCGAGCGTGCGCGTCACGAGGAGCGGCACCTCTGCGACGGCCTGCCTGCCGCCGGTCGCCTTCGCCGTGAGCCGGATCGTGTACGTGCCGTCCGCGAGCGCCGGCGCGCCGACCGTCACCGTCCGCTCCCCCGCCCGCCGCCAGCGGGGCGCGGCGGCCTGCGCGACGGTGGCGCCCGACCCGTCGAGCAGGTCGGCACTGACGTTCGCGTCCGCGCTCAACGTGAACACGACGTCGGCGGTGTCGGCCTGCCCGTCGCCGTTGGGGGAGATCGTCACCGGTCCAGGGCGAGCGGCGGCGATCTGCAGCGCCGCGGTCGCCTGGGTGCCGAGCGTCCCGGCGGCGGGCGTGATGCCCGGCGCCTCGATGCGCCAGCGCGCGCCGGCCGGGATCGGACCGGCGGGGCGCCACGTCCAGTCGACGCCCGTGCCCGTCCCCGTGCCGCGCCCGAGCTCGTTGCCGGCCGGGCCCGTCACGACTGCGCTCCAGGCGAGTGAGGAGGAGAGCCGGGCCGTGAAGCGGATGCCGCCGCCCTCGTCCGGGGCGGCGAGCGGCGCGTAGAGCTTCGGCAGGCCGAGCGCCGCGACGCGCTTCGCGATCGACGGCAGCATCGCGTAGAGCCGCTGCCCGGGGCACTCGGTCAGGCCCGTGTCGCGATGGCCGGAGATCGCGCGGAGGAGCACGGGGATCCCCGCGTTGAATCGCTCGTTGCCCGATGAGATCGCGCTCAGCGTGGAGAGCGGGTCGACGTGCCCGAGGTCGAGGCGCCACGCGAGGGTCCTCACGAGCGCGTCGACGGCGGCGGGGGGCGGGTCGGCGGTGCGGAAGTCGCCCAGCACCGCGATCCCGAACGACCCAGTGTTGAAGCCCTTCGCGTGCGCGCCGACGACGTTGCGCTCGAGCCCGCCGTAGCGACCCTCGTAGACCGTCCCGAAGCGGTCGACCAGGGCGTTGTAGCCGATGTCGTTCCAGCCGTTGCCCTCGACGTGGTAGACCTCGATCCCGCGCACGATCGCCGCCGCCTGGAGGGGCCCGTAGTCGTTCGTCCCGGCGGTGTGGTGCACGAACGCCATCCGGAGCCCGTCGGCGTAGACGGGCGGGGCACGGCGGATCGACTCGTCGGCCTGCCAGGCACTCCGCGGCACGATCCGAGGCGTCCCGGCGGCCGCGGTGACCCTGAGCGGAATCTTCGAGATCGGGCTGCGCACCGTCAGCGCCTGCGCGCGCGTCACCCGCCCGCGGGTGCGAACCTCGACGCGGTCGGCGTTCCCGACCCAGACGGGCGCGCCGAGACGCCAGCCCCGGGTCGCCCGTGCCTCGGCACTCGAGGCGTCGGGCGCGTCCCCCTCGTCCTCGACGACCGCCCGCCACGCCGACCAGCTCCCGCCCGCCCGTCTCGTGCGCAGCTCGAGCGTCCCCGGGCCGCGCCAGTGGATGCCGACGAGCTGGAAGGGCGTCAGCGGCGCGCTCGCGCTGAGCGTCCGCTGCCCGCCGACCGGAAGCTCGTGGATCTCCAGCGAGGCGAGGCCGGCCACGGCGTGGCCGGGCCAGGCGAGGGCCACGAACAGAGCGAGGGCGAGGCGCCTGGGCATGCGACGGGAGACCACAGTGACGCAGCACGCCTTCTCCGGCAAGGGACGCGCCCCTTCCCTCACGGAATGCTTACCCGGGCGCCGTTCCGCCGTGGATACCCGCCGCTGGTACATTCGAGGGGTCGTGAACGCGGGCCTCGGGCGAGCGCTCGGAACCTTTCTCCTGGGAGTCGCGGCGGCGTTCGTTCTGGTCGGAGCCGCGCCCGGAGCGACCGGTGCGCCCAGGGTCCTGGTCGTCGAGTTCGACAACGACGTCAACCCCGTCACGCAGGATTACCTCGTCGACGAGATGCGCCGTGGCGTCGACGGCGGCTACGCGGCCGTCGTGATCGAGATGGACACGCCCGGCGGGCTCGGCTCGTCGATGCGTGCGATCGTCAAGGAGATGCTGGCGGTCCGCGTCCCGGTCGTGGTCTACGTCGCGCCGTCGGGCTCGAGCGCCGACTCCGCCGGCGCCGTGATCGGAGAGGCGGCAGACGTCCTGGCGATGGCGCCGCAGACGAACATCGGCTCCTCGACCCCGATCTCCGCGACGGGCGGCAACCTCGGCTCCGACCTGCGCAAGAAGGTGATCAACGACGCCGCCGCGTACGTCGGCGAGCTGGCGCGCGAGCACGGGCGGAACGCGGACAAGGCAGAGGCGATGGTGCGCGACGCCGCCAACTACGGAGCACGTGAGGCACTGGACGTCGGCGTCGTCGACCTGATCGCGCCGTCGGTTCCGGCGCTTCTCGACCAGATCGACGGTCGCAAGACGGTTCCCAAGGGCCTCGTCCTCCACACCGCCGGCGCCGAGGTCGAGCGCGTCCAGATGTCGTTCTGGAAGCGGGCGCTCGACCTCCTCATCGACCCGAACGTGATCGCGTTGATGCTCTCCCTCGGCCTGCTCGGAATCGTCGTGGAGCTCTGGAACCCGGGGCTGATCCTGCCGGGCACCGTGGGGGCGATCTCGCTGATCATCGGGCTCTACGGGCTCCAGGTGCTACCTGTCTCCGCGGCCGGGCTCCTGATGATGCTCCTGGCCGCGACATTCTTCGTCGCCGAGGCGTTCGTCCCCAGCCACGGGGCGCTGACGCTCGCGGGGGGCATCACCTTCGTGCTCGGCTCCCTGCTGCTCTTCGACCCCGCCGGACCGGCGTACCAGGTGTCGCTGTGGACCGCGCTCGGGATCGCCGGCGGGCTCGCCCTGTTGATGGGCCTCGCGCTGTCGCGGGTCATGAAGGCCCGACGCAACCCGGTGGAGGTCGGCGTGACACAGATCGTCGGCGACGAGGCCGTCGTGAAGCGCGAGGGCTGGGTCGCCGTCGGCGGCGAGCTGTGGCGCGCCCGGACCCCTGACGGGAGCCCGCTCGTCCCCGGCGAGCACGTCACTGTCGAGTCCGTCGAGGACGGGCTCGAGCTCGTCGTAGGATCCCCCCAAACGACCGAAAGGGCCTGATGTCTGCTGCGCTCATCGTCCTCGCCGCGATCGTCGTCGTGCTGCTCGTCATCCTGTTCGCGGCTGTGAAGGTCGCGCGGGAGTACGAGCGCGGCGTGATCTTCCGCCTCGGCCGCCTGCTGCCGCAGCCGAAGGGGCCCGGGCTCTTCATCCTGATCCCCGTGATCGACCGGATGGTGAAGGTCGACCTGCGCACGGTGACGCTGAACGTCCCCCCGCAGGAGGTGATCACGAAGGACAACGTGCCCGTGCGGGTCAACGCCGTCGCGTACTTCCGGATCGTGGAGCCCAAGGCCGCGATCGTGCAGATCGAGAACTACATGGTCGCGACGTCACAGATCTCGCAGACGACGCTCCGCTCGGTGCTGGGCCAGCACGTGCTCGACGAGCTCCTCTCCGAGCGCGACAAGATCAACCAGATCCTCCAGTCGATCATCGACGAGGCGACCTCGCCGTGGGGGATCAAGGTCTCGATCGTCGAGGTCAAGGACGTCGAGATCCCCGGCGACATGCAGCGGGCGATGGCGCGCCAGGCCGAGGCCGAGCGCGAGCGGCGCGCGAAGGTGATCTCGGCCGAGGGCGAGTACCAGGCGTCAGAGCGCCTGAAGGACGCGGCGGCGGTGATGGCGAAGCAGCCGATCACGGTCCAGCTCCGCTACCTCCAGACGCTGCTCGAGATCGGCGCGACGAACAACTCGACGATCGTGTTCCCGATCCCGATCGAGTTCCTCGAGACGCTGGGCCGCGGCGGCACGCCGGCCGGGTAGCCGGGCCGGGGACGGCGGCGCCTACTCGCCCGGCGGCGGCTCGTCCGGGAGGACGGCGTCGCCCTCCGCGAGCTCGTCGTCGTCGTCCGCCCCGATCACGGGCGCGAGGCTCGACACCTGCTCTCCCTCGCGGAGGCGCATCACGATCACGCCCTGGGTCGCGCGACCCGACCGCTTGATGCCGTCGACGCCGGTGCGGATCACCGTGCCGCCGTCGGAGATCAGCATCACCTGGTAGCCCTCGCGAACGATCCGGGCGCCCGCGAGGCGGCCCTTGCCCTCGACGAGCTGGGCCGTCTTGACGCCCATCGTGCCGCGCCCCTTGACCGGGTAGTCGGAGACGCGCGTGCGCTTGCCCCACCCGTTCTCCGTCACGACGAGCAGGTCGGCGTCGTCGGACGCGATGTCGACCTCGATCACCTCGTCCCCCGCGCGGAGCTTCATCCCGGCGACGCCCGAGGCGGGGCGTCCCATCGGGCGCACGTCCCGCTCGCCGAACCGCACCGCCTGGCCCATCCGCGAGACCATCAGGATGTCGTCGTCGCCGTCCGAGAGGCGGACGCCGATCAGCTCGTCGTCCTCGCGCATCCTGAGCGCGATGATCCCGTCCGCCTTGAGCGGCGTGTTGTACTCGAGGAACGCGGTCTTCTTGACGATGCCCTTCTTCGTCGCGAACACGAGGTACTTCGCCTCCTCGAAGTTCCGCGTGGCGATCACCGCCCGGATCTGCTCGTCCTGGCGCACCGGCAGCAGGTTGACGATCGCGCGGCCCTTCGCCTGCCGCGAGCCGAGCGGAAGCTCGTGCACCTTGAGGCGGTAGACCTTACCCACGGTGGTGAAGAACAGGATGTAGTCGTGGGTCGAGGCGACGAAGAGGTGCTCGATGAAGTCGTCGTCCTTCATGTCCATCCCCATCACGCCGATCCCGCCGCGGCGCTGCTCGCGGTAGGAGGTGACCGGCAGCCGCTTCACGTAGCCCGAGCGGGTGATCGCGATCACCATGTCCTCCTCGGCGATCATGTCCTCGAGCTCGAGCGAGTCCTCGCCGGCGACGATCTCCGTGCGGCGGTCGTCGTTTCGCCCGTAGATCTGCTTCACCTCGAGCAGCTCCTCGCGGATCAGCGCGTCGATCCTCGCCGGGTCGCCGAGGATGGCGCGCAGCTCGGCGATCCGCTCCTGCAGGTCGGCGTGCTCGTCCTCGATCTCCTTGCGCGCGAGGCCGGTGAGGCGCGCGAGCCGCAGGTCGAGGATCGCCTGTGCCTGCTCCTCCGAGAGCCCGAAGGTCTCCATGAGGCCGGTCCGCGCCTCGTCCGTGTCGCTCGAGGCGCGGATCAGGGCGATCACCGCGTCGAGGTTGTCCAGCGCGACGAGGTAGCCCTGGAGGATGTGCGCGCGGCGCTCGGCCTGCCGCAGCTCGTGCTTCGACCTGCGTGTCACGATCTCGCGCTGGTAGTCGAGGTAGTGCCGGATCAGCTCCAGCAGCGAGAGGGTGCGCGGCACGCCGTCTGCGAGCGCGACCGCGTTGTAGCCGAACGTCGTCTGGAGGGCCGTGTGCTTGAAGAGCTTGTTGAGGACGACCTGGGGGATCGCGTCGCGCTTCAGCTCGATCTGGATGCGCATCCCCGTCTTGTCCGAGTGGTCCGCGAGGTCCGAGACCTCGGTGATCACCTTGTCGTTGACGAGGTCGGCGATCTTCTTGATCACGCCGGAGTCGCCGCCCTTCTTGACCCCGTACGGCAGCTCGGTGACGACGATCGCGCTCTTGCCGCCCCGCAGCTCCTCCACGTGCGCGCGGGCCCGCATCACGATCCGGCCACGCCCGCTGCGGTACGCGTCCCGGATGCCGCTGCGGCCGACGACGATCGCGCCCGTCGGGAAGTCGGGGCCTTTCACGTGCTTCATCAGGTCGTCGACGCCCGTGTCGGGCTTGTCGATCAGCTGCACGACAGCGTCGATCGTCTCGCCCAGGTGGTGCGGCGGGATGTTCGTGGCCATCCCGACCGCGATGCCGGTGCTTCCGTTCACGAGCAGGTTCGGGAAGCGCGAGGGGAGGGAGAGCGGCTCCTTGCGGGACTCGTCGTAGTTCGGCCCGAAGTCGACCGTGTCCATGTCGATGTCCCGGAGCATCTCGGTCGCGAGACGCTGGAGCCGGCACTCCGTGTACCGCATCGCGGCCGGCGGGTCGTCGTCGATCGAGCCGAAGTTGCCCTGCCCGTCGACGAGCGGGTGGCGCAGCGAGAACGGCTGGGCCATCCGCACGAGCGTGTCGTAGATCGCCGTGTCGCCGTGCGGGTGGTAGTTGCCCATCACGTAGCCGACGACGTTCGCCGACTTCTTGTACGGCCGGTTCGGCTGCATGCCCGACTCGTGCATCCCCCACAGCACCCGGCGGTGCACCGGCTTGAGGCCGTCCCGCACGTCGGGGAGCGCGCGGCCCACGATCACGCTCATCGCGTAGTCGAGGTAGCTCGAGCGCATCTCCTGCTCGAGCTCGCGCGGCTCGACCCGGCCTGCACCCAGCGGCTCGGTCACGTCACTCACGGGTGTCTCTCCTGCGGAGAGCCACCTGGAAGATCTTCTGGGTGATCCGCATAGCGGAGCACCCACCAATCAGACATCGAGGAACCTCACGTCCCGGGCGTTCTGCTCGATGAACTCGCGCCGTGGCTCCACGGCGTCGCCCATCAGCATCGAGAAGACGGTGTCCGCCGCCGCGGCGTCCTCGACCTCGACCCGCAGCAGCATGCGGTTCTGCGGGTCCATTGTCGTCTCCCAGAGCTGCTCGGGGTTCATCTCGCCCAGACCCTTGAAGCGGCTGATCTGCATGCCCTCCTTCGCGAGCGCCAGCGCCTCCTCGCGCAGCGCGGAGAACGTGTCGGCGGTGGCCTGCTTCTTTCCGAAGGCGACGGTGTACGGAGGCAGCCCGACGACCTCGGCCGTCTTCCCGTATGCGCGCCTGAGCGCTGCGTAGGCCGGGTCCGCGAACAGCGACGCGGGGATGTCGACGAAGCTCGCCGAGCTCGTCTCGACCTCGACCACCTTGATCCGGAGATTCGCCTCGAGCGACTCGGCGACGGTCAGCTCGTAGCCGTTCGGCGGCATGGCGGCGACCGCCCGGGCAAGTCCCTTCGCGTCGCCCGCGTCGCCCTCGACGATCCGGTGCTGGACGACGAACGCGGCCGCGGAGCCGTGGTCGGAGGCGAGCTTCGCCTGCCACGCCTCGACGTCGCCGAGCTCGCGGTTGAACCGGTTCCAGCGGGCCTCGGTGAACCCGAGCTCCGTCCCGTCGCGGTCGACGACCGTCATGTCCTTGATCCGCTCGCGGGCGAGCAGGTCCTCGAGCTGGTGGTCCTTCTCGAAGTAGAGCTCCTGGCTGCCGAGCTTCACCTTGTAGAGCGGCGGGACGGCGATGTGGACGTGGCCCCGCTCGAACAGCTCCGGCATCGTCCGGTAGAGGAACGTCAGCACGAGCGTGCGGATGTGCGCGCCGTCGACGTCGGCGTCCGTCATCACGATGATCCGCCCGTAGCGGAGGTTCTCGATCGTGAACTCGTCGCCGAACCCGGTGCCGATCGCCGTGATCATCGCCTGGATCTCGTTGTTCGAGAGCACCTTGTTGATGCGGTTCTTCTCGCTGTTGATGATCTTCCCGCGGAGCGGCAGGATCGCCTGGTAGGTGCGGTCGCGGGCCTGCTTGGCGGAGCCGCCGGCCGAGTCGCCCTCGACGATGTAGAGCTCGCACAGGTCCGCCTCCTTGAGCGAGCAGTCGGCGAGCTTCCCTGGCAGGGACGAGTTCTCGAGCGCGCTCTTGCGGCGCGTCAGCTCGCGCGCCTTGCGCGCCGCGAGCCGGGCCCGCGCGGCCGAGACCGCCTTCGTGATGATCTGCCGGGCCTCGGTCGGGTTCTCCTCGAGGAACTCCGCGAGCCTCTGGTTGACGACCGTCTTGACGAGGCTCTCGATCGGCGGGTTGCCGAGCTTGGTCTTCGTCTGCCCCTCGAACTGCGGGCTGCGCAGCTTCACGGAGATCACGGCCGCGAGCCCTTCGCGGACGTCCTCGCCCTCGAGGTTGTCCTCCTTCTCCTTCAGCAGCCCCTTGTCGCGCGCGTACCGGTTGAGCGTCCCGGTCAGCGCCGCGCGGAAGCCGGAGAGGTGCGTGCCGCCCTCGGTCGTGTGGATGTTGTTCGCGAAGGAGAACACCGACTCGACGTAGGAGGTGTTCCACTGCATCGCGACCTCGAGCTGGCCGTCCTCGTTCTCGCCCTCGAAGTACACGACGTGCTTGTGCACGGGGTCCTTGCCGGAGTTCACGTGCGCGACGAAGTCGCGGATCCCGCCCTCGTAGTGGAACTCGACGGTCTTGCCCTCGGGTCGCTCGTCGACGAGCACGATCCGCAGGCCCGCGGTGAGGAACGCGGTCTCGCGGAGCCGCTGCGCCAGGGTCGCGGCGGAGAGCTCGATCTCCTCGAAGATCTCGCGGTCGGGCAGGAAGGAGATCGTGGTGCCGGTCTGCTTGGTCGTCCCCGTGACCTCGACGTCGCCCTGCGGCACGCCCCGGGTGAACTCCTGCCGGTAGACCTTGCCGTCCCGGTGGACCTCGGCCACGAGCCACTCGGAGAGCGCGTTCACGACCGAGACCCCCACCCCGTGGAGGCCGCCCGAGACCTTGTAGCCGTCGCCGCCGAACTTGCCGCCGGCATGGAGCTTCGTCAGCACGACCGTGAGCGCCGACAGCCCCTGCTCCTCCATCACGTCCACAGGGATGCCGCGGCCGGCGTCGCGGACGGTGACCGAGTCGTCCGGGTGGATCGTCACCTCGATCAGCTCGTTGTGGCCCGCCAGCGCCTCGTCGACGGCGTTGTCGACGACCTCGTAGACGAGGTGGTGGAGGCCGCGCGGGCCGGTCGAGCCGATGTACATCCCGGGTCGTAGCCGGACGGGATCGAGGCCCTCGAGCACCGTGATGTCTTTGCCGGTGTAGGCGGTTTCGGTCATGCCCCTCCTGGACAGGAAAATGCCTGCAAAACAGCGGTTTTGCGGGCTCTGTGAAGTATATCAGACCGGACGGCCGCCGCGGCTCCCGGCGAGGCCCGCCGCGACCGCTCTGCGCACCGCGTCGCGGAGCGCCGGGTCCTCGATCGCCGCGCTGAGGGAGGTCGCGGCCGCGACCTCCTCTGCCGTCGGCGCGGGCTGGGGCCGCGGAGCCTCCTCCGGCGCCGGCGGGGCGGGCACCGGGCCCGGTGCGAACCGGAGCGCGGGCGGGGCGGCGTTCCCGAGAGCGGCCTCCAGCTTGGCGCGGACCTCGCCCTCCATGCGGCCGAGCTCGAATGCCCACGTCGAGGAGACCGTGGTCACGTGCAGCGTCCCGTCGCGGGCGAGGCGCTGGGGCCAGGCGGCGCGGGCGACCGCAGCACCGACCGCCGCGGGCCAGGCGCGGGTCACCTCCGCGAGCAGGCCCGCATCCGGGACGCCCGAGCGGCGCAGCGCCCGGCGGACAGACCCGTCGAGCCGCTCCATCAGACCGCCCGCACGGCGCCGGGCGTGACCGCGAGGAGCTGGGCGGGTGCGAGTGGAAGCGCCTCCGCGCCCGTGGCCGTGACGAGCGTCTGGCCGCTGCTGCCGAGCCGGCTGGAGAGGAGCCGGCGCCGGTCGGCATCGAGCTCGGAGAGCGCGTCGTCGAGGAGCAGCAGCGGTGGGACGCCGCCCTGCTCCGTGAGGAGCTGCGCCTCGGCCAGGAGGAGGGAGAGCACGGCCAGGCGCTGCTCGCCCTGGGAGCCGAACGTCCTCAGCTCCCGGTCGCCGGCGACGAGCCCGATCTCGTCCAGATGCGGCCCGAGCCCGGTCGTGCCCCGCTCCACGTCCCTCGCGAGCCGCTCGTCGAGCGCAGCCCGCGTCGGCGCCTGCGCGTCGTACTCGAGCCCCGCGGTCTCGAGGCCCAGCTCGGCTGCGCGCTCCGCGAACGCGTGCGTGAGGAGCTCGACGACCTGTCGTCGCGCCGCGACCAGCTGCTCCCCGAGCGCCACGAGCTGGCCCGTCCACGGGTCGAGCGCGTCCACGGCGGACGCGCCCGTCGATACGCGCCGCAGGGCGGCGTTCCGCTGGCCGAGCGCGGCTCCGTAGGCGGTGGGCAGGTCCGCCCTCGCGGGGAGGACGCGGGCGAGCACACGGTCGAAGTACGCCCGCCGTGCGGACGGCCCGCCCTTCACGACCGCGAGCCGATCGGGCGTGAAGACGAGCGTGTGCATCCGCCTGCGCAGCTCCTCGGCCGACGAGACGGCCGCGCCGTTCAGCCGGATCCGCTTCGGCTCGCTGCGCGAAAGGGTCGTCTCCGAGCGGACGTCGACCCGTCCCCGCCTGCCGCGGATCGCCACCCGGGCGTCGTGGGCGTCCCGGCGGACGATCTGCGCGTCGTGCCGTGTCCGGAACGACAGCCCCTGCGTGGCGAGGTGGACGGCCTCCAGCAGGTTCGTCTTCCCAGCCCCGTTCGGGCCCGTCACGAGCACGAGACCGGGCTCGAGCGCCAGCTCGAGACCCGGGTAGGAGCGGACGTCGCGCAGCGAGACCTCATCGACTATCACCCCACCCTGCTCGGGTCCGCTCGAGACTCGCGCGTATCAGCCGGCCAGGCGGATCGGCATGATCAGGTACCAGAAGCTGTCTCCCTCGGCACTGATCAGGCCGGGCCGGAGCGGGTTGATCAGCTCGAGCTTCACCTCGTCGGCAGTGACCGACTCGAGCCCCTCGCGGAGGAACTCCGCGTTGAAGCCGATCTCGAGGGGCTCGCCCGTGTAGCGCACCGCGAGCGACTCGCTCGTCTCGCCGACGTCCTGGCTCTGCGCCGAGATCGTGAGCTCGCCCTCGGCGAAGCGCAGGCGGAGCGGCGTGTTGCGCTGCGCCATCACCGCGGCGCGGCGGACGGCCTCGAGCAGCTCGGCGCGGTTCAGCTCGAGCTCGACCTCGAATGCCTCGGGCCGCAGCTGCGCGACGTTCGGGAACTGCCCGTCGATGCGGCGTGTGGTGAGCCATGCGTCTCCGGCGCCGAAGATCACGTGGTTCTCGTTGATCCCGAGCTGGATCGTGTCGGCTCCGGCGGCGACCCGTCCGAGCTCGTCGAGCGCCCGGGCGGGGATGATCGCCTCGAGCTCCGGGCCCCCGCCTTCGAGCTCGGTCTCCTTCACCGACATCCGGTAGGAGTCGGTCGCGGCCATCGTCAGCTTCGCGCCCTCGAACTGCGCGAGGATCCCGGTCAGCACCGGGCGCGACTCGTCCCGCGACGCCGCCCGCGACACGCGCTGCACGGTCTCGAGGAGCGCGCCGGCGTCGATCGCCTGCAACGGCACGTCGACCGACGGCAGCCGCGGGAAGTCCTCGACCGCGAAGACGTTCAGGCGCGACGAGTACGAGCCCGACTCCACGGTCGCGACGCCCTCGTCGGGCCGGTAGGCCAGGGTCACCTCGCCCGTCGGCAACAGGCGCACGATGTCGCCGAGCAGCTTGGCGGGGACGACCAGCGCGCCGTCGCCCTCGACCGTCGCCCGCACCGTCGTGCGCAGCGAGAGCTCCATGTCCGTCGCCTCGAGCTCCAGCAGGCCCTCGGCGGCACGGATCCCGACACCGCCCAGCACCTGCACGGTGCCGCGCGACGACGCCGCCCGCGAGACGAGCTGCAGACCCGCTGCGAGCTCGTCGCGATCCACGGTCACCCGGGTGCTGCTGGAGCCGACCTCCACGATGTCGGTTTCCATCATGTCTTTTCTAAACCTTTCGTCGTAGTACATAGGGAGTGTGGACGACGGGGAAGACGGACGAAAGCCGTGCTGGCACGCGGAATCCGGGTGTGGGTCCCGGGTGCCGAGTTGTCCACCGGACCGACAGTCGCGACCGACGGGGCAGTGACGAGTCGGCGGTCATCCACGATGTTTGATTCGTGCGGTGAGGTCTTGCACGAGGTTGTACACAGCCCTGTCCTCGGAGATCATCCGCGTGATCTTCGCGTTCGCGTGGAGCACCGTCGAGTGGTCCCGCCCGCCGAACTCCTTGCCGATCTTCGGCAGCGACGCGTCGGTCAGCTCCCGTGAGAGGTACATCGCGACCTGGCGGGGGTAGGCGACGGCCTGTGAGCGCCGCTGGCTGCAGAGCTCCTCGACGGAGAGAGAGAAGCGGTCGCACACGGCCTCCTGGATCGCCGCGATCGTGACCTCGGGGACGCCGCCGTTCGAAGGGAACAGGTCGCGCAGCACCTGCTCGGCAAGCTCGACGTCGAGCGGCAGGCCCGTGAGCGAGGAGAACGCGACGACGCGCGTGAGCGCGCCCTCGAGCTCGCGGATGTTCGTCGAGACGCGGCCGGCGATGAAGGTCAGCACCTCAGGCTCGTGCATCGCGATGCCGTCGGTCGTCACCTTCTTGCGGAGGATCGCGATGCGCGTCTCGAGGTCGGGAGGCTGGATGTCGGTGATCAGGCCCCACTCGAACCGGGAGCGCAGCCGCTCCTCCAGCGTGGCGATCTCCTTGGGCGGCCGGTCCGACGAGATCACGATCTGGCGGCCGGCCTCGTAGAGCGAGTTGAAGGTGTGGAAGAACTCCTCCTGGAAGCGCTCCTTGCCCTCGAGGAACTGGATGTCGTCCACGAGCAGGACGTCGTAGGCGCGGTAGCGGTGCTTGAAGCCCTCGATCCGCTTGTCCCGCAACGAGTTGATGAAGTCGTTCGTGAACGTCTCGCTCGTCACGTACCGGCGGGTGAGTCCCTTCGAGTGGTCGCTGACGTACGCGCCGATCGCCTGGAGGAGATGCGTCTTGCCGAGTCCCGTGCCGCCGTAGATGAAGAGAGGGTTGTAGGCCTGTGCCGGAGCTTCCGCGACCGCCAGCGCCGCCGCATGCGCGAACCTGTTCGACGATCCGATCACGAAGTTGTCGAACGTGTACTTCGGGTTCGCGCCGAGCTGCGGCTCGGCCGTCGGGGTCGCCGTGCGCGGCAGCGCCTCCGGCGGCTCGGGTGTCTCCGCGACCGTGAGCACCACCCGAACCTCGTGCCCGAGCACGTCTCGCGCCGCCGCGCGCAGGAGGCCGAGGAAGTGGCTCTCGATCCACTCCCTCGTGAAATCGTTCGGCACGACCACGACGAACGCCTCGTCGCTCAGGTGCGCCCCGCCGGCGGCACCGAACCAGGTCGCGTGGGTGGTCTCGTTGAGCGTTTCGTGGAGACGCCGGGAGACGTCGTTCCAGAGTTGCTCGGCAGTGCGATCGCCGGCGTGCTCCAACGCGGTGCTCGACGCTCCTCTCGGGGTCGCGGGAGGCGCGAGCATACCACTGCCCCGGACGGCCGTCAGCCTCGCAAAGACACAGCCACGTGGCCGCAAAAACACACGGTTTACAGGACTTTCTCCGATCTCCACACGACTCTCCACAGGTGTGGACAATGCTCGGCGTGGCGTCATCTCGGGCGACGGTCGTGCCGCGTGAGCAGCCCTTTCACAGCTCCGCCGCCGCGGACCGGGTGTGGATAACAGGGGCCTCCGGCCCTCATCTATACTCCGCGCTTCGCCGTGCCCGCAGGGTGCGGGCACCAACGTCGCGAAGGCTTCTCTCCTGCCGTGAAGCGCACCTACCAGCCGAACGTCCGCCGCCGCAAGCGCAAGCACGGGTTCCGCGCCCGCATGTCGAGCCGCGGGGGACGCGCGATCCTCAAGCGCCGCCGCGCCAAGGGCCGGAAGCGCCTCTCCGCGTAGCGGCCTCGTGGAGCGCCGCCACCGCCTGTCCCGGTCGCGTGACTTCGACGCGGTCTACCGGCAGGGGCGATCCGTCTCGACGCGGTCGCTCACGCTGCACTGGTTCGCGCGCGAGGACGACCCGGACGGCTCCCCGCGCGTCGGCCTGGCCATCCCGCGTGCGGTCGGGTCGGCGGTCGCGCGCAACCGGCTGAAGCGACAGCTCCGCGAGGTCTGGGTGGAGCTCTCCGCCGGCGCACCGCCCGGCCGCGACTACGTCCTCGTCGCCCGGCCGGGGCTCGCCGAGCCCGCGGGCACGCGTGGCCACGAATGGCTGGTGGAGCAGGTCCGCGAGGTTCTCGGCAAGGTGAGCGCATGAGGTGGCTCGGGATCGCGGGGGTGCAGGCCTGGCGGTACACGTTCGGCCTCCTGACCCCGCCCGGGACCTGCAAGTACCACCCGAGCTGCTCGACGTACGCGATCGAGGCGTTCCGTGAGCTCGGCCTCTTCCGCGGCGGGATCGTCGCGGGGTGGCGGCTGCTGCGCTGCAACCCGTGGAGCCACGGAGGAGTCGACCATGTCCGTGACCGGTCTCTCTTCCGGCCGCGCGGGGAACGGAGCCGCGCGTGATCGTCGGCTTCGCCAACCCGCTGCGCCCGATCGAGAACCTGCTCACCTCGCTGCTCGAGTGGTTCCACGGCACGGCCGGGCTCTCGTGGGCCTGGTCGATCGTCGCGCTCGTGGTGCTCGTCCGGATCGTGCTGGTGCCGGTGATGATCCGGCAGATCCACTCGATGCAGAACCTCCAGGCGCACGCGCCGGAGATGAAGGAGATCCAGCAGCGCTGGAAGCACGACAAGCAGCGGCAGAACGAGGAGCTGATGAAGTTCTACCGCGAGAACAAGATCAACCCGGCGTCGTCGTGCCTGCCGATCGTCCTCCAGATCCCGATCTTCATCTCGCTCTTCTACGTCCTCAAGGACTTCGAGCGGGAGATCTTCCCGAGCTATCCGGGCTCGAGCCTGGAGTTCCTTGGCCTCGTCGACATCACGGAGCCGACGATCGACAGCTGGGGCCCCGTCCTCCTGGTCATCTACGTGGCGAGCCAGCTCACGTCCTCGTACTACATGTCGATCTCGATGCAGAAGGCGCAGCGGATCCTCCTGCTCGTGCTGCCGATCGTGTTCATCCCGTTCATCCTGCGGTTCCCCGCGGGCCTGATGATCTACTGGATGACGACCAACCTCTGG
>CAVPZH010000003.1:0-89361 GCA_963710125.1 uncultured Actinomycetes bacterium | reverse complement strand
CACCGCGCGCAGGCTAGCGGTTGGCGCTTGAAAGCGTGGTCGAGCCCACGAGTAGTTCGATCAGCCCAGAGACGAAGCCGAGCTACCGAGGTGGAGACAATGCTTTCGGACGCTCCTCGCTCGCCGGGCGCGCGACCGAGATCTCGTACTCGATCGGGACTCCATGGCCATCGTCCTCGGCGGGCGCGACACTCGTGACCTCCCAACCGTGGGCAATGATCTGGCCTTCGAGGGGGCGAACGTAAAGGGTGATGAGCTTCGACGTGCCGTCCGGGTAGTGCACCAGCGTCTTGTGTGCGCTCGAGATCATCGGCATGAAGCCTGTTCTACACCTAGGAAGTCCTCTGGTCTATGTGCGGTTGCCAGTCGGGCCGAGCTTGGCGACGAGTCCAAGGGCCGATCTGACGCTCGTCCTCCGCGCTGGCCGAACCGACAGCAGCGGACTCGCGGTGCGGACGGCGTCTAACCAACGCATCCGCTCGAGGATCACCTTCAGGACGGTAGGGGCCGCAGTCTGCGACGTGCGGCGAGATCCGGCCGCGGGTAGAGCACGGGCCTAGACCAACGACCGGTGCGGCACCGGTGGCTCCGTCGGATACTGCTCGAGCGCGCCGGGGGGCGCGTTCGACGGCCCGCACGGCCCGCCGGAGAGCTGGGGGGAACTGGCTTCCGGCGGGCCTGTGCGGCGGCGGTTCGCCGTCTTTTCTGTCCCGGGGGGAGGGAACCGAGCTCGGCGTCCCGCCAACCCCAGTGTTGCACGTCCCCGCCGGCTCGCGCCGGAGAAGGCTGTTGTCCGGCGGGACACGCGGGGAACCCGCAGTGGAGCGTCCGCCGCCGCCGTGCCTGACGCCTGACGGGCTCGCCCGAGGCCGGGCCGCCGGCAGCCGGCCTCAGCGCTCGGCGCGTCCGACCGCAGCGCTCAGCAGCGCAGCGCGCGGTTGCCGCTGCTGAACTGCTTGATCACGGGCCCGGCGATCGTGAAGCACCTCGTCGTCGCGCCGCGCGTGTTCAGACCCACCGTGCACCGGTAGATGGTCGCCTGGCCGTCGTCGAGCTGAGCGGCGCCGACCTCTGCGCACAGCGACGGCTTGCCGAGCCCGTCCGAGACCCGCTCGGAGATGCTCGCCGTCGCAAACGGATGCGCGTCGAGGATCACGAGCATCCCCGCCACGCAACCGACGGCCAGGAGCGCGCCCAGCTTCCACGACGTCAGAAACCCTCGCCAACCCGGCTCGTGCCGGCGCTCGAGTCCGCGGTCGGCCGCGACTGCCGCGCCCGTACCTACCTCGTCGTACGGCAACGACACCGTCGTCCGACCCATCACACCCAACCTCCGGTTCCATGGCCACGGTTCCCCAACCGCGGCACCCGGACACACCCTAGGCGGTGCTGGAAGAAAGACAACGGCGGGCGGCGCATCCGATGGTCGCTCCTCGCCGTGACCCGGCCGTCGGGCGGCTCCGAAAGTCGTGCTCGTGCGACGACGGGCGACCCGAACCTCGCGCTTACGCCTCTTAACGAGCCCTTCGCCGGCCGGACCGGACACTGGTTGCACGGGGCGCAGCGAGTCGGTTCACTGCTCCCGCAGCCCTCTGCGGTCGAGCGGTGAAGAGGGGCGTCCTGCACACCTTCCCCGCGGGACGCCCCGATTCGCTTTCTCCGGCTGTCGCCGCCCCTCCGCGCGGCGCTCCGGCTCACCCCTCGTGGAGGACGAGCGTCCCCTCGACGAGCGCCAGCGCGAGCGTGCCGCCGTTGTCGAGGGACTCTCCGGGATCGCCGGCCGCGTGGTGCCGCAGCGCCCGGATCGCTCCGCCGTGGCTGACCACGAGGACGGTGGCCCCCTGGTGGTCGTCGGCGATCGACTCGACTGCGGCCACGACGCGTCTCGTGAGCGCCTCGTGTGTCTCGCCGTCGTGCCCGATCTCTCCCGCGCGCCAGCGCGCGTAGCCCTCGGGAAACCGCTCGCGGAGCTCGTCGCGCGTGAGCCCCGACCACGACCCGACGTCGATCTCCCGGAGCGCGGGCCGCTCCCGTACCGCCAGGCCGAGGCGGTCGGCGACGATCCGAGCCGTCTGGCTCGCACGCCTCAGGTCGCTCGAGTAGACGGCGTCGATGCCCTCACCCGCAAGCTGCGCGGCGAGCCTCTCCGCCTGCCGGCGGCCGAGGTCGTTCAACGGCGGATCGGCCTGGCCCTGCCAGCGCCCGAGCCGGTTCCATTCGGTCTCGCCGTGGCGCGCGAGGAGGATCCGGGTCGCGGCCACGCGACTAGGCTAGCCCGCGTGGACCTCCGCCTTGCAGGAAAGGTCGCGCTCGTGACGGGCTCGAGCCGCGGCATCGGTCGCGCGATCGCGACGCGCCTCGTCGAGGAGGGGTGTGACGTCGTCTTCTGCGCGCGCGGCGCGGAGGCGCTCGCAGAGGCCGCGTCCGCCGCTAGAGGAACCGGCGGCACGCACTCGGTGGTCGCCGACGTCGCGACGCAGGAGGGCGCCACCGCGGTGGTGGCCGGCGCGGTCGAGGCGTTCGGCGGTCTGGACATCGTCGTGAACAACGTCGGCGGGTCGGGCGCGAGCAGCTTCGACGATCTGGACACCGCCGACCTCGACGCGGTCCTACGCAAGAACCTCTACCCGGCGCTGACCGTCTCGCGGGAGGCCGTGCCTCTGCTCCGAGACCGGGGAGGAGGGGTGATCGTCCTGATCGCCTCGATCTTCGGCCGGGAGAGTGGCGGCGGCCCGAGCTACAACCTCGCGAAGGCGGCGGAGATCAGCCTCGCGAAGACGATGGCGCGCGACCTCGCGAAGGATGCGATCCGGGTGCTCAGCGTCGCGCCCGGGTCGACGCTCTTCCCGGGCGGCAGCTGGGACCGGCGGCAGCGGGAGGACCCGGACGGGATTGCCGAGTTCGTCGCGCGCGAGCTCCCCTGGGGCCGATTCGGCACCGTGGACGAGATCGCCGACGTCGTCGCGTTCCTGGTCTCCGAGCGGGCGTCGTGGGTCGTCGGGACGAGCGTCGTGGTCGACGGCGGTCAGTCGCGCTCATTCTGAGCCGTCGCGCAGGCGTCGCCGCGGGCACGACAGGAGCGTGGTCTCGAGTCGGGCGCCGGTCGCGCCGGGAGTGCCAGTACGCTGGGGCCATGGAGGTCGTCGGACGCGTGGCGGACACGTTCGCCGAGCGCGTGCGCGCGCTCGAGGAGGCGACGCTCTCGCCGCAGGCCGTCCGCTCCTACGACACCCTCGGCCGCGAGCTCGACGAGGAGGCGTGCAGCGTCAGGACGCCGTTCCAGCGCGACCGCGACCGAATCGTGCACTCGAAGGCGTTCCGCCGGCTGAAGGGGAAGACCCAGGTCTTCATCGACCCCGAGGGAGACCACTACCGCACCCGCATGACGCACACGCTCGAGACGACGGCGATCTCGCGGGTCGTCGCGCGCGCCCTGCGCCTGAACGAGGACCTCGTCGAGGCGATCGGGCTCGGGCACGACATGGGTCACACGCCGTTCGGCCACGCCGGCGAGCAGGCGCTCGACGGCGCGCTGCGTGAGCGATTCGGGGGCGCGTTCCGACACAACGAGCAGTCGTATCGGATCGCCCGTGGGCTCAACCTCACGCGCGAAGTGTGCGACGGGATCCTCACCCACACCGGCGCGCGCGAGCCGACCACGGACGAGGGCCGGATCGTCCGGGTCGTCGACCGGATCGCGTACGTCAACCACGACATCGACGACGCGCTCCGCTACGGGCTGCTCAGCGAAGGTGACCTGCCGGCCGACGAGCTCGCGCTGCTGGGCACGACCGGCTCGAGCAGGATCGACACGCTCGTCCACGATCTCGTCGAGACGTCGGAGACGGCAGGTGAGATCGTGCAGGGCGCGGAGGTGGGGGCGGCGATGCTCTCGCTCCGCGCGTTCATGTTCGAGCGCGTGTACCTCGGGCCGCAGGTGGAGCCCCAGCACCGTCGCGCCGAGCGTGTCGTGCGGACGATCTTCGAGCATCTCGCCGACTCGCCCGACCTGCTGCCTCCCGGGGACGCGCCCCTCGGCGACCGGATCACCGACTATCTCGCCGGCATGACCGATCGCTTCGCGCTCACGTACGCCGAGCGCCTCGCGGCGGAGTAGGGTCGCGGCGGTGGCGCGGATCAAGGACACGTGCGTCACGGAGGTCAAGGCGGCGGCCGACATCGTCGAGGTGGTCTCCGCGAAGACCTCGCTCAGGCGTGCCTCCAGCTCCCGGTACACGGGCCGCTGCCCCTTTCACGAGGAGCGGACGCCGAGCTTCTCCGTCGATCCCGTCGACAAGCTCTACTACTGCTTCGGCTGCGGGAAGGGCGGCGACGTGGTGCGCTTCGTGCAGGAGACGGAGAACGTCGACTTCGCCGGGGCGATCGAGTGGCTCGCCGACCGGTTTCGAGTGCCGCTGGAGTACGAGGAGACATCGCCGCAGCAGGACGCCGCCCGCAGGCGGCGCGAGCGGCTCACCGCCCTGCTCGAGCAGGCGACCGCGTACTTCGAGCGCGTGCTCTGGGATACCGGCGCCGGGGCTCCGGTACGGGAGTATCTGGCGGGACGCGGTCTGGGGGAGGAGGCGGCGAAGGAGTTCCGCCTCGGGCTCTCGCTCGGCGCGGGTCTCGTCGCGAAGGCGCGCGAGCGCGGGTTCTCGGTCGAGGAGCTTCGCGCGGCAGGGCTCGCGAACCAGCGTGGCAACGACTACTTCCCGTTCCGGTTGATGTTCCCGCTCGCGGACGCGCGGGGACGCGTGATCGGGTTTCAGGCGAGGAAGCTCCGCGAGGACGACCCGCTCAAGGGCAAGTACGTCAACACCCCCGAGGGCGAGCTGTTCAAGAAGGGGCATGTCCTGTACGGGCTCCATCTCGCGCGTCCCGCGATCGCGAAGCAGGACCGTGCCATCGTGGTCGAGGGGAACACGGACGTGATCGCCCTCCGCCAGGCCGGCGTCGAGGCGGTGGTCGCCTCGATGGGCACCGCGCTGACGGGGCAGCAGCTGCGGGAGCTCGGCCGCCTGACCAAGCGGTTGTTCCTCTGCTTCGACGCGGATGCCGCCGGGCAGGAGGCGACGCTCCGCGGGATGGAGCTCGCGGTGCAGCAGGGCTTCGACGTCAGGGTGGTGGCGCTGCCGAAGGGGGAGGACCCGGCGGACGCGCCGGGGTCGTTCGCGGGTCGCCTCGGCTCGGCGGAGAGCTACATCCACTACCGGGTCCGGATCACGCTCGAGCGCGCCGAAGATCGGCAAGAGGCGTTCGTGCGGGCGCGGGAGATCCTCGCGCCGTTCGAGGACTCGCCCGAGCGACAGGAGGCGCTCCGACTCGTCGCCGACCGCCTCGACCTGCCACGAGAGACACTGGCCGGTCTCGCGCCGGCGGGGCCGCGCTCGGCGGCGGGAGCGACGGTGTCCGCGACGCCGCGGTTGCTCGAGGCCGGTCGCCAGCGCGAGCGCGACCTCCTCGCGGCGGTGGTGGGCAACCCCCAGCTCCTGGACGAGCTCGCCGCGCTCACCGCAGACCACTTCGACGACCCGCTTCACCGGCGCTTCCGCGAGGCCCTCGTCGAGGGTGCGGCGGAAGACGACGAGCTCGTCGCGCTCCGGGCGGAGCTCGGCGCCCGGGCCGAGCGCGACGCGATCGACGAGCGGACCGGCAAGGAGCTCATGCTCCGTCTGCACGAGCGACGGCTTCGCCGCGAGCTCCAGGGCGCCGACCTCGTACGCGCGACCGAGCTCCGGGCGCGGCTGACGAAGGTGCATTCGGCGCTCGCAGAGCTCGTCTGACCGCGACACGCGGTCGCTCGGCTACGCGCGCGTCGCGACCACCTCCACGTAGGCCGACTCCAGCAGCGCGGCCCGCTGCCCGGCGCGGTCGTGGCGCTCCGCCCGGGCCCGGAGGTCGGCCTCGAGAAAGACCGATGTCCCTCGTTCGAGGGAACTCCGTTCGCGGGTGGAAAGTTTCCGGCTGGTGTGCATCATCTGGTCAGGGGAACATGACTCGCTGAAGACAGGAGTGCTGAGATGAAGCTCAGGGTGCTGATCGTCGCCCTCATTGCCGTCGCTCTCGGTGTCTCGAGCGCGCTTGCGGCGCCACCGCCCGGAAAGGGCAAGCCCGAGGCAACGAACACGGCGGCAACGAAGCACAAGCCGTCGCCGACCGGCACGGCGTGCAGGCCCAGGGTCACCGTCGTGCTCAAGGGGACGCTGACGAGCACGGCGACCGCGTTGCTCGGGATGGACGTGACCCACGCCAACCGGTGGGGGAGAGCGTGGGCCCAGCTCGGGACGGCGAACGTCACCGTGGACGAGACGACGAAGGTTCGTCGCAACGGCAAGAAGCTCCTCGCCGACCTCGTCGTCGGCGACCGCCTGCTCGTGCAGGCGCGGGCGTGCAAGGCCGACCTCACGGCCGACACCCCTCCCGCATTGACCGTCGTGCGCGTGGTCGCGCATCCGGCGAAGGCGTAGTCGAGGGGTCTCTCGAGTCGCTGGACGCGTTCGAGGGCCGGGATCGCTCCCGGCCCTCGACGCACCTGCTGGGAGGTGGCCCGCTTCCGACCCGTCTCGTGACCGAGTGGGGCCGGCATGCGGACGGCCGGGTCGAGACGCCAGCGGGCCGTCCCGGCACGGCGGGCGCTACCGGAGTGCCGACGCGATCAGGGACGCGAGGCGTTCGGCTCGGGTTGGCACTGCGCGCGCTGCTGGGCGACCCACTCGGCATGCGAGCGGTGCGCCTTGCGTCCTCGGCGCGCGGCGGGGGACATCCAGATCCGCCAGCGTTTCAGCATCAACGTCATGGGCTCATCGTCGGGCGCGGGGTCGGATGATTCGCGACCGGTTCGGCCAGCCCGAGGCCGGACCTTCGGCTGATTGAGGCGACCAGGGGTCCGCCGCGTCGAGCCGGTCGACGGGCTGCGAGCGGACGGCGCCGGAGCAGGGGGTGGCGAGCGGACGGTCAGCTCCGAGAACGGCGTCGAACCGCACCAGCTGGCGCAGCATCGGCTAGCGGAGCACGAGCGCAGCGCTCAGGAGCGCCAGGCCGACCAGGAGGCCCCAGGCGATGAGGCCCGGAAGTGGAACGGGGTGGCGGCGCTTGCGGCCGGGCTCGAGAACCCTCACGACGGTCGAAGTACCCACCTTCGGTCGGGATCAACCGGGACCTGAATCGTGACCGAGCGGATGGTCGACGCGACACCGGAGCTGCTGTCGAGTTCCTGCCCGTGTGGCCCCGATGAAAAGGAGGCCTCGGCGGCGATCGACGTCACCGGCTCAGTCGCTGTCCTCGAACCGATCCGCTGGAGCGTCTCTGCCTTCTCGAGCAGGCCACAACCCGGGTAGGACGAGCGCCTCGCGCGTGCGTCCTGCGCGTTTCCGGCGACCTGCAGAAGGCTTGAGGCTCCCCGGGTTGGACTCGAACCAACAACCCTCCGGTTAACAGCCGGATGCTCTGCCAATTGAGCTACCGGGGAAGGCAGCGGGGGAGAAGTGTAGCCGTCCGCTTGCCCGCCTCCGGAGCGCTCGCCGAGCGGGAGGAACGAGGGCGGACGCGAAGAAGAGAAGAGGTCCCCGTGCGTCGAACCGTCGTGATCGTCGTCGCGGCGGCCGTCGCCCTGGCGCTCGCAGGGCCCGCCGTCGCCGCACCGAGCGCCAGGATCGCGGCGCTCCAGGTCGCTCTGCGCGCGCACGGCCTGTATCCGGGTGCCGTCGACGGGATCTCCGGCCCGATGACCCACCGGGCGCTGATCGCGTTCCAGCGGAACCACCGGATCAGGGCGACCGGCCGGGTCGGCCTCGCGACGCGATGCACGCTCGGAAAGCTCGGCACGCCGCTCCTCGGCCAGCGGCTCCTCTCGCGCGGCCGGATCGGCTGGGACGTCGCGGCGCTCGAGTTCCGGTTGAAGCCGTTCGGCCTGCCGGCGGCGCGGGTCGACGGTCGCTTCGACTCCGCCACCGCCGTCGCGCTGCGCCGCTTCCAGCGGGCGCGCGGGCTCCGTGCCGACGGGATCGCCGGGGTCGAGACCTTCCGCGCGCTCGCTCGGGGCGGCACGACTGCGTCGAAGCGCGAGCGTGTGCTCGTCCACACGGTCCGGGCGGGCGAGGGGTTCACGGTGATCGCGCGTCGGTACGGGGTGAGCGCGGCGTCGCTGGCGCGGGCGAACGGGCTGACGCTGTCGAGCGTGATCACGCCGGGTCAGAAGCTTCGGGTTCCGGGTGGACGGGCGTCTGCGGTGCGGCCCGTCGCGAAGCCGAAGCGGTCTGCGCCGGTGGTCGTCCATACGGTGCAGGCGGGGGAGGGGTTCGCGGTGATCGCGCGTCGGTACGGGGTGAGCGCGGCGTCGCTGGCGCGGGCGAACGGGCTGACGCTGTCGAGCGTGATCACGCCGGGTCAGAAGCTCCGGGTTCCCGGCGCGCGGCCCGTCGCGAAGCGGACGACGCCGGCCACGCCGAGGCTCGCGCACACCGTGGTCGCGGGTGACAGCTTCTTCTCGATCGCGCAGCGCTACCACGTCAGCCCCTGGCGGCTCGCCCAGACGAACCACCTGCAGCTGATGTCGACGATCGTCCCGGGCCAGCGGCTGACGCTGCCTCCGTCGGCTCATCTCGAGTCGACCGGTCCCTCCGTGGCCCGTGGCACGGTGCAGGCCTCCATCGACCGCTGGGCCGGCGAGTACGGCGTAGACCCGAAGCTCGCACGGGCGCTGGCGTGGATGGAGTCCGGCTTCCAGGAGGACGTCGTCTCCAGCGCGGGGGCGATCGGCGTGATGCAGCTGCTTCCGCAGACGTGGCAGTGGGTGGACACGGTGCTGCTGGGCGAGGTCACCCCGCGGACCTACGACGGGAACGTCCGTGCCGGCGTCAGGTACCTGCGCTGGCAGCTCGACCAGTTCGCCGGCGACGTGCGGCTCGCGCTCGCCGGGTACTACCAGGGCGCGCGAGCGGTTCGGCAGCGCGGCCTGTTCGACGACACGAAGCAGTACGTCGCGGTGATCCTGGGGCTCTACGGCTCGGTCTGAGCGTCCTCGCCGAGCCCGAGCGCGCGGAGCCGCGCGAGGCGTTCCGGCTCGTCGGCGCGCAGGCCGGCGTCGTTCGCGAGCAGCGACCAGGCGCGGGCGAGGTACGGTCGGGCCTCGTCGGCCCGGTCGAGCGCGAGCAGGCACTCTCCGAGCTCCTCGAGGACGTACCCGTCCGCCTCGCCGAGGTCGTCCAGCTCGTCGAGCAACAGCTGCTGCGAGCGGAGCGCCTCGTCGACGTCGCCACGCGAGCGCAGGCACCGCGCGATCGACCACCGGGCGATCCGTGCGCGCCCGTCCCGCCCGTCGGACAGCCATTCGTCCCGTGCGAGCTCGAAGAGCACGATCGCGCCGTCGTCATCGCCCGCGGCGTGACGGGCCCACCCCATGTTGCTCGCGAGCGACCCGACCCAGCGGTGCGCCAGCGGGTCGGGCGAAGAGCGTGCCAGGGCCAGCGCACGCTCGTTCCACGCAAGGCCCGCCTCCGGCTCCTCGACGATCCCCAGCATGTGCGCCGCGTCGACGGCGAGGGCGTCCTCGCCCGCCACTCGGGCCGATTCCCACGCCGTGAGGAACGACGCGCCGCCGCGTCCGGCGTCGCCGCGGCTGTTCTCGACGCGCCCGCGCTCGAGAAGCAGCCGGATCCGACCGCGGGCATCGCCGCCGTGCAGCGCCTGCTCCGCCTCGTCGAGCGTCCGCTCGGCCAGGTCGAAACGCCGCTGGAGACCCTGCGCGCGCGCAAGCTGGGTGAGGAGCTCGGCGAGCAGGGCACCGTCGCGCTCGGTGCGGGCCCTCGAGAGCAGCGCGCGGAAGCGCTCCTCGCTCGCGGCCGGATCGTCGTAGTCCCAGAGGAGGTCGAGCTGCTCGAGCGCGAGGGGGGCGGACGGCGTGCCGTCTCCGCTCACGCGAGCCTGGAGACAGCCGCGTACGCGCGGCGTGCCGCCTCGTCGGCGGGCAGTGACCAGAAGTGCTCGGGGGTCGAGAAGATCTCGACGTCGAGCGTCCCGTCCCAGCCCAGGGCCCGCAGCTGCGCGACGAAGGCCGCGGCCTCGCCTCGACCCTCGCCCGGGAGGACGCGTGCGCCAGGCCCGAGGTCCTCGGTCGGCCAGTCCGCGAGATGGAGCCCGGCGATCCGTTCGACCACGCGCACGAGGTCTCCGGGGCCTTCTCCTGCGAGGTTGTAGCTGTCGGCCATCAGCCCGACGTCCTCGAGACCGGCCTCGTCCAGCGCGGCGAGGGCGTCCTCCACCGAGCAGACGAACGCGGTCGACGCCCGCTGCGCCGGATGGATCGGCTCGAAGCCGAGTCGCACGCCTTCCTGGCGCGCCACACCGGCGGCACGCCGGAGCCCGTCGAGAACGACCGTGCGCGCCTCGTGCTCGGACAGCGCGCCGAGCGGGCCGCTCAGGACGACGATGCACTCCGGGTCGTAGCGGGCGAGCCTCCGGATCGACGCGCAGATCGCCCGGGTCCGTTCCGCGGGATCCTCGGGTCCCTCGAGCCCGGGGATCCCGAGCTGGAGGAACGACGGGACGGTCGGGATGCAGTTCGCGACCTCGAGCCCGGCCGCGCGCAGGAGCGCGAGGTTCGCCTCGTCGTCGGCGGGCAGCTTCATCTCCCAGAGGCCGATCGCGTCGAAGCCGGCGGCGGCGTAGGCGGCGACGTCCTCCGCGAAGGTCGCGTTCAGGGTCGAGATCGTCGAGAGCGACAGCCTCACGAGCGCCGGGGGAGTCGTCCCAGGAGGCGGCGCGGGAGCGGCGGCTTCGTGAGCTCCTTCGCGACCAGGTAGCCCGAGCCTGCGCCGAGCCCGGGGCCGGGGTGCGTGCTCGCGCCGACGTGCCACAGGCCCTCGACGGTCGTGCGGTGGCCCGGGGAGGCGGCGAACGGCCTCCAGAGGAGGTTCTGGTCGAGCGCGCAGCTGCCCGCGTAGATGTCGCCGCCGACGAGGTTCGGGTTCAGCTCCTCGAGGTCGGCCGGAGAGAGGACGACGCGGCGGAGCGTCGCCGGCCCCAGGTTCTCGATCGCGTCCCCGAGTCGCGCGGTGATCCGGTCGGCGTACGCCTCGCGCAGATCCTCCGTCCACGAGCCGTCGCCGACGTCCAGCTCGCCCGCCGCGTCGCCCCTGACGCGCCCCGCCGGCAGCTCCTGCAGCTGGATCCAGACGATCCACTTTCCCTCGGGTGCCCTGGAGGGGTCGACCGCGCACGGCTGTCCCGCGACGATCGTCGGCTCCGCGGGCAGGAGGCCCCGCTCCGCCTCGTTGACGGCCCGGGAGACGCCGTCGAGGCCCGGCGTGACGTGGACGATCGCGGTCCGTCCCAGCCGCTCGGAGTCCTCGCCCCTCCAGCGCGGCGGCTCGTCCAGGGCGAGGTGGATCTGCATTCCCGCCCGCCCGTAGCGGTAACGGGACGCGGCCTCGCGGACGTCCGCGTGGGTGTCACGCGGCTCGAGCAGCGCCTCGTAGAGCTGGGTCGGCGTGACCCCCGCGACGACGGCCCGCGTCGCGTGGACCGTCTCTCCGCCGCGCAGGACGACGCCCGTGGCGCGTCCCGACGAGACCGTGATGCGCTCGACGTCGGCGTCGGTGCGCAGCTCGCCGCCCGCGTCGCGGACGATCCCGGCGAGCGCGTCGACGAGCCGGATGCCGCCGCCGACCGGAACAGGCATCCCCCCGAGCTGGATCGCGCAGGCGATCACCTGCGTCATGAACCCCGAGACGGCGTTGTCCGGCCCGAGGCCGGTGTGCAGGACCCAGGGGGCGAGCAGGCCGTGCGCCTGCTCGGAGCGGAAGGTGGCGGTCGTCCAGTCGCGGCACGTCCCGAGCGCGTGACCCGCGAACTCGAGGAGCCCCCTGCGGCCGAGCCGGCGCAGCATCCGCCGGCCCAGGCCGAGCCCCGACGGTGACCAGAGCTCGGTTCCGAGCACGCCGAAGCTGAGCTCGGCGTGGGCCATGAACTCCTCGAACTGCCGCTCCCAGGCCGCACCGTCCCCCTCGGCGAACCGCTCGAACTCCGCGACGTTCCGGTCGAGCGCAGTCTGGAGCACCATCGCGGTGCCGTCCGGGTACGCCGTCGCCGTCGGAAGCTCGGTGTTGACGTACTCAAGACCGCGCCGGTGGAGGTCGTCGGCGAGCTCCGCGTACGCCGCGGAGCCTTGGAAGAGCGGATGCCACGAGCTCATCACCTCGTGGGTGAAACCGGGCAGCGTGTAGTCCGGCTCCGTCCTGATCGCCCCGCCGAGCCGGTCCGACCGCTCGAGCACGCAGACGTGCCAGCCGTCGCGCGCGAGCAACGCTGCGGCGGTGAGCGTGTTGATGCCCGAGCCGACGAGCACCGCGTCGCAGGTCGTCACGCGGCGACGCTAGCACGGCATGCCCCTCGACCTCCCGCGTCGCACGTGCGGGCTGCGCACGTCCCCGCGGGCCGGAGCGATTCATTGCACGGACGTGAACCTTCTCTTACGAGTCCACGAACACCGGGCCCGGACGTCCCGCGTCCGGGCAAGCTCGGTCGGCGCGCATCGCGCTCCATCCCGACCTGGAGGTACGACCCCGATGACACACGCTCTCCGACTGCTCGCCGTCGCGCTGGTCGCGGCGGTGGTGGTGCCGACCGCCGCCCTCGCGCTCGACACGGGCATGGCGCCGCCCGCGATCGAGATGAAGTCGAACCTCGCGGGGAAGAAGGTGATCGCGACGCCGAAGAAGATCGGCATCTACTACTGGGACGTCGAGAAGAAGGCGGGGGGGAAGATCCGCTGCAAGGGCACGTGCCTCAAGCAGTGGCCGGCGGTCTACGTCACGCATCGCGTCGGCAAGCACGTGAAGGGCGTCATGGCGACCTTCGGGACGATCAAGCGCGGAAAGAAGCTCCAGCTGACCGTCAACGGCCTGCCCGCGTACACGTACGAAGGCGACACGCGCGGGGTCGTCAAGTGCGACGGCGTCGACGGCTGGCACGTCGTTCGCGCCGGCTGACGGACGGTCGAGCCCGGCCCACTCGGGTCGAACGGGAGGGCGGCCGCCCGGCCGCTCTCCCGTCGGTTCGCTGCTGCGCGGACGCCACGGCGGCGGTGCCGTGCGGCGGTGACGGTCATTGACATGTCACGGATGCGCGTGTGACAGAATCGGCGTCATGCTGTTGCGCGAGGTTTCCTACGTGCGCCCGGGGACGGTCGACGAGGCGGTCTCCCTGCTCGCCGAGCACGACGGGGCACGCGCCCTCGCCGGCGGGCAGACGCTCCTCAACGTGATGAAGCAACGGACCGCGTCGCCCGACGTGCTCGTCGATCTCGGCTCCCTGGACGAGCTCCGCACGATCTCGGTCTCGGGCTCGTCGCTCGAGATCGGCGCCATGACCACCCTCACGGCTCTCATCGGCTCGTCAGAGGTCGAGGTCACCCGGCCGATCCTCGCGGAGGTCGCCGCGACCGTGGCGGACGTGCAGGTGCGCAACCGCGGCACGCTCGGGGGCAACATCTGCGTCAACGACCCCACGAACCACTTTCCCCCGCTCCTCGTCGCGCTCGACGCCGCCATGACGGTCGCAGGGGTCGACGGCGAGCGCGTCGTCCCGGCCGAGGAGTTCTTCGTCGGCGTGTTCGAGACGACGGTGCGCGAGGGGGAGCTGCTCACGAGGATCACGGTGCCGGCGGGCGGCAAGGGGACGGGCGACGGGATGGCAGGCGTGACCCTCGGCGCGCACGGCACGTACGTGGCGAACGCCGCGGCCTCGGTCGTCGACGGCACCTGGCGCGTCGCCCTCGGCTGCGTCGCGGCGGTGCCCGTCCGCGCCGGTGCGGTGGAGGAGGCGTTGTCCGGCGGGTCGGTGGACGAGTCGTCGGCACGGTCGGCGGTCGCGGGCCTCGGCGCGACGCTCGACCCGCCCTCGGACGTGCACGCGTCGGCCGACTACCGGCGGAGCCTCGCGGAGACGTCGATCGTCCGCGCCGTCCTGCAGGCACACGAGCGAGCGAGGGGCTAGGAAATGTCCGTGACACCGACAACGAGCCTGTTCGTGCAGGTCACCGTGAACGGCGAGCGGTACGAGCGGGAGGTGCCCGCGCGGCGCCTCCTCGTCCACTTCCTGCGCGACGACCTCGACCTGACCGGAACGCACATCGGGTGCGACACGGGCAGCTGCGGGGCGTGCACCGTCCACCTCGACGGCGTGCCGGTCAAGAGCTGCTCGGTGCTCGCGGCCCAGGTCGACGGCGCGTCGATCACCACGGTGGAGGGGCTCGCGGGCGACGAGCAGACCCCGCTCCAGCGCTCGTTCGCCGAGCACCATGCTCTCCAGTGCGGGTACTGCACTCCGGGGATGCTGATGAGCGCCACCGCGCTGCTCGAGCAGAACCCGACTCCGACCGAGGACGAGGTCCGGGTCGCGCTCCAGGGCAACATCTGCCGCTGTACGGGCTACTGGAACATCGTCGAAGCGGTTCTGGCCGTCGGACAGAACCGCTAGGAGCTGTGCCGAGTCTCATCTTGAGAGGGAGATTCATGGGAATCACGCCTTTCCGTCCAACGCCTCCTGGCACTTCCCGAGGGGAAGTGCCCGAGTGACGACGGTCGAAGCCCAGGAAACGACTCTGCAGAAGGGCTTCGTCGGTCAGAACGTCCCGCGCAAGGAGGACCGCCGGCTGGTCGAGGGACAGGGCGTCTTCTTCGACGACGTCAAGCGCCACGGCATGGGCTACCTGCACTTCGTGCGGTCGCCCTACCCGCACGCCCGGATCCTCTCGATCGACGTCTCGGCGGCGCTCGAGCTGCCGGGCGTCTACGGCACGTTGACGGGCGACGAGGTCGCGATCCTCACCGACCCGTTCTTCCAGATCGCGGCGGAGCCCGGCGGCAGCATCAAGGACTACGCGCTCGCCGTCGGCAAGGTGCGCTACGTCGGTGAGCCGGTCGCCGCGGTGGTCGCCGAGGCGCGCGAGCTGGCGCGGGACGCGGCCGAGCTCGTGATGGTCGACTACGAGCCGCTCGACGTCCTCGTCGACGCCCGCAAGGCCCTCGAGCCCGATGCCCCGGTGCTCCACGAGGAGTGCGGCGGGAACATGACCTACGAGGGCCGCTGGGAGTGGGGCGACGTCGATGCGGCCTTCGAGGCGGCGGACCACGTCGTGAAGATCTCCGAGCTCCACTTCGACCGCTTCAACTCGACCCCGCTCGAGCTCGACGGCGCGCTCGTCGAGTACAACCGCGGCACCACCCAGTGGACGATCACGACGAACAACCAGTTCCCGGGCTTCGCGGTGATCATGATGGCGCCCGCGATGCGGGTCGGCACCGACAAGCTCCGCATGGTCACGCAGGACATCGGGGGCGGGTTCGGCAACAAGATCACCTCGCATCCCCAGCTCGTCGCGTGCTGCCTGCTCGCCCGCAAGCTCAACCGGCCGATCCAGTGGACGGAATGGCGGACGGACTTCCACCAGTCGATGTCGCACGGGAACGAGCGGTGGTTCCTCGACACCGAGGTCGCCGTGATGGCCGACGGGACGATGACCGCGTTCCGCACCAAGGCGCTCGACGACGCGGGGGCGTACCTGCGCTACGAGCCGCTCGGCGGCGTGATCTGGGCGCAGGTCGCGCCCGGGATGTACGGCTGGCGGAACATCCGGCTGGACTTCACGCAGGTGCTGACGAACAAGGCGCCGTGCTCCCCGAACCGCGGGTACTCGAGGATGCAGCACCTGTGGTTCACGGAGCGGATCGTCGACATCGTCGCGCAGGAGCTCGGGTTCGACCGGGTGGAGCTGCGCAAGAAGAACTTCGTCCAGCCCGACCAGATGCCGTACGAGACGCCCAACGGCTGCGTCTACGACTCCGGCGACTACCCCGCCTCGCTCGACCTCGTGCTCGAGCTGATCGGCTACGACACGATCGAGCAGCGCCGCGAGGAGGCCGCCGCGCGCGGGAAGCTGCTCGGGCTCGGGATCGGCTCGACGCTCGACTCCGGCACGAACAACTTCGGCCAGTCGCAGCTGATCAACCCGGAGCTGCAGTTCTCGGGCAACAACGAGGTCGCGACGGTGAAGCTCGACATCTTCGGCGAGGTCGTGGTCACGCTCGGGACGACGCCACAGGGGCAGAGTCACGAGACGACGGCCGCACAGGTGGTCGCGGACATCCTCGGCTGCGACGTCGACCTCGTCCACGTGCGGGCCGGCCACGACAGCTACTGGAACTCGCACGCGGGCTTCTCCGGGACCTACGCGAGCCAGTTCGCGGTCACCGGGCTCGGGGCCGTCAAGGGCGCCGCGGAGCAGCTCGCGGAGCAGATGAAGACCCTTGCGTCGATGGTGTTCCAGTGCCCGGTCGAGGCGATCGAGCTCGCCGACGGCTTCGCGCGCATCGCGGACAACCACGAGGCCGCGCTGCCGTTCATGGCGCTCGGCGCGATCCCGAACGCGAACAACGCGGGGTTCCCGATCGACCCGCCGCCGATGAACGCCCGCTTCGTCTACCGCCCTCCGTTCGACGTCCCGGACAAGGAGCGGAAGTTCGGGAAGCTCACGCTGACGTACGCGATGCAGATCCATGCCTGCGTCGTCGAGGTCGACCCGGAGACGGGCGTGTACGAGCTCGTCGACTACGCCGCGGTGGACGACTGCGGCGTGCGCGTCAACCCGAAGATCGTCGAGGGGCAGGTGATGGGCGCCACCGCGCACGCGATCGGCGCAGCCATGTTCGAGTCGTTCACGTACGACGAGGACGGCAACCTCCTCACCCCGAACTTCTACGACTACCACGTCCCGCACACGCTGGACATGCCCCCGCTCAAGACCGGCGCGGTCGAGTCGCCGTCGCCGTTCACGTCGCTCGGCACGAAGGGCATGGGTGAGGGCGGCGGCGGGGGCATCCATGCGATCTCCGCGGCGCTCCAGGACGCCCTGCGCGCAGCGGGCGCGCCGATCGTGACCGACAGCCACAACCCCTACCACCGTGTCTTCGAGCTGCTCCGGCATCCCGAGCGGGCGCGCGCGAAGGTCGAGGTCAGGAGGGCGCCATGAAGCTCGAGGGCACGAAGGAGTTCGACGCGCCGCGCGACGTCGTCTGGAGCGTGATCAACGACCCGTCGAAGATGGCGAAGACGATGCCGGGCGTCGAGAGCTTCGAGATCGCGGACGACAGGCACTGGAGCGCGAAGGTGAAGGTCCCGCTCGGCCTCGGGGGGCTCAAGATGTCCATCCAGTTCGAGAAGCTCGAGGAGCGACCGCCCGAGTTCGCCTCGCTCAACGCGAAGGGCACCGGCGTCGGCGCGCTGATGAACATGACCACGTCGTTCACGTTGAGCGGCGAGGGCGAGAAGACCTCGATGGCCTGGGAGGCGGACGTGAAGATCGCCGGCCCGGTCGGGTCGATGGGCCAGCGCGTCCTGCAGCCGATCATCAACCAGCAGGTCGGGAACGTCCTCGGCGCGCTCGAGACCGAGGTCGAGCAGGCGAAGTCCGGCGCCGGCTGACAGCCTGACATGTCAGTGCGGCGGGGTGCGCTAGTGTCCCTCTGACATGTCAGGTCGGGCGACGAAGGAGGCGTAGGGCGTGGCGGTTCCGTTCCGGGTGGGGGTCATGCAGCTCACGATGGAGCCGCTCGACGAGATGCTGGCGTCGGCGCGCGCCATGGACGAGGCAGGAATGGACACGGTCTGGCTCGCCGAGGCGTACCCCTGGTGGCGCAAGCACCAGATGGAGGCCCGCGGCTCGACCGTCGTCTCCGCGCTGATGGCGCGCGAGACGACGCGGCTCACGATCGGCTGGGGGATCATCTCGCCGTACACACGGCACCCCGTGCAGGCGGCGATGGACGCGCGCGTCGTGCAGGAGGCCGCCGGCCCGGGCCGCTTCATCGTCGGCTTCGGCACATCGAAGATCTTCCTCAACAACACCAAGCAGGGCGGGCCGCCGAAGGTGACGAAGCCGCTCGGCCACATGCGCGACTCGGTCGCGATCGTCCGCGGCATCCTCGGCGGCGGTCGCTTCGACTACGACGGCAAGGTCTACTCGGCCGACGTCCCCGCCCTCGCGGGCGAGGCGCACGCGCCGGGGTGGGACGTTCCCGGTGTACGTCGCCGGGACGGCGCCGCTCATGCAGCAGCTCGGCGGCGAGATCGGCGACGGAGTGCTCACGCCGTCGATCACGACGCCTGCGTTCGTGCGCTACACGCGGGACAACATCGTCGCCGGGGCGGAGAGGTCCGGGCGGAACCCCGACGACGTCGACCTCGGCTGCACGATCGTCGCGTCGATCCACGCGACCGATCGCGACCGCGGCCGCGACGGCGCCCGCGAGATCGCCGGCATGTACCTCGCGAACAAGGTGCAGAACATCCAGGGCTCCGCCGACGTGCTCCTCGACCTGGCCGGGATCGAGCAGGACGAGATCCGGCCGGTCGCCGAGGCGATGGAGCAGGGCGGGCGACTCGCCGCGAAGGCGAAGGTCTCCGACGCGCTGCTCGACAAGTGCAAGCCGATCGCCGGGACGCCCGCCGACTGCGTCGCGGCGATCGAGGAGTACCGCGACGCCGGCTGCACCCACGTCATGCTCGAGCTGTGGGGCGACGACCGCCACGAGCAGATCCGTCTGTTCGGGACGGAAGTGCTGCCGCACGTCCGAGACCGATGACCGGCACGTTTCCGCAGGGCGGAGAAGTGCCTCTACCGGTCGATCGAGATCGCCTCGTCGAGATCGCGAGCCGCATGATCGGCGACGCACTCGTTCACCGGGGACGAGGAGCCGATGGCCCGTCTGCTGGTCGAGCTGTTCGAGGCCCGCGGCCTCGACGTCCAGTGGCAGCAGGTCGAGGAGGGGCGTGCCAACGCCCTCGGCACCTGGGTCGGGGCCGGCGGCGGCAAGAGCCTCATGCTCAACGGGCACATGGACACGTCGTACTCCGGCCGCGAGCCCTGGCTCCGGAACGTGCGCGGATTCCAGCCGTCCGCGTTCGTGCAGGACGGGCGGCTCTACGGGCTCGGAATCTCGAACATGAAGGGCGCCCTCGCGTGCTACGTGGAGGCCGTCGCCGCGCTCCAGGACGCGGGCGTGCGCCTGCGCGGCGACCTGCTCCTCGCGGCGGTGTGCGGCGAGATCGAGAAGACCCAACAGGGCGAGGCACAGGGGGCCCAGTACCGCGGGTACGCGGCCGGGACGCGGTACCTCGTCACGCACGGAGGCGTCGCGGACATGTGCCTGCTCGGGGAGCCGACGGAGGGCCGGGTCGTGCTGGGCCACTTCGGCGCGCTCTGGCTCAGGATCCGCGTGCACGGCAACTTCGTCCACACGGCGTTCAGCGAGGGTCGGCGGGACGAGAACTCGATCCTGCGGGCGCACGAGGTGCTCGCCGCGATCCTCGAGTGGATCCCGTCCTGGGAGGACGATCCGGCCAACGCCTACCGGGGCGCCAGGGCGATCGTGAACGTCGGCGCGATCGCGGGGGGCTTCGGGTGGCGCGTGTCGCGCACCCCGCACCACACGGATCTCTTCCTCGACGTGCGCGTGCCCCCGACGAAGCCGATGAGCGTCGCGCGGCGCGAGGTGCTCGACCTGGTGCGCGCGCTCGGAGAGCGGTTCCCGGACTACGGGGTCGAGGGCGAGGTCTACGTCACCGCTCCGGGCGCCGAGATCGAGGAGGGACACGAGCTCGTCGCGGCGATCGACGGGGCACACGAGGAGGTCTTCGGCGAGCGCCCGGGCCGCGACGTCACCCGCTGGTTCTCGGACGCCTCGGCGCTCACCCGCTACGGCGTGCCGACGGTCAACTACGGAACGTCGTCGGGGTTGATGGACGTGGAGCTCGGCGAGAACCTCGAGATCGAAGGGCTCGCGCGGACCGCCGAGGTCTACGCCCGGGTCGCGATGCGCGTCTGCGGCGTGGCGTAGACACTTTCGCGCTCCGCGCGAAAGTGCCAGGAGAAACCGCGAACGGGGAGATCCGGATTGAAACTGGTGACGTTTGGCGAAGAGAGGCGGGTCGGGGTGCTCGACGGCGAGGAGATCGCCGTGCTCGACGTGCCGACGACGAGAGAGTGGTTCGAGCGGGGCGGCGCCGACGAGACGGGCGAGCGCGTGCCGCTCGCCGAGACGAGGCTGCGGGCTCCGATCGTGCCGAAGAAGTTCTTCCACACGGCGGGGAACTTCCGCGAGCACGAGGAGGAGTCGAAGCAGGTCGACTGGTCGCACCAGATCGCGCCGTGGATCGTGTTCTTCCAGAACGTCGACGCGATCGTCGGGCCGGACGAGCCCGTGGTCTATCCGGAGCACCTGACCGAGGAGCTCGACTACGAGCTCGAGCTGGCCGTCGTGCTGAAGAAGGGAGGGAGGTGGTTCTCGCCGGACGAGGCGATGGACTACGTCGGGGGGTACGTGATCTTCAACGACATCACCGCACGCGACATCCAGCGACGCGAGATGGTCTCGGGCGTGTTCTCGTTCTGCAAGGCGATCGACACCTTCTGTCCGCTCGGGCCGTGGATCGTCACCCCCGACGAGGTTCCCGACCCGCACGACCTCACGATGAGGCTGCGCGTGAACGGCGAGGAGCGGCAGGTGTCGCACTCGAGCCGGATGAGCGTGACGATCCCCGAGATCCTCAGCCACTATTCGGCGCTCGGGTACTCGGCCGGCGACGTGCTCTCGACCGGAACGGTGTCGGGGGTGGCCGGCTTCTCGCCCGACGCCGCCTCGCTCTATCTGAGGCCCGGCGACGTGATGGAATGCGAGATCGAGCGGATCGGCGTGCTGCGCAACCCCGTGATCTCGTGGGAAGCGGGTCACGGCACGCCGCCGCCCCAACGGGTCCGCTGGTAGAGGAGGAGAGCGATGGCAGCCCGTACGACACCCCCGTTCCGCGCCGACCACGTCGGCAGCCTCCTCCGGCCGCCCCAGCTCCTGCGGGCGCGCGAGGATGCAGCCGCGGGTCGGATCGACGCGGCCGAGTTGCGGGGGGTGGAGGACGACGCCATCCGCGCGGCGGTCCGCACGCAGGAGGACGTCGGCCTGCGGTCGGCGACCGACGGCGAGCTCCGCCGGCGGTCGTGGCACATGGACTTCATCTACGCGCTCGAGGGGATCACCACCGCCGACGACACCGTCACGCTCTCGTTCCACAACGAGCGCGGGGACGTCACCTTCGAGGCTCCTGCCCTCCACGTGAACGGCAAGGTGGGCGTCTCGGAGACGATCTTCGGCGACGCGTTCTCCTTCCTGCAGGGATGCGTCTCGACCGCGACGCCCAAGCTGACGATCCCGTCGCCGAGCATGGTCCACTACCGCGGCGGCCGGGCCGCCATCGACGGGTCCGTCTACCCGGATCTCGACGGGTTCTGGAGCGACCTGACCGCCGCGTACCGCGAGGAGGTGCGTCGACTGGGTGAGCTCGGCTGCACGTACCTCCAGCTCGACGACACGAGCCTCGCCTACCTGAACGACCCCGAGCAGCAGCGCTACGTCGCCTCGATCGGGGGCGACCCCGAGCGCCAGCACGTCGAGTACATCCGGCATATCAACGAGTCGCTCGAGGGGCGGCCCGAGGGGATGACGGTCACCACGCACATGTGCCGCGGCAACTTCCGGTCCTCGTGGTTCGCCGAAGGAGGGTACGACCACGTCGCCGAGGCGCTCTTCAACGAGCTCGACGTGGACGGCTACTTCATGGAGTGGGACGATGAGCGTTCGGGCGGCTTCGAGCCGCTGCGCTATCTGCCGCCCGGCCCGAAGCAGGTCGTGCTGGGCCTGGTGACGACGAAGCGCGGCGCGCTCGAGACGAAGGACGAGCTGAAGCGTCGCGTCGAGGAGGCGAGCCGCTACGTGTCGGTCGACCAGCTCTGCCTCTCGCCCCAGTGTGGGTTCTCGTCGACCGTCGACGGCAACGAGCTGAGCGACGAGGAGCAGGTGGCGAAGCTCCGTCTGGTCGTCGAGGCGGCAGAGGAGATCTGGGGCGGGTAGACCCGCGTCGCGGTCAGGCGCCGGCGAGCGGCGCGGCCGGGCGGTACCCGAGCTGGGCGGAGATCTCCGCCGCCGCGCGCTGCATCGTCGGTCCGAGGCGCTCGACGAGGTCGTCGATCGAGGCCATCGCGCTGTGCGCGGCGAGGTTCACCGCGGCGACCGCCTCGCCCGACGCGGCGAGCACGGGCACGGCGATCGAGCGCAGGCCGTAGGCGAGCTCCTCGTTGTTGACGGCCATCCCGGCCGCGCGGACGCGCTCCAGCTCCGCCACCAGCTCGCGCCTGCTCGTGATCGTGTTCGGCCCCCGTCGGGCGAGGAGCACCGCGTCGAGGATCTCGTCGCGCCGCTCGGGCGGGAGGTACGCGAGCAGCACCTTTCCGAGCGACGTGCAGTACGCCGGGAGCCGGGAGCCGACGTGGAGGTCGAGGTCGATCTCGTTCTGGCGGCCGCGCGACGCACGGACGCGCTCGACGTAGACGATGTCGGTCTCGTCGAGGATCGCCATGTTCACCGTGTGGCCGGTCTCGTCGCAGAGACGGCGGAGCTGCGGCGCGGCGACGTGCCGGAGCTCCATCGAGTTGATCGCGGTGAACCCGAGGTCGAGCACGCGCGGGCCGAGGCCGTACCGGCGCGTCACGCCGTCCTGCTGGAGGTAGCCGAGCCGGCTCAGGGTGGCGATGTACCGGTGCGCCGTGCTGCGCGTGAGGCCGAGCTCGCGGGCGATCTCGCTCGTGCCGATCAGCTGGCGCCCCGACGAGAACGACGAGAGGATCGCCAGGCCCCGCTCGAGCGATTGGGACGTTCGCGCTGCGCGCTCCCCGGCCACCCGTATGTTCTACATAGTGGGACGCTGTCTTGACAACTCGACAGGAGCGGCGTTAGCGTCGCCGGGCGTGCGATCCGTCCGAGACGAGCGACCGACTGTCACGTGCGGGGGTATCGGTGCCCGCTGATCTCGCCGTCCTCGATGCGGGATCGGGGGGTCGCCTCGGCAGGCGTCTTTTCGCAGCTCTCGTCCCGCCGGCCGCGGCCGGCGAGCAGGTGGGCGTTCGGCGTCGGCTGAGCCCCGTCGACCGATGATCCACGACCGACGCGGACAGTGGGCGGAGCGAGCGCTTCGTCGGCGGTCCCCGGTCGGCCGGCGGGCCCGGCCGTCCCTGTTACGGAGCCCGGCGTGGTCGCGAGTCCCGTCGACCTGCGCTGAGCGTGCGGAAAGGAGCAACGCATGAGCACCCAGACCGAAGCCGGCATCGAGACCCGACTCTTCGTCGGGGGCGAGTTCGTCGAGGCGGAGGGCGGCCGGACGTTCGAGAACCGCGATCCGTTCACGGACGAGGTCGTGTCCGAGGTCGCGGCGGCGAGCAGAGTCGACGCGCGCCGCGCGATCGAGGCGGCCGCGGCCGCGGCGCCGTCGTGGGCGCAGACGCCTCCGGCCGTGCGCCAGATGGTGCTCCTGAGGGCCGCCGACGTGCTCGAGAGCCGTCACGACGAGGTGGTCTCGACGCTCGCCCGCGAGAGCGGCAGCACGTTCGGCTTCGGCATGTTCCAGATGCACTTCGTCCCCGGCCTCTTCCGGCAGGCGGCGGCGCTCGCGTACGCGCCGCTCGGCGAGGTGATCCCCTCGGACACGGGCGTCTTCGCCATGGGGGTGCGCCGGCCGGTCGGGGTCGTCGGAGCGATCGCCCCGTGGAACGCAGCCTTGATCCTCTCCGCCCGCTCGATCGCCGCCGCGCTCGCGCTCGGCAACGCGGTCGTGTTGAAGCCGTCCGAGTGGTCTCCGCAGGTCGGCGGGCTCCTCTGGGCCGAGGTCTTCACGGAGGCGGGGCTCCCGCCCGGCGTGCTGAACATCGTCACGCACGCTCCCGGAGAGGCCCAGCCGATCGGTGACGAGCTGGTCGAGAGCCCGCACGTCAGGCGGCTGAACTTCACGGGCTCGACCGGCACGGGCCGCAAGCTCGCGGAGGCGGCCGGGCGCCACCTCAAGCGGGTGCTGCTCGAGCTGGGCGGCTACAACCCGCTGATCGTCCTGGCGGACGCCGACCTCGACTACGCCGTCGACGCGAGCGCCTTCGGAGCGTTCCTCCACCAGGGCCAGATCTGCATGTCCGCGCGCCGGATCATCGTCGAGCGGCCCGTCGCCGACGAGTTCACCGAGCGGCTCGCGGAGAAGACGCGCGGCCTCAAGGTGGGCGACCCGAAGGAGCACGACACGATCATCGGCCCCGTGATCAACGCCGACGCCCTCGCGACGATCACCGCGCGGGTCGAGGAGGCGGTGCGGAGCGGCGCGCGGGTGCTCGCAGGCGGCAGCGCGATCGGGCCGTGCTTCGAGGCGACGCTGCTCGCCGACGTGCCGCCCGACTCCGAGTTCGCCACCGTCGAGACGTTCGGCCCCGTTGCGGCACTCGAGGTGGTCGACACGGCGGAGGAGGCAGTGGCACGGGCGAACGCGACCTCGTACGGCCTCTCCTCGGGGATCATCACGTCGGATGCCGACCGCGGGCTGGCGCTCGCGCAGGCGATCGACGCCGGAATCGTGCACGTCAACGACCAGTCGGTGTCCGACGAGCCGCAGATGCCGTTCGGCGGCGTGAAGGACAGCGGCTTCGGCCGCTTCGGTGGCTCCGCGGTCGTCGACGAGTTCACCGAGATGCGCTGGATCACGGTGCAGCGCGGCTCCCACCCGTTCCCGTTCTGAGCGGGCCGGCGGAGCGAGGAGGACACGCATGACGGTGAGCGCGCCGATCACGGCCGAGGAGGCGGTCTCCTGGATCCGGACGGGCGACACCGTGATGGTCGGCGGCTTCGGGCTCGTGGGGGCGCCGCTCACGCTGATCGACGCCCTCGTCGAGCATTCCGACGCATCCGACCTGACGATCGTGTCGAACAACATCGGCGAGCCGGGCCGAGGCCTGGGAAGGCTGCTGCGGCAGGGACGCATCCGCCGGGGGATCTCCTCCTACTTCACCTCCAACCCGGAAGCGGTGGCGGCGGTGAACGCCGGCGAGCTCGCGGCGACACTCGTCCCCCAGGGCACGTTCGCCGAGGCGATCCGCGCGGGGGGCGCGGGGATCGGCGGCTTCTACACTCCCGTCGGTGCAGGCACCGTGCTCGCAGAGGGCAAGGAGGAGCGACTGCTCGACGGCGTGCGCCATGTCCTCGAGGAGCCGCTCAAGGCGGACGTCGCCCTGGTCTACGCCGCGCGCGCCGACCCCCTGGGGAACCTCTGGTACCGGCGCACGGCCCGCAACTTCAATCCCGTGATGGCGACGGCGGCGAAGATCACGGTCGCGGAGGTCGGAGAGCTGCTCCCGCTCGGGGCGCTCGAGCCCGAGTCGGTCGTCACACCGCACCTGTACGTCGACTACCTCGTGGTGCGCTCGTGACGGGGGACGTCAAGGCCCGGATCGCGGAGCGTGCAGCCCTCGAGCTGCGAGCGGGCGAGATCGTCAACCTGGGGATCGGGATCCCGAACCTGATCCCGGCGTTCCTCCCACCGGGGTCGGGCGTCGTGCTGCACACGGAGAACGGTCTGCTCGGGGTCGGTCCGCGGCCGGGCGTCGAGGAGCTCGACCCCGACCTGATCGACGCCGCGAAGCAGCCGATCACCGCCCTGCCGGGCGCCGCGTACTTCGACAGCGCGGCGAGCTTCGCGATGATCCGGGGCGGGCACGTCGACGTGGCCGCCCTCGGCGCGCTCGAGGTGAGCGCCGCCGGCGACATCGCCAACTGGGCCGTGCCCGGGAAGGACGTGCTCGGGGTCGGAGGCGCCATGGACCTCGTCGTGGGGGCGCGCAAGGTGATCGTCACGATGACCGCCACGTCGTCGGGCGGCGAGCCCAAGGTCGTCGCCGAGTGCCGGTATCCGCTGACCGCCGCCGGCGTGGCCGACGTGATCGTCACGGAGCTCTCCGTCTTCCGCTTCGTGGACGGCGAGCTGCGCCTCACGGAGTTGCTCGGCGACGCGACCGTGGACGACGTCGCCGCCGTCACCACCGCGCCGTTCGTCGTCAGCCTGGAGGAGAGCCGTGTGCCTCTCTGAGCGCCCGTCCACGCGCACGAGCCTGCCCGCGGGCGGCCGCGGACGGCCGACGGTCTCGGCGGCGTGACGCCGTTCGCGGCTCTCTTCGTCCCCGCCGCGCTGCGGGACGCCGTCTCGGGTCGGGCCTGGCTCGAGGCGATGCTCGACGCCGAGCGAGCGCTCGCGGGCGCCGGCGCCCGGGCCGGCGTCGTGCCCGAGGGCGCAGCCCACGCGGTCGCGGAGGCGTGCACTCCCGAGCGGTACGACCTCGACGAGCTGCTCGACGAGGGACGGCTGGTCGGGAATCCGGCCGAGCCGCTCGTCCGCGCCGTCGTGGCGCAGGTCGGAGACGACGTCGCGCGCTGGGTCCATTTCGGCGCGACGAGCCAGGACATCGTCGACACCGCCGCGATGCTGGTCTCCCGCAACGCTCTCGGGCTCGTGCTCGACGAGCTGGAGCGCAGCTCGGACGGCTGCGCGGCGCTCTGCCGGACGCATCGGAGCACCCCCCTCGCGGGACGGACGTTGCTCCAGCAGGCGGTGCCGACGACGTTCGGGCTCGTCGCTGCCGGGTGGCTCGACGCGCTGCTGGACGTGAAGGCGCGGCTCTCGGCCGTGCGCGAGCACGGCCTCGCCGCCCAGCTCGGGGGCGCGGCCGGGACCTTGTCGGCGCTCGGCGAGCGCGGGCTCGAGGTGGCGGGCCTCTTCGCCCGGGAGCTCGGTCTGGCCGAGCCGACCGTGCCCTGGCACGCCAACCGGGTGCGGGTCGCCGAGCTCGGTGCCGCCCTCGAGATCGCGGCCGGCGTCGCCGCCAAGATCGCGCTCGACATCCAGCTGCTGGCGCAGACCGAGGTCGCCGAGGTGCGCGAAGGGGGCGCCGGCGGCGGATCCTCGGCGATGCCGCAGAAGCGCAATCCGGTGGGCGCGACGCGCACCCGGGCGTGCGCGGCGCTCGCCCGCGGCCACGCATCGGTGCTGACGGCGGCGCTGCTCGCCGAGCACCAGCGCGCGGCCGGGCCCTGGCAGGCGGAGTGGGAGGCGCTCTCGGGCGCACTCGCGACGACGGGAGGCGCGGCCGCCGCGCTCGCGGAGACTCTTGCGGCGCTCGAGGTGGACGAGGCGCGGATGCGCTCGAACCTGGACGCGACCGGTGGAGCGATCGTCGCCGAGCGCGTTGCGCTGCTCCTCACCGAGCGGCTCGGCCGCGGCCGAGCCCGCGGGCTGGTGCGGGAGGCGGCGCTCCGTGCGGGTGAGGACGGACGCTCTTTCGCCGACGAGCTCGCGGGCATGGAGACCGGTCTGACGGAGAGCGAGCTCGCAGCCGCGCTCGACCCGACGACGTACCTCGGCTCGGCCGGCGCCCTCGTCGACCGCGTCCTCCGCCGCTACGAGGAGGGTGGCCGGTGAGCGGCCGTGCCCTCGCTCTGTCGGCCCATGGCGCGGCTGGGAGGGGACATGTCCGGGCGGGGCGTGTCGAGCCGGCGTGAGGACCCACATCGGGATCGTCGGGGCGGGTCCCGCAGGACTGACGCTCGTGCACCTGTGCCACGTCTGAGAACGGTGACATGACAGAATCCGGGCATGCCCTGGCCTCGTGACGACGCGAAGCTCGACCGGGTGCGGGCTCTCATGGCGGAGCAGGGGATCGACGCGATCGTCGCTCGCGCGCCCGACAACGTCGTCTACCTGACCGGCTTCTGGGGGATGAAGGGCTGGGACGCCGTGATCTTCCCCCGGGAGGGAGAGCCGACGCTGCTCTGCCTCGAGGCGTCGGCCGAGGACGCGGCCCGGAACGCCTGGACCGAGGACGTCCGGCTCGTGTCCGGCTACCTCCCGGACGACCCGCGTCCGCCGGTCGTCCGCACGCTCGAGCTCGCCGCCGACTGCGTGCGCGAGCTCGGGACGGTGGGGCTCGAGCTCTCGCTCGGCACGCAGGCGACCGACCGGATGGTCGGGGAGCCGACGACCTACACGAAGGCCTGGTTCGACTCGTTCCCCGGAGCCGTGGACGCCACCCCGCTGCTCGCGGAGGCGCGCATGCTGAAGACCGGCCAGGAGGTCGAGCGCGTCCGACTCGCGAACGAGATCGCGGCCGCGGCGATGGATCACGTCCGGGGGGTGATCCGGCCGGGGATGACCGAAGCGCAGATCGCCGCCGAGTGGCTCGGCTTCGTCCACGGCGAGGGCACCGGCTGGGCGGGCAAGGTGGAGCTCGCGCTCGGGTTCTCCCTCGTCTGGGCGGGGCCGGGGATCCGGACCTTCACGGCGACGAGCAACCGGCCGGTGGTCGAGGGGGAGCCCACGCTGTTCGAGATCTGGGTGTGCGCGGACGGCTACTGGGCGGACCACACGAAGAACGTCGTCGTGGGCGAGCTGACGCCCGCCTACCGCGACCTCGAGGCCGGGCTGGTCGAGGTGTACGACGACGCGGTCTCGTTCTGCGTGCCGGGCGCGAGCCTCGCCGAGCTCGACCGGCGCATCCGGGACGGCATCGAGCGGATCGGCTACCCCGGCCAGCCGACCCACCCGATCTGCCACGGCGTCGGGGCGCGCGCGCACGAGCCACCGTACGCGCACCAGGCCGGAGGCGACGAGGTCCGCGCCGGCATGGTTCTTGCAATCGAACCAGGATGCTACTGGGAAGCGGGTGGCGGGCTGCGCGTCGAGGACAACTTCCTCGTCACCGACGCCGGCCCCGAGAAGCTCTCGCCGTTCCCCGACGGCATCGTGCAGGCGGGGGCGTGAGGGGCAAGTTGCAACTTGTAACTTGCCGGCCCCCGCGGCGCCGGAGGTGCGGGCGCGGTGACCGCACGAGGCTCGCCGTGAGGAGCAAGTTGCAACTTGTAACTTGCGGGCCGCCGCCTGGCGGGGGCGTGCGGGCGGGATGGTCGCATGACGCTGGCCGTGAGGAGCAAGTTGCAACGTGTAACTTGCGGGCCGCTCCGTGGCGCGGAGCGCGCGGGCTAGGGAGGCGCATGACGCTGGACGCGAGCGGCAAGTTACAACTTGTAACTTGTGGGCTTCGCGGCCTGGACCGGGCGGGCACGGAGGCCGCATGACGCTCGACCGGACGAAGGTCTGGACGGGAACGATCAACGAGCAGGCGCTCGATCCGCAGCCGCGCGCGCCCGTCGGCCTGTACGACACCACGCTACGCGACGGCGAGCAGACGATCGGCGTGGTGCTCGCGCCCGCCGACAAGCTCGAGATCGCACGCGCGCTCGACGCGGCGGGAGTCGACCGGATCGAGGCGGGCTTCCCGCGCGTCTCGGAGGACGACTACCACGCCGTGGAGCTGATCGCGGCGGCGGGCCTGCGAGCCGAGGTCTGGGGGTTCTCGCGGGCAGTGCAGGCGGACGTCGACGCGCTCGTGGAGCTCGGCGTGCGCGCGTCGGTGATCGAGAGCCCCATCTCCGACGGGAAGCTGGAGGCGCTGCGGGTCAGCCGGGAGACGATGCTCGAGCGGATCCGCAGCGCCGTGTCGTTCGCCGCCGAGCACGGCATCCGCGTCGCGTTCTTCGGCGTCGACTCGTCGCGTGCCGCCCTCGACTTCTTCGACGAGGCGTACGCGGCCGCCGTCGACGCCGGGGCCTCGGAGATCGTGGTCGTCGACACGCTCGGCATTGCGACGCCCGAGGCGGCGGCGCTGCTCGTCTCGCGGGCGCTCGACCGGCTCGACGTCCCCGTGCACTGGCACGGGCACGACGACTTCGGGCTCGGCACCGCGGCCGCGATCGCCGCCGTCCAGGCCGGCGCGACCTGGGTGCAGGGCACCGTGAACGGCATGGGCGAGCGGGCGGGGAACGCCGACCTCGTCGAGGTCGCGCTCGCGCTCGAGGCGCTCTACGGGATCCCGACGCGGCTCGATCTGACCCAGGCGCGTGCGCTCTCCCGCCTCGTCGCCCAGCTTGCCGGCACGCCGCTGCCTCCGTGGAAGGCGGTGACCGGCGAGGCGCTGTTCACGCGGGAGTCGGGCGCGGTCGCCGCACAGTTCCACGACCCGCCGGCGATCGAGCCCTACTCGTCGGAGCTCGTCGGGGCCGAGCGCGGCATCGTGCTCGGGAAGAAGAGCGGTCTGGACTCGATCCGGATCGCGCTCGCCCGGCTCGACGTCGAGCTCCCGCCCGAGCGTCAGCAGGAGCTGCTCGCCGAGGTGAAGCGGCTCGGCGCGGAGCGTCGGGCGCTCGTCGGCGACGACGACCTCCTGCGCCTCGTCCGGGAGCAGACAGAGCCCGCGGGCGCGAGCGACGCGGAGCCGTAGTCGTGCCGATCGACAGGCAGACGTTCTTCGAGGTGATGGCGTCGTTCCCCTCGGGGGTCGCGATCGTCACGACGACCACGGGCGAGGGTGTCCCACGCGGGCTGACCACGACCGCCGTCTGCAGCGTCTCGGCCGACCCGCCCACGGTGCTCGTCTGCGTCGATCTCGGCTCGCGCACGCTGGCCGCACTGCGGGAACGGCGGGCGTTCGCGGTGAACTTCGTCGGACACGGGCGCAGCGACCTCTGTCTGCTCTTCGCCTCGAAGGAGCGGGACAAGTTCGCGCACGTCGCCTGGACGCCGACCGAGGCCGGGCTGCCCGTGCTCCACGAGGACGCGCTCGCCTGGGCGGCTTGCTCGACCCTTCACGAGCTGGAGGTGGGCGACCACGTGCTGCTGGTCGCGCTCGTCGAGCACGGCGGCGTGCGGCACGAGCTCGAGCCGCCGCTGATGTACTACCGCCGCTCGTGGGGAGTGTGGTCGCCGGTGCACGAAAGCACCGAGCCCGAGCCCGTGCGGATCCGCGAGATCGAGGTGAGCGGGCGTGACCTGCGGTGGCGGGGGGCCGAGTTCTGACCAGCCCGCGATTGACTGACATGACAGCCTGCGGGATACTCGCTCGGTTGACATGTCACGCGGAGAGAGGACGGTAGATGCGCTTCAGCCTCTACACCGAGATGCAGCTCCACGAGGGCAAGTCCCCGCAGCAGCTCTACGCCGAGGTGCTCGAGCAGATCGAGAACGCCGATCGGCTCGGATACGACTGCTACGCCTCGATCGAGCACTTCTTCTTCCCGAAGTTCTCGATCTCGGCGCACCCGACGGCCCTCTTCGCCGCCGCTGCGCAGCGGACCCGGAACATCCACTTCCGCACGATGCTGCACGCGCTCCCGTACCACAACCCGATGGTGCTGGCGTCGGCGATCGCGGTGACCGACATCCTCACCGGCGGCCGGTACGAGTGGGGCGTCGGCCGCGGCCACGGATGGATCCCGGAAAAGGCCGGCGTGCCCCTCGACGAGCACGCCCGACCCCGCTACGAGGAGGCGGTCGACCTCCTCTTCACCGCGCTCGGGAACGAGCGGTTCTCGCACGAGGGCACGTACTTCGAGGTCGCCGACTCGCACGTCGTCCCGTTCCCGACCCGGAGCTTCAGGATCTTCCTCGGCGGCACGTCCGACCGGACGTACGAGCTCGCGGCCGAGCACGGGTGGGGCGTCGCGGTACCGCCGCTCCTCCCGTACAAGGCCCTCGAGGAGCAGCTGAACCTCTACCGCGCGAAGTGCGCCGAGCACGGCACGACCCCCGACATCGTCTGGATCCACGCGTGCCACCTCGACGACGATCGCGAGACGGCGCTGCGCGAGGCGCGCGACTGGGTGACGGGCTTCATCTACGGCAACAGCTCGCCGCTGCTCGAGTACGACAAGCCGTCGGCGGACGCGCTCGGCAAGGCCGGATACGGCTTCTACGCCTCGGGGATCATGGAGCAGCTCGCCGAGGTGCCGTTCGAGCAGCTGGTCGAGGACGACTACGTCTGGGTCGGGACGCCCGACGACATCGTCGAGCGCATCGAGGAGACCCGGAAGCTCTGTCCGGGCATCTCGGAGATCGGGATCACGGTCAACGCGGGCGGCGCGCCGCACTGGATGGCGATCAAGAACCAGGAGCTCTTCGCGGCGGCGGTCATGCCCCGTGTCCGCTCCTCGACGCCGGCCGAGCTCGCCCAGGCAGGCTAGTGGACGCTCCGAGAGATCCGACCGCGCCGCGCCGGGCCGCGGGCGCGGCGCCGGCCGGCGCCGGCGCCGGCGGCGCGTGGTCCCTCGATGCGTCCGGCTGCAGGGTTCCCTGGAGCGGCCCGTCGTGATCGAGCGAGTCTGCGTGATCGGCGCAGGAGCGATCGGGAGCCTTTTCGCAGGGCATCTCGCCGACGTCGCGGACGTGTCGGTCCTGACCCGCCGGCAGGAGCACGCGGACGCGCTCAACCGGGAGGGCCTCCTCGTGACGGGGCGGAGCGACCGCCACGCGAGCGTGCACGCGGCCGCAGACCCCGACGACCTGCCCGACTTCGACCTCGGCATCGTCGCCACGAAGGCGGACGGGCTGGAGGACGCCGCCGCCTCGCTCGAGGGGCGATTCCCGGAGGCCATGCTGATGACGACGCTGAACGGTCTCGGCGCCGAGGAGGTCGTCCGCTCGCACGGCGAGTGGCAGCTCGTCTCGGCGGTGACGTTCATGTCCGGGACGAAGCACTCGGACACCGAGATCGAGTACATCCTCGACACCGCGACCTGGATGGGGCCGTACGAGGACACGCCGCTTGCGCGGGTCGAGGAGATCGGCGACCTCGTGCGGCGCTCCGGCCTGAAGGCCGAGACGTTCCCGGACCTACGGCCCGCGCAGTGGTCGAAGCTGATCTTCAACGCGACCGTGAACGCCGTCGCCGCCCTGACCGGGCTTCCGCACGACGAGCACTTCGCGCGGGAGGAGACGCCGGCGGATCTCGGTCATCTCGTCCACGACCTGATCGACGAGGGCAAGGAGGTCGCGGCGGCGGCCGGCATCGAGCTGTACGAGGACCCGTGGGAGATGAACGTGCTCGCCACGCAGCGCGGGTACGCCCACTATCCGTCGATGCTGGAGGACGTCGAAGCACACAGGACGACCGAGATCGATCTGATCACCGGCTCGCTCGTCCGCGAAGCGGAGCGACACGGGGTCCCGGTGCCGCTGCACACGGCGTTGCTCCGCCTCGTCAAGGCAAAGGAAGAGTCCTGGCCCCAACCGTCCACCCGTCAAGCCCAGGAGGCGTGATGAGACACAGCAAGACCGGAGCGCTGGTTGCGCTCCTCGCGACGCTCGCGGCGGTCCTAGCGGCGACTGCCGCAACGGCGCCCGCCGCCCAGTCCAAGCCGATCGTGATCGGCTGGGCGTTCGACAGCAAGGGCAACATGGCGCCGTTCGACGGCCCGGCACTCGCCGCGGCGAAGGTGCGCGTCAACCAGGTCAACGCGCGGGGCGGCGTGCTCGGGCGCAAGCTCCAGATCCGCACCTGCGACACGCAGAACAACAACCCGGCGAAGGCGAAGTCCTGCGCGGCGAGCCTGATTGGCAACGGCGCCGACATCGTGTTCACCACGTGCGACGTCGACTACGCGACGCCGGTCGTGCAGGAGGCGATCAACAAGGGCATCCTCGCGGTGGCGCCGTGCATCGGCACCGACCAGATGGGGCCGAAGCGGTTCGGCGCGAAGGGCCGGCTGGCGTTCAGCTTCGGCAACGTCGCGCAGGACGAGGGCTCCGCCATGGCTCAGTACGCCTGGAGCCGCGGCTGGAAGACGGCGGCGACCGCCACGAACACGCTGCTCGTCTACTTCAAGAACGTCGTGCAGGCGTTCGAGGCCCGGTTCACGCAGCTGGGCGGCAAGATCGTCGACCGGGAGAGCTACGCGACCGGGGCGAACAACGTCAACAACGCCGTCAGCAGGCTCAACAGCGTCGACGCGGACGTCGTCGTGACCTCGACGTCGTTCGGTGAGCTCCCAGCCCTCGTCGCCGGTCTCCGTACGCTCGGCAACGACGTGCCGATCCTCAACTCGTGGGCGGGCGACGGCACGTACTGGCTGCCGAAGGACCCGTCGATCTCGAACTACTACGCGGTCACGTATGCGTCGGCGTTCGGGGATGATCCGAGCAAGGCCGTCAACGCCCTCGCGAAGAAGGTGAAGGCCGGCACCGGTGGCTTCGTCACGGGCGCCGCCGCGATCGACGGCATCGTGACCGCGATCAAGCGGGCGAAGGGCTCGACGAACGGTGCCCGCCTCGCAGCGCAGATGCAGCGGTTCCACAACGTGCCGACGATCTCCGGGCTCGTCAGCTTCTCGCCGCAGCTCCACACGGTGTTCGGTCGGCAGTACCGCGTGCTGCGCATCCAGAACGGCAAGCCGAAGATCGTCGCCACGGTGAAGGCGAAGGCCGTCCCGAAGATCTAGAGCTTGACCGAGTCGGCCCAGTCAGACGGGGAGCGGTGGCCCGGAGCAGCACTCCGGGCCACCGCCGTGTCGCGTTCGTTCGAGGGGGTGCAGGCGCTCGACGGGGTCACGATCGACCTGCGCCGCAACGAGGTAGTCGGGCTGATCGGCCCGAACGGCGCCGGCAAGTCGACGCTCGTCAACGTGCTCAGCGGCTTCGACGCCCCCACCGCGGGAACGGTCGAGCTCGACGGTGAGGACGTGACGCGCTGGCCGGCGCATCGCAGGGGTCGGGCCGGCCTCGCCCGCACCTTCCAGCACAGCCGCTCGTTCCGGAGCCTGTCGGTGCGGGAGAACGTCGAGATCGCGGCGATCGGGACGGGCACCGGGCCGCGTGCCGCGAGGCAGCGTGCCGGCGAGCTGCTGGGCCTCCTCGGCCTCGACCGGCGCGCGGAAGATCCGGCGTCGTCCCTGCCGCACGGCGACGAGCGGCGGCTGGGCGTCGCCCGGGCGCTCGCGACCGAGCCGCACTACGTCCTCATGGACGAGCCGGCCGCGGGGCTCACCGAGGCCGAGGTGCCCGCGTTCGCCGCCGTCGTCCGCTCGGTGCGCGACGACCACGAGGCGGGCGTGCTGCTGATCGACCACAACATGGCGCTGATCATGGACGTGTGCGACCGCATCCACGTCCTCGACCAGGGGCGGATGCTCGCCGAGGGCACCCCCGCCGACATCCGCGCGAACCTCGACGTCGCCGCCGCCTACCTCGGCGAGACCGCGGTCGCGGAGGACTAGCGGTGGCGTCGGACTCCACGGAGACGCCGGTGCTCGAGATCGACCGCCTCTCGGTGTTCTACGGAGGCGTCGCGGCCGTGCGCGAGCTCAGCGTCGAGGTGCGCCGCGGCGAGATCGTCGGTCTGATCGGGCCCAACGGGGCGGGGAAGTCGACGACGCTGCACGCGATCATGGGCGCGGTGCCCGTCCACGGCGGCGACGTCAGGGTCTCGGGCCGCTCGGTGCGCGGGCGCGCGCCCGAGTCCATCGCCCGTTCCGGGGTCGCGCTCGTCCCCGAGGGACGCCGGATCTTCGCGGAGCTGACCGTGGAGGAGAACCTCCGCCTCGGCCTCAGCGGCCGGCGCAGCCGCGCGGGCAGCGACGAGGCGGTCGAGGAGGTGTACGCGCTGTTCCCCGTGGTCGGGGAGTTCAGCCAGCGGCAGGCGGGCGCCCTCTCGGGTGGCCAGCAGCAGCAGCTCGCGATCGGACGGGCGCTCGTCGCGAGCCCCGACCTCCTGTTGCTCGACGAGCCGTCCCTCGGGCTCGCTCCGCGCATCGTCGACGTGGTCTTCGACGCGCTCGGGCGGATCCGGGAGCGCGGGATCACGGTGCTGCTCGTCGAGCAGCGGGCCCAGCGGACGGTCGCGTTCGCCGACCGGACGTACCTGATGGCGAACGGGGAGGTGCGGCTCACGCTCGCGCCCTCGGACGCCGACGACACGGACGCGATGGTGCACGCGTACCTGTCATGAGCGGCTCCGTCGTCGCCGCGCTCGACGCCCAGACGGTCGTCGACGCGATCGGGCTCGGCGCCGTCTACGCGCTGATGGCCGTCGGGATCGGGCTGGTGTTCGGCGTGCTGCGCCTGGTCAACTTCGCGTACGGCCAGATCGTGATGGCCGGCGCGTACACGCTTGCCTTCACCTCGCAGGCGGACTGGCCGACGTGGGCGGGGATCGCGATGTGCGTGGTGGTCGTGGTCGCGCTGTCGGCGGCGATGGACCGTCTGGTCTTCCGTCCGCTGCGGACGCAGTCGCCGGCCGTGATGCTCGTGACGACCTTCGCGGTCGCGTTCCTGCTCCAGAACGTGGCCCTCCTGATCGACGTGCGGGACGACACGATCGGCGAGCCCGCCGCCTCCGTCGCGTCGCTCAACCGGGCGATCACCGTGTGGGGCGTCGACGTCCGCAAGGTGACGATCGTCGCGATCGTGGTCGCGGGCGTCGCGCTCGGGCTGCTCGCGCTACTGCTGCGCCGCACCCGGATCGGCCTGCAGATGCGGGCCGCGGCCACCGACTTCGGCACCGCGCGCCTGCTCGGGGTGCGCGCGAACACCGTGATCGGGGTCGCGGTGCTGCTCTCGGCGCTCCTCGCCGCCGCGGTGGCGGTGATCCTGACCGTCCAGAACCCGCTCGTGTCGCCGGACTTCGCGCTGAAGGACACGATCATCGTGCTCGTCGGCGTGGTCGTGGGCGGGATCGACCGGCTCTGGACGGCGACGCTGGGCGGGTTCGCGATCGGCTTCGCCACGGGCGTGATCAACGGCGCGCTCCCGACGGACAAGACCGTGTTCCTCCCCTCGGTCGTGTTCCTGCTCGTGATCGGCGTCCTGCTGGTGCGCCCGGCGGGGCTCTTCGCCCGCGGGCGGAGCGGGCTGGTGGAGCGCCTGTGACCCGGCGGTTCGACGACGCCGCGCAACTGCTCGCGCCCGTCCTCCTCGTGGTCGCGACCGCGGTGCTCGGCTCGTTCACCTCGCGCGCGATCGAGATCTACTTCCTCACGGCGATCGTCTCCGTCGCGATCGTGGTCGCGATCTACGTGTTCGTCGGCAACTCCGGGGTGCTCTCGTTCGGCCAGATCAGCTTCGTCGCCGTCGGAGCGTTCGCCGCGGGCGTGATGACGATCCCGCTCGAGTCGAAGACGGGCGTGCTGCCCGACCTGTACCCGCTCCTGCGCGAGCACACGATCGGGAACCTGCCCTCGCTCGTGCTCGCCGCCGCCGTGGGCGGCGCGTTCGCCTTTCTCGTCGGCGTGCCGCTGATGCGCCTCTCGGGCCTCGCGGCCGGCATCGCGACCTTCGCCGTGCTCGAGATCACGCACAACCTCCTGCGCGAGTGGACGAAGATCGGCCCCGGCGCCACCACGCTGGCGCTCGTCCCGGAGACGACGGATCTGGTGCAGGCGGCGATCGGGACGGTGGCCGTGATCGTGGTCGCCTTCCTGTACCAGCGGAGCCGCCTCGGACGCTCGCTGAGGGCGACGCGGGAGGATCCGGCGGCCGCACGGGCGGTCGGAATCGACGTCCATCGACAGCGACTGTGGGCGTTCACCCTGTCGGGAGCATTGGCCGGATTGGCAGGGGGCCTCTACGTGCACATGCTCGGCTCCATCACGGCCGACCAGGTGTATCTCGAGCTCACCTTCATCACGCTGGCGATGCTCGTGATCGGCGGCGTCTCGAGCCTGTGGGGCGCGGTCGTCGGCGCGCTCGCGGTGAGCGGGCTCGACTCGTTCCTGAGCGAGGCCGAGCAGGGTGTCGGCGTCGGCTTCACGATCGACCTCCCGCAGGGTGCCCGCCTCGTGATCCTCGGCACGCTGATGGCGGCCGTCCTCGTCCTCCGGCCGAGCGGCATCACCGGCGGACGGGAGTTCGCCCTGCCCCGCTCGAGGCGCTCCGCACCGGCGCCGGCGCCCGCACCCGAGGGCGGGGCGCAGTGAGGATCTGCGTGGTCGGCTGCGGCGCGGTCGGCTCGCTGTTCGCGGCGAACCTCGCGAACCTTCGGGACGTCGAGGTGTGGGCGTTCGATCTCAACGAGCCGCACGTCCGGGCGATCGAGGAGCACGGCCTCCGGCTCGTCGGCGCGGGCGAGGTCACCGGACGCCCGAACGCGACGAGCGACCCGGCGGCGATCCCGCCCTGCGACTTCGGGATCGTCGCGACGAAGGCGATGCACGCGCGGGCCGCGATCGCGGCCACGAGCCACGTGTTCGCCGACGGCGGCGCCGTCGCCAGCGTGATGAACGGGGTCGGGAACGAGGAGGCCCTCGCCGAGCACGTCGAGCGGGTCGTCCGGGGGACGACGTTCCCGGCCGGCAAGCTGCTCGAGCCGGGAGTCGTGCAGTGGGACGTGAAGGGCGAGACGACCTTCGGGCCGTTCGAGCCGCAGCCGCTCGACGTCTCGGCGATCGAGCCGCTGGCGGACGCGTGCACGCGCGCGGGGATGCCCGCGACGGCGGTCGCGGACGCGAGGCCGCCGCAATGGCGCAAGGTGATCTTCAACGCCGCCACCAACCCGATCGGCGCGCTGACGGGTCTGACGCACGGGCGGGTCTGCGAGCGGCCCGACCTGCGGGCGCTGGTCTCGGGGCTCGTCGCCGAGGGGACCGCGGTCGCCACGGCGCAGGGCATCGTCCTCGACGCGGATCCCGAGGAGCTGATCGACCACGCCGCCCGCCCGGACGTCGCGTACGGCCACAAGGCGTCGATGCTCCAGGACGTCGAGGCGCGCCGGGCGACCGAGATCGACTACCTCAACGGCGGGATCGCGCGCTTCGGCCGCGAGCTCGGCGTGGCGACGCCTCTGCACGACGCCGTGACCGCACTGATCAAGGGAGTTGAGGCCTCATGGCAACAGCCGTAGACACGCAGAGCGAGCTCGGGCGGCGGCTCGCCAACGTCCGCGCCGCGATGGCTGCAAACGCGCTCGACGGCCTCGTCGTCGCCGGGAGCGAGTACTCGGGCTTCGAGGGCGCGGTCACGTACCTGTCCGGCTTCCAGATCGTCCACCGGTACGCGTACGTGGTCGTGCCGGCGGAGGGGGACCCCTTCGTCGTGTTCCCGTCAGAGGCGCGGTACGTCGGCGAGCACGGCGTCGCGCAGGTCGAGCAGCGCTTCGACCCGCACCCGGGGCAGGCGATCGCCGACCACGCGAAGGACCGCCGCTGGAGGCGGATCGGGGTCTACGGGCTCGACTACGTGATGACGGTGCGGGACTACCGGGCGCTCGCAGCGTTCGAGGTGGTGCCGTTCGACGTCGAGTTCGACCACGCACGCGCCGTCAAGAGCGAGGCCGAGCTGGATAGCGTGCGGGACTCGGTGCGGATCAACCGCCGCGGGTTCGAGCTATTCGCGGAGGCCTACGCGCCCGGCCGCTCGGCCGCCGAGGTGATGGCGGTCGCGGAGGGGTATTTCGTCGCCGAGGGGTGCGGGCGACTGACGATGAACATGGTGCTGACCGCGCCGGGCAGGTCGGGGCTCGCGCTCCCGGAGTTCAAGATCGCGCGCAGGGACGAGGTGCTCGGCGACTTCGTGCTCCCGTCGCTCGAGATCGCCGGGCCCGGGATGCACTGGGTCGAGGTCTCGCGCGCGCTCGCGGCGCCGGGCGCCACGCTCTCGGCGGACACGGAGGCGATGGCGGAGGCGTACGCCGAGTACTACGAGGCGGCGAAGACCGCCATCCGCGCGGGCGCGACGTGCCACGACGTCCACACCGCCGTCTCGCGGGGGTTCCACGACCGCGGCTACCACCTGGGCCACGTGACCGGTCACTCGATCGGGATGACGATGATCGAGTTCCCGAAGATCGGTGAAGGAGTCGAGACCGAGCTCGCCGAGAACATGGTGCTCTCGATGCACCCCCACGCGATCGCCGGGAGCGGCGAGGACTGCCTCTACATGCAGGACACGTGGCTCGTCACGGCCACCGGCGGCATTCCTCTCGCCGACCTGCCCATGCAGGTCTTCGTGCCGTGAGGACGCGGGCGGGCACGTCCGGCTGCGCCGAACATGCCAGGAGCGGGCAGGCATGGAGGGTCTAGTGCGTGACGCCGAAGGCGTTACGCGCTGCTGGTGGGGCGGGGGGGACGACCCCGCCTACCGCGCCTACCACGACGACGAGTGGGGGGAGCCGGTCACGGACGACGTGCGGTTGTTCGAGAAGCTGACGCTCGAAGGGTTCCAGGCCGGTCTGTCGTGGCTCACGATCCTCCGCAAGCGGGAGGCGTTCCGGCGCGCGTTCTCGGGGTTCGACTTCTCGCGCGTCGCGCGCTACGGGACGCACGACGTGGAGCGTCTCCTGGGGGATGCGTCGATCGTGCGGCACCGGGGGAAGATCGAGTCCGCGATCAACAACGCGCGGCGGGCGGTGGAGCTCGTCGAGGAGACTGGCTCGCTGGCCGCGTTCGTGTGGGCCTTCGAGCCGCCGGTGGCAGCGCGGCCGCGGCGGCTGACGAAGGAGGCGCTCGGCGGGCTCTCGCAGACCGCCGAGTCGCGGGCGCTCGCGAAGGAGCTGAAGCGGCGCGGCTGGACATTCGTGGGCCCGACGACCGTGTACGCGTTCATGCAGGCGATGGGGCTCGTCGACGACCACCTCGAGGGATGCGACGCACGCCCGCGGGTCGAGGCGGCACGCGAGGCGCTCGTGCGGCCGGCGGCCCTCCCGCAAACCGCGTCGAGCCTCTAGAATGACGAGTCGTGAGCTGGCCGTGGATCGTCCTGCTCGCCCTCGGCGTCCTCCTGGTCGCCGCCGCGGAGTGGCCGAGGGTCTCGGGCGTCGTGGGCGCCGATGCGCGCCGCCGCCGCGAGCGAGAACGGCGCAAGGCGAAGCTCCGCGTGGTGAGCCCGGAGGACGACGACTTCGTCGAGAGCGTCACACGCGATCTCGACGCGCTCCCGACGATCGAGGAGCCCCGCTCGAAACGACCCTGACGCGGCTCAGGCCGGCGCGCGCACCTGCACCCAGGCGGTGAGCACCCGGGTGTTCGGGAGGATCCGCGCGACGTTCTCCATGTTCCTCGTCTCCTGGTAGTCCGCGAGCCGCAGGCGGAGCCGTCGCCGCCCGGGCGTGACGCCGACGGTCGAGACCCGGACCTCGTTTCCCTGCAGCCGCGCGGTCACGGCATGGCCGTCGAGCGTCGCCTCGAGCGACCGCGGGTCGATGCCGGACCCGGCGTCGGCGACGCGCACGGCGAGCTGTCGACCGGCCCGGACGGACCGTGCCGTCAGCCGTGCGGCGGGCGGCGTCGTGTCGTTCGTCCAGAAGCGGAACCGGAACGCTCCGGCGCCCGCCCGCGTCGGGCTGTCGAAGACGACGGCGTAGGTCCCGGGCACCGGGAGGACCGCACCTGAGGCGAGCGTGGGATCCTCGAACTCGTCCACGTACGGGTTGAGGTTGAGCGGCAGCGCCGCGTAGCCCGTCAGCCGGTTCTCGTTCCCGTCCGCGACGATCCGCGGCTGCACGCGCACCCCCGGCGCGCGCCACGTGATCGCGACCCCGAAGTTCGCCACCCTGCGCCGGAGCACGAAGCGGAACACCTGCTCGGGCCCGCGGAGGCGGCTCGCGACGATCCCACCCGGCGGGACCTCCGGATACCGGTACACGTCGACGCGGGCCGGGAGGCCCCGCGTGTCGCCCGAGTACGTCCCGGTGCGGACGAGGGTGCGCGCCCGTGCGAGCGCGAGGTGCGGCGCCGCCACGCGGCCCCACACCGGGATCCGGCGGGCCACGCCGTCGCGCCGCAACACGACGACGCCGGCGAGCTCGCCCTCGGCCGCACCGGTCGAGAGGTCGAGCGGGAGGGTGCCGGGGACGACGACCTCGGCCGGGACTGCGAGGCTCGCCCCGGCCGGCTCCTGCATCGGCTCGAACGACACAGACCAGACACCGGCTCCACCGCCCGCGTCCGCGAGCGTGAGCTCTCGGCGGGCCTCTCCACCCGGTCTCACGAGCCCGAAGGAGATCGCCGTCGGTGCGGGCATGACGAGCGGGTTGTCCGCCGCCGCGACGTCGACGAGGCCTGCGCCGGCGCGCGTCGGCCCCACCCGCGCCTCGCCCGCGCCGAGAGGACGCGCCGTGGCGGTCAGAGCCGCCTTCACCTGCGCCGGCGTCCAGTCCGGGTGGCGCTGCAGCAGGAGCGCGACTGCGCCCGCCACGTGCGGTGTCGCCATGCTCGTGCCCGAGAGCTCGCCCCAGCCGCCCGGCTGCGAGGAGAGGATCGAGCTGCCCGGCGCGACGACGTCCGGCTTGAGCCTCAGCGAGACCGGCGTGGGGCCCGCCGACGAGAAGCTCGCCATGACCGGTGCCGCGCCCGACGTCGTCGCGCCGACGGTGATCGCGCCCGCCGCGCTGCCCGGCGAGGCGAGGGATCCCTGGCCGAACTCGGTGTAGTCGTTGCCGGCGGCGACGACGGGGACGACGCCCGCCGCCGCGGCGGCGTCGAGCGCGAGCGCGACGGCGTCGCGCTCGGGAGGGACCTCGGGCTCGCCGATCGACAGGTTGATCACGTCCATCCCGTCCCGCACGGCCGCCTCGATCGCGGCGACGATCTCGGGCGCGTTCCCGTCGAGCCCGACGTCCGCGTCGGTCGGGACCGTGAGCGCCTTGTAGTTGCCGATGTACGCGCGCGGCGCGATGCCACCGATACGCGTCCCCTCCGCCGGCGTGTTCGCGTTCCCCGCCGCGATCCCGGCGACATGGGTCGCGTGGCCGGACTGCTCGGGATCGAACGGGCGGCCGGCGTAGCGCCAGGTCGCGCCCGGCGGCGGGAACGCCCGGGCGACGATCACCTTTGCGGTGGTGAACGCCGTCTGCCCCTTCGGGAACCCGGCCGGCATCGTGTAGCCGGACGGGTCGAAGAACGCGTGCGACTGGTCGACACCGTCGTCGATGATCCCGATCTTGATTCCCTCGCCCGTGGTCGCGAGAGGCGGGCTCGGAAGCATCCGCGCGCGGATCGTCGCCGCGTCGGGGCCCGCGAGGGCGTGGTACGCCGTCCCGCCGAAGACGTGCTTCACGCCCGGAAGCGTCGCGAGCCGTGCGACGTCCGCCGGAGGCAACGCGACCGCCACGCCGTTCGCCACGACCCGGTAGCGCCAGCGGACGACCGCCTCCGGCACCGAGCGGCGGAGCGTGGCGACAAAACGCCGCTGCTGCGCATCGATTCGCGCACGTGCACGGGGCGTCTGCCCGTACGCGAGCGGCGCGGCGCCGAGCTCGACCACGACCTCGGTCGTGGTCGGCGGCGTGACCGACCGATCGCTCGCGGGCAGTAATCCGCCGAGCAGCACGGCGAGCGCGAGGACGGTGAGGGGGAGAAGGGCGCGCGTCACGACCATTTGGACGCCTGCGCCACCCGATGGTCGGCGGTGCCTGCGCTATGCGGATGAGAGGACTTGAACCTCCACGCCCTTACGGGCACACGGACCTGAACCGTGCGCGTCTACCAATTCCGCCACATCCGCGGGAGGATCAGTGTAGCCGCGGGTATTTCGGGACTCGGGCACTTCTCGCTGCGCAAGAAGTGCCAGCGGCGGTTTCCCCTGGCACTTTCTCGCGCTAGCGAGAAAGTGCCTCGAGCACCTGGTCTACGTGCTCCTCCGGCTTCACCTTGTGGAAGACCCGGGTGACGTTGCCGTCGGCGTCGATCACGAACGTCGAGCGATCGACGCCCATGTACGTCTTGCCCCGGAACGTCTTCTCCCCCCAGACGCCGTACTGCTCGGCGACGTCGTGCTCGGTGTCCGCGAGGAGGGCGAACGGGAGCCCGTACTTCTCCTTGAACGCCGCGTGCGATGCCTCGTCGTCCGGGCTGACGCCGAGCACCACCGCACCGGCCCGGTCGAACTCGACCCAGGCGTCCCGGATCCCGCAGGCCTGCGTGGTACACCCGGGAGTGTCGTCCTTGGGGTAGAAGTAGAGCACCACGGGCGAGCCCTTGAGCGAGGACAGCGAGACCGTCTCACCCGAATCCGAGGTGAGCGTGAAGTCTGGAGCCGGGCGTCCCTCTTCGACTGGCAAGGTGTTCCTCCGTTCGTCGGCCGTCGACGTCCTCAGCATCTCACGAGCGCGCTGCTGCGGCGGCGAGCGTGCGCGTCATGCGAGCACGCCGAGCGTATCCAGTCGGTCGCGACGGGCGGCGCAGCAGCCCGCCCGCCGGCCGACCAGCGAGGTTTCGCCGCCCGATCCGTCCGGGTAGGTGGCCGACCGTGGCACGACGCGGCGGGTGGCGCCGGCTCGGGCGACGACGCTTCCGGTACGTCGACTCCCGCGGCAGGCCGATCGAGGACGACGAGCGTCTCGACCGTATCCGCTCGCTCGCGATCCCGCCGGCGTGGCGCGACGTGTGGATCTCGCCGAACCCGGGTGCCGACCTGCAGGCGACGGGAACGGACGCCGCCGGCCGGCGGCAGTACCTCTACAGCGAGCGGCACCTGGCGGCGAGCGCCCGCGAGAAGTTCGACAGGCTGCTGCAGTTCGCCGAGAGGCTGCCGGTGCTTCGCGCCCGGGCCGAGAGAGACCTCCGGCTCGGTCCGTACGAGCTCGAGTGGGCCTGTGCGATCGCGGTCGGGATCGTGAACAAGGCCTGGTTCCGAGTCGGGACGGACAGGCACGCCCGCGCGGCGCGGACATACGGCGTCACGACCCTGACGAAACGGCACGTGGAGATCCGGGGCGACGCGATCCACTTCCGCTTCAGGACAAAGAACCGGGCGCTCGTCCGCCGGACGCTCCGCAGCGCACCGCTTGCCCGCGAGCTCGACCGGCTCGTCGCGCTGGACGGCTCGCGGGTGTTCCGCTTCGAGCGGGACGGAGAGCTCGCGAACCTGTCGGCGCGGCTCCTGAACGAGTACATCGGAGAGCACCTCGGGAACGGCTTCACCGCGAAGGACTTCCGCACCTGGGGCGGCACGCTCGTCGCGGCGAGCGAGCTCGCCCGACGCGGCCCGGCCGAGGACGAGGCCGACGCGAGGCGCGTGCTCGGGCTGGCGATGCGCAAGGTCGCACGGGAGCTCGGCAACACGCCGGCCGTCGCGCGGGCCTCGTACGTGAGCCCCGCGGTCGTCGACGCGTACCTCGCGGGTCGGACGATCGGCGACTTCGCCACGACGGGTCGTCGTCCCGCGCGGCTCTCGGCCGACGAGCGGGCGTTGCTCCGTCTCCTGCGCGCCGCGCGCCACTGAGCGTCGTCCCCCGAGCGGGAGCCGAGGGTTTCCACCGGCCCGGCGCCGGGAAGCCTCAGCACGTCACCGAGGAGGTTGTCATGGATACCTGGATATGGATCGTCATCGCGGTCGCCGCCGCAGCGGTCGTCGTCGCCCTGCTTGCCATGTGGGCGGTGCGCGGACGCCGCCGGGCTCATCTCCGCGACCGGTTCGGCCGTGAGTACGACCGGGCGGTATCGGAATCCAGCCGGCGGAAGGCCGAGCGCCGGCTCTCCGAGGTCGAGAGCGAGCACGACGAGCTCGAGATCAGGCCCCTGTCGGAGGCGGCGCGCGAGCGCTACCTCGAGGAATGGCGGGTCGTCGAGGCACAGTTCGTGAACGAGCCCGAGGAGGCGGCCCGCTCCGCAGAGCGGATCGTGCTGCGGGCGCTCGAGGAGCGGGGCTACCCGACCGACCGCGACGCGGCGCATCGCGCGGCGCACCTCGCCGTCGACCATCCGGACGTCGTGGAGCGGTATCGCCACGGCCGGGCGATGCTCGGCGAGACCCGTGCCCCGGAGGGGACGGAGAACCTGCGCAAGGCGATGCTCGACTTCCGCGCCGTGTTCGAGGAGATCGTCGAGCGCGAGCGGTCGGCGGCGGCCTGACCTCCCGCGTCGATCGGTGCCCGGGCGGCTCCCGCGCCGGGAGCCGCCCGAGCCCGGACGGTTGGTCCGCGCGCCGGCGGGGTACGCCACCCTCGGTGGGCGAACCCGGCGCACAGAGAACGAGGCGCGGATGAGCCCCGAGGCTGCGAGTGCGCTCTCCACGGTCACCGCGGGCATCCTGATGCTGTACCTGGGCACGAAGAAGCGGATGATCGACCTCCGCGGCACGACGGTCCGGTGTCCCGCCTGCGGCAAGCTCTACCGCCGCGGCGGCGCGTGCCCCTGCTCCAGACGCTGAGCCCCCGACGCCTTGGCGTCAGCTCCGCCCGCGCGGGCGACGACACTCCGGAGAAGGAGGGCTCCGGCGGATGCAGGCAACGCACCCGCCGGAGCGTGTGCTCGAGACCTCAGACGGTCGAGCGGTTGAACGCGCCGAACAGCGCGAGGACGAGCGCGACCACGAGGATCAGGAACAGGAACTTCGAGAGCGCGATGCCGCCGCCGACCGCCAGGATCACCAGCAGCAACACGAGCAACCAGATCAGCATCTCACGTCTCCTTGTCGGTGGTGCACCGGTATTCCCCGCCCGCGAGACGACCAACCCCGCGCTCGCCTGCCCGGCCCCCGTGGCTCACATCAGGCTCTCGTCCGGCGGCCGGGTGCCGTAGTCCGGCTCGCGGTATCCCGTGCCGTCGTCGTAGTAGGAGCCGAGCCTGACGTGGTACGAGTCGTCCGAGACGAGCGACTCGTCGTACTCCGGGGCCTGCCGGATCTCGTCCTTGGTGCGATCGACGAAGACCTTCTGCTCCTCCACGTCGATGCGGTGCACGATGCCGGCCGGCAGCATGACCTTCTTGCCGAAGATCCACGGCCCCGTGTCGACGACGAGGTAGCTGCGACCGGTGTCGTACGTCGCCTCGTCGACCTTGCCGATCGAGCCGTCGGTCGCCTCGACCTCGAAGCCCGACACGTCTGTCTGGGGATCCGCGACCGTCGCTCCGCGCTCGAACTCACGATACGACCACACGTCCATGACGTGCCTCCTCTGCCGTGGGATGGTGGGGCCGCGGGAGTACCCCGCAGCCGATCGGCGGAAACGCGCGCCGAGGGGGTTTCCGTGGGTGTCGGGGCGGGTAGGGAGAGACCCGTGGTCAGGCCGGCCGACAGACACGTAACCGGAGAGCCGCGTACTCCCCCGGCAGAGCGCTCTCCCACCGGCGAGACGGAGCTCGCGAGGGGCGCCGTCGAGCAGACACCCGCCTCTCTCATCTCGTGGGTCGCACTTGCGATCGCGGTGCCTGCAGCGCTCGTCGTGCTGGTCGCGCTGCTCGTCTACGTCCTGACCTGACGGAGATCTGGGCCGATGACCGACGCGCTCCTCTTTCGGGAGGACGGGATGGAGGTGCTGCCCGACTGGGCCGGCCGTCTCGACGAGCTCGGCAGCTCCAGCCTCCTGTGGGTCGACCTCGAGCGTCCGGACGAGGAGGAGATCGCCCGGCTGGTCGACCAGCTGGAGCTGGACGAGGAAAGCACACGACGACTCGTGGAAGACGAGCAGGCGCCCTATCTCGGCGATTTCGGCACCTACCTGCACATCACGGCCTACGCGCCGACCGAGGAGGGCTTCGAACGCGTCGCGTGCCTCGTCGCGAAGTCGTGGATCGCGACGGTGCGAAACGGTCCCGTCGCGGTCGTCGACGAGCTCCGCGAGCGGGCTTGCGGTGCCGGCAACGTCGGGCTGCTGGAGGGGATCGACTTCCTCGCCGACCTGCTCACGTGGGTGCTCGAGGGCTACCTGCGGGCATTCGAGGAGATCGACGTCGAGCTGGAGAAGCTCGACGACCGGGCCATGCGCGGTCGTGCGACCTCGGGGGACACGCTGCGGGTCCTCGTGGACGTCCGCGCGCGGATCGGCCGTCTCCGACGCATGCTCGTCGCGCACCGGTCGGTGCTGCTCCCCCTCACCCGCCCCGAGCTCGGTGAGGTCTCGACCGCCGAGTCGGCCCAGCGGTTCCAGGAGCTGCTCGAGCGGCTCCGGGAGGCGACCCAGGCGGCGCGCGACAGCCGGGAGGTCGTGATGGGCTCGTTCGACGTGCTGATGACGCGCGTCGGGCAGCGGACGAACGAGATCATGAAGACGCTCACGCTCGTGTCGCTGCTGCTTCTGCCGGGCACGCTGATCGCCGGGATCCTGGGGATGAACTTCAAGGTCTCTCTGTTCGCGCATCCGGGGTACTTCTGGGTGGCGCTCGCCGTGATCGCCGGGATCGCAGGCGGCACGCTGGCGGTCGTCCGGGCTCGGAGCTGGATCTGAACGGCGCGGACGGGAATCCGACGGCGCGCCGGACGGCTTGCGCCGTACGCGGCGCTCGAGCGATCTACGATCAGCGCTGATGGCAACCGGCTCGCGCGAGCTCCACGCGCTGCCACGCAAGCCGATGTTGGCCCGCGTCGGCTTCGCCCTCACGGTCTCGCTCGCCGCGCTTGCCGCGCAGCTCGCGCTCGTCCGCGTCTGGGAAATCTCCGCCTACTCGATTCTCGTCGCGGCCGTGGCGCTGGCGGTCTGGTACGGCGGTTTCGTGCCCGGCCTGGTCTGCGCCGCGCTCACGTGGGCGGGGGCGGCCGTGATCGTCGTCGCGAACCACGAGGAGCTGGAGCTGACGGCGCGCGAGGCCTGGGTGCAATGGGCGATCAGCCTCGCGGCGGCGCTCGTGATGATCTGGGTCAGCTTCGTCCTGCGCCGCGGCCGTGCCCTCGCCGCGGAGGCGGCCGAGGTCGCCGAGGAATCGGCGGCAGGGCTGGAGTCGCTGCAACAGCTCTCGTCGGCACTGTCTGCCGCGGCCAGCGTCTCCGACGTCGTCTCGGCCCTCGTCGAGCAGGCCCCGCCGGTGATCGGTGCGCCGGTCGCGCTCGGCTTCGTCGAGGAGGGCGAGATCATCATCGCCCAGCCGCAAGGCTCCGCCGCGGCACCGTGGCAGATCCAGAGGCTGACCCAGGGCCGCATGCTCCACCGCACCGCGTCGGAGGGGCGCCTGCTGCGGGCCATCGGCCGGGAGCAGCTCGAGGCGATGTTTCCCGACACGGCGTCGCTCGCCCCCGCTGCGCAGGGAGCGATCGCGGTGCCACTGCGGGTCGAGGGCAGGGTGATCGGCTCGATCGGCTTCGTCTTCGACCGCGCGGAGGACGTGCACGAGGACGCCGGGACGCTCGCTCTCGTGGTGGCCGGTCTGGGCGGTCAGGCTCTCGAGCGCGCCCGCCTGTTCGAGAGCGAGCAGGAATCCCGCCGCGGGCTCGACCGCATCCTTCGTGTCGCACCGCGCTTCTTCACCGGGAGCGAGTCGATGGTGACCGACGCGATCTGCCGCGAGGCGCGCACGGTGTTCGGCTCGGACGTCGCGATGCTGTGGCGCGTCGACGGCGACCAGCTGAGCCTGAGTGCCTTCGATCCCGAGCTCGAGCCGCTCCGGCCCGGGCTCCGCTCGAATCTCGACGACTTCCCGCGCCTGAAGGAGGCGGTCAGCGCGCTCAACGTCTCGTTCGTGCCCGACGTGCGGGAGGAAGCCCGAGGGGCGGGCCTCGCGCGCGTGACGATGCTCGGCTCGCGCTCGTCGCTGCGCGTCCCGGTCGTGATCGCCGGCCAGGCCGAGCTCGTGCTCGTCATGTCGTGGCAGAACACGATCTCGAGGCCGGACTCGTCGACCCTCGTGCTCGTCCGTCGCTTCGCCGACCAGGCCGGCCTCGCCCTGGAGCAGGTCGAGCGTCGGCGTGCGGAGGCGGAGGCGACGCGACGCGCCAGCGAGGCCCGCCGGCTCCACGAGATGACCGCGGCGCTCGCCAATGCGGCGACGCCCGCAGAGGTCGGCGCGGTGTGCCTGGAGCACGCCCGTGCCGCGGCAGGCGCGGCCGGCGGCCTCGTCGTTCGCGCGTCCGCGGAGGGGACGGCAGGCGGGATAATCGCGCGCACGGGCATCGAGGATCGTGGCGATGCCGAGAGCGACGAGCTCTCGCTCGCGGCGGAGGAGCCCGTCGCCCTGGTGATCGCCAGCGGGGAGCCCATCTGGGAACACGATCGCCCGGGAACCGGGCCAGAGCCGTCGCGGCCGGGCGAGCGACGCTGGATCGCGCTGCCGCTCCTGACCGGCTCCCGCGTGCTCGGCGCGGTCCATCTGACCTTCCACGACGAGCCGCGCCTGAGTCCGGACACACGCGACCGGCTCGAGTCGATCGTCTCGCAGTGCGCGCTGGCCCTCGAGCGCAGCTTCCTGCTGGACTCCGAGCACCGACTGCGCCGCCTCTCGGAGCGGCTGCAGGCGATGACGGCCGAGCTCTCGAACACGCTCACACGCGCCGACGTGGCCCACGTCCTGCTCGCGCACGTCGACGAGGCCGTGGGGACGGAGTGCGCGGTGCTGGCCGCGCTCGGCGACGGCCTCAACCTCACCGAGCTCCTCGGCTGGAGCGGTTACGAGCCCGAGGTCGCGCAAGAGTGGCTCGAGGCGTCGCTCGCCGCCGACACGCCCCAGGGGCAGGCTCTGAGGAGGCTCGCACCGGTGCTCCACCACGCGCCGGGCGCGGACGACGGCACACGCCGTGGGTTCGACCCGGCGGACACCGGGCACTCATCTTTCCTGTTCGCCCCGCTCGTGCTCGGGCGGAGGCCGATGGCCCTCCTGATCGCGTCCGCGAGCGACCCGCTCACGCTGGACGCCGAGGAGCTCCGCTTCGTGGACTCCCTCGCGGGGGTGGCGGCGCAGGCGCTCGACCGCGCACGCCGGTTCGAGTCGGAGCAGACGATCGCGGAGACGCTCCAGCGGAGCGTGCTCCCGGCCTCGCTGCCCGACGTGGCGGGCGTCCAGCTCGCCGGTCGGTATCTACCGGGGACGGCGGAGCTGGAGGTCGGCGGCGACTGGTACGACGCGATCCTGCTGCAGAACGGCCGGCTCGCGCTCGTCGTCGGCGACGTCGTCGGCAAGGGTGTCCGCGCCGCCGCGACGATGGGACAGCTCAGGAACGCGATCCGTGCGTTCTCGCTCGATCGCCTCAAGCCCGCCTCGACGCTCGAGCGGCTCAGCCGGCTCGCCGACGAGGTGATCGAGACGTCCTTCGCAACACTCGTTTACGCGGACCTGGACCCGGCCACCGGGGTCTGCCGGTACGCCTCGGCCGGCCATCCGCCGCCGCTCGCCGTCTATCCGGACGGCCGCGCCGAGTACCTCGAAGGGGGGCGGGGCCTCCCGCTCGGCACGGGGGTGCCGGCGAGCTACCGCCAGGGAGTCGTAGAGCTGCCCCACGGCGGCGTGCTGCTGTTCTACACGGACGGCCTGATCGAGCGGCGCGGCCGGGTGCTCGACGAGGGACTGGAACGCCTCCGCGAAGCGGTTCGGTCGGGCCCGCGGCACCCGGACATGCTCGTCGAGCACGTGCTCCGTCAGCTGATCGGCAACGACGAGCGGCGCGACGACGTCGTCCTGCTCGCCGCCAGGCTGCTTCCGGTCGCCCCGCACCGGCTCGATCTCCGGCTCGGTGGCGGCCGCGACGCCCTGCTCCAGGCCCGAGAGGCACTCCGGTACTGGCTCGCCGGCACGCCCGCGGACGAGATCGAGTCCCATGACATCGTCCTCTCCGTGTGGGAGGCGTGCGCGAACGCCACCGAGCACGGCCATTCGGCAGCCGGTTTTCGGCTGCGCGCCGAGTTCGCCGGGGACGCCGTCACGGTCGTGGTCGACGACAGTGGCGGGTGGATTCCACCGGTCGAGGCATCGAGCCGAGGGCGCGGTCTCCAACTGATGCGATCGTTGATGTCGTCGGTCGAGATCGAGCCCGGCTCGCCCGGTACGAAGGTCACGCTCGCGAAGAGCCTCGCGCGAGCGGTGGAGCCCCCGCTCAAAACAGCCAGATGAGCAGGATGATGATGATGATCAGCGCGATGACGCCTCCGCCGATGTACATGTCCCTCCTCCTTTCGTCGTTCGACGCCCCGTGATTCCACGAACGAGCCCCTGACGAAACGTTTGCCGGGGGAGGGCCCGGGTACAGACCTGGAGACGACACCCGAGGAGATCGGAGATGTCCCAGGTGATGGCGGAGCGGGAATCGAGCGAACGACGTGTCGGCGGCCGCTGGTCCCGAGGCCAGGTGGCGGAGCGCGGCCTCGACGAGGCCGCGGCCCTGCACCGCCGCACGGTCGACCAGCTCCTGCTCGCGTACCACCGGGACGGGAATCGGGCGGCACGCGAGCAGCTTCTCGTCGAGCTGATGCCGCTGGTGCGGTCGCTCGCCGGGCGGTATGCCGGCCGCGGCGAGCCGCTCGAGGACCTCGTGCAGGTCGGCGCGCTCGGTCTGATCAAGGCGGTCGACCGGTTCGACGTCGCGCGCGGGGTCGAGTTCACGAGCTACGGCGTGCCGACGATCGTGGGGGAGATCCGGAGGCACTTCCGCGACAGGGCATGGGCGATGCACGTACCGCGGCGGGTGAAGGAGCTGAGCGTCCGCCTGTCGCGCGTCCTCGACGAGCTGACGACGAGCCTCGGCCGGTCGCCGACGATCGCCGAGCTCGCCGAGTTCACCGCCGTCGAGGAGGAGGACGTGATCGACGCGCTCGACGCGGCACACGCGTTCTCGACGCGCTCCCTCGACATCCCGTTGAGCGGCGGCGACCAGCTGACGGAGAGGCTGGCCGGGGCAGATCCCGGCTACGACGGCGTGGAGGATCGCTGGCTGCTCGCTGCGGGACTGGACGCCCTCGACCCCCGTGCGCGCAAGATCGTCGAGCTCCGCTTCTTCGAGGAGAAGACGCAGTCGCAGATCGCGGCGGAGCTCGGGATCTCCCAGATGCACGTGTCCCGGCTCCTGCGCAGCGCCCTCGAGGCGATGCGTGGCTCGATCGACGAGGCCGCCGGAGGCGACGATGGCTGACGCTCCCGTCCGGCTGTGCTTCCCCGCGAAGACCGAGTACCTCCTGCTCGCCCGTCTCGCCGTGGCCGGGGTCGTTCGGAGCCTGCCGTTCGGGCAGCAGGACGTCGCCGACCTGAAGCTCGCGGTGACCGAGGCCTGCGCGAACGCCGTGCGCCACGCATACGCGGCCGGCGTGCGGGGCGAGGTCGAGCTGGACCTCGTTCCCGGGCCCGACCGGCTGGACGTCGTCGTCGAGGACTGGGGCTCGGGCATCCCGCTGCCGCTGCCGGAGCCGCCGGACCGTCCGACGGAGAGCGGCGGAATGGGGTTGTCGATCATCCGTACGGTCGTGGACGAGCTCGAGATCGCGCACGGCGCCGACGGTCGGGGGACCGTCGTCCACATGACGAAGCTCGTCGGGCGGCCCTGCGACGAGTCGCGTGCAGAAGCCCGCACCGATCTCGACCCGTCGCAGGTTTGAGCCGCGTGCACACGGGGTACACCGCTCGATCGTGCGCGAGCCGTTCGGCAACGCGCTGGGCGCGGCCGAGTTTCGGCTCGTCGAGGAGCGTCCGCGCCCGGAGACGCTCGTGCTCGTGGTGCTGGGCGACGTCGACCTCCACACCGCCGACGAGCTCGGCTCGCGGCTCGCCGCCGCGAGCCGCCGGCGAATCGACTCCGTCGTGGTCGACCTCTCCGCCGTCACGTTCGTCGACTCCCAGGGAATCGGGGCGCTGCTGCTCGGCGCGAGGCTGTTCGGGTCGCGCCCGGATCGATTTCGCCTCGTCGTCCGCCGCCCCGAGATCCGCCGGGTCTTCGAGATCACCTCGCTCGACCAGATCCTCCCGCTCGACCCGACGCGCGACGCGGCCCTCGCCCGGCTCGCGCCTGCAGGCGACGACAGCGGGGGGTGAGTCACCCCACGGCGGGCGGACCGCGTGGGAGGGCGATGAGCGACCCTGACCGGATCGTCCTGGCGGTGCCGGAGGGCCGGCGCAACCGCGACGTGGTACGGCTCGTTCTCGGCGGTCTCGGGGCACGGCTCGGGCTCTCCTACGAGCGCCTGGACGACCTCCAGCTCGCCGTTTCCCGCCTCGTCGTCGAGGTCGACGGGCAGGAGATCACGCTCCACGCGGAGGCGGCGGGCGGCGGCGTCTCGATCGCGGTCGGTCCGCTCGTGCCCGGCGCGGGGGCGGACGCCGCGCTGGTGCGGATCCTCGCGTCCCTCGTCGACCGGGTGGAGCCCGTGGCCCGCGGCGGCGTGGAGTGGATCGCCCTGGGGCTCGACTCCACGCCGCCGCGCCTCGCAGGAAGCAGGCCGGCGTCCCTCTCACGGGACGTCACGCCGGTCGGACGGCCCCGACACGCGTGACGGCTCGCCCGCGGCGGGCCACCGCGATGCCCGTCACGACGATCCAGACGAGCGTGAGCAGCAGCGCGAAGAAGTCCGCGAACGGGACGAAGGCCGCGAGCCCGAGCACGACCGCCGCCCACCCGAGGCCGCGGAGCGACCCTGCCGCGAGCAGGGCCCCGCCGGCACCGAGCAGCATCACGCCCAGCGCCGGGTTGAACGCCATCCACGTATTGCTGTCGAGGGCGTTCAACGCCTGTAGCGCGCCCGGTGCGAGAGCGTTGTCGCCGGCGTTCACGAGCGCGAAGTGGGCCGTCGCGGCGAGGAGCACTCCCGCCGCGGCCAGCACCGTGCCTGCCACGAGCACGTCCGACCAGGCAGAGCCACTTCCGCCCTCTCCGTCGGCGATCGCCCGTGCCAGCCCGATGCCGAAGAAGAGGAGAAACGGAACCGAGACGGCGAGGGCGAACGCGCTGGCGCCCTGACGCACCGCGTGGGCGTCGTAGAACGAGGCGAGCTCGGCGCCCGAGGCGCTGTCCGACGGCGTGCTGCCGCCGACGCCGACGACGGCGACGAGCGCGAGAGCGACGAACACGGTCCCACCGAGGGGAAACAGCTTTCGTGTGAGCATGGCGAGACTCCTTCGGTTCGTATGGTCGGGTTCCGGGCCTGTACGCGTCACGCGTGGGCCACGTCGGGCCGCCTTGCCTCGGCGGGCCCCTCGTACGTCGCGCGGTAGCCGACGAGCCGGCCGAGCGGTGACCCGAGCAGCAGGCCGACACGCTGCATCCACGCGGGGGGGAACGGGAGTCGCACCGTGTCGAAGTGCGCTCGGGCGATGACCGCCAGCCGCAAGGGGTTCGGCATCCCCTTGCCGTTCGTCTTGCCCGCGCAGGCAAGTGCGAACATCGTCTCGAGCAGGGGCTCGAACGTCAGCGCGGGGGTGATCTCGCACCGGAAGCGTGCCACGTCCGCGCTCGCGTTCCAGAACTGGTGCTTCCGGCCCGGTGGGACGAGCACGCGGTCGCCCGGGCCCGCCTCGAGCTCCTGGCCGTCGAGCCGGAACATGAGCGTGCCCTCGAGGACCTCGAACTGCTCGGTCTGCACGGGATGGACGTGCGGCTTCGCGACGAAGCCCGAAGGTCGCACACGGCATTCGATCACGACGGCCTCGCCGCCGGTCTCGGCCGAGGTGGTGCGGAAGAGGATCTGCTCCCCGGTGATCGGGTTCTCGATCGTGTCGCCTGCGTGGATCATTCGACGCTCCCTTCGCCTCGTCGACGTCGCCGTCGACCGCTGTCTGGGTCTGTTGGCGACGCTAGGCCGCAGCGGTGTCCGGCACATCGGCGGCAGCGCCCAACTCTGCTCCGCGCCAGCCACGAGTTCCGATCTCGGTGCCAGCACCTATTGCGATTCGGCGGCACGAGGCGAAAGATGTCGCCATGCGCGCGCTCCGTGTCGCAGCCGTCGCGATCGCCTCCGCCACGACGGCGTGCGTGGTGATCGGTCTCCTGGAGGTTGCGGGCGTCCTCCCCCGACTTCCCGACGACATCCCCGACGCGATCATCCCCTTCGTCGCGATCGCCGTTCTCACGCCGACGGCCGTGGGCCTGCTGATCGCGCTCCGGCGCCCGCGGAACCTGATCGCGTGGCTCATGCTCGTCGGCGCCCTCCTCGTTGCCAGCGAGCCCGTCGATCTCCTCGTCAGCCAGGGCTGGGCGCTGCAGACGGGCCGCGCGACGTGGCCGATGCTCTACGCGTGGCCGATCGCGATCACGTACGTGTTCCCGAACGGGCAGCTTCTGTCCCGCCGGTGGCGCTGGGTCGCGGGCGCCGGGGCGACATGCTTCCTCGGGTTCATGACCATCGCGATGCTCGACACCGAGCCGTTCGACACCCCCTACGAGTCCGTGCCGAACCCGGTCGCGGGCAACCCGGTCGCGGAGTGGGTGAGCACGTCGAAGCTCGGCCTCGTGTGGATCCCCCTCTGGCTCGGGATCCTCGCGAGCCTCTTCGCCGGTGCGCTGGCGATGAGGCTTCGGCTGCGGAGATCGACCGGGATCGAGCGGCTCCAGACGATGTGGCTCGCCTGGGCGGCGGCACTCATCCCGCTGGGCCTGGTGCTCTGCGCAGCGTCGTGGACCTTCTTCGGCTTCGTCGAGGTCCTCGTGTTCCCGTTCCTCCTCGTCATGCAGGCGACGATCGCGATCTCGGTCGGCATCGCCGTCACCCGCTACCGGCTCTACACGATCGAGCGCCTCGTCAACCGCACGGTCGTCTACGCGCTCGTGACGTTCGTGCTGCTCGGGACGTACGCGGCGGTCACCGTCGGCCTCGGCGTGGCCGTGGGCGGCGGCTCGGCGTGGGTCACCGCTCTCGCGACGCTCGCGGTCGCGGTCGCGTTCAGACCACTGCGCGCGCGGGTGCAAGACGTCGTCGACCGGCGGTTCAGTCGCGCCCGCTACGACGGCGTTCGCCGTGTCCGGGCGTTCGAGCAGGAGGTGCGCGACGGCCGGATGGCACCGGAGACGATCGGCGAGGTGCTCGCCGCGGCACTCGGCGACCCGCGGGCCGAGCTGCTCTTCTGGTTGCCCGCGAGCGAGACGTACGCCGACTCGTCGGGCGAGCTCGTCCCGTCGCTCCCGCTCGACGGCCGTGCCAGCTCGGAGATCGAGCGCGACGACGCGCGCACCGCGGTCCTCCTCCATGCTCCCGAGCTGCTGGAGCGCCGCGACCTGCTCGACGGCGTGCTCGATGCCGCGGCCCTCTCGGTCGAGATCGCCCGCCTGCGGGTCGAGCTCCGCCTCCAGCTCGCCGAGGTCGCAGCCTCGCGCGAACGGATCGTCGAGGCGGGCTACGAGGAGCGCCGCCGCCTCGAGCGGGACCTGCACGACGGCGCGCAGCAGCGGCTCGTCTCGCTCGGCGTGCACATCCGCCGGCTCCAGCGGACGCTGCCGCGCTCCGCCTCCATCCTCTCGCCCGCGCTCGACCAGATCGTCGACGAGGTCGGGGCGGCGATCGCCGACCTGCGCCAGATCGCCGCGGGCGTCCGCCCTGCGCGGCTCGACGACGGGCTCGCGGCCGCGCTGCGCGATCTCGCCCGGTCGGCACCGGTCCCGGTGGAGGTCGAGGCACCGGGGGAGCGTGTCGCCGCGAGCGTCGAGGCGGCCGCCTACTACGTCGCCTGCGAGGCCCTCACGAACGCCGTCAAGCACGCCGCTGCCACGAAGGTGGCCGTGCGCGCCGCGCGGGAGAACGGCTCGTTGCTCGTGACCGTCTCCGACGACGGCGTGGGGGGCGCCGTCGCGCGGCGCGGCTCGGGCCTGGCCGGTCTGCGCGACCGTGTCGCCGCCCACGGCGGCTCGCTCGAGATCGTGAGCCCCCACGGCGAAGGCACGCGCATCGAGGTGACGCTCCCGTGCAGCTCGTGATCGCCGAGGATGCGGCGCTGCTGCGAGAAGGGCTGGCCGGCCTGCTCGAGGACGCGGGACACGCCGTGGTCGCCCGGGTGGGAGAGGCGGACTCGCTCCTGGCGGTCGTCGCCGAGCACCAGCCGGAGCTCGCGATCGTCGACGTGCGGATGCCGCCCACCTACGAGGACGAGGGGATGCGGGCCGCCGTCGAGATCCGACGGTCGTACCCGGAGACGGCGGTGCTCGTCCTCTCCCAGCACGTGGAGAGCCGCCATGCGGTCGAGCTCGTCGGATCCGGAGGCGGTTTCGGCTACCTGCTCAAGGATCGCGTCCTCGACGTGGACGCCTTCCTCGACGCGGTGGACCGGGTCGCGGGGGGTGGCTCGGCGCTCGACCCGGAGGTCGTGAAGCACCTCCTCCTGCCGCCGCACGAGGACGACGCGCTGGCCGCGCTCACCCCCCGCGAGCGCGAGGTGCTCGGCCTGATGGCCGAGGGCAAGACGAACGCCGGCATCGCGAGGCAGCTCTGGCTGACGGAGAAGACGGTCGAGACCCATGTCAGCTCGATCCTCGGCAAGCTCGGGCTGCCGCTGGACGGGGACACGCACCGGCGTGTCCTTGCCGTCGTCACGTACCTGCGCAAGAGCTCTCCCACCTACTAACGTTCCGGCGCCGCTCCGGTTTCGTCCGTGTCTGCGACGGGCATCACCGGCGGGTGACGGTCACCGCGGCACCGACGAGGCCTCAGCGCGAGCTGCCGATCCTGCTGTTCGTGGGCCAGCGGCGCTCGGGACCGTCGCGGCGGATGGAGAGCCTCGTCGCGTGGGTCAAGGTGAGCCAGAAGGCGCGCCTCCGCGTGGTCGAGGTCGACGGCGACCGCCGCCTCGACGTCGTGCGACGCTTCGGGATTCGGCAGTTCCCTTCGCTCGTCTTGCTAGACGGCCGCCGCGTGCTCGCCCGCCTCGAGGGACGCGCAACGGGGAACGAGATCGACGCGCTGCTGCGGACGCATTTGCCGGCCTGAGCCGTGGGAGTCGCCCGCGAGCGCGTGCCTCGTCGTGCGCGTGTCACGTGGCATGGAGACCATCGACACGATCGAGGGCGAGCGATCCCGCGCGCCCACCTGGTTCACGGGAAGCGCCACGGTCGAGCGGGAGCGGCACTTCTGGTCTCGGCGATCTGAGCGGGCGAGAGCCGCATTGTCGTCATTGGTCGATTTTCTTTTGCTCTGTGCCATGACATAATCGCGGTCCGTGGTGCTTGTTGCTTCTCTCCATTGGGGGCGGGTGTGTCGGGGACGGGGTCGACCGGATCCCCCGGCGCGCGTAGTCCACGATCCTCGGAGCTCTCTCGTCACGATTGAATACAGCCTGGAGGGCTGTAGAAAGGATGTGTGAACACGTGAAACGTCGAGTAGCGCTTCTCCTCGGGCTGACCGGAGCGTTGGCCCTGCTTGTAGCGCTCACGATTGCCGGCCCCGGAAGCGCCGGGACGGCAGCGCCTTCAGCGGCAGCGGCGACCATCAAGGCGCCGCCCGTACCGAACGCGAAGGCCATCAAGAAGAAGTACGGCGGCCAGTCGATCACGTTCATCGGCGACTCCGTCGGCGGTAGTCACAACCGTGACCTCGCGCTCGCGAAACAGTTCACGAAGAACACCGGGATCAAGGTCAAGGTCGTTCCGCACCCGTCGGCGTCCGATGCGTCGTACTCGCAACTCGTCCGCGTCTTCTCGTCCAAGTCGTCGTCGTTCGACGTCGCGATGATCGACGTCGTGTGGCCGGGCGCCCTGGCGCCGTACCTCGTCGACCTGAAGCCGAAGCTCGGCAAGCAGGCGAAGCTGCATGCGGCGGGCATCGTCCAGAACGACACGGTCGACGGGAAGCTCGTCGCGATGCCGTGGTTCGGTGACTTCGGGATCCTGTACTACCGCACCGACCTGCTGAAGAAGTACGGCTACACCGCCCCGCCGAAGACCTGGGCGCAGCTCTTCGCGATGGCGAAGAAGATCCAGGACGGCGAGCAGGCCGCCGGGAATCAGAACTTCTACGGCTACGTCTTCCAGGGCAACTCGTACGAGGGCCTGACCTGCGACGCCCTCGAGTGGTACGAGTCGGCCGGGGCCGGCGGGTTCATCGACAACGGCAAGGTGACGATCGACAACCCGAAGGGGGCGGCGATCCTCAATCTGATGGCCTCCCAGATCGGCAAGACCACGCCCCGCGATGTGACGACGTACCAGGAGGGCGAGGCCCACACGGCGTTCGTCGGCGGCAATGCGGCGTTCATGCGCAACTGGCCGTACGCCTACTCGATCGGAGCCGATCCGAAGGAATCGAAGATCGTCGGCAAGTTCAGCGTCACCGTGCTGCCGCACGCCGGCGGGAAGTCGGCCGGCACGGTGGGAGGGTGGCAGCTCGCCGTGAACAAGTACTCGAAGCACGTCGACGCGTCGATCGAGTTCGTCCGCTACATGACGAGCCCGTCGGTGGAGAGGTTCAACGCCATCACGAACTCGAACGTGCCGACGATCCCCGCCGTCGCGCAACTCGCGGCTGTCAGGAAGACGAACCCGTACCTGAAGCCGGAGATCGCCAACGTGATGCGTGTCACGCGGCCCGCGAGCGACCTCAAGACGCACTACAACGAGGGCTCGAAGGCGATCTACCAGGGGATCAACCAGATCCTCAACGGCAGGTCGGCGAGCAGCGTGCTGCCGTCGATCCAGTCCAAGCTCGAGCGGATCATGCGCTAGCGAGGCGACCCCGTTGCGGGGGAGGATGGCATCTGCCATCCTCCCCCCTCCAACTCGATGTCGACTGCCGCGACCCCAGCACCAGCTCCGCGCCGCCGGCGCAAGACGACCAAGCTCAAGCGGCGGCAGACGCGGCTCGCGTGGATGCTGCTGCTGCCATCGCTCGCGGTGGTCGCGTTCGTCGCGATCTACCCGCTCGGCAAGACGATCTACCAGAGCTTCACCGACCAGCAGTTCCTCGCGCTGGAGCCGGCTCAGTGGGTCGGCCTGCAGAACTACCGCGACCTGCTCGACGACACGATCTTCCGCGACGCCGTCTGGACGACGATCAAGTTCACGCTGATCACCGTCGCGTTCGAGTTCGCGCTCGGGTTGACCATCGCCCTCGTCGTCAACTCGCGGTTCAGGGGCCGCGGCATCATGCGCGCGGTGATGCTCGTCCCGTGGGCGATCCCGACCGTCGTCGCCGCCCAGATGTGGAAGTCGATGCTCCAGTCGAACGGCGTCATCAGCGACGCCGGCACACGGCTTGGCGTCCTCTCGCACCCGCACGCCTGGATCGCCGACCCGGCAACAGCGCTCGGTGCCATCGCCGCCGTCGATATCTGGAAGACCGCGCCGTTCGTCGCGCTGCTGCTGCTCGCCGGGCTCCAGGTCATCCCCGGTGATCTGTACGAGGCCGCCGAGGTCGACGGCGCCAATCAGCTGCAGCAGTTCTGGAAGATCACCCTGCCGCTGCTCGCGCCCGCGATCTTCGTGACGCTGGTCTTCCGGACGCTCGACGCCCTCCGCGTGTTCGACGTCTTCTATGTGTTCTTCGGGAACCGGCTCGGCACACAGTCGATGGCGATCTACGCGCAGAGCACGATCGTCAGCGACGGTTACGTCGGCTACGGCGCCGCGGTCAGCATGGCGATCTTCCTCATCATCGCGCTGTTCGTCGTGATCTACGTCACCTTCCAGCGGGTGGCGATGCGGTGAGCGTCGCCGCGGAGACCACGACGCGCGTCGTCCGTCCCGTGAGCCGGAGCCGGGCGTTCTGGCGCAGCCCGATGGGGCGCCTGGCCAAGAAGGTCCCCTTCTACACGCTTGTCGTGCTGATCTTCGCCTACTGCCTCTTCCCGTTCGCCTGGGCCCTGCGGTGCGCGTTCACGCCCGAGAGCGACCTGTTCTCGACCCCGCTCCAGTACGTCCCGGAGCACCCGACGCTCGACAACTTCCGACAGGCGTTCGAAGCCGAGTTCTTCCGGCGCGGGCTCCTGAACTCGGCGATCGTCGCGGGTGGGGTGACCCTGCTCTCGCTCGTGATCGGCGCGCTGGCGGCGTTCGCGCTCGGCCGTTTTCAGTTCCGCGGCCGGTCGTTCGTCATGTACCTGACGCTCTCGATGACGATGTTCCCGTCGATCGCGATCCTCGGCGCGCTCTACACGATGATCTCCGGCTTCAACATCGGGCCGATCCAGTTCCCGCAGATCTACGACACCCTGTGGGCGCTGCTCTTCACGTACCTGATCTTCACGCTCCCGTTCACGATCTGGGTGCTGACGACCTTCATGCAGGCGCTGCCCGGCGATCTCGAAGAGGCGGCGTACGTCGACGGCGCGACGCCGTTCCAGGTGTTCTACAAGGTCCTGCTACCGCTGATCCTCCCCGGCCTCGTCACGACCGGGCTGCTCGCGTTCATCTCCGCCTGGAACGAGTACCTGTTTGCGCTCTCGTTCATCCAGGACCCCGACAAGTACACGGTCCCGTTGGCGATCACGTCGTTCGTCGGCGAGTCGGGCAGCTCGTTCCAGCAACCCTGGGGCACGATCATGGCCGCGACCATCGTCGTCACGGTGCCGCTGGTCGCACTCGTGCTGATCTTCCAGCGCTACATCCTGGCCGGTCTCACTGCCGGCGCCGTGAAGGGTTGATCCTTCGTCCGACGGCTCAGGCGCCGTCGCCGTAGATGCCCGCGCCGCTCTCGACGTCGAAGAAGTGCAGCTGGCGCGTGTCCACGGCGACGTCGATCTGCTCGCCCGGCCTCACGCGGGAACGGGCGCCGAAGCGGCCGACGATGACCGCCGAGTCCTTGGCGTGCGCCTCGAGGCGATCGGCGCCGCCGGCGTCCTCGGCGAGCTCCTTGACGTCCTCGGTGATCGCCGCCGGCGCGTCGATCGAGAAGTGGACCATGATCTCGGCGCCGAGCGCCTCGCGCAGCGTCACCGTCCCCTCGAGCCTCCCGCCGTGTGCCGTCTCGCCGGCGAGACCGTAGTCCTCGAGGTCCTCGGGCCGGATGCCGAGTACGATCTTCTTCCCCTCGTAGCCGCGTAGCGCCGGCCGCTGGCTCAGCGTCTCCTCGCCCAGCGGGATCTCCAGCGAGCCCGTCACGACCTTCATCGCCCCGTTGTCGCGCTGCAGCGTCGCCTCGAGCATGTTCATGGCCGGACTGCCGATGAAGCCGGCGACGAAGAGGTTGACCGGATGGTCGTACAGCTCCTGCGGCTCAGCCGCCTGCTGCAGCTCGCCCTTGCGCATCACGGCGACGCGGTCGCCCATGGTCATCGCCTCGACCTGGTCGTGCGTCACGTAGATGGTCGTCACCCCGAGTTTGCGCTGTAGCTCTGAGATCTCGGCTCGCATCTGTACGCGCAGCTTGGCGTCGAGGTTGGAGAGCGGCTCGTCCATGAGGAACGCCGACGGCTGGCGCACGATCGCACGCCCCATCGCCACGCGCTGGCGCTGGCCCCCCGAGAGCGCCTTCGGCTTGCGCTTGAGGAACGGCTCGAGGTCGAGAATGCGGGCCGCGTCTTGCACCCGCTTGTCGATCTCGGCCTTCGGCACCTTGTGCAGCTTGAGGCTGAACGCGATGTTGTCGTAGACGGAGAGATGCGGGTAAAGCGCATAGCTCTGGAAGACCATGGCGATGTCGCGCTCGCGCGGCGTCATGTCGTTGACGATGAGGTCGCCGATCCGGAGCGTCCCCTCCGAGATCTCCTCCAGGCCGGCGACCATCCGCAGCGCGGTCGTCTTGCCGCAGCCGGACGGTCCGACGAGGACCATGAACTCGCCGTCCCCGACCTCGAGGTTCATGCAGTCGACGGCCCGCGTGCCGTCGGGGTAGACCTTGCTCACACTGTCCAGCGCCACCTCGGCCAAATCCGCCTCCCTCATGCGCGTGCCACGTGCATCGTAAGGGGTCGAGCGTCGATCTGCGACCAAGGAGTCTCCCGCGCCCGCGCCGTCTCGCTCGCGATCCCGCTCGTGGTGCCCTTCGCGTTCCAGCGCTACTTCGTCCAGGGGCTCCTGGCGGGCTCGGTCGAGTAGCGCGGTCGCCCGGCTCGGGTACGCTCGCGCCCATGGCGGGTATCCATCCGTGGCTGGGCGGGGCCGCGATCGCAGTCTGCCTCGCAGCGGCGTTTCTGGGCGGCGTCCTGTACTGGCGGGGAAGGGGGGCGGGGCCGCTCACCACGCATCTGCTCTCGCTCGCGCAGACCCTGCTCGTCGCGCAGGTCGGAGTCGGCCTGCTCCTGCTCGCCGACGACCGCCGCGCGCCCGAGGAGCTCCACTACCTGTACGGGACGCTCGCGCTCGCCGTCGCGCTCACGCCGTGGTTCTACGCGCCGGTGGAGGGGCCGCGCCGGCTGCTCTGGTTCGCGGTTACGACCGGCGTCGCCGGCGCGCTCGCGATCCGCGCGTTCATGACGGGGACGTCGTGAGGCGTCTCTGGGAGAACCGGTTCCTGCGTGGCCTGGCGCTCGTCGCGCTCGTCTCGCTCGCGATCGTCCTGCTCTCGCTCGAGGAGTCGCTCCAGACCGCAGGCGCGCTGCTGCGCGTCGCGTTCTTCCTCGCGATCGCGTTCTTCGTCTTCCTCCTCTGGCGTGAGCGCCGCTCGGAGCTCGAGACGTGGTCGGATCTCTCCCGCAGGACGTTCTACGGCGCGATCGTGCTGGCGGTGGTGGCGGTCGGCGCGCTGATCGCCCTGGGGCCGACCGGCGCCGACGTGCTCGCGTTCGTCGCCGTGCTTGCGTGCTGCGTCTGGGCCGTCGTCCGCGTCTGGCGACGCGAGCACCGCTACGTCTGACGCTCAGGACCGCGTGGGAGCGGGGTACGGCGTCCCGTCCGGGGACGTGTAGAGCGTCGACGCGCTCGGGAGCTCGGCCGTCGCGCCGTCGAGCGCGTCGAGCGCGTCCCGCACGTCCACGAGCTTGCCGACGAAGATCGGGGTGTCGCGCTCGGTCCAGCGCGATGCCTCCGACTCGCGCAGGGTCAGCATCAGGTGCATGAAGTCCGCGGGCTCCTCGGCCTCGAACGCGGGAATGAACTCCTGGTCGTCGATGCCGAACGAGTAGGTCGTGTGGTTCGTGACCGTCACGAAGCGCGCTCCGATCTCGGCGTGCTCGCGCATCGCGGCCGCCCGCTCCTCGAAGGGGAGGAAGTACCAGGGCCGCACCTTCACGAACGGGTAGACGATCAGGTAGGGCGCGTTCCTCGGTGCGACGCGGCCCTGGCGCACGCGCTTCTTGTCCGTGTAGACGGAGGGCTTCGTCGTTCCGAGGTACGAGTACGGCGTGCTCAGCCATCCGCCGAGCGGGGTCCCGTTGAGGGCGGCGCCGAGCTCGAGCAGGTCGTCGTAGCGTTGCGTGATCGACCAGAAGAAGAGATCGGCCTCGGGGCGGACGCCGACCGTCGAGTAGACGCGCAACCCCTCCATCCGGCCGGCGAACTCGTCGACGACGTCGACGAACGCATCCTTGCCGGCCGTGCGCTCCTCCACGGGGAGGCGCCGCCACGCGGGGTCGACCCGGAAGAAGCGGTAGCCGACGTACTGCCCGACCTCGACCCCGTCGATGCGCTCGTGGGCGTCCGCCATGCCCGAATGGTACGCCGAGCCGGCTCAGGAGGGGCGCAGCACGCCGCTCGACACCGTCGTCGGAGTCCCCGGATTCACCGGGTGCACGAGCGTCAGCCGTAGCCGGACGGGGCGCGAGCCGAGCTTCTGCCGCCCGAGCGACGCGAGCAGCTGCCCTCCCGCGCGGCCGTAGCCGCGGGCGGTCGCCGCGACCGACCCACCCGTGCGGACGGCCTCGAGCGTCCAGCCGCAGTCGAGCGAGCAGCGGAAGCGGACGGTGTGGGTGCCGCGGAGGAATGCGCGCGGGCTCGGGAAGCGCACGCCGAGCGCCGAGACCTCGAGCGCCATCCCGTCGCAATGCGCGATCGAGCCGCCCCGGGCGCGCGAGAGCGCGTCGCGCACCGCCCAGAAGCTCGACTTCGGCGTCCCGTCGGCGTAGTAGACGCCGGACTGCCAGCTGAGCAGCGCCTTCTCGTCCTGGGAGTGGAACAGCAGGATCCCGTCGACGGTCGGCTGGCAGAAGGCGAGCCGCAGCCCGAGCTCGTACGCGGCGGCCTGGCGCCGCTCGTCGACGGGCTTCGTCGTCGCAGGCTCGGTGCCCGAGTAGAGGCTCCGCTTGCCGGTCGGCACCGCCGACTCGATGCCGAACTCGTCGTAGAGGATGGGGAGGGTCGAGCCGGCCTGCGCGGTTCCGTCGAACGCCTGCCCCAGGAGCGCGACGAGCTTGCCGTAGTCCGCGAGACCGATCGAGGTCGAGCGCGGGTGCGGGAAGTCGGGGCTCTGCGACGAGTTGTCCGGATAGGGATGGATCGCGAGCCCGTCCATCACAGGCAGCGTGCGACCGCTCGAGCGGTACGCGTTGCCCATCGCCTGGAGGAACGCGGTGGGGGACGACGTGGGGCGGATCCCCCCGGGCCGGTCGCCGCCGCGCGGCGCGAGGGCGCCGCCCCAGACCGTCACGGTGGGGTCGACCGCCTTGATCGCGTCGTACGTCTTCGCGAGGAGCCCGAGGTAGGCGGGCGCCGACGCATTCGTCCCGTCGAGTCCGAACTGCGGCAGCCAGAAGCGGTTCAGGTTCGGCTCGTTGCCCACGATGATGTCGTCGAAGCTCGGGAGGTCCGCGGCGATCGCGGCGGCGTACCGCGCGAACTCCGACTGTGCGGTCGGGTCGAGCGGCGTCGTCTTCTGCCCGGGGTTGTAGACGGAGACGTAGACGGTCACGCCGTTGAGCTGTGCGGCCGTCTCGACGTTGCGGAGCTCGCGCAGCTCGTCGGCGGTCGGCGCGACGAGACCGGGCAGCCAGTTGGAGGTGACGCGCACCGCCGTGAAGCCCGCGAGCCGGAGCTGCGCCATCTTCGCCTCGGCGGAGGGGAGGTCGGGCGCGCGCACGGCGTCCTCGGCGACCCCGAGGGTCATCGAGGGCCCGGCGGCCAGGGCCTGGCCGCCCGTGAGCGCCGCCGCGGCGGAGACGAGCGCGACGGTGAGGAGGAGGCGGAAGGTCATCGTGATCACTGAGACGTACGCAGGGCGCTGCAGGCGGCCGGATACGCTAGACGACGTGGACGATGCCGTCCGAGAGCAGCTGCGACGGCTGCCACGGGGCCCGGGTGTCTACCTCTTTCGTGACGCGCGCGACGAGATCCTCTACGTCGGCAAGGCGAAGTCGCTCCGGGCCCGCGTGCGCAGCTACTTCAACCGAGGCGCCGACCTGCGCGTCGGCATCGACGGGATGGTCCGGCGGATCCGGCGGATCGAGGTGATCGTCACCCAGAGCGAGGCGGAGGCACTCCACCTCGAGCAGAACCTCGTCAAGCGACACCGTCCGCCGTTCAACGTGCGGCTGCGCGACGACAAGTCCTTCCCGTACATCGCGGTGACCGTGTCGGATCCCTACCCGCGGGTGATGTTCACGCGGGAACGCCGGCGCCGCGGGACGATCTACTTCGGCCCGTACGCCAACGCGAAGAAGGTGCGCGAGACCCTCGACGTGCTGAACCGGGTCTTCCAGTTCCGCCCGTGCGAGGGCCCGAAGCCCGGCCGTCACTCGGGAATCCCGTGCCTCGACTACCACATCGAGCGCTGCACGGCGCCCTGCATCGGCGCGATCGCGCAGGAGGCGTACGGGGAGATCATCGACGGCGTGATCGAGTTCCTCTCCGGAGAGACCCGGCCGATCAGGCGTGCGCTCGAGGGGCGCATGCGCGAGGCGGCGGCGGAGGAGCGCTACGAGGAAGCGGCGCGCTACCGCAACCGCCTCCGGGCGATCCAGAGCCTCGCGGAGCGCCAGGCGGCCGACAAGCGCGCGGTCGGGACGATCGACGTGATCGGGCTGGCGGTCGAGGGAGACCGCGCGGCCGTGCAGCTCTTCCCGCTGCGTGACGGGAAGATGGTCGACCGCTTCGCGTTCCATCTGGAGAACGTCGCCGGGCAGGACCGCGCGACGATCCTCGAGTCGTTCTGCGTGGAGCACTACGGCGGCGCGCCGGCCGTGCCGCCGCAGATCGTCGTCCCGCCGGACGTCGGAGACACCGAAGCGCTCTCCGCGTACCTCGGCGACCTCCGTGGGGCACGGGTCGAGGTCCGCGCGCCTCGGCGCGGCGAGAAGCTGCGGCTCGCACAGCTCGCCGAGGAGAATGCCCGGCTGGCGCTGGAGCACGACGCCTCGGCTGCCGAGCAGAAGCGGCAGCGTCGCGTGGAGGCGCTCGAGCAGCTGCGCGAATCCCTCAACCTCGAGAGCCTCCCGACGCGGATCGAGTGCTTCGACGTCTCGAACCTCCAGGGACGCGAGATCGTCGCGTCGATGTCCGTGTTCGTCGACGCGCAGGAGCGCCGGGCGCACTACCGCACCTTCGCCGTGCGCGGCCTCGACGGGCAGGACGACTTCGCCTCGATGGCCCAGGTCGTCTCGCGGCGGTTCGCGCGGCTGCGCGACTCGGCCGCGCCCGAGCGGTACGACGAGAGCTTCGCGCAGATCCCGAACCTCGTCGTGATCGACGGGGGCAAGGGGCAGCTCGCGGCGGCGCTCGAGGCGATCCACTCGACGTTCGACGTCCCGCGCACCGCCGTCGTCGCGCTCGCGAAGCGCGAGGAGGAGGTCTTCGTCCCGGGTCGGTCCCAGCCGATCCGGCTCGACCGCCACGACCCGGGGTTGCAATTGCTCCAGCGTGCTCGGGACGAGGCGCATCGATTCGCGGTCGGCTACCACCGACGCCGGCGCGACACGCGCGCGTTCGAGTCGATCTTCGACGGCCTCGAGGGCATCGGCCCCGCGCGGCGCCGCGCGATCCTGCGTCACTTCGGCTCGGCGGAGGTGTTTCTCGACGCGTCGCGCGAGGAGCTCGAGGGCGTGCCCGGTCTCCCTGCGAAGACCGCACGGGCGGTCTACGCGCAGCTCCACAAGGCCGGCAGGGGCTGACCGGGCGCGGAGAATGGTGCTCCCGTGTCGTTGAAGGCCTACCGTTCGTCGACGGGGCCGGCAGGCTCCGCCGGCGGCGAGACGACGGATCGGTAGCGCACGGTCCCGAGGGTCAGGAAGATCGCCGTGAAGCCGAGCACGACGTTGACGACCGTGAGCGTGAGCTTCATCCCGACGCTGAATGCCAGCAACGTCGTCTCGGCGATCCCCGCGTTCCGGAACGCGTAGACGAGCAGCGCCTGCTCGGTCCCGATTCCGCCGGGCGTGGCCGGGACGAGGGTCGAGAGGCTCATCGCGGCCTGGACGAGCAGGACGTTCGTCACGCTCTGGTGAATCCCGAACGCGCCGAGGAAGAACCAGATCGTCGCGAGCCGCAGCGTCCAGTCGCCGAGCTGCCAGACGACCACCGTGCGGACGTAGCGCTGCGGAGGGTCGAACACCGCGAACGCCTGCTCGACGCGGGCGCGCAACCGATGCCAGTAGCGGTTCAGCAGCCAGACGACGAGCGCGCCGACGGCGACGATCGCGATCACGACGCCCGGGTGGATGACGCCGTCCTGGAATGCCCAGGAGTAGTCGAAGGACGGCAGCCGCGACAGCACGTCGATCGACGGGAGGAGCCCCTGGCTCAGCGCCCACACGAACACTGCGAGCGAGAGCACGAGGTCGACGAAGGTGAGCACGACCGTCGAGGAGATCACCGTCGTGTAGGAGCTGCCCGGGATCGCGCGGTGCGCGAGGTAGATCCGGACGACGTCCCCGCCGCGCGCAGGCACGATCGCGTTGACGCCGACCCCCGCGACGTACGCCGCGCCGATCGGCGGCCAGGGCACCGGCCGGTCGGGGTACGCCGCAGCGAGCACGTTGCGCCACGCGCGGCTCACGCAGGCGAGCTTGAGGATCTGACAGGCGATCGCGGCGAGAAGGGGGACGATCGAGATCTCCGAGAGAAAATCCCAGAAGTGCTCCGTCGCGGTGCGGATCGTGTCGATCACCGGACCACCGTAGCGGCGCGCCCGGCGTCGTTCTCGCCCCGACAGCCAGCGCACAACCGGCACGTGACCGGCACGCGTCCCTCGGCGCCGCTGGGTGCCTCGATGGGTGTCAGGCGTGGATCGGCGTCAGGGTGTCCGCTCCGGACAGGAGACCGTGCCCTGCCGAGAGGCGACGCCCGGCGTTGCTGCCGATCGACGCGGGTCTCCGCCGGTGGGAGGCCAGGCGTCGGTGCAGGTGTCCGACTTGAAGCCGGACACCTGATGCCGGGACGCTGGGCGTCGCCGCCGGTGTCCGACTCGAAGTTCGGCCGACACCGTCGTCTCTGGCGCCGTCCGGAACGGGCGGACCGGCGGCTCAGTCGTCGGCGGCGAGGAACGGGTACCGGTAGTCGGTGGGGGGGAGGAGCGTCTCCTTCACCGTCCGCGGGCTGACCCAGCGGATCAGGTTCCACAGCGAGCCCGCCTTGTCGTTCGTCCCCGAGGCGCGCGCGCCCCCGAACGGCTGCTGTCCGACGACCGCGCCCGTCGGCTTGTCATTGACGTAGAAGTTGCCCGCCGCGTAGCGCAGCCCCTCGTGGGCCTGGCCGATCGCCTCGCGGTCGTTCGCGAAGACCGCTCCCGTGAGCGCGTAGGTTCCCGTCGAGTCGACGAGCCTCAGGGTGTCGTCCCAGCGCTTCTCGTCGTAGACGTACGCCGTGACCACGGGGCCGAACAGCTCCTCCCGCATCAACCGGAACTCGGGGTCCTCGGTCTTGATCACCGTCGGCTGCACGAACCAGCCCCGGCTGTCGTCGGTCGTGCCCCCCGCGACGATCTCGGCGCCGGCCTCGCGCGCCTCTGCGATCGCCGCCTCCTGGGTCGCGAAGGACGACCCGTCGATCACCGCGCCCATGAAGTTCCGGAAGTCGCGCACGTCGCCCATCCCGAGCGACGGGACGTCGCGCTCCAGGCTCGCGCGGATCTCCTCCCAGAGATTGGAGGGGAGGTAGAGGCGAGAGGACGCCGAGCACTTCTGTCCCTGGTACTCGAAGGAGCCGCGGACGATCGCCGTCGCGACCGCCTCGGGGTCGGCGGACGGGTGCGCGAGGATGAAGTCCTTCCCGCCCGTCTCCCCGACGATGCGCGGGTAGTTTCGGTACCGCTCGATGCCGCCGCCGATCGTCCGCCAGATGGACTGGAACACGGCCGTCGAGCCGGTGAAGTGGACGCCGGCGAGGTCGGGGCTCCCCAGCGCGGCGCCGCCGAGCTCGGAGCCGGGCCCGAAGACGAGGTTGATCACCCCCGGGGGCAGACCCGCCTCCTCGAGCAGGCGGAGCGTGTACCACGCCGAGAGGGCCTGGGTCGAGGCCGGCTTCCAGACGACCGTGTTGCCCATCAGCGCCGGCGAGGTGCTCAGGTTCGCGCCGATCGCCGTGAAGTTGAACGGGCTGATCGCGAGGACAAAGCCTTCGAGCGGCCGGTACTCGAGGCGGTTCCACACGCCCGGTGAGGACACCGGCTGCTCCTCGTAGATGCGGACGAGGTACTCGGCGTTGAAGCGAAGGAAGTCGATCGTCTCGCACGCCGAGTCGATCTCCGCCTGGTGGGCGGTCTTCGACTGGTTGAGCATCGTCGACGCGTTGAGCGTCGAGCGCCACGGCCCCGCGAGCAGCTCGGCCGCGCGCAGGAACACCGCGACCCGTTCGTGCCACGGCGTCGAGGCCCACCCACGGTGGGCTGCGCGGGCCGCCGTGATCGCGAGTTCCATGTGCGACGCGTCGCCCTTCGCGACGTCGGCGAGCACGTGCGCCCTGTCGTGGGGCATGACCGCCTCGAAGGTCGCGCCGGTCTCGACCCGCTCCCCTCCGATCACGAGCGGGATCGCGATCCGCTCGCCGGCGATCTCGGCCAGCCGCCGTTGCAGCTCGGCCCGCTCCGGCGATCCCGGCGCGTACGTCCGGATCGGCTCGTTCACGGCGGCCGGCGGCCGGAAGATTCCGGGGGCGCTCATCCGGCCGATTGTAGAGTCGGCACGGTGGAGGCGACGCGGTATCGCTACGCGGTCGCCGGCTGGGGCGTCGGCGAGCTCGTCGTGACCGACGGCGTGCTCGTCGCCCATGCGCTGCCGTCGCGGCGCCGGCGGCTCTCCCCTCACGCGAGGGGCCCCCGGGGGGGCGCCAGCACCCCTGAGGTCACGCTAGCGGCGGATGCGTCACGGGAGGGCGACGGCTTCGTGCCGGATCTGTGCCGGCGTTTCCAGGCGCATCTCGGAGGGGCGCCGGTCGCGTACGACGACGTCGCCGTCGACGACGCCGGGCTCGGCGTCTTCCAGCAGCGGCTGCTCGCGGCGGCCAGGACGATCGGCTGGGGCGAGGTCGTCACGTACGGCGGCCTGGCGGCGCTCGCGGGGCGGCCCCGGGCGGCGCGCGCCGCCGGGAGCTTCTGCGCCGGGAACCGGCTCTCGCTCGTCGTGCCCTGTCACCGTGTCGTCGCGGCCGGCCGCGACGAGCCGTACGAGTTGGGAGGGTACGGCGCGTCGGGCGTCGCGCTGAAGCGGCGCCTGCTCGCTCTCGAAGGGACGTTCCTGTGAACGCTGCTGCGCTCGCCGCCGACGCGCGCGCCGAGCTCGCGGCCCTCGCCCCCGAACGGCGCTGCGACCGACTCGCGGAGCTGTCGGCGCTCTTCCACACGGCCGGAACGGTTCACCTGCACGGTCGCGGCGCGCTCTCGTTCCACCTCGATCTCGCGGAGTCGGCGGTCGCTCGACGCGCGTACTCGATCCTCAAGGAGCTCCGGGTGGAGTCCGAGATCCGCACGTACACGCGGACGTCGTTCGATCGAGCCGTCCGCACGCAGCTCCTCGTCACGGGGTCGGTGCACACGATCGGGGTTCTCACGGAGGCCGGTGTCCTCGCCGACGGGGGCCTGCCGCTCGACCGGCCACCCGGGAAGGTCGTCGCGCGACGCTGCTGTCGCGCCGCCTACCTCAGGGGCGCGTTCCTCGGGGCGGGGTCGCTGAGCGGCCCCGGCTCGCCCCATCTCGAGATCCGGACGCCGCTGCATGCGGGGGCGGCGTTCGTCCGCAGCGTCGCCTCCGCGGTCGGCGTGCGGATGGGCGTCACCGACCGGGAGAGCCATTCCCTCGCCTACTCGAAGAGCTGGGAGGGGATCGAGTCGTACCTCTCCGCCGCCGGCGCCGCGGAGAGCGTCCTCGCGCTCGAGGAGCGGGCGCTCGTCGCCGAGCTCCGCGGCGAGGCGAACCGCCTCGCGAACGCCGACCATGCGAACCTCGTCCGCCAGAGCCGGTCGGCCCGCGCGCAGCTGGCCGCAGTCCGCCGGCTCGAGGAGGAGGGCCTGCTCGACCGACTCGCGCCCACGCTCCAGGCCGCGGCCGACCTGCGGCGCAGGTACCCGTCGTTGTCGCTCCGGGAGCTCGCGACGCGTGCCGAGCCGCCCGTGACGAAGGCAGCGATGGCCGGCCGGCTCGCCCGACTCGTCGCGCTTTCGGCCGAGATCGACGGCGATCGTCCCGGTCCCGCTTGAGCGAACGCCATCGAGGTCCCATACTCCACCCCGGTGGGCTCGCGCTCCCGGGCGGCGGAACCAGACCCCGTCCACCGCCCGGTGCCGGAGCGCGCTCGTGGGGGAGGGGATCTCCTCGGAGCTCCTCCCTCAGCCCACCACCATGCTGTTCTTGTTCGCAAGGCGGAATCCGCGATAGCGGATTCCGCCGCTCGGATCCCCCGCCTTGCGGCGGGGGCAGATCCCTGCAGGCGTCGACTTCGCCGCCGCAACTGCGGATCCGTCAGGCGCGACGTACGGCCTCGACGGGTCGTGCGGCGCCGCTCGCTGTTTCCGCCGCTTGGATCCCCCGCCTTGCGGCGGGGGCAGATCCCTGAAGGCGTCGACTTCGCCGCCGCGCCTGCATCTGCCTATCGCGTGACGGCGCGACCTACTGCGCCCACCAGTCCTGCTCCACGACGGCGTCGCCCGGCGGGACGCGCGGCGCGCCGAACAGCAGAACCTCGGCCCCGTCCGGCCCGCCCTCGATGTCGCGCACGACCCCCGTCGCGATTCGCACCGCGTCCCACGGCTCGAGCTCGACGACCTCGTCGTCGAGCTTCAGCCGCGCACTACCGTGCACCACGACGTAGACCTCCTCCTGCTCCTCGTGGTGATGCCCGAACGGCACGCGGAACCCTGGCGCGAGCCGCATGAAGCTGAGCGCCGACTGCGTCGTCTCGAGCGCGTCGCGCGCGACGCGGAACTCGAGTGCGGGCGCGAAGCCGAACGCCTGGGCCTGGTCGTCGACGTCTATGCGGAGGTTCTTCCTCGTGTACGGGGCCACCGCGCGGAGCGTACCGAGGATGAGGCGCGTCGCACTAGACTCGAGCGAAACCGGACAACGGAGGTCGAGAACGGTATGGCAACCCGGGTCGGCATCAACGGCTTCGGCCGGATCGGCCGGAACTTCTTCCGCGCGCAGCAAGAGCTCGGTGCGGACATCGAGGTCGTCGCGGTCAACGACCTCGGCGACGCGCAAACCATGGCGCATCTCCTGCGCTACGACTCAGTGCTCGGCCCGTTCGCCGGCGAGGTCGAGCTCGGCGACGGCGTGATCAGGGCCGGAGGCGAGGAGGTGAAGATGCTCTCCGAGCGCGATCCCGGCGCGCTCGGCTGGGGTGAGCTCGGGGTGGACGTCGTCCTCGAGTCGACGGGGCTCTTCACGAGCCGCGAGGGCGCGCAGAAGCATCTCGACGCCGGCGCGAAGAAGGTCCTCATCTCCGCACCTGCGACCGACCCGGACGTCACGGTCGTCCTCGGCGTCAACGACGAGGAGTACGACCCCGATCGTCACCACATCGTCTCGAACGCGTCGTGCACGACCAACTGCGTCGCGCCGCTCGCCAAGGTGCTCGACGACCTAGCCGGGATCGAGTCGGGCTTCATGACGACGATCCACGCGTACACGAACGACCAGAACATCCTCGACCTGCCCCACAAGGATCTCCGGCGGGCGCGAGCCGCGGCGATCAACCTGATCCCGACCTCGACCGGTGCGGCGAAGGCGATCGGGCTCGTGCTGCCTCACCTGAAGGGGAAGGTGGACGGGATCTCGGTGCGAGCGCCAGTCCCGACCGGCTCGCTCACCGACCTCGTCGTCACGCTCGGGCGCGAGGTGTCCGTGGAGGAGATCAACGGCGCGTACGCCGCGGCGGCGACGGCGGGCTCGCTCGAGGGCTATCTCCAGTACTCGGAGGACCCGCTCGTCTCGACGGACATCCAGGGGAACCGCCACTCGTGCATCGTCGACAGCCTGCTCACGATGGCCCACGGCCGGACGGCGAAGGTGTTCGGCTGGTACGACAACGAATGGGGCTACTCGTGCCGTCTCGTCGACCTGGTCGGGAAGCTGCTGGCGTGAGGTCGGCCCCTGGAGGCGGTATCCGACTCGAAGTCGGACATCGAGGGGGCGCTGGGGATGTGGTGTCCGACTCGAGGTCGGACACCAGCGGTCTGGCATGAGGCTCCCGCGCTCGGTCGAGACGGCCGACGTGGCCGGCAAGCGGGTGCTCGTGCGGGCGGACCTGAACGTCCCACTCGAGGGCGGGGAGGTGGCAGACGACACACGGATCCGAGCCGCCGTGCCCAGCCTGCGGCTCCTGCTCGACCGGGACGCGAGCGAGGTCGTGGTCTGCTCCCACCTCGGACGCCCGAAGGGGGAGGATCCCGCGTTCGCGATCGCGCCGGTCGCGGCGAGGCTCCGGGAGCTGGTGCCCGACGGGCGGCTGCGGGTGCTCGAGAACACGCGCTTCGATCCCGGCGAGACGAAGAACGACCCCGACACCGCACGCCGGCTGGCCGAGGGCATGGACCTGTACGTGAACGACGCGTTCGGCTCGGCACATCGCGCGCACGCCTCGACCGAGGCGGTCGCGCACCTGCTGCCCGCCTATGCAGGACTGCTCCTGCTCGCCGAGCTCGAGCATCTGGGCCGGCTGCTGGGCGACGTCGAGCACCCGTTCGTGCTCGTGGCGGGCGGGGCGAAGGTCGAGGACAAGCTCGGGGTGCTCGAGCACCTGGGCGGGCGTGCGGACACGGTCGTCGTCGGCGGGAAGATGGCGGAGGAGCTGCGGGACGGGGCGGCGCTCCCGTTCCGGGTCGAGCTCCCGGTCGACGTGGTCGCGGCCGCGGCGTTCGCTGCGGACGCCGAGACTCGGGTGGCACCGTACGACGAGCTCCCGGGCGGCTGGCTCGGGCTCGACCTCGGGCCCGAGACGCGCGCCCGCTTCGGTGAGCTCGTCCGCGGGGCGAAGACGGTCTTCTGGAACGGCCCGATGGGCGTCTTCGAGTGGGAGCGGTTCGCGGAGGGCACGAAGGCAGTCGCCGAGGCCGTCGCCGCGGTGGACGGCTACACGGTCGTCGGGGGCGGCGACTCCGTGCGCGCGATCACCGAGCTCGGCCTCGAGGACGAGGTCTCGTGGGTCTCCACCGGCGGGGGCGCCTCTCTGGAGCTGCTCGAGGGCAAGGAGCTGCCCGGCGTCGCGGCGATCCCGCCGGTCGGCTCTCAGGCGACCGCGTAGACGCGCCAGAGACCCGGCACGCCCTTCAGCTCGTGCTCGCCGCGGTCGGCGAGCTCGAGCCCCGAGCCGGCGACGAGGTCGCGCACCGTCTGCGAGACGAGCACCTCCGACGGGCCGGCCAGGGCGCTGACACGTGCGCCGATCGAGACGGCGAGGCCGCCCATCTTGTCCTCGACGACCCTGCATTCCCCCGTGTGCAGCCCCGCACGCACCTCGATGCCGAGCGGCCGGACGCCCTCGACGATCGCCTCGGCGCAGCGGATCCCACGTGCCGGCCCGTCGAAGGCCGCGAAGAATCCGTCGCCCGCGGTGTCGAGCTCGCGACCGCGGTAGCGAGCGAGGCAGCCGCGGACGACCGCGTGATGCTCCTGCACGACCTCGGCCCAGCGGCGGTCGCCGAGCTCCGCCTGGCGCGCGGTCGAGCCCACGATGTCGGTGAAGAGCACCGTCGCGAGCACGCTGTCGAGTTGCGCCTCCTCCTCGCGCAGCTCACGGGCGAACGCCTGGACCGCCGTAACGTACGCGTCGGATCGTTCCTGCATGACCGTCGGCTGCGTGCCCGGCATCGTCTGCCTCCGCGCGCCGGGGATCAGCGCCGCGAATGCCTTCGCTTCCTCTTCCCGGGCGCCTCCCCGGCTCAGCACCAGCGTCGGCACCCGGATCGTGCCGAGCACATCACGGACGTCGGACTCGTAGAACATCCGCCAGAGCGCGACCGCGTCATACGGCGCCGCTGACAGATGCATCCAATCGAGTGCCCAGTCGACCGCCTCGTCGCGCGTCATGCCCGGCATCGGCCACGGCGCCCACTGCTCGGCGTACCGGCGCGTTCCCCAGCCGCGCTCCATCTCGTCGAGCTGACGTTCGAACTCCTCACGACGCAGACCCCAGGGGTAGTCGGGCGCCCATGCGATGCGCGGCGCCGTGTTCATGAGCACGAGCCCGAGCGTCCGCTCGGGGTACGTCGCCGCGTAAAGACACGACAGCGGGCCTCCATCGGCGCCGGTGACGAGCAACGCGTGCCGGGCGCCCGCTGCGTCCAGCACGGCCCGGAGGTCGTCCATCCGCTCCTCGATGGGCGGCAGCCGTCGGTCGCGCAGGCGGTCGGAGAGCCCCATGCCGCGCCCGTCGAACTCGATGAGCCGTCCGAGCGAGGCGAGACCTTCGTTCATCGCAAGAACGGGAGGTGGGTGCCGCAGCGCGAGGCTGAAGACGTGTGCGCCGACCCGCAGCACGTCGATTCCGCCGGTCCCGTCGCCGTCGACGCGATACGCGATGTGGTACTCGCCGCTCTTCGTGTACTGGATCTCGTTTGTGGACATCGATCAGTGACCTCTCCGCATAAGATCCTCCCTCGTGCTCGTCGCGGGCAACTGGAAGATGTTCAAGGGGCCGGCCGAGACGGTCGCGTTCCTCGAGGCGTTCGAGCCGCCCACCGGCGTCGAGATCGTCGTCTGCCCTGCGTACACGTCGCTCTCCGCGGCAGTCGGGCGCGGCGTGCCCGTGTACGCCCAGAACGTCCACTGGGCCCACGACGGCGCGTTCACCGGGGAGGTCGCGGCACCGATGCTGCGCGAGCTCGGCGTCGAGGGGTCGATCGTGGGGCACTCCGAGCGCCGACAGCTCTTCGGCGATACCGACGACACGGTGCGCCGGCGCTGCGAGGCGGCGCTCGAGGCGGGCCTCGCGGTGATCGCCTGCGTCGGCGAGACCGAGGGCGAGCGCGAGGCAGGGGAGACCAGGGCCGTGCTCCGTCGCCAGGTCGCGGCGATCCCTCGTCACGACTCGCTCGTGATCGCCTACGAGCCCGTCTGGGCGATCGGCACCGGGAAGACGGCGACACCCGAGCTCGCGCAGGACGCGCACGAGACGATCAAGGCGCTGCACGAGACGCGCGTCCTCTACGGTGGCTCCGTGAAGCCGGAGAACGCAGCCGAGCTGATGGCCCAGCCTGCCGTCGACGGCGCGCTCGTCGGGGGCGCGTCGCTCGAGCCGGAGTCCTTCGCGGCGATCTGCCGCGCCGCCGCGACGTGAGCCCGACCCCGCTCGTCACGCTCGTGATCCTCGACGGGTGGGGCATCGCGCCCCCCGGGCCCGGGAATGCGATCGCGCTCGCCCAGACGCCCTCGTTCGACGCACTCGTCGCCCGGTACGCGTCGACGGAGCTGCGCGCGTCCGGCCCGGCCGTGGGGCTGCCCGAGGGTCAGATGGGCAACTCCGAGGTCGGGCATCTGACGATCGGCTCGGGCCGGATCCTCCTCCAGGACCTCGTGCGCGTGAACCGCGCGGTCGAGGACGGGTCGCTCCTGTCCAACGAGGCGCTCGTCGGCGCGTTCCGGCGCGCGAGCGAGCGGGACGCGAACGTCCACCTGCTCGGGCTCGTCTCGGAGGGGGGCGTCCACTCGCACATCGAGCATCTCCGGGCATTGCTCGAGCTGGCGAGGCGGGCCGGCGCCGAGGAGCGAACGTGGGTGCACGCGTTCACGGACGGCCGCGACGTCTCGCCGTACGCGGCGATCGACGACCTCGCGACTCTGCCGTCCGACCGGATCGCCACGGTGGTCGGCCGGTACTACGCGATGGACCGCGACGGGCGCTGGGAGCGCACCGACCGGGCGCTCGACGCGATCGTGGCGGGGACCGGCACGCCCGCAGAGGATCCCGTCGAGGCGATCCGCGCCAGCTACGGGGCGGGCGTGACCGACGAGTTCGTGGAGCCGATCGTGCTCGACGGGCGCCCGCGGCTCGATCCCGGCAGGGACGCCGCGATCGTGTTCAACTTCCGCCCGGACCGCGTCCGTCAGCTGACGCAGCGGCTGCTCAAGGCCGGCGTCGACGTCGTCACGATGACCCGCTATCGCGAGGACTTCCCGTGCCCGGTCGCGTTCGAGGAGCAGGAGGTGCCGGACACGCTCGCCGAGACGCTCTCGGGCGCCGGTCTACGGCAGCTGCACGCCGCGGAGACCGAGAAGTACGCGCACGTGACCTACTTCTTCAACGGCGGGGTCGAGGAGCCCTGGGAGGGCGAGGAGCGGATCCTCGTGCCGTCCCCCAGGGACGTCCCGAGCTACGACCGCAAGCCCGAGATGTCGGCGGCACGGGTCGCCGCGCGGGTCGTCGAGGCGCTCGACGGCGCGTTCGGCTTCTGTGTCGTGAACTTCGCCAACCCGGACATGGTCGGGCACACGGGGGTGATCCCCGCCGTGGTGCGTGCGGTCGAGGTCGTCGACACCTGTCTGCGCGAGGTCGTGGAGGCCACGCACCGTGCCGGCGGCGTCTGTCTCGTGACCGCCGACCACGGGAATGCGGAGACGCTCCTCGAGGAGGACGGCGTCAGCCTCCACACGGCCCACACGACGAATCCGGTGCCTCTCGTCGTCACGGGCGAGGGCCTGTCGCTGCGCCCCGGCGGCGAGCTCGCGGATCTCGCGCCGACCGTACTCGGGCTGCTGGAGCTCCCGCAGCCGGAGGCGATGACCGGTGCGAGCCTCGTCACCGCTGATCGGTGACACTTCACGCTCGTAAATAGTTCGTGAATTGCTCTCAGCAGTTTGTATGCTCGCGACACAGTGGCCTTGACACAGCCCGATCCCGGCGTGCTCCGCAAGGCCAAGCGTGGAGACGAACGGGCGTTCTCGCTGATCGTCAGGGCGTACGAGCAGCCCGTCTACAACTACGTCCTGCGTCTGGTCGGCGACCGCAGCCTCGCGGAGGACCTGACGCAGGAGGTCTTCCTGCGCGTCTTCCAGGGTCTCAAGTCGTTCTCCGACCGGTCGCGCTTCACGACGTGGCTCTTCCAGGTGACGAAGAACCGCGTCCTGGACGAGCTGCGCGCGATCGAGCGTCGCCCGCGGGCGGTCGTCGCCCTCGACGACATCCCGCCGCTCGAGGTGATCGACCAGCCGTTCGAGCGGACCGAGACGATCGACGCCGTCTGGCGCGCGGTCGAGGGGCTCAACGTCGACCTGAAGATGGCGCTCCTGCTCCGGGACGTCGTTGGCCTCTCGTACACCGAGATCGCCGACGCCCTCGAGATCACGCTCGCGACCGTCAAGTGGCGGATCTACAAGGCGCGCGAGGAGGTCGCGGCGGCGCTCGCTCGCGACGGCATCACCGCTCGCACCGCGACGACGACGCGGGCGCCCGCGGTCGTCGACGGCCCGTAGCGCCCGCTCGTACTCTCGGCGGCCGGGTGCCTCCGTGCGACGCGGCGGCCGACCGTACGATGCCGTGGTGTCGGCCACCGACCCCATCGGCGCGCTCACGGACGCGGTCGCGGAGATCGCCGGTGTCGGCGTCGAGCTCGAGCGCCCCGCGGACCCCGAGCACGGCGACTACGCGACGAACGTCGCCCTGAGGCTGGCCGGCGGCCGGCGGCGACCGCCGCACGAGGTCGCGGACGAGCTCGCGGCGCCGATCGAACGGCTCGACGGCGTGGCCGCGGTGGAGGTGGCCGGCCCCGGATTCCTCAACCTCACGGTCGACGACGCCTGGCTCGGCGCCGGCCTGGACGCGGCCCTCGCGGGCGGGCGCACGTTCGGCGGAGGCTGGGCTGCACGACCTGAGCGGGTACAGGTCGAGCTCGTCTCGGCGAACCCGACCGGGCCGATCACCGTCGCGGCGGCCCGGAACGGCGCGTACGGCGACGCGGTCGCGCGCCTGCTCTCGTTCGCGGGTCACGACGTGGAGCGCGAGTACTACTACAACGACTCGGGCGCGCAGATGGACCGCTTCCGCGCCTCCGTCGACGCCCTGAGGCGTGGCGAGGAGCCCGCCGAGGACGGATACCGGGGCGACTACGTCGCCGACCTGGCACGCCAGGAAGGCGACCCCGTGCCGCGGATGCTCGAGCGGATCGAGGCGACGCTGGAGCGGTTCAGGATCCGATTCGACTCGTTCGAGCAGGAGAGCGCCGTCGAGGCGGAGATCCCAGCCGCGCTGGCGTCGCTCGAGACGTACGAGTCCGACGGCGCCACCTGGGCGCGCACGAGCGCCCACGGCGACGACAAGGACCGCGTCGTAATCCGCTCCGACGGCACCACGACGTACTTCGCCGCCGACGCCGCCTACATCCGGCGCAAGTTCGCACGCGGCTTCGACCACCTCGTCTACGTCCTCGGAGCGGACCACCACGGCTACGTCGCCCGCCTCGCCGCCCTCGCGGAGATGCTCGGGCACCCGCGCGACGCCGTCGAGGTCCTGGTCTACCAGCTCGTCCACCTGACCCGCGGCGGCGCGACCGCGAAGATGTCCAAGCGGCGCGGCGACGTCGTGTTCCTCGACGGGTTCCTCGACGAGATCGGCGTCGACGCGGCCCGCTGGTACCTGCTCTCGCGCGGCCACGACCAGACGATCGAGATCGACGTCGACCTGGCGGCCGAGCGGAGCCAGAAGAACCCGGTCTACTACGTCCAGTACGCACACGCGCGCATCGCGGGCATCCTCCGCAACGCGGACGGCCGCCCCGTCGACGCGACCCCGCGCTCGGCGCTCGCGCCGGAGGAGCGTGAGCTCGTCAAGCGGCTGCTGGAGCTGCCCCACGTCGTGCGAGAGGCGACGGAACGGCGGGCGCCGCACGCGATCCCGGCCTACGCGATCCGCGTCGCGGACGACTTCCACCGCTTCTACCACCACCACCGCGTGCTCGAGACCGAGGAGGAGGCGTTCCGCCTCGCGCTCTGCGCCGCGACCGGCGACGTCGTCGCCACCTGCCTCGACCTGCTCGGCATCGAGGCCCCGGAGCGGATGTAGACGCCGGGCCGGGCCGGGGTAGGATCACCAGCCGTGAGCGCCGACTCCGCCAGGCTGCCTCCCGATCGGAACCTCGCGCTCGAGCTCGTCCGGGTGACGGAGGCGGCCGCGATGGGCGCGTCGCGCTGGATCGGGCGCGGCGACAAGATCGCGGCCGACCAGGCCGCCGTGGACCTCATGCGGCTGATGGTCAACACCGTGTCGATGCGCGGGGTCGTCGTGATCGGGGAGGGCGAGAAGGACGAGGCGCCGATGCTCTACAACGGCGAGGAGATCGGAGACGGGACGGGCTCGGAGGTGGACGTCGCGGTCGACCCGCTCGAGGGCACCCGGCTCACCGCGCTCGGCATCCCCGGCGCGATCTCCGTGATCGCGGTCGCGGAGCGAGGGACGATGTTCTTCCCGGGCGCCGCCGTGTACATGGACAAGATCGCGGTGGGCCCGCACGCGGCGGACGCGATCGACATCGACGCCTCGCCCAGCGAGAACGTGGCGAGCGTGGCCGAGGCGACGGGGAGGACGGTGAACGACGTCACGGTCGTCGTGCTCGAACGTGAGCGGCACGTCGACCTCATCGCGGAGCTCCGCGAGGCCGGCGCTCGCGTGAACCTGATTCGCGACGGCGACGTCGCCCCCTCGATCGCCGCCGCGCAGCCCGGCACCGGCGTCGACATCGTGATGGGGATCGGAGGGACGCCCGAGGGCGTGATCTCGGCCGCCGCGATCAAGTGCCTCGGCGGCGCGCTCCAGGGGCGTCTCTGGCCCCGTGACGACGCGGAGCGCACGGCCCTGGTGGAGGCGGGCTTCGAGCTGAACGAGGTGCTCACACAGGACGATCTCGTGCGCGGCGACGACGTGTTCGTCGCGGCGACGGGCGTGACCGGGGGCTCCCTGCTGCGGGGCGTGCGGGTCGGCGAAGCGGCGGTCGAGACGGAGTCGATCGTGATGCGCTCGCGCTCCGGGACCGTGCGCACGATCTCCGCACGGCATCCTTCGGGGAAGGTGAAGAGATTGCGAACGGAAGGAGGCCGCTGATGGCCGTGCAGGAGCTGAACGCGATCGCGCGCTCGATCGTCGCCGACCACAAGGGCGTGCTCGCCGCCGACGAGTCGACGGGCACGATCAAGAAGCGCTTCGACCCGATCGGGGTGGAGTCGACCGAGGAGAACCGGCGCGCCTACCGGAACCTGCTCTTCACGACTCCCGGGTTCGAGGAGTACGTCGGCGGCGTGATCCTCTACGACGAGACGATCCGCCAGGCGGCCGACGACGGGACGCCCTTCGCTGCGCTGCTCGAGTCCAAGGGCGTCGTCGCCGGGATCAAGGTCGACACCGGCGCGCACGACCTCGCGGGTCATCGCGACGAGAAGGTGACCGAGGGGCTCGACGGCCTGCGCGGCCGGTTCGCCGAGTACCACGAGCTCGGTGCCCGCTTCAGCAAGTGGCGCGCCGTGATCACGATCGGCGACGGCATCCCGTCCGACGCGTGTCTGCACGCAAACGCCCATGCGCTCGCGCGGTACGCGGCGCTGTCCCAGGAGGCGGGCATCGCGCCGATCGTGGAGCCGGAGGTGCTGATGGACGCCGACAACACGATCGAGCGCTGCCACGAGGTCACGTCGCGGACGCTGAGCGCGGTGTTCGACGAGCTCGACGGGCAGGGGGTCGCACTCGAGGGGATGCTGCTCAAGCCGAACATGGTCGTCTCGGGGAAGCAGTGCCCTGTCCAGGCGTCCGCCACCGAGGTCGCGGACGCGACGATCGACTGCTTCCTGCGCCACGTACCCGCGATCGTGCCGGGGATCGTGTTCCTCTCCGGCGGTCAGTCCGAGGTCGAGGCGACCAGGAACCTCGACGCGATCAACCGGGTCGGCGGGCCGTGGCCACTCTCGTTCTCGTACGGGCGCGCCCTCCAGGCTTCCGCGCTCTCGGCGTGGGGCGGGGCCGCCGCGAACTCCGAGGCGGCGCAGCGCGCGTTTCTGCATCGTGCGCGGATGAACGCGCTCGCTGCCGGGGGCGAGTGGAACGCCGACCTGGAGCAGGCCGTCCCCGCATGATCGCGTAAGCATCGCGTTCGGAGAGCGGGTCCCGGCTCTCGGCGCGGTGCGTGGTCGATACGCTCGCAGACGGGATGGCGGTTCGTCAGGCAGCCCTCGCCGCGCTGGTCGCTGTCGCCTCGCTCGCAGTTGCGAGCGGGGCGCACGCGCGTGCGGACGCCGCGCCGCGGGTCACGGTCTTCGGCGACTCGGTCGCGACCGCGATGGAGTACGACCCGTCGGCGACAAAGGTGCTCGCCCGCGGCATCGACCTCAAGATGGAGACGACGCCTTGCCGCCGCGTCGGTGACACGAGCTGCCCGTACAAGGGCGACACGCCGCTCAACGTGATCGACCGCGCGACGCAGCTCGGCTCGCAGCTCGGGCCGGTTGTGGTGGTCGTGGTCGGCTACAACGACTACCCGGCGAACTACGCGAAGAACATCGACGACGCGATGGCCGTGTTCCGCAAGGCTGGCGTCCAGCATGTGCTCTGGCTGACTCTCCTCGCGTCGCGCGCGAGCTGGGCCGACATGAACGGCATGATCGCCGCCGCGGCGCGCAAGTACCCCGAGATGACCGTCCTCGACTGGAACGCGCTCGCGGAGCCGCACGCGGACTGGCTCCAGCCCGACGCCAGCCCTCACCTCACCGCCGCGGGCGCGGAGGGGATGGCGACGATGATCGGCGACGCGCTCGTCCAGCTCGGGATCGCGCCGAAGCCGCAGCCGCCGAGGACGCGCAGGCTGCTCGCGATCGCGTCCCGGACGCTGCCGACGGGCCACCGCGGGCGCCGCTACGCGGCGCGGCTGCGGGCGACGGGCGGCACGGCTCCCTACCGCTGGGTGAAGACGGGCGGCAGGCTCGCGCCCGGCCTCCGCCTGACCGCGGACGGCCGCCTCAGGGGGGCACCGACCCGGGTCGGGACGTACCGGCTCCGGGTCCGGCTGGTCGACCGCGCCGGCACGGCGCGCGCCAGGATCGTCGCGCTCCACGTCCTCGCCTGACGCCCCGCAGACGACCCATCTGCCGCGGCGGGCGCCAGGATCGTCGCGCTCCGCGTCCTCGGCTGACGCCCCGCAGACGACCCATCTGTCGAGCGGCGGGCGCGAGGTCGGATCCCTCCTCGAGCGAGCGGCAACCTGGGCTGCGCCACGCGACGTCGTCGCAATCAGCCAACGGCGCGGCGAGTGGGGCCGAAACCGCACAAGTTGCAAGTTGTAACTTGCTGCCCACCGTCGGCGGCCCAGCGTCGCCACAGCCCACCGAAGGAGCGCCGATGCCACTCACCGATTTCCAGCGCGAGCTGTGCGAGTCGAGCACGTCCGACTTCACCGACCTCCGCGCGCTCTACGTCAACTGCACCCTGAAGCCCTCGCCGGAGCGCTCGCACACGCAGGGCCTCGTCGACGTCTCGGTGGCGATCATGGAGGCGAACGGCGTCACCGTGGATCAGTTCCGGGCGGTCGACCACGATCTCGCGCCGGGCGTCTATCCGGACATGCGCGAGCACGGCGCGGCGACCGACGAATGGCCGCAGCTGTACGAGCGAGTCCAGGCCGCGGACGTGCTGGTGCTCGCGACCCCGATCTGGCTCGGCGAGAAGTCCTCGATCTGCACGCGCATGATCGAGAGGCTGTACGGGAACTCGTCACAGCTCAACGAGCACGGCCAGTACGCGTACTACGGGAAGGTGGGGGGCTGCCTCGTGACCGGCAACGAGGACGGCATCAAGCACTGCTCGATGAACGTCCTCGAGTTCCTCGGGCTCGACAGTCGGATGTTGTAGTACGAGACGCTGTTCCGGCGAGCTTGGAGGCTCTCCCTGCTCCCGTACCAGACCGCCGTGAACGTCGCCATTGTGCCCGCGCCGCCAACGGCGCGCGTGCCTTCCTTTGGGCGAGGGCGGGCTTGACACTCGGGTAGAGCGCCTGTTGGCGCCGGCTCGTGATGATTTCGGTGGCGGGGCGGTCGGGTCTGACGTCTGCTCCCGCGCTGGCCCGTTGGAGGAGGATCGGTGGAGGAGCGCGAGACGACTGCTCGTGGACCGGCGGAGGCGGTGTGCCCGGCGTGCGGCGGCCGGCCGCGGTGGGAGTCGCTGCTGGACGGGGAGGAGGAGCGCTGGCTTGGGGTGTGCCGCTGCGGGCGGATGCGGGCGTTCCTGCCGGCGCAGCCGGGGCTCGAGCCGGAGGACCCGCTGCGGGCGTTCCTGGCGGGGCCGGGGCGGCCGGTGTTCGCGGAGAGCCCGCCGTGGGCGCGGCTGTTCCTCGCGAGCGTCGAGGGCCCGGAGCCGGTCAGGTGGCGGTTCGTGCACGAGCCGTGCCGCGGCTGCGGGGCGCTGGCGCGGTTCGGGATGCTGGCGTGCCCGCGCCCGTGGGTGTTCGCGGCGTGCACGCTGTGTCTCGCCTGCGGGTACGTGACGGCGGGCTACTCGAGACGGGGCGGCCCGGTGGAGCCGGCGGAGGGGGCGGCGTGGCAGCCCGGCGTGCCCGGCGGTGCAGCGGCTGCGCGACTGCGTCCACCGGCCGTTCTCGCTGCTCGCGGTGGACGGCTGGCGGCTGCGCCGGCCGGAGGCGCCGGAGGGGGCGGAGGGGGCCCGTGAGGCGGGTCGCGTACCTCGGCGCGGACGGGGAGCCGGTCGAGCTCTCTCCCGAGGAGGCCGGGCGGGTGCTCGAGCGCGACCCGGGGCTGCGCGCGGAGCACGAGAGGTGGCGGGCCGTGACGGGCGGGCGGGGCGGCCGTCTGGTCGTGCTCGACGAGCGGCGCGTGAGGCGCGCCCTCGCCGGCGACGGCGACGACGCGGCGTGACCGGGCGCGGCGCGGCTACGTTCGTGCGCCGCCACGGCCGGTGGCTCGCGCCCGCCCTGGGCGTGGCGGCGGGCTGGTACGGGGCGACGCTCTACTGGTACCTGGCGCAGGAGCCGCGGGAGGTGAACCCGAGCTACCTGCCGCTGTGGGCGACCTTCGTCGCCTGGCCCGCCGTCGGGCTCGTCCTCTCCTGCTACACGCTCGGGCTCGCGGCGCTGCTCCCGGCCGCCGCGGGCTACGGGCTCTGGTGGCTCCTCTGTGCGTGGCCGGAGCTGCGGCGCCGGCCGAGGCTCGGGGGAACGCGCGCGGAGGTGCTCGACGGGGGCCGCTGGTGGGCGAGGAAGGGGCGGCCACTGGTGGCGCCACGACCCCGACACGGGCCGGTGGGAGCGCGGCGCCCCGCTGCCGCGGCCGCTCCCGCGGGGGAGCACCCGGTCGGAGACGTGGGCGCTGCGCCGCGACGAGCTGCTGCGCGAGCAGAACCAGCTGCTCCGGCGGGCCATCGGCGGGCGCGAGGCGACCGCGGAGCGCAGGCGGGTCGAGATCGACCGCGACGACGCCGAGCTGCTGCTGGGCTTCTGCGAGCCCGGCTCGACGCTCGAGGAGCCGACGATCACTGCCGAGAACTACCGCCGCTTCGTCGTCGCCCAGGCCGACGCCGAGCGGCAGCGGCGGCTCGCGGCAAGACGCTCAGTCGACTGACTCTCGCGTCCGCGCGGAAGTAACGAGAGAACGACGCGAGTCATGCAAGAGGACGCCCGCGCAGGCGAATGCCCGGCAGTTCGCTTGAGGGTCAGGCGTCGGCGCCGCCGCTGGGTGCGTAGAGTCGCCAGACTCCGGGAATCCCTTTGAGGCTCCGCTCGCCGCGTTCGTCGAAGGTGAGTCCTGCTCCGGCGACGAGGTCGCGAACGGTGCCGGTGACGAGGATTTCGCTCGGTTTGGCGGTTGCGGCGACGCGGGCGCCGATGTTGACGGCAATGCCTGCGGGCTTGTCGTCGTGGAGCTCGCATTCGCCGACGTGGATGCCGACCCGGACGTCGAGTCCGAGCGTTTTCAGGCCGGCCACGATCGCTTCGGCGGCGCGGATCGCGCGGGCGGGGCCGTCGAAGGTGGCGAAGAAGCCGTCGCCGGCGGTGTCGCGTTCCTGGCCGCGGAAGCGGGATAGCTCGCGCCGCACGATCGCGTGGTGTTCGCTCAGCAGCTCGCGCCAGCGGCGGTCGCCCAGTGCGCTTGCCCGTTCCGTCGAGCCGACGAGATCGGTGAACATCACTGTCGTCAGGACGGTCTCCGGCACGGTCGGCGCCTCCTCGCCGGCGACGAACCGTTCGATCTCGTCGGCGATGTCGAGCGAGAGGAAGAGCCCGAAGTAGTCGCTGCCGGAGACGCGCATCGCGCGTGCGCCGGGGATCCGCGCCGCGACGTCCAGCGCTTCGTGGGCCGCGTCGAACGCCGCTTGCCGGTAGAGAACGAGTGTCGGCACCCGCACGGCGGGCAGCACCTCGCTCAGATCCGTCTCGTGGAATGCCCGGTTGATCGCATAGGCAACTGACGGGGTCGCCCCGACGCGCAGCCAGTTGGCGAACCAGCGGCGGTCCTCCTCGTTGGCGTACAGGGTCGGGCAGCCGCGCGCGAGCAGCTCGTCGCACCACTCCTGCTCCCCCCAACCGTTGCGGAGCTCGCTCAGATCCTGCTGCATCTCCCTGTCTTCGATTCCCGCTCCTTGCGCCAGCGGATGGAACAGCACCAGCGCCCGCGTCCGCTCGGGATAGGTGGCCGCATAGAGCGCCGCCATCCCGCAGCCCTCGTGCGCGCCGAAGACGACGGCATTCGTTGAACCGGCGGCTTCGAGCACCGCGCGGAGGTCCTCCATCCGAGTCTCGAGCGCGGCGAAATGCGGTCCATGGTCGGAGAGGCCGGTCCCGCGCTTGTCGAAGAGAATCAGCCGAAACGACCGCGCCAGCCGCTCGTAGAACGTCCGGTAGTGGCGCGACTCCCAGCCGTAGACGAGATTCGACATGTAGTCGGGCACGTAGACCAGATCGACATCGCCGTCCCCAGCGACCTGGTAGGCGATCGCGATGCCCCCGTTGCGCGCATAGCGAATCTCACCCACGACGCCCTGATTCTCACCGCGGGGCGATGGAACCCGCGAGCCGGACGGACCCTTTTCCTTCCAAAGGGCCTCTCGGCCTTCCCCCACGCGCCTGCCGTCGCGTCCGTGAGCCACGTGGCCTCCGTGGGATCTCTACTCGGGTCGCGTGCCTCGCGCGCAGCCCGGACACACCCATACCTCTCTCTCTCGAGGAGTGGACTGCCGCAGACACTGCACGGGCCCGCGCCTAGCTTCTGGCTGCTGCTGCTGCTCGATCCGCGGCGAAGGGTCCTCTCTCGGGCCGTAGCGGGTAGAGGACCTCGTAGACTTCGCGACGGACGCTGGTGCCTTCGTAGGCGGTGGGGATCGTCTGCGCGAGTTCGCTGTCGCCGAAGGCGGCGAGTGCGTCCTCGCTCTCAAAGAAGTAGACCCCGCAGACGTCGCCGGTGTCCGGGTCTCGGCCGTAGATCTTCTGCACCAGCCCTGGCACCTCGAGGAAGTGCGGCCGGCGTTCGAGCAGGCGACGGTCGAACTCCTCCGGGTCGAGATCCGAGCTGATGCGGACGAAGAGGATATTCCCCATGGTCTCCGCTCCTTTTGCTGCTCTCTCGAACGACGTTGACCATAACAAGACGCCTCTTGCGCTCGCGCGCGACGTGAAGGTGCTTGCGCTCGAAACCGACGAACGCGAAACCATCCTCTTGGCGCTCCACGACCCCGCCCGAGGGGCTGGAGGAGCGCCGGTCTGTGCTGCTGACCGAACACGCCTGGCGGCGCGCCGAGGGCTCTAGCGAGCGATGGAGACAACGACGACGGTGACTTCGTCGTGCGGAGGTACATACAGAGACATGTTCTCCGGCGACGCGACCTTGATGTTGCTTGCCG
>CAVPZH010000002.1:0-14622 GCA_963710125.1 uncultured Actinomycetes bacterium | reverse complement strand
TCCAGCACCTCGGCTACACGATCCCGCCGCAGGCGGACGCGGGGTGGATCGGGGAGGCAGGGCCGGGGCCGTCGTACCTCGACCCGGGCTCCGGCGGCCCCGAGAACGACTTCACGAACCGAAACACGACGTTCATGACGTGGAACCTGCTCCATCTCGCGCGCCTGCTGAAGGACGCGGGTGGAGTCCCGGCGCACGGCAACCAGCGTTCCCTGTGGGACGCGGGCTGCCGGTTCGACTTCGCGAACCCGGAGCATCGCTGACGGGGGCGAGGGGGGATGTTGCTGTCGGTCGACGCGGGACAGGCGCACCTGGCGGGAATCGCGCTGCTCCTCGTCGTGCCGCTGGGTGCGGCGGCCGCGGTCGCGCTCGCGCTCGGCGGCTACGGCGCAAGCTTCTGGTACGGCGAGCGAGATCGGAAGCTCGACCACATCGCCGCCCATCGGCGCGCCTGGCGGTGGATGCACGGGGCATGGGTCGCGACCGTCGCCGCCGCGACGGCCGGCTTCGCCGCGTTCGCCGCGCTGCTCGCGCGGGCGGGGCAGGAGGCGCTCGCGGGCGTCGGCCTCGGGCTGGTCCTGCTCGGCGTGCTCGGATGGCTCGTGGGAGTCTTCGTCCAGGTCGCCGCGGGCGACGTCGCGGCACAGGCCCGTCGCGCCACGGGTGCGACGCCGGACTGGCTCGAGCCGCTCTGGGCGGCGGTCGGCTGGGCGGAGGTCGCATACATCGTGTGCACGGGGATCGGGTACGTCGCCTGGGGTGCGGCGGTCCTGGACAGCGGGTTCCCGGCCGACTGGGCGGGCAGCGTGGCCGTCGTGCTCGGCGGAGCGTCGGTCGCCGCGGTGGCTCTCGTCCCCGCCCGCGCGACGATCCCCGAGGTGCCGCTCGTCGTGCCGATCGTCCTCGGCATCGCCCTCGTCCTCGTCTGACCCGAGGCGTCACGCAGGCGGGCGGAGCTGCCAGACCTCGCCGGCATCGAACATCGTCACCCAGGCGTCGCCGTCCCAGCCGGCGACCACGGCGGGGTTGCGTGCGGTGTGGATCACCTCGACGATCTTCGCGGTGTCGCGGTCGATCCTGGTGACGACGTTCGACACGTCGTTCGGCACCCAGACGTCGGTGCCGACCACCTCGAGGTTGACGGGCACCGACTCGACGTCGACCGTCGCGGTCACCTTGCGGGACGCGGCGTCGAGCCTGCCGACGCTGTTGTCGTAGATGTTCGAGTACCAGATCGCGTCGCCCGCCGACGCGAGCCACGCCGGTCCGACCTTGCCCGTCCGCACCGGCGCCGCGCGATTCGTCCGGGGGTCGATCCGGAAGACGGCGGTGCCCTGGGTCTGGCCGGCCCAGACCGCGCCTCCCGCGGCCGCGATCCCCGAGGCGCCGCCCTGCGCCCGCGGGAGCGGAATGCGTCGGGCGACCCGGTTCGTGCGCGGGTTGACGCGGACGACCTGGCGACCGGTGTACTCGGCGACCCACACCGATCCCGCGGCCGCGACGACGTCGTCCAGCTCTCCGCGGACGGGGATGCGCGCCGTGATCCTGCCGGCGACCGGGTCGACCCGATAGAGAACGCCGGTCCGTGACGGAACCCAGAGTGCGCCGCGCGCGTACGTGAGTTCGCACGCGCGCCGGACGCCGTGCACCCGCCCCGCGACCGTCGCCGTGGCCGGATCGATCCGCACGAGGCGGTTACCGGCATAGTCCGCGACCCAGATGCCGCCGGGCGTGCCGACCACTCCGCAGGGCTGGCCGCCGACCTTCACCTTCGCGACCACCGCGCTGACGCCGGGCGCCGTGCCGCCGACGGCCGCCAGCGCGAGCACGGACAGCGCGGCGGCGGCGGCGAGGAGCGTGACGCCGGGGAAGCGCGACATGCGCCGAGCGTAGGCAGCCCCGCAACCGGACGCAACCAATTCTCCGATGAGAGAATTCGATTCGACCATGGCGATCCGCTTCAGGCTCGAGAACGCGAACGTGCGCGCCGTGCGGTTCGCCGTCTCTCCGCTGCTCGAGGCCGTGATGAGCCTCAACGCGCTGCTGTTCCCGCGTGAGCGAGGGCTCCAGCACGGGTGGATCAGGGCGATGCGGGACCTGCCGTCGCCCCTGCGCCGTGAGCTCGCGGCGTTCTCGTTCGTCCTGGACTACGCCGTGCCCGACTGCATCCTGCCGCGCGCCGGCCGCCGCATCGCGGCCACCTGGGAGGACGAGCTGGAGCGGCTCGCCGCGCTGCCCCCGGAGGAGGCGGGGTACGAGCTGGCGCGACCGGCGTTCCACTACGTCATGGACGTGCCGCAGGGGCCGGCCGCGCTCGAGCGCGACGACGTCCGCGCGTACGTCGAGGGGCGGGCACGGCGGTACGGCCCCGCGGCCGTCGCCGCCGCGCGGCTCGCGTGGACCGACCCCGAGCGGCTGCTGCGACGGTTCATCGATCTCCTGCAGGGCTACTGGGAGAGCGCGTTCGCGGCCGAGTGGGAGCGCCTCGGGCCTCGCCTCGAGACGGTCGCGCGCCGCGACGCCCGCACGGTCGCGAGCCGGGGCGTGTTCGCCGTGCTCGACGGCCGCTTCGCCGACACCGTCGTGGACGCGGAGGCGGGCTGGTTTCTGCGCCATTCGCCGCACGAGCACGAGGTGCGGCCGTCGCGCCGCCGCCCGGCCACGTTCGTGCCGAGTGTCTACGTGTGGCCGCACGTCCGCGTGAACTGCGACGCGCCGTGGCCGCTCGCGGTGATCTACCCGCCGGCCGACGTGAGAGCGGATGCCCGTGCCGAGGCCGTGCCGCCGACCCTCTCGCGGGCCCTCCGGGCACTCGCCGAGCCGACGCGGCTGCAGCTCCTGCGCGCCATCGGCGGCCGTTCACGGTCGACGGAGGAGCTCGCGCACCTCGTCGGGCTCAGCGCCGCAGGGACCTCGAAGAACCTGTCGCTGCTCGCCCGTGCGGGCCTCGTCCGCCGTCGACGGGACGGGTACTACGTCCTCTACGAGCTCGACCCGGCTGCGCTGGCCATGCTCTCCGAGGCGCTCGCCGGGTACGTCCGGGCCGACGAGGAGCCGACGGCTGAGCGGGCGCGGGCCGGCCTGTGACACGATCGATGCTCATCGCGACGGACAGGAGGCGTTCGTGAACATGCCGGGTGCTGCGACGCTCTACCGCTGGGACGACCTGCCCAGGGAGACGCTGAAGGCGGGAGTGCAGCGGCGGCTCGTGAGCACCGAGCGGATGATGGTCGCCCACGTCTACTTCGACGAGGGCACGGTCGTCCCGCGCCACGCGCACGAGAACGAGCAGCTGACGTACATCCTCGAGGGGGTGCTCCGGTTCCGGCTCGGCGAGGACGAGTCGGAGGTCGTCGACGTCAAGGCAGGCGAGGTCCTGCACATCCCGTCCTGGCTGCCGCACAGCGCCGAGGCGCTCGCGGCGACGCTCGACGTGGACATCTTCTGCCCGCCCCGGCAGGACTGGCTCGACGGCACGGACGCGTACCTCAGGGAGGGTTGACCGGCGAGCCGAGGCCGGGGGCCGGTTGCCGACCGGCGCGAGGCGACCAACGGGGTGAGGTCACCGTTCTCCACGTGCCGCCGCTCAGCCCAGACAGGGCCGACGGCCGCGACCAGCGCCCGGGCGGGGCTGGGATCCCGGTCACGACGACGACCCGCTGGCGATCCGTGACCCCGAGCACCGTCCGTGCAGCAGGGTCGCGGGCGGCCGGCGCGGCGGGTCGAAGGGCAGGCGGCGGGTGTCGTGAGGTCGCGAGCGGTCTCGGCCTGGGTCGAGGCCAGTGTCTACGTGGGCTCTGCGGCCTCACCCCACCTGGCACCGGTCACGAGGCGTTCGCGGACGTCCCTGGACTCCCAGTGGTCCCGATTCAGCGCTGCCTCGACCGCCGCTCTCTCATCGCGTGTGAGAGCGACGATCTCCGCGGAGAAGAACAGCGCCCGCTCGAGCTTCTCCGCGAGTGGCCTGTCCACGCTCGCGGCGAGCTCACGCACAGCGTGATCGTCGACCAAGACACCGTCCAACACCATGCGCGTCCCCCTCTTTGCAGTGTGGCGTTACCGTGCTAGCTCGGTGCATCGGAGCGGCGGCCGGCCGCCATTAGCACGAGTCCCACATTCGAGGGAGCCGGTCTCCTAGGCGTTGTCGGCGATCGCGCCTGTGCTCGCGTGCTCGAAGGCGCACACGTAGCGGGCGGCGACGTCCGGCCGGTAGCCGAACTCGCGTGCGGCGCACGGTGGGCAGTAGAGCGCGATCGCAGGCTCGGTGTCGCCCTCGTCCGGGTCGGGCTCGTCGCAGCGGAGCGCGACCCAGCCCTGGCCGAGCTCGCCGGAACAGCAGCCGCATTCGACGCAATAGAGCATTGCCGCGCGGGACCCTAGGCGAGGTCGTCTGGAAAGTGCAAGTGCCGATCGGGCGGCGTGGCGTGGTCGCGCGCGCTCAGAGCCCTCCGGCGTCGGGCCAGGCCTCTCGTTCGTTGACGAGGACGGCGCGCAGGTCTTCGAGGCCCGCGGGCGGTCGTTCGAGGGCGACGATGATCGTCTCGCGCTCGCGCTGTTCGAGGGCGAGGAGGCGGACATCTCGGGCAACCGACTTGCGGAGCTTGCCCTCGAGCTCGTCGTCATCGATCAGGTGCGCCAGCTTGAGCACGAGACGATCGGGGACATCCACCCCAGCCAGGAACACCTAACGACAGTACACCTGTTCGCGGGCAAGGGTGTGAGCGATTCCCTGCTCCTACCCACGGGGCCGCGAGTATCTCGGCCCGTCGATCGAGTCGGGGCCACGCGTTACCGGCGGGCACCCTCCCCAGAGGGCAACGGCCCGGACGGATGTGCCGACCACCGGGCCGCGATCCTGCATCGTCAGTCAAGCGGGCGATGGGGCTCGAACCCACGACCCTCAGCTTGGGAAGCCGATCAGACGGCCGCGACGCTTGACTACGAGCGACGACGAACGCCTGCATCCATGCGGGTTCCGGGCGATCCGGGCGCCTCTAGCCCGCATGGCTCCGTCGTCGCGTTCTCAGGCGTTTGCGTCAGGAATGCGTCACCATCGCGCCCGCCCTCGAGCACGGCGGTCGCCTGCTCGTCGAGCGCCTCGAGCGCCCACGCGCCGCAGTCCTTCCCGACGACCGCGGCCGCCCGCTCCCACGCTTCGACCTTCTCGGCGGTCGCGGCTTTCGAGAGCGCCGCGAGGTCGACGTCGAACGCGCCGAGGCTCACAGGCTCTCGTCGATCGCCTGGGCGAGCCGCAGGAGCATCACCAGCATTCTGGCAGAGCCGACGGCGGGCCGTTACATGTCACGCAAGATCGCTGCGACGCTTCGAGCATGACCGCGGCGACCTATCCGTTTCGTGAGGCGATCGGCCTGGGCCTCGCGTGGCTCGACAGCGACGACGAGTTGCTCGCCGCGATCCTCGCCGACTATGACCTCGGCCGGGCGGAGCTCGAGCTGCTGATCGGTGTCGTGAGCCTGATTTCGGTCGGACGTGACGAGGACGAGGTCGGCGACCTCCTGTACGGGATCGCGCTTGGAGGGGCCGGCCGACCGGGCCGATAGACTTGCAAACGTCCGCGCGGGCTGGAACAGATCCCGCGGGACGTAGATGCGACTCGCTCGCGCCGGCTGAGAGAGATCCGGCGGGACGGGGGAACCGGGCCAGGGCCTACCCCTGGACGCTCCCGCTGAGGGCTTCTGACACCCCCGTCCAGGAGGCGAGATGATCGACGATCGAGTCCTAGCGGCGCGCGCGCGGCACGCCGACGCGTTACAGGCGCTCGAGACGCTCGAGACCGAGATCGCGGCTCTCCCGGCGGCAACGAAAGCGGGCGAAGTTCGCCACCATCAACGCCGCTTCGACCTCCTCGCAGGCGAGGTAGGACGAGCGCGCGACGAGCACGAGCGGGCCGTCGCGATCGCGGCCGCCCGCCGGCGGATCCCGCCTGCGCGGGAGGAGACCGAGATGACGAACTACCCGGCCGCACGCGGCTCCCTGCGAGAGGAGCACGTCTACCGGCCCGACACGAACCAGAGTTTCTTCCGTGACGTGGTGATGTCGCGGAACGACCCGGCGGCGATGGAACGCCTGACGCTGCACCAGGCGCAGGCGCTCGAGACCCGCGACGTCACAACCGTGGACCCGGGTGGCGCCGGGTTCGTCCCGCCGATCTATCTCGGCTCGCAGTACGCCGACCTGCCCCGCGAGGGGCGTCCGTTCGCCGACGTGGTGCCGACGATGGCGCTCCCCGACGTCGGCATGACCGTGACCGTCCCGAAGGTGCAGACAGGGACCACGACGGCGGTGCAGGCCGCCGAAGCGGACGCCGTTTCCGAGACGGACATCGACACGCAGACCGTCACGGCCGACCTCGTGACGATCGCCGGCATGAACGACGTGTCGCTGCAGGTGCTCGAGCGCACCTTCCCGGGGCTCGATCAGGTGATCTATCGCGACCTGCTCGCGGACTACGACGAGCAGCTCGACACGCAGCTCCTGTCGGGCAGCGCCGCGAGCGGCCAGCATCGAGGGCTCGCGCAAGTGTCGTCGATCAACACCGTGACCTACACCGACGCGATCGCCGACGGCGGCGGAGGCGTTACCCAAGTTGTACGACGCCATCCAGAAGATCGCGAGCAACCGACACCGAAACGCCGACACGATCGTGATGCATCCGCGGCGCGCGGCGTGGCTCGCGTCCAACCTCAGCTCGACGTTCCCGCTGTTCCAACAGGGAACGTTGACGCAGGCGGTCGGCACGCAGGCGGGGGCTTCCCGACCTCGTTCGGCGGGCTCCGCGTCGTGCTCGACGCGAACATCTCGACCACGATCGCGACGACCCAGGACGAGATCTACGTCGTGCACACGCCCGACCTGATCCTGATGGAAGGGCCGGCGCAGTTCGTCAGATTCGACGATGTGTTGACGGGACGTTGCAGGTGCGGCTCCGGCTGCACGGATTCTGCTTCTTCGTGTCGAACCGGCAGCCGACCGCGATCACCCAGATCCGCGGAACCGGGCTCGCGGCTCCGACGTTCTGATCGTGAAGGCTCTCCGAGGAGTCGGAGAAGGCGAGGGCGGTGCCCGGTCCGTGAGTCCCGGGCCCGCCCTCGCTATCAGGCTTTGACGTACACCCCTGCCGTCACCACGCCTTGCACCCGGCGAGCAGGGAGAACGCCACACAGCGCCGCAGGAGCGCCCCTAGAGCAGCCACCAGAGGCCTCCTACGATCACGGCGATGGTCGCCAGGTCAGCCAAGATCAGCGCGGCCCAGACCGTCGCCAACCACCACCAGTCAACACGGCCGTGCCCCGCTCCAAGGCTCGCCATCACGGGAGCGGTTCCCTGGTGGCGGCGGTGTAAAGGAGCTCGGCGGCCTCGTCGACCGCCTGGTACAGGGCCGCGATTTCGCGTTGGATGAACCGCTGCCGGTCGAGGATCCGCAGAAGCAGCGTGAGGGCGCGAACGTCGGCGCTCTGTTCGGTGTCTCCCGTGGAAGACGTCGTGTACGTCACGGGTCTATTCCTCCTTCGGTGAGTGGGCAGACGGGACGGCCACCCGGCACCCTCAGTGGCCGTCACCGTCCGCCGGTAGCCCAGGCTCATGGGAGGTTTGAACGCCTGGGCTTCTCCTCGGGGGAGAGGAGCCTTTACGAGCCCGTCACGGTGATCGGGATCCGCCAATCGCTGTTAGCGGCGCAAATCGGCACCGTCCCGTCGACCGCGAGCGAGTTCGACATCGTGACCGTCGTGTTGCCGTTGCTGAACGCCGCGCCGACCGCGGACGCCCCGTTGAACGTCACGTGCGAATCGATGTCACAGCCCGGCTTGCCGACAACCGACGCTGGCCCCGTCTTCGTGACCGCGGTGACCGCGCCGTCGTTGAAGCTCGAGTTCGTGATCGTGAACGCGACCGAACACGACGCAGACGGCGTGCAGGTGTCGCCCGTGGCCGCAGGGGCGATCGTCAGCGTCTGGGCCGACGAAGCCGCGCTCCTGGCACCCGCTTCACCCGAACCCGAGAACGCGATCCACGCGGCGAGCCCGGCACCGGCCACCACCAGCGCGAGCAGAACCGGAATAACGACAAGCTTGCGCCGAAGCAAGCGCTTCATGTGTTCCTCCTTCTGAGATGTCCCCGGCGGCCTCCTCGCCGCCCTCGTGTATCCATTGCACCCTGCTACCGGAAAGTCAAGTACATACCGATTTTCCGAGTAGGCTTGGGGGAACGGAACGGCGAACGTGGAGGGCGTGACCTTGCTCGAGGACGTCGAGAACGCAGCGAATGAGATGCACCAGCATCGGGAACGTGCCGACGCTGCCCGTGAGCTTCTGTATGCCGCCGTCCGACGCGCCCACGGGGAGGGCATTCCTGCGGCGAGGATCGCCCGTGCTGCCCGGTTGAGCGCCGAGCGGGTGCGTCAGATCGTGCGCGAAGAGTCATGACGACCGACTGCCAGCCGTGGCGCGGGGCGGTCGGGTCTAGCGGCTATGGCGTCCAGTCACGTGGCGGGCGAACCCTGTACGCGCATCGAGTCGCGTGGGAGGCGAACAACGGCCCGCCCCCGGAAGGCTTCCACGTACACCATGAGTGCGGGAACAAGGTTTGCGTGAACCCTCTCCACCTACAGTTAGTCGCGGCAACCGATCATGCGAGGTTGCATGTAGCACCGTCCGACCTGACCGAGGTACTCGAAGCGCACGAGAAGGTCGAGCGGCTAACCCGCGAGCTCGAAGAGGCCCGCGCCAAGTACCGCGAGGCGATCAAGAAGGCTCGCAGGGAAGGCGAGACGGTATCGGAGCTTGCCCGCCGGCTCGGGTTGTCCCGCGCACGGGTGCACCAGTACCTACGCGACTGATGGACGCGCGCTCCACCGGGACTTTGCGCGCCCAGGTCGAGGAGCGCGCACGAAAGTTACACCTCGTCCGCAAGCCGTGTCAGACTCGACCCAATGCGTGAGTTCGACTCGATCGAAGCCGCGATCCTCGCGGCCGACGCGGAAGACGATCCTGTGGAGATCGAGTTCCAGCCGAACGTCAAGACCGGAAGAGAGGCTCTCGCGCAACGCGCGGTCGACGCCGGAATCGTCCGGCCGGAGACCGCGACGTTCTACCTCGCGAACTTCCGGAGGCCGGACCGGCACCTACCTGACCGCGCTTTCACCTCGTTCGTCCGACGCCCCTATCGAATCCTCAGCAGGACACGTCGAGGTCGCACCCTCCGCCGCAGGGGCACGGCGACGGCTCACGGCCCACCAGGCCGAAGATCCTCTGACGACGACCCCCACGAACTAGCGCCGCTCCGGCGGCTCCTCCGCTGGCTCACGCACCCCCGAGGGGGCAAGCGGTGACCGGCGACCAGCGCCGCGAGCTTGGCGCAGCCGTCCGTGAACGGCGCCTCGAACGGGACCGAGCACTGCAGGCCGCGGGCGAACGGATGTGCTCGCACTGCTACGTGCTCCTGCCCGCCGAGTGGTTCAGCCCGCGACGGTCGCATTGCCGCGAGTGCGAGGTTCGGCGCGTCACCGAGTATGCGCTGCGGCGCAGGACGTCGGCGGTCGGCGTGAACGCTAAGGGGGGGGGGTCGATATCCGCGGAAGCGGCTGCGATCCCCTTCGTCGGCATCCGGGAGAGAAAGTGGCTGAGAATCCGGGTGATCGACCGTGAGTGTGCGTCGATGCCGTGCATGTGCAGCGGAGTTGCCGGCGCAGCATCGCGGTCGCCCGCGGATCTACTGCACGGAGTGCATCCCGGCGGGCCAGGGGGCGGCGGCGATCCGTGCTTGGCGCCGGTGGAACGAGGGGCGGGTCGAGGAGTACAACCGGGCGCGGCGCGAGGCGTATGCGGCGGCGCGGCCGTACGGTCCGAGGCCTCGGCGGCGGTCGTGAACGTCGACGCGATCCCGCTCGAGCTCCGGGAGCGCGCGCAATGGGTCGTCTGGCGTGCCGAGAAGCGTGACGGCAAGCTCACGAAGGTTCCCTATCGCGCTGACGGGGACGGGCGCGCCTCGTCGACCGACCCGGCCACGTGGGCGACGTTCGGAGCGGCGCTCGCCGCAGTGGAGCTCCTCTCGGCGGACGGGATCGGCTACGTCTTCTCCGCCGACGACCCGTATCTCGGCGTCGACCTCGACGGAGCGCTCCACGAGAGCGACCGCGCCGCGATCATCCTCGCGCTCGACTCATACACGGAGACCTCGCCGAGCGGCAACGGCGTGCACGTCATCGTGCGCGCGTCCCTGAACGGCCACGGCCGCAACCGTCGCGGCCCGTTCGAGGTGTACGAGCAGGCCCGTTACTTCACCGTGACCGGCGATCATGTCCGCGGCACGCCGGCGACGATAGAGGACCGCCAGGCGCAGCTCGACCAGGTGCTCGAGCGCTTCCTCCCGAAGCCGGAGCCAGATTCGCGCCCAGTCCAGGTCGCACAGCCTGTCGACCTCGACGACCAGGAGCTCCTCGACAAGGCGATGTCCGCCCGCAACGGCGACAAGTTCCGTCGGCTGTGGAACGGCGACACGTCTGGACACGGCGGCGACGACTCCGCGGCCGACCTCGCCCTCTGCTCGTGTCTCGCGTTCTGGACCGGGAACGACCCCGACCGCATCGACCGGCTCTTCCGCTCCAGCGGCCTCTACCGCGACAAATGGGACCGCGACGGCTACCGCGAGGGGACGATCCAGGAGGCTCTCGGAGGCCCCGTCTACGGAGGCTACCGATCGGTAGCCTCGGGACTGAGTCGGGGGTCTGACGCACCTGACTCAGTAGGTGCGTTCCGGGGTGGCGCGGCAGTAGGTGAGTCGGTGAGTCAGCCTTATAGGACTCACCTACTCCCGACGCACCACCCCTCCGCTGTGGATGAGAGCCTCGGGACTGAGTCGGGCCCCGACTCACCTCGTGTTTTCGCGCTCCCCATCCGTGAGTTCATCGCCCGTAGGCGGGAGCACCGCGAGCCTCTCCTCGCGGACGCCGAGGGCCGCGCTGTCGTCGGCGCCCGGTCGCTTACGCTCGTCGGTGCGCTCGGAGGCCAGGGGAAGACGACGAAGGCCGTCGACATGTTCCTGCACATGGCAGCGGGCGTCGACTACCCGCCGTGGACGGTGCCGCGGCCGGTCCCGATTCTGATGATCGAGAACGAGGGGCCAGAGGAGCTCTTCGCCGAGAAGCTCGAGGCGCGGCTCAAGCACTTCCCCCACGAGCTAAGGGCTCGGCTCGACGTCTGCACCTTCGACTGGGGAGGGCTCTCGCTCGCGAATGACGAGCACCGGGCGCGCCTGATCGCGGAGATCGCCGACAAAGGCTACGAGCTCGTGTTCGGCGACCCGCTCGACTCGCTCGGGATCGAGGGCGTCGGGTCGCCCGAGGACACTCGAAAGTTCCTCGAGCTCATGAAGGCGACCGGCCTTCACCGTTCTGTGGGGTGGTGGCTGAACACGCACCCGCGCAAGGAGGAGACGAAGGACGCGCTGAACGAGATCGCGGGGGCGTGGGGAGGCAAGCCTGACACCGTGTTCCTGCTGCGGATGCTCGAGGACGACCGGACGCAGCTACGGCAGCCAAAGCTGCGGTGGGCACGCCGGGGGAAGGGCCCGACGCTGCTGTTCGCGTTCGACGCAGACACCGAGGCGTTCTCCTATATCGGGGAGCAGGGCGATGACGAGCGCGACTACCTGGCCGAGACGAGGGAGCTGTTGAACAACGGCACCTGGCGCACCGTGAAGGAGATCGCCGCTCCGAAAGAGGCCGGGGGCATCGCCGCCAACGAGAAGATCGTCAAGAAGCTCCTCGAGGAGCACCCCGACGTGTTCGCGTCGTGCACAGGGGACGACGCGAAAGCCCTCGGTCGGAGCGCGCAGGCGACGCTGTGGCAGCTTGCGGGTGTCGAGCCGTCCGCCCAGACCAGCCTGGGGGACGTATGAGTCGCATCCCCGGCACCCCGCGACGCCACCCGCCGCGCCGCGCCCTCGTGCTCTTCGATTCCGAGCAGCTCGAGCGCGAGCCCGTGCGCTCGATCGTCGCCGCCGCTCGTGCCATGGGCTGCATGTGTGACCCGCCCGACTACGACGTCGTGGAACGCTTCGGCCCGGCCATTCGCATCGTCGTCTACCACGCGCGCGGCTGCCCGCTCTGCCCGCCGCTCGACGACGAGGCTTTCGCATGAGCCGCCTCGGGCTCGTCGAGCAGGCCTCGATCGTCGTCGAGGGCGCCGTCGACCGGTTCTGCGGACGGCCGCGCGACCGGAACCCCTATTGCCGGGAGAACGCCGAACAGGCGTGGCACTCGTGGGACTTCGGGTGGACGGAGGCCGACTGGTACCTCGACATCAGGGGGCAGGAAGAGGCGCGCCGCTGGCTCGGGGAGGCCGCATGAGCGAGACCGTGACCCCGGCCGAGCTCGCCCATCGCGTTCGCGCCCGTACCGGACTGCGCCTCGAGCCCGCGTTCACGCGGTCGATGCTGGCCGACTGGCAGGCTCGGGGCATCGCCGTGGAGGAGTTCGGCCGCTGGCGGCTGACGGAAACCGGTCACGCGCTGTTCGGCGCCTTTGTCGGGGTCGAGCTGGAGGCCGCCGCGTGAGCCGTACATCAAAGGGGCGTACCTCCAGCGAGGCGCTTCCGCGCGATCCCAGCCGAGGTCGTGCGCGGGCGCGGTGGTCGGCGCACGGCAATGCGCTGCAGAAGGCGCGGGGGGCCGGCGAGTGACCGAGCGGCTCCTCACGACACGCGAAGTGGCCGAGCTGCTCGGCGTGTCCTCGGAGACGGTGCTGCGGTGGTGGCGGGCCGGCCGGGTGCCGGGCGTGCGGCTCGCGTCGAACGTGCTGCGGTTCCGGGAATCGGCGATCGACGTGATGATCGCCGAGGCGGAGGGCCGGATGGTCGAGGGAACGCTGGCGCTCGTCGAAGGGTCGACAGATCCGCGATGACCGTGTACGCTCGCGAGCGAAGGGCCCAGCGAGAGGCAATCTCGCAACCCATCCGAGAGGGAATCTCGGAGAAGGAGGTTTACATCATGAGCACCACCCTCGCGGAGTCGACGGCGGCATACGCCGAGGCGCTCGCCGAGCTCTTCGAGTCGACGGCGGCGTTCCGTCGCGACAAGGCCGAGCAGTTCCCGGAGGACGGGCGGAACTTGCGCTCGTCGATGGCCCTCGAGGCGGCTGCCGCGTACCTGCGGACGATCGATCCCGTCGAGAATCGCGGGCTCCGGCTCTTCGCGGAGTTCGAGGATCACCTCGAGGCGTGGCGCGATCCGCGCGACCCGGCTGAGATCGTCTCGATGTCGTCCCACGTCGCCAGCCGCTTCTGCTTCGACAACGCGACCGCTGCCCCCGCCCCGCGGGACTTCGATCGGCTGATCGCCAGCGTCTTCACGGAGACGCTCGAGGGCTGGCGTGACTCGCTCGAGGACGGGATCGACACGCCTCCGCGCGCACTCGTTGCGTTCTTCGACGAGCACGGCGTGCCTCTGTGGGAATCCGACGACGAGGAGGACGACGATGCCCGCTGAGCAGCGCGGATCCACCTACCGGACCGCCACGAAGGGCTATGGGCTCCGGTGGCGCGACGAGACCGGCCGCGAGTGGCGCCGTGCGGGCTTCTCGTCGCCGTCGAAGGCTCTCGCATGGTTCCGTGACGTCGAGCGCCCGCGGATGCGCGGAGAGACGATCGTCCGCGACGTCCAGCTCGCGGAGCACGTCGACGAGTACCTCGCCGCGCACGCCACGGGCCGGGACGCGTCGACGATCAAGACGCTCACGCACCGGCTCGGCTACGCGACCGCGACGTTCGGCGACCTCACGCTCGCCGAGCTCGAGCGCCGGGTCCCGGAGATCGCCGCTTGGATCGGCACGCTCCCGGCCGGGTCGCGGTACGGGATCGTGCAGGCGTTCCGCGCAGGCGCTCGAGGCCGCAGTGCGGTGGGGGCTGATGACGAAGAACCCCGCGAAGCTCGCCGGGCCGAACCCGCAGCCGAAAGCGGAGGAGATCCACCCGTTCACCCAGGCCGAGGTCGACCTGGTCGCGGAGGAGCTCGGCCCGAAGTACGGTCCGGCGGTGGTGTTCGCCTCCGAGACCGGGCATGCGCCCGTCAGAGTGGCTGGCGATCGAGTGGCGCGACGTCGACCGTAAGGCCGGCGTCGTGCTCGTCGAGCGGACGTGCGCGTACGGCGTCACGAAGAGCTACGGCAAGACCGCGAGGAGCCGCCGGCGGATGCCGTTGTCGGCGAGGGCGCTCGACGCGCTCGACCGGACCCCGCGGCGGCTCGACGTGCGGCTCGTGTTCCCGGGCGGGCGTGGGGGGGCGATCGACCTGAAGCACTTCCGACGTGGCCAGTGGCACCCGGCGCTCGACTCGGCCGGGCTGCCGTCACGGCGGATCTACGATCTCCGGCACTCGTTCGCGACGTGGGCGCTCGACGCCGGCCTCTCGATCTTCGAGCTCGCGCGCTACATGGGGACGAGCGTCGAGATGATCGACCGCACCTACGGGCACCTCGCGCAGGGCGCCGAAGAGGCCGCGAGGGCGAAGCTCGATGCCGCGCACGCGAGACGTTCGCGTCAGGATCGCGTCACGGCCGAGGGCCGGGAGGACGGCTTAGACGGCGCGATCCCGCATGGTCAGTGAAGC
>CAVPZH010000001.1:0-102734 GCA_963710125.1 uncultured Actinomycetes bacterium | reverse complement strand
TACTCCCTCCAGCACCTCGGCTACACGATCCCGCCGCAGGCGGACGCGGGGTGGATCGGGGAGGCAGGGCCGGGGCCGTCGTACCTCGACCCGGGCTCCGGCGGCCCCGAGAACGACTTCACGAACCGCAACACGACGTTCATGACGTGGAACCTGCTCCATCTCGCGCGCCTGCTGAAGGACGCGGGTGGAGTCCCGGCGCACGGCAACCAGCGTTCCCTGTGGGACGCGGGCTGCCGGTTCGACTTCGCGAACCCGGAGCATCGCTGACGGGGGCGAGGGGGGATGTTGCTGTCGGTCGACGCGGGACAGGCGCACCTGGCGGGAATCGCGCTGCTCCTCGTCCTGCCGCTGGGTGCGGCGGCCGCGGTCGCGCTCGCGCTCGGCGGCTACGGCGCAAGCTTCTGGTACGGCGAGCGAGATCGGAAGCTCGACCACATCGCCGCCCATCGGCGCGCCTGGCTGTGGATGCACGGGGCATGGGTCGCGACCCTCGCCGCCGCGACGGCCGGCTTCGCCGCGTTCGCCGCGCTGCTCGCGCGGGCGGGGCAGGAGGCGCTCGCGGGCGTCGGCCTCGGGCTGGTCCTGCTCGGCGTGCTCGGATGGCTCGTGGGAGTCCTCCTCCAGGTCGCCGCGGGCGACGTCGCGGCACAAGCCCGTCGCGCCACGGGTGCGACGCCGGACTGGCTCGAGCCGCTCTGGGCGGCGGTCGGCTGGGCGGAGGTCGCATACATCGTGTGCACGGGGATCGGGTACGTCGCCTGGGGTGCGGCGGTCCTGGACAGCGGGTTCCCGGCCGACTGGGCGGGCAGCGTGGCCGTCGTGCTCGGCGGAGCGTCGGTCGCCGCGGTGGCTCTCGTCCCCGCCCGCGCGACGATCCCCGAGGTGCCGCTCGTCGTGCCGATCGTCCTCGGCATCGCCCTCGTCCTCGTCTGACCCGAGGCGTCACGCAGGCGGGCGGAGCTGCCAGACCTCGCCGGCATCGAACATCGTCACCCAGGCGTCGCCGTCCCAGCCGGCGACCACGGCGGGGTTGCGTGCGGTGTGGATCACCTCGACGATCTTCGCGCTGTCGCGGTCGATCCTGGTGACGACGTTCGAGACGTCGTTCGGCACCCAGACGTCGGTGCCGACCACCTCGAGGTTGACCGGCACCGACTCGACGTCGACCGTCGCGGTCACCTTGCGGGCCGCGGCGTCGAGCCTGCCGACGCTGTTGTCGTAGATGTTCGAGTACCAGATCGCGTCGCCCGACGACGCGAGCCACGCCGGTCCGACCTTGCCCGTCCGCACCGGCGCCGCGCGATTCGTCCGGGGGTCGATCCGGAAGACGGCGGTGCCCTGGGTCTGGCCGGCCCAGACCGCGCCCCCCGCGGCCGCGATCCCCGAGGCGCCGCCCTGCGCCCGCGGGAGCGGGATGCGTCGGGCGACCCGGTTCGTGCGCGGGTTGACGCGGACGACCTGGCGACCGGTGTACTCGGCGACCCACACCGATCCCGCGGCCGCGACGACGTCGTCCAGCTCTCCGCGGACGGGGATGCGCGCCGTGATCCTGCCGGCGACCGGGTCGACCCGATAGAGAACGCCGGTCCGTGACGGAACCCAGAGTGCGCCGCGCGCGTACGTGAGCTCGCACGCGCGCCGGACGCCCTGCACCCGCCCCGCGACCGTCGCCGTGGCCGGATCGATCCGCACGAGGCGGTCACCGGCATAGTCCGCGACCCAGATGCCGCCGGGCGTGCCGACCACTCCGCAGGGCTGGCCGCCGACCTTCACCTTCGCGACCACCGTGCTGACGCCGGGCGCCGTGCCGCCGGCGGCCGCCAGCGCGAGCGCGGACAGCGCGGCGGCGGCGGCGAGGAGCGTGGCGCCGGGGAAGCGCGACATGCGCCGAGCGTAGGCAGCCCCGCAACTGGACGCAACCAATTCTCCGATGAGAGAATTCGATTCGACCATGGCGATCCGCTTCAGGCTCGAGAACGCGAACGTGCGCGCCGTGCGGTTCGCCGTCTCTCCGCTGCTCGAGGCCGTGATGAGCCTCAACGCCCTGCTGTTCCCGCGTGAGCGAGGGCTCCAGCACGGGTGGATCAGGGCGATGCGGGACCTGCCGTCGCCCCTGCGCCGTGAGCTCGCGGCGTTCTCGTTCGTCCTGGACTACGCCGTGCCCGACTGCATCCTGCCGCGCGCCGGCCGCCGCATCGCGGCCACCTGGGAGGACGAGCTGGAGCGGCTCGCCGCGCTGCCCCCGGAGGAGGCGGGGTACGAGCTGGCGCGACCGGCGTTCCACTACGTCATGGACGTGCCGCAGGGGCCGGCCGCGCTCGAGCGCGACGACGTCCGCGCGTACGTCGAGGGGCGGGCACGGCGGTACGGCCCCGCGGCCGTCGCCGCCGCGCGGCTCGCGTGGACCGACCCCGAGCGGCTGCTGCGACGGTTCATCGATCTCCTGCAGGGCTACTGGGAGAGCGCGTTCGCGGCCGAGTGGGAGCGCCTCGGGCCTCGCCTCGAGACGGTCGCGCGCCGCGACGCCCGCACGGTCGCGAGCCGGGGCGTGTTCGCCGTGCTCGACGGCCGCTTCGCCGACACCGTCGTGGACGCGGAGGCGGGCTGGTTTCTGCGCCATTCGCCGCACGAGCACGAGGTGCGGCCGTCGCGCCGCCGCCCGGCCACGTTCGTGCCGAGTGTCTACGTGTGGCCGCACGTCCGCGTGAACTGCGACGCGCCGTGGCCGCTCGCGGTGATCTACCCGCCGGCCGACGTGAGAGCGGATGCCCGTGCCGAGCCCGTGCCGCCGACCCTCTCGCGGGCCCTCCGGGCACTCGCCGAGCCGACGCGGCTGCAGCTCCTGCGCGCCATCGGCGGCCGTTCACGGTCGACGGAGGAGCTCGCGCACCTCGTCGGGCTCAGCGCCGCAGGGACCTCGAAGAACCTGTCGCTGCTCGCCCGTGCGGGCCTCGTCCGCCGTCGACGGGACGGGTACTACGTCCTCTACGAGCTCGACCCGGCTGCGCTGGCCATGCTCTCCGAGGCGCTCGCCGGGTACGTCCGGGCCGACGAGGAGCCGACGGCTGAGCGGGCGCGGGCCGGCCTGTGACACGATCGATGCTCATCGCGACGGACAGGAGGCGTTCGTGAACATGCCGGGTGCTGCGACGCTCTACCGCTGGGACGACCTGCCCAGGGAGACGCTGAAGGCGGGAGTGCAGCGGCGGCTCGTGAGCACCGAGCGGATGATGGTCGCCCACGTCTACTTCGACGAGGGCACGGTCGTCCCGCGCCACGCGCACGAGAACGAGCAGCTGACGTACATCCTCGAGGGGGTGCTCCGATTCCGGCTCGGCGAGGACGAGTCGGAGGTCGTCGACGTCAAGGCAGGCGAGGTCCTGCACATCCCGTCCTGGCTGCCGCACAGCGCCGAGGCGCTCGCGGCGACGCTCGACGTGGACATCTTCTGCCCGCCCCGGCAGGACTGGCTCGACGGCACGGACGCGTACCTCAGGGAGGGTTGACCGGCGAGCCGAAGCCGGGGGCCGGTTGCCGACCGGCGCGAGGCGACCAACGGGGTGAGGTCACCGTTCTCCACGTGCCGCCGCTCAGCCCAGACAGGGCCGACGGCCGCGACCAGCGCCCGGGCGGGGCTGGGATCCCGGTCACGACGACGACCCGCTGGTGATCCGTGACCCCGAGCACCGTCCGTGCAGCAGGGTCGCGGGCGGCCGGCGCGGCGGGTCGAAGGGCAGGCGGCGGGTGTCGTGAGGTCGCGAGCGGTCTCGGCCTGGGTCGAGGCCAGTGTCTACGTGGGCTCTGCGGCCTCACCCCACCTGGCACCGGTCACGAGGCGTTCGCGAACGTCCCTGGATTCCCAGTGGTCCCGATTCAGCGCTGCCTCGACCGCCGCTCTCTCCTCGCGTGTGAGAGCGACGATCTCCGCGGAGAAGAACAGCGCCCGCTCGAGCTTCTCCGCGAGTGGCCTGTCCACGCTCGCGGCGAGCTCACGCACAGCGTGATCGTCGACCAAGACACCGTCCAACACCATGCGCGTCCCCCTCTTTGCCGTGTGGCGTTACCGTGCTAGCTCGGTGCATCGGAGCGGCGGCCGGCCGCCATTAGCACGAGTCCCACATTCGAGGGAGCCGGTCTCCTAGGCGTTGTCGGCGATCGCGCCTGTGCTCGCGCGCTCGAAGGCGCACACGTAGCGGGCGGCGACGTCTGGCCGGTAGCCGAACTCGCGTGCGGCGCACGGTGGGCAATAGAGCGCGATCGCAGGCTCGGTGTCGCCCTCGTCCGGGTCGGGCTCGTCGCAGCGGAGCGCGACCCAACCCTGGCCGAGCTCGCCGGAACAGCAGCCGCATTCGACGCAATAGAGCATTGCCGCGCGGGACCCTAGGCGAGGTCGTCTGGAAAGTGCAAGTGCCGATCGGGCGGCGTGGGGTGGTCGCGCGCGCTCAGAGCCCTCCGGCGTCGGGCCAGGCCTCTCGTTCGTTGACCAGGACCGCGCGCAAGTCTTCGAGGCCAACGGGCGGTGGTTCGAGGGCGACGATGATCGTCTCGCGCTCGCGCTGTTCGAGGGCGAGGAGTCGGACATCTCGGGCAACCGACTTGCGGAGCTTGCCCTCGAGCTCGTCGTCATCGATCAGGTGCGCGAGCTTGAGCACGAGACGATCGGGGACATCCAGCCCAGCCAGGAACACCTATCGACAGTACACCTGTTCGCGGGCAAGGTGTGAGCGACTGCCTGCTCCTACTCACGAGCCGCGAGTATCTCGGCCCGTCGACCGCGTCGGGGTCACGCGTTACCGGCGGGCACCCTCCCCAGAGGGCAACGGCCCGGACGGATGTGCCGACCACCGGGCCGCGATCCTGCATCGTCAGTCAAGCGGGCGATGGGGCTCGAACCCACGACCCTCAGCTTGGGAAGCTGATGCTCTACCAACTGAGCTACGCCCGCGAAGGCCCGCAGTGTAGCCATTCGCGGGCTGGCGGCTCGTGACACGAGGGCGTCCGAGAGCCCACTGTCGACCCAACGCACATGGACTCGAGGCATCGAGCAGCGGCGGAACGCGCTCGAGCAAGATCTTGGTCGGAGAAGCGCCGGCAGAGCCGAACACGCCGCTCGAGCTCGCCGCCGAGGTGACCCAGGACCTGAACATAGAGGCGGGACGCGCCGGGACCGTCCTCCGAACGCCGGTGCTCCCGGCAGGACCGTCCGGAGCCTGCGCGAACATACGGAGGCGGCCCGGGGCGTACGGGTCGTGATCCTGCTCTCTGCGGCATTCACAACTCCTATCGTCAGGAGGAGAGTGCAGTGCCCAGAGCCGCGCGAGCCGTCGGCCAGTCCGGAGGAGAGCAGAACGCCCCGAAGTGGCTCAGGGACGCCGTCGCCGGCGTCTGGGGGCCGACCGAGTGGGCCCAATGGACGAAGCGCGTGCGACCGGCGCTCGAGGAGCGCGGGGTCACGGAGGAGATGCTCGAGCCGGTCTACGGCGGGGCGGACGGGAACCTGATCGGGATCGCGGCCCAGCCGCGCGCGATCGGATGGCGCGTCGGCTGGTTGGGCCACCCGAAGCACCGCCGGGCAGCGCTCCTGCAGGCGGCGAGCGCCCTGATCCGCGAGCTCGACGCACCGGCGGGCGCCCGCCACCGCCCGAGCGGGCCGACCCCGGGGGCCCGGACGCACGGCGAGTGGCTGCGCCGGGGCCGCCGGACCTGAGCGGCCGGCAAGTCGATCGACCCGCGTGCCGCGCGGGTTCCGGCACGCGAGATCACGCGGTCCGGCCCGGGTCCGCGACCGTCTTCAGCGGGCGTGAGAGAGCATCGGGGCGGCGCGAGCTTGGGTCGTGGGCACTCGGAGGGCGGCGTGCCCACGACCCAAGGGGGAGCTAGGGGCGGGTCGCGAGGTACTCCGCGATACCGGCTCGCCGCTCGTCCTCGTTGTAGTACGCGACCTGGACGAGCTCGAGCGGGTAGCCGTCCGGATCGCCGAAGTAGACCCACCTCCAACCGGCCAGCACGCCCTCGTCGACGACGTTCACGTCGCTGAAGAAGCGGATGCCCTTCCCCTCGAGCTCGGTCTTCGTCGCCTCGATGTCGTCGACCAGGAACGCGACGTGCGAGGCGCCCTGGCTGTTCGACCTGAGCGGCGCGTCGGTCTCGCTCGGCGGGCTCTTGTACTCGAGCAGCTCGAGCGTCGTGTCCCCGAGCAGCAGGCTCACCTGCCTCAGCGCGGCACCGGGCACGCCGACCGCAGGCCCCAGCTCCTCTCCCTCGAACCAGGGGCTCGGCTCGTTGGAGAACTGGAGCCCGAGGACGTCGTGGTAGAAGCGGATCGACGCGTCGAGGTCCCTGACGGTGATGCCGACGTGATGCAGACCTTTCATGGCCCCTCCGTGAGGTGGTCGGATGGTCGGGACTGCGATGCGCCGCGGAGCGGCGCTCGGGGAAGCTCGGCCATCGACGCCGCGCGTCCCGCGGGGCGCCGCGACTCAGACAAGGACCTGCCCGCCGTCGACCATGTACATCTGTCCCGTCATGTAGTCGGACTCCGGCGACGCAAGGTACACCAGGAACGGTGCGATCTCGGCAGGGGAGGCGGGCCGCCCGATCAGGGTTCCCGTCGCGAAGTCGCGCATGGGGTCGGCCTCGGCGGGCTGGTCGTGGATCGCGCGGATGTCCTCGTTCAGCCCGACCCACATCGGCGTGTCGACGACGCCGGGCGCGAACGCGTTGACGGTGATCCCATGCTCGATCAGCCCGCGGGCCGTCGCCTGGGTGACGGCGAGCGTCCCGAACTTCGCGACGCAGTAGGGCACGAAATCCCAGAACCCCTGCCTGCCCGCGATCGAGCCCGTGTTGACGATCTTCCCGCCGGAGCCCTGGGCGATCATCTGTCGGGCCGCCTCCTGCGTGCAGACGATGACACCCCACGTGTTGACGCGGACGATCTCCTCGAAGTTCTCCTGGTCGACGTCCATGAAGCCGCGGGGACGGTTCATGCCCGCGTTGTTGAAGATCACGTTGAGCTCGCCGAACGCGTCGACGGCCTTCGCGATCATCGCCCGCACCTGCACACGGTCGGTGACGTCCACGCCGACCGACTCGGCGACGCCTCCGGCCTGATCGATTGCGTCCGCCACGGCGCGCGCGGCGGTCTCGTCGAGGTCGGCGACCAGCACCTTGCCGCCCTCCTCCGCGATCGCCTTGCACGCTGCCGCCCCGATGCCACCGGCGCCGCCGGTGACGATCACGACACGGTCCTGGACGCGTCCCACAAGGCCTCCTCTCTCAGACCAGCGACTCTTCGCCTTCGAGCAGGTCCGCGCCCCGCACGTAGCTCCGGCCGCAGACGAGCAGCTCCTCCGCCGGGAACTTCGTGATCACGCGGCAGCCGGTCGCGGTGACGACGACCTCTTCCTCGATGCGGGCGGCCGACTCGCCGTCGGTCGCGGGGCAGTACGTCTCGAGCGCGAACACCATTCCCTCCTCGATCTCGACCGGATGGTCGAGCGAGTGGACGCGGGAGATCATCGGAGCCTCGTACAGGCCGACACCGAGCCCGTGCCCGAACTGGAGGCCGAAGCACGACTGCTCGTCCGGGAACCCGAGCTCCTCGGCCGTCGGCCACACGCTTGCGATCTGGTCGGTCGTCGCACCGGGGCGCACCAGCTCGATCGCGTCGTCGAGCCACTCCCGGCACTGCGTGTACGCGTCGATCTGGGAGCGCGAGACGCCGCCCACGTTGAAGGTGCGGTAGTAGCACGTCCGGTAGCCCATGAACGAGTGGATCACGTCGAAGAACGCCTGGTCCCCGGGCCGCAGGAGCCGGTCGGAGAAGACGTGCGGATGCGGGTTGCAGCGATCGCCCGACACCGCGTTGATCGCCTCGACCTGCTCGGAGCCGAGCTCGAACAGCACCTCCATCGCGCGGGCGACGATCTCGTGCTCGCGCACCCCGGGGCGAAGCATGCGGTAGATCTCCTCGTAGACAGCGTCGACCATCGCGGCCGCGTGCTCGAGCAACGCGATCTCGTTGGCCGTCTTGATCGCACGCGCGCGCATCATCACGGGTTGCGCGTCGGCGGTCTCGATTCCCTGGCGGTGGAGCGAGTACAGGGTCTCCATGTCCGTCAGGTCGATCCCGAGCGGCTCGCCCGCGAGCCCGCGCTCGTCGAGCTCGCGCTGAATGCGCGCCGCGAGCGCGTCCGGCACCCCGGTCTCGCGAGGCATCGCGCCGCGCATCGACGTGACTCCCGCCTGCCAGCTGGAGGGCGGCAGCCAGGGGGCATAGAGCCGATGATGCTTCGCCGCCGACCCGAAGTCCCACAAGACGGGGTCGCCGTCGCGGGGAAGGAGGACGCAGCGCGCGCTCTTGTCGCGCGCCCACTCACCGATGTGCGTGCTCGAGACGTAGCGGATGTTGTTCTGGTCGAAGAGGAGCACCGCGCCGAGGCTCGAGTCTCGAAGCGACGCACGCGCCCTTGCCAGCCGCTCGGTGCGGAGACCGTCGAAGTCGATCCGCTGCTCCCAGTCGACGGCCATCGTCGCTCCGTGTGAGGCGATGTTCATGGTTCGGCTCCTCCCTCGTCGTCCGACGGCCCGAGCCGGTCGTCACGGCTCTGCGATCTGCTGGCGTTCATCATCCCCAAACACCCACTCGTCGGTTCGGAGGGCCTCTCCCGCCGTCCCATATGGCGCCGGAAAGCCGCATCATACAAGGGCAATCGCGACTGTCCAACCCGCGCCGTGCGAAGCGACCGAGAGGCGTCCGCCGCGAAAATCACGTCTAGCCGATCGCTACTTGTGAACGCGACCGCTCGGCGTTAAGATCGCCCCCTACGTGACGCGGGCAACGCAGCCACGGGGTTCGGGCGAGTCGGCGGAGACGGTCCCGCGGGGATCGCGGCGTATCGTTTCCCGCGGACTCGCGACCGTGACGGTGGCCACCGTCGCGCTCTTCGCGTCGAGCATGCTGTTCGCCTCGTCGAGCGTCACCCGAGGCACCTTGCTGACGATGCTGCCGTTCGCCTCGGCGCTCGCGATCGCGTCGCTCGGCCAGACCCTCGTCGTCATGCAGGGCGGCATCGACCTCTCGGTTGCCGGCGGGCTGTCGCTCTACGTCGTGATCCTCACGAAGTATCCCGCGGGCGACAACTCGCGGCTCTGGCCGGCGATCGGCATCGCCTTTCTCGCGGCGATCGGGGCGGGCCTGCTGAACGGGTGGCTGGTCGGCCGGATGCGCCTCAATCCGATCGTCGCGACGCTCGGCACGAACGCGCTCCTCTTCGGCGTCGTGCTCTGGTACACGGCCGGCATCCCGACGACGACCACGGCCCGCCTGGCCAGGGTCGGGGGAGGGCTGTGGCTCGGGATTCCGGCGCCCGTGTACTTCGCCGTCGCAGCGACGGCCGTCGTCACCGCCGTGGTGAAGCTGACGCCGGTGGGCCGCCGCTTCGAGGGCGTCGGCGCGAACGAGGTCGCCGCGCGGACGGCCGGGCTCGGCGTGCGGCGTCATCGCGCCTCCGCGTACGTCTGGGCCCAGATCCTGTACTGCCTCGCCGCGGTGCTCCACGCGGGGATCGTCAACCAGCCGACCGCGTACGAGGGCAACAACTACTTGCTGCCGACCGTGGCGGCGGTCGTCCTCGGCGGCACGAGCCTGCTCGGCGGCCGCGGCAACCTGGTCGCGACCGCGGTCGCCGCACTCTTCCTGTCGCAGCTCGACCAGTTCGTGCTCGCGCTCGGCGTGAGCTACGCGACCCGGACGCTCGTGCAGGCCGCGGCGCTCGCGGTCGGCGTCGCCCTCTACACGATCAACTGGGGAGGCCTGACGCGGCGCGTCGTGGGGCGTCGCACCACCAACCCTGCGCCCACGTAGACGTCTCTTGACCCAGGCACCAGACAATCACCGAGGTGGAAGGAGGACGTGATGATCCATAAGAGAGGTGGGGCGCTGCTGGCGTGTGCGCTCCTCTGCATAGGGGTCCTCGTCACGGCGGCGGCCTCGTCGGCACGTACGACGGCCCTCCCGTCGTGGTGCGGGCCGAAGAAGATCAAGCTCGGCTTCACCGACGGGTTCGGCGGCAACAGCTGGCGTCTCGTGACGACCGCGTCGGCCCGGGCCGAGGCGAAGAAGTGTCCCAGCGTGTCCTCGATCGACTACGCGGACGGGCAGGGAAACACGCAGAAGGCGATCTCCGACATCCAGGGCATGGTCGCGAAGGGCGTCGACGCGCTCGTCGTGTTCCCGGATGCCGGCAAGGCGATCCTGCCGGCGCTGCGCAGCTCGTACAAGGCGGGCGTCGTGACCGTCCCGTATCGGGTCACGCCGGGCGGCAAGGCCGGGGTCGACTACAACGTCTTCATCGACACGCCGTTCGCGCAGGCGGGCAAGAACTGGGGTCGGTGGATCAAGCGCGTGCTGCCGAAGGGCGGCAACGTCCTCATGCTCAGCGGCCCGAAGGGCAACAGCCAGGGTGTCGACGAGAACAAGGGTCTCCACAAGATCCTCGATCCCACCCACAAGTACAAGTTCATCGGCGAGCAGCCGTTCGAGGTGACCAACTGGGATCCGGCCCTGACCCAGAAGGTGCTCTCCGCGGCGATCGCGAAGTACCCGAAGATCGACGTGATCGTGTCCGACTTCGGCCCGTCACTCGTCGGTGCGCTGCCGGAGTTCACGAAGAGCGGTCGCAAGATCCCCGCGCTCGCGACTTCCGACGGCAACGTGCTCGGGTGCTTCTGGAAGAAGAACGTGGCCAAGAACCCCACGTTCAAGCTCTACACCGTGTCGACCCAGAACGACCATGCGCGCCTCGCGATGGACTGGGCCATCGCGCTCGCGACCGGCGGCAAGAAGCCGGCGACGACGCACTTCCCGTCGCTCGTCTTCGAGGACTCGACCACGGGGAAGCCGAACCCGGTCGAGTGCAAGTCGAAGCTGCCGGGTGACATCTATCTCTCCGCCCAGCTTCCGGCCGGCGTCCAGGCCAAGCTCGTGAAGGGATAGGACGACGTAACAACGGTGCGTGCGGCGGTCGGCGATCGCCGCACGCACCGTCCTGACTTCGACCGCCACCTTGGCCAACGAAACCACCACCAGCCCGCGTGCCGCGCGCATCGAGCCGGCGCCCCCGCCGACGCTCTCCCTGCGCGGCATCACGAAGCACTACGACGCGATCGCCGCGCTCACGGACGTCACGTTCGACGTGCTTCCCGGTGAGGTTCACGCGCTGCTCGGCGAGAACGGCGCCGGCAAGTCGACGCTGATGAACGTGGCCTCCGGCGCGACGGCGCCGGACGACGGCACGATCGTGTTCGAGGGGGCGCCCGTCGGGCATCTGACGCCAGCCGTTGCGCAGGAGCTCGGCATCGCGATCGTCCACCAGCATCCCGCCCTCCTGCCGGACATGACGGTTGCCGAGAACATCCGCGTCGCGGTCTCGCCGGAGCACCTGCGGCGTCGCGACCCGAACCCCGCCAAGGCGATGCGCTCCTTCCTCGCCGACGTCCACTTCGTCGGCCATCTCGAGGACCGTGTCTCCTTGCTCAGCGTCGCCCAGCGGCACCTCCTCGAGCTCGCGAAGGCGTTCGCGGCGTCGCCGCGGCTCCTGATCCTCGACGAGCCGACCGCACCGCTCTCCCAGGACTCCGTCGAGCTGCTGTTCAACGCGGTCCGCGCGGTCGCGGCAGAGGGCACCGCCGTGGTCTACATCACCCACCGGCTCGCGGAGGTGCGCGAGATCGCCGACCGGGTGACCGTCCTGCGCGACGGCAAGGTCCGCGGGACCGACGCGGTCACGGAGATATCGGATGCCGAGCTGCTCGCCCTGATCGTCGGGCGCACGCTCGAGGCCACGTTCCCGCCGAAGCACACGGCGCCGAACGACGACGGGCCCGTGCTGCGCGTCGAGGGATTGAAGGGTCGGGGGTTCGACAGCATCTCGTTCAGTGCGGCCAAGGGCGAGATCGTGGGGATCGCCGGAATCGTCGGCAACGGGCAGCGGGCCCTCCTGCGCGCCCTCGCCGGGCTCGACCGTGCGGGCGGGTCCGTGGTCGTCGACGGCAAAGTCCTCTCGCGGCGTGCGCGGCTCGAGAACACCGCCTACATGCCGGCCGACCGTCTCTCCGAGGGTCTCATGGTCGACCTGAACGTGCGCGAGAACGCGGCGCTGACCGCACTCGACCGGTTCACCGTCGGCCCGGTCCTGAGCCGCCGCCGCGAGGTCGACGCGGTCGAGAGGGAGCTCTCCGGCCTGGCCGTCAAGGCCCCGTCGCTCGAGGCGCCGGTCTCCGCCCTCTCGGGCGGCAACCAGCAGAAGGTCGTCATGTCGCGCGCGATGCTCTCCGACCCGGCGATTCTCGTCGCCGACGAGCCGACACAGGGGGTCGACGTCGGCGCGCGCGCGGAGATCTATCGCATCCTGCGCGAGGTCACCGACGGCGGGGTGCCGGTCGTCGTCGCCTCGAGCGACGCGATCGAGCTCGAGGGGTTGTGCGACCGCGTGATCGTGATGTCGCGCGGCCACGCCGTCGCGACCCTCGAGGGCGACGACGTGACCGAGGAGCGGATCGTCCACGCGGCGATCAGCGCCACGACCCACAGCTCCGAGCAGCCGGACCGGGGCTCGAGCACGTCCTCGCGGCTCGCGCGGTTCGTCGAGGGCGACTACGCGCCGGTCATGGTGCTCGCCGCGGTGATGATCGCGCTGGGAGCCTACGTCTGGTCGCAGAACGACCGGTACTTCTCCGACTTCAACATCACCTCGGTCATGTTCGCCTGCGCCGCGCTCGGCTTCATCTCCCTCGGCCAGACGTTCGCGCTGCTGCTCGGGGGGATCGATCTCTCGGTCGGGCCGCTCGCGGGCTTTCTCGTCGTCGTGGCGTCGTTCTTCATCCTCGACGGCCGCTCGAGCGGGATGTGGTTGCTCGGGTTCGCCGCCATGCTCGGCTGCGCGGTCGCGGTCGGCCTCCTGAACGGCTCGCTGATCCGCTTCGCGAAGTTCACGCCGGTGGCGGCGACGCTCGTCACCTACATCGCGCTGGGCGGTCTCGCGTTCACCCTCCGGGACGCGCCCGACGGGTACATCGCCGTGTCGGTGACCGATCGCATCTCGACGAAGGTCGGTCCGGTGCCGATCGCCTTCGTGATCTTCGTGCTCTGCGCACTCGGGCTCGAGCTCTGGCTCCGGAGAGCGCGCTCCGGTCTGCGGCTGCGGGCGGTCGGGTCGGAGGAGGAGTCGGCGCGCCGTGTCGGGGTGCCCGTCAACCGGACGGCGCTGCTCGGCTACGTCGGCGCCTCGCTCCTCACGTTCCTCGGGGCGGTCGTGCTGCTCGCGCAGCTCGGGGTCGGCGACCCGGGGCAGGGGACCGGCTACACCCTGACCTCGATCACGGCCGTCGTCCTCGGCGGCACGAGCCTGCTCGGCGGCCGGGGCACGTTCATCGGCACGCTGATGGGCGCAGGCCTCAGCGTCCAGGTCCTCAACGCGACCACGTTCCTCAGCCTCAACCAGGAATGGCAGTACATCTTCCAGGGTCTCCTGATCGTCGCGGCGGCCATCATCTACAGCCAGGTGCGTCGGAGCACCACGCGTGTCGCCGGCCATGCGTAACGTCTCCCCACGGACGAGATGAAGAACCCGGTTCCCGCACAGCCGCGCCAGGGTCGGAGAGCACGCGCCGCATCACCCCCCAACGGCCAGCCGGCCGTGGCGACGCGCGAGGAGTCGTCGGCGGCGCTTGCCCCGGACGCGACCTCGGCTCTCGGCCCCCGGCTGCGGGCCGTTCGCCTGAGCCACGGCATCGGACTGCGCGAGCTGGCGCGCAGGCTCGATCTGTCGCCCAGCTCCGTCTCGCAGATCGAGACCGGGAAGACGCAGCCGTCGGTGCGCACCCTGTACGCGTTCGCGTCGGAGTTCCGTGTGACCGTCGACGAGCTGCTCTTCGACCGGACGCAGACGGCGGCCGACGACGCGCCGTCGGCCGAGGCCGACGCTCCCAGCGCGGGCGCCGGTCCGGGGCTCGCCCTGCAGCGTGCCGAGGGACGACCTGCGATCACGCTCAACTCGGGCGTGACGTGGGAGCGGCTCATGTTCTGGTCGGACGAGGACGTCGAGTTCATCGACGCGACGTACGAGCCCGGCGGGGCGTCGAGCCCCGACGACGACCTGGTGCGGCACAACGGCCACGAGTTCGGCCACGTCCTCAGCGGCCGGCTGCGCGTCGTCGTCGGCTTCGACGAGTTCGTCCTCGGCCCGGGGGACTCGCTGTCGTTCCCCTCGTCGACCCCGCACCGGCTCAGCAACGAGGGCACCGAGACCGTGCACGCGATCTGGGTCGTCCGAGGGCGCCGCGGCGCCCAGCCAGCGCATGAGACCCCCTAGCCGACAGACGAGGCTGGTCGGCCGGGCCCGGGCGACGGCGCACGCCGACGGAGATGCCGGCCGGTGAGCGGGCGCGCCCTCGTCGTGGGAGTCACCGGGATCAGCGGCGGGAACGTCGCGAGCCGGCTGCTGGACGACGGCTGGGAGGTCGTCGGCCTGTGCCGCACCCCGCGCGACCTCGACGCGCGCGTCACCCCGCTGGCCGCCGACCTCGCGGATGCCGAGTCGGTCGCGAGCGCGGTGCGCGGTACGGCCCCGACCCACGTCTTCTTCACGACATGGTCGCGGCGCCCCACCGAGGCCGAGAACTGCGACGTCAACGGACGGATGCTCCAGAACCTGCTCGACGGGGTCGCACCGGAGGGATCCGTCGCGCATGTCGCGCTCGTCACCGGGCTCAAGCACTATCTGGGCCCGTTCGAGGCGTACGCGAAGGCGCAGCCGGACACGCCGTTCTCGGAGGATCAGGCCCGACTCCCGTACGAGAACTTCTACTACGTGCAGGAGGACGTGCTCTTCGCGGCGTCCGAGCGCGACGGGTTCACCTGGAGCGTGCACCGGCCGCACACGTTGATCGGCTGGGCGCTGGGGAACGCGATGAACATGGGCGTGACCCTGGCCGTCTACGGGGCGATCTGCCGCGAGACCGGTCGTGGGTTCCGGTTCCCGGGCTCGCGCGAGCAGTGGGAGGCGGTCACCGACGTGACCGACGCCCGGCTGCTCGCCGACCACCTCGTCTGGGCGGCGACCACCCCGGCCGCCGCGAACCACGCGCTGAACATCGTCAACGGCGATGTGTTCCGGTGGCGCCGGCTCTGGCCACGCCTCGCCGACGCGCTGGGAGTGGAGCCGGTCGGATTCGAGGGTGAGCCCGTGCCCCTCGAGCAGCAGATGGCGGACGCGGGCGAGATCTGGCCGGAGATCGTGGCGAGGTACGGTCTCCGCGACCTGGAGGTCGAGCGCCTCGCCTCCTGGTGGCACACGGATGCCGACCTGGGGCGCACGATCGAGACCTTCACCGACATGGGACGCAGCCGGCGGCTCGGGTTCTTCGGCGTCCGCGACACCGAATCGTCGTTCACGGACCTCTTCGCACGCCTGCGGGCGGAACGGATCGTGCCGTGACGGCCGGTGCGGTGCGTCGCGAGCCGTTCGCGAGAGGGGGCTAGCCCGTGCGCGCCCTCCGCTTCCACGCCGCACGCGACCTCCGCATCGAGGACGTCGCCGAGCCGGCCGGGCCGGCCGCGGAGGAGGTGGTCGTCCGGGTCGTCACGTGCGGGATCTGCGGCACGGACCTGCACGAGTACGTCGCGGGACCGATCGTGACGCCGGTCGAGCCGCACCCCCTGACCGGGGCGCAGAACCCGCAGATCCTCGGGCACGAGTTCGCGGGCGACGTCGTCGCGGTCGGCTCCGGGGTGACGAGCGTGGCCGAGGGGGACCGGGTCGCGATCATGCCGCTCGCCTACTGCGGCCGCTGCGCGTACTGCCGCCGCGGGCTGCAGCACCTCTGTGCCACGATGGGGTGCGTCGGGCTGTCCCACGCCTGGGGCGGCATGGCCGAGCTCGCGACGGTCGCCGAGTACCAGGTGGTACGCCTCCCCGAGGGCGTGACGCACCGGCAGGGCGCCCTGATCGAGCCGGCCGCCGTCGCCGCGTACGGCGTCGAGCGTGCCGGCGTCGGCCCCGGCGACCGGGTGCTCGTCACGGGGGCCGGACCGATCGGCGCGCTCGCCGCGCTCTGCGCCCGGTCCGCCGGAGCCGCGACCGTCTACGTGTCGGAGCCGAGCCCGGCGAGGCGCGCGCGGGCGGAGGCGCTCGGGGTCGCCACGGTCCTCGATCCGACCTCCGTCGACGTGCCGGCGCTGCTGCGCGAGCAGAGCGAAGGGCTCGGCGTCGACGTGGCGATCGAGTGCTCGGGGCATCCGAACGGCTTTGCGACGGCGATCCAGTCGCTCCGGCGGCGCGGCACGCTCGCCCAGACTGGCCTGTTCGTGGGGGAGGCGACCGTCGAGCCGATGCTCTGGGCGCTCAACGACCTCACGATCGTCGGTACGTGGTGCTACTGGGTGTACGACTTCGACCGGATCGCCGCCCAGATCGCGGCCGGCGACCTGCCGGTCGAGCGCGTCGTCACGAGCCGTGTCGACCTGGACGGTGCGCCGGACGCCTTTGCCGACCTCGCCTCGGGGACGGCCGACGAGATCAAGGTGCTGATCGACCAATGAGACGGACGAGGAGTGGATCACGATGAAAGCGCTGGTGTTCGAGGAGCCGCGGCATGCGGTCGTTCGTGAGCTCGAGATGCCCGCCGTCGCCGCGGACGAGGTGCTCGTCCGCTCCCGCAACGTCGGCATCTGCCATTCGGACTTCGAGCTCTACGAGGGTCGCTACATCATCCCCGTCTCGTACCCGATCATCCCCGGCCACGAGTGGTCGGGTGAGATCGCCGACGTGGGGAGCGCCGTGACGACGCTTCGGGCCGGTGACAGGGTGGTCGGAGAATGCGTCGTCAACAACGGGGACGACCACTTCGGGTTCTCGATCAGCGGTGCCGACGCCGAGTACTTCGTCGCCAAGGCGTCCTGGCTCCATCGCATCCCTGACGAGCTGTCGTTCGCGCAGGGCGCGTTCGTCGAGCCGTTCTCGGTCGCGTACGGCGCCGCGGTGGCGGCCGGCGGCATCGACGCGAGCGACGAGGTCGCCGTGATCGGCGGCGGCCCGATCGGGCTGCTCTGCGCGATGGCGGCCGCCACGATGGGTGGCGCGGTGACGCTTGTCGAGCCTCAGGCCCATCGGCGCTCCCTCGGGCTCGAGATCGGAGCGAAGAAGGCGATCGACCCCAGCGAGGGCCCGCTGGCCGAGCAGGCGGCCGACGCGACGGGCGGCCGCGGATTCGACGTGGTGATCGAGGCGGCGGGCGTCCCCGCAGCGATGGCGAGCGCGCTTCCGATCGCCGCGCTCAACGCGCGCGTGGTGTTGGTCGGGATCGACGTGGGCGGCAGCGCCCCCGTGGAGATCGGGCTCGTGCAGTCGAAGGCGCTACGGGTACGCGGGATCATCGGCTCCGCCGGGCTGTGGCCGCGCACGATCCGCTTCATGGCGACGAGCGGCCTCGATCCCACGCCACTGCTGACGGGCACCTTCCCGCTCGGCGAGGGGACGGCCGCGCTCGATGCCGCACGCGACACGAGCCGCAACGTGAAGGTCCAGATCGAGTGCTGAGCACGTGAGGGCCGCGGTCTTCCACGGGCGGCGCGATGTTCGGATCGAGGACGTCCCCGATCCCGTCGGCCCGGGCCCAGATGACGTCGTGCTGGAGGTGCTCCGCGCCGCGATCTGCGGCACCGACTCCGCGGAGTGGGACCACGGGCCGATCCTCTGCCGGCCCGGGGTCGTGCTCGGCCACGAGTTCGTCGGCCGCGTCGTCGACCGGGGAGAGCACGTCACCGAGCTGGGGGTGGGGGACAGGGTCGTCTCGGGGGCCGGGATCTCGTGCGGTGGCTGCCGCTGGTGTCTGTCGGGGCGGACGAACCTCTGCGCCGAGTACCGGACGCTCGGCCTCCAGGTGGACGGAGGGCTCGCGGACTACGTCACGTCGCCGGCCGCGATCTGCCGCCCCGTGCCCGACGCGTGCGACGACGACGCCGCAGCGATCACGCAGCCCCTGGCCGTCGCGCTCCACGCGCTCTCCCGGGTCGGGCAGGCGCCGGACGAGTCGGTCGCGGTGATCGGCACCGGCGGCATCGGGTCGTTCATCGTCGCGGGTGCTGCGCGCCGCGCGGCCGAGGGAAGGGTGGTCGCGATCGACGTCGACGACGCCCGGCTGGTCACCGCGACCGCGCTCGGTGCCGGCGAGACCGCCAACGCGACGGGGCGAGACCTCGCAGAGCTGCTGCCCGAGCTCAGCGGCGGGGTCGGCTTCGACGTCGTGATCGAGGCGAGCGGCACCGCCCATGCACCGGCCGCGGCGATCGCCGGCACGCGGCGCGGGGGAAGGTGCCTCCTCGTCGGGCTCCACGATGCGCCCCGCCCGATCGAGCTGACCCCCATGATCCTGCGCGAGGTCGACGTGTTCACGACCGTGGCCCACGTCTGCGACTCGGACATCCCCGCCGCCCTCGAGTTGCTCGCGGAGAGCGACGTCGCCGCCGTCACGGCAGGCCCGCGGATCCCGCTGGAGGCACTGGTCGAGGACGGCCTGCGGGTGCTCGCCGAGCGGCGTGCCGCCGGCAAGATCCTGGTCGTGCCGGGCGCGTAATTCGGCGCCGGCTCAGTCCGGGTGGTCGTCCAGGTAGCGGATGTAGCCCGCCTCGTCGAGGCTGGTGGCGCCGGCGTAGCCCCAGATCATGAACACCGGCTCGTCGCCCGTGTTCTCGAACCCGTGGTAATCGTTCTTCGGCACGAAGACGACCTCGCCGGGCCCGAGCTCGACGTCCGCGTCCCCGACGCGTGCGACGCCGTGACCGGAGACGAGGTACTCGAACTCCTCCGCGTTCGGATGGCGGTGGATGTCGTGCTTCGACCCCGGCGGAAAGACCGTGATCCCGAAGACCGAATGCTCGGCGCCGACGGTCTCGCGTGTAAGGAGCCACCGCACGTCCATGTCGACCCAGCCGTCCTCCGAGCGCAGAGCCGTGTCACGCGGCGTCGCGTCGAAGCTCGTCTTCATGGGATGATCACTGACCCGGCGGATCGTCTCGGACACGCCACTCACCTCCAGTGAGCCTTGCAAGGGGGCGTTCATCATAACCGAACGTTGACGCTTTCTCGTCGCCGCGCGGGCACTCGAGCTCGCCCGTCCTACCCGGCCCGGCACCTGCGCCGGGGTGGTGCCCCGGCACCGCGAGGGTGGCGGCTGCCGGGCCGCACGGTCGAACGAACGCGGCGGCCGCGGATCGCCGATTGCCCGGAAGGCGGGGCGCGGAGGCAGGTCACCGCCGCGCTCTACTGTTCTGTGGTGCTTGACATCAATCGGTGGACTGTTTAGAAACGTGGGCGGTGACGTGGGCGCAACGGCACTACGACCACCCGCGGGGCGGACCGACTGCGGCCCCGGGTGCCGGGCCACGGCCTCGGGGCGTGGACCTCGTAGACGTGCGGCAGGCACGGACATGACCCTCACGGGCGAGCCGAACATCGGCGCCGAGACCGGGCTCTACCTCGATCTCTACCGGGCCATGGTGCTGATCCGCGGATTCGAGGACCTCGTCCAGTCGCTGTTCCTCCGCGGCGAGATCTACGGCACGACGCATCTCTACTCCGGCCAGGAGGCGGTCGCCGTCGGAGTGGCGAGCGTGCTCGAGGATCGCGACCGCGTGGCGGCCACCTACCGCGGACACGGACATGCGCTCGCGCTCGGCGTCGACCCGCAGGCGCTCCTCGACGAGATGCTCGGGCGCGCGACCGGCGTCAACGGCGGCCGCGCCGGCTCGATGAACATCAACTCGCCGGACGACCGGCTCGTCGGCTCGTTCGGGATCGTCGGCGGCTCGATCGGCGCCGCCACCGGTGTCGGGCTCGCGCTCAAGCGCGTCGGCGGCGTGGCCGTCTGCCAGTTCGGCGACGGTGCCGTCAACCAGGGGTACTTCCACGAGTGTCTCAACTTCTGCGCCGTGCTGCGACTCCCGGTCGTGTTCCTCTGCGAGAACAACGGCTACGGGGAGTACACGCCCTTCCAGGACGTCACGGCCGGCGCGATCCGGTCGCGCGCCGAGGCGATGGAGGTCCCCGCCGTGACGGTCGACGGGATGAGCGTCGTCGAGATGCGGACCGCGGCGCGCCGCGCGGTCGACCACGCGCGCGGCGGAAACGGTCCCTACTTCCTCGAAGCCGTGACGTACCGCTACGTCGGACACTCCCGGAGCGATCCGGGCGCGTACAGGCCACCGGGCGAGCTCGACGCGTGGAAGGAGCGCGACGCGATTCCGCGGCTCAGGCGCGAGCTCGAGGAGGCGGGGGTCGACCCGAAGGCCGTCGACCTCGTTCACAACGAGGTCGAGGCGCTGCTCGAAGAGGCTGGAGCGCAAGGGCCTCGAGGCACCGTTCCCGGAGCCCCGTCCGACTCCGGAGTTCGGCGGTTGACCCCGAACGTCCTGCGGATGCCGCGCCTCTCGGACTCGATGAGCGAAGCGACGATCGTGGCGTGGTTGAAGCAGCCGGGCGAGGCGTTCCACCGCGGAGAGCCGCTGGTGGAGGTCGAGACCGACAAGGCGACGGTCGTCTACGAAGCGGAGGCGGACGGGATGCTGGCGGAGATCCTCGTCTCCGCAGGCGGCACCGCCGGTCTCGGCGAGCCGATCGCACGGCTGAGCGGCGAGAACGGTGACGACGCGTTGACGGAGCCGGTGACGGCGGTCCCGCAGGACGCGGAGGAGACCGCGATCGACGAGGCAGCAGGTCGCGACGTCGGCCGCGTCTCGGCGGCCAGGCCGCTCCGGCTCGCCGCGGGCGCGTGCCACACCGGTCGCTCGCCGTGCCGCCGCGGAGCGAGGGATCGAGCTCCACGGGCTCACGGGAACCGGGCCGGGCGGGCGGATCAGGATGCTGGACGTGCTCCGCGCCGAGTCCGGGTCGCCGACGCCGGTGGCGGAGACGCGAGAGCTCAAGGGGGCGACGACCGCCGTTCCGCTCTCGACCACGGGGGAGACGATCGCGCGGCGCATGGCGCAGTCGCGCTCGGAGATCCCCTCGTTCGAGGTCGTGGCGCACGCCGACCTGTCGACGATCGTGCAGCTGCGGGCGGATGCGGCGGAGCTGGCCGAGATCGTCCCTTCCGTGAACGACTTCGTCGTCAAGGCGACCGCGCTCGCGCTCCGGGCGCACCCCGCGTTCAACAGCTCGTTCGTCGGCGGACGGCCGGAGCGGCACTCCAGGGTGAACGTCGGCATCGCCGTCGCCACCGAGGAGGCGCTGCTCGTCCCTGCGGTGCTCGACGCCGATCTCAAGCCTCTCTCCGCGATCGCCGTGGAAACCCGCGAGCTCGTCGCGCGGGCGCACGACCGGCGCCTGTCGCCGGACGAGCTCACGGCCTCGACCTTCACCGTCTCGAACCTCGGGATGTTCGGCGTCGCCTCGTTCACGGCCGTGATCAACCCTCCCCAGGTGGGCATCCTGGCCGTCGGTGCGCTCGAGCGAAGACCGGTCGAGACGGGCACGGGAGGGGTGGCGTTCCGCGACGTCGCCACCCTCACGCTGACGTCCGACCACCGGGCCGTGTACGGCGCCGACGCAGCGCGATTCCTCGGCAGCCTCCGACAGCTCCTCGAGCATCCCCTCGCCCTCGTCCTCTAGCACCGAACCAGGAGCGCATCCGATGACGACCACGATCGACTTCCGCACCGCCCTCCGGGAGGCACTCGACGAGGAGCTGGCCGGAGACGAGCGCGTCGTCTTCTTCGGCGAGGACGTGGCGGTGGCCGGCGGCGTGTTCGCGGTGACACCGGGGCTGTACGAGAAGTACGGGCCGGAGCGCGTGTTCGACACCCCGATCTCGGAGCTCGCGCTCGCCGGCGCGGCCTTCGGCGCGGCGATCTCCGGGCTCCGCCCCGTGGTCGAGATCATGTTCGGCGACTTCCTGACCCTCGTCATGGACAGCCTCGTGAACCAGTCGACGAAGTACCGGTTCCTCACGGAGGATCGGGTCAGCGTGCCGATCGTGATCCGCTCGGTCGTCGGCGCCGGCGGCCGGTTCGGGGCGATCCACTCGCAGATGCCCGTCTCGTGGTTCATGGGCGTGCCGGGGCTCAAGATCGTCACCCCGGCGACCCCGGGCGACGCCAAGGGGCTGCTCCGCTCGGCGATCCGCGACGACAACCCCGTGCTCTTCTTCGAGCACAAGCGGCTCTACGGCGTCAGCGGCGAGGTCGACGACGGGCTCGTGCCGATCGGCGTCGCGCGCGTCGTGCGCGAGGGGACCGACGTGACCGTGGTCTCCGCGATGAACGGCGTGCACGAGGCGCTGCGGGCCGGCGAGCTCCTCGCGGCCGACGGCATCGAGGCGGAGGTCGTCGACCTCAGGACCCTCCGTCCCCTGGACATCCCGACGGTGCTCTCCTCGGTTGCGAAGACGAACCGGGTCGTCGTGGTCGAGGAGGGGCCGCTGACGGGCGGGTGGGCCGGCGAGGTTCTCGCCCGGGTCACCGAGGAGGGGCTGGGCGATCTCGACGACGCGTGGCGGATCGCGACCGCCGAGAGCCCCGTGCCGTATTCCCCGCCGCTCGAGGATGCGTTCCTCCCGACCGCCGAGCGGATCGCCTCGGAGATCCGGGCGCGCGTCCTCTGAGGCGGCCGCAATCCCGCGGTGACGCGCGGGCAGTGCACCCGCCGGTTCCGGCTTCGTGTCGGACACCTCCCCGTGCGGCTGGCCGCTAGCCCAGGAGGCGGTCGAGCCCACGCAGGAGGCCGACGCGGCCCGGGATCGCCCGGATCGCCAGCAGCGTCCCTGCGACGTACGGCTCGGGGCTGCCACCCGCGTCCTGGCGGATCGACAGGCGCTCCCCGTCCCCGGCGAGCACGACCTCTGTCGAGACCGTGAAGCTCGGCAGCCTGAGGGAGTGCACCTGCGTCGACCCGACCGTCGCCCCCCTCGCCTCGGGTGCGCCGAGTGTCCGCTCCACGGGCACCTCGATCGCCGGCGGCCCGACCTCGTCGAGCCGTTCGGCCACCTCCCTCGCCGTGCCGCTCGGAGCATCGGGCTTCCCGCTGCTCGCGTAGTCGATCACCTCCCACGCCCGGAGGTGGCCCGCAGCCTCGGTCGCGAACCGCAGCAGGAGTGCCGCGGAGACCGAGAAGTTGCCCGCTGCGATCGCGCCGACGCCCTTCTCCCGCGCCGATGCGTCGATCTCCTCGTAGTCCGCGGCGGACAGCCCGCTCGAGCCGACCACCACCCCGACGCCTCGCTCGAGCGCGTCGAGGACGTTGGTCTTGACGACGGCGGCGTGCGTGTAGTCGACCAGGACGTCCGCGGGCCGCTCGTCGAGCGCCTCCGCCACCGACGAGAAGCCGGCCGGGTCCGACCGGGAGACCCCGGCGACCAGCTCGAGGTCGGGTGCGGCGCGAACGGCCTCCGCGACCGCGCTCCCCGTCCAGCCGGTGAAGCCGGCCACACAGACACGGATCGACGGGCTGGGGGTCTGCACGGGCGGACCGTACTCGATGGCGTGCGCGCGCCCCCCGCGGGTCGATCAGGGACGGGGAGGGTGACGTGACCGGCGTGCCTCGGAAGCAGCCGAGCGTGTAGGGGTACTCGAGCGTCGCGTTGTAGTGGTACGTGCGCACGCGCCTGCCGCGAAGCGTGACCCACCCGACGTGGCCGTGGCACGCATCGAGGTCGGCGTCGGTCAGCAGCGTCCCATCGGCGTCTCGCGGCCCGAAGATCGGGAAGCCGTCGAGCGCGTAGCCGACGAGCCTCTCCTGGACCTTGGCCGTCGTGCCCGTGAGGCAGGGCGGGATCGAGTGGTAGTGGTAGATGCCGCGCATCTGGGGATGCCCTTCGCACGCGTCCTGGGTCTCGTGCGCGAGGGCATCCCGGTTCGCGTCGTCGAGCGCGTTGAAGAGCGCGACGCCGTTCACCGTGATGCCGATCATCCCCATCGGCAGACACGACGCGCTCGCCCCGACCTTGGGGCGGAGCGGCAGCGAGAGCGCTGACCGTCTGCCGCTCGATCGCATTCGGGTTGCGGTCGTACGCGTAGGCGGGGTCGCTCGGCGAGATCGGGAAGCGTCCCGTCGGCGTCGAGACCGGGAGGGCGTCCCCCGTGACCACGAGCCTTCCCCCGCGTACGGCGAAGCGCACCTTCCCGGGCCAGCGCACGCGCCCTGCGACGACTGCCTTCTGGCTCAGGTCGAACGTCGCGCCGTGGATCCAGGGGCCGTCGTGGGCGGCGCCCCCGGTCCGGCCCGCCCCGCGCCGGCAGGCGTACACGTAACCGCGTTTCGGCGACGTCGACACGTGCCCGTCACCGAGCGGGAGCCGGGTCACGTCGGGCGTGGCGGGTGCGGTGCCCGCCTCGAGGGTCAGTGGTGCCACAGCCGCCGCGGCGAGGGCGAGCAGAACGACGGCGGGTCCAGCGAGCCGGCGTGCGAGCGCCCCGCCGGAAGAGCTGCCCGTGGATTGCGTGCTCGATCCGCCCATGGATATGACCTCGACGTCGTTCGACGGTAGCCGGAGACCTCATGCTCGCCCACCGCCGTTCGCCGTTCGTTGGCCTGAGGTAAGGCGGCTGCAAGGCCGCAGGGGACGGGAGCGCGCCTCACCCCGGGCTGACCGGACACGGCCCTCCGTCGGGCGCTCGCCCGGCCACACGCCGTCCCGCCTCACGGATCCATCACACCCCCCGCGTAGATTCCCAGCTCCGATGCGCTCGCTCACCCTCGTCCTCGCTGCCGCGGCGCTGGTCGTCGGCGTCGTGTGTGTCGAATCGACACAGGTTCGAGCCGCCCCCGAGCGGCGGACGGGCGCGGACGTGTTCCAGGGGCTGGGGACGTGGATGGACGTCTACGACACTGCTCTCTACGAGTCGCCGGACGCCGTGGCTGCGCGGCTCGCCGCCCGCGGCGTCGCGACGGCGTGGATCGAGACGGCGAACGACCGCTCCAAGACGGACGTCGTGCAGGGCGCGGGGCTCGCGCGGCTGCTCGACGCCCTCCACGCCCGCGGCATCGCGGCCGTGGCCTGGTACCTGCCGGGCCATGACCGGACGGGGAAGGATCTCCGCCGGGTCCGCGCGATGCTCTCCTTCCGGACGGTCGCGGGCGGCCGGTTCGACGGCGTCGCCCTCGACATCGAGTCGCTGCACACGAAGAACGTGAAGCAGCGCACGGCGCGCATGCTCGACCTGCTCGCGCGGCTCGACGACGAGGCGGGCTCCACGCCCGTCGCCGCGATCACCTATCCGCCCCGTGCGCTCGAGCGGCACCTGAGCTGGTGGCCGGGCTTTCCGTGGGCGCAGATCGCGGAGCAGGTCGACGCGATCGTGCCGATGCTCTACACGGGCGGTGGCTTCAAGGGGTACGACGCGACGTACGGCTACGTCGCCCGGTCGCTCCGACTGTTGCGGGCGGCGGTGGGGAACGACGTCGCCGTGCACGCCGCCGGCGGGGTCGCGAACCAGATGACGAAGGAGGAGCTCAAGGCCTTCGACGACGCGGTGCTCGACGACGGCACCGCGAGCGGGTGGAGCCTGTACGACTTCCAGACGACCACGCCGGCCGGCTGGGCGGCGATGGCCCGTCTGAGCGAGTCGCTGGGCTAAGAACTCGTCCCGGAATGACGCTTCGTCGACGCGTCGTGCCGCGCAGCGCGATCCGGCGGCTCCGGACTTCATTCTGCAACGACTTCTACGTGGCCCCCCAGGCCTCGCGCAGCCGGTCGCGGGTAGCGAGCAGGTGCTCCGGCACCACCTTGATGTCCGCGAGCACCGGCATGAAGTTCGTGTCGCCGGCCCAGCGGGGGACGACGTGCTCGTGCAGGTGGCCGGCGATCGAGCCGCCCGCGACCTGCCCGAGGTTCCACCCGACGTTGAACGCGTCCGGCGCGTAGACGGCCCGGAGCGCGGCGATCGCCTGCGTCGTGAGCTCGTGGATCTCGGCGGCCTCGTCGCGCGCGAGCTCTGCGAGCTCCCCGACGTGGCGCAGCGACGCGACCATCAGGTGCCCCGACGAGTACGGGAACTTGTTGAGCAGCACGAACGCGTGCTCCCCGCGGTGGACGGCGAGGCTCCGGTCGCCCAGCTCCCCCGCCGCCTCGAGGCAGAAGACGCAGCCGTCCTGTGCGCCGGCTTCGCGGATGTACTCGAGGCGCCAGGGTGCCCAGATCGGCCTCGTCACTCGTCCATCCTCGCAGCCTCCGCGACCGCGGCGGGCACGTGTCCGTGCGCGAGCTCGTGGCGCACGCGGTCACGCGTCTCGGAGAAGCGCGTCACCTCGTACACGATCAGCGCGACGAGGATCGCCAGCGCGAGCGCGACCGTGGCCAGCGCAGGCGCCGCGAGGGCCACGGGATAGAGCCCCAGCGTGACCAGCGCGGCGAGCAGGCGCTGGCGGCTCAGGGAGCGCACCTGCCGCCACCGGAACGCGACGTGCGCGAGCAGGTAGAGGGCGATCCCGCCGACGAGGGCCGCGGCGGGCACCGACTCGAGCGGGTCGCCGACGTGCGCGAGCGTCTTCTTCAGGCCGAAGGCGGCGAGGACGATGCCCGCGACCATGGGAAAGTGGATCAGCGAGTACGCGTCTCGCGCGAGCTCGTTCTGCTCGCGGCCCGGCGTCGCCTGCGCGAGGCGGCGCTCTCCCAGCCACGCGATCACGTCGAAGTACAGCCACCACAGCGCCGCGGCGATGCCGACCCCGACGACGGCGGCCGCGACGACGCCCGCGTCGACGATCTCGTTCGCGCCGACGCCGATCGCGACGATCGACTCCCCGAGGGCGATGATCACGATCAACCCGAACCGCTCGGCGAAATGCGTGGGCATCAACCGCCAGCCCTCGGACCAGAACAGGAACGGCGCGCCGACGTCGAGCAGCAGCGCGGTCGCCCAGAGCGCTCCCTGCGCCAGGCCGTCCGTGAACGACGCGCCCACGAGCAGCGAGACACCGACTGCGGTGCTCCCCGCGAGACCCGTGACTGAGCGGCGCAGGCCGGCGTCGTCGCGGCTCGCGATCGTGAACAACCAGATGTGGGCGACCCGCACGATCCCGTAGGCGCACGCGAAGGTGAGCGCGTCGTCGCCGAACGCGTCGGGCACGGCGAGCGCAGCGACCAGAAATGCGGCCATCGCGACGAACATCGCGATGCGGACGGCGCCCTCCTCCGGATCGACCACGCTCGTGAGCCAGGCGTAGCCGCCCCAGGACCACCATAGGACGGCGAGCACGAGCAGCGCCTGCACGAGCCCCTGCCACGTGGGCGTCGCGGCCATCAGGGCGGTGCACTGGGTCAGCGCGAGCACGAACACGAGATCGAAGAAGAGCTCCAGTGCGGTGACGCGATCGCCCTCACGGCGAACGGCCGTCAGACGGCGGGTGCGCGTCGTCGTCTCCACGGGCCCGATCCTCGCACGCGCAGACGGCACGGGCAGGTCCCGCGCGGGATCCTCCGCTCGGCCGGCCCGCGGGCGCGAGCGCGCAGTATGCTCGCGCCGCTGCGGCTCGTCCCCGGGAGAGAGGTACGTGGCGTACCCGTTCGTCGAGAGCCCGAACATGACCCGCGCGAACGGCCGTCCCATCGACGTGGTCGTGATGCACACGATGGAGATCGCGGAGCGGCCCGACGCGGCACAGATCTGCGCGCGCTGGTTCAGGACACCCGCGTCACAGGTCTCGGCGCACTACTGCGTCGACGCGGGCGTCGTGATCCGGTGCGTGCGCGAGAAGAACATCGCCTGGCACGCCCGGGGAGGGAACGCCGCGTCGATCGGCGTCGAGCTCGCGGGCTTCGCGGCCCAGACGCGCCGCGACTGGCGGGACGAGTACTCCGCGGCGGTGCTCGAGCACGCTGCGGCGCTCGTGGCGGACGTCTGTCGCCGGCGGCGCATCCCCATCCGCTGGCTGGTCGCGGACGACCTCCTCGCCGGGCGACGAGGGCTCACCGGCCACAGCGAGGTGAGCCGTGCCTACGGGAAGAGTGATCACTGGGACCCGGGTGACGGGTTCCCGGTCGAGCAGTTCCTCGACCGGGTGCGCGCGGTCCAGCAGGCGCAGAGGCGGGCGAGGCAGGCGCCGAAGAGCCGCGTCTAGCGCGAGACGTCGTCGAGCGCGCCGCGGAGACCGTCGACCAGCTCGGCGAGCCCCGCGTCGTCGATCACGAGCGACGGCGAGACCTGGAGGCCCCCACCGACGAGGGCACGGGTGAGGACGCCGCGCCGGCGGGCCTCGCCCACCGTCCGGTCGGTCAGCGTCGCGTCCTCGGCTAGCGCGTCGGGCGAGAGCTGCACGGCGGCGAGCACGCCGAGACCCGCGCGTACCTCCGAGACGAGCGGGTGCGACGCGAGCGGCGCGAGCGCGGAGGCGAGCTCCGTCTCGAGCGCACGGGCCCGCTGCGGCAGCGACTCGCGCTCCATGACGTCGAGGTTCGCGTGGGCCGCCGCCGTCGCGGTCGCGTGGCCCGAGTACGTGTACCCGTGCCGCCACACTCCCGCGCCCGGCGCCCAGAACGGCTCCCGCACCCGCGGGCCGACGATCACGCCGCCGAGCTGCACGTATCCCGACGTGACGCCCTTCGCGAACGTGACGAGGTCGGGCTCCAGGCCGAAGCGGCTGCTCGCGAACCAGTCGCCGACGCGACCGAACCCGCAGATCACCTCGTCGGCGACGAAGAGCACCTCCCGGTCGCGGCAGATCCTCCGTACCTCCTCGAGGTAGCCCGGCGGCGGAAGGAGGACGCCACCCGCCCCGACGACGGGCTCGCAGAAGAACGCTGCGACATGCTCGGCGCCGGCGCGGTCGATTGCCTCGGCGAGGGCAGCCGGGTCGTCCCACGGGACGCGCAGCGTGCCGCCGGCGAGCGGCCCGACGCCGACGGTGAACGCGTCCGTGCCGACGATCGAGGTGCCGTATCCCGCGAGCCCGTGGTACGCGCGCTCGCGCGAGACCACGATCGTCTTCGACTCGCGGCCGACGAGACTCCAGTACCGGCGCACGAGCTTGACCGCGGTCTCCACCGACTCGCCGCCGCCGCTCGCGAAGAACACGACCGCGTCGTCCATCGGCGCGATGTTCGCGATGCGCTCTGCGAGCTCGGTCGTCGGCCTCGACGAGACGTCGCCGTAGTGCGAGTAGGCCGGCAGCCGCCGCATCTGCGCGGCGGCCGCGTCGACGATCTCGTCGCGGCCGTAGCCGACGTTGCAGTACCAGAGGGCGGCGGTCGCATCCAGGTAGCGCGTGCCCGCCTCGTCCCAGACGTGCACGCCTTCCGCCCGATCGAGCAGCAGCTCACCGGAGGCCGCGACGGCGGACATGTCCGCGACCGGATGCCAGAAGCGCGTCACGCGGCGGAGCGTAGCCGCACGGTGTCCGACTTCAGTCGGACACCTGACGGGTGATGCCGAACACCGAGCAAGAGGGGCGAGGCTGAAGCCACGCCCCCCCAATCACGCCCCGGAGCGCCTCAGCGGGCGAGCGTGACCTTGGCGAGGCCGTGGGGAGCATCAGGGTCGAGCCCGCGGGCGCGCGAGAGGGCCCACGCGAAGAGCTGGCCGGGGACGACCGAGAGGAGGGGGGAGAGGAGCTGCGGCACCGGCGCCGGCACGGGCAGGGAGTAGGCGGCGCCCGCGAGCTCCGAGGCGGCCGTGCCGCTCGCGACGAGGGTCGCGCCCATCGCCCGCGCGCGGGCGGCCGCCTCCTGCACCGGGGCGAGGGTCGCGTCGGGCGAGGCGATCGCCCAGACGGGGAAGAGGGGATCGAGCGCGGCGACCGGCCCGTGCGCAAGGTCCGTCGCGGTCAGCGGCTCCGCCGCGACCCGGCACGTCTCCAGCAGCTTGAGCGCGATCTCGCGTGCCGTCGCGAACTCGACGCCGCGCCCGATCACGAACATGCGGCCCGTGTAGGCGAAGGGCAGCGCGATCCCGGCGGCGGCCCGCTCGAGCAACGGGAGCACGTCCCCGAGCTGGTCGCCCGCACGCCTGATCCCGTCCGACAGCTCGGCGCCGCGGCCGGCGAGATGACCCGCGAGGAGCGCGAGGACGGCCAGCGTGTTCACGTAGGTCTTCGTCGCCGCGACGGCGAGCTCCGGTCCCGTCGCGAGCGGGATGGCCACCTCGGCCGCGCGCGCGAGCTCCGCCGACGGGTCGTTCGTGACGGCGATCGTCAGCGCCCCGGCCGCGCGGGCGCGGACGACGTACTCGACCACGTCGGGCGTCTGCCCCGACTGCGACAGCCCGATCACGGTCGAGCCGCTCATGTCGAGGGGCGTGTCGTAGTGGACGGTCAGCGTGATCGCGTCCCGCATCGCCGTCCAGCGCGGGAGGAGCCCGAAGGCGTAGATCCCGAACGAGGCGGCGTTGTCCGAGGAGCCGTGCCCGACCAGGCGGATCAGGCGCGCGTCGCGGCGGATCGCGAGCTCGGCGGCGCGCGCGATCTCGTCCTCGTGCGCGAGCAGGCGCTCGAGCGCGGCGGGCTGCTCGTGGATCTCGGCGAGGAACCGCGCGCCAGGGGTTACGGAGGAGTGGTCGGTCTCAGCCTGCGACACGCGTCTCGCCTCCGACGATCGCCGTGACGACCTCGATGCGGTCGTCGATCACGGTCACGTCGGCGGGCCCGCCCGGGAAGAGTCGACCGAGGTGCGGGAGGCCGAGCACCCGCGCGGGGACGGTCGACGCCGCCTCGAGCGCCTGCTCGAGCGGCACGCCGGCGGCGACGAGGTTGCGTATGGCCTGCGGCATGGTGAGCGCGCTGCCGGCGAGCACGCCGTCCTCTCTGCGCACCACGTCCCCGGTGACCGTGATCTCGATCTCGCCGAGCGCGTAGGTCCCGTCTCCGAGCGCGGCGCCCGCCGTGGCGTCGGTGACCAGCGCGAGCCGGCCGGCCCCCACCGCCCACAGCAGACGCACGATCTCGGGATCGAGATGGACGCCGTCCACGATCGCCTGCAGCACGACGCCGGGGTGGACGAGGGCGGCGCCGACGATCCCCGGGTCCCTGTGCGCGAGCGGCCGCATGGCGTTGAACACGTGGGTGACGGCCCGGACGCCCCTGTCGAAGGCGGCGTTCGCCTCGGCCGCCGTCGCGTCGGTGTGCCCGAGCGACACCGTGACGCCGCGGGCCAGCAGCAGGCCGACGAGGTCGAGGGCCCCCGGGAGCTCCGGCGCGAGCGTCATCAGCGTCACGGGGCCGGCGTCCAGGAGACGGTCGAGCAGCGCCGCGTCCGGGTCGCGTCGCGCGCGCAGGCCGTGGGTGCCGAGGCGCGCGGGGGAGAGGAACGGGCCTTCGAGGTGCACCCCGAGGATCCGGGGGCCGCGCGGCCGCTCGGGCACGGAGCGGAGTGCATTGACGAGATCCCGCTCGGGCGAGGTGATCAGCGTGGGGAGGTAGGCGGTGACGCCGGTCTCGAGCAGCGCATCGCCCGCCGTCGCGAACGCGTCGGCGTCCGCGCCGAGGAAGTCGACCCCTGCGAAGCCGTTGACCTGCAGGTCGACGAATCCCGGCACGGCGATCCCGTGACCGCTCCCGTCGAGCCCGACCGCGGTGACGAGGCCGTCGTCGATCGCGACGTCGCCGGGCACGAGCATGCCGTCGACGAGGGCTGCCTCGACGCCGAGCCTCATGGGTGCAGCGCTCTCCGCACATTGCCGCCCGCAGCGTCGAGCAGTCGGCGCGCGCGCGCGGCGTCGACCCCGGCGAGCAGCGAGACGATCGCGACCTTCGCCTCGCCGTCCGACTCGTCGAGCGCGCGCTCCACACGCTCCGGCGGGGCACCGCTCGCCGTCGCGACGATCCGGCGGACGCGCGCGCGAAGCTTCTCGTTCGAGGCGACGACGTCGACCATGAGGTTGCCGTACGTCTTCCCGAGACGGACCAGCGAGATCGTCGAGATCATGTTCAGGACGAGCTTCTGGGCGGTTCCCGCCTTGAGCCTCGTCGACCCGGCGATCACCTCCGGCCCGACGAGGACGACGATCTCGTGCTCGGCGAGCGCGCCGAGCTCCGAGCCCTCGACCGAGACGAGCGCGACGGTGGTCGCCCCTGCGCGGCGTGCCTCCTCGAGCGCGCCGACGGCGAAGGGCGTCCGGCCGCTCGCGCTGAGCGCGACGACGGCGTCGGCCGCGCCCAGTCCGATTCCCTGGACGGCTGCACCGCCGGCCTCCCGGTCGTCCTCCGCCTCCTCGAGAGCGGCGGCGGCCGCAGCGGGGCCGCCTGCGACGAGGGCGAGCACACGACCCGGGGGGAGGCCGAACGTCGTCTCGCACTCGGCCGCGTCGACGAGTGCGAGCCGGCCAGACGTGCCGGCGCCCACGTACACCAGCCGCCCACCGCGTTCGAGGCGCCCGGCGACCGCATCGATCGCCTCGACGATCGACGCCCGTGCGACGGCGACCGCGGCGGGAACGACGCTGTCCTCTCCGTTCATGAGCCGGACCAGCTCGTCCGTGGAGCGCAGATCGAGATCCGTCGCCGACGGGTCGCGTGCCTCGGTCGCGAGCTCGTCGAACGCGGTCTCTCCGGCCGTCTTCCCCGTCACACGGCCAGTCTACGCACGTCGTGGTTGAGTGGTCAAGACCAATATGCGATACTGCGGGCCGTGCTGGTCATGAACTGTCCCGCAGGGCGACTATGCTGACGGCTCGGTAGCCGATGGCCGCGATCGAGATCGATCACGTCACGAAGGTCTTCGACAACGACGTCGTCGCCGTCGACGACGTCAGCCTGACGATCGCGGACGGGGAGTTCCTCGTGCTGGTCGGGCCGTCCGGGTGCGGCAAGTCGACCCTGCTGCGGATGCTCGCGGGCCTCGAGGAGGTCACGGCCGGCACGGTCCGGATCGACGGGGTCGACGTGACCGACCTCGCGCCGCGCCACCGGGACATCGCGATGGTGTTCCAGAGCTACGCGCTGTATCCGCACATGACCGTGCGCGAGAACCTCGGGTACGGGCTCAAGGTGCGGCGCGCGCCGAAGGCCGAGTCGCGGCAGCGGGTCGCGGACGTCGCGGCGCTGCTGGGGCTCGACGAGCTGCTCGACCGCAAGCCCGCCCAGCTGTCGGGCGGTCAGCGCCAGCGCGTCGCGATGGGACGGGCGATCGTGCGCCAGCCGCGTGCCTTCCTCATGGACGAGCCGCTCTCCAACCTCGACGCGAAGCTGCGCGTCGGCATGCGCGCCTCGCTCGCGCAGCTGCACGCACGGCTGGGCGTCACGACGATCTACGTCACCCACGACCAGACCGAGGCGATGACCCTGGGCCAGCGCGTGGCCGTGCTGCGGGACGGTGCCGTGGTGCAGGTCGACCGGCCCCAGGAGCTCTACGGCCATCCGCGCGACGTGTTCGTCGCCGCGTTCATCGGCGCACCGTCGATGAACCTCGTCGAGGCGACGATCGAGGACGGCACCGTCCGGTTCGGCCAGTACGCGCTCCCGCTGGAGCCCGATTGCCGACCCGATCGGGGCGGGGAGGTCGTCCTGGGCGTGCGGCCCGAGGCGTTCGCCGACGGCGTCGGCGCCCCGGCCGGGCTGCCTCGGATCCAGGCGGTCGTCGAGGTCGTCGAGGAGCTCGGGGCGGACACCCACGTCTTCTTCCCCGTCGAGGCGCCGCGCCCCTCGATCGGGGCCGCCGCCGTCGAGCGCGACGAGGCCTCGCTGCTCGCCGATCGGACGACGCTGTTCACGGCCCGCGTCGATCCGCGCTTCACGGCGTCCGCCGGCTCCCGCGTCGAGCTCGCCGTCGACACCGCGCGGCTCCATTTCTTCGATCCAGTGGGCGGAGCGGCCCTCCCGACACGCGCGCTCGAGCTCGGGAGCGAGAGGCCGGCCGTGCTCAGCGTCGAATAGTGGTCCTGACCACAGCGGCGGGCAGGGTAGGATGGTGCCCTCGACGAATGCGGAGCTGACAATGGCGACAGCCGGTGGAACGAAGCAGGTCGTGACCAAGCAGAGCGAGGCCCGGAGCCGGGTTCTGGATCTGATCGAGCAGCTGAGGGTGGGGGACGCGATCCCGTCGGAGCGCCAGCTGACCCAGGAGCTCGGCGTCTCGCGCCTGACCGTGCGGGCGGCCCTCGACGACCTCGTGCGCGAGGGCCTCCTGGTCCGGCGGCACGGCAGCGGCACGTTCGTGAGCGAGCCGAAGATCGCGCAGGAGCTGACGATGACCTCGTTCACGGAGGACATGCAGCGACGCGGCATGGTTCCCGGGAGTCGCACGCTCGGGCTGCGGGTCACGCCGGCAGGGGCGCATCTCGGGCGGCTGCTGCACGTCTCGCCCTCGGAGCCCGTGTTGATCATCAGCCGGCTGCGGCTCGCCGACAGGGAGACGATGGCGATCGAGACGCTCCACGTGCGCGAGTCGCTCGTGCCGGGGCTCACGGCGCCCGACCTCGAGCGGCAGTCCTTCTACGAGATCCTCGAGGGGCGCTTCGGGATCACGATCGTCGGGGGGCACCAGACGGTCGAGCCGACGGTGACGAACGAGGAGGAGTCGGCCGCGCTCGGGGTGCCGCTGCACTCGCCGGCGTTCCTCTTCGAGCGCACGACCCAGTCCGCGAGCGGCGAGATCGTCGAGTACGTCCGCTCGATCTACCGCGGTGACCGCTACAAGCTCGTCACCCAGCTGAATCGCGGACGCCACTGAGGCCGTTGGTCAGTACCACCCCTCGGCTGCGACTCTTGTCGGTAGATAACCCGCATCCCGCATCGTTGCTCGAATCACGTATTGATGGGCGATGCGGGAGATAGAACGTCGCGAAAAGTGGTCTTGACATCCTTGCAGGACTGTGCGACTGTTCCGAGTCGTGGCAGAGTGGTATACACCAGTAGGCGGTTCCGGCGTCTCTTCCCCGCGGGCCACACGGGAGCTCGGAGCGACGCGCGCCGCCTCCCGACACGCTTGGGGGAATCGCCCATGAGAGCACGCATCGTCGGCGCCGTCGTCCTCGTCGGCGTCGCCCTCGCAGCGGTCGCGTCCACCGCCTCAGGCGGGACGGCGGCCGACGGCATCACCGTCTGGTTGCAGACCGACGCACAGGCGGAGAAGTGGCAGCCGATCGTGAACGCCGCCACGGCGGCGTTCGAGAAGCAGCACCCCGGCGTCAACGTGGACGTCCAGTACCAGACCTGGGGTGACCACCTGAAGAAGTTCGACGCGACCCTCGCCGGAGGCGACGCGCCCGACGTCATCGAGATGGGGAACACCGAGATGACGAAGTACATGGCAGCGGGCGCGTTCCAGGACCTCACGTCGATGAAGTCGACGTTCGCGAACTCGTCCACCTGGCTCGCCGGCCTCGCTGCGGCGGGCGTCTATAACCGCAAGGTGTTCGGCGTCCCGTACTACGCGGGCTCGCGCGTGGTCACGTATCGGACCGATCTCTTCCGCAAGGCGAAGATCAAGGTTCCGCGGACGCTCGCGCAGTTCACGGCAGACGCGAAGAAGCTCGGGGCGCTGCACCCCGACAAGACCTTCTCGCCGGTCTACATCGCGGGCACCGACTGGTACGTCGCGATGAGCTTCGTCTACGACTACGGCGGACAGATCGCCGCGCAGGTGGGCAAGCGCTGGAAGGGCCAGCTCGCGAGCCCGAGGTCTGTCGCGGGGCTCAACGCCTACAAGAACTTCTTCCTGGCCGGCTCGCGGGCGTCGAAGACGACCGACGAGACCCACCCGAACCCGTACGACGTGTATGCGCAGGGCAAGGTCGCGTCGATGATCGGTCCGGGCTGGTTCAGCTGCTGCGTCGGCAAGAAGTACACGAAGCTGACCGGGCAGTTCGTGATGCCGGGCCACAAGGCCGGACAGACCATGCCCGGCTTCCTCGGCGGGTCGCTCCTCGCGGTTCCGGTGGGGGCCGACAAGAGCCTCGGTGCCGACTGGATCAAGGCCTACACGAGCAACGCCTCCATGACGGCGCTCCACGCGATCGGCAACATCCCCAACACGACGAGCCTGCTCGGGAACAGCGTCAACGAGCGCGCCGCGAAGCGGAGCTGGTTCGTCCCGACCTCGAAGAACTGGGTGAACGTCGAGAACGGCAACATCCTCCGCAACATGCTCGCCCAGATCCTGACAGGGAAGCTGAGCGTCAAGCAGGCCGCGCAGTCCGCGAGCGACAACATCGAGCGGGTCCTGAACGCGGATATCTGACCGGTGATGCGGGACGGGAGACGCCTTGCGACGTAATCCCGTCCCGCAGACCTCTCCGGCCGCCGTCGGCGCCCCCGCGATCCGGGCGCGGCGGCGGCGGCCCCTCTCGGCCGCCCGCCTCGCGCGGGCGGCCGTCCCGTACCTGCTCGTGGTGCCCGTGCTCGTGGCGATCGGCGCGATCCTCGGCTATCCGCTCTACAACCTCGTCACGCTCTCCTTCCAGCGGTACGGGCTGCCCGAGCTGATCCAGCGCCACGGCGAATGGATCGGCCTCGACAACTACCGCTCCGTGCTGTCGGACTCGGTGTTCTGGGACACGCTCGTGCGGACGCTCGTGTTCACGGCGGTCAACGTCGGTCTCACGATGGTGCTCGGCACGCTGATCGCGCTGCTGCTCGTGAAGCTCGCGCTGCCGGTGCGGATCCTGCTCATGACCGGCCTCGTGCTCGTCTGGGCGATGCCCGCCGTCGTCGCCGTGCAGGTCTGGTACTGGATGACGAACTTCCAGAACGGCGTCGTCAACTACCTCCTCACGCAGCTCCGGCTCGGCGACTTCGAGCAGCACGACTGGTACGCGACGACGTTCTCGAAGCTCGCGATGGTCACGCTCCTGATCGTCTGGGGCGCGCTCCCGTTCGTCGCGATCTCGATGTACGCGGGCCTGGCGCAGGTGCCCCACGAGCTGGTTCAGGCCGCCCAGATCGACGGAGCCAGCCCGTGGCGCGTGTTCCGGGACATCACGCTGCCGACGCTGAGGCCGATCGTCTTCATCCTGACCAGCCTCTCGATCATCTGGGACTTCGGCGTGTTCACGCAGCCGTACCTGTTGATCGGGGCCTCGCACGTGGACTCCTCGAACTACCTGATGGGCGTCTACGTCTACATCGAGGGGTACGCGCACTCGGACTTCGGTCGGGGCGCGGCGATCTCGATTCTCATGCTGCTGATCGTCGCGGCGCTGAGCGTCGTGTACGTCCGCGGCAGGGTGCGCATCGAGGAGATCTCGTGAGCACCGTGCCGGCGACCCGCCCGCGGCGGCGGCGCACCTGGCGCCGGGTCCGGCGCGGCGGCTGGAACCTCGTCGGTATCGCGCTCTTCGGCGTGATGGTGTTCCCGGTCTTCTGGATGGTCTCGACCTCGTTCAAGCCCGACGACGAGATCAACAGCTCGACGCCCACGTGGTTCTCGCTCGCCCCGACGCTGCAGCACTTCCGTGACGCCATGGACCGCCCCTACTTCTGGGACACGGTGCAGAACAGCCTGATCGTCGTCTCCGTGACGGTGGCCGCCGCGATCGCGCTCGCGTTCCTCGCGGCGGTCGCCCTCGCGAAGTACCGCTTCACGGGCCGCAAGGCGTTCGTCGTCCTGATGATCGGGATCCTGATGCTGCCGCCGGCGGGGCTCGTGATCCCGCTGTACGTCGTGCTCGCCCGCTACCACCTGACGAACGCCCTCACCGGCGTGATCCTCACCTACCTGACGTTCGTGCTGCCGTTCGCCGTCTGGACGCTCCGCGGCTTCATCCTCGGCATCCCGGCCGAGCTCGAGGAGGCGGCGATGGTCGACGGCTCGAGCCGCCTCGGCGCCTTCGTGCGGATCCTCCTGCCGCTCGTCGCGCCGGGTCTCGTGGCGACGTCGGTCTTCGCGTTCATCACGACCTGGAACGAGTACATCTTCGCGAGCGTCCTGCTCAGCGACCAGTCGAACCACACGGTCACGGTCTGGCTGTCGTACTTCTACGGGACGAGCCGCAACACTGACTGGGGCGGGTTGATGGCCGCGTCGACCCTGACCGCGATCCCCGTGATCGTGTTCTTCCTGCTCGTGCAGCGGAGGATCATGTTCGGCCTCACGGCGGGTGCGGTCCGCGGATGACGGACCGCGCTCCGTCGTTCCCGCCGCTGATCCCGAAGCCCCTCGCCGTCGCCCCCGAGCGAGGTGTCTTCGAGCTCGCCCGCGACGCGCGGATCGTCGTGCTCGACCCGGCGCCGGAGGCAGCGGGGGTCGCGCGTCTCCTCGCAGCCCGCCTCCGGCCGGCCACCGGGTACGCGCTCCCCGTCTCCCGCGTGCCGCGCCGGATCCGGGAGGGGAGCATCGTGCTCGCGCTCGCGCCGGGCGACCGCTCGCTCGGCGACGAGGGCTATCGGCTACGGGTCGACGCCGAGCGCGTGACGATCTCGGCGCGCCGCCCCGCGGGGCTCTTCCGGGGCGCCCAGACCCTCCGTCAGCTCCTCCCGCCCGCGATCGAGGCGGACACGGCAGGGTCCGGGCCGTGGCTCGTCGGCCGCGGGACGATCCACGACCGGCCCCGGTTCGGGTGGCGGGGCCTGATGCTCGACGTCGCGCGGCACTTCTTCGACGTCGACGAGGTCCTGCGCCTGATCGACGAGCTGGCCGCGTACAAGCTCAACGTCCTCCACCTCCACCTGACCGACGACCAGGGCTGGCGCATCGCGGTGCGCTCCTGGCCGAACCTGACACGGGTCGGCGGCCGCGGTGCGGTCGGGGGCGCACCGGGCGGGCACTACACACAGCGGCAGTACGCGCGGATCGTCGCCTACGCCCGGCAGCGCTTCGTCGAGGTCGTGCCCGAGATCGACATGCCGGGCCACGTGAACGCCGCGCTCGCCTCATACGGCGAGCTGACGTCCGACGGCGTCGCACCGGCGCCGTACACGGGCATCGAGGTCGGGTTCAGCTCGCTCGCGATCCGCAACGAGCGGACGTACGCGTTCGTGGACGATGTCGTCCGCGAGGTCGCGGCCCTGACGCCCGGCCCGTACCTCCACATCGGCGGCGACGAGGCGCTCTCGACTGATGCCGCGGACTACCGCTACTTCGTCGAGCGCACCCAGCGGATCGTGCGCGCGCGAGGGAAGCGGATGGTCGGCTGGGAGGAGACCGCGCGTGCGCGGCTCCGTCGGACCGCGGTCGCGCAGCACTGGCACGACCCGGCGCTCGCGCTGTGCGCGGTCGAGCAGGGCGCGAAGCTCGTCCTGTCGCCCGCGACCCGGACGTACCTCGACATGAAGTACGCGCCCTCGTCGTCCCTCGGCCTCGCGTGGGCCGGGACGACGAGCGTCCGGGACTCGTACGACTGGGATCCCGCGACTCTTCTGGAGGGGGTCGGGGAAGCAGACGTGCTCGGCGTCGAGGCAGCGCTGTGGTCGGAGACGATCGAGGATCGCCGGGGGCTGGACCATCTGGCGTTCCCCCGGCTGCTCGGCATCGCGGAGATCGCGTGGTCGGCGGCCGCCGGCCGGAGCTGGCGGGAGTACCGCCGGCGCCTCGCCGCCCACGGCGCGCGCCTGCGGGCGCGCGGCGTCGCATTCCACGCGGCGGCCGACGTTCCGTGGGGCTGAGCCGCGCTCAGGCGTCGCCCGTCAGCGAGCCGAGCCCCGGGTTCAGCCTCGCGTCGGGGCACGCGCCCCAGTAGCCGCGCCCGGCATCGCGGGCCGAGTCGACGGCGTCGAGCAGCTCGTCCGCGTGGCGCCCGCGCTCTCCCCGGTAGAAGTAGGGAGACGCCGCCCCGCGGCGGACGAGCTCGACGTTGACGTCCGTGTCGCCGACGACGACGTACCGGAGAAGCCTCCCGTACCTGTCGCGGTCGTCGAGCCGGGGATCGCGGACGAGCCGGACCCTCGTTCCCGCCGGGACGAGGTCGGCGAGCACGTGCAGCGCCTCCCGGCCGAAGCAGTCCGTCGTCAGCTCGGGCGCGTCGATCTGGACGAGGCGCACCTTCGCACCGCCCCTGAGCGTGAGGGTGTCGCCGTCGTTCACCCGCGCGACGGTCGCCTCCGTGACCTCGGGCGCGCCCTCGGTCTCCGTGCGGTCGCCGCAGCCGGCCCCGAGGAGGACGACGAGCGAGGCCGCGAGGGCCGGCGTCAGTCGGTGGGCACCCACACGAGACGGGTCTCGACGACGCGAACGTCGGTCGACTCGAGCCGGATCGCCAGCGTGTCGCTCTCCGCCGCGATCCCGCGCCAGCGCTCGTCGATCTCGGCGAGCTCGTCCGCGATCTCCTGCTCGAGCTCGTCGAGCTCGTGTTCCGTGGAGTCGACCTTCGCCTGCGCGGTCTCCTTCCGCTCGGCGCTGCGGACGGACATGCCGCGACGGGATGCCGCGCTCGAGAGCGCGCCCGCCATCGAGCGCGTGCTGCGCCGCCCGCCGAAGAGCGCCCCGAGCACGGCGCCCGCGCCGGCGAGCACCTCGGTCTCCTGCCGCGAGCGGGTGTCCGTCTGGAGCTCCTCGACACGGCGCCGGGCCTGCGCGAGGGCGCGGTCGAGGCGGTCGCGCTTCGCCTCGAGGCGGTCGCGGATCTTCGCGGTCTCGGCATCCGCGCGCCCCTGTGCCGCGGCGTCGCAGCGCGCCGCGAAGTCGTCCGCGGACTCGCCGGGACGCGAGACGAGCTTCAGGCTTCTGTTCCGCTGCAACTCGAGCGGCCGCAGGTCGACCAGCCGGCGGACGATCTGCTTCGCCGTCGAGGCGAAGAACCGCGCGTCCCCGATCGGGGCCTCCGGGAGCACGTAGACGGCGTGCTCCGGTGCGGCGCCGCTGAAGTCGCGGTCGTCGTAGTCCACCTGGGTCTCGCTCGCGAGATCGAGGCCGCCGTCGAGCGGCCCGTAGAGCGCCTCGAACTCCTCCCGCTCGTCGACGTCGGCGGTGCTGTCGTCGTAGCGGAGCGAGACGCGGGCCGCGAGGAACAGGCGCAGCCGGCTCGAGCCGGCCACCGCGCCGATCCGTGCCGCCCACGAGGCGGCCGGGTCGAGGTACGAGACCTGGATGCCCGCGGCGACGGGCGGCGGCACGCTAGTCTCGTCCGCCGCGAGCTCCGGTGACGGCGCAGCCGCCGGCCGGGTGGCGGCACCCGCGGCCTGCGCGTCGGGAGGCGCGAGCCGCGAGACCTGCTCCTTCGTGAGCGGGCCGCAGAGGTACGACATCGCCCAGCGCGTCGCGAGGAGGCGCGGTGTCGGCGACTTCGCCGAGACGAGCAGGAACCGGCGCTTCCCCAGCGCGCCGATCGCCCTGTCGAGCGCCGCCACGTCGGTCCCGCCCGCCGCGGAGCGCAGGCCCTCGAGCACCCGGGCCTTGTCGTTCTCCGTCTGGAGGCGCCCGACAAGCCACGTGCCGGCGTTCGACATCGCCTTGTAGTCGAGGTCGACGGGGTTCTGCGTCGCGAGCACCAGCCCGAGCCCGAACGCCCGGCCCTGCTTGAAGATCGTGAGGATCGGCTTCTTGGGCGGTGGCGCCGCGGACGGCGGCACGTAGCCGAACACCTCGTCCATGTACGCGAGCGCGCGGAGGTCGGGCGTCCCCTCCTGGCCACGCATCCAGGTGACGAGCTTCGAGAAGACGAGCGTGACGACGAACTGCCGCTCCTCCTCGGAGAGGTGGGCGAGGTAGACGACGGCACAGCGCGGCTTGCCCCCCGGCGTGAACAGCATCGCCTGCGGGTCGAGCGCGACGCCCTCGCCCCACGCGGCGAAGCTCGGCGAGGCCACGAGGGCATTCAGGGTGAACGCCAGCTTCGTCCGGTCGGCCGGAGGGAAGAACTGGTCGATCTCGAACACCCCGAGCTTGCGGATCGGAGGTGCCTGGATCTCCGCGATCAACGCCCCGAGGTCGAGGTCGCGTCCCGCCCGCCAGGCGTTCTCGATCAGGTTCGAGAGGAGGACGTGCTCTCGGCTCGCCAGCGGGTCCGCCTGGATGCCGACGAGTGCGAGCAGGCTCGTCACCGTGCCTTCGATCTCGTCGCGGAGCGCCTCCTCCTCCGTCTCCCAGGACAGACCGGGAGCGCCGAGCGACCCCACCACGTTGAGCGGGACTCCCGCGGTCGAGCCGGGCGTGTAGATGGTCACGTCCGCCGCATCCCGCAACGCGCGGAGCCGGTCGGGCCCGATCCCGCTCTCGGCGAGACCGTCGCGCCAGATCGTCGCCTGCCTCTGCGCGTACTCGTCCGGCGTGACGCCCGCAGCCCGTGCGTCCGCCTCGCTGATCCACGGGCGGAAGCTCGCGGGCGCGAGATCGGGGAACACGAGGGCGAGGTTCGTCATGTCGCCCTTCGGATCGAGCACGAGGGCGGGGATCCCGGAGAGCAACGCCTCCTCGAGCAGCACGACCGCCAGGCCGGTCTTGCCGGAGCCGGTCATGCCGACGACGACGCCGTGCGTCGTGAGGTCGCTCGAGCGGAGGACGACCTCGTCGTCGCCCGGCTCACCGGTCTCGGTGTCGGTCGCTCTACCGAGATGGAATGAGCCGCGCTCCGCCATGGCGGCGGAGTCTAGACCCGGGGGTCGCCCGGCTCGGCCGGGCGGGTTGCCCCGGCGCCGGGATCGGCCGCCCCGATCCCGGCGCCGGGACGCGTCAGAGCAGGATGCGCGCCGCGAGCTGCGGTGAGCAGCCGCGACGGACGAGCTCGACCGCCTTGTGGAGATCGACCTCGACGTTGGCCGCGAGCATTGCGGCGGCGTCGAGATCGAACCCGGTGCGGCAGAGGGCGTCGAACCGCCAGGCGAGCACCTCGGCCGCCTCGTCGGTACGCAGATCCTCGAACTGTGCCGCCGTCATCAGATTCCCCCTCTCCCGAGGGCCGCCCCCGCGACCTTCCGACCCTCATCCGACATGGCCTGAGCATCGGTCGTCCGCCGCTCGGGCCTCTTCCCCCACCAGACGAGACATGCCTAGCCCTTCGGGTGGGGGCGCCGCCGGTGCGCTCTTGCCGAACTCCCGGCGGGCCCGATCGTCGAGCCGCTGCCGTCGTCACGGGTTCTGCCGGAGGGTGACGCCGAGAAGATCGTTCTACGATAGTCTCGCGCTGGCTCGGGCAACGTTGGTCGTTCTCACGGGAGGTGTGAGCGGTGGCAGTGGCGATCGTCATGACGGATTTCCCCGGGGGTATCGGCAGGGAGATGTACGACGCCGTCTCTGGCGTGGTGAACGTGCAGGACGACCCGCCGGAGGGTCTCATCTTCCACTGGGCCGGCGAGGTGGAGGGAAAGTGGACGATCTCGGAGGTCTGGGAGTCCCGTGCGGCCTGCGACTCCTTCCGGAGCGAGCGGCTGTTCCCGACAATCAAGCAGGTGGCGGGGCTGGACCCCGCCTCGGGCCCGCAGCCGACCCTCCGTGAGTACCCCGTGCACAGCTACGCGAGGCCGTAGCGGCGTCCCTGCCGGGTCCGATCCGGCTCCAATCCAGGGCGAGTTGCGCGCCGTGCGTCACGGACGTAACGTGAGTTTGCCCCCCGGCACAGCATCACTTCAGCCGCCGGAAGCAACCTCTGCGCAGAGACGAGGTGGAAAGGACAGGCGATGCCCCCCGAGCGCCTTCTACTCCGCTACTCCGACGGTCAGACCGAGTGGCGCCTGCCACCGGTCGCGCCCGACGTGGGAGACACGGTGGAGCGCGGCGGCCAGCAGTGGACAGTCGCGTCCGTCGAGCCGGACGGGGACGATGTGACCGTTGTCGTGCTGCGTCGTGGCTCCGACGGCGAGCGAGCCGAGGTCGGTCGACCAGGCTTCGTGTAGCCGCCGCGCACGTGAGCCACGGGAGGCTGTCGAGGCTGGACGCTCGCGACCTGCCGGAGCGCTCCGTCGGCCCGGAGCACGTACTCTGCACGTACCCCAACTCTTCCTCCGCTCGGCCCCTCACGGCCGGTGCGACGGTCGAGCGACAGGAGGAAGACCGTGATCCAGTTGCGCACAGCCGGCGACGTGGCGGGCAGCCGACGTGCGCCGGTCGCCCGGGCCACCGGCGCATGAACGTCTCTGGCATCGACGTGCGTCGCGAGAACGTTCGGTTGCTGGCGAGCTTGCTCGACGTCGAGGGCGCCGAGCTCGCGGCAAAGCTCGAGCGGGGGATGGCGAACGACAACTCGATCGTCGCCCTCAGCCTCGAGGACCGGCATCAGATCGTGGCAGCGCTCACGCCCGACGCGCCGTGGGGGCTGACCGAGTTGCGAAACGTGCTGGCGACGCAGCTGAAACAGCACCGAGACCGAGAAGAGAAACAGCGGCGGGCGAGGCTCCACCAGGACCGCGGCCAACGTCCGCGCGATGCGGCGTAGCGCGGCGGCAGTATCCTCGGGCGCGTGCCGACGTTCATCGAGCTCCGGCTCACCACCGGCGAAAGACGCCACGTCGAAACCGGCGCGAGCAACGCCCAGAACGAGATCGACCGGTGGGCGCAGAGGGCGAAGACCTCCTGGATCGAGACGGTGGAGGGGATCTGGGTGAACCCGGATCACATCGTCGAAGCCCGCCTCGTCGAGCTCCCGACCGTGCCGACGGGGACGCAGACCGATGCCCGCTCCGCGCGCGGCCGCTCCGACGCGGATCCGCGCGCCTGAGCCTCGCTTCCTCACGACTCCTTGGGGAACGCCGCGTTCAGCGAGACTCCCGGCCTCGCCCCCCTGTTACGAGGTTACGGCCCACGTGTCGCGGCCGTCCGGTAGCCATCCAAGCGAGAGTCAGGCCGCTCAGCCGCGGAAGCATCGTCGTGCAAGTCACCGCGGCCGTCACCGTTCTCGCACAGACCGCGTCCGGCGGGTCCGACGAACGCGGAGACCTGCCGCAGACGCAGGGCCGTCGCGGTGTCGTCTCCAAACACCTGGCGAGCGGGGAGGCTTCGCAACAGTCTCCCGATCAATGCGTCGCGCTCTTTGCCTTGCGTGTCGAACCTGTCTTCCGCGTAGATCGCTGTCGCGTGGAACGCGTGGAGGAACGCGAACCGTTGCCGGCCGACGACTCCTCGACCGTGTCGCGGATCCGCGTTACGAGATCGTCGGGTAGTTCGGCAGCTCGCGACTTGGCTTCGTCGATGACTTCCTTTGCCTGACGCGAGAAGTACTCGCTGCGGACCAGGGCGTACAGCGCAGCTCCCGAGGCGGGGAGGGCGATCCAGCGTGGCATCGCGCGGCGGCGGGGATGGTTGCCCTGCGCTACGTCGGCCATGTCCGAGACGCGCTCTGCATAGTCGATCACCTGTGCTGACAGCTTCTGGATGACGGGCATTGCGGGCCTCCTTCCATCGTTCGGCATTGCAGGGTGGACCGGATCGTCTACCCCTGTGGGAAAGCGGCGAAACAGGCCCTGGCTGACGCCCCAGGCGAAGCTGACGGCAGCTCTTGGACACGTCCCGAGCGGCCAGTAGCTCGTCAGCCTCCGCGCATCGATGGAACTCCCTCCAGCGGCCACCGGCCCGGTCGGCCCCCGACGAACAGCCGGCGCACTCTAGAGCTGGTCGCCGCCTCTCGGGAAGTGAGCTTCGCGACCTCGCGCACGTTGCGCTACAGAGCGCCCAACCATCGGAACCCCTCGCGCCGCGGGCCTGTGGCTCCTCCCGTTCGGTGCCCGGGTCGTCGCGTTTCTCCACACGCATCGCGGGGTAGATCGCCGTTTCGATCGAACGTGCCCGCGTCGTTGGCTGAGTTCGTTTGCGCTCGTGCGGTCTCGGTCGCGTCTCACGCGTCCCAGATAGGCGGCGACATCGACGCTAGAGCCAGCGCTTCCAGCGGAAGAAGCCCAGCATCCCCAGGAGCGTGACGACGAGCCCGGCGAGGATCACCCAGAAGGCGTTCCGCGTGTTCTCGCCCGGGTAGAGCACGTTCATCCCGAAGATGCCCGTGAGCAGCGTGAGCGGCAGCATCGTGGCGCTGATCACCGTGAGCAGCAGCAGGACGCTGTTCTGGCGGTGCGAGATCACGGACTCGTTCGTCGACTCGAGCGCCTCGACGACCTCCTTGTAGTTGTCGAGCTGGTCCCAGATGCGCTCCACCGCGTCGTTGATGTCGTCGAAGTAGAGCTCGAGCTCCTCGGGCAGGAACCGCGCGACGCGGCGCTCCAGCACGCGCAGCGTCGAGCGCTCCGGCTTGATCACCTTCCGGTAGGAGATGATCTCCTGCTTCACGTTCGAGATGTCGCGCACGACGTCCTCGGCGGCACCCTCGAACATGTCGTCCTCGATCGTGTCGAGCTTGTGCCCGATCTTGTCGAGGATCGGGAAGCAGTAGTCGAAGAGATCGTCGAGCACCTCGTACAGCAGTCGGCCGGAGCCCTTCGCGAACAGCTGCTCGCGGAACGCCGGGTCGGCGTCGCAGCGCGCGAAGAGGCGCGTGACGGGCAGAAGCTCCCGCGTGGGGAGCGTGACGAGGTAATCCTGGCCGATGAAGACGTCGAGCTCGGCCGCGTTGAGCCGCTGGATCGTCTTGTCGTACACGGGGAAGTGGAGGACGGCGAAGAAATAGCCGTCTTCCTCGTAATCGTCGACCTTGGGGCGCTGCCGCTTCGAGACGATGTCCTCGACGTCGAGCGGATGCCAGCCGAAGCGCTCGGAGAGCGCTTGGGCAGTGCTCAGGTCGGACCCGACCGCGTTGACCCAGGTGAGACCGGCGGCCTCGAGCTCAGCGACCTGCGAGGTGCGCGCGACGTCGTCCGCGCCTGGACGCGGCCGGGTGCTCCTGCGGATGCGGGGCAGGCTCGGCACGGGGACTGAGCGGGTCGTCGGTCGCTGGCGTCATGTTCGCCATTCTAGTCGCGCGGCCTGCGTCTGGCTGCTCGCGGGTCCGGTGTCGTGTGCTTCGCGCACCTGTGACGGAGGTGCGCCGACTCTGTGCCAATCGGGAAACAAACCCTTTCGCCTGCGCTGACAACACGGTATCAGGAACCGGGTCAGCATTCCCTCCCGATTGGAGCTCACATGCCTCGAGTTCTCGCGCTTCTCGTCCTCGCTGCGCTCGTCGCCGTCGGTGCGCTCGGTGCGACCGGTGCCAGCGGGGCCTCGCCCGACGTCGTGGTCGGCCAGGTCTACGCGGGCGGCGGCAACGCCGGCGCGCCGTTCCAGAACGACTTCGTCGAACTGTTCAACCGCGGCTCCGCAGCCGTGGACGTCAGCGGATGGACGGTGCAGTACGCGTCCGCGAGCGGCACGTCGTGGCAGGCGACGGCGCTGACCGGATCGATCGCACCCGGGCGCCACTACCTCGTGGGACTCGCGTCGGGCGGCGCGGTCGGCGCCGCGCTGCCGAGCGTCGACGCCACGGGAACCTCCAACCTCGCGGTCTCGGGCGGCAAGGTCGCCGTCGTGCGGGACGCGACGCCGCTCACCTGCGGCGCCGCCGCGGGCAGCTGCTCGGCCGTCGGCTCGGTCGCGGACCTCGTCGGCTACGGCGGCGCGATCGACTACGAGGGCACGGGCCCTGCGCCAGGCGTCGACAACACGACCGCGGTGTCTCGGGCGGGCGAGGGCTGCACCGACACCGACGACAACGCAGCAGACCTCGCGGCGGCGGCGCCGTCGCCGCGCAACTCCTCCGCTGCGGCCACGGTGTGCGGTGCGGAGCCGCCGCCTCCAGGCGCCGGCGTGCAGAGCGCGACCGTGGACATCGACATCGAGTCGGCGCTGTCGATCGCGCTCGAGCGGCCGAGCGTCAGCTTCGGGAACGCCGCGACGGGCACGACGCCGGCATCCGTCTCCGAGCAGGTGACGGTCGTGAGCAACGACGCGAGCGGGTACTCCCTCACCGTCCATCGCGTCGCCTTCCAGCCCGCCGACCTGCCGCTCGGGATCGCCGGCACCGCGCCGGCCGGCGGCCAGATCGGCGGCCCGCTGACGGGCGGCGCAATCGCGTCGATCCCCGTCGCCCCGGCGCCCGACCTCCTGGTCGGCACGACCTCGGCGCCGAGCGGCGGCGCGGGGGACGTGTGGGACACGAGCCTCGGGTTCACGGGCCCGCTGCCGGTCGTCCCGGCCGGGCGCTACACGACCACGGTCACCTTCACGGTGATCGGTCGATGAGGCGCGCGGCGGCGATCGGTCTCGCCGCCGTGGTGCTCGTGCCCGCCTCGGCGGGCACGAGCACGACCCGGCCCCTGCTCGCGCTGACCGCCACGCCGGCCCGGGTCGCGCTGGCAGGCTCGGAGAACGCGACCGTGCGGGTGACGAACCCCGGTCGCGGGCCGGTAACGGTGGACGTCGCGCGCGCCGGCTTCTCGCTCGACCGCCGCGGGCGACCGAAGATCGGCCGGCGTGGGGGTCTGCGGGCGGCGACCGCGTGGCTCGCCGTGCGGCCGCGCCGCTTCGTCCTCCGGGCGGGAGCGAGCCGGCTCCTCGCCGTGCGGTCTCGCCTCCCGCGGCGCGCCGAGCCGGGCGACCACGACGCGCTCGTGCTCCTCACCACCCGTCCGCGACGCGGCGGCGCAGTCGCGATGCGGATGCGGCTCGGCATCGTGGTCGTCGTACGCGCGCCCGGTCGGGTCGTCCGGCGCCTCGTGCTGGGCAGGATGCGCGCGCGTCGCGGACGGCGTGTCCGCGTCCTGGAGCTCGTCGTGGTCAACCGCGGCAACGTGACGGAGACGCTCGAGCGCGGCCGGATCCGGGTCGTGCTGCACCGCGGACGGCTGCGAACGAGGCTCAGGAGCGAGCCGCGCGAGCTCCGGCCGCGGACGAGCGGCGTGGTGCAGCTCCGCTACGGCGGCCGGCTCAGGGGTCGGGTCACCGCGGTCGTCCGGGCGACGTTGCGGCCGGGTCGGCGCGCCGTCACGCGCACGTACAGGCTCAGGCTGTGAGCGGTGTGGACAAAAGGCTCTCCGCGGCCGCCGGCGGAGGTCGTGTCGCGATGCGCCCGGAAGGATTCGAACCTTCGGCCTCGCGCTCCGGAGGCGCGCGCTCTATCCCCTGAGCTACGGGCGCGGGGAGGATCAGTGTAGACGAGGGCCTCCCGCAGCCTCGCGTGCCGACGTGCCCGCAGTAGGCTCGACCCTCGATGGAGGTCCGCGCGGAGATCGTCCGGCTCGAGCTTGCGCAGACGTTCGTGATCAGCCGCGAGGAACAGGACTTCGCGGACGTCGTCCACGTGACGCTCGTGCACGACGGCGTCGAGGGGCGAGGCGAGGCGGCGCCGATCGACCGCTACGGCGAGACCGCGGCGTCGGCGAAGGCGTTCGTCGAGCGGCACGCGGCACTCGTGGGCGACGACCCGTTCGCGCTCGAGGAGATCGGGTCGCGGCTCGCCGCCGAGCCCGGCGAGCGCGCGGCGAAGGCGGCACTCGACGCTGCGCTCCACGACCTGCAGGGCAAGCTGCTCGGCGTCCCCGTCAACCGGCTGCTCGGCCTTCCGCGGGACGGGCCGCCGACCTCGTGGACCGTCTGGCTGGGCGATCCAGACGACATGGCGCGTCGTGCCGAGCAGGTCTCTGCACGGTTCCGCAGGTTGAAGCTCAAGCTCGGCGGGGGCGACGGGCTCGACGTCGAGCGCGTCCGCGCGGTACGCGGCGTGACCGAGCTCCCGCTCCAGGTCGACGTCAACGAGTGGTGGTCGCTCGAGGAGGCTGTCGAGGCGGCCACCGAGCTCGCGTCGCTCGGGGTCGAGTACGTGGAGCAGCCGCTCCCTGCCGCCCACCCGGGCGGCCCCGAGCTGCGTCGTCGCTCGCCGCTGCCGATCTACGTCGACGAGGACTGCCATACGCTCGACGATGTCGCCCGCTGCGCGGAGCTCGCCCACGGCATCACGATCAAGCTCGCGAAGTCGGGCGGCATCCGCGAGGCGATCCGCATGGTGCACGCGGCGCGCGCGCTCGGTCTCGGCGTGATGCTCGGGTGCATGGTCGAGTCCGGGCTCGGGATCGCCGCGGGCTGCGTCGTCGCGCCGCTCTGCGACCACGTCGACCTCGACGGCAACCTGCTCCTGGCGCGCGACCCCGCGCCCGGGCCGGTGTTCAGCGACGGCGTCCAGCGTGCGTCCGAGGGAGTGGGGCTTGGCTGCGGGTGAGCCGACGCTGATCCTCGCCGAGGGCTTCTCGGCGGACGCGCACTTCGGGAAGACCATGCGCGGCGTCGTCCGCTACCGGAGGCCGGACGTCGTCGCGATCCTCGACTCGGCGCGGGCGGGTGAGGACCACGACGGCCTGCCCGTCGTCGGGTCCGTGCACGCTGCTCTCCCGCTCGGCCCGCGCGTCGCCCTGGTCGGGGTCGCCACGCAGGGCGGCAGGTTTCCGCCGGAGTGGCGCGCCCTCGTGGCCGACTGCATCCGCCACGGCCTCACGATCGAGAACGGTCTGCACCAGTCGCTCGCGGACGACGCGGAGCTCCGACCGCTCGCCGACCGTCACGGAGTCGAGCTTCGCGACCTGCGGCGTCCGCCCGCCGGGCTCGACTGCCCGACCGGCGAGAACCTCGTCGTTCCCGCACGGATCGTGCTTACGGTCGGCTCCGACTGCGCGATCGGGAAGATGACGGTCGCGCTCGAGCTCGACCGTGCGGCTCGCGAGCGGGGGATCGCCTCGGTCTTCGTCCCCACGGGGCAGACCGGGATCGCAATCGCCGGCTGGGGGATCTCGGTCGACGCCGTCGTCGCGGACTTCGTCGCGGGCGCGGCCGAGCGACTGGTGGTCGAGGGGAGCAGGCGCGGCGGCGAGCTGCTTCTGGTCGAGGGGCAGGGCTCGCTGCTCCATCCGGCCTACTCCGGCGTCACGCTCGGGCTCTACCACGGATCGGTCCCGCACGCGCTCGTCCTCTGTCACCGGGCGGGCGCGACCGAGATCGAGGGCTACCCCGGACACCCGCTGCCGCCGCTCGCCGACCTCGTGGAGCTCCACGAGCGGATGTCGCTGCCGGTGCGCCGCGCGCGGGTGTCGGCGGTCGCGCTGAACACCGCGGGGCTCGACGACGACGCAGCGGACGCGGCGGTAGAGCTGGCCGCCTCCGAGACCGGGCTTCCCGCCGCCGACCCCGTCCGTCACGGTGCGGACGGCCTCCTCGACGCCGTGCTCGCCGCGGCGGGTTGACCGCCGCGGACGATCCGTTAGGATCGGCGCCCGCTCCGGAGAGGGGCGTCTCGGAGACCACGAGGGAGGGGACTGCGGCGAAATGGGGTGGAGGGGGGTTGCGTGCGTCCTCGCGGCGGCGAGCGCGACGGCGCTGGCGTGCGCCGGGGGCGCGGGCGCGACCGAGATCGGGGCGAACGACGACACGGGGAAGTACTCGCCCGACGCCGGTGCCGGCTTCTATCGGGAGATGACGGCACTCGGAATGCACGAGGCGGTGATCACGGTGCGCTGGCTGCCCAGCGACCCGCTCGGGCTCGGCGAGCGGCCACTGCTCGATCTCACGGTCGCGGCCGCCCGGTCGGCCGGGTTGCAGGTGGTATTCGCGACGTACCCCTACCCTCCGCGCGAGATCTCGGACGGAACGGCACAGCCGGGCGCGTTCGGCGGGTGGCTCGCCGAGCTCGCCCGCCAGTACCCGGACGTCCGCGAGTTCGTGGTCGGCAACGAGCCGAACCAGCCGGCGTTCTGGCGGCCGCAGTTCTCGGGCGCGACGCAGCTGTCGGCGAGCGGGTTCGGGCCGTTTCTCGCGGCCGGGTACGACGCGCTCAAGTCGGTCGACCCGGGCCTGACCGTCGTCGGCGTCGGGTTGTCGCCGCGCGGGAACGACCGGCCGTTCGCTCGCACCAATGCGTCGACCTCCCCCGTGAGGTTCCTCCGGGCCCTCGGCGCGTGGTACCGGGCGAGCGGTCGCGACAGGCCGCTGATGGACGGTCTCAGCTTCCACCCGTACCCCAACAGCGCGACCGATCCGCTCAGCCGCGGGTACGTGTGGCCGAATGCCGGCTTCGTGAACCTCGACCGGATCAAGCAGGCGCTCTGGGACGCCTTCGCGGGCACCACGCAGCCGACGACGCTCGGCGGGCTCCAGCTCTACCTGGACGAGGTCGGCTGGCAGGTCGACACCGCCGGACGCGAGGGGTACACGGGTGACGAGAACGTCGCGGTGACCGACGAGGCGACGCAGGCGCACGTCTACGGAGAGCTGCTGCGCGCTGCCGCGTGCGACCCCGACGTCGCCGCGGTCAACCTCTTCGGGTTCCGCGACGACGCCTCGCGCACGGGGTTCCAGGCGGGGCTCTCCCGTGCCGACGGCACTCCGCGTCCGGCGCTCGAGGCGGTCCGCGATTCGATTGCCTCCGGGTGCGCCGCCGGGACGTCGTCCGGGTGGCGACCTGCGCACGCCGTCCTGGGGGCACGGAGCCCCGTGGTCACCGTCGCGGGGCGCACCGTCGCGGTGACGCTCGCGGCCGCCGAGAGCGCGTCTGCCCACGCGTGCCTGCTGAGGGGGACCTACAGCGTCGAGACCGCCGGCCGCGCGCTCTCCACCCGGCGCCCGGCCGGCAGGACCTGTGCGGTGGGTCTCGTCGCGGCGAACCGGCTGACCACGGTCCGGCTGGCCGTGGGCGACGGGGCGCTCACACTCGCCGTGCGGCTGTCGGCGGAGTCGAACCCGGCGCGGGTCACGACCGTCGTGCGCAGGCTCCGCGCGTGCTTGACACCGAACACGTGTTCTGTCATCATGCGAACAGATGTTCGCTCCGTCGACTCTCGGTCGGGTTCTCGTGCTGGTGCTGGCAGCGCTCTTCCTCTGGGCGCTCTTCGCCGGTGAAGGCGGGGCAGGAGGCCCGGAGCGGCACTATCGCGTGAGGGCGGGGGACACGCTCTGGTCGATCGCCGAGCAGACGTACGGCGGGGATCCCCGCGCAGGCGTCTGGGAGATCCGCGAGCGGAACGCGCTCGCGTCGTCGACGATCGTGCCCGGCCAGGTCCTCGTACTGCCGGCGTAGCCTCCACGCGGCACGCGTAGACTCGCCCCGGAAACCGTCGATCCAGCGACGTCGATCGGAGAGCGCGATGGCGAGCGAACGCATCCTCGAGCTGCTGCACCGGCCCTCGGACCCCGCCGAGCACGAGGAGATCCGCGAGCTGTGGAAGGCCCACTCGATCGCCGAGGACAATCGAGACCTTCCTGGGCTGATCGCGACGCTGACCGAGGACTGCGTGTACACGGTCGCCGGGACGGGCGCGCGGTGGGAGGGGCACGAGGGTGCGGCGCGCTTCTACACCGAGCTGCTCACGGCCTTCCCCGACATCCACTTCGAGCTCGACTACATCGTGATCGGTCCGCAGGGCGTCTGCGAGGAGGCGATCGTCACCGCCACGCACGAGGGGCGCTGGCTGGACCACGAGCCGACGGGCGAGCGCCTCGAGTGGCGGAACGCGATCTTCTTCCCCTGGGACTCCGCTGCCCGGAGGTTCAAGGGGGAGATGGTCTACACCGATCTCGCCTTCCCGGGCTGACGGAGGAGGCGCGGCGCCGCCGCCGCGGCCGATCTGCATGAGCCCGGCCCCACGGGGCTACGATCGGCGCCCGTGGACCTCGACCTGCTCTTCCTCGGGACGGCCGGGTCCGCGCCCACGGCGTCGCGGGGCACGTCGGCGACGCTGATCCGCCGTGGCGGCGACCGGCTGCTGGTGGATTGCGGCGAGGGGACCCAGCGGCAGCTGCTCCGCTCGGACGCCGGCCTCGTCGACCTGGAGCACGTGTTGCTCACGCACCTGCACGCCGACCACGTGCTCGGACTGCCGGGGATGCTGAAGACCTTTGCGCTCCGCGACCGCGACCTCCCGATCTCGGTCTACGGGCCTCGCGGCACCCGTGCGCTGTTCAGCGCGCTCCGCGTGCTGATCGGGCGGCTGCCCTACGAGCTGCGTGTCGTCGAGCTGGACCCCGGAGACGCGCTCGAGCACGACGGCTACCGCCTCGTGCCCTTCCCGGTCGAGCACGGCGGTACGGCGCTCGGCTACGCGCTCCGTGAAGACGGCAGGCCGGGGCGCTTCGACGTGGAGGCGGCGGACGACCTCGGCGTCCCGGATGGGCCCGCCCGCGGGGCGCTGCAGCGCGGCGAGGAGATCACGCTCGCGGACGGCCGTGTCGTTCGTCCGGACGACGTGCTCGGCCCTGCCCGGCGCGGCCGCCTCGTGGTCGTCACGGGCGACACCGCGCCCGCGGCGAGCGTCGTCGAGGCCGCCGCCGGCGCCGACGTGCTCGTCCACGAGGCGACGTTCCTCGCCGACGAGCGTGTACGCGCGCGGGAGACCGACCACTCGACCGCCGGCGAGGCGGCGCTCGTCGCCCGCGAGGCGGGTGTCGCGCTCCTCGCGCTCACGCACGTCTCGTCGCGCTACGCGGGCTCGGCGGTGCAGGACGAGGCCCGGCAGCTGTTCCCACGGACGGTCGTCCCGAGGGACTTCGACGTGATCGACGTCCCGCTTCCCGAGCGGGGGCGCCCGGAGCTCGTCGCGCGCGGGGGCCGACGGGCGCATGCGAAGGATGTAGGGTCCGGGACGTGACAGGGCTCGTGCAGGTCGCGGTCGCGGGCGGCGTCGACGAGGCCGAGGAGCTCCAGTCCCTGCTCACCCGGGCGGGGATCGACTCCACGCTCGAGGGCGCGGTGGAGGAGCATCCGCAGCAGCACGGTGACGTCCCGGTTCGCCTGCTGGTGGCCCCGGCCGACCTCGATGCGGCCCGCGACGCGATCGAGGCGCTCACCGAGCCCGACGACCCGTTCCCCGGCTGACCGCCGACACGGGCTCCCACACGACCGGAGCGGCGGGATCGTCGTTCCAGACGACGACTAGGACGACGGCGTGAAGACGATCGTGGTCGAGCCCGCCAGACCGTCCGTCTGCAGCTCGAACCCGCACGCGTGCGTGCCGTCCGCGTAGGGCGGCGCGGGGATCCGGTGCACGGCGGAGGTACCGGCGGGCGTCTGGAGCGTCGCGACCGGGATCCCGTCCACGAAGGCCCTGACTGGATCGCCGGTCTTGCCGAGGATCGTGACGTCGAGCGTCCCGGGCCGGCAGCCGTACACGGTGAGCTGCGCCCTGCCCGAGAAGTCGCCGTTGGGCATGAAGCCGTCGCGGCGCAGGACGATGCGAACCGGCTCCTCCGCCCGCCAGGCGACGAGCCCGGGAACCTCGCTGACGCCGGCGGGCCGCACCGCGACCGGCTCGCCCGCGAGCGTGACCGTGTCGGGTGCGACGACGAGCGGCCGCTCGACCTCGGCGCCCTCGGAGGTTCGCAGCAGGCCGTCGTCCGAGACGCCGACGGACGCCGACGCGGGCGGGAGCGGAGCGGTCGCCGGGGCGACCCGGAGCACCTCGCGGATGCTCCGGTTCCAGAACACGGTGCGCGCGACGGACGTCCAGATGCTGTCGCCCGTGACCAGCAGCGTCGCGTCGCCGAGGTGTGCGCTGTCGAGCCAGTCGGGGGGCTCCGAGCCCATCGTGACGAGCCGCTCGTGCTCGGACGCGTCCTTGATCCGCCGGGCGGTGTCCGCGGACACGAGCGCCAGCCCGCTGCCGACGAGGACGGCCGCGATCCAGGCGAGCCGCCGCGGAAGCAGCACGACCAACGCGCCGGCGCCGACCGCTCCGCCGACGAGCGCCGTCCTCGCCCACCCGGAGCCGAGCGCCGCCAGCGGCGCGGGCGTGAGGGTATTGACGATCGAGCCCGGAGAGACGAGCTGGTCGATCGGGACGACTGCGGCGAGCACCACCAGCGCCGCCCACACCGGGACCACGACCGCGCGCTCGCGCGGGGCGCCGCGGCCGATCCACGCGCAGAGCGCGATCGCGAGGAGCGGCAGCAGGGTGAGCAGGTACCGCTCCGCCACACGGCCGACGTACACGGAGGAGAACAGGCCGACCTGGACCACGAGCAGGGGTGCGTAGCCGAGCGCCGTCGCGACGAAGGCACGCAGCCGCGGGTCGTCGTCGCGACGGGCGAACACCCGCGCGGCGAGCGCCGCAAACGCGAGCACGGGGACGCCGAGGCCGAGGACCGCGACGTCGAAGGTGTGCCAGAGCACCTGCGGCAGCACCGACGCGCCGGTCGGAGCGCTTTCGCCCAGCGGGGTGTACGCGCCGAGGACGCTGCGCCGCGAGACCTCGCCTCCCGTCGCGACCACCACCACGATCACGACGACGACGACGGCCGCGAAGATCGCGCCGAGGCCCACGAGCGGGCGCAGCCGCCTCCGGTCTCGGGCAGCCCCCGCGTCGAGCACCGCGGCCAGGAGAAAGGCCGGGAGCAGCACGAGCGCCTGCAGCCTGACCGCGGCCGCTGCGGTCGCCCAGGCGACGAACACGCCGTACCGCCACGTCGACGGCTCCTCGAGCGCACGCGCCAGCATCAGCAGTGCGACGGTGACCACGAGCAGCGTCAGCGGCTCGGTCATCAGGAAGCCCGCGTAGTGAAGCGCCGGGGCAAGCAGCGTCAGCCCGGCCGCGGCGAGCGCCCAGCGGGGAGGCGCGAGCCGGCGCGCCCACGCGTAGGTGGGAACGGCGACGAGCGACATCGCGAGCGCCTGCAGCAGGCGCGCCCACTGGATCCCCTCGGCCAGGTCGAAGGCCGCGAGCGGTGCTCCGACGAGCGCAGGCGTGAGCAGGCTGTAGTACGGCGCGTCGAAGCCGCGCATCGTCAGGTTCCCGTCCGACCAGAGCGACTCCCCGATCATCCCGTACACCATCTCGTCGGGAGCGATCCAGGGCGTCGTGAACGCCTGGGCGACACCGAAGCGGACGGCGGTCGAGGCGATCACGAGCCCCGCGACGAGCAGCGCGGCGCGGGAGACGCGACCCGCGCGCGGCTCGGCGGTCGCGGCCGCCTGCGCGCCGGTCACGGCGACGTCCTGCGCAGCGGTGGAGGGAGCGTGTGGTGACCGTCCGTCATGGGCCGACGTCGCACGTCGTGAGGGGAGGGTAGACTCGCGCGCGTCCCTTTAAGCCGGTCCAGCGAGGCCGGAAAGGAGCAGATCGATGGAGAACGGCTCGTCCGCGCCCGTCGCCGGGCGCGAGATCCTCGACGCGGACGCCCTCGCGCGCACGCTGGCGCGGCTGGCGCACGAGCTGATCGAGCGGAACGACGACGTGGAGCGCCTCGCCCTCGTCGGCATCCACACCCGGGGCGTCCCACTGGCTCGGCGCCTGCAGCGGCTCGTCGAGGAGCGCAGCGGCACGGAGCCGCTCCTCGGTGCAGTCGACATCTCGTTCCATCGCGACGACGTGCTCGTCCGGGCCGGAGAGGCCCCGCTCCGCGCGCAGCCGCGGGTCCGGGCCACCGAGCTCGGCTTCCCGCTCGAGGGCCGGACGTGCGTGCTCGTCGACGACGTGCTCTTCACGGGAAGGACGATCCGCGCGGCGATCGAGGCGCTCCTCGACTACGGCCGCCCGGACCGCGTGCAGCTCGCAGTGCTCGTCGACCGGGGCCACCGCGAGCTGCCGATCCGGCCCGACTACGTGGGCAAGAACCTGCCGACCGCGCTCGACGAGCGGGTCCGCGTCGAGCTCGAGGAGGTCGACGGCACCGACCGCGTCGTGCTCGAGCACGCACCGGAGGGACACCGGTGAGCCCGGCGCCACGCCGCCACCTGCTCGCGATCGCCGACCTCTCGCGCTCGGATGCCGAGCGGATCCTCGACACCGCGCGCGCGCTCGAGCGGAGCCTCGACCGCGAGATGAAGAAGCTGCCCGCGCTCCGCGGGCGACTCGTCGTGAACCTGTTCTACGAGTCGTCGACGCGGACGCTCGCGAGCTTCGAGCTCGCCGCGAAGCGGCTCTCGGCGGACACGATGACCCTGCGCGCCGCCGGCTCGTCCGTGGACAAGGGCGAGTCGCTGCGAGACACCGCGCTGACGCTGGCGGCCTACGACCCGGACGTGATCGTCGTCCGGCACCCGCAGATCGGCGCCGCGAGAGTCGTCGCCTCCGCAGCCGAGGCGCACGTCGTCAACGCGGGCGACGGGAAGCACCAGCACCCGACGCAGGCGCTGCTCGACCTGTTCACCATCCGCGAGGCCCTCGGCCGGCTCGAGGGCGTCTCCGTGGCGATCGTCGGGGACGTGCTCCACTCGCGCGTCGCCCGCTCCCTGGTCGAGGCGCTCCGGCTGGTCGGGGCGGCGCCGCTGCTCGTCGGGCCCCCGACGCTCCTCCCCCGCGGGATCGAGCAGACGGGCTGCGAGGCGACCATCGCGATCGACGCGATCGCCGACGTCGACGTCGTCTACGTCCTGCGCATGCAGTCCGAGCGGATGCAGGCCGGCGCTGCCTTCGTGCCGTCACTGCGCGAGTACACGGCGCTCTACGGCGTGACTCCCGCCCGCGTCCGTCCGGGCCAGCTCGTGATGCACCCCGGGCCGATGAACCGGGGCATCGAGATCGACCCCCGCGTCGCGGACTCGGGCGCCTCCCTCGTCACGAGCCAGGTCCGCTCGGGGCTCGTGGTCCGCATGGCAGTGCTCTACGACCTCCTCACCACGAGAGGCGGGCTGCACGTCGCCGCCCCCGCCCTGGAGGTCGCCTAGTGCCTCCGCAGCCGTTGCCATCGGCCACCCCGACGCCGAAGACGGGGAGCGCTCCCCGCACGCACCGGGGGTCGCCCTGATGCTCGTCTGCCGGAACGGACGGCGTGACTCGCTCACGATCCGGGCACGGATCGTCGACCCGGGCGAGGGGCTCGACACGCAGGGCACCGTGACCGTCGAGGACGGGATCGTGGCCGCGATCGAGGCGGGGCCGGCGGCGCCTGCCGGGCTGGTGCTCGCACCGGCGTTCGTCGACCCGCACGTCCACCTGCGCACGCCCGGGCGCGAGGACGAGGAGACAATTTCGTCGGGCACCGAGGCGGCCGCGGCCGGGGGGTACTGCGCGATCGTCGCGATGCCCAACACGGACCCCGTCGTCGACACGGCGCCCGTGCTGCAGGCCCTCGTCGAGCGCGCCCGCGAGGAGGCGCTCGTGCCGACCGGGTTCACCGCCGCGATCTCGAAGGGTCAGCGCGGGGAGGAGCTCGCGGAGATGGCCGAGCTCGCCGCGGCCGGCGCGCTCGCCTTCACCGACGACGGGCGGCCGGTCGCCTCGGCGCAGCTGATGCGGCGTGCCCTCGCCTACAGCGCGGTCGCCGACCGCCCGCTCGCCCTCCACTGCGAGGAGCCGACGCTCACCCGGGGCGGGCACATGCACGAGGGAGCGGTCTCCGCGGAGCTCGGCCTCGGTGGCTGGCCGTCGGTGGCCGAGACGTTGATGGTCGAGCGCGACCTCGCGCTCGCGGGGTACGAGGGTCGTCCGGTGCACCTCCAGCACCTCTCGGCGCGAGGCTCCGTCGACGCTGTTCGTCGCGCTCGGCTCGCGGGGGTCGAGGTGAGCGCCGAGGCGAGCCCCCACCACCTCTGCGCGACGGACGAGGCGGTCCGCTCGCTCGACCCGAACGTCAAGATGAACCCCCCGCTGGGCACCGAGGACGACCGCCGGGCGCTCGTCGAGGGTCTGCTCGACGCCACGATCGACTGCATCGCGACCGACCACGCGCCGCACGCGCGCCAGGAGAAGGACGTGCCGTTCGAAGAGGCGCCGTTCGGCGTCACGGGGCTCGAGACTGCGTTCGCCGCACTCCACACGTTCCTTGTGCACGAGGGCGAGGTGCCGTTGACGACGCTGCTCGAGCGGATGTCGGCCGGCCCGGCGCGCGCACTGCGGCTGCCCGTGCCGCGGATCGCCGTCGGCGAGCCCGCGAACCTCGTGCTGCTCGACCTCGAGGCGGAATGGGTCGTGCGCGAGGCCGGGTTCCGCTCCCGCTCCGCGAACTCGTGGCTGCTGGGCCGCACGCTCACGGGCGCGGTCGTCAAGACCGTCGCCGACGGCCGGGTGGTGTTCGGGGCGTGAGCGGCGTGCACGGCTACCTGCTGCTCGAGGACGGGACCGTCTTCGGAGGCCGCTCGGTGGCGGCCTCGGGGACGGCGTTCGGCGAGGCGGTCTTCACGACGGGGATGACCGGCTACCAGGAGACGGTCACCGACCCGAGCTTCGCGGAGCAGCTCGTCTGCTTCACGGCGCCGATGATCGGGAACTACGGCGTGGACGACCGGCGGCTCGAGGCGGAGGCGCCGCACGCGCGCGCAGTCGTGATGCGCCGACTCGGCGGCGAGGACTGGGCGCTGTGGCTGGCCGAGCGGGGTGTCGTGGCGCTCGACGACGTCGACACCCGCGCGCTCACCCTGCGGTTGCGGGAGGAGGGCGCCATGCGCGCCGTCGCGGTGGCCGACGAGCGGGCGCTCGCCGTGCCGGAGGCGCTCGCCGCGGTGCAGGCGCGCCCGACGATGGAGGGCTCGGCGCTCGTGGCTCAGGTCTCGACACCGGCTCCGTACGTCGCCGCGGCCGACGGCGACGTGCGGGTCGCGCTCGTCGACTACGGCGCGAAGCGCTCGATCGTCCGCCGGCTGTCGCGCTCCGGCGCCGCGGTGACCGTGTTCCCGCACGTCAGCGACGCCGACGAGCTGGCGACGTACGACGGCGTGCTCCTCTCGAACGGCCCGGGCGACCCGGCACCGCTCGTGGAGGAGACCGACGTCGTGCGGGAGCTGCTCGGCCGCGTGCCGGTGCTCGGCATCTGCCTCGGCCATCAGCTGCTCGGGCTCGCCACGGGGCACGCCACCGTGAAGCTGCCGTTCGGGCACCGCGGCGCGAACCACCCGGTCCTCGACCGGCGCGCGGGCCGGGTGCTCGTCACGAGCCAGAACCACGGATTCGCGGTCGCGCCGGAGGAGGCGGCCGAGGCCACGCACGTGTCGCTGTACGACGGGACCGTCGAGGGGTTCGACTTCCCCGACCTCCGGGCGTCGAGCGTGCAGTTCCACCCCGAGGCGGGCCCGGGCCCCCACGACGCGTGGCCCGTGCTCGAGGGCTGGGTCGACGGCCTGCGAAAGGCTCCCGCTGCCGGCTAGGCGCGACATCCGCTCGATCTGCGTGATCGGCTCGGGGCCGATCGTGATCGGCCAGGCGTGCGAGTTCGACTACGCGGGGTGCCAGGCGCTCAAGGTCCTGCGCGAGGACGGCTACCGCACGATCGTGGTGAACTCGAACCCGGCCACGATCATGACCGACCCGGGCTTCGCCGACCGGACGTACATCGAGCCGCTCGACCTGGAGTCCGTCACGGACGTGCTGCGCCGCGAGCGCCCCGGCGGCCTCCTGCCGACGCTCGGCGGGCAGACGGCGCTCAACCTCGCCGTCGAGCTGGAGACGGCCGGGGTGCTGGAGGAGCTCGACGTCGAGCTGCTCGGGGCGAGCGTCGAGGTGATCAGGCGTGCCGAGGACCGCGAGCTGTTCCGCACCGCGGTCCAGAGCTGCGGCCTGGCGGTGCCGCGCTCCCGGATCGTCGAGTCGGGCGACGACCTCGACGAGAGCCTCGTGCCCGCGGTCGTCCGGCCGGCGTTCACGTTGGGAGGACACGGGGGAGGCTTCGCGGAGGACATCGTCTCGCTGCGCCGTCAGGTGGAGAGAGGCCTGGCGGAGAGCCCGATCGGACAGGTGCTGGTCGAGGAGTCGATCCGCGGCTGGGACGAGTTCGAGCTCGAGGTGATCCGAGACCGGGCCGACAACGTCGTGATCGTCTGCTCGATCGAGAACCTCGACCCGATGGGTGTCCACACGGGCGACTCGGTCACGGTGGCGCCGCAGATGACCCTCGCCGACGAGGCGTACCAGGAGCTGCGAGACGCGGCCGCCGCGGTCGTCCGGGCGGTCGGGGTCGAGACCGGCGGCTCGAACATCCAGTTCGCGCGCCACCGCCAGACCGGCGAGCTGCGCGTGATCGAGATGAACCCGCGGGTCTCGCGCTCGTCCGCGCTCGCGTCGAAGGCGACCGGCTACCCGATCGCGAAGGTCGCCGCGAAGCTGGCGGTCGGCTACACGCTCGACGAGATCCCGAACGACCTCACGAAGACGACCCCCGCGAGCTTCGAGCCGACGCTCGACTACGTCGTGGTCAAGTTCCCGCGGTTCGCCTTCGAGAAGTTCCCCGGCGCCGACGCCTCGCTCGGGACGCAGATGAAGTCGGTCGGCGAGGCGATGGGCATCGGACGCACGTTCAGCGAGGCGTTCCTGAAGGCGTTCGGCTCGCGCGAGCTCGACCCGGGATCGCCGACCCCCTGGGCGACCATCGACGACCTGCCCGAGGGGCTCCACCCGTGGTTCGTGGAGCAGCTCGAGTCGGCGAAGCGCGAGCTCCGCACCGGCGACATCCGCCGTGCCAAACGCGCAGGCTGGGGCGACGACTCGATCGGGGCCGCGTGGGGGACGTCGGGGGACGACGTGCGGCGCACCCGCTACGCCCGGGGCATCCGACCCTCGTACCGCCGGGTCGACTCCTGCGGGGGCGAGGTCGAGGCCGCGTCGAACTACTACTACTCGACCTGGGGCGAGCAGGACGAGCTGCCCCCCGGCGGCGACGCGCCGCGTGTGGTGATCCTCGGCTCGGGCCCGAACCGGATCGGCCAGGGGATCGAGTTCGACTACTGCTGCGTCCACGCCGTGCAGACGTTCCGCGGGCTCGGCTACGAGGCCGTGATGGTGAACTGCAACCCGGAGACGGTCTCGACCGACTACGACACCTCCGACCGGCTCTACTTCGAGCCGCTCTCGCCCGAGGAGGTGCTCGCCGTCCTCGACCGGGAGCGCCCCGAGGGCGTCGTGACCCAGTTCGGAGGTCAGACGCCGCTGCGGCTCGCGCGCCACATCGAGGCGGCGGGCTACCGCATCCTCGGGACGCCGCACGCCGCGATCGACCTCGCGGAGGACCGGGAGCGCTTCGGGGCGCTCGCGCGCGAGCTCGGCGTCCGCTGCCCGCCCTGGGCGACCGTGGAGGGGGACGAGGAGGCGATCGCGGCCGCCCGGGAGATCGGCTACCCGGTGCTCGTGCGGCCGTCGTACGTCCTCGGAGGCCGCGCGATGCGGATCTGCGACGACGAGCAGGACCTCCGTGCCGCCATGCAAGCCGTGAGCGGCCCCGTGCTCGTCGACCGCTTCGTCGAGAACGCGATCGAGATCGACGTCGACGCGCTCTGCGACGGCGAGGACGTGTTCGTCGCCGCCGTCATGCAGCACGTCGAGGAGGCGGGCGTCCACTCCGGCGACTCGTCCTGCGTCCTGCCCGCGCAGTCGCTCACCCTCGCGAACGCCCTCGAGGTCGAGCACGTCGTCCGCCGGCTGGGGCCGGCGCTCGGCGTCGTCGGACTGCTCAACGTCCAGCTTGCGATCGCGGACTCGACGGTCTACGTGCTCGAGGCGAACCCCCGGGCCTCGCGCACCGTCCCGTTCGCGAGCAAGGCGATCGGCGTGAACCTCGTGCAGGCGGCGTGCCGCCTCGCCCACGGCGAGCGCCTGGACGCGCTCGGCCTGCGGACGCCGAGGCCGACCGAGGTGAGCGTCAAGGCGGCCGTGCTCCCCTTCTCGCGCTTCCCCGGTGCCGACCCGGTGCTCGGGCCCGAGATGCGCTCGACCGGCGAGGTCATGGCGACCGCATCCGACCTGCCGACCGCGTTCGCGAAGGCCGAGCGGGCCGCCGGCCGGCCTCTGCCGACCGCGGGCGTCGCCTTCCTCTCGGTCCGCGACGGCGACAAGCCCAGCATCGCCCCGATCGCCGCGGCGCTGGCGGGGCTCGGATTCGAGCTGGTCGCGACGAACGGCACCGCCCGCACGCTCCGCGCGGCCGGGCTCGAGGTGGACGAGGTGGGCAAGGTCGCCGAGGCCTCCGACGGCGAGCCGACCGTCGTCGACCTGATCCGCGAGCATCGCTGCGACCTCGTCGTCAACACGCCGCAGGGCTCGGGGGCGCGCGCGGACGGGTATCTGATCCGAGAGGCGGCGCTCGTCGCCCGCGTGCCGTGCGTGACGACCGTCTCCGGCGCCGCGGCGGCCGTCCACGCGATCGCGAACGCGCGCGCCGAAGCTGCCTTGTCGCTGCAGGAGCGCTTGGCGGGTGTCTCCGCCGTCGGCGGAGCCACCTAGGAATCATGCGGAGGGAGCGGCTTCGAGTGGTCGGCAGCGAGGGCGTAGGGCCGTACGTGCTGGTCAGGCTTAGGCGATCCGGGCTTCAGCCCGGAGCGCCCGGGCAGTTCTTCATGGTCGAGGCGCCGGGCCGGCCGCTGCCGCGCCCCTTCAGCCTCTGCCTGGCGCCGCCGGGCGAGCTCGCGTTCCTCGTGGAGGCACTCGGCCCGGGGACGACCGCGATCGCCGGCCTCGACGTCGGCGACGAGATCCACGTCATGGGCCCGCTCGGCCGCGGCTTCGACCTCGACGTCGCGCGCCCGCTCCTGGTCGGCGGTGGGATCGGGGTTGCGCCGTTTCCGTTTCTCTCGGAGCGCCTCGGGTCGCCACCCGCGCTGCTCGGGTTCCGGACGGCGTTCCACTCGGAGGCAGCTTCGCTCGTGCCCAACGCGACGGTCGTGCTCGACCCCGTGCTCGTCACCGACGCCCTGCCGGACGACCCCGGGGACGTCCTCGCGTGCGGGCCCGAGGCGATGCTCGACACGCTCGCGCGACTCGCGCCGGGCGCACAGCTCGCCCGCGAGGCGCCGATGGCGTGCGGCTACGGCGCGTGCTACGGGTGCGTCGTCGAGCGCGACGGCGAATACGTTCGTCTGTGCGTCGACGGGCCCGTCGTCCGCGAGCTCCCGGCGGCAGCGTGAGCGTCGCGATCCTCAACGCGTCCGGGTGCCTCGACGCGCTGACGGCGCCCGAGGTCGCGCGGTCGCTGGACGCCTTCGTGACGAAGACGATCACGCCCGAGCCACGGCGAGGCAACCCACCCGTCCGGATCGCCGAGACCGACAACGGGATGCTCAACTCCATCGGTCTCCAGGGCCCCGGAATCGAGGCCTTCGCGACCACGCACCTGCCACGCCTCGAGGCGCTCGGGGTCGACCTCTGGGTGTCCGTCGGCGGCTTTTCCGCGGAGGACTACGCCCGCTGCTGCGAGCGGCTCGACGGACGCGACACGGTCGCAGCGATCGAGCTCAACCTCTCCTGCCCGAACGTCGAGGAGGCGCCCGAGACGGCGGCCGAGCTCGTGGCCGCAGCGCGGGGGGCGACGAAAAAGCCGCTCTATGCGAAGCTTTCGCCCGCCCAGTGGGACGTCGCGGTCGCCGCCCGCGCGGTCGTCGACGCGGGGGCTGACGGTCTCTCGCTGGTGAACACGATCCGGGGTCTCTCGCTCGACCCTCAGACGCTTGTGCCCCGGCTGGGTCGCGCCGTCGGCGGCTACTCGGGCGGCGCGCTGCGGCCGATCGCGCTCGCCTGTGTCCATGCCTGCGCGAGCGCGGTCGAGGTGCCGATCGTCGGCATGGGCGGAGTCTCGACGGGGCTCCACGCGCTCGAGCTCGTCGCGGCAGGCGCGAGCGCCGTCGCGCTGGGGACCATTCTCTTCGCGGATCCCTTCGCCCCCGGGCGCGTCCGGGCCGAGCTCGGTGCCGAGGCGGTCGCCCGGGGGTTCGAACACGCACTCGACGCGCGCTTCGCGTCCGTTGTCAACTCAGAGAAATTCCTGCAAATCGGCTCGAACGGTACTGCTTGATTCGCGCCCGCAGATTGCTAGACTCGTGCGCTCAATGGTCACGTCGAAGACGCACGCCCAGGCACCAGCCCGCTCACTCGATCAGCGGATGGAAGCCCTCCAGCGTGCGAACGACATTCGCGTGCGGCGTGCGCAGCTGAAGCGTGACCTGAAGGACGGCCGCGTGCAGATCGACTCGATCCTGCTCGACCCGCCCGAGTACGTCTCCACCGCGAAGGTCTTCGACATGCTCATGGCTGTTCCCAAGTTCGGTCGCGTGAAGGCAGCCCGGCTCCTCAACCAGTGCCGCATCAGCCAGTCGAAGACCGTCGGGGGGCTCTCGGAGCGCCAGCGCGCGGAGCTCGTCAATCTGTTCAACCACAGGTGAGCCACGGCCGCGCCGGCAGTATGGCCGCCGGCGACCGGCATGGGTGACTCGGGCCCGGTCTTCGTCGTCACGGGCCCGTCCGGGGCCGGGAAAGGGACGCTGATCCGCGGCCTCGTCGAGCGGCTTCCGGAGCTCGAGGTGGCGGTGTCGGCGACCACGCGCCCGCAGCGGCCCGGCGAGGCGGACGGGCGCGAGTACTGGTTCCTGAGCGACGAGGAGTTCACCCGCAGGGTGGACGAGGGGGGCTTCCTCGAGTGGGTCGAGTACGTCTCGCACAAGCGGTACGGCACGCTGCGTTCCGAGATCGACCGGATCGCCTCGCGTGGGCGGGTCTGCGTCCTCGAGCTCGAGCTCGACGGAGCCCTGCACGTCCAGGCGGAGTCCCCGGCCGCCTGCACGATCTTCATCTCCGCCGACGTCGGGGAGCTCGAACGGCGCCTCCGCGAGCGCGCGACCGAGTCGACGGGGGAGATCGACGACCGCATCGCGCTCGCCCGCCACCAGCTCGAGCAGGCACATCGGTTCCGGTACATGGTGCGCAACGACGACGTCGTCCGCGCGAGCGAGGTCCTCGCGGCGATCGTCGAGCGGGAGCTGGCGCTCGCGTCCGCGGGCTCGACTGCGGCGAGCGGTCGTCGCAGCGAGCGGTCCTGACCGGCACGCGAGGACGCACGGACGGGCACGGCCGGTCCGCGTCGGGAGGGTCGGTGCGGGGGCGGGCGGTCCTGCTCACACGAGCGGACAGTCCGCAGGTACCATGCCCGGCCGATGATCGAGCCCCGGATAGACGAGCTACTCGGCCACACGCAGTCGGACGGCGTCCCGGCCTCGCGTTACGCGCTCGTGATCGTCTCCGCGAAGCGTGCGCGGCAGATCAACAACTACCACCACCAGCTGGGCGAGGGGATCGGGCTGGAGGACGCGCCGCCGCCGCTCGTCGAGTCGCGCTCGAAGAACTACCTCACGATGGCGATGGAGGAGATCGCGCGCGGCAAGCTGACGTTCTCCTACGGGGCGGCGTCGGCGCAGTAGCTGGCTCGCGAAGCGGAAATCCGCGGGAGCGGATTTCCGCCGCTTGATCCCCCGCCTTGCGGCGGGGGCAGATCCCTGAAGGCGCCCGCATTCGCGGTCGCGGACATCGCCGGACGAGTTGCGTGGACTAGCCGGTGGTCGGCGCAGTAGCTGGCTCGCGAAGCGGAAATCCGCGGGAGCGGATTTCCGCCGCTTGATCCCCGCCTGCGGCGGGGCAGATCCCTGAAGGCGCCCGCATTCGCGGTCGCAACGCATCCTGTTCGCGAAGCGGAAGCCCGCTCGTGCGGATCCCCGCCGCTCGATCCCCGCTTGCGGCGGGCGGATCCGTGAAAGCGCCCCCATTGGCCGTCGCGGGTATCACCCGACGAGTTGCGTGAGCCCATCCGGTGGACGGCCGGGGCACAATGTGCCCGTGGCGCGCATCTTCGTGGGGGTCACCGGCGGCATCGCCGCCTACAAGGCGTGCGAGCTCGTGCGGCTGCTCGTCCGGGCAGGCCACGACGTGACACCGATCACGACGGCCGGCGCCGAGCGTTTCGTCGCCGCGCAGACGCTGTGGGCGCTCGCCCGGAAGGATCCGCCGGCGGGGCCGTACCCGCACCTCGCGACCGCAGACGTGCTCGTCGTGGCGCCACTCACGGCGAACACCATGGCGCGCCTGGCGCACGGTCACGCGGACGACCTCCTCACGGAGACCGCCCTGGCGCACCGCGGACCACTCGTGCTGGCACCCGCCATGAACACCGCGATGTGGGAGCACCCGGCGACGCGGGCGAACCTCGCCCGGCTGGTCGAGCGGGGCGCCGTCGTCATGGGGCCCGAGGACGGCGAGCTCGCGGAGGGGCTCGTCGGCGTCGGGCGCATGTCGGAGCCCGAAGAGATCGCACGTCGCATAGAGGCGCTGCTCGGCCGGACCGAGGGGTCGCTGCTCGGCGCGAAGCACGTGCTGGTCACCGCGGGCGGTACGCGGGAGCCCCTCGATCAGGTGCGGTTCGTCGGGAACCGCTCCTCGGGGCGCATGGGCGTCGCGCTCGCGGAGGCGGCGCGCGACCGGGGCGCCAGGGTCACCCTGCTCGCCGCCAACCTCCAGGTTCCGGCCCCCGACGGTGTGGAGGTCGTGCTCACGCCGACCGCCGCGGATCTCCGGCGGGAGGCGCTCGCCCGCTCGGCCGCCGACATCGTGCTGATGGCCGCGGCGGTCTCGGACTACCGCCCGGCCGAGCCGATCGCCGGCAAGCGGCCGAAGGACGGCGAGCCGTGGACCGTCGATCTCGTGCCCACCGCGGACGTCGCGCGCGCGCTCGGCGCCGCGCGTCGCGAGGGACAGCTGCTGGTCGCCTTCGGCGCCGAGAGCGGCGAGGGCGGGCTCGCGCGCAAGCGGGCGATGCTGACCGACAAGAACGTGGATCTCGTCGTCTACAACGACGTGGGGCGCGACGACGTCGGGTTCGAGGCCGTGGACAACGAGATCGTCCTCGTCTCGCGCGACGCGGAGCGCGCCGTGGCGAAGGCGCCGAAGCGTGCCGTCGCCCAGGCGATCCTGGACGAGGTCGAGCGGCTCCTGACGGGTTCCACGTGAGCGGGCAGGCGGCGCCCCTGCCTGCGACCGGGGCGGCCGAGGCGTCGGCGCTCGCCGAGCGCGTCGTCGCGAACCTCGCATCCGCCTTGCATGCGACGCGGGAGACGCTGCGCCTGCCGCTCCTCTGCCTGCTCTCCGAGGGCCACGTGCTGGTCGAGGACGTACCGGGGGTCGGCAAGACCGTGCTCGCGAAGGCCCTCGCGCGCTCGCTCGAGCTCCGCTTCCAGCGCGTGCAGTTCACCCCCGACCTCCTGCCCGCGGACGTCACCGGCGTGAACGTGTTCGACCGTCAGAGCGGGTCGTTCCAGTTCCGTCCCGGCCCGGTGTTCACGAACGTGCTCCTCGTCGACGAGATCAACCGCGCGTCCCCGAAGACGCAGTCCGCGCTCCTCGAGGCGATGCAGGAGACGCAGGCGACGGTCGACGGGTCGACGCACGTCCTCGGGCGCCCGTTCCTCGTCATCGCCACGCAGAACCCGGTCGAGTACGAGGGCACCTATCCGCTGCCCGAGGCGCAGCTCGACCGGTTCGCGGTGCGCATGGCCATCGGGTACCCGCCCCACGCGGACGAGGCTCGCATGCTCGCCGAGCAGACCACCGAGCCCCCGCTCGACCACCTCGTGCCCGTCGCCGGACACGCCGAGCTGCTCGACGCGATCGAGGCCGCCCGGCGAGTGCACGTGGAGGAGAGCCTCAATCGCTACGTGGTGGCGCTCCTGCGACACACGCGCGAGAGCGCGCGGGTCGCCCTCGGCGGCAGCCCGCGCTCGGGGATCGCGCTCCTGCGCCTCGCGAAGGCGCGCGCACTGACCGACGGACGCGGGTTCGTCGTTCCGGAGGACGTCCAGGCGCTCGCGCTGTCGGTACTGGCGCACCGGCTCATCCTCGCCCCGGAGGCGCGGGCGACGGGCGTCACCGCTGCCGAGGTGGTCTCCGAGGCGCTCGAGGCGACCCCGGCGCCGGTGTGAGCGGAGCTCCCCGCACGGGCGGAACGGTCGTCGGAGGCGTGGGTGCCCTCGCCGTCGGAATCCTCGTCGCGGCCTGGGCGCTCGGCGCGACGGCACTCGCGATCCTGGGCGTCGGCCTCGCGCTCGCGGCGGCCGCCGCCCGAGTGTGGACCTGGCGCGTGGCGCGGAGCCTCGCGGTCGAGCGCCTTCCTTCCACCGCGCCCACGGTGGAGGGCGAACCGCTCCGGCTTGGCGTTGCGCTCCGCGGAAGCGCATGGCTCGCGTCGAGGGTCGAGCTCCGCGACACCGTGGGGCCGCTCGGGGAGCGGCGCATCACGCTGGCCCGCCGCGGGACGACCGCGCTCGTGCTCGACCGCGCCCCACGCGGCATCTACCGGCTCGGCCCGGGGCGGCTCGTGGTCGACGATCCGCTCGGGCTGAGCCGTGTCGAGCTCGCCGTGCCGGCGGGCGGGGCGGTGCTCGTGCGGCCGCGCGTGCCCGAGCTGGCGACGCTGTTCAGCGACACCGGGAGGCGGGGCGACGGCGGACGGCGCCGACCCGTGCGGCGCGCGAGCGGGCTCGAGCCCCACGGCGTGCGCGAGTACGTCGAGGGAGAGCCGCTGCGTGGTGTGCACTGGGCGGTCTCGGCTCGGCGCGGGGAGCTCATGGTGCGTGAGCTCGAGGACGCACCGCGGGACAGCATCGCGGTCGTGCTCGACGTCGAGCGGTCGTCCGTCGCCGGCCCACCGGGCGATTCGAGCCTGGACGACGCCGTGCGCGCCGCCGCCGGCCTCGTGCGCGCGCACGCGACCCGGTCGCGTGAGGCGCTGCTCGTGATCTGCACGCCCGCTCCCGAGACCCACCGCGTCCGGAGCCTCGGAGCGGAGTGGCAGCACGCCCTCGACGCGCTCGCGGCGGTGGAGGGGGTCGACGGGACGCCACTGCGGTCGCTCGTCACGACGCGCGGCCTGCTCGGCGTGATCGCCGAGGTCGTCGTGGTGACCGCCCGGCCCGAGGTCGTTGCCGACGCGCTCGTCGCGCGCGCGGCGGACGGTCGCGTCACGGCGCTCGTCGCGGTCGACGCGCCGACATACGCCGGGCGTCCGGCGTCCGGCGCCTCCCCCGAGCTGCTGCGTCTCGCGGCCGCGGGCGCCCCCGTCGCGGTCGTCCGCCACGGCGTCCCGCTCTCGGAGGCGCTGTCGCACTTCGACGTGAGGGCCGTTGGCTAGGGCGCCGTCCGTGCGCGTGCTCGTCGCAGCGGCGCCGGCCGTGGCGACGATCGTGCTCGCGTGGACCCTGCTCGAGCGACCCGCCTCGTGGGCCGCGTTCGGCATCGTCTCCGCGCTCGCGCTCGTGCCGACGCTGCACAGCGACCCGGGCCGGCGGGTCGTGCTCTCGGTCGCGGCGACCGGGTGCGCGCTGTCGGTCGTCTTCGGCGCGTGGCCGCATCACGCGCTCGGGGAGGCATGGGCTGCGCTCCACGACGCGCCCGCAGTGCGGGCACCGTTCGATCCGGCAGGGTTTCCGTCGCTCCACGGGCTCGTGGCGTGCACGGCCTTCGGGCTGGCGCTCGCGGCGGCGCTCGCGGTGGCCGCGCGCCGGGTGTCGATCCTGGTCGTCGCGGTCACGATCGGGGTCGGCTTTCCGGCCACGCTGCTCGAGGACGCCCACGCGTACCGGCTGGGCGCGCTGGCGCTGGCGAGCGTCCTCTGGGCGTCCGTCGTGCTACACGCTCGCCGGCCGGGCGCGGCGATCCCCGCGCTCGGCGTCGCGGGCGTCCTCGTCGCCGTCGCCGCGGCCGGCGCGTCGGGCGGCGTCGCGCCGGGCGAGACCCACGTCGACTGGCGGGGATGGGATCCGTTCGCGCGCGGCGGCGGCACCGGCGACTTCCGCTTCGTGTGGGACGCGAACTACACGGGCATCTCGTTCCCGCCCCGGCCGACCGTCGTGTTCCGCGTCCGCGCGCCGAAGCGCGCGCAGTACTGGCGGGCGTCGACGCTCGACACCTTCGTCGCGGACCGGTGGATCGAGAACCTCTACCCGGTGGACGCGGGCACGGCCCACCGCACGCTCCCGTCCGACCCGCTCGTCCCGGCTCGTGACGCCAGGCCCGGCGCGTGGCTCCACCAGCAGGTGACGACCGACGGGTACCAGGACGACCACGTCGTCGCGGCGGGCGCGCCGGCGCGGATCGACGGCCGTGCGCTCGGTCGGGTCTCCTTCCTGAGCGGGGGGGTGGTGCGTGCGTCGACGCCGATCACGTCCGGCACCACGTACTCGATCTGGAGCTACGCGCCGCAGCCGGTGCCGAGTGCTCTCGCGGCGTCGCCGCCACGGTATCCGGCCCTCGCCGCGCGGTATCTCGAGCTCGGGAACGCCCAGTTCCCGGGTTTCGGGGCGGCCGGTCGCGAGCGCCGGGTCACTCAGATCTTCACCGACGACCGGTACCTGCCGCTGTGGGCGTACCGCCCGCTCTGGCGGGACGCGGCCCGGCTGACGTCGCGCGCCCGGTCGCCGTACGAGGCGACGCTGCTGCTCGAGCGCTGGTTCCGTCGCGACGGCAACTTCCGCTACGACGAGCAGCCCCCGCGCAGCGGCGGCCAGCCGCCGCTCGTCTCCTTCGTCGAGACGACCCGGGCGGGTTACTGCCAGCACTTCGCGGGCGCGATGGCCGTGATGCTGCGGATGCTCGGCATCCCCGCCCGCGTCGCCGTCGGCTTCACCGCGGGCACATGGAAGGGCGGGGTCTGGACCGTGACCGACTACCAGGCCCATGCGTGGGTCGAGGCCTGGTTCGCCGGCTACGGCTGGCTGACGTTCGACCCGACCCCCGGCCGCGGAACCCTCTCCGCCGTCTACACGCTCGCGTCGGACTCGGCGGACGCCGTCGCTGCGCTCGGCACGGGCCGCTTCCTGAACTTCGACCAGGTGTTCCGCGCGAGGCCTGCCGACGCCCCCGCGCCCGTCGCGGCGGAGGTCGGTCGGCAGGGCGGCGTCGCGTGGTGGGTTGCGGTGGTCCCGGCGCTCCCGCTCGCGGCCGCGGGCCTGCTCGTCGCGGCGAAGGCGACGCGCAGGGCACGCCGCCTCCGACGGCGGGATCCGCGCCGGCTCGCGCTCGGGGTGCGGGCGGAGCTGGTCGGGGCGCTGGTCGACAGGGGGGTCGCGATCGAGCCGGACGCGACGACGGCCACGTTGCAGCGGACGGCGGAGCGAGCGCTCGCGATGCCGTGCGGCGCGCTCGCCTCCTCGCTCGCCGAGGCGCGATACGGGCCCGCCGAGCACGCGGAGGCCGCAGCGCGACGTGCGAGGACGGAGCTCCGGCGGACGCTCGCCTTCGCCCGTTCCCACGAAGAACCGGGCCGGCGTCTCCGCGCCGCGCTCTCTTTCCGCTCGCTGCGGCCGGGCTTGACACCGTCGGCAAGGTGAGAGTGTGAGCGCGGCGTACGACCTCTACCAGCAGGGACGCAGCCACCTCCGCGAGGGCATGCCCGCGCAGGCGACGGTGGCGCTCGAGAAGGCGAAGCGACTCGAGCCCGAGAAGGCCTCGATCCGGGAGGCGCTCGGCATCGCGTACTTCCGCATCAGGCGCTGGGCCGAGGCGGAGGCCGAGTTCCGGAAGGTGCTCGACATCTCGCCCGCCGACGACTATGCGCACTACGCCCTCGGGCGCGCGCTCAGGAACCAGGGTCGTCACGACGAGGCCGCGACCCACCTGAAGCTCGCGCGCTCGCTGCGCCCGCGGCAGGCGGAGAACAGCATCGACGCGGGTCAGGGCGGCTCGACGTCCGAGACGAGCGACGCGTAACGGCCGAACCGGCGTCGGACGGCCGAGCCGAACGCCCGCCGGTACGCGTCTGCGTTGTGGTCCGCGAGCGTCGCGGCGTACGTCTCGCGGACGTCGAGCAGCCGGTCTGCAATCGCGTCGACCACGAGCTGGTAGTCGCCGTACGCCTCCTCTGCCTCCTCGCGTCCGGAGCCGACCCAGGCGGCCTCTGCCTCGTCCGCCTCCGCGAGCAGCGCGGACTCGTCGGCGGCGAACAGCGCCAGCTGTCGGTCGACGAGCTCGTCGAACGGCCCGCGCCGGAGCCTCACGCGAGCGCCCGGTAGAGCTCGAGATGCGCGGCCGCCGCGGCGTCCCACGTGAGCGTCTCGCGCGCCTCGGCGGCCCCGGCCCGCGCCCCCGCGAGGGCGTCGGCGTCGTCGAGCAGCTCACGCAACGCCGCACGCAGGGCGGCGACGTCCCCCGCCGGCACGGCGCGCCCGGCACCGAACCGGCCCACGACCTCGCCGAGGCCGGCGACGTCGTAGACGACGGCGGGGACGCCCGCGCCGAGAGCCTGGAGGAGCGCACCGGACTGGTCGAGCTCCGCGCTGTACGGGAAGACCGCCACCGTGGCCTCCGAAAGGGCGCGCTCGAGCTCCGGCCGGCCCAGGTACCCGAGCCGCCACTCGACCCGCGCTCCCGCCGCGGCGCGCAGCTCGTCCAGCGGGATCCTGGGGTCGCCCGCGACGACGAGTCGCGCTCCGTCGACGCCGAGCACCGCGTCGATCGCATCCGGCAGCCCCTTGTACGGCCGGATGACGCCGAGCGCGAGGACCGTGCGGCCGTCGTCGCGCCGGGGCACCTCGCTCCGGAACACCGGGTGCGGGATCACGGACAGCCGGTCGGCGGGCAAGCCGAGCGCCGCGAGCGTGTCGCGACCCCGGTGCGAGTGCACGACGACCCGGTCGAAGCGCGAGAAGAGCGAGCGCCACAGGCCGACGCGGTGCGCCGTACGGCGGGGCAGGAGGTCGTGGGCCGTGAACACGAGGGGGACCCGGGCACGGAGCAGCAGCCGGTCGAGCTCCGGGATCGCGAGCCACTGGAAGTGGAGCACGTCCGCGGGTCGAGCGAGCAGCGAGCGCATCGCGAACGGGTGCTCGAGTGTCTTGAGCGGAACGCGGAGGGCGCGCCCGCGTGCCCGGCTCGAGCGCGGATAGAGCCGCTCGACGAGTCGGTACCCGTCCGGCGCCGGCCGCGCCCCGAACCGGAATGGGGACGTGACGAGCTCCACGTCGGCGCCGGCACGGGAGAGCGCGGAGGCGAGCTCGTGGTCGTACGGCGGCGTGAACGAGGGAGGATCGGCGAGGACGACGTGCATCAGCTGGCTGCAGGATGCCGCTTCGCCCCGCGGCGCGCCGGGAACGGCGCGGGCGGGCAGCGTCGTGTCCGCACCACGGGCGGCGGAGGGCCGGCCGCACCACCCCGTAGCCTCGGGCCGTGCAACTCGTCGTCCGCAGCTGGAACGTGTTCCACGGCAACGCCGATCCCCCTCGGCGCTCGGGGCACCTGCGACGGATGATCGAGCTCGTCACGGCCGACGGGCCCGACGTCGTGTGCCTCCAGGAGGTGCCGGTCTGGGCGCTGCCGCGCATCGACGACTGGTCGGGCATGCGGCGCTTCGAGGCCGTCACGCGTCCGCCCCTCTGGCCGGGGCCGCTCTCGACGTGGATGACGCGCGCGCACCAGGGCTTCTTCCGCTCGGGACTGGCGGGACAGGCCAACGCGATCCTCGTCGCGCCGCGTCTCGCGGTGACCGACCTCGGGCACGAGCGGATCAGCGAGGGGCGGCGGGAGCGGCGGCTCGTCCACGCGGTGCGCATCGCGGGCGACGCGGGCGTCACGGTCGGCAACCTCCACGCGACGAACGACTTCACCCGCGCGGAGGTGCCGCGCGCGGAGGCGGCGAGGGCCGCCGCGTTCGTCCAGCAGCGGTGCTCGCCGGGCGACGTCGTCGTGCTCGCGGGCGACTTCAACGTCCACGACCCGCAACTCGACGGGTACTCGCCGCCCGGCGAGGGCATCGACCACGTCCTCGTCCGCGGGGCGCGCTCGATCGCGGTTGTCGCGTGGCCGCGCGAGCGGCGCGAGCAGAATGGCCTGGTGCTGTCCGACCACCCCGTCGTCGAGGCTCGGGTCGAGGTCGGCCGGGCGTGACGTTCGCCGAGGCGCGCGCGCTCTTCCCGGTGCTCGACACCGTCGCGTACCTCAACGCCGGCACGTTCGGGCCGCTCGCGCGACCTGTCGCCGAGGCGCTCGTCGCGGGGGTCGAGCGCGACCTGGCGGAGGGCCGGACGGGCAAGGCGTACTTCGAGGAGACACTCGCGCTGCGGGAGCGACTGCGCGCCGCCTTCGCCGGCCTCGTCGGCGCGGAGCCCGACCAGCTTGCGCTGACCGGCTCGACGACGGAGGGCTGCGGGATCGTCCTGCGCGGTCTCGGGCTGACCTCGGAGGACGAGATCGTGACCACGACCGACGAGCACTTCGGGCTCCTGGGGCCGCTCGGGGCGTCGCCGGCGCGGGTCGTCGTCGTTCCGCCCGATCCTGAGCGGATCGCAGGTGCGATCACGTCCCGCACGCGACTCATCGCAACCTCGCGGGTGCTGTGGACGACGGGGGCCGTGCTGCCGCTGCGGGAGCTCCGCGAGCGGTGCGGCGTCCCCGTGCTCGCCGACGGCGCGCAGTCCGTGGGCGCGATCCCCGACGAGGCGACGGGCCTCGACTACCTCACGATCTCCGGGCAGAAGTGGCTCTGCGGGCCCGACGCGACCGGAGCGCTGGTGGTGCAAGACCCCGACCGGCTCGGGCTGCTCTCGCCGAGCTACTTCGCGCAGCGCACGCACGACCCGGACGGAAGCTTCGAGCCGCAGCCCGGCGCCCGCCGCTTCGAGCCGGGCTGGTGGTCGAACGGCACGCTGCGCGCGATGCTGGCGGCGCTCGAGCTCCGGCCCGACTGGTCGTTCGACCGTGCCCGGGAGGCTGCCGCGCGCTGCCGCCGCCTCCTCTCGCCGCGCGTGGAGCTGGCGACGCCGGACACCGTCGCGACGCTCGTCTCCTTCCGCGTCGAGGACGACGCGGCGGCGTCGCTGGTCGAGCGGCTGCGTGACCGGGGCGTCAGCGTGCGTGAGATTCCCGGTCGGGGGCTCGTCCGGGTCTCGTGCGGGTGGTGGACGAGCGACGATGACCTGGACCGCCTCGTCGCCGGTCTCGACGGCTGACGCGCCCGCCCAGGGCCGGTCAGGCCGCGTCGGCGGCGGTGCGGAGGCCGAGCTCCGGTGCGATCGGCCGGAGCGCCTCGATGACGTTCGCGATGTGCTCGTCGAGCTCGAGGCCGAGGAGCTCGGCGCCCGCGTAGACCTCGTCGCGGTGCACACCGGCTGCGAAAGACGGCTGCTTCAGCTTCTTGCGGACGGACTTCGGCTCGAGTCCGTCGACTCCGGTCGGTCGGACGAGCCCGCAGGCGTGGACGAAGCCGGACAGCTCGTCGCAGGCGAACAGCGTCCGCTCGAGCGGCGTCTCGCGCGGGAGCGCGAGGTGCTCCGCGTGGGAGAGGACCGCGCGGATCACGACCTCCGGGTACCCCTCCTCGCGGAGAATCGGCGCCCCTTCCTGCGGATGCTCGTCCAGCGTGGGGTGGATCTCGTAGTCGAAGTCGTGCAGCAGGGCGACGGCGCTCCACAGCTCCTCGTCCTCGCCGCCCCGGCGGGCGTAGCCGCGAACCGACGCCTCCACCGCGAGCGCGTGCCGGAGGAGCGACTCGCTCGTCGTGTAGCGAGTCAGCGTCGCCCAGGCCCGCTCACGGGTGACCTCCGGCTCGGGACTCGTTCGGGGAGCCTCCACGAGCCGGGTACGATAGCGCCCCGCATGCAGTCGTTCGTGATCGAGGGCGGGCGTCCGCTGTCGGGGACCGTTCGCGCCGCCGGCAACAAGAACGGCGCGCTTCCCATCCTCGCGGCCACCGTGCTCGCGTCCGGGCCGGTGCGGCTGTCGAACGTCCCGCGGATCCGCGACGTCGAGACGATGGTGGAGCTCCTCGATGCGCTCGGCGCCGATGCGACCTGGACGGGGCCGAACGAGGTGACCGTCGACACCTCCGGCGTTAGCCGCACCGCGCTCGACCCTGTGCTCGGGCGGGAGATCCGGGCCTCGTTCCTGCTCGCCGGACCGCTCCTGGCGCGCTTCGGCCGGGCGACCGTCCCGCCGCCCGGCGGTGACGTGATCGGGCGCCGCCGGCTCGACACGCACTTCCACGCCTTCGCGGAGCTCGGGGTCGAGGTCGAGCTGAACGGCGACTACGACCTGCGCACGGACGGGCTGCGCGGCAAGCGGATGTTCCTCGACGAGGCGTCGGTGATGGCGACCGAGAACGCGGTGATGGCTGCGGTGCTCGCGGAGGGGGAGACGGTCGTCGGGCACGCGGCGTGCGAGCCGCACATCCAGGATCTCTGCCGCTTCCTCGTGACGCTCGGCGCGCGGATCGACGGGATCGGCTCGAACGTCCTCCGCATCGCAGGGGTGGCGGAGCTCGCGGGCGGCGAGTACCGGATCCGCTCCGAGCACGTCGAGGTGGCGAGCTTCGCCGCGCTGGCGGCGGTCACCGGCGGCGACGTGACGATCGAGGACGTCGAGCCCGACGATCTGATCTCGATCGTGCCGGCGTTCCGCAAGCTCGGGATCGAGCTCGAGGTGAGCGACAGCGCGATCCGCGTCCCCCCGGGCCAGGAGCTGCGGGTCGTGGACGACTTCGGCGACCAGATACCCAAGATCGAGAGCGGCATCTGGCCCGCCTTCCCCGCCGACCTGACCTCCATCGCCGTCGTGGCCGCGACGCAGGCGCACGGGACCGTGCTGGTGTTCGAGAAGATGTTCGAGAGCAGGTTGTTCTTCGTCGACAAGCTGGTCTCGATGGGGGCCCGGATCGTGCTCTGCGACCCGCACCGTGTCGTCGTCACCGGGCCGGCACGGCTCTACGGCCAGCGGCTGGAGAGCCCCGACATCCGCGCGGGCATGGCGATGGTGATCGCCGCGCTCTGCGCCGAGGGCCGCTCGACGATCGGCAACGTCGGGCAGATCGACCGCGGCTACGAGTCGATCGACGAGCGCCTGCGTGCGCTCGGGGCCGCGATCGAGCGAGCCGACCTGTGAGCGTCGCTCGCCCAACCGGGGTTGGCCGATGAGCGGCGCCCGTATCTCGGAAGGGACGGGCGCGATCAACGTCGCGACCGGCGTCCCGGTGCTCGACCACCTGCTCACGGAGCTCGCCCGCGCCGGCGGGTTCGACCTGACGCTCGAGATCGAGCCCGACGAGCCCGAGGCGGAGGTCGACGCAGCCGGGACGGCGCTCGGGCGCGCGGTCGGCCCCCGCCTGGTCGACGGGGCGCTCGGCGAGGCCACCGTCCCCGCCGACGAGGCGCTCGCGATGGTCGTGGTCGAGCGCTCGGGCCGGCCGCTCGTCGCCTCCAACGCCGACCTGACGGGGGCCGGCGGCCTCGGCAGCGACCTCGCCGCCCGGTTCCTCCGGCGCCTTTCGGAGGAGGCGGGGCTGACCGTGCACGTGCGCTGATGGAAGGCGAGGACACGGGGCACGCGCTCGCGTCGATCTTCAAGGCCCTCGGGGTCGCGCTCGCCCGCGCGACCGCCCACTAGAGACAAGGAGCTGGACGTGGAGAAGACCGTGATCCGCACCGAGGCGGCGCCCGCGCCGTTCCAGGGCGCGCCGTACAACCAGGCGATCGTCGCCGGAGAGCTCGTCTTCGTCGCCGGCCAGCTCGGCCTGCGCCCCGGCGAGACGACGATCGACGGCGACATCGGCCGCCAGACCGAGCAGGCGCTCGCGAACCTCGCGGCGATCCTCGAGGCGGCCGGCAGCTCGATGGACAAGCTGGTGAAGACGAGCGTGTTCCTGCTCGACCTCGCTGACTTCCAGGGGATGAACGAGGTCTACGCGGCGAGGGTCGGGGAGGCGCCGCCCGCGCGCTCGACGTTCCAGGTCGCGAACCTGCCCTCGGGGGCGCTGGTCGAGATCGAGGCGATCGCCCACCTGTAGCCTCGCCCGCGCCTCGAGCACGCGCTTGCGGGACAATCGCGGCGTGCCGACGGAGATCCGCCGCTACATCCGCTCGCTCGACCTCGACGCGTACGTCGTCGGCGGCGCCGTGCGCGACGAGCTGCTCGGCATCCCGCACGCCGACGAGGACTTCCTCGTCCCCGGCGTCGACCATGCGGAGCTCCGTGCGGCTCTCGAGCCGCACGGCCGCGTCGAGGACATGGAGGTGCACGGACAGCTGGTCGGGGTGAGGTTCCATCCGAGCGACCCCGTGGTGCGCCCGCTCGTGCCTCGCGGGATCGAGCTGACGCCGCCGCGCATCGAGCGCAGCACGGGCCCCGGTCACCACGACTTCGAGATCGTCGCGGACGGGTCCGCGTCGATCGAGGACGACATGCGACGCCGCGACTTCACCGTGAACGCGATCGCGCGACGGCTCGAGACCGGAGAGCTGGTCGACCCGTTCGGCGGCGTCGCCGACCTGGAGCGGAGGCGGCTGCGGACCGTGAGCGACGCGAGCTTCCGGGAGGACCCCCTGCGCATCCTGCGGGGACTGCGGCTCGTGTCCCAGCTCTCGTTCGTGCTCGCGCCCGAGACGCTCGCGCAGATGCGCGCCGAGGCGACGGGCCTGCGACACGTCTCGGGCGAGCGGATCGGTGGCGGAGTCGCGGTCGACGGGCTGGGGGAGCTCTCGAAGCTCCTGCTCGGCGGGCGGCCGGCCGAGGCGCTGCGGCTCGCGCGCGACACGGGGGCGCTCCTCGAGGTGATCCCCGAGTACCGCGCTGCGATCGGGTACCGACTCGACTCGCCGCGCCAGCCGCTGACGCTCGACGAGCACCTGTTCGAGGCGGTTCAGGCGACCGCCGACGCGGACGACGGGCTCACCGTCCGCCTCGGCGCGCTGCTCCACGATCTCGCGAAGCCGGAGACGGACGTCTCCGGGGCGGACCACGCCGCCGCCAGCGCGACCGTTGCAGCCCACGTGCTGCGCCGGCTGCGATACCCGAACACGCTGCGGGCCGCGGTCGTCCGCCTCGTCTCCGCGCACGGCTTCCGGCTGGACGGCGCCGTCGACGGGGTGGTCGCGCGACGCTTCCTCGCGTCCCACGGCCTCGAGCTCGCGCGCGAGGTGATCGCGCTCAAGCGGGCCGACCTCGTCGTGAAGAACGTCGACCTCGCCGAGCGCGAGCAGCTCGACCGCCTGGCCACCATGCTCGAGCGCGAGCGCGACAGCGCCGTCCGGCTCACGGACCTCGCCGTGGACGGCGACGACCTGATCGCCCTCGGCTACCGCGAGGGGCCGGAGCTCGGCGCCGTGCTCGCGCGGTTGCTGGACGACGTGATCGACGATCCGGCCGCGAACCGGCGGGACACGCTCCTGGCGCGCGTCCCGGAGCCGGCGCGATGAACGCCGCGACCCTGCGCGAGCGGTACCTCCGGCTGCGGGAGGAGGCGGGCCCGGCCGTCACGGTGGTCGTGGCGACGAAGTACGTGTCGCTCGACGGGCTGGCGATCCTCGCCGAGGCCGGAATCGAGATCGTCGGGGAGAACCGGGCGCAGGACCTCGCAGCGAAACACGCCGTCCACGGAGACTCGTTCCGGTGGCATTTCATCGGGCACCTCCAGTCGAACAAGGTCAAGGTCGTGAACGAGATCTGCGAGCTCGTCCACTCGCTCGACTCCGAATCGGCGGCACGCCGTCTCACGGTGCCGGCCCTGCTGGAGGTGAACCTCTCCGGCGAGCCGTCGAAGTCGGGCGTCGCGCCCGACGCGATCGCCGGCTGGGTGGACAGGCACCCGTCGCTGCGCGGCCTCATGACGATGCCGCCCCTCGCCCGCGACCCGGAGGACTCCCGACCCTGGTTTCGCCGGCTCCGCCGGCTCGCGGAGTCCCACGGGCTCGCGGAGCTCTCGATGGGGACCTCGCAGGACTGGCGCGTGGGCGTCGAGGAGGGCGCGACGCTGATCCGCGTCGGCAGCTCGCTGTTCGGCGACTGAGCGTGCGCACGGCGCCCGCAGGGGCGCGTGGGGCGTCCTCGGACAGGGTTACGATACGCGCGGTCATGGGGCTCGGAGATGTCTGGAACCGGACGCTCGTCTACTTCGGCATCGCCGAGGACGAGGAGTGGGACGAGGACCTGACCGTCTCCGACGAGGAGGTCGAGCGCGACTACCGGCGCCGCGACCGGGCCAACGTCCGCCGTCTGCCGCGGCGACGCGACCAGGACGGCTGGTCCGACCCGGAGAGCGCGTCCGAGCCGGAGCTCGAGCAGTCGTCCGCGCGCGGTGGCTCGCGGCGCTCCCGCCTGCGGGGCGTCGACAGCTCCGGCCAGGTGCGCGTGCACCTCGTCCTGCCACGGAGCTTCAACGACGCGCAGCAGATCGCCGACCGGTTCAAGGACTCCGTCCCCGTGATCCTCAACCTGCAGAACGCAGACACGGAGCTGTCCAAGCGCCTGATCGACTTCGCCAGCGGGCTCACGTACGCGCTCGACGGCAGCATGCAGCGTGTCGCCGACAAGGTCTTCCTGCTCACGCCGCGCAACGTGCAGGTGTCGGCCGAGGAGCGCGCCCGGGTGCTCGACCCGTCGGGCGGCTTCTTCAACCAGGCCTGACGCGCCTGACCGGAGGAACAGCCGCTCCCAGCGAGAATCCCTCGTCGTGGGCGGCGACTCCGTCGGCTTTCTCGTGCTGGCCGATACGGCGACGTCGGTGCAGCGCTTCGTGTCCGTCTTCGTCGGCGTCTACGTGCTGCTGATCCTCGCCTACATCATCACGTCCTGGTTCCCGCCCGGGGCGTCGGCGACCGTGGAGCGGATCCGGCGCTTCCTGACGGACGTGTGCGAGCCGTACCTCCGCCTGTTCCGTCGCGTGATCCCGCCGATCGGCCCGCTCGACGTCTCACCGATCGTGGCCGTGTTCGCGCTCTACATCGTCGAGCGCATCGTCAACGCGCTGATCGGGCAGGTGCTGTGAGGGCGTTCGTCGAACGAGTGCTGTGAGAACGGGTCGTCGCACGGGAGCCCGGCAACGACCTGTCGAGCGAGTGCTGGAAGGAAGGAGGGTCGGTCATGACACTGACACCCGTCGAGGCGCGGCGTCTGGAGATGCGTCGCGGCCTGCTGGGCTACCGGCGGTCGCACGTCCAACGTGCGATCGAGGAGATCGCGGACAGCTTCGAGGACGTCTGGCGCGAGCGCTCCGAGCTCGGCGAGCGCATCCACGAGCTCGAGGGCGAGGTCGCGCGCCACGTCGAGCTCGAGACGCTGCTGCGCACGACCCTGGTGTCGGCCGAGCGGGCCGCGCAGGACATGAAGGAGCAGGCCCGCCGGGAGGCCGACGTGATCGTCGCCGAGGCCGGCGCGGAGGGGCGCCGCCTGGTGCGCGACGCGATCGCCGAGAAGGAGCACCTGCTCGCCGAGACGCGGCGGATCCGGTCGATCCTGCGGGCGGCGCTCGAGGTCGCCTCGGAGGGAGAGGAGGCGTACGGCGCGGACGTCGAGGAGGACCAGCCGAGACACGCGGGGCCGCGCCTCTCGGAGCCTCCCGCCGCGCCGCCGGACGCTGACCGGCTGGCCGGGTAGCCCCGAGGGCACACGGGGTCGGCGGCCATGCCGCGACGACCGGCGGCGGGCGGATTATCCTGTCGTGATGTCCGTCCGCGAGAGCATCGTCGCAGGGCCGCTTCGCCTGCCCGTCCGCGTCCTGCCCGGTGCACGGCGCTCCGAGGTCGTGGGGCGCCTCGGCGACGTGTGGAAGCTGCGCGTCCATGCCGCTCCCGAGCGGGGCCGCGCGAACGCAGAGGTCGTCGCGCTCCTCGCGCGAACGCTCGACGTGCCCCGCTCGTCGATCCGGATCGTCCATGGGCACGCTGCGGGAGACAAGCTCGTCGAGGTCGAGAGTCTTTCCCGCGACGACGTCGAGCGGCGCCTGATCGGGGCGTGCGAGGACGCATGAGCGTGGACCTGGAGACCCGCCGCAACGAGCTGCTCGCGCTGCGCTCCCGGGTCCTCGGCGCCGCGCACGACATCGTCGAGGGCGACACCGGGGACAGCGAGCTGTCGAGCGCGGCAGGCGACCAGCACATCGCCGACCACGCGGGGGAGATGCTCGACCGTGAGGTCGACGAGTCGCTCGAGGAGAACGCCGACCAGATCGTGCACGAGATCGACCGCGCGCTCGAGCGGATCGAGGCCGGCACGTACGGCACGTGCGAGCGCTGCGGCGCGGAGATCCCCGAGGAGCGGCTCGAGGCCGTCCCCTACGCGACGCTGTGCGTCGCCTGCCGGCAGATCGAGGAGCGGGGATGAGCGAGCCCGCACGCGCGGTGCCGCCGCGCCAGCCGCTCGAGGTGCGCGTCGGCTCGGCCACGAACGCCCTCGAGCCGACACCCGGAGCCCAACGGTCCCTGGCGGCGGGGGCCGCGCAGTGGGCCGCCCTCGCCGTGGTGGCGCTCGCCGCCGTGGTGGCCGACCAGCTCACGAAGTACCTCGTGGTGGGCACGCTCGAGCTCGGGGACTCGGTGAAGATCGCCGGCCCTCTGTCAATCCACCACGTGCGCAACACGGGCATCGCGTTCGGCCTCTTCTCCGACGCGACGGGTGTCGTGATCGTGCTCACGACCGTCGCGATCTCGGCGCTGGTCGTGTTCTTCGCGCGGTCGGGCCGACGGCACCCGCTGCTCCCCGTCGCCGTCGGCCTCGTCCTCGGCGGAAGCCTCTCGAACCTCGTCGACCGGCTGCGACTCGGCCACGTGACCGACTTTCTCGACTTCGACTACTGGCCGGCGTTCAACCTCGCGGACACCTTCATCGTCGTCGGCGTCGGGCTGCTCTTCCTCTCCTTCGTGGCCGCTGACCGCTCCAGCGCGTTCGTTGGCACGTCACCGCTCTCGCGTTCCTGAGACCGACGCCGGACGGCGGCTCGACGCCGTCGTCGCCTCCCTGCCCGAGGTGGGGACCCGGGCGCTCGCCGAGCGGCTGGTGGGACGCGGAGCGGTCCTCGTCGACGGAGAGAGGCGACCGAAGAGCCATCGACTCGGGGGTGGGGAGGAGCTCGTCGTCGACGTCCCCGACCCGGCCCCGGTCGAGGCGGCCGCCGTGCCGCTCGACGTCGTCTACGAGGACGAGCACCTCCTCGTGGTCGACAAGCCCGCCGGCCTCGTCGTCCATCCCGCGCCCGGCCACGACGGGCGGACCGCGGTTCACGGGCTCGTCGAGCTCGGAGCCGCCGGCGGGGACGCCGAGCGACCGGGGATCGTCCACCGGCTCGACCGTGACACGTCGGGCCTCCTCGTGGTCGCGCGCTCCGAGGCTGTCCACGCACGCCTGACCGAGGCGATCCGGGAGCGGCTCGTCGAGCGCAGCTACCTCGTCCTCGTGGCGGGCGTCCCGCGCTCGCGCACGGGCAGGATCGACGCGCCGGTCGGCCGGGATCGTCGCGACCGCACCCGCCGCTCGATCGACACCGACACGCCGCGGGCCGCCGTCACGTGGTTCGAGGTGCGTGAGCGCCTCGGCACACGCTCCCTGCTCGAGGCACGGCTCGAGACCGGGCGCACGCACCAGATCCGCGTCCACCTCGAGGCGGTCGGGCTCCCTGTCAGCGGCGATCCCGTCTACGGGGTCGCGGGCGACCTCGGCCTCGCGCGGCAGTTCCTCCACGCGTACCGGCTCGCGTTCGACCATCCCGTCACCGGTAAGCGGGTCGTGCTCTCGTCGCCCCTCCCGGTGGACCTCGCGCACGCCCTCGAGGTCGCGCGTGCGGAGGCCGCCGGCTAGGGCACTTCAGGAGCGACGTGCCCGACGGGCGCTACAGTTCGCCGAACGTCCCACTACCCGGCGACGCCTCCGGACGGGGGTGCCTGGGCACTCCGCCAGGTTCCGTCCGCGCCCGCCGGCGCATCGACATCAACCGAAAGGACTCGATCGTGGCAGTCGTCTCCATGAAGGAGCTGCTGGAGGCCGGGGTGCACTTCGGCCACCAGACGCGCCGCTGGAACCCGAAGATGAAGCGCTTCATCTTCGACGAGCGCGGCGGCATCTACATCATCGACCTCCAGCAGACGCAGGCGCTCCTGGAGGATGCCTACGACTTCGCCCGCAACCTCGCGGAGCGCGGGGGGACGATCCTCTTCGTCGGTACGAAGAAGCAGGCGCAGGAGGCCGTCGAGCGTGAGGCGAACCGTGTCGGCCAGCCGTACGTCGCGCACCGGTGGCTCGGCGGCCTGCTCACGAACTGGCGGACGATCGCCGACCGGATCGGTTACCTGCAGGAGCTCCGCCGCCTGAAGGACGAGGGGCAGCTCGACCTCCTCCCCGCGAAGGAGCGCATCGCCATGACCGGAGAGCTCGCGAAGCTCGAGGCCAACCTCGGCGGCGTCGCGAACATGAAGCGCCAGCCCGACGCGGTGTTCATCGTCGACCTGCGGAAGGAGCAGCTGGCCGTGCGGGAGGCGCAGCGCCTGGGGCTCCCTGTGATCGCCCTCGTCGACACGAACTGCGACCCGGACGAGGCGACCTACGTCGTGCCGGGCAACGACGACGCGATCCGCTCGTGCTCGCTCGTGATCCGCGCGATCGCGGACGGCATCGCGGCCGCGAAGTCGAAGGTCACGGAGGAGGAGCTCCGCGCCGGGAGCGCCGAGCCGGAGCCCGAGCCGGCCGACGCGCCCGAGGCCGGCGCGACGCCGGAGGACGCGCCCGCCGCGGACGCGGCGACGCCCGAGCCGGTCAGCGCGCGGTCTGCGCCGGCCGAAGGCGAGAAGGGTGGCTCGGAGTGAGCCAGATCGCGGCGAGCCTCGTGAAGGAGCTCCGCGACCGCACGGGCGCGGGGATGATGGACTGCAAGCAGGCGCTCGAGGACGCGAACGGCGACCTCGACGTCGCCACCCGTCTCCTGCGCGAGAAGGGCATGGCGAGCGCCGCCAAGCGCGCCGGCCGCGCGACGACGGAGGGGCGCGTCGCCGAGCGCGTCGCCGCGGACGGGTCGAGAGGGACGCTCGTCGCCGTCGGCTGCGAGACCGAGCCCGTGTCGAAAAACGCCGACTTCCTGGCGTTCGTCGAGCGGGCGCTCGAGAGCGTGGAGGAGGGCGGCCCCGGTGCGGAGGGCGGGCTCGAGGACGAGCGGGTCGCGCTCACCGCGAAGCTTGGCGAGAACATCGCGATCGCCGGCGCGGCCCGGTTCGAGGCGGTCGACGGCGGGCGCATCTCGTCGTACGTGCACCCGCCGGGCAACAAGCTCGGCGTGCTCGTGCAGGTGCGCGGAGGCGCGCCGGAGCTGGGGCGCAGGCTCGCGATGCACATCGCCGCCTCGTCGCCCGAATGGATCGGCAGGGAGGACGTGCCCGACGAGATCGTGACCTCGGAACGGCAGATCTTCGCCGGCTCGGACGAGGTCCTCTCGAAGCCCGAGCAGGCACGTGAGAAGATCGTGGACGGCATGCTCCAGAAGCGCTTCTTCGCAGCACGGGTGCTGACCGACCAGCCGTGGATCCACGACCCGTCGACGACGGTCGGCCAGGCGCTCGCGGGCGAGGGGGCGGAGGTCCTCGAGTTCGAGCGGCTGCAGCTGGGATGAGCACGACCTCGTCCCGGGAGGCGGCCGCGGACGCCGGCGCGGACGAGCCCGCGTTCGCCCGGGTGCTGCTGAAGCTCTCGGGCGAAAGCCTGATGGGCGACCGCGACTACGGCGTCGACCCGCGGACCGTCTCGTCGATCGCCCGTGAGGTCGTCACGGTGCAGGAGTCGGGCACCGAGATCGCGATCGTCGTGGGCGGGGGCAACTTCTACCGTGGCCTGAAGGCGGCGGCGGAAGGCATGGACCGGGCGACCGCCGACTACGCGGGCATGCTCGCCACCCTGCTCAACGCACTCGCGCTCCAGGACGCGCTCGAGCGGCTCGGCGCGCAGACCCGCGTCCAGTCGGCCATCGCGGTGTCCGAGGTCGCCGAGCCGTACATCCGCCGGCGCGCGATCCGCCACCTCGAGAAGGGCCGCGTGGTGATCTTTGCCGCGGGGACCGGGAACCCGTTCTTCACGACGGACACCGCCGCCGCCCTGCGGGCGCTCGAGATCGGGGCAGAGTCGATTCTGATGGCGAAGCACGGCGTCAACGGCGTCTACGACGGCGACCCGCACACCGATCCCGACGCACGGTTTCTGCCGGAGGTGAGTCATCTCCAGGCGATCGAGCGCGGCCTGCGGGTGATGGACACGACCGCGCTCTCGCTCTGCATGGACAACGGCGTCTCGATCCACGTGTTCGAGCTCGCCGACGGCAACATCGCCCGGGCGGCGCGCGGCGAGCGGATCGGCACGCTCGTCACGACGCAGGGCGGGGAAAGCGACGACTAGGAGGCGCGGTGGCTGCGATCGAGGAGTTCCTGGCGGACTGCGTGCGGCGTATGGACGGGTCGATCGAGCACACGCGCACCGAGTTCAACTCCGTGCGCACCGGGCGTGCGTCGACCGCGCTGCTCGACCGGATCACGATCGACTACTACGGCACCCCGACGCCGCTCTCGAACATGGCCACGATCAGCGCCCCGGAGGCGAGGCTGCTCTCGGTGCAGCCGTACGACGCGACGCAGATCAAGTCGATCGAGAAGGCGATCATGGAGTCCGATCTCGGTCTGACCCCCTCGAACGACGGCAAGCTGATCCGCCTGCCGATCCCGGCGCTCACGGAGGAGCGGCGGAAGGAGCTCGTCAAGCTCGTCCGGCGGTACGCCGAGGAGGGCAAGGTCGCGGTCCGCAACGTGCGGCGCGACGTGATGCGTCACCTCGAGGAGCTGGTTCGCAACGGCGACGTCGGAGACGACGAGGAGCGGCGGGCGGAGACGCAGGTGCAGAAGCTGACCGACGACCACGTCAAGCGGATCGACGAGCTCCTGAAGCACAAGGAAGCCGAGATCATGGAGGTCTGACCGCTTCGCGGCCAGACCCTAGGCGAGGGAGGAGCGATCTCTGGTTCTCCTGGTTCTCGGGACGCAGTCCCGAGGACAGTGGCGATCATCATGGACGGCAACGGCCGCTGGGCGGAGAGCCGCGGCCTGCCGGTGGAGGCCGGGCACCGTGAGGGGACGCGCGCCCTGCGCCGGACGGTGGAGGCGGCGATCGAGCTGGGCATCTCCGCGCTCGTCGTGTACGCGTTCTCGACGGAGAACTGGGCGCGCCCAGACCACGAGGTGGCCGACCTGATGGAGATCCTCTCCGAGACGATCGACCGCGAGCTGCCGGATCTCGCGGAGCAGGGCGTCCGGACGCGGTTCCTCGGTCGCCGCGACCGGGTCGAGCCCTGGCTGGAGGCGAAGATGGCGGCGCTCGAGAGCCGGACCGCGCACCTCGACACGCTCCAGCTCTGGATCGCCTTCGACTACGGCGGCCGGGCGGAGCTCGTCCAGGCCGCGCGCCGGCTCGTCGAGGAGGGCGTCCCGTCCGCAGAGGTCGACGATGCGGCGCTGGAGGCGCGGCTCTACGCGCCCGAGCTCGGCGACGTCGACCTGCTCGTCCGCACCTCGGGCGAGCTCCGACTCTCGAACTTCCTGCTCTGGGAGGCGGCCTACTCGGAGCTCGTCTTCACCGACACGCTGTGGCCGGACTTCGGCGCCGACGACCTTCGCGTAGCCGTGGAGGAGTACGCGGCGCGTAGCCGCAGGTTCGGCACGCGGGACATCCCATGAGCGATCGTGCGTCCCTCGCCTCACGCGCGGGGCGCGCATGAGCCCGTTCCTCTCCCGGATCCTGGTCGCGGCGGTTCTGCTCCCGATCGTGCTCGGGATCGTCTGGGCCGGAGGCTGGTGGCTGTTCGCGCTCGCGCTCGTCGGCGGCCTCGTTGCGCTCCACGAGCTCTACGGGATGGGCCGCGGCCTGCACCCGATGGTGCTCGCGGGATACACCGGGCTGGGGCTCGCGCTGCTCGGCGCGCAACTCGGCGGGCTGCCCTGGCTCCTCGCCGGCATGCTCGCCACGCTGCCGGCCGCGCTCCTCGTGTTCTTCGTGTCGAGCGTGCGCCAGAACGCCGTCGCAGCCTTCGCGACGACACTGCTCGGCGTCGTCTGGGTCGGCGGCGGGCTCGCGCACCTGATGCTCCTGCGCGACGTCCCGGACGACGGCAGGTTGCTCGTGTTCACGGTGCTGCTGACGGTGTTCGCCGACGACACCGCGGCGTTCTTCTTCGGGCGCCTCCTCGGGCGTCACCGGTTGGCGCCCGCGATCTCGCCCGGGAAGTCGTGGGAGGGGTTCGTCGCCGGAACGGTGGTGGGCGTCGCCGTCACGTTCTTCGCGCTGTACGAGCAGGACGTCGTCTCGACCGGCGAGTCGCTCCTCGTCGGGCTCGCGATCGCGGTCGCGGCCACGCTCGGCGACCTGTTCGAGTCGGCGGTGAAGCGGGATCTCGGGGTGAAGGACTCCGGCCGGCTGCTCGCGGGGCACGGCGGAGTCCTCGACCGGGTCGACTCGCTCCTCTGGGCGGGCCCGGCCGCGTACTTCACGATCCTGGCGCTGACGTAGCGCACGCATCGGTCACGCCGGGGGCCGAATCGCGTCAGGCATCCTTCCGGTGGTGAGACGCGTCGCCCTCCTCGGCGCGACGGGTTCGATCGGCCGTCAGGCGATCGAGGTCGTCGCGGCCCACCCGGATCTCCGCCTGTGCGCGCTCCAGTCGGGCTCGACCCCGCTCGACGGGCTGGCTGCGGCGCACGACGTCGAGCACCTCCAGGTAGGCGGCGACCCGGTGGCGCTCCTCGAGCGGAGCCGTCCGGACATCGTGCTGAACGCGGTCGTCGGCTTCGCCGGCGTCGAGGCGACGCTCTGGGCGCTCGAGGCGGGCGTCACGCTCGCGCTCGCGAACAAGGAGAGCCTCGTCGCCGCCGGCGAGCTCGCTCTGGCCGCCCACACGCGGGGCGGAGGGCTCCTCGTCCCGGTCGACAGCGAGCACTCCGCGCTCCACCAGTGCCTCGAGGCACGGGCGCGGGAGACCGTCACGGGTGTCGTCCTGACCGCCTCGGGAGGGCCGTTCCGGGGGTGGTCACGGAGCGCCCTGGCGGACGTGACCGCCGACGACGCGCTCAGGCACCCGACCTGGTCGATGGGGCCGAAGATCACGGTCGACTCCGCCACGCTGGCGAACAAGGGGCTCGAGGTGATCGAGACCCACTGGCTGTTCGGGCTCCCGTACGAGAAGATCGAGGTCGTGGTGCACCCGACCTCGGTGGTCCACGCGCTCATCCGGTTCCGCGACGGTGCGCTCCTCGCGCACGTCGGCCTCCCCGACATGCGGGTTCCGATCTCGTACGCGCTGACGTATCCGGAGCGAGCCGCGACGCCCGCGAGCCCGCTCGCGCTCGCGGGGCTCACGCTGTCGTTCGAGGAGCCGGACGAGGATGCCTTCCCGATGCTCGCGCTCGCCCGCGCGGCAGGTCGACGCGGCGGCACGGCGCCGTGCGCGTACAACGCGGCGAACGAGGTCGCGGTGTCGGCGTTCCTCGAGGGACGGCTCGGCTTCCTCGAGATCCCCGAGGTGGTGGGAGAGACCCTCGACCGCGTCGACGGCTCCCCGGCCCGTGACCTCGACGAGCTCGTCGCCGCCGACCGGGAGGCAAGGCGACTCGCGGCACGAATGCTGCAGCCGGCATGACGATCCTCGTCGCGATCCTCGGTCTCGGCCTGCTCGTGTTCGTGCACGAGCTGGGCCACTTCGTCGTCTCCCTGGCGCTCAAGATGCGCCCGCGCCGCTTCTACGTGGGCTTTCCTCCCGCCGTCCTGAAGACGACGCGGAACGGCATCGAGTACGGCATCGGGGCGATCCCGATCGGCGGGTTCGTGAAGATTCCCGGGATGCACCGGCCCGCGCCCGTGGACGTCGACGCGGGCACCTCCCGCGCGCTCCAGGAGGCGCCCTCGCTCGGCGGCGCGGTGAGCAGGCTGCGGAACGCGCTCGCGGCCGACGACCATCCCGCTGCCCGGGACGCCCTGGCGGTGCTGCGTGGTCTCGCCGCCGAGCGCACGCTGACGCCGCAGGCGGCGGGGGCGCTCGAGAAGACGCTCGCCGACCTCGAGGACGCGCTCGGCCCCGACGCCTACTGGCGCGCGCCGACCTGGAAGCGCGTCGCGGCGATCGCCGCCGGCCCGGTCGCGAACATCTTGCTCGCGCTCGTCCTCTTCACCGGGCTCTACATGACGTCGGTGGGGCGTGCGACGACGTCCGTCGACCAGGTTTCGGAGGGGTCACCCGCCGCCTCGGCAGGGCTCCGCCACGGAGACGTCATCGTCTCGATCGACGACAAGCACGTCGAGCCCGCGGACATCTCGAAGCTCATCGCCGGCTCCGGCGGGAAGCCCCTGACCCTCGTCGTCGCGCGGAACGGCACGCTCGTCGTGCTGCCGCCGACGGGCGCCAAGGAGAGTGACGGGCGGTACCGGCTCGGGTTCGTCCTCGCCGGCGACGGACTGCCGTTGCACCAGGCGCTCGGCGAGTCCTTCCGCCTGACGGGCCGGGTCACCAGGGAGATCGGCGCATCGCTCGGCCGCCTCGTGACCGGCGACGGCCGCAAGGACATCTCGAGCCCGGTGGGCATCGTCCAGGGCTCCTCCGACGCGGCGAAGCAGGGCACGGAGAGCTTCCTCTTCGTGCTCGGGCTGATCTCGCTCTCGATCGCGCTTCTCAACCTGCTGCCGCTCCTGCCGCTCGACGGGGGGCACATCGTGTTCGCGGTCGCCGAGGGAATTCGCGGCCGCTCGGTGCGTCGCGAGATCTACGAGCGGGTCTCGGTGGTCGGGATCGGCCTCGTCCTCGTGCTGTTCCTGATCGGCCTCACGAACGACATCGGGCGGCTCTCCTGACGCGGACGCGTCAGGAGAGCCACTAGGAGAACGCCGGCGGCAGCTCGAGGGCCGACGCGAGCCTGGCCCGGTAGTCGGCCCGGCCGATCTCCACGGCGCCGAGGCGCGCGAGGTGCGGCGTCAGCCACTGGACGTCCAGCAGGCGGCGTTCGGCGTCGCCCGCCGCGCGCAAGCGCTCGACGAGCGCGACAAAGGCCGCCTTCGAAGCGTCCCTGCGAGCGTGGAACATCGACTCGGCGGCGAAGAGACCGCCGGTGGCGACGCCGTAGACGCCGCCCGCGAGCCCGTCCCCGTCCCAGGCCTCCACCGAATGGGCCCAGCCCAGCTCGTGGAGCTTTCCGTACGCGCTCGCGACCGCCTCGTCGATCCAGCTCGCAGGGTCACCCGGCCGGGCACAGCCCGCGACGACCTCGGCGAACGAGGTGTCGACGCGGATCTCGAAACGGCGCGCGGCCCGTCGCAGCGAGCGCGAGGGCGCGAACGGCTCGAGCGGCACGATCGCCCGGCGCGCGGGCGAGAACCAGCCGAGCGCGCGGTCCCACCGGCATCGGAAAGAGGCCGAGCCGGTACGCCGCGAGCAGCGTCCCCGGCTCGAGATCCGCACCGACCGCCCACAGATCGTCGGGATAGTCGTCCGGCGGCTGCTCGAGCAGCCACGGCGTGGGGGAGGGAGCCTGCGGCACGGCGCCATCGTGCAGGTTCCGGTGCGGGGATTGCAGCAGTCCGCCGGGAAGCGCATCATCGCCGTGCCCATCCATCGGCGATCCCAAGGAGGGCCCCGTGAAGCAGCTCGGTGTCACCTTCGTCCTCGGCCTGCTGATCCTCGGCGCGCTCGTCCGGCCAGACGGAGTGCCGGCAGCGCCCTCCGCGGGACGCCGCGTGCAGGCGGGCTCGCCCTTCCTGCCGACGCCGCCGTTCGGCCCACCCCGGGAGCGCGTCTTCTACGGCCACGCGAAGTCCGTCGCCCGTCGCGGCGGGCACTGGGAGCTGCGCGTGGATCCCGCCGAGTTCCTGTCCGGTCTCACCGCCACGCGGGCGGCGGTGGAGGACGGAGCGATCGCGCCGGGCGACGCCGTGCCCAACGACCACTACGTGCGGGACGAGGGCCATCGCCTGCTCACGTTCCGGCTGCCGCCGGGCACGCGGATCACGATGGTCGCGCGCGGCCTGAGCCGACGCGGGTTCCGGTTCGGGAGCTGGCACTGGTCCTCGCCGGGAAGAAGACGCCGCATCGATTGTTCGAGCCGCAGGCCGGCTTCTGGATCCGCGTCGCCAACGACGCCGTGCGCGCCATGGACCAGCAGTACCAGCCCTGACCGGCGGTACCCTGAACGCGGATGCCGAGCACCCATCAGATCAGGGTCGGGGGGATCGCGATCGGCGGCGGGGCGCCGGTCGTCGTGCAGTCGATGACGCTCACGAAGACGCACGACGTCGAGGCGACCACGGCGCAGATCGCGGCGCTCGCCTCCGCCGGGTGCGAGATCGTGCGCGTGGCCGTCCCGAAGCGCGAGGACGCCCAGGCGCTGCCGCTGATCGTCCGGCTCTCGCCGATCCCGGTGATCGCGGACATCCACTTCAACGCGTCTCTCGCGCTCGAGGCGATCGACGCGGGCGTCCACGCCGTGCGGATCAACCCCGGGAACATCGGCGGCCCCGACAAGACGGAGCAGGTCGTCCGGGCCGCGAAGCAGGCGGGGATCCCGATGCGGATCGGCGCGAATGCGGGCTCGCTCCCGAAGCACCTCGAGGAGCTCGCGCGCCGGGACACCGCCGAGGCGCTCGTGGTCGAGGCGCTGGAGCAGGTCGCGATCCTCGAGCGGCTCGACTATCGCGAATTCAAGATCTCCGTCAAGGCATCCCACGTGCCGACGATGATCCGCGCGTACCGGATGCTCTCCGACCGGGTGCCCTATCCGCTCCACCTCGGCGTCACCGAGGCGGGGACGCCGTTTGCGGGCGCGATCAAGAGCGCCGTCGGGATGGGCTCGCTGCTGATGGACGGGATCGGCGACACCATGCGGGTCTCGTTGACCGCGGATCCGGTGCGCGAGGTCGAGGTCGCGTGGGAGATCCTGAAGGCGCTCGGGCTACGCGAGCGCGGCCCCGTGATGATCGCGTGCCCCTCCTGCGGCCGCGACAACGTCGGAGTCGAGAGCCTCGCCGTCGTGGTCGAGGAGCGGCTGCGGGCGTATCCGCAGGCATTCGAGGTCGCCGTGATGGGCTGCGCCGTCAACGGCCCGGGAGAGGCCGGGGACGCGGACTTCGGGATCGCCGGCGGGCGGGACGTCGGCTTCGTCTACGCGCACGGGCGCGTGCTCAAGAAGGTCTCCTCCGAGACCCTGATCGACGAGCTCTTCCAGGAGATCGACCGCTGGATCCAGGCAGGCATGCCTCGCCCGAAGCGGCTGAAGCTGGCGAAGCCCGCCGCGCTCGCGATGGCGGAGGCGAGCCTGATCCCGCTCGAGAGCGTCTCGGCGGGCGACTGAGCCCGCCCGCGCCGCTGTGGGCGGCAGGCTCAATCGAGGTGGAAGTACTCGCCGAGCAGGACGAAGCCCTGGTCGGGCGGGCGGCCGCCGAGATCGAAGTACGGCGTCATCTCCGCCTGCCAGCGTGCATTGACGTCGGTCGCGGCCATCCCTCGCACCGAGGCCTCGAAGTCGTCGGTCTCGAGGTATCCGACGACCAGGCCGTCGTCCGCGATGAAGAGCGAGTAGTTCCGCCAGCCCGTCTCGCGGAGCGCCGCGAGCATCTCCGGCCACACGTCCTGGTGCCGCGCGACGTACTCCTCGCGGTGCTCGGGCTTGATCCGCAACAGGAAGCAGACACGTTGCATCGGCTGCCGGCACGCTAGCGTGCCTCGATGCGGTGGGGACAACCTGACGACTGAGGACGAGATGGGAACGTCGAGGCTTCGACGAAGGCGGCCGCGCATCCGGGAGCTCACGCCGCTGCTCGGATTCGACCTCCCCGGACGGAACCTCACCGAACGTCGGTTGGCGGCCGCGCTGACCATCGAGGATCTGCGCAGGCTCGCGAGGCACCGGACGCTGCGGGCTGCGTTCGACTACGCCGACGGGGCGGCGGAGGGAGAGAGGTCCCTCGCGCGGGCGCGCCAGGCCTTCCAGGACATCGAGTTCCATCCGCAGGTCCTCCGAGACGTGTCCGCGGTCGACACGAGCGTCCAGGTCCTCGGTGGCCCCTCGGCGCTCCCGTTCGGCATCGCGCCGACGGGCTTCACGCGCCTCATGCGCGCCGAGGGCGAGCCGGCCGGCGCAGCGTCTGCCGGCGCGGCCGGAATCCCCTTCACGCTCTCCACCCTCGGCACGGCGTCGATCGAGGACGTGGCAGCGGCGAACCCGACCGGCCGGAACTGGTTCCAGCTCTACATGTGGAAGGACCGCGACCGCTCGCTCGAGCTCGTGCAGCGTGCGGCCGACGCTGGGTTCGACACGGTCCTGGTCACGGTCGACGTCCCGGTCGCGGGCGCGCGTCTGCGCGACCGCCGGAACGGCATGACGATCCCGCCCAGGCTCAAGCCCAGCACCGTGCTCGACGCGATCCGCCGACCGGGATGGTGGTTCGACTTCGTCACGACCGAGCCGATCGCGTTCGCGTCGTTCGATCGCTGGCCCGGGACCGTGGCCGAGCTACTCGACACGATGTTCGACCCGACGGTCACCGACGAGGACCTCGGCTGGGTCAGGGAGCGCTGGCCCGGAAAGCTCGTCGTCAAGGGCATCCAGACCCTCGACGACGCACGGCGAGTCGCGTCGCTCGGAGTCGACGGCATCACGCTCTCGAACCACGGCGGCCGGCAGCTCGACCGCGCACCCGTCCCGTTCCACCTCCTCCCGGAGGTCGTCCGCGAGGTGGGCCGGGACGTGGAGGTGCATCTCGACACCGGGATCATGAACGGAGCCGACGTCGTCGCCTCCGTCGCGCTGGGCGCCCGTTTCACGCTCGTCGGTCGTGCGTACCTCTACGGCCTCATGGCGGGAGGGCGCGCGGGCGTCGACCGCGCGATCGCCATCCTCGCCGAGGAGATCACGAGGACGATGAAGCTGCTCGGCGCCCGCACGCTCGACGAGCTCGAGCCCGCGCACGTGACGCAGCTCGAGCGGCTCGTCCCGCGCCCGCGGCAGCACGCTCCCAGCTGAGCGAAACAGTGCCGTCGACGGGCCGCCGCGTTCAGCCCTGCTCGTACGCGCTCTCGACCGAGGCGATGCCCCGCTCCACCGCCAGTCGATCCGCATAGCCGCCTTCTCGGAACGCCGCAACGGGGTCGGGCGGCAGGCCGTGTCGCTCGCGGTGGCGCACCAGGAGCGGACGGACGTCGGTCTCGAATGCCTCGAGGAGCACGCGATGCGCCCCGAGCACGTCTCCTGCCTCCTGCGCCGCTGTGAGGCGTTTCCGGTCGAAAGGCGATCCCGGTGCACGAGGTCGCGGTCGTCGGCGGCGGGGCCGCCTCGCCGCTCGTCCGCGATCTGATCGCCCGCCACGCGGGAGTCCACGTCGTCGCCGGCGCGACGGAGGCGACCGCGCTCGGGAACGCAATGCTCCAGGGCATCTCCTGCGGGCGCTTCCACGATCTCGCCGATGCGCGAGCGTGGGCGCGGAGGGGCTAACGCCACGGCCGCGCGCGCCGATACCGTTCGTGTGATGCGGCGGACGGTCACCACGTTCGTAGCTCTCGCCGCGGCGTCGAGCCTCGTTGCGGCGGGCTGTGGCGGCGTGGCCGAGAGCGGCGGCACGGTCCCCGACTCGGCGTCGCTCGCGCCGGCCGACGCGCTCGCCTTCGCGACGCTCACCACGGACGAGTCCTCCGACCAGTGGAAGAACGCGACGGCGCTCGTCGATAGGCTTCCGGGCGCGCGAGAAGGGCTGACGGACGAGCTGACGAGCACGCTCGACGACCAGGGCCTGACCTGGCAGGCCGACGTCGCGCCCGCGCTCGGCCCCGAGGTCGTGCTCGTGGTCACCGGCGACCGGAAGACGATCGTCCTCACGCAGCCGGACGACGAGGCAAAGCTTGCGGCGCTGCTCGCGAAAGCCGACCAGCCTGTCGTCCGCGCGAGAGTCGCAGGATGGACCGCCCTCGCGGAGCAGCAGTCCGACCTGACAGCGTACGAGGCGTCGCTCGCGCGGGGGACGCTCAGCGGCGACGACGGGCTCGCCGCCGGGTTCGCCGCGCTGCCGGCGGAGGCGCTCGTCCGCGCCTGGGTCGACGTCGCCGGGCTGACCCCGCAGCTCCGGCAGCAGCTCGGCCAGGCGTCGCAGGACCTCGACCTCGGCGTCGACTGGCTGGCCGCCGCGGTCGCGGCGCAGGACGACGGCGTGCGTCTCGCCGTCGGCGTCCGCACCCCGGGCGGAAACGGCACCGAGTACGAGCCGAAGCTCGTCGGGCGCGTGCCGGAGGACGCGGTCGCCGCGCTCTCGTTCGGCGGGACGCAGAAGCTCGTCGACCAGGTCGAGCAGCGCATCCCGCTCGGTCAGATCGCCGACCAGGTGCAGAAGGCGACGGGCGTCTCCGTCGGAGGGATCCTCGATGCGTTCTCAGGCGAGGGGATCGTGTACGTGCGCCCCGCCGGGACGGCACCGGAGGTCACGCTCGCGCTGACCCCGCCGGATCCCGACCAGGTCTGGCAGACGGTCGACCGGCTCGCCCACTCGCTCGCCCAGCAGTCGGGAACGACGGTCCGCACGGTGACCGAGGACGGCCGGGACGTGAACCTCGTCGAGGCGGACGGCGCGACCGTTCGGTACGCGCGTCTCGACGGCAACACGGTGATCGTCACGACCGGCGTCACGGGAATCCGCGACTTCGCCGCCGACGGCGACAAGCTCGACTCGAGCGCGCGTACCGGAGAGCCGCCGACGCGGTCGGGCTCGGCGACCGCACGGGCGGCTTCCTCTACGTCGACGTCGACGGCCTCCTCCCGCTCGTCGAGAGCCTCGGCGGCGGCGCGCTCTCCGCCGGCGACCGTGAGGCGATCCAGCAGCTCGACGCGTTCGTGCTCGAGTCGTCGGGCGGGGGCGGCACGACCACGCTGACGGGGTTCCTGCGGTTGAACGACTGAGCGCGGGCTAGGGTTGGCGCATGCTGCAGCGCCAGTCCTCTCTGTTCCTGCCCACGCTCCGCGAGGACCCCGCCGACGCCGAGGCGGTCTCGCACAGGCTGCTCGTTCGTGCCGGTCTGATCCGCCAGGTCGGGGCCGGCCTGTGGACCTATCTTCCCGCGGGCTGGCGGATCCACGAGAAGGTCGTGCAGGTGATCCGCGAGGAGATGGACGCGATCGGCGGGCAGGAGCTGTCGATGCCGGTGTTGACCCCGGCGGAGCTGTGGGAGGCAACGGGGCGCATCCGCATTCCGGCGATCTTCCACGTGCAGGACCGCGCGGGCCGCAAGTTCGTCCTGCCGCTGACGCACGAGGAGACCATCACCTTCCACGCGCGCGAGCTGAGCTCGTACCGCGACCTCCCGAAGATCCTCTACCACTTCCAGACGAAGGACCGCGACGAGCCCCGTCCACGCGGGGGTCTGCTGCGCGTCCGCGAGTTCGTGATGAAGGACGCCTACTCGTTCGACCGCGACGAGGAGGGGCTCGACGTCGCCTTCCGGGCGCACGCGGGCGCGTACGAGCGGATGTTCGAGCGCTGCGGCCTCGACTTCGTCGCCGTCCAGGCGGAGTCGGGGATGATGGGCGGCAGCGAGTCCGTCGACTACCTCGCCCCGGCGGATTCGGGCGAGAACACGCTCGTGACGTGCGAGCGCGGCGACTACGCGGCCGACCTCGAGGTTGCGCGTGGGGTCCCGCGCGCGCCCGAGTTCCCCGAGCGCCTCGACGGCCCGGCAGAGGTCGAGACTCCGGGCATCGAGACCTGTGAGGCGCTGGCCGAGTTTCTCGGCATCGACGTCGCCGCGACGTCGAAGGCGATGCCGGTGGTGGCGGACGGGGCGGTCGTGCTCGCGCTCGTACGTGGCGACGACCGCCTGGACGAGGCGAAGCTCGCCGGCGTCCTCGGTGGTGAAATGCGTCCCGCGCAGGGCGACGAGATCCGCGAGGCGTTCGGCGCCGAGCCCGGCTCGCTCGGCCCCGTCGGCTTCTCCGGCCGGATCGTGGTCGACGAGACGCTGCGCGACGGCCAGTACGTCGCGGGGGCCAACCGCACCGGCTTTCACCTCCGCGGCGTCGAGTACGGCCGTGACTTCGAGGCCGAGCTCGCCGAGATCCGCGTGCCGAAGGAGGGCGATACGTGCCCGCGCTGCGGCGGCGCGCTCGTGTTCCGGAGCGCGATCGAGGTCGGCCACATCTTCAAGCTCGGCTCGTACTACTCGGTGCCCCTCGACGCGACCTACCTCGACGAGCAGTCGGTCGAGCACCCGCTCGTGATGGGCTGCTACGGCATCGGCCCCGGCCGCGTGCTCGCCGCCGCGGTCGAGCAGTCGCACGACGCGCGGGGCATCGCGTGGCCGGAGTCGATCGCGCCGTACGACGTGCACGTCCTTTCCCTGGCAGGCGCCTCGGACGAGGTCGAGGCGCTCGCGGAGTCGGTCGCCGACGAGCTCTCGGCTGCCGGGAGGGACGTCCTCCTCGACGATCGGGACGCGCGTCCGGGCGAGAAGTTCGCGGACGCCGATCTGCTCGGCGTGCCGCTCCGCGTGACGGTCGGGCGAAAGAGCCTCGAGGACGGGGCGGTCGACGCACGGCGGCGTACGGACGAGAAGGACGCGCGCGTCGAGCGGTCGTCTGTGATTGACTGGACCGCCCAGGACTGATGGCGGCGAGGAAGCGCACCTACTCGAGCGAACCGCTCGGCCCGACGATCGAACGTCTCATGACCGAGACGGGGATCACCTATCGCGCGCTGGCCGAGAAGACGAACCTCTCGGCCGGGTACCTGAACCACATCGTCCACGGAAACCGTCCCGTGCCCTCGAACGACGTCCTGGCGCGGGTCGCCAAGGCGCTCGGCGTGAAGCCCGACTACTTCCGCGAAGTGCGCGTGCGGGTGATCACGGAGAAGCTCGAGCAGACGCCGGCGCTCGTCGAGCGACTGTACAAGCGCCTCGCCTGACCCCGGATCTCGTACGATCCGGGCCTCGACCGAGGAGCGACCATGGCGACCGCGTTCGTCCAGGAGTTCAAGATCGTCGACGGCGACACGAGCACCACCAACTACGACGCGGTCGCCGCGGAGATCGGTCGCGGCCCGGTGGAAGGGCCTGATCCTCCACACCGCCGGCTTCGACCGTGACAGGGGCGTCTTCCGCATCTTCGACGTCTGGGAGAGCCGCGACGCGGGTCAGACCTTCATGGACGCGCGGATCATGCCGATCATCGAGCGCCTCGCAGCGGCTGCCGGCGAGGGCAACTTCGACCCGCCGGACAGCGAGACCTGGTACGACCTGCACGACCTCCTGCCGTAGGCGTTGGGTACGGCCACGGCACAGCGCGTGGGATGACGCGACGCCGCTGAAGTCGAGTTCGCGCTGCTGTGGCGGCGTCTGCGAGAGCGGCTCGCGAGTCGCCGCCGTGAATGCGCCGTCGAAAGATGTCCGAGCACTTGTTACAAGGGGCACAAGTGTGGAATAGTTGTGCCGCGGCCCAAGGGGGGCGCGCTGGACGAGCTTGCTGACTCTTCGACGGGGCTGGGGGGAAGCCGAAGCCCAGCAGGCTCGTCGAGCGCGTCCCTATTTGGCGACAACGGGGTATCCACGATGACGCCCCTTGCCTGTTCATGGGCGGCCGCCGGTGATCGCCGCGATGGGCACGTGGTCGATCTGTACGGCTTGGTCGAGGAGGCGGTGGAAGAGCAGTCCGCGCTGGCGGGAGCTGCGGCGGTTGAAGCGGAAGGCGAACTCGTCGAGGTAGAAGTCGAGCTGCTGTGGTCTGGTGGCGCCTTGGTGGGTGCCGAGCAGCCAGCGCTTGAGCAGCGAGGAGACGCGGTGGGCGCGCGGCATGACCACGTGGGCGGGATCGCCGCTGGCGGCGATGCTCGTCCGCATGTGGACGAGTCCGGCGGCGACGAGCCCGTCGTAGCCTCGCCAGTGGTCGGTGTAAACGACCGCTCCGGGCGCGACCGCGCCGCCAACGAACTCGGTCAGGGTGGGCGCGGAGCAGTCGGGGATGCGGGCGAGGCGAACGCGACCGCAGGCGCCGCGCGGGCGCGCCTCGACCGCGATCGCGACGATCGCCTTGTCCGCGAACGTCCCTCGGCCCAGCTTCCCCGGCTTGGAGGGGCCGATCGCGGTCTCGTCGACCTCGAGCTCGCCGGCGAGCGGGTCACGTCCCGGTCGCACCATCGCTCGGCGCAGCTTGTGCAAAAGCGCCCAGGCGGTCTCGTAGCTGCCCAGGCCGAGCAGACGCTGCAGACCGAGCGCGCTCACACCGTGCTTGGTGCCGGTCACATACCAGGCGGCCTGGAACCAGGTCGAGAGCGGCAGCCTCGTGTCGGCGAAGATCGTCCCGGCGGTGACCGAGTGATCGATCCGGCAACGTGCGCAGCGGAGATTACGCCCCTTGCCCATCCGCCACGCCCGGTCGCCGCCGCAAACCGCGCACACGAACCCGCCCGGCCAGCGCAGCCCGGCCAGATAGCCAAGGCACGCCTGATCGTCGGGAAACCAGGCGTTGAACTCACGTAGCGTCCCCGGATAGTCACGGCCGGCAACCGGAACGTCCATGCCGGTCAGGATCGCAACCGGCCAAGACAGCATCCGCACAAAGGGGCGTTGCGTGGATACCCCGCTGGCGACATTCCCTGTAGTCCCCCGGTCGCCCGGGACGCGCTCGGTCATTCCCCGCGCCGTGCAACCGGACTGCAACTCGAGGAGCTTCGCGTCGACCGAGCACGCATTGAGGCGCGCTCACGGCCTGTGGGAGGAGACGCGACCGCCCAGGCGATTGGCGCGCGCATCGGAAAGGGGAGACAATCCGAGACGCCCCCAGGGAGGCCGCGCCCCCGTGACACCATCGTGCGCCTCCGCGGAGCAAGATGCAAGTCGCGCGCAAGAGTCCGCCCAGGTCCGTCATACGTCGATCGACTCCAGCCTCGTCGAGTATGGAGGCCCGGCGGAGCCTCGGTAACGCGCGCGTTGATCGCAGCCCTTCTCCCGAAGTGTCGTTCATCCTCACAGGCTGATTCACTCGCAGCCACGAGGTGCACCGGTACCCCCCCCCTCCCTTCTCCTCCCCTCTATGGATCTACGTCTACGGGGATGGAGCGAGTGAGGGGAGCCGCCTCGGGTTTCCAGGCCCCGCGCAGGCGGACTCCAGCGAGCCGCAGGCCTACGGCATCCGCTCGCGGTCGTGATCCTTGTTCTCGTCGCGCCACTGCGCCTCGTACGCCTCGGCCTCGGCAAACTCGCGCTCGGTGCGCGCGCGAGCGGCGGCGTCCTCGACGGCAGGGTGCTCGTAGACCCTGGTGCGGCGACGCATCGACACGAACCCCATCACGACGAGCGGGACCGCAACCACGGCGAGGATGAGCCAGGGGATCACGCCTCGACCCTATCCGAGTCCACGACGCGACCGAGGGCGTGCGTTCTGGTCACGCGGGGCAAGTCGCGAAAGTCTCACACTCGTCGTTGGCATTCTGCTGGCGTTGAGGGCGCGCCCGGGTCGGACAAGCCTTCACGGCGGATCCGGGACGCCCGCTAGGATGGCCGAATCGCGGGGCGTGGCGCAGCCTGGTTAGCGCGCTAGT